>NZ_LZZW01000032.1 GCF_014170375.1 Variovorax sp. UMC13 | reverse complement strand
GTCGCCGGGGAAGTCCAGGATGAACTCGCCCAGCCGCCGTTCGCTGGGTGGCAGCGCGTCCAGCATGTGCCGCCACATGCTGGACGCGCTGCCACCCAGCGAACGGCGGCTGGGCGAGTTCATCCTGGACTTCCCCGGCGACCTCGCGAGCTACAACGCCTCGGAGCTGGCCGCGCTGGTGAAGGTGTCGAACGCGACCATGACGCGCTTCATCCGGCGCCTGGGCTACGACAGCTACGAGAGCGCGCGGCGCCATGCGCGGGAAGAGCGCTCGGAAGGCTCGCCGCTGTTCCTCGATGCGCCGCGGCCGGGTGCGCCCGAGGGCTCGATCGAGGCCCACATCCGGCTCGCGCAGCAGAACATCGCCGCCACCTTCGGCCACATCGCCGAGTCCACGGTGGACGAGATCGCCCAGGCCATCGCCAAGGCACGCAGCGTGTGGTTCCTCGGCTACCGCAGCAACCGCAGCTTCGCCAGCTACCTGCGCTGGCAGCTCGCGCAGCTGCTGCCGCGCACCCAGGTCATTCCCGGCGCGGGTGAAACCCTGGGCGAGTACGCGATGGACATGGGCGACAAGGACCTGCTGATCGTGTTCGCGCTGCGGCGCAGCCCGGCGGTCGCGGCCCAGTTCGCGAGCAGCGCCACGGCGGCCGGCGCCAAGGTGCTGTACGTCACCGACCAGCTCTCGCGCACCCACGTGAACGCGCAATGGGTGATCCGTTGCCACTCGGCTGCCCCGGGGCCGCTCGACAACCACGTGGCGCTGATGCTGCTGTGCGACCTGCTGGCCACGCGCGTGATGGAACAGGCGGGCACGGCGGGCCGCAAGCGCCTGTCGGGCGTCGAGGCTGCGCACGAGCGCTTCGCCGAACTGCGCGCCGAAACCGCGCCCCGCCCCTCCGCTTCCTGATCGTCGGCACGCCGATGCCGCTGGCCGCGGGTTTATACGCGTTTTCATGAAAACCATTTTTCATTGAAACTCTGGCACGAAATCTGCATTTCACCTTCGGATGACTTGGTGAAGGCACCAAGGCTGGGCGTTCCGCGCAGGACCGCCTCTTCACAACGCAAGGTACCGAGGAGTTTTCATGGCTGGAGAAGCAATCGTCTCTTCGTCCGCACCACAAACCGCCCAGATGCGCCAACTCGAAACGGCACTGGACGGCATGGGCGTGACGCGGTCGCACAAGAGCATCATCTTCCTGGTGGTCTGTGGCGTGCTGTTCGACGTGTTCGAGCAGAACGCGGTCGGTCTGGTGGGCCCGCTGCTGCGCCAGCAGTGGGGCTTGAGCGCCACCGACATCGGCTTCCTCAACACCATCACCTTCATCGCGGCCGCGATGGGCCGGCTGGGCTCGGGCTACTTCGCCGACCTCAAGGGGCGGCGCTTCATGCTCAACGTGAACCTGGCGCTGTTCACCTTCGGCGCCATCCTCTGCGCGACCGCACCGAACTACACCGTGCTGTCCATCGGACGCTTCATCGTGGGGCTGGGCCTGGGCGGCGAGATCACGACCGCGGTCACCATGCTGGCGGAGTTCTGCTCGGCCCGCTTCCGGGGCACGGCGGTGGGGCTGATCAACGTCGGCGGCGGCGGCCTGGGCAACATGCTGGCGCCGGCCTTCGCGCTCGGCGTGTTCGCGATCTTCCCGGGCGACAACGCCTGGCGCTGGCTGTTCGGCTGCCTGGTGCTGCCGGCGGTCTTCATCGTGTTCTACCGGCGCTTCATTCCGGAGACACCGCGCTTCCTGCTGTCGCAGGGCAAGGTGAAGGAGGCCAACCAGGTGCTGTCGATGCTGGCCGCGGGCCAGCTCGCCAACGGCAGCTACCCCTTCCGTGAATACATCACAGCCGATGCCGAATCGACCGCGCCGCAGCGCCGGGCCACGCGCATCGGCGACATCTTCAGCGGCGTCTATGCGCGCCGCACCATCGCCGTCGGCATCGCCTCGTGGATGACCTTCGGCGCCCAACTGTCGGTGCTCACGCTGATGCCCACCATCCTGGTGGCGCAGGGCTACTCGATCACCAAGAGCTTCGCCTTCACCATCGTGATGCAGAGCGGCAGCCTGCTGGGCGCCATCGCAGCATCCGTTCTGGGCTACAACCTGCCGCGCAAGCGGGTGCTGACCTTCGGCGCCGTCGCGGCCTGCCTCGCGGGCCTGGCCTTCGGCAACCTGACCGGCAGCGTGGCCTACGTGCTGGTCTTCGGTGCGCTGTTCCAGTTCTGCGTGCTCACGCTCAACACCTCCATCTGGATCTACGCACCCGAGCTCTACCCCACGCGCATGCGCGGCCTGGGTGTGTCCTTCCTGCTGGCGCTGGGCACGGTGGGCGGCGCGCTGTCGCAGCTGGCGGCGGGGAAGATGTTCGACCTCCATGGCGTGGCCGGCATGTTCGGGATGATCGCCGTGATGTACGGGATCTTCGCGATCGCGGTGCAGTTCGCGCCCGAGACCTTCGGAAAATCCATCGAGGGCAGCGGCGACGACGAGGCCGATGCACCGGTGCCCGTCGCAGCGACCCGACCCGTTTCCTCCCACTGAGTGCCGCGCCGCGCGCCGGACCGTCCGCCATGAAACCCATCGTTCTGCTGATCAACCCGAACACCTCGCGCGAGACGACCGCGATGATGCATGCCATCGCGCGCCGTGCCCTGCCCCCGGCCTTCACGCTCGAGAGCGAGACCGCCGCGCGCGGCGCGAAGATGATCACCACCGTCGAGGAACTGGCCATCTCGGTGGAAGAGGTGCTCGCGATCGGCAGGCGGCGCGCGGCCGAGGTCGGCGCGATCGTGGTCGCGGCCTATGGCGATCCCGGGCTGGAGGCGCTCCGAGCCAGCGTGTCGATTCCGGTCTTCGGCATCGGCGAGGCTTCGATGCGCGAAGGCGCGATGGGCGGGCGCCGCTTCGGCATCGCGACGACCACCCCCGAGCTGGGCCCGGCGATCACCGCGGCGGTCGAGCGGCTCGGGCTCGCCCCCTGCTTCACCGGCTGCCGGATTCCGCCCGGCGATCCGCTGGCCCTGGCGGCCGACCCGGCCTTGCAGGACGCGTACCTGGCCGACGCGGTCGCGCTCGCGATCCAGCAGGACGGCGCGCAGGCGGTGGTGATCGGCGGCGGCCCGCTGGCCGAGAGTGCCGAACGCATCGCCGGCCGCTTCGCAGTGCCCGTGATCGCGCCGGTCGCAGCGGCCATGCGCATGGCGGCCGCGGCGCTGCAGGCCTAGCTTTCCCCCCGTTCCTTTCTCGCGGCCCGCACGGGCCGTGCGGATGCGCACGTCCCCAATTTTTCTTCTTCATTCACGAACCCACACCATGAACCTCTTCCACAGGCTCCCCTGCGCCGCGGCGCTCCTGCTGCTGGCCTTGTCGGTCCAGGCCCAGTCCTCGCGCGGCCTGCCGCCCGGCGGCGCGTCGTCGGTCACGCTGTACGGCATCGCCGCCACCGAGCTGGTCCACGTCACCAACGTGCGCGAAGGCACGAGCCTCGGCAGCACCGACCGGCTGGAGAACAGCAAGGTCACGGCCTCGCGCCTGGGCTTCATCGGCAGCGAGGACCTGGGCGGCGGGCTCTCCGCGGTGTTCAACCTCGAGATGGGCTATTCGCTCGACACCGGCAACCCGTCCAACGCCACGGCCTTCTTCAACCGCAGCAGCTACGTGGGCCTGCGGGGCGGCTTCGGCACGCTGACGCTGGGCCGCCACTGGGACCTCGAGGACGACATCCTCGGGCGCTACTTCGTCTTCGCCGGCTATTCCGCCTTCCAGTTCAGCGAGTTCGGCGGCATCAGCGAAACGCTCCCGAACTCGGTGAAGTACGTGTCGCCGAGCTGGGGTGGCGTGACGCTGCGCGGGCTCTACGCACTGGGCGAAGGCACGGCCGGCCACACCTCGGAGATCGCCGCCAACTACGCGGCCGGCGGCCCCTTCGAGGCGGGCGCGACCTGGCGCGTCCAGCACGACGCGCAGGGCCGCGCGACGAAGCTGGCGACGGCCGGCGCGAGCTACCTGTTCCAGCCCGGCGCCACGGGCAGCTGGCGCCTGCACGGCGGCTACGCCACCAGCACGCCCGACGCGGCCATCGGCACGCCGAAGGCCGCGGCCTACGACATCGGGCTGGTCTGGACGCCGCCGAAGCTGGCGCTGAACCTCACGCTCGACTACGTGGCACGCGACCAGAAGGGCACGCCCGACGACAGCGCCTTCGTGCGCCTGGGGGCCGAATACTTCCTGTCGAAGCGCACCGCGCTGATCGCCAACCTGGTGCGGATGCAGAACAAGGGTTCGGCAAGCCAGCGCTTCTACGGGCTCGGCGCGGCGGGCTACGACCAGAACGTCTACAGCGTCGGCCTGCGGCACGCGTTCTAGTCACACCCGGCTGCTAGGATGCCGTCGCCGGGAAAACAGCCTCCCGGCCTGAAACAAGACGGTGTCCCGTCCAAGCGCTGGAGACCCCTTCGGAGCCCTCCGTGGACACTGCCTCGCCCCCTGCGCCGCCCTCGCCTGCCGCGCCCCCTCCCGTCACTTTCGCAGAAGCCCTGCGCTTCTGGCTCAAGCTGGGCTTCATCGGCTTCGGCGGGCCCGCCGGGCAGATCGCGATCATGCACACCGAGCTGGTCGAGCGCCGGCGCTGGATCAGCGAGCAGCGCTTCCTCCACGCGCTGAATTTCTGCATGCTGCTGCCCGGCCCCGAGGCCCAGCAGCTGGCCACCTACATCGGCTGGCTGATGCACAGGACCCGCGGCGGCATCGTCGCCGGCGTGCTGTTCGTGCTGCCCTCGCTGTGCATCCTGATCGCGCTGTCGTGGGTCTACCTGCGCTTCGGCAACGTGCCGGCGGTGGCCGGCATCTTCTACGGCATCAAGCCGGCCGTCACCGCGCTGGTGCTGCACGCGGCCCACCGCATCGGCAGCCGCGCCTTGAAGAACCGCTGGATGTGGGGCATCGCCGCGGCCGCCTTCGTCGCGATCTTCGCCTTCGACACGCCCTTCCCCGCGATCGTGCTGGCGGCCGGTGCGATCGGCCACCTGGGCGCGCGTTGGGCACCCGCGGTGTTCTCGCCCGGCGGCGGCCACGGCCGTGCGTCCGCGCACTACGGCCCGGCATGGATCGACGACGACACGCCGACACCACCCCATGCGCGTTTCTCGCGCGCGCGGCTGGCCAAGGTGCTGGGCGTGGGCGCCGGCCTCTGGCTGCTGGCCATGGGCATGTTGGTCGCGGTCCAGGGCGTGCAGGGCACACTCACGCAGATGGGCTGGTTCTTCAGCAAGGCGGCGCTGCTGACCTTCGGCGGCGCCTATGCGGTGCTGCCCTATGTGTACCAGGGGGCGGTCGAGCAGCACCACTGGCTCTCCGGCGCCCAGATGATCGACGGGCTGGCCCTGGGCGAGACCACGCCGGGCCCGCTGATCATGGTGGTGGCCTTCGTGGGCTTCGTCGGCGGCTGGCTCCAGCAGGTGCTGGGGCCGGACGCGCTGTTCCTGGCCGGCGCGCTGGCCGCCAGCGTCGTGACCTTCTTCACCTTCCTGCCGTCCTTCGTCTTCATCCTGGCCGGCGGACCGGCCATCGAGGCCACGCACGGCAGGCTGGGCTTCACGGCGCCGCTGTCGGCCATCACGGCGGCGGTGGTGGGCGTGATCCTGAACCTGGCGCTGTTCTTCGCCCACCATGTGCTGTGGCCCCAGGGCTTCGGCGGGCCCTTCGACATCGTCTCGGCCGCGATCGCCGTGGCCTCGGCCGTCGCGCTGTTCCGCTTCAAGGTGGGCGTGCTGCCGCTGCTCGGGGCCTGCGCGGCCGTGGGGCTGGCGATCACGCTGCTCGGGCCCTAGCCCAGCAGCACGATCCCGCCGGGCAGCGCCGTGCGCTCCAACCGGAACAGCCGCTGGATCTGCACCAGCGCCCGGTCCAGGTCGGCGATCACGAAGCGCCCGCTGACCGGCTGGTCGCCAAGCGCGCGCGCCAGCAGCAGCACGCGGCCCGGGCGGTAGCGGTTGATCTCGGCCACCACCTCGGTCAGCGCGGTGTGGCGGAAGCTCAGCACGCCCTCGCGCCAGGGCGACAGCGATGCCGCATCGATCTGCCGTGGCGTGCCCAGCGCATGGCTGTCGTAGCTGAGCTGCTGCGAGGGCCCGAGCGTGGCCTCGCGCCCGCCGGCGGCCACCTGCACGCGGCCTTCGAGGCAGGTCACGCAGATGCCGTCGGTGCGCCAGCGGACCTCGAAGCGTCCGTCGGTGGTCCAGGCCTGGCCCTGGGCGGCGGTCACGGTGAAGGGATGGGCGGCACGCGCCGCATCGACCGACACCTCGCCGTCGATCAGCTCGATGCCCGCGGACGGTCCGTCGGCGGCGCGCAGCGCGAGGCTGCTGCGGGTGTTGAGGTCGACCGTGACCGACGGGCCCAGCGCGAGGCGCCGCTGCTCGCCCACGCCGGTGCGGATGTCGGCGCGCAACGCCTCCACCGAAGGCCAGAGGTCGAGCGGCGGCTTGACCAGCGCCACGCCGAGGCCGGTGACGGCCATCGCCATGGCGCCGCCCAGCATGCGGCGGCGCGACAGCACGGGCGTGGGCATGGGGAATGCATCGGCCGCGCGCAGGCGGGCCAGCTCGGGGTCGTGCTGGCCGGCCAGCACCGCCGCGGGGCGCAGCGCGCGCCACTGGCCGTGGGCGGTGCGGAAGGCCTGGGCGTGCGCCTCGCTGGTCTCGCACCAGCGCTTCAGCGCGCGCGCGTCGCGCGGCCGGGCCGCGCCCGAAGCCAGCTTGCGCACCCAGGCCTGGGCTTGCGCCTCAAGTTCAGGCGCGCGCATCGACGGCTCCGCGGGCATGGCTGGCAACGGGTGAAACGGAGAACACGGGGCGCACGAACACAAGACGGTTCTCGCGCGCCAAAACTGCACACCCTCGGCCCAGGCTCATTGCATGCGCTCCGTCACATGCTCGTGGGCGCGGCGCAGTTCGCGGTCGACCAGGCTCACCGACACGCCCAGGCGCCGCGCCACTTCCTGGCGCGGCATCTCGTCGACCCGGATAAGGATCAGGATGCGGCGGCGCCGCGGCGGCATCTCGTCGAGCACGGCCGCCAGGCGCTGCGCCTCGGAGCGCGCCTCGGCGGTCTGCGCGGGGCCGGGCGCGGGGTCGCTCAGGCTGTCGAAGATCTGCTCCACCTCGGTCCCGCCCAGGAAGCGGCCCTCGGCGCGCAGCCGGTCGAGCGCGGCGTTGGTGGCCATGCGCATCAGGTAGCTCAGCGGGTGCTGCACGGGCGCGGCCGATTCGGCGCCGCCCTCGAGGCGCAGCCAGGTGTCCTGCAGCGCGTCGCCGGCCAGGGCGGCGCTGCCCAGCTGCAGCGTCAGCCGGCGCTTGAGCTCCTCGTAGCGGCCCAGCATGAAGTCGCGCAGCGCGCCCAGCCCGGTCTTCTCGCTCATAGGGCCTCGCAGTCGCGCGCGGCCGCCAGGGCGCGCGGCACGATCAGCATGACGAAGGGCTCGGCCGATTGGCCCGCCGGCGGCGCACGGCCCACGCGCACCTCGCGCAGGGCCTGCAGGATGGCGCCGTCGCGCGTGGCATCGCCGGTGCTGTCGAGCAGCATCGGGCGCGCGATGCGGCCCTCGCCGTCGACCTGGAAGCTCAGCGCCACGCGCCAGCCGTCGGGCATGGTGCGCGCGTCGCGGCAGAAGATCTCGCGCACGCGGGACTGCAGCAGGCCGTCGTAGACCGGATCGCGCGGGACGGCCGCCGCGACGCTCGGGGCCCGGGCCGCCTCGCCGCCCGGCTCGAGCACGAAGGCCCCGGGCGCGGTGAAGTGCACCGCCAGGCCCGAGCCCTCGAGCAGCAGGCGCAGCGCGGCCTCGGGCGGGTAGCGGCCGGCCAGGGCCGGTGCACGCCGGCCCGCCACCTTGTCGGCCTGGTAGAAGCCCGACCAGCCCGTCATCGCGCCGAAGGCTTCGAGCGCCTCCGCCAGCGGCTGGGCCGGCAGGTCGAAGGCCAGGTCCGCCCCACGCGCCTGCGTGGATTCCGGCCGCGGCGCGGCGGCCGGCCCGGCCAGCGCCAGGCTCATGCCGATCGCCAATGCGAGCGCGCAGGCGAGCGGAGCCGGGGTTGCCATGGGCGGGGGGAGGTCATGCGGTGCGGGAGGAACGCCGCGAAAAGGCACGGCTCGTGTCGCAGCGCATGCTGCCCGCGCAATTTGACCGGCGCGTGACGAAGGCCCCGAAAGTCGCGCACACCGGGGCAGCGAAGGTAGGCATCGCCCTACAAGGGATGGGCGTGCATCGATGTAACTTCGCCTTCACATTCCAGGCCGAGACGCATTTCGCGTCATGCGCCTGCCCTCCCGGCAGGCCGGCGGTCCTGGTCACAGGAGCTGCCATGGACGTGATCGTCATCGGTGGAGCCACAGGTGCACTCGATGTGCTGAAGCGCCTGGTTGCTGCCCTGCCCAGCAATTTCCCTGCCGCGGTCGTCGTGGTGCTGCACCCCGACGAACGCCATCCCAAATCCCTGGCCGCGGCCTTGATGAAGGCGACGCCGCTGGATGTCTCCTATGCCGACGCCGGCGAGACCCTGCGACGCGGCCATCTCTACCTGGCGCCGCCGGACCACCACCTGGTGTTCGACGCGGCCGGCCAGCTGGAACTGGACGACGGGCCGAAGGTCCGGCTCCAACGCCCGGCGGCCGACCGCCTGTTCAAGAGCGCGGCCCGGGTCTTCGGCCGGGAGGTCATCGGCGTGCTGCTGAGCGGCAGCGGCAACGACGGCACCGACGGCCTGATCGCCATCAAGGGCGCCGGCGGCCTCAGCATCGTCCAGAGCCCCAGCGATGCACAGGAACCCGGCATGCCCACCTCGGGGCTGCTCAACGACAGCCCCGACCATGTGCCGCTCGCGGAGGAGCTCGGACCGCTGATCCAGCAGCTGGTCGAGCAGCGGGCGCAGCGCACGAGCCGACGCACCGTCGCGCTATAGGCCCCTACCCCCGCCAGTGGCGCCGCGCCTCGTTGAGTTCGGCCATCGAGATGTGCAGTTCGGCCATGGTCTGGACCATGAGTTCGAGCAGCGCCGCGCGCTGGCGCAGCCGCGCGGCCTCGGCGCGCTGGGCGCGCTGGGCCTGCTGCGTGGCGGCCCGCAGCGCCCGTTTGGCGGGCGAGTCGGGTCCGCTGGTGTCGTGCAGCGAGGGCGCGTCGGCCAGGGGCCCGGCCACGCCGGCAGCGAGGCGCATGGGGCTCACGCCTCGACGGCGGCTTCCACGGCGGCCGGCGCATCGGCCTGGGCCGCGCCTTCGGCTTCCGAAGCCGCCTTGTAGTTGCGCAGGTGCAGGAAGAACTGGCCCATCATCTGCGTCCACAGGTTGAGCGACAGCGCCAGGTGGGCCGGGGCCACGCCGCCGGCGGCCACCACGTCCATCTCCAGCACCACGAAGTCGCCGTGCTGCGCCACGCGCGCGAAGCGCTTGCTGCGGTGCCACGACGAGAGCACGCCCTCGGGCAGCGTGCCGCCCTGCACGCGCAGCGGGCAGCTCAGCGTGAGGTCGGCGTACTCGCCGGCGGCGATGGGGTTGCCCCACAGCACCTGGAAGCCGATGCCGTGGCTGGCGCTGTGCAGGCGCACCACGCCGTCCTGTTCGACGGCGGTGACGGCACAGCCTGCGGCCTGGATGGCGTCGGTCACGACGGCGGCATTGAGGCTCTGCAGCAGCGCGGGCGCGGCGGTGGTGGGGGTCGATTTTTCGGTCATGGAAAGGGTCTCCGGAAGAGGTGAGGAAGAGGGTGTGGAATCAAGGGGTCTGGCGCAGCGCCGCGTCGAGGGCCGCTGCGTCGATGGTCACGCTGCCGGCCGGCGCGAGGCCCGCCATGTGCGCCTGCACCAGCTGCTGCTGGCGTTGCTGGCGCAGCGCGGCCTGCAGCTGCGGCTTCATTTCCTGCAGCGTGGCGACGCGCGCCGGCTGGGTCTCGAGCAGCTTGACGATGTGGAAGCCGGCGTCGGAGGCCACGGCCTCGCTGACCTCGCCCACCTTGAGCTTGCCGACCACCGTGCGCACCTCGGGCAGCAGTTGGGCCAGCGGCAAGGCGCCGACCTCGCCGCCGCGCTCGGCGCTGCGCTTGTCGTCGGAGCGGCTGCGCGCCAGGCTCGCGAAATCGCCGCTGCGCGCCTGCGTGGCGAGCTTGCGGGCCTCTTCGCGCACCTTGGCCTGCGCGGCCGCATCGCCGGCCGGGGCCGCCAGGTAGATCTGCGCCACGCGGTAGACCGCGGGCAGCGCGAAGCCTGCCTTGCCCTGTTCGTAGGCGGTGTTCACCTCGGCGTCCGAGGGGAAGCCTGCGGGCAGCTGGGCCAGCGATTCGAGGTAGCTGGTGGCCACGATGCGCTGCGTGATCTCGTCGACCGCGGCATCGATGCGCGCCTTGACCTCGGACCGCTCGGCCCAGCCCTTGGCGCGGGCCTCGCGCAGCAGCGCTTCGCTGGCGAGCCGCTGGCGCAGCCAGTTGTCGAGCGCGCCGCGGTTGTCCTTGAGCGCGGCGCGCTCGGCTTCGGGCAGGCCCTGGAGCAGGCGCTCGACGTCGGCCCGGCCGACCGTCACCGCGCCCAGGCTGGCCACCACGGGGTTCGCGGGCGAGGCCTGGGGCGGGGTCTGCGCCGTCGCCGCGCCGAGGCACGAGGCCAACAGCACGCCGGCCGCGGCACGCAGCGAGGGCATGCGGACTGCAAATTGCTTCTTCATTCGGTTCATCTCTTTCACTGCGTTGTCAACCCACACCAGGGACCGCCGCGCGTCGCTCGCCACCGGCATGGCCGCGCCTTCCTGCTGCAGGCCGCGGTGTTCGTCGCGGCTTCCCAGCAGCATGACGAAGCATTCGCGGCCCAGCAGCAGCAGGGTCGGTGCCGGCACGTCGATCAGGCGGCGGACCATGGTGCGTCGCTTCACTGCGCCGCGGCGGGCGCGGCCGGTGCGCTCACGCTGCGCGCGTCGAAGCGGCCTTCGTAGAGCTTGTCGCCGTACTGCTGCGCGATCTGCTCGTACTTCACCCGGCTCTGCGCGGCGAAGGGCTGGCGCGACGCGAGCACGCTGCCCAGGTCCACGGTCTCGTAGGCGCGCAGGATCTCCTGGCCCACGGCGTAGAGCTGCGTGTTCTTGGCCTCGCACTGCGTGACCGCGGTGCGCTGCAGGTGCGTCTCGGCGGCCAGGCGCTGGCGCTCGGCCTCCGAGGCGCGCGCCATCTTCAGCAGCTCGTCGTAGGCATTGCGGAACTGCGCGACCTGCGCGGTGGCGCGCTCGGTCGCGGCCTGGGCCTGGGCCTTGACCTGCTGGCTGCCTTCGGTGGCCTGCGCGCGGCCCTGGCGTTCGGCGCCGAGCTGCGCCTCGGCGCGGGCCAGGGCCTTCTTCAGTTCGGCGACTTCGCCCGCCGGTGCCGCGGCCACCGGCGCCGCGGGGGCGGCACCGGACTTGAGCTGCGCCAGCTCGTTCTGCGCCTGCTGCAGTTGCGAGGTGGTGATGCGCAGCTGCGCGCGCAGCCGCTCTTCCATGCCCTGCGCGGGCGTCGTCTGGGCCAGTGCGGCACCGCAGGCCAGCGCGGCGGCCAGGCTGCAGGCCAGCGGCCGCCAGCGTGCGAGCGATCGATTCGATGGGGTGTTCACACGCCGCTCCTTAGAACCGTGCATTGAATTCGAGCTGCAGCGTGTCGATCGCCAGCGGCGCGCCGAAGACCTGCTTGGTCGCCGACCAGCGGCCGGTGAACCAGGCGTTCTTGTCGATCGCGTACGAAGCGCCGAGGAAGTAGCCCTTGGCGTTGGTGCCGCCCTGGTGGAAGGTCGAGTCGTTGAAGCCGTCGGGCAGCGCGTCGGGTTCGATGCGCTTGTAGCCGGCCAGCACGTTCCAGTCGCCGCGGGCCGCGGGCGTGGGCTTGCCGTAGGTGGCCTGCAGGCTGTAGGCGTTGCCGCCGCTCTGGAAGTCCGCCTCGGTGGTGGCGCCCGAGCCGCCGAAGTTGTTGATGATGCCGCCGCGTGCGCGCGCGAACATCTCCGACTTGTCGTAGGCCATGTTGCGGATGAAGTTGGCGTCCAGGCGCAGCGCGTTGCCCGCGACGCGCGTGTCCCAGCGGAAGTTCAGGTCGACCAGCTGGAACTTCGAGGCCAGGCCCACGTACTGCGGCTGCGGCGTGTTGCCCGGGTCCAGCGGGTTGAGCGCGATGTCGCGCAGCAGCATCAGCGTGTTGCCCTTCTGCATGAAGGCCGGACGTGCCCAGTCGGTGCTGCAGCTGTCGGCGCCCGCATACAGCGCGCACGGCGTCGAGACCTTGCCTTCGGTGTTCTTGAAGTCGTAGTAGGCGATCGCGCCGCGCAGGCTGTTGACGCTGTCGAGCTTCCAGCGCGCGCCGGCCTGTGCGCCCAGCAGCCACTTGTTCTCGCTGGCCATCTTGTCCTGCTGGCGGCTGGGGAAGCTGTCCGACGAGTACTCGAGCGGGATCAGGCCCAGCGTGCCGAAGACCGAGATGTCCTTGTTGGCCAGCGTCTTGTCGAACTGCGCGGCGATGCCGTCGAAGTTCAGGTCGCTGGAGAACAGCGTTTCGGTCGAGACGAAGGGGTTGCCGAAGCGCCCGCCGGTGAAGGTGAGCCATTCGGTCGGCTGGTACGACAGCCACATCTGGTCGAGCCAGACGTTCTTCTTGGACAGGCCGCCGCCCAGCGTCTGGGTGGTCGACACCGGGCTGCCGTCGCTGCCCGAAGCCAGGCGGATGCCGGCCTTGGTCTGGTCGCTGATGTCCGCGAAGATGCCCAGGCGGGCGCGGGCGCGGAACTGGTTGCGGCGGTCCTGGCGCGTGTTGAGCAGCGAGGGCAGCGCGAGGTTGGTGTTGTTGTTGACGTCGAAGCCGTTGCCTTCGTTGAAGGCCGGCCAGTTGATCTCGATGTTGGAGTTGCCGCCCGAGTAGCTGCGCGATTCGTTGCGCACGCGCACGTCGCCTTCGACGCGGATGCGCTTGCTCCACTCCGGCGTCTCGTTGGGCGCGGCCCAGCCTTCGGACTTGGCCTGCGCCATGACCTGGCCCTTGACCTCGTCGCGGATCTGGTCGCGCACGGTCTGCGAGATGTAGGGCACGCGCACGTCGCCCGGTTCGACGCGCAGGCCGCCGCCGGCGGTGGCGGCCGGTGCGGCGGCCGCGGCCTGGCGCTGCAACTGCTGCGCGGCCATGGCTTCGGTCTGGGCCTGCGCCAGCAGCGCCTCGCCCACGTCCTTGCTCAGCGTGCCGCTTTGCATCAGGCCGCGGACCAGGCGCACCATGGCGCTGTCGCCCGCCGGTGCGGCGGCGGTCTGCGCATGGGCTGCGGAGCCCATCGCGCCCAGCAGCGCGAGGGCGGAGGCCGCCGCCAGCGACTGCGCGCTGCGTCGGAGAGTCTTGGATTGGTTCATCGGATTGCTCAGGAAATTGGATGGAATGGACGGGATGCCGCGCGCCTCGGTCAAGGCCGGCGCCCCTTCATGGACACGCGCATCGGGAAGCGCGCGGAAGCCGGCGGGCTCTCGTCGATGCGGGTCATCTCGCGGGCCATGGCGAGCACGGCCTCGTCGGACTGCGGGTTGCCGGTGCTTTTCACCAGCTGCACGCGCGTGGTCTTGCCGGCCGCGTCGAGCCACAGGTCGATCTGGATGTCGTCGAAGCTCAGCTGCCGGGTGCGCGGGTCGCGCGCCAGGGCCTGCTGCAGCGCATTGGCCACATAGCGCCCGTAGGAGCCGCTGCCCAGGCCGCCGCCGCCACCGCCGCCGGTCATGCCGCCGCCACGTCCGGCCGCGATGCCGAAGGCGTCGGTGCCGGCCTGCGCCGCGCCGTCGATGGTCACCGGGTCGCCCACGTCCTGCGAGGGGCTGGGCGGCGCGTCGTCCTTGGGCGGCTCCTTGTTGTCGATCGGCGTCGGCTCGGGCTCGACCACGTCGGGCTTGACCTTCTCGGGTTCGGGCTCGGGCAGCTTCTCGGGCTCGGGCGGCGGCGGAGGGGGCGGCGGCAGCATCAGCATCGGCGCGTCGGCCACCTGGCGCTTCTGGCTGGCCGTGTCGGACAGCAGGTACCAGACCAGCGCCGCCAGCAGCGCCAGCACCACCGCACCGATGACGACACCGCCCCAGCGACGCCACAGGCCGGCCGCGTCCTTCGACGCCGGCCGCCGCGGGCTGGTTGGATGGGCTAGGTTCACGGGCACGTCCTCAGCTCGGCTTGCCGGTCACCAGGCCGACCTGGTTGAGCTCGATGCGGCGCAGCAGGTCGAGCACTTCGACCACCTTGGCGTACTGCACCGCGGCGTCGCCGCGCACGATGACCGGGAAGTCCGGCGACAGGGCCTTCTCGGTGCGCAGGCGCTCCTCGAGCTCGGCCAGCGAGACCGGGTAGGCGTCGAGGAACAGCTGGCCCGCGTTATCGACCGTGATGGCCTTGGTCTTGGGCTTCTCGAGCGCGATCGAGGAACTGGCCTTCGGCAGGTCGACCTTGATGCCGGGGATGCTGGCGTTGCTGGTGAGGATGAAGATCACCAGCACCACCAGCAGCACGTCCACGAAGGGCGTGATGTTGATGCCGCCGGAGCGCTTCTTGGTGCCGAACTTGGCAGGGTTGGCCATGGTCTTCTCTCGGCCTCAGGCAGCCACGTGGCCAGGAGCGGAAGTCCAGCCGGCGTCGGCGTCGATGCCGGCGCGGCGTGCGCTGCGCGCCGGGGCGGCCTGCGGCAGCGAGCGGCCTTCGCCCTGCTCTTCGGCCAGGCGCGTGACGAACTCGTCGACGAACACCGCCATGTCGGCGCCGATGGCGTCGGAGCGCGAGGCGAGCCAGTTGTAGCCGAACAGCGCGGGGATCGCGACGCCCAGGCCGGCGGCGGTACACAGCAGCGCCGCGGCCATGCCGGGGGCCACCGAGTTGATGTCCACCGCACCGGCCATGGCCGCCACGACGAACACCAGCATGATCCCGATCACGGTGCCGAACAGGCCGACGTAGGGTGCGCCTTCGATGGTGGTCGAGAGCCAGTTCATGCGCTTGGACATGCGCTCGTTCTCGCGCACCATCACGCCGTCCATCGCGGCGCGGATCGCGCCGATGGTGGAGGCCGACACGGAGTTGAGGTCGTAGCCGCGGTCATGGCGGCGGCGCATCTCGTCGACCGCCACTTCGTACAGGCGCCACAGCGACGAGTCGGCCTTGACCTGCTCGGACACGGAATTGCTCACGGCCAGGCGGTCCAGCGGGGCACCGGCGGTTTCGCGGAACAGGCCGATGAAGGCGGCGTTGGCGCGCGAGGCGGCACCGTAGCTGCGGCCCTTGCCGATCATGATGGCCCACGACAGCACCATCATCAGGCCCAGCAGCGCGACCACGATCCAGGCGTCCAGCGGCATCGCGGCCAGGATGAAGCCGAAGTGGCTCTTGCCGGCCTGCTGCTCGTCGGCACCGAAGACGGCGAGACGCGATTCGGCGCCTTGCGACACGGCATCGGCCAGCAGCAGGGCGTCGGGGCGTGCGACCTTCGACAGGCGCACTTCGTCGATCGCGCCGGTGAAGGCGGCCAGTGCCGGCACGGCGGCCTGGCCGGCGGGCGTGCCGGCGGCGGCCGCATCGGCGCCGATCGAGGCGGCGCTGGCGAGTGCCGGCATCGCGGCGGCGAGCGAGACGGTCGGACGGCCGCCCACGAACAGGGTGGCGTTCTGGCCGTCGGACTTCAATGCCAGGTAGGCCCACTGGCCGGCCTGGATCGGCTGGCCAGGCGCGCTGCGCTGGCCGTTGATGCGCACGAAGGGCACGCCCTGGTCGACGCCGATCACGAGTTCGTTGGCGCCGTCGCGGCGGGCATAGACCACCTGCTGGGCACCGAGCTGCTCGGGCTTGATCCAGGCCGAGAAGGTGAAGGCTGCGCCGGCCTTCTGTGCCAGCGAAGGCGAGGCCGGCAGCATCAGCGCGTCGCGGCCGAGCTGTGCGCCCTTGCCGATCACGGTGCCGTCGAGGCTGACCACGGCGCTCTGGCCATGGTTGCCGTAGGCGGTGGTGTCGCGCGGCGGCACGTTGGCTTCGGCGAAGTGGTAGACCAGCGTGTAGTCGGGGTCATAGGTGCGCTGGCCGTTGCCCGAGGCCGGGGCCTTGGGGTTGCCGTAGTACATCCACAGCTTCTGCGGCGCACCCGCGCCGACCGCGGGCACGTCGACCCAGATCAGCGCCATGCCCAGCAGCGGGTCGAACTGTTCGATCTGGTGGTTGAGCACCGTCTTGTCGTCGCCGGCGACGAAGCGCAGGTCGGCGCCGGTCTCGTTCACGCCCTGGAAGCTGAAGTTGCCGGTGTGCAGGCGCACCAGCACCGGGGTGCGGCCGGCGTCGCCGCCGATCGCGCCGGCCTGCGGGCCGCCGTCGACGGTGAGGGGCTTGCGGTAGGCCCAGTCGGGCTGCCACCAGGCGTGCGCCAGGCCCGGCAGGAGCGTGCTCAACAAGGTGAGCAGAACAAATAGTGTGCGTCGCATGACAGAGTTCTCCGGAAGCTCGTAGGAATGACGATGAAAGATCGAGGGGTCGTGCCGACGGTCAGTAATTGGCCGTCAGGCTGAAATTGATGCGGGTGTCGTGCTTCTCGGTGCGCGCACCCTTCTTGAGCGGATAGCCCACGTCGACGCGGCCGTTGAGGCGCTCGGCGATGCGGAAGGTGGTGCCGAAGCCGACCGAGGCCAGCGTGAAGCCGTCCTGCTGTTCGGCCAGCGGGCTCTTCAGGCGCAGCCGGCCCGCATCGGCGAAGGTGTAGAGGCGCCAGTTCTCGACCATCGGGCCGAGCCAGTCCAGCGGCTTGGTGCGCCACTCGAGCGAGCCGACCAGGCCGATGTCGCCGGTGCTCTCGGCCGACAGGTAGCCGCGCACCGAGTTCATGCCGCCGGCCGCGATCTGCTCGCTCGAGACCAGCGGCGAATCGCTGAGCTGGCCCGAGAGGCGGAAGCCGATCTGCGAATCGCCGGCCAGCGTGTAGCTGCCGTTCACGTCGCCCTTGAGCACCATGAAGCTGGGCGAGGACTTGTAGCGCTTGTAGTCGAAGGCCTGCCAGTCGCTGCCGTAGCCGAAGGAACTGCGCGTGCCGGCCACCAGCGACAGGCCCAGGCCGACCTGGCTGCGCTCGGCCTGCAGGAAGCCGTTGTAGCCGAGCGTGATGGGCGCGTACTTGAGCGGCACGGTGTCGCCGGTCTTGCCCAGCATCAGCGCTTCCTTGTTGTCCTTGAAGTCGATGCCCACGCTCAGCGTGTGCCACCAGTCGCCGGCGTTGGGCACGGTGTAGGTGGCCTTGAAGCCGATCGAATGGCCCTTGCCCAGCACGTTGGTGCCGCCCACGGTGGCGACCGAGCTGTCGGACTTGTAGGCCGAGGCTTCGAGCGCCCAGGCGGTGCCGGGGATCGGGGCGCTGTACGAGCCCGAGATCACCTGCGTCTGGTTCAGGTCCTGCGGCGCGCCGAAGAAGCTGATCGAGGCGCTGTGGCCCATCTGCCAGAGGTTGTCGTGGCCGATCGAGGCGGTGCCGCGCAGCTTGCGCGTGTCGGCGCTGTAGTCGTTGTTGAGGCCCAGGCTGGCGCGCCACGGGCTCTCGTCGTCGACCTTGAGGTCGACGTCCATGGTGCCGGGCAGCGCGCCCTGCTTGACCAGCGGCATCACCTGGCGCTTGCCGCCGCGGTTGAGCGCGGTGAGCTGGGTCTGGGCCAGGTTGAAGTCGGGCACCTGGCCTTCGCGCAGCGCGGGCACCTGCTCGCGCACGTCGACCGGCGAGGTGTACTCGGAGCCGATCACGCGCACGCGGCCCACGCGGGTCTCGTTGACCTGCAGGAACACGATGCCCTCGGTCACCTGCTGCTCGGGCAGGTCGACGTAGACCGACTGGAAGCCCTTGGCCTGGTAGACGGCCAGCAGCGCATCGCGCGCGCCCTCGATGTCCTTCATCGTGCGCTCGGGCCCGAGGAAGGGAGTCACGGCCTGCTCGATGTCGCGCACGTCGAGCGCGGTGTTGCCGCGCACGATGTACTCGACGACGTCGACCTTGCGCTGCGCTTGTTCGGCCGCGGGCTGTGCGGCGGCTGCGGCCGCGGGTGCGTCCGCGGCCTGGGCACCGGCGGCCAGGGGCACGGCCAGGCTCAGCACGGCCAGGCACACCGCTGTCCAGCGCATCGGCGGCCTGTTCTCGTTCAGTTCATGCATGGGTCCAACTCGATCTTCAAAATGGATGCGACGCGATGCCGGTCAGGGCACCGCGCAGGAAGGTGAAGCCGCACGGCGCACGGTCGAAGCCGACCCATGATGGAAGTCCTTCATGTCGCAGTTGCGTACGGATACATAGACGCAACCGGCGCGCGGCGACTGTCGTTTGTCACGAAAACTTCATCAAAAAAGAAAGGCGGCCCCTTTGCGGCGGCCGCCTTCTTCACGGGACGAGCGAACGGGATCGCGGGCTCAGAGTGCCAGCGTGCGGCGCTCGGCCGGCGTCAGCTGGTTGCACGCGCCTTCGTCGACGCGGCCGGCCTGGCCCAGCACCTGCACCGCGCTCTCCGGCCGGTAGCCGACCGGCGCCGCCGTGGGGGCGCCGGACGAGCGCGCGCCGCCGCCGTCCACCGGTTCGTTGCCGAAGCCCAGCACCCGCACCGTGAACACCGAGGGCAGCGCCTGGCGCGCCGCCGCGCGTTCGCGCTGCATCACCTCCTGCGCCGCGCCCGCGGCCTGCGCGGCGGCGGCGCTGGCGTTGCTCAGCGCGCCGACGTTGACCGCCGCCACCACCGGGATGCCCACCGCCTTGCCCTGCACCTGGATGTTCTCCGCGTTCACCACGTGCAGCGCCGCCAGGTTCACGTTGCCCGACACCCGGATGCCGGCCTCGCCCGCGTCGATGGTGCCCATCGGCGCGATCAGGTCGATGTCGCCCGGCGGAATCTCCGGGATCGGGTTCAGCGTGGCGATGCCCGCGCCGGTGTTGGGCGTCGACGGCGACAGGCTCACCAGGCCGATGCTGTCGTACAGCCGGCGCTGTGGCGTGTAGACCACCGTGGTCTTCGAGCCGCGGCCGGCGTTGATGTCGCCCTCGGCCGACCAGGCCAGGATGCTGCCGCCGAAGGTGGTGAAGACCCGGCTCTGACCGAGCAGCAGGCTGCCCCTGGCGTAGACCTGGATGTCGCCCGCGCCCTGCGTGAGCAGGCCCGAGCCCTCGGCCGGCGTGAAGCCGCCGTCCACGCCCACCAGCGCGCGCCCGCCCGGCACCATCAGGCTGATGTCGCCGCCGAAGTCGGTGTGGATGCCCGCGTCCAGCACCTGGTAGTAGGGCACGTAGTAGCTCGGGCTGCCCTGTGCCTGCCACTCGTCGTAGCGCAGGTAGTTGAGGCCCGGCTTGGGCCGGCGCGTCATGGTGCCGCCGACGTACTGGTCGAAGTACTGCGCGCTGCTGAACATCGTCAGGTCGCCGCTGCGTTCGATCGCGCGGCCCTGCGCATCGTGCGAGGGCAGCAGCGTGGCGATGGCTTCGCGGCCGCGCAGGTAGCTGCCCTCGCGCGGGCCGCCCACGGCCGTGTACTCGCGGCCCGCGGCCTTGAGTTCGGCGTAGTAGACGTTGCGCAGGAAGCTGCGCTGCTGCGCCGCGGGCAGCGCGTCGAAGAAGGCGCGGGCGTCCATCGTGGCCGCATCGAAATGCAGGCCCAGGCCGTTGCGCTGGCCGTTGCCGCCGCCGAACAGGCCGCTCAGCCAGTTCACCAGGTGCAGCTGGCTCTCGACGCGGTACTCGCGCGCCAGCGACCGGTTGGCCGCCGTGCCGCCGGCGGCCAACGCCGCGCGCCGCGCCTGGTCGATCTCGGCCTGGCGGGTCGCCAGGAAGCCGGCCGCGCCGGCCTCGTCGCCCGCATAGCCGAACTCGCGCTTGAGCCATTGGCCCAGCGTGAGCTCGCCGCCGTAGCTGTAGAGCACCTTGCCCGGCTGGTCGGCGAAGGCCCGGCCCAGGTCGGCCTGGTTGGCCGGGTCGAGGTAGCGCGCGGCGAAGGCGCGGTAGTCGGCGCCCTGCGCGCCCATGCCGGCGGCGGCCACGATGCTCGCGCCGCCGCTGCGGTCGCCGGGCGTCACGTTGACGATCGCGCCCAGGCTGCGCAGCTCGGCCTTGTCGGCCATGTAGAGGTCGCGCCCGGCCGTCACCTCGAGCGTGCCCGGGCCGGCCACGTAGAAGCTGCTGTAGCGGATGTCGCGCCCGGCCGAGACCACCGACACGTCGTCGGGGCTGTTGTGCACGATCAGGTTGCCGCGCGAGGAGCCGCTGGTCACCGGCGTGATGCGCGGCGGATCGCCCAGCTGGCTGGGCACGGTCGAGCGGAAGGTGCTCCAGCCCAGGCCGTCGGCCGATTCGCCGGCGGTGCTGCCGAGCGCGGTGCCCGAATTCACGATGTCGCGCCCCGCCATGATCGCCACCGCACCGCCGCCTTCGTACCAGACCGGGCTGTCGGCACGGCCGCCGCGGGTGACGATGGCGCCGGTGCGCACGCCGATGGCGTCGCCGTCGACCGCGTAGTAGCGCGCGGGCTGCTGCCCCTCGGCCACGTAGCCGGAGGCCGAGGGCGAGGTCAGGCTGAACATCGGATAGAGCTGCGTGCTGCCCAGGCCGTAGCCGGTGTAGTAGCCGACCGACGGCATGTGCGCATCGACCGGCACGTGGTTGGCATGGCCGATGCCGAACCAGGCGAGGCGCACCGCGCCGCTGAAGCCGGTGTTGTAGGGCGTGGGCAGCGCGGTCGGATCGGCGCCCGAGGGCGTGATCGCATAGCCGCCCGCATGGATCGAGTCGGCGGCCAGCAGCTCGAGCTGGCCGGCGTGCGTGCGGGTGAATTCCGGCGCCACCGGCGACGGCGCCAGCACGATGCCGAAGGGCGACTGCACCGGAACGCCGTTGTTCGTGGCCCCCGACATGGCATTGCCGTAGTAGAGGCTGCCGCTCGCGGCCACGGCGCGCAGCTGCGAGGGGTAGACGAAGCGCCCGTCGGTCGCGGCCTGGTCGCGGTTGCTGCCGTTGTCCAGCCAGGCGGTGCCGGGCGTGAGGTTGCCGCCCGCGCTGAACAGGTCGAGCGCGGTCGACGGCGTCCACAGCGAGAACCAGGCCCAGCCCTGGCCGGTGCGCTGCACGCCGTCGTAGCTGAAGCGGAAGCCGTCGTAGTACTGCGGCACGCGGCCGGCATCGACCACGCTGCCCAGCACCAGGTCGCCGCGCGCGTCGATGCGCACGCCCGCATCGCCGGGCACGATCACCGGGCCACCGCCGGCGCGCGAGGAGCTCGCGACCGCCACGCGGTAGGGCCGCGATTCCTGCGGGTCCTGCTGGTCGTAGCGCAGCTCGATGCTGCCGATGGCCCCGGCCTGCAGGTTCATCGCGCCGCGCAGGTTGACGAAGGTGCCGTTGAGGTCGAGCTGCGTGGCCTGCTCGGTCTGCGTGAGGCCGGCGGTCGAGGTCGCGATGCGCACCTCGCGCGCCGGGTTGAGGCGGCCGCCGATGCGCACGTCGAGGTCGCCGCCGCCGGTCAGCAGCAGCTCGCCCGCGGCCGTCATGCGGCCGGTGCTCGCGACCGCCAGGTTCAGGCCCTGGCTGCGCGGCACGTAGTTGCGGTCGACGTCGCCGCGCTGCGACAGCACGCCCGCGTTGCCCGCGCTCTCGAACACCAGGTTGCCGCCGCCCAGCGTGCCGATGCCGGTGAAGCCGACCAGCGAGGGATGGTTCTGGTACTGGCCCAGGCGCCGCTCGTCGCCCGCGACGTAGGTGCCGAAGTTGATCCACCAGGCGGTGGGCACGCCCTCGGCGCCCGGCACCACGCTGCCCGTGCCCTGGCGCCAGAGCCAGTTGCCGATCGCCACGCTGCTGGAGACCGGGTTGTCGAGGATGCCGAAGGCATCGTCGGTGCGGTTGAGGTTGCCGCGCAGCCCGATCTGGTCGCCCGTCACCGCGCCGCCCGCGCGCACCAGCACATTGCCGCCGCGCTCCGGGTACCAGGCCTGGTAGAGGCTCTGGCTGCCGCCGTCGACCAGCTGCTCGAGGTAATGGCCTTCGCTCTT
Organism: Variovorax sp. UMC13; assembly: GCF_014170375.1. Taxonomy (GTDB): domain Bacteria; phylum Pseudomonadota; class Gammaproteobacteria; order Burkholderiales; family Burkholderiaceae_C; genus Variovorax. The sequence continues at coordinate 166,728 of NZ_LZZW01000032.1, read as the reverse complement.
GAGCACGTTGCCCTCGGCATTGACGCCGCGCTGCAGGTTGTACGGGTCCCTGGCGCCGGGCGCGGCCAGCGAGGCCGCCTGCGTGCCCGCGGTGTACACGCCGAAGGGCGAGGTCATGGCGACGTTGCCGGCCGAGACGATGTCCAGGTCGCCGGTGCCGGTGCGCAGCACGCTGTAGAGCTGCTGGCGCACGGGACGCATCTGGTCGGCGTAGTCCGCCGGCGTCCCGGGGCTGGCGACGTCGGTCGTGGCGCCCGCGCCCCAATCGTTGAGTTCGAGCGGGCTCGACGCGATGTAGCCCATCGCGATCAGCAGGTCGATGGTCTCCGGGGTGATCAGTTCGCCCGGTACGAACACCCCCGCCAGGCCCATCGACTCCCAGGTCGCCACGTCGATGTCGGGCGACCAGCGGTAGACCGCGGGCGTGCCGGTGCCGGGCACCGGCAGGTATTCCGAGGCCAGGCCGTAGTGGGTGTCGGACAGGCGCACCTGCGCCGTGCTGCCCGGCACCGTCAGGCGCGTGTCGGCGGCCTGCAGGTCGGCGCCCGCGACCAGGCGCAGGTCCCACGAGGCCGAACCCGGCGCCAGCATGGGCGCCAGCGCCCAGGTGCGGCCCTGCGTGCCGTCGACGGCATCGGCGGGGCGCAGCGCCACCGACTCGGCGTCGCCCGGCAGCCTGACCCACGTCTCGCCGGGAATGACCGAGCCCTTCCTGAGCGTGAGCGCGCCGGCGAGCTGCACGCCGTTGATGGGGTTCCACGGGTCCGCCGTGTCCTGCACCTTGCCCTGCGGGAAGGGCAGCGGCACGCCCTTGGGCCACAGCATCGCCGCCACCTGGATGGCCGAGGGCAGGCGCAGGCCCGCGCCCAGCTGCGTGTTCGCGGGCAGCACCAGGTTCTGCTGCAGCAGCGTGCCCGCGGCATGCAGCAGCCGGCCCGAGGCGTCGCGCACCTCGCCGCCCAGCACCGTGCCGGCCGCGATCGTCACGGCCTCGGCGAGGGTGACGGTGGCCGGCAGCAGCGTGTTGGCCGCGAAGCTCATGGCCTGCATCGGCAGGTCGTAGTTCAGCGTGCGGCCCGACTGGAAGAAGGTGCCCTCGGCCAGCGTCACCCGCTGGCCGTGCGGCAGCACCACGTCGCCGCCCCAGGGGATGCGGCCCTTGGGCAGGATCCAGCCCTTGTCGTCGGGCGTGACGCCGAGCCGGCCGCCGTCGAAGCCGTCGCTGAGGCTGCCGAAGATCTCGAGGTCGCCCGCCGCGCGCAGCACCAGCGCGCCGGCCTCGCCCGAGCCGCGCACCAGCGTGCGCTGCAGGGACGGGTTGACGCTCGCATAGCGGTGGCCCGAGAGGTCGATGTCGCCGTCGACGTGCAGGTTGCCGTCGGGGTTGAAGCCGGCGCGCGTGTCGGCCGCGATCACCACGCCGGGCCGCAGGTGGAACTGCTCGCGGTAGGCGCGCAGGCCCGCCAGCCTGCCGTCCATCAGGCCGGCGTTGCCCAGCGCGGCGTCGATGAAGCGCGCGCTGTCGCCGTGCTTCGCATCGAGGTAGGCCTGGTCGATCACCTGGTAGCTACGGCCATCGTTGGTCGCATCGGTGCCCAGCGCGGCATCGGTGTAGGTGCGGAAGGCGTTGAGCGTGAGCGAGCGCGCGCCGTTGATCGCGATCCGGCCCGCGGCATCGATGTCCACGTCGTTGCCGCCCAGGCGCGCTGCGTTGAGCGTGACGGTGCCGAAGGCCTGCCGGCTCTGGCCGGCGCGCAGGTCCATGCGCGCGCCGTCGGCGATCGTGAGCCGCCCCTGGCCCGCGTCGATCTCGATCACCGCGCGGTTCGGCGCCTCGATGACCTTGCCGTAGCTGTCCACGCGCAGCACCGTGGCATGCGCGTCGAGCACCGCCGTGCCCGCGAGCGTGACGCCGCCGTTCGCGGCGAGCCGGATGCTGCCGGCCTGCTCGCCGCTGGCGTCGATGCGGCCGTCGACCGTGAGGCGGCCGTTGTCGACCGACACGTCGATCTCGCGCGCCTTGAGTTCGCTGCCGATTACCAGGTCGCCCTGCCGCAGCTGGAACGCGCGCCCGCCGACGACACCGCCCGCGTTCAGCCGCTGGTTGAGCCCGGCGAAGTCGGCGATCTGCTGGCCGCGCACCTCGATCCGGCCGGCCGCGTAGGGCACCCGTGTTCCGCCCGCGTCGTAGTGGCCGCTGGCGTTGCCGTCGATGCGGCCCGCCAGGTCGACGGTGCCCGCGCCCGCGCCGAGCGCGATGGCCGAGAGCTTGCCCGCGCGGTTGTCGTCGGCCGACAGGTCGATGGCCGAGCCCGCCGCCTGCCGGATGTGGCCGGCGCGCGAGGAGAGCAGCACGTCGCCGCCCCAGCTGTATTTGCTGACGTCGAAGAAATCGATCCTGCGGCCCGCGAGGTCGAGCTGCGCGCCCGCGCCCAGCTGCACGTCGCCCTGGGCCGACAGGCTGAGCTTGCCGCTGGGCAGCAGCACCGCGGTGTCGAACACCACGCTGCCGCCGCGGCTGTCGAGCGCGATCTCCGCGCCCAGCGCGCCGGCCAGCAGCGCGTTGTCGGACTTCGCCGGCGCGGCGCCCTGCGGCGCGCCGACGCGGATGTCGCCGCCCGCGGTGATCCGGTTGACCGAGCCCGCATGGCCGGTCAGCAGCGGCGTGCGGATGTCGAGCACGCCGCCGCTGTAGCCGTAGTCCTTGGTGCTGTCGTCCCAGGCGCCGCGCGACTGGTAGACCGCCAGCGTGCCCAGGTGGTTGGCGGTGATGCGTTCGCTGGCGTGCAGCGCGACCTCGCCGAAGCCCAGCGCCAGGCGGTCCTGCGCGCGCACGCTGTCGACGCGCAGGTCGGGGCCGAAGCCGAACTCGATCTGCCGCGCATCGACGCGCAGCTGCCCGCTGCCGGTGCCGGTGCCCGCACCCTGCGCCACCACCTGGCCCGGCGGCGTCGCGGCGCCGTTCCAGACCAGGGTGTCGGTCTCGATGCGCGCCACGTCGCCCGCGCCGCCCAGGCCGTAGATCGCGGGCGTGCCCAGCACCAGCCGCTGCAGCGCGGAGCGGCCGGTGGCCGGGTCGATGGTCGACAGCGCGGTGCTGCCGAAGAAGTTGAGCGCGTCGCGCGCGGTCAGCACCAGGTTCTCGAGCGCGGGCGCGCCGACGCTGGTGTCGCCCAGCAGCAGGCGGTCGAGCACCTGCTGGTTGAGCGTGAGGCCCTCGGGCAGCACGCCGCGCGCGGCCGCCTCGGCCAGCGCGGCCTCGCTGCCGACGTTGATGCCGCCCACGGCCAGCACCAGGTTGCGCGCACCGTAGCGCACCGAGTCGGCCAGCGTGAAGGCCTTGTCGGTGGCGGCGGTGATCGTGCCTTCGGAATAGAGCCGCGTGCTGCCGCTGCAGGGCACGCCCGCGTCGCAGGCGCCGATGTGGATCGCCCCGGGACCGGTGCCGTCGGCCTGCGTCGGCAGGGTGGGCGCGAGCACGTCGAGCCAGCCGTTGGACAGCGCCAGCATGCTGTTCGGGCCGGTGGCGTAGACGTAGCCCTGCGTGCTGTCGTAGGCCGGCGCGCCGCGGCGCAGCGTGTCGATGCCCGAGCCCTGCTCGAGCGTGATGCCGCCGTCGATGCGGCCGGTGAGCAGGAACACCTCGGCCGCCTCGAGCTGGCTGCCCGCGCGCAGCACGATGCGCGAGGCGGTGGCCGCGGCGTCGACCACGTTGGCCGACTGCTGGCTGCCCTGGTTGTTGGTGAAGGTGGCCTTGAGCGTGCCGCCGATCACGATGCGCGCGGCGCCGACGGCGTTGAGGTCGTCCGCATGCACCGACACGCCGCCGAAGCCGGCCGTGGGCGCCGCGCCGGCCGCCAGCACTTCGTAGCGGCCCTGCCCGCTCAGGTTGAGCGTGCTGCCGCGGCCGCCTTTGGCCGGAGCCTGCTGCACCGTGCCGTCGAACTGCAGCGCACGGCCCGCGCCCTCGAACGCGCCCGCCAGGGTGGGCGAGAAGAGGTCCAGGCGCAGGGTCTTGGCGTCGCGCTCGATCACCGCGCGCGGGATTCCCTCGCGTTCGGCCACGCCCAGCGCGAAGGCGCTGACGCCGGTCTCGTTGTACTGCGAATAGCGGCGCAGCGTGTCGGCCGAGGTCAGCGTGACCTGCATCGGCAGCGCATCGCGGATCTGCGTGTGGGCCACGTCGAGCTGCGCCCCCGCGCTCCATGAGCCGTTGCGCATGGCGATGGCCGTGTCCGTGACCGCCGCCCCCTTGCCGCTGAGCTCGACGCGGTAGGCGCCGGGCAGCAGCGCATAGCTCGAGGGCAGCAGGGTGTAGGTGCCCGCCGCGAGGCCGGGCACGCCCGCGCCGATGGTGATCTGGCGGCCGATGGCCGGGTCGCCCGCGCCCTTCTCGGCGACGATGGGCGCATAGCCGGCCTGCACGCCGGGCACGATCGCATAGACCGGATTCGTTGCGAGCCCGGGCAGCGTGAAGCCGCCCTTGGCACCGCTCTGCACCAGCGGATGCAGCCGCGCGTCGGTCGAGCCGCCGCGGCCCGTGAGGAAGCCCGCGCCCGTGAGTTCGCCGCCGCCGCGCAGGTCGATCACCGCGCCTTCGCGCACGTCGACCGCATGGCTGGCGAACTGCACCGCCGGCTCGTTGCCCACGCCCTGGAAGTCGAGGTCGACGCCGTTGTAGACATAGGTCAGGCCGTCGACGGTGCCGCCATAGGGCATGGTCAGGCCATGGGCGCTGACCGAGCTGATGCTGCCCGGCAGCAGGTTCACCTGGCCGGTGTAGCCGTCGGCGCGGGTGCCGAAGACCACGTTGCCCAGCGGCGCGCGCACCACGCCGCCCTGGTGGACGGTGCCCGCGGCCAGCGTCAGCGAGCCGAAGACCGAATAGGGCACGGCCGGGTCGGCCTCGCTGCTGCGCTCGATCGTGAGGCTGCGGGCCGGGTCGAAGCTGGCGACCAGGTTGCCCCAGGTGTCGCGGCTGCTCACCTGGCCGACCATCACCAGCGCCTTGCTGCCGGTGGTGGGATAGAGCTGCGCGGCCACCAGCCGCAGGTTGCCGGGCGCGTAGAAGCGGGCGTCCTCGCGGAAGCGCATGTCGCCGCTGCTGTAGAGGCGCATGTCGTCGAAGGCGAAGCGCTCCACCGTCAGGGGCGTGGCCGCGTTGAGCGCGATGGTGCCGCGCGTGCCGGTGTTGACCTCGCCCACGAAGTCGATCAGCGCCGCGTCGATGGCCAGGGACGAGCCCGCGGCCACCAGCGGCACGCCGAGCGAGCCCTTGCCGGCGCCGGCGTTGGGGCTGCCCAGCACCGGGTTGGGCATGATCGTGTTGTCGCGCTGGCGGCCGCTCGAGCCCGCGAGCCGCACGTAGGGCGCGCTCAGCTGCACGCGGCTGTCGGCCGCCGCGCCCTGCGCCAGGCCCATGCTGCTGGCCGTGAGCCGCAGGCTCTGGCCCAGCGCGAGCGTCACATCGCCATCGAAGCTGATCAGGCCGTTGGCCAGCAGCGCCAGGTTGTCGAAACCGCCGGCCTGGACCCGGTCCGCGCCCAGCCGCGCCTGCCCGTAGACCAGCGAGGCATCGGCCTGCGCGGCCACCAGCCCGGCGGCCAGGCCGCTGTCGCCCTGCACCTGCGAGAGCGTGAGTTCGCGCGGCACGCGCACCGCGTCGTCGACGTTGGAGCCCTTGAACGTGAAGCGGTCGACCGGGCCGTAGACCGGGGTCTCCAGCTGCAGCGCCAGCGTGCCGCCGGCCGCGCCGGCACCGCCCGCGGCGGCGTGCATCCGGCCGTCGAGGAACAGGCCGCGCGTGGAACTCAGCGAGAGGGTGCCGCCGTGGCTCGCCACGACGGTGGGGCCGAGGCCCGCGACCTCGAGCAGCGCGGACGCGCCCGACGCCTCGAGCACCGCGCCCGGCCGCACGATCAGGAAGGCCTCGATCGCATCGAGCTTGCGCGCCTCGGCGTCGTAGCGCGCGCCCAGCTCGATCACGCCGCCCGCGCTCACGCGGCCGTAGGTCCGGCCGGCCGCATCGATCGCGGTCACGGCCTGGCCCGACACGTCGAGCACGGCACCGGCGCCGATCCAGAGCGAGCGGCCATCGGGCCGGCCCGCGGGCAGGTTCGCGTCGTTGCCGGTGCCGAAGCCGCCCGGCAGCACCGAGATGCGCCCACCGTGCGCGCTGAGCGCGCCGTCGACGGTGATCTGGCCGTTGCCCGTCAGCGTGATCGCGCGGCCGGGATCGACCGCGAGCGAAGCGCCCGTGCCCACGATGAGCGGGGCCTGGCTGTACAGCGTGCCCGCCGTGAGCGCGATGTCGGCGCCGGCGCGCTGCGTGAGCACGCCCTTGGCCGGGTTCTGCTGCCACAGCGGCGGCAGCCAGGGCTGCAGCGCGGCCGAGGGATCGGCGCCGGTGGCCAGCGTGCGCGCGGCCGGCACGTCGAGGCGCAGCACCGGCATCGTGATCTCGAGCGCCGCGTCCTGCGCCACCTGCACGCCCTGGTGCGCGCCGATCGCGTACTTCGAGAAGCCGCTGCGGAACAGGCTGTCGCCCAGCACCACCAGCGGCTTCACCGCCGCATCGGCCTGCAGCCGCGTGCCGGCCGCGATGCGCTGGCCCGCGGCCATCGTGACCTCCTTCGCGAAGGGCGTGCCGGCCTCGATGGTGATCAGGTAGTCCGTCACCGGCATGCCGTTGGGGAAGGCATTGGCCGGCACGATGTAGCCCTCGGGGATCTTGCCGCTGCCGCCGATGCCGCGGATGGTCTTGCCGGCCGGGATCATCTGGCCGTTGAAGTACCACATGCCGTCGGTGGTATCGATGCGGATCTGCTCCCAGCTCACCACCGCCGTGGGCACCACCCAGGGCGCGGCCAGCGTGACGGTGCGGCTCGCGCTGAAGGCCGGCTGGCCCTTGAGGCCGGCGCCCGCGGGAATGACGTTGGCGGTGTAGCTGAAATCGCTGGGCAGCACCGTGCCGACCGGGATGACGAAGGCTTCGGCCAGCGTCAGGTGCACCGGCACCGCCTGGCCCGCGGGCAGCACGCCGCTGTCGGCCAGCAGGCCGCCGCCGAGCGCGATGCCGATGCCCGAGTCGATCGTCAGCGTGCCGCCGCCCTTCATGCCGTGGCCGCGCAGTTCGCCGTCCAGCGCGAGCGTGCCCGCGCCGCTGCCGGCGGTGTCGTACTGGTTGGAGCGCAGCGCGATGTCGCCGCCGCGGCCGCCGCGCTGCGTGCCGTCGGCCATCAGCGCCGCACCCGACGAAGTGTCGATCAGGCTGCCCTTGGCCAGCAGCACGTCGCCGGTGCTCGCGATGCGCACCGCGCCGCCGTCGACATAAGGCAGGCCGCGGCTCTGCGCCGGGTCGCGCAGCAGGTTGGTCCAGAGGCCGCGGGTGTCCAGCGTCACGCCCTCGGCCAGCGTCACGCGGGCCGTGTAGCCGGCGGGCGGCGCGCTCACCAGGGGCACCTCGTTCCAGGCCGCATTGGCGTAGCGGGTGGTCATGTTGCCCAGCGCGATGCTGCCGCCGCGCGCGCCGAGGTCGGCCTTCACGTCGACCTGGCTGGCATGCAGCGCGATGCTGCCGCCGGGCACCACCACCACCGCTTCGGACACCTCGATCGCGCCGCTCGCGTACAGCGCCAGGCCGCCCAGGCCCAGGCCGTTGAGCCAGTCGGCGTCGAGCACGATCCTGCCGCTCGCGGCCTGCGGCCAGGCGTCGGCCAGCGCGATGGCCTCGGCCACGCCCTGCGCGGCCTTGCCGATGTCGATGCGCTCGGCCAGCGGCGTGGCGCTGTCGCGCAGCGTGTTGCCGCTGCCGTCGTACACCGGCACGAGCTGGCCCACGATCAGCCGGCCGGCGCGGGCCGCGGCGATCTGCGACTGCGCGTAGCCGTCGAGCCCGGCGTCGCGCGCCTGCTGCTGGCGCGGTCCCTGGTAGACCGTGGTGTCGATGCCGCCTTCGAGCACGGCCGAGCGCGTGCCCACGACCACGCGTCCCGCATCGCGGCCCACCGTGTAGCCGCTCTCCAGGCGCTCCTGCATGCCGATCAGCGGGCTGTGGAAGTACTCGGTCGCGCCCTTGCCCCAGCGCGCGTGTTCCGATTCGAAGCCGCGGTAGACGCCGCGGTACAGCATGTCGCCGGGCGCGGTCGACAGGTTGTAGAGCCGGCCGTCGGCGCCGGTGAGCCAGGTCTGGCGCAGCATGCCGGTCTGCACGTCCAGCGTGCCGCCGGCCACGTTGATCGAGGAGCCGGCGCGGGTCAGCAGCTCGCCGCCGCCGAAGTCGACGGTGCCGCCCGCCGCGGCCCATTCGCCGATGGTGTGGCCGCCGGTGTTGAGGTAGCCGCCGACCTCGAGCAGGCCGCCGCCGGTGTACCAGCGCTCGGCCTCGTAGCCGTCGGTGCCGGCCGGCACGCGCACCAGGTAGCGGCGGTCGATCCACACGGTCGCGTTGTTGAGCAGCTTGGTGTCGCGGTTCACGGGCGCGTCGCGCTGCTCGTTGCCCTGCACGTTGATCTCGACGTTGTTCGAAGCCATGGCCAGTCGCACCCCGACCGCGCCCGACACGTCGATGGACGCGCGCTCGGCCACCTGGGTGCGACGCGCGGCCGTCACGTTGACCTGGCCGCCGGTGGCCAGCGTGAGCGAATCGGGCTCGAAGGCCACGTCGCCGCTCGACGCGACCTGCACCAGCGACAGGTCGCGCCGGTTGTAGCTTTCGTCGCTGGCGACGGCCGATTCCTTGATCAGCGCATTGCGCTGCACGTCGAGCGCGGTCTCGGCGCTGGCGTCGAGCAGGATCGCGCTCACGCCGCCGGGTGCGAGCACGACGCGTGCGTCGGTGCCGCCGGTGGCCGTGAGGTGCAGCGTGCCGCGCGCGTTGACGCTGGTGCTCGAGAGCAGCACGCCGGCCTGTTCCACCGTGTGGCCGCTGAGCGTGACGTCGCCGGTGGCGGCGCCGATCAGGCCCGCGTTGACGACCCGGCCGGCCGCGCTGCCCGCGTTGCGCAGCACCTCGACCTCGTTGCCGCGCGTGCTCGACTGCGCGTTGCCGTCCGTGCCCACGCCCTTGCGGATCACGAAGGCATCGCCCGCGGCCAGCGTGGTCTGGCCGCGCGGCGTGGCGATGCTGCCGCCGTTGCGGACCTCGCGCCCGGCCAGCAGCACGTAGCCGCCGCCCTCGGTCACCGACTGCGGCGTGCGCGTCTCGATGCGCGCGCCGGCCTCGACCACCACGTCGGCCGTCGCGTTGCCGTGGGCCACGCTGGTGGCCGTCAGCACCAGGTCGTTGGCCAGCACCGGCACGGGCGTGGTGCCCTGCAGGCTGCTGTAGAGGCCCTGGCCGAACTGCGCGTCGCTCATGCCCACCGCGGCGGCCACCAGGTTGCGGGTGTTCACCTGGCTGCTGCCGCTGAACACGATGCCGTTGCGGTTGACCACCAGCACCGTGCCGTCGGACTTGAGCTGGCCCTGGATCTGCGAGGGTCGCGCGTTCGGGTCGTTGACGCGGTTGAGCACGGCCCAGTCGGCCTGCTGCTTGAACTCGACCGTGGTGTTCCTGCCGACGTTGAAGGTCTCCCAATTCAGGATCGCCTTGTCTGCGGTCTGCTGGATCGCCACCGTGGTCCTGCCGTCGGCCGAGCCCTGCGTGGGCGCGTTGGCGTTGAGCCAACCGGCCGTGAGGCTGTTCGTGTCGACCTTCAAGCCGCCCTCGGTCAAGCCATCGGGCACGCCACCGCCGGCCGCCAGCGCCGCCGCGCGGGCCGCGGCCTGCGCCGCCTGCTGCGCCGCGATGCCGCGCGCCGCGAGGTTGAGGTTGTCGATCGAGCGCGCCAGCTGCGCATTGGCCTGCTGCTGCTGCGCCAGCGGGCTGTTGAGCGAGGACACCGGCAGGCCGTTGGGCAGCCGGCCCGTCGCGGCCGCGGTGCTCTGCGCCAGGTTCTTTTGCGCCATCCATGCGGGGCCCAGCGCGCGCTGCGCGTGCGCGCCGCCGGCGAGCAGCAGCACGACGACGGCCGCGGTCACGGGCTTCAGGCGCGGCGAGCGCAGCGGCCGGCCGCGCGCGGCACCGCGATCGGGATGAAGGGAGGAGACGGGGCGTGCGGGGCTCTGGCGTGGCGACATGAGGGGACTCGTGAGGACGTCGGTTGGATTCGGGCTGTCCGGCGCTCCCATGCGGGCGCGGGGTGGACGACCTTCCCTAGACGTTGCAGCGCGAAAGACCCGCCAGCAATTCCGAACTTTTTTGCGCGCCGCCCTCGCCTACCCCAGCATCACCAGTCCGGCCGGCAGCCGTGTGACACGCGCGCCGAACAGCACCTCGATCTGCCCGATCGCCTCGTCCAGCGCATCGATGCGGAAATGCCCGCTGAGCCGATGGCGGGCCAGCGCGTTGCTGGTGAGCACCACACGGCCCGCGCGGTAGCGGTTGATCTCCTCCACCGCCTCCGACAGCGGCGTGTTGTCGAAGGCCACCACGCCCCGGTGCCAGGCCGCGGCCTGGGCCACGTCGACGGTGGCCACGCGCGACACGCCGCCGGCGCCCACGCCCACGCGCTCCCCCGCGCGCAGCGCGAGGCGGCCCGCGTCGGACAGCACCACGGCCGAGCCCTCGGTGCAGGTCACGACGCAGCGGTCGGCCAGGCGCCGCAGCTCGACGCTGCCCACGCCGGGCAGCACCTGCGCGCCCTCGATGTCCAGCGTCAGCGGCGCGGCGTCCGGGCCGCGCCGCACCGCGACCTCGCCCGCGATCAGGCGCAGCCGGCGGCCCTCCTCGGCCGTGCCGGCCGGCCGCAGCGAGAGGCTGGTGCGGGTGTTGAGCGTCAGGTCGATCGCATCGGCCAGCGCCACCCGGCTCTGCTCGCCGACCCCCGTGCGGTAGTCGGCCGCGAACTCGTCCCACGAAGGCCAGAGGCCCAGCGGCGGCCGCACCACGGCCACCACCGCCGCCGCGCCCGCGGCCGACAGGCCCGCGCCGAGGAACCAGCGGCGCCGCGGGTCGACGCCGGCCAGCACCGCGCCCTCGGCATCGGCCCGCCGGCGCCGCGGGAACAGCCGGCCGTGCGTGAGCGCGACCGCGCCGATGTCGCGCCACTCCTGGCGTGCGCGCGCAAAGGCCTCGCGGTGCGCCGCGCTGCGCGCGCACCAGTCCGAGAGCAGGCGCGCATCGCGGCCGCGCGCCTGGCCCGATTGCAGCCGGCGCACCCAGGCGCGCGCCTCCTCGTCGAGGGAGGACGCCGGTTCGCCGGAGGAGTTGGAAGCCATGTTCAGGTTCATCGATGGGATCGGGAGCGCGCCGCCTTCACGCCCGAAAAAGTCCGGGGCACTCCACCTGGACGAACGGCGCGGCCTCCGACCGCCAACTATTTTTCTCTATGCCGGTGGATCTGCATCTGCTCGGCGCAGAAGGCGTGGGCCAGGTGGATCTCGCGCTCGACCCGCCGCAGCGAGATGCCGTAGCGCTGCGCCAGCTCCTTCTGCGGCGTGCCCTCGACGCGCGAGGCGAACAGCAGCTGGCGGCGCAGCGGCGGCAGGCGGTCCATGGCGTGCGCCACGGCCTCGAGCTCGATGCGCGCCGCGGCCGCGTCGGCGGGGTTGGCGCCCTTGTCGGGCAACAGCAGCGCGTCGACTTCCTCCATCGACAGCAGCTGCCGGTCGGCGCGGATGCGGTCGATCGCCAGGTTGACGGCGGTGCGCAGCAGGAAGCTCTGCGGGCTCTTGACCGGCGCGCCCAGCGCACGGGTCGAGAGCTTGACGTAGGTGTCGTGCAGCACGTCCTCGGCCATCTCGGTCGAGCCCAGGCGGTGGACCAGCTTGCGCTTGAGCATGTCGTAGCGGTCGACGAAGAAGCGCAGCAGCTCGGACGGCATCTCGCTCATGGCGCCTCCGCCGCGCAATCGCCGGTCTGCGAAGGCGGCCGCGGCAGCACCAGCAGCGCGACCGGCGAGGTGCCCGGCGCCGGTGCCGCGTCGCCCAGGTCGAGGCCGCTCAGCAGGGCTTCGATGCGCGCGTCGCGCGCCGCCTCGCCCGTGGGGTGGATGCGCAGGCGCGCGATGCGGCCATCGGCGCCGGCCCAGAGGTTCATCGCCAGCCGGTAGGTGCCGGGCACGGTGCGCGGATCCGCGCACAACGCCGACACGATGCGCGCCTGCAGCCGGCCGCGGTAGCGCAGCAGGGCCGGGTCGGGCGCGGCCTGCGCGGCATCGGCCGGCGCCGCGGCGGGCGCGGGCCGCGGCGCGGCCGCCTCGAGCGGCTCGCGCGCCAGCAGGAAGCCGGTGGCGGAGGTGGGCCGCGCCACCACGCCCGTGCCCTCGAGCAGCCGCTGCAGCGCGGCGGCCGGTGTCATCTCGCCCTGCACCGCGGCGGCGCTCAGGCCGCTGGCGGTGCTGGCGTCATAGAGCAGCGAGGCGCCGGTGAGCCGATGGAAGGCGGTGAGCGCCTCGGCCAGCGGCTGCGCGGCGAGGTCGAAGCGCAGCACGCCGGCCGGCGCCGCGGGCGCGGCCACCGGCACCGTCGAGGCGCCCCGCGCCATGCCGCACACGCTCGCCATCACGATCACGACGGCCAGCACGCGTCGCATGACGGCCGGCATGGGGAGGGTTCACGGGAAGGGTCGAAGAGGTGCATGGCGGGGGCGCGCGCAAGCACCTCGCAAGGCCGCCACCGCACGGCCCGATGCTGCGCACCGCGAATGACACTGTCATGTCACCCGCGTGTTCGAACCCGCGCCGCCCGCCTCAGCGCGCGAGCCCGCGCCGCTCGCCCGGCGTGAGCGGCTGCTGCTGCGCCGCGCTCAGCACGCCCGCGCCCAGCACCTGCACCACGCCGCCGGGGTCGTAGGCGGCACGCCCGTTCGCGCCGCCTTCGCGGCCCGCCGGTGGCGCCGCCGGCGCCTCGTTGCCGAAGCCCAGCACCCGCACCGTGAACACCGAGGGCAGCGCCTGGCGCGCCGCCGCGCGTTCGCGCTGCAGCATGTCCTGCGCCGCCACCGAGGCCTGCGAGGCCGCGGCGCTGGCGTTCGTGAGCGCGCCCACGTTGACCGCCGCCACCACCGGGATGCCCACCGCCTTGCCCTGCACCTGGATGTTCTCCGCGTTCACCACGTGCAGCGCCGCCAGGTTCACGTTGCCCGAGACGCGGATGCCCGCCTCGCCCGCGTCGATGGTGCCCAGCGGCGCGATCAGGTCGATGTCGCCCGGCGGAATCTCCGGGATCGGGTTCAGCGTCGCGATGCCCGCGCCCGAATTGGGCGTGGAGGGCGAGAGCGACACGTTGCCGAAGCTGTCGTAGACGCGGCGCTGCGGCGTGTAGACCACGGTGGTCTTGGCGCCGCGGCCCGCGTTGATGTCGCCTTCGGCCGACCAGGCCAGGATGTTGCCACCGAAGGTGGTGAAGACCCGGCTCTGGCCCATCAGCACGCTGCCCTGGGCGTAGACCTGGATGTCGCCCTCGCCCTGGGTCATCACGCCGGCCCCCGGGCCCGGCACGAAGCCGCCGTCGATGCCCACCAGCGTGCGCCCGCCCGGCGTCATGATGCTGATGTCGCCGCCGAAGTTGGTGTGGATGCCCGCGTCCAGCACGTCGTAGAAGGACACGCCGTAGCCCGGGCTGCCCAGCGCCGTCCACTCCGCCTTGGTGATGTAGTTGCGGCCCGGCGTGGGCCGGTCCTTGCCGACCCCGTTGGTGTCGACGTAGTCGGCGTCGAAGTAGATCGCGCTGCTGAACAGCGTGAGGTCGCCGCCGTAGGCCAGCGCGCGGCCCTGCGCGTCCTGCGCGGGCAGCAGCGTGGCGATGGCTTCGCGCCCGCGCAGGTAGCTGCCGGCGCGCGGCCCGCCCTCCTCGTTGTACTCGCGGCCCGCGGCCTTGAGTTCGGCGTAGTAGACGTTGCGCAGGAAGGCGCGCTGCTGCGCGGGCGGCAGGGCGTCGAAGAAGGCGCGCGCGTCCATCAGGCTGGCGTCGAAGCGCAGGCCCAGGCGGTTGTCGCCGCTGCCGAAGCGCTCGCTCAGCCAGTTGACCAGGTGCTGCCGGCTCTCCACCCGGTACTCGCGCGCCAGCGAGCGGTTGGCGGCCGTGCGGCCCTCGGCCAGCGCGGCGCGGCGCGTGTCGTCGAGCAGCGCCTGCTGGCGCTGCAGGAAGGCCGGCGCCCCGGCCTCGTCGCCGCTGTAGCCGAACTCGCGCGCCAGCCACCCGGCCATGGTGAGCGCCCCGCCGTAGACGGTGAGCGCCTTGCCCGGCTGGTCGGCGAGCGGCCGGCCCGGGTCGGCCAGGTTGGCCGGGTCGAGGTAGCGCGCCGCGAAGGCATCCCAGCGCGCGCCCTTGCCCATGCCGGCCGCCAGCACCACGCTGGCGCCGCTGGCGCGGTCGCCCGGGACGACATTGACCACCGCGCCCAGGGTCTTGATCTCGCCCCGGTCGGCGAAGTAGAGATCGCGCCCGGCGCTGACCTCGATCAGGCCCGGGCCGGTCACGTAGAAGGTGCTGTGGCGCACGTCGCGGCCGGCTTCCACGACCGAGATGTCGTCGGCGCGGCCATGCGAGATCAGGTTGCCGCGGCCCGTGCCGACCGTGTCCTTGTAGCCCAGGCGCGTGCCCGAATCGGTGATGTCGCGGCCGGCGCGGATGGCCACCGGCATCGAGCCCTCGTAGCGCGTGCCGCCCGCGCCCAGGTAGCCCATCTCGGCGATCTGGCCCATGCGCAGGCCGACGATGTCGCCCTCCACCGCGTAGTAGTGCGCCGGCGCCTGGCCGACGGCCGCATAGGCCGAGGTGGCCTGGCTGCCGAAGGTGAACAGCGAGGCCGTGTTCTGGCGCCCGTTGCCGGACACCGTCGCGCCCTGGTTGGCCAGGAGGTCCGGGTGCACGTTGTGCACCACGACCGGCCCCTGGCCCTGGTCGCCGCCGCCCGTCGCCGCGACGACGCCCATGAAGCCCGGGCGGAAGGGGCTGCTCAGCCCCGCCGGATCGGCCGTGGAGGCGGTGACCGCATAGCCGCCGGCATAGATGGCATCGCGCGCCAGCAGCTGCAGCTCGCCGGTGCCGGTGGCGTTGGCGTACTGCGCGCCGATGGGCGCGGGTGCCAGCGTCAGGCCCATGCGCTCCGCGCGCACCACCGCGCCGTAGCGCAGGGAGGTGGTGCCCACGCCGTAGTACAGGCTGCCGCTGGCCGACACCGCGCGCAGGATGGACGGATAGTGCTGGCCGTCCAGCGAAGGCGACTGGTTGGCGCCCTGCACCGCCTGCTGCGTTTCCTCGCGCGACGGGCCTTCGGCCCAGGCCGTGGTGGGCGTGAGGTTGCCGCCGGCGCTGAACAGGTCGATGGCCGTGGCCGGCGTCCAGAGCGAGAACCAGCTCCAGCCGCCACCGGCGTGGTACCGGCCGTCGTAGGTGAAGGGGGTCGCATTGAGCAGCTTGGTGCGGCCCGGGTCGGCCACGCCGCCCAGCACCAGGTCGCCGCGCGTGTCCAGCCGCGCGACCGCGTCGCCCAGCACCAGCACCGGGCCGCCGCCGCCGTACGCGCGGCCGGCCGAGAAGGGGTCGCCGCCGCGCGAATCCATCTGGTCGCTCGCGCCATAGCGCAGGTCGAGCCCGCCGATGGCGCCGGCCTGCACGCGCAGCGCGCCGCGCAGGTTGGCGAAGGTGCTGTTGAGGTCGTGCTCGTTGCGGCGCAGCTCGGCATTGGGGTTGAGGCCGCCGCCGATGCGCAGGTCCAGGTCACCGCCACCGGTGAGCACCAGCTCGCCCGCGGCGTTCATGCGGCCGGTGCTGGCCACGGCCAGGTTCAGGCCTTCGCTGCGCGGCATGGCGTTCCTGCGTTCGCTCTGGGTGCCGTTGTTCGGGGGGGCCTCGCCGCGCGGGCCGACGATGCCGGCCCGTCCGCCCGCCTCGACCACCAGGTTGCCGCCGCCCAGGGTGCCGAAGCCGGTGAAGCCGACCAGGTAGGGATCGTTCTCGAATCGCGTGGTGGCATACGAAGGCAGGTAGCTGCCATCCTCCGAGCCCTGCACGTAGGTACCGAAGTTGATCCACCAGGCCACCGGCACCTGGTCCTTGCCGGCCTCCACGCTGCCCGTGCCCTGGCGCCACAGCCAGTTGCCCACGGTGCTGCTGCCGATCTGGTCGCGCACCGCCCCCATCGGCAGCCAGGGACGCAGGCCGCCAAGCCGGCCCACCAGATCGCCCGCGATGTCGCGGCCCGCGCGCACCAGCAGGTTGCCGCCGCCGGTGGGATACCAGGCGCCGTAGAGGCTTCGGGCGCCGCCGTCGACCAGGTGCTCGAACAGCTTGCCCTCGGCCTGCCACAGCGGCGTGCCGTCGCTGGCGAGGCCGCGCGGCTGGTCGTAGGCCGCGCCCATCGACGCGGCCGGCGCGCCCGCGGTGTAGACGCCGTAGGGCGAGCGCGTCTGCAGATCGCCGCCGGACACCAGGTCGAGGTCGCCGGTGCCGGTGCGCAGCACGCTGAAGAGCTGCTCGCGCGCCGGATGGAAGCTGCTGGCGCGGTCGGGCGGGGTGGCCGGCGTGTCGACCGCGGCCAGGTCGCCATAGCCGAAGTCGTTCAGCTCGCCGGGGCTGGCGCTGAGGATCGCGTTGTCGCGCAACTCGTCGATCTGCGCGGCCGTGATCGGCGTGCCGGGGACCGGCTCGAAGCTCAGCACGTAGTCGCCCCAGAAGTCGATGATCAGCTGGCGGAACCGGCTCAGGTCGCCCCAGAGGTAGGTGGCGGGCGACCCGGTGCCCGGCACGTCGACGAAGCGCTGGCCCATGCCGAAATGCGCGTCGGCCAGCTGCAGCCGCGCGGTGCTGTGCGGCTGCGTGAGGCGCGTGTCGGCGGCCTGCAGGTCGGCACCGGCCACCAGGCGCAGGTCCCACGACTGCGAGCCCGCCGCCAGCATGGGCGCCAGCGCCCAGGTGCGGCCCTGGTTACCGTCGGCGTCGAGCGCGGGCCGCAGGCTCACCTTGTCCACGCCGCCGGGCAGCTTGACCACGGTTTCCGAGGGCACGATGGCGCCCTTGTCCAATGCGAGCGGCCGCGCCAGCGTCATGGCCACCGGCAGCGGCACGCCCGCCGGCCACAGGCCGGCCTGCATGCGCGCCGGGCCCGGCAGGCGCAGGCCCGCGTCCAGCCGCGTGCCCACCGGCAGCACCAGCCCGCCCTGCGGCACCACGCTGCCGGCCGCGTGCAGCACGGTGCCGGCGGCGTCGCGCACGGCCGCGCCGAGCACCATGCCCGCCGGCAGGTTCAGCACCTGCGCCAGCGCGATGGCGGTGGGCAGCACGGTGCCCACCGGCAGCGTGGCCGCCTGCACCGGCGCGGCGTAGTTGAGGGTGCGGCCGAGCGCGAACTCGGTGCCGGTGTCCAGCGTCACGAAGCCGGCATGCGGGATCACCACGTCGCCACCGAAGGCCGTCACGCCGGCGGGCAGGAACCAGCCCTTGTCGTCGGGCGTCGCGCCCAGCGACAGGCGCGAGCCGTCGAAGCCGTCGCTGAGGCTGCCGTAGACCTCGAGGTTGCCCTGCGCGCGGATCACCAGCGCGCCGGCCTCGCCCGAGCCATAGCGGGCGCTCCGCGGCGTGTGCGGGTTGACGCTGGCATAGCGGTGGCCCGAGAGGTCGATGTCGCCGTCGAGGTGCAGGTTGCCGTCGGGGTTGACGGCCGTGTCCGCCACGATGCGCAGGCCCGGGCGCAGGTGGAAGGCGTCGGCGTGCGCGCGCAGGCCGGCCAGCCGGCCGTCCATGAGCGCGCCGTTGGCCAGCGCGGCATCGATGAAGCGATCGCTGGCCGCGTGCAGGCGGTCCAGGTAGGCCTGGTCGATCACCTGGTAGCTCTTGCCGTCCACCGTGGCCTCGGTGCCCGGCGCGGCGCCGTGGTCGGTGACGAAGGCGTTGACGTGGATCGCCCGGGCGCCCTCGATGGCCACCGGGCCGGCCGCGTCGATGGCGACGTCGTTGGCGCCCACGCGCGGCGCGTTCAGCGCCACCGTGCCGTGCTTCTGCGTGGCCCCCGCCACGCGCAGGTCCAGGCGCGCGCCGCCGGCGATGCGCAGCAGGCCCTCGCCCGCGTCGATCTCGATCACGGCGCGGTTGGGCGCGTCGATCGCCTGGCCGTAGCTGTCGCGGCGCAGCACGCTGGCGCTGGCGTCGAGCACGGCCGTGCCGTCCAGCGTCACGCCCTGCTTCGCGGCCAGGCGGATGCTGCCGGCCTGCTCGCCGCTGGCATCGATGCGGCCGTGCACCCGCAGGCTGCCGTGGTCCACCGAGACGTTGATCTCGCGGCCCTTGAGTTCGTCGCCGATCGCCAGGTCGCCCTGGCGCAGCTGGAAGCTGCGGCCGCCGACCACGCCGCCGTCGCCGAGGCGCGCGTTCAGGCCGGCGAAGTCGGCGATGTGCTGCGCGCGGATGTCCACGAAGCCCGCGGCATAGGGCACCGGCGTGCCGCCCGCGTCGTAGTGGCCGCTGGCCTGGCCCAGCAGCGTGCCGCGCAGGTCGACCGTGCCCTGGGCTCCTTCCAGCGCCACGGCGCCGAGCCGGCCGGCGCGGTTGTACTGCGCCGACAGGTCGATGCGCGAGCCGGCCGCCTGCAGCACGTCGCCGCCGCGGCTCTCCAGCCGCACCTCGCCGCCCCAGCTGTACTTGGGCAGGTCGAAGAAGTCGATGCGGCGGCCGGCCAGGTCGAGCCGGGCGCCGTCGGCCAGCTGCACGTTGCCCTGCGCCGAGAGCGTGAGCTTGCCGCTGGGCAGCAGCACGGCGGTGTCGATCAGCAGGCCGGCACCGGCGTCCAGCGACAGCTCGGCGCCCAGGGCCGAGGCCAGCGCGGCGTTGTCGGGCGCGGCCGCCGCGCGGCCCGCGGGCGCGGTGGCGCTGAGGCTGCCGCCGGCGCGGATCGCGTTGACCGAGCCGGCGTGGCCGGTGATCAGTGGCGCGCGCAGCCGCAGGTCGCCGCCGCTGTAGCCGAAGGCCTTGGCCGCGTCGTCCCACGCGCCCTGCGACTGGTAGACCGCGAGCGAGCCCCGGTGGTTGGCGGTGATGCGCTCGCTGGCGTTGAGCTCGACCGCGGCGAAGCCCAGCGCCAGCCGGTCGTGCGAGAGCACGGTCTTGGGCTGGGTCTGCGCGCCGTAGCCGAACTCGATCTGCCGCGCATCGATCACCAGCTGGCTGCTGCCAGTGCCGGGGCCGCCGGTGACCACGCCGCCGGGCGGCAGGGCCGAGCCGTTCCAGACGAAGCTGTCGGTCTCGATGCGCGCCACGTCGCCGGCCTGGCCGTGGCCGTACACGGCCGGCGTGGTGAGCACCAGCTGGGCCAGCGAGGACTTGCCGTTCGCGTCCAGCGTGCTGAGCTTCACCGATTCGTAGAAGCTGACCGCGTTGCTGGCGGCCAGCACCAGGTTCTCCAGCGCCGGCGCGCCGGTGCGGGTGTCGCCGCGGACCAGCCGGTCGAGCACCTGCTGGTTGAGCGTGAGGCCCGGCGTGAGCGCTCCGTCGTTGCGCGCGCGCGCCAGCGCCTCGGCGCTGCCCACGTTGATGCCGCCCACGGCCAGCACCAGGTTGCGAGCGCCGTAGCGCACCGAGTCGCCCAGCTCGAAGCTGTTGGTGGTGGCGGCCGTGATGGTGCCGCTGGAATACAGCGTGGTGTCGCCCCGGCAGTTGGCGCTGCCGACGCACTGGCCGATCTGGATCCGGCCCGCGCCGAAGCGGGTGTCGGTGCTTTCGGTCGGCGCCAGCACGTCGAGCCAGCCGTTGGACACCGCCAGCAGCGACACCTGCCCGGGGTCGAAGATGTAGCCGTGCGTCGAATCCCAGGACACGGCGCCGTGGCCCAGCGTGTGGATGCCGGCGCCCTGCTCGAGCACGATGCCGCCCGCCTTCTGCCCGGTCGCCAGGAAGACCTGCGCGGCCTCCAGCCGGGCCCCTGCGCGCAGCACGATGCTGCCGCTGACCGAGTAGGGCGTGCCGAAGCTCACGTTGCGCGCATTCTGGGTGTTGCGCTCGCTCTCGAAGGTCGAGCCGGGCGCGCCGCCGATGGCCAGGGTGCTGGCACCCACGGCGTTGAGCATGTCGGCACGCACCGAGACCCCGGCGAAGCCGGCGGTGGGCGCCTGGCCCGGGGCCAGGATCTCGATGGCGCCGCCGCTGCCGAGCGCGCCCAGCACCAGCTCGCTGCCGAAGCCGCCGGCCGCCGGCTGGCTGCGCACCGTGCCGGCCGCGATCTCCAGCCCCTTGCCTTCGGCCGGGCGCGTGCCCATGTCGATGCGCAGGCGCTTGGCGTCGCGCTCCAGCAGGGGCCGTGGCGCACCGTCGCGCGCGACCCAGTCCAGGCCGAAGCGGGCATAGCCGGTCTCGTTGTACTGCGAATAGCTGCGCACCGTGTCGGCCGGGGTCAGGATGACCGGGGTGGCCAGCACCTCACGCAGCGGCGTGCCGGCGATGCTCAGCTGCCCGGCGGTGCTGAAGGAACCGTTGCGCATGGCCGCGGTGGCACCGTGCGGCATGGCGCTGGCGGCCAGGCCGTTGAGTTCCACCCGGAAGGCGCCGGGCAGCAGGGCGTAGGAAGAGGGCATCAGCGTGTAGGTGCCGGCCGGCAGGCCCGGCACGCCCGCGCCGAGCGTGATCTGGCGTCCCACCACGGGGTCGCCGGCGCCCTTCTCGGCCGCCAGCGGCGCGGCGCCGGGCTGCGCACCCGGCACGATCGCGTAGACCGGATTGGTGGCCAGGCCTGGCAGCAAGAAGGCACCCGAGGGCTTGACCTGCACCAGCGGGTTCAGCCGCGCATCGGTGGAGCCGCCGCGGCCCGAGAGGAAGGCCGCGCCCAGGAGGTCGCCGCCCCCCGACAGGTCGATCACCGCCCCCTGCTGCACGTCGACACGGTCGCCGATCAGGTTCACGACCGAGCCGCCGCCCAGGCCGCGGTAGACCACGTCCTTGCCGTCGTACACATAGGTCAGGCCGTCCTTGGTGCCGCCATAGGGCATGCGCAGGCCGGCACCGCTCACCGAGGTCAGGCTGCCGTCGCGCAGCAGCACGCTGTGGGTGGCGGGGTTGTCGCCGACGTCGATCTTGCCCAGCACGATGCTGCCCAGCGGCGCGCGCAGCACGCCGCCCTGCTCGATCCGGCTGGACAGGAAGACCAGCGAGCCGAAGGCCGCGTACGGCACCGGCGGCAGCGCATCGCCGGTGCGCTCGATGCGCAGGCCGCGGCCCACCTCCTGCGCCCGGAATTCACCGAGGGCGCCGGTGGCGGGATAGATCTGGCTGGCCACCAGCAGCAGGTCGCCGGCGGTGTCGACCACGGTGCGGTCGCGCACCAGCGGACGCAGCATGCGCAGGTCGCCGGCGCTGCGCAGTTCCACGGTGTCGAAGCCCGCGCGCTGCACGCTGACGTTGCCCGTGATCTGGGCCAGGTTGATCGAGCTGCCGAACACCGCGGCCTCGAACACGTCGAGCAGGCCCGCATCCACCAGCAGGCGCGAATCCGCGATCGGCACCGGCCGCCCGGACGTGGCCGAGCCAGGAATGATGTGCTTGTCGCGCTGCACGCGCGAGGCCCCGGCCAGCCGCACATAGGGCGCGGCCAGCGACACCCGCGCGCCCGAACTGCTGCCTTCGGCCAGGCTGAAGCTGTGCGCCGTCAGGCGCAGGCTCTGGTCCATGGCCAGGTTCACCGGGCTGTCGAAGCTCAGCACGCCGTTGACCAGCAGCGACAGGTTGTCGAAGCCGCCGGCCTGCACCCGGTCCACGCCCAGGCGGCCGTGGCCGTAGGCCAGGGTTGCGCTGGCGCGGCCGGGCAGCAGGCCGGCCGGCAGCACGCTGTCGCCCTGCTGCTGGCCCAGCGTGAATTCGCGCAGCGATCGCACCCGTGCATCGGGGTGGCTGGCTTCGGCGTAGTTGGGGGCCTCCAGCACCAGCGCCAGCGTGCCACCGGCCGCGCCCGCGCCGCCGGCGGAGGCGCGCAGCGTGCCGTCCACGAACAGGCCGTTGAAGCTGTTGAGGTGGATCAGCCCGCCGTTGGATGCCAGGTCCGTGCGGCCCAGGTCCGGCAGGTCGAGCACGGCCTGCGTGCCCGAGGCGTCCAGCAGGGCACCGGGGCGCACCACGATGAAGGCGTCCACGCCGTCGGCGAAGGTCGCGTCGGCGTTGTAGCTGCCACCGACCTGGATGCTGCCGCCGCCCTGCACCGTGCCGTAGCGCCGGCCCTTGGCGTCCACTGCCACGTGCGCCGCGCCCGACACGTCCAGCACGGCATGCTCGCCGATCCAGATCGAGCGGTCATGGCCGACGGACGAGGCGCCGCTCGGTCCGTAGCCGAAGTTCCCGAAGTCGATGCGCCCGCCCGCGCTGCGCAGCGTGCCGTCGACCATGACCTGGCCGTTGCTGCGCAGGCCGATGGCGCGGCCCGCGTCCACCTCGATGCGCGCGCCCTGCGCCACGGTCAGCGTGGCCAGCGAGCCGACGCCGTAGCCCGCGTTGAGCTGCAGGTCGGCGCCCTGGCGCTGCTGCAATTGGCGCCGCACGGGATCGGCGGTGAATTCGTCGGGCAGCCAGGCCGACAGCAGGCCCGCGGGGTCCGCCCCCGTGGCCCGCGTGCGCGCCGCCTCCGGGTCCAGCCGCAGCACCGGCATCTCGACCCGCAGGTCGGCGCCGGCGGCCACCGCCAGGCTCTGGTGGCCGGTGATCTCGTAGCGCGAGAAGCCCGAGCGGAACAGGCCGGCATCGAGCTGCAGCGGGCGCACCACCGCCAGGTCCTGCGCCAGGCTGAAGCCGGCGACGATGCGGGTGCCGGCCGCGAAGCCGGCCTCGACGGCCGCCACCGTGCCGGCCTTGATCACGGCGGCCGTGGGCTGGATCGGCAGGCCCTGCGGGAACACGTCGGCCGGCACGCCGTAGGTGAGGGGGAAGCCGCCGAGCGCCGTGGTGATGCCGGTGATCACCGTGCCCGCGGGCAGGGTCGGCGGCGAGGACGTCCACCCGAACACCGTGAACGCGGCGCCGGACTGGGTCTGGACGGTGTACGAATCGCTGCTGCCCAGCACCTTCGGCAGGGCCCAGTCCGCGTGCAGCGTCACGGCCGAAGCGGGCCCGATCAGGGGCTGCGCGCCGATCACCTCGCCGGGCAGGGCCCGGGTGCGCGTGTAGCGGTAGTCGGCCGGCAGCACCGCGCCGGCGGCGATGGTGAAGGCGTCCTGCGCGATCAGGTCGACGGGCGAGGCCTGCCCCGCCGGCAGCCGACCGTCGCCGCCGGGCACCTGCCCGCCGATCACGACCGCGCCGCCGGACTGCAGCCGCAGCGTGCCGCCGCCCTTGGCGCCCAGGCTGCGCAGCTCGCCGCCCAGCACCAGCCGGCCCGGCACGGCGCCGCTGCCGCCGCTGGCCGCCAGGCCGTCGGCCAGCAGCGCGATGTCGCCGCCGCGCCCGCCGGCCTGGCTGCCGTTGGCACGCAGCACGGCACCCGCCGAGGCGTCGAGCAGCGCGCCCTGGGCGACCACCACCTCGCCGCTGCTGTGGATGCGGATGCTGCCGCCGTTCAGGTAGGGCAGCGCATGCACGTCGTTCGGGTCGAGCGCGAGGTTGGACCACAGGCCGCGCGTGTCCAGCCGCACGCCCTCGGCGACCACGGTGCGCGCGGGGCCGGCGGCCGCCGGCGCGGCGGCGATCGCGCTGTCGAGCCAGCCGCTGCTGCCCGCGAGCTTCTTCACCACGTTGCCCAGCACGATGCTGCCGCCGCGCGCGCCGAGGTCGGCGTTCACCTGCACGTCGTGCGCATGCAGCACGATCTCGCCGCCCGGCGCCACCGACAGCGCATCGCCCACCACGATGCTGCCCGTGGCATGCACCCGCAGCACGCCCAGGTGCTGGGCCTGGAGCCAGTCGGCCGCCAGGTGGATGCCCGCGCCCGGCGCGCCGCCCAGCGTGACGGTGGCGGCCACGGCGCCGGGCACGTAGGCCAGGTTCTTCGTGCCGCTGTCGTAGACCGGCGCGTGCATGCCCACGACCAGTTGCGCGCCGCGTGCCACCGCGGTCTGGGCCTGCTGGTAGCCATCGAGCACGGTGTCGCGCGCGCGCGTCTGGCGCGCGCCCTGGAAGGTGGCGCCGTCGATGGCGCCTTCCAGCGCCGCGGCCTGCGTGGCGACGATCAGCCGGCCCGCATCGCGGCCCACGGTGTAGCCGCTCTCCAGCCGGCGCTCCGGCGCGATCAGCGGGCTGGCGTAGTGCTCGCTCACGCCCCAGCGCGCATGCGCGGACTCGAAGCCCTGGTACACGCCGGTGTAGAGCAGGTCGCCCGGTGCGCGCGAGGCGTTGTAGAGACGGCCGTCGGCGCCCTTGAGGAAGGTCTGCTTCACGTAGCCGGTCTGCACGTCGAGCGAACCGCCGGCCAGGTTGATCAGGCTGCCCGCCTGGGTGGCCAGGCTGCCGCCCGCGAACTGCACCGTGCCGCCCTGCGCCATCCACTCGCCCACGCCGTGGCCGGTGATGCCCAGGTAGCCGCCGACCTCCAGCAGGCCGCCGGCCGTGTACCAGCGGTCGGTCTCGTAGCCCTGGGTGCCCGCCGGCACGAACACCAGGTCGCGCCGGTCGACCCAGATGTTCTTGTTGTTCAGCCGCTTGTCGTCGCGGTTGACGGGCGCGTCGCGCTGCTCGTTGCCCTGCGCGTTGACCAGCACGTTGTTGGCCTCCATCGCCACCCGCACGCCCACCGCGCCCGACACGTCGATGGCGGCGCCGCCGGCCACCTCGGTGCGCGCCGCCTTCACCATCACCTCGCCGCCGGTGGCCAGCGTGAGCGAGTCGGCGCGGAAGTCGACCGCGCCCGCGCTGTCGATCAGCACCAGCGACTGGTCGCGCCGGTGCTGCACGCCGTCGCCGGCCTTGTCGGAGTCCTTGAGCAGCGCATCGCGCTGCGCGTCCAGCGCCGTGCCCACGGCATCGGACAGCAGCACCGCGCTGACGCTGCCCCGCTCGAGCAGCACCCGGCCCTCGGTGTCGCCCTCGGCGTTGTTCAGGTGGACCGTGCCGCGCGCGTTGACCGAGGTCGTGGCCACCGCCACGCCCTGCTGGCGCACCGTGTGGCCGGTGAGTGTGATGTCGCCGGTGGCGGCCTGGAGCAGGCCGGTGTTGAGCGCCAGGCCCGCGGCCGAGCCGTCCTGGCGCAGCGTGCCCACCATGTTGCCGCGCGTGGTCGCGCTCTGGTTGGCCTCGGTGCCCATGCCGCGGCGGATCACGAAGGCATCGCCCGCGGCCAGCACGGTCTGGCCCGACGCGGTGACGATCTGGCCAGCGTTGCGCGCCTCGCGGCCCAGCAGCATCACGTAGCCGCCGCCCTCGGTCACGCTGACCGGCTGGTGGGTCTGCAGGCGCGCGCCGGCCTCGACCACCACGTCGCCGGTGGCCGCGGCGTGGCTGAAGCTGCTGGCCGTGGTCGCGAGGTCGTTGGCCAGGCTGGGGATGAACTTCGTGCCCTGGGCCTCGCTGAACAGCCCCTTCTTGAACTGCGCATCGCTCATGCCGACGGCCGAGGCCAGCAGGTTGCGCGTGTCGACCTGGCTCGCGCCCGAGAACACGATGCCGTTGCGGTTGACCACCATCACCGTGCCCTCGGCCTGGATCCGGCCCTGGATCTGCGAGGGCCGCGCCTGCGGATCGTTGACCCGGTTGAGCACCGCCCAGCTGGGCTGCTGCTCGAACTTCAGGGTGGTGTCGCGCCCGATGTTGAAGGTCTCCCAGTTGAGCACCGCCTGTGCGCCGGTCTGCGCGACCGTGACCTGCGTCTGGCCGCCGCTGCGGGACTGCACCGGTGCCTGTGCGTTGGCCCAACCGGCCGTGAGGCTGTTCGTGTCGACCTTCAGGCCGCCCTCGGTCAAACCATCGGGCACGTTCGAGGCGCCGGCCAGCGCCGCCGCGCGCGCCGCGGCCTGGGCCGCCTGCTGCTGCGCGATGCCGCGGGCCGCGAGGTTCAGGTTGCCGATCGAACGCGCCAGCTGCGCCTGGGCCTGCTGCTGTTGCGCCAGCGGGTTGGTGAGCGTCGAAGCCAGTTGGCCGTTGGGCAGGCGGCCGGTGGCTGCGGCGGTGTCCTGCGCCAGGTTCTTCTGCGCCATCCAGGCCGCGCCGAGCGCGCGCTGCGCCTGCGCCGGCCCCGCGGCCCCGATCGCCGCACCGGCCGTGAGCAGGGCCGCCACGGCCCGCATCATCGGGTTGAGCCGCGTCCGCCCGAAGGCACCGCGCGGGCCTGGAAGAAGGGCCAGGGAGGAAGATGCGCGCCTGTGGCGCTGGACCGGCGTGTTGCGTTGCATGGATGACCTGTTCGTGTTCAGTGGCTCGACCGCGCCACGGCGCCCACCGGCCTGGCCGGCGCGGGCATGTCGTGGCTGACGGGAGCTATGACAGAACAGGGGAAACGCGACTGCAGCATGTCACGAAAACTTCACAAAGGAATCGCGCCGGGCCAGGTGCAGCGGCCATTGTTCGGTCCGGGCTTGACCCGGCCATGACAGGCCGCGCGCCGCGCCGTCGCAGTGCTGACACACGACAGGTCCATGCTGCACCCGGACGCGATCCGTCTGCCCTTTTCCCTTTGCGAACCGACGACACCGCGAGCGCCTGGCCCCGAATGAATCCGTCCGAAAAAACGCTGGCACGGCTGCGCCGCAACGAGGCGCTGTACCCGGTGTTCCAGCCGATCGTGGACCTGCGCAAGGGCAGCATCTTCGGCCACGAGGCCTTGATCCGCGGGCCGATCGGCACGCCCTTCCACTCCCCGGCCGCCCTGCTCGCACTCGCGGCCGAGGAAGACTGCCTCGACGAATTCGAGCTCGACTGCGTCGACGTGATCCTGCGGCACTGGGGCGGCCTGACGGCGCCGGGCCAGCTGTTCCTCAACATGAGTTCGGACGCGCTGGCCGCTGCCATGGAAGGCCCGCCACCCGGCCGCTTCGAGCGCGCCCTGGCCCTGCACGGCATCGCGCCGCGCTCGGTCACGGTCGAGATCACCGAGGACCGCCCGGCCAGCCACATGGGCGCGCTGCGGCTGGCGGTGAAGGCGCTGCACAGCACCGGCGCGCGGATCGCGCTCGACGACTTCGGCGAGGGCCATTCCAACCTGCGGCTGTGGAGCGAGCTGCGGCCGGACTTCGTGAAGATCGACAAGTTCTTCACCCACGGCATCGCGAGCTCGCCGCACAACCTCGAGCTGGTGCGCACCATCGTCGGCTTCGGCCACACGCTGGGCACCACCCTGGTGGCCGAGGGCGTGGAAGACACCAAGGACCTGCGGGTGCTGCGCGACCTGGGCATCGACCACGGCCAGGGCTACCTGTTCGGCCGCCCCACGCGCACGCTGCATGCGGCCGCGCCCTCGCCCATCGCCGAGGCCATCCAGGACAGCCGCATCGCCGTGATGCCGCATGCGGCGCAGCAGGCGCAGCCCGGCGTGCTGCGCAGCCTGGCCGTGATCCAGGCGCCCACGCTGGGCCCGGCCACGCCCATCGACGAGGTCTCGACCCTGTTCCAGGCCCATCCCGAGCTGCATGCGCTGGCGGTGGTCGACCAGGGACGGCCGGTGGCCCTGATCAACCGGCAGTCGTTCATGAACGACTACGCACGGCTCTACTTCCGCGAAGTCCACGGTCGCAAACCATGTCTGGGCTACGCCAACACCAGCCCGCGCGTGGTCGAGCTGGAAGACAACGTCGAGCAGCTGGTGGGCATCCTGATGTCGGAAGACCAGCGCTACCTCAACGACGGCTTCATCGTCACCGAGGACAAGCGCTACCTGGGCCTGGGCACCGGCGAGCAGCTGGTGCGCGCCGTGACCGAGGCGCGCATCGAGGCCGCGCGCCATGCGAACCCGCTGACCTTCCTGCCCGGCAACATCCCGATCAGCATCCACATCGAACGCCTGCTGGCCAGCCATGCGGGCTTCGCCGCCTGCTATGCGGACCTGAACAACTTCAAGGTCTTCAACGACCACTACGGCTACTGGCGCGGCGACGAGATGATCCGCATGCTCGCGCGGCTGGCGGTGAAGCATGCCGACGCGCACCGCGACTTCGTGGGCCACATCGGCGGCGACGATTTCCTGGTGCTGTTCCAGAGCGAGGACTGGCAGGCCCGCTGCGCACGCATGATCGAGGACTTCGATCTCGAGGCCCTGGGGCTCTACGACGACGCGGCGCGCGACGCCGGCGGCATCGAGGGCAAGGACCGGCACGGCACGCTGCACTTCTTTCCCTTCACCACGCTGTCGATCGGCGCGGTGCGCATCGCGCCGGGCCGCTTCGCCCATGCCGAGGACGTGGCGGCCGAAGCGGCCATCGCCAAGCACGACGCCAAGCACGCCAACACCGGCCTCACGGTGCGCGAGCCCGGCGCCATCGCGCCGTCCAAGCCTGGCCGTGCGCCCTATGCGCTGCCCAGCAGCACGATGCCGCCCGGCAGCGCCGTCACGTCGAGACCGTAGACCTCGCGCACCAGCGCGATCACGTCGTCGAGCCGGTCGATCGAGAAGCTGGCCTGCACGCGCTTGCGGCCGACCGCGGCGTCGGTCAGGATCAGCTTGCCCGGTCGGTAGCGGTTGACCTCGGCCACCACCTCGGCCAGCGGCGTCTGGTCGAACACCAGCTGGCGCCGCCGCCAGGCGCTGACGGCCGTGGCATCGGCGGGCCGCGCGACGGCGGGCCGCGCCCTGGCGTAGACCAGTTGCCGGTCCACATCCACCGCGGTGCTGCCCGCCTCGCCGCGGCGCACGTCGACGCGGCCCGCGAGGCAGGTCACACAGACCTCGCCGTCGATGAAGCGCACGTTGAAGCGCGCGCGCTGCGCGCTGACCACACCATCGCCGACGCGCAGCTGCACCGCGGGCGCGGCACCGTCGAGGTCGGTGCGGATCTCGGCCTCGCCCTCGAGCAGTTCGAGCCGCGCCACGCCGCCCTCGGTGCCGCGCAGGTCCATGCGCGTGCGCGTGTTGAGCTGCACCACGACGCCCTCGGCCGTGACCCACTCGCGCTGTTCGCCGGTGCCGGTGCGCAGGTCGGCCGCCAGGTCGGTGGCCGCGGGCCACAGGCCCAGCGGCGGGCGCAGCACCAGCCAGCCGGCCGTGCCCGCCAGCGCCGCGCCCAGGAAGGCGCGGCGCCCCGGGCGCACGGCCCGCGCCGCCTCGGCGCGCTGCAGGCCCTGCGCGGCCGGCCGCAGGTCCTGCCAGACCGCGCGCGCCTGCACGAAGGCCGAGGCATGTTCCCGGCTGCGTTCGCACCAGCGCCTGAAGGCCAGCGCATCGTCGCTGTCCGCCGCGTGCGAGGCCAGCCGCACCACCCATTGCTGCGCCTGGCGGCGGATGGCCTGCTGTTCGGCGCTGTCGTTCACTTCACTCATGAGACTTAGACGGTTTTCCCGCGCCCGGACCGAAGCGCTGGATGAAATCCCGGCCCAGCCGTTCGCAGCAATGTTCGAGGCCGGCGCGCAGTTCCTTCTCGACGGTGCGCTCCGAGACGCCGAAGCGGCGCGCGATCTCGCGGTGCGGCATCTCGTCGATGCGCGCCGCCACCACGATGGCGCGGCGCCGCCGCGGCAGCTCGGCCAGCGCGCGCTCGAGGGCCTCGATCTCGCCGCGCGCCTCGGCGGTGCGGGCCGGGTCGGCCATCTCGTCGGCCATCTCGTAGAGCGCCTCGACGTCGGGCACGCTCAGCAGCCGCGCGCCGCTCTTGCGCTGGTCCTCGGCGATGTTGAGCGCGATGCGGAACAGGTAGGCCGAGGGGTAGCGGATCGCACCCAGCACGCTCATCGATTCCATGCGCAGGTAGGTCTCGTGCAGCGCGTCGTTGGCCAGGTC
This sequence comes from Variovorax sp. UMC13, assembly GCF_014170375.1. Taxonomy (GTDB): domain Bacteria; phylum Pseudomonadota; class Gammaproteobacteria; order Burkholderiales; family Burkholderiaceae_C; genus Variovorax. The sequence goes on along the minus strand of NZ_LZZW01000032.1, from coordinate 136,925 downwards.
TTCCGAGCCCAGGCGCTGGTGCAGGTGGCGCCGGAACTGGTCGTAGCGCGACAGGAACAGCGCGCGCAGCGCGGCCTTGATCGATTCGGGCATGCGCCTCAGCCCCCGTCCGCGCGTGCGGCGCGGCAGACCGCGACCGGGTCGGCGCGCGGACTCAGCAGCACCGTGAGCGGCTGCGCGAGCCCGGGCGGCGGCACGCGGCCGATGGCCAGGCCGCGCAGCTGCGCGAGCAGCTCGGCGTCGCGCGCGGCTTCGCCGCTGGGCTCGAGCAGGCTGGCGCGCCGGATGCGCCCTTCGGGCCCGGTCCAGAGCTGCAGCGCGGCGCGGTAGCGGCCGAAGCTGTGGGGCTGCGCCGCGCACAGGGCCTGCGTGATGGCGGACTGGAGCGCGCCGGCGAAATCGGCCGCCGCGGGGGCCGCGGTGCCCGCGAGTGCCGGTGCCGTCGTCGATGCCGCAGGCGTCGCCATGGGCAGTTCGCCCGCCGCCGGCTCGGGCACCAGCGTGAACGCATCGCGACCGCTGTAGCGCGCATGCAAACCGGTACCGGCCAGCAGCAGCCGCAACGCCTCCTGCGCCGGGAACACGCCGCGCACCGCCTGGGCCGTTCGGCCCTGGGTCAGCGTGCTGTCGACCAGCACCGAATGGCCGGTGAGCCCGCCGAAATCCGCGAGCGCCTTCTGCAGCGGCTGGGACGGCAGGTCGAAGTGCAGGCGCGGACCGGCCTCAGCCATGTCGCGCGGCTCCGTCGTGGCCGCGGCCGTGCCGCCCCAGACGAGCATCCACACCAGGCACCAGGCCTGTGCCCATCGGCAGCCTGGGGCGAGCGAAAGCACCATGGGTTGGAATCATCAGGACGGACACGGGAAGAACGCGCGGGCGACGCTGCGGCAGGACCTCGGCCCTGCACGTTGGAAGTACGCGGCATGCTAGGCGGTGCGCATGACCGATCCGTGACGCCGCACCGCCAGGTGTCGCGCGACATGCGCATGTCACACGCAGGCGCCAGGCTGGCGGGTTGCGCGCCCTCGCGCGACCGGAGTTCCCATGCCCCTCGCCCGCCGCCTGCCGCTGTTCCCGCCTGCCCTCGCACTTGCCCTGTGGGCGGCGATGGCGCCCGCGCTGGCGGACGAGGCCCAGGACGGCCCGGCCCGCTGCGTCGAGGTGGAAGTCGACGGCGCGCGCGCGCCCGCGTCCTTCGCCTGCCTCAGCGAGCGGCTGCGTCCTGCCCCCGCGCACCCGGCATCACGCGACGCGACGATGGGCTCGGAGGCCATCGTGCAGCGGCCCGGCAACCAGCTGGGCGTGTTCAACCGCGCCGCCACCAGCCATCGCATGGGCAACACCTTCGGCACCTCGGTGTATCCGCAGCGGCCGCCGCCGGTGGTGCCGGTGCTGCCCTTCGGGCCGCGGCCCTAGGCCTTGTCCGCCTTCCCCGCCGCATTGGCGAACTTGCTGAGCAGCCGGTCGACCTTCCACGGCCGCAGGTCGCGGTCTTCCGCCGCTTCCTTGCGGCGGATGGCGTTGCGCACCACCAGCGAGCCGAGGTAGCGGATCGGCTCGGGCGGGAACAGCCCCAGCGGCCCCTGGAGCAGCGGGCTGCGCGTCCAGGCGTTGTCTTCGTCGAGCACCAGAGACGAGAGGATCTGCCCGCCCATGTAGGTGGGGCCGACGCCGTTGCCCGAGTAGCCGAAGCCGTAGACGATGTGCGGCGCGCCGTTCAGGCGGCCGAAGAAGGGGAAGCCGGTCGCCGAGCGGTCCGAGGGGCCGTTCCAGCTGGCGGTGACGGGCACGCCGCGCAGCGAGGGGAAGAAGTCGTCGAGCGCGCGCTTGAGGTCGGCCTCATAGGGCGAGCGCTGGTCGAACACCGGCGCGATGCGCCCGCCCCAGGCGAAGGTGTTGCCGCCCTTGCCCAGCATCAGCCGGCCGTCGGCGGTGCTGCGGTAGTAGTAGACGAAGGTGCGCGAGTCCAACACCGACACGCCATCGGTCAGCCCCATGGCCTGCAGCAGCTCGGGGCACTTCTCGGTGATCACCATGTCGCTCGACACGATGGCGATGCTGCGCTCGAACTGCGGCAGCGCGCGCGCCATCCAGGCGTTCATCGCCAGCACCAGCTTGGGCGCCTCGAGGCTGCCGGCCGGCGTGCGCACGGTGACCGGATGGCCCTGCGTGAAGTCCAGCATCGGGCTGCGCTCGTAGATGCGGATGCCCATGCGCAGCGCCACGCGCCGCAGGCCGCGCACCAGCTTGCCAGGGTGCACGGTGGCGGCGATGGGCGAGTACACGCCCGCCAGGTTGCGCGCCGAGCCCGATCGACGCGCAACCTCTTCGGGCGGCAGGGTGCGGTAGGAATGGATGCCGCAGTCCTCCAGCGCCTTCATCACCGGATCGAGCGTGCCGACCTGGGCCTGCGAGGTGGCGGTGTAGAGCGTGCCGTCCTGCCGCAGCTCCGCATCGATGCCCTGCGCGCGGCAGAAGTCCGCGATGTGCTGCACCGCGGCCTCCGAGGCCTTGACCAGCCGGATGGCCTCGGCCTCGCCGAACAGCCGGCGCAGGGTGAAGAACTTGGCCGACCAGGTCAGCAGGCAGCCGCCGTTGCGCCCGCTCGCGCCGGCGCCGCAGAGGTCGCTCTCGAGGATGGCGATGTCGAGCGCGGGGTTGCGCTGCCGGGCCTGGATGGCGGTCCACAGGCCGGTGAAGCCGCCGCCCACGATGCACACGTCGGCCTTTTGCGCGCCCTGCAGCGCGGGGGCGAGATCGCCGTCGTCGAAGAGAGCCTGTTCGATCCAGAAGGGGCGCATGTCGCGTGCTCTCTCAGGTTGTCAGGGCTTGCGCCGCATCTCGTAGGAAAAACCGTTCTCGCGTTCGATGACGAAGCCGAAACGCTCGTAGAGCCCGCGGGCCGGATTGGCCTTCAGCACGCTGAGCGTGAGGTCGGCGCCGGCCTGCGTGGCCTCGTCGACGACTTCGGCCAGCAGGGCCGCACCGATGCCGCCGCCCTGGCAGGCCGGCACCAGCTGGATCTGGATCACCACCCACTCCAGCGCGTCGCGCGAGACCTTGAGCAGGCCGACCGGCACGCCCTCTTGCAGCAGGACTTCGGCGCACTCGAAGCGGTGCATCAGCCGCGCCATGTGGTGGGCGTCGTCGATCTCGGCGCCCGATGCGACCAGGTGGCCGTTCATCGTCTGCTGGCGCAGCGCGAACAGGAAGGGGATGTCCTGCGGCGTGGCCGGACGGCGCGTGAGCGCGGGCGGCCGCACGGCATTCATGGCCGTGCCGCGGCCGCCAGCGCCATGTGCTGCGCATAGTGGGCCAGGTCGGGTGTCTTCGCGTCGGCGCTCTTGGCGCTGTCGTCCCAGCGGCGCAGGCGCACCGCATCGAGCGCATGCGGCAGCGCTTCGAACTGCAGCGCCTGGGCCGCGTCGAATACGCCGCCCTGCAGCACCAGGCTGCGCTGCGAATCGGCCGACAGCGCTTCGAGGTAGCCCGGCTCGCGCGCGCAGAGGTAGCGCTTGGCGTCCACGTGCAGCCGGATCGGGTCCAGCGTGGCCGGGCCGAACAGGTGCTTGAGGAAGGCGCGGCTGCGGTACTGGTGCAGGTCGTCCAGCCCCTGCTGCGTGGGCGTGCCTTCCATGCCGTGCAGCAGGTGGCCCAGGTCGTGCAGCAGGCTGGCGGTGATGAGTTCGCTGGACGCGCCGGCCTGCTCGGCCAGGTGCGCGGACTGCAGCGCGTGCTGGAGCTGCGTCACGGGTTCGCCGTCGTACTGCGCGTGGCCCTTGGCCTCGAACAGGGCGACGATGCCGGCGATATCGAGCGGTGCGTTGGCTACCACGGCAGTGAATAGGTCTTGGTGTTGGTGAAGCTCTTCATCGCCTCGAGCACGCCTTCCTTGTAGCCCAGGCCCGAGTCCTTGATGCCGCCGAAGGGCGTGAGCTCGAGCCGGTAGCCCGGCACCTCGCGCACGTTGACGCTGCCCACGTTCAGCTCGCGGATGAAGCGCGTGATGTGGTCGAGCCGGTTGGTGCAGACCGCGGACGACAGGCCGTAGGCCGTGCCGTTGGAGATCCGGATCGCGTCCTCGATGGTCTTGAAGCGGATCACCGGCGACACCGGGCCGAAGGTCTCGTGCTTGGCCACCGTCATCTCGGGGTCGACGCGGTCGAGCACCGTGGGTGAATACGACGCGCCGTTGCGCACATTGCCGTGCAGCAGGCGCGCGCCCGACGCGATGGCTTCATTGACCACGGCCTCGAACTGCCGCGCCGCCGCCTCGTCGATCACGGTGCCGACGTCGGTGGCAGGGTCCATCGGGTCGCCGTGCTTCAGCGCGCGGGTTTTCTCCACCAGCAGTTCTACGAAGCGGTCGGCCACCGTCTCCTGCACCAGCATGCGCTTGATCGCGGTGCAGCGCTGGCCCGAGTTCTTGTACGAGCCGCTGGCCGCGAGCGTGGCCGCCTCCTCGATGTCGGCGTCGTCCATCACGATGATCGGGTCGTTGCCGCCCAGCTCCAGGATCTGCCGCTTGTAGACCGCCTTGCCCGCGATGTACTTGCCGATCGCCACGCCGCCGGTGAAGGTCACGAGGTCGACGTCGGCGTGCGTGAGCATCTCGTCGGCGATCTCGCGCGGGTCGCCGGTGAGCACCGACAGCATCGGCGGCGGCAGGCCCGCCTCGTAGAGGATGTCGGCCAGCAGGAAGGCCGTGAGCGGCGTCTTCTCGCTGGGCTTGAGCACCATGCGGTTGTTGGTGGCGATCGAGGGCGCGACCTTGTGGATCACCTGGTTCAGCGGGTGGTTGAAGGGCGTGATCGCGGTGATCACGCCCTGCAGCGGCTCGCGCAGCGTGTAGACCTTGCGGCTCTTGCCGTGGTGCGTGAGGTCGCAGGAGAAGACCTGGCCGTCGTCCACCAGCGCCTGGTTGGCGGCGAACAGCAGCACGTCGGAGGCGCGGCCCACTTCGTAGAGCGAGTCCTTGCGCGAGAGGCCCGATTCGAGCGTGATCACGCGCGAGATCTCGTCCAGCCGCGAGGCGATGATCTCGCCCGCGCGCATCAGGATCTTGTAGCGCTCGTAGCGCGTGAGGGTGGGCTTGTAGTCGCGCGCGATGCGATAGGCCTGGCGCAGGTCGTCCAGCGTGGCCTTGGGCACGGTGGCGATCACTTCGCCGGTGTAGGGGTAGGTGACCTCGATGGTGCGCTCGCGGTGGACCTTCTCGCCGGCGATGCGCAGCGCTTCGTGGTGGACGGTGCCTGGCTTCAACATGGCTTGGCTCATGGTGGACGATGCTCCGGTGTTATTGCGCGTGGTTCAGGGCGAGGTCGAGCGCGTCGAAGTTGCGCAGGCGGCGGCTGGCGGCGATGCCGCTGACGGGGCGGTTGCAGATCAGCGGCACCTGCTGCTCGGAGACGCCGCCGTGCGAGCGCAGCGGCACCTCGAGCGCCGAGAGGTCGTGCCGGCTGGCCGAGGTGCCGATGACCGTGTGGCGCTCGCTGACCACCACGATGTCGCCGATGCGGTCGGGCGGGAGCTCGAAGCGTTCGGCCGCGTCCTTGCGCGAGAGCACCAGCTCCATGCCGGGCACGCCCCGGATGCGCTCGATCCAGCCGGGCACGCGGGCTTCGTCGGGCGCATAGACCGTGGCGAAGGAACCGAGCGCGCCGTGATGCACCACGTAGGGGTCGGTGATCGGCAGGATGACCCGCGCCTCGTCCTTGCCGTACCAGCCGTCGAGCACGTCCTGCAGGTAGATCACCTGCGGCGAGCCGTCGGCGTTGTGCTTGTCGTTCATGCCGTGGTCGGCCGTGAGCACGATGGTGGCGCCCATCGCGTCGAGCTGCGCGAGGTAGCCGTCCATCATCGCGTAGAAGGCATTGGCGGCCGGGCTGCCGGGCGCGGCCTTGTGCTGCACGTAGTCGGTGGTCGACAGGTACATCAGGTCGGGGCGGCGCGAGGCCATGAGCTTCACGCCGGCCGCGAACACGAACTCCGACAGCTCCGCGCTGTAGACCGAGGGCACGGGCATGCCGACCAGTTCGACCACGCCCTCGATGCCGTTCTCCTCGATCGTCGCCTGGTCGGCCTTCTCCGAGGAGAAGCAGATGCCCTTCATGCGGTGGCCCAGCAGCTTGCGCAGCTTGTCCTTGGCGGTCACCACCGCGAGCTTGGCGCCCGCGTCGGCGAAGGCCGCGAGCACGGTGCCGGCGCGCAGGTACTTGGGGTCGTTCATCATCACTTCCTGGCCCAGCTCGCGGTCGAAGAAGTAGTTGCCGCAGATGCCGTGCACCGCGGGCGGCGCGCCGGTCACGATCGACAGGTTGTTGGGGTTGGTGAACGAGGGCACCACGCAGTCGGCCAGCAGGTCGGCCCCGGACGCACGCATGCGCGCGATGGTCGGCGCCACGCCGGCCGCGATGGCCGCATCCAGGTAGGCGGGCTCGCAGCCGTCGACGCAGACGACCACGACGGGTCGGCTCATCCAGCGATAGCTTCGGGCATTGACTTCCAGCGTCTTCACGGTCATCTCGGATCTCCTTGCGGGTCAGGTTGTCCTGGGGGTTTTCTGCAGATGGGATTCGGGCGTGCTGTCGGGGCGGCCCATGGCCTTGTGCATGCGGGCGCGGCTGCCGGCCACATGCCGGCGCAGCACCTGGCCGGCGGCTTCGGGGTCGCGGCTGGCGATGGCGTCGACGATCTCGCGGTGCTCGTCGGCCGACACCCGCAGGCCGCCGCCGGTGTCGAGGGCGCGCATGCGGAACAGGTGCAGCTCCTTCACCAGGCGCTTGTAGGTCTCGGTGAGCTTGCGGCTGCCCGCGGTGTCGAGCAGGATGTCGTGGAACTGCAGGTTGAGCTGCGCGTACTGCTCCAGGTCCTGCGCCAGCGCGGCCTCGCGCATCGGCTCGATCATGGCGCGCAGGCGCTCGAGCGCGTCGGGCTGCATGCTGGCGGCCACGCGCCGGCCGATGATCTCTTCCAGCGCCTCGCGCAGTTCGTAGATCTCGTCGGCCTCCTCGAAGGAGATCTCGCGCACGAACACGCCCCGGTTCTTCTCGTTGCGCACCAGGCCCGCCTCTTCCAGCGCGCGCAGCGCCTCGCGGATCGGCCCGCGGCTGGTGTTGAAGCGCTGCGACAGCTCGCTCTCGTTGATGCGGCTGCCCACGGCCAGCTCGCCATTCATGATGAGTCGCTCGATCTCGTCCTGCATGAGCATCGGCAGCGAGCTCGATTGAAGGAAGGCCAGGGCGGAGGTGGAGTTGTGCGTTGCCATGGCCTCATTTTGGCTCCGAATTGAAAACTGTCAACAATTTTTTATTGACAGTCCGCAATACACAATCTACATTGCCTCCACCCCGAGACGACCGTAGACCCGCATTCCGCCTTCGGGAGCCCGCCAATCCACCCCCGCCACGGGGGGTTCGACAGCCAGCTGAACAGGAGTTGAAGATGACGATGATCCGAAGCGCGCGCCGCCTCACGACGGCCCTCTCCATCGCAGTCACCGCGGCCATCGGCCTCGCCGCGAGCGGTCTCGCGCTGGCCCAGCAGCGCACGCCGCTGCTGGTCTACACGGCGCTCGAGACCGACGCCATGAAGCTCTACAAGGACGCCTTCGAGAAGGCCAACCCCGACATCGAGGTGAAGTGGGTGCGCGACTCGACCGGCATCGTCACCGCCAAGCTGCTGGCCGAGAAGGCCAATCCGCAGGCCGACGTGGTCGCCGGCCTGGCCGCCAGCAGCCTGGCGCTGCTGGCGCAGGAGGGCATGCTGCAGGCCTACGAGCCCAAGGGCTTCGGCGCGCTCAACCCCGCCTATTCCGACAGCGCGCGGCCACCGTCGTGGGTCGGCATGGACGTCTGGGCCGCCACCGTCTGCTTCAACCGCGTGGAGGCCAAGAAGCTGGGCCTGCCCAAGCCCGAGAGCTGGCAGGACCTGGCCAAGCCGATCTACAAGGGCGCGATCACCATGCCGCATCCGGCCTCCAGCGGCACCGGCTACCTCGACGTGTCGTACTGGCTGCAGAACATGGGCGAGGCCGAAGGCTGGAAGTACATGGACGCGCTGCACCAGAACGTGGCCCAGTACGTGCACTCGGGCTCCAAGCCCTGCAAGCAGGCGGGCGCGGGCGAGTTCCCCATTGGCATCTCCTTCGAGTTCCGCGCGCACCAGGTCAAGAAATCGGGCGCGCCGGTCGACCTGGTCTTCCCCAAGGAAGGCCTGGGCTGGGACATCGAGGCCACGAGCATCATGAAGACCAGCAAGAAGATGGAGCTGGCCAAGCGCTTCGCCGACTGGATGGCCACCAAGGAGGCCAACCAGATCACGGCCAACTGGTGGGCGGTGGTGGCCTACCCGGGCGTGGCCTCGAAGCTCGAGGGCATTCCCGAGAACTACGAGAAGCTGCTGGCCAGGAACGACCTGAACTGGGCCGCCAAGAACCGCGAGCGCATCCTGGCCGAGTGGAGTAAGCGCTACGAGGGCAAGGCCGAGCCCAAGCCATAGGCTCGCCCCCAGTCTTCGCGCACTTCGTGTCGCTTCGCCAACCCCCTACCGGGGGCGACTCCGGCGGCCCGGCGAAGCCGGTTCCGCGGTGTCCCGCGAAGGGTCACGAAGAGCTTCTCCCACCCGCGACGTCGCTCTTGCGGCGTTCGTCACACCGAGTGCGAACCATGGACCTGAACGTTGGCAACCCTCTCGCAGATCCGGCCCGCGCTGCGCTGGAGATCGTCGGCATCCGCAAGGACTTCGAGACCTTCAGCGCGCTGCGCGACATCCACCTGCGGGTGAACGCGGGCGAGATGCTGTGCTTCCTCGGCCCCTCGGGCTGCGGCAAGACCACGCTGCTACGCATCATCGCCGGGCTGGAGACGCAGACCGCCGGCCAGATCCTGCAGAACGGCAAGGACGTCTCGTGGCTGCCGCCCGACCGGCGCGACTACGGCATCGTGTTCCAGTCCTACGCGCTGTTCCCCAACCTCAGCATCGCCGACAACGTGGGCTACGGCCTCGTGAACTCGCGCGCCCGCAAGGCCGAGATCAAGGCCCGCGTGGAGGAACTGCTCACGCTGGTGGGGCTGCCGACCTCGGGCGCCAAGTACCCGAGCCAGCTCTCCGGCGGGCAGCAGCAGCGCGTGGCGCTGGCGCGCGCGCTCGCCACCCGGCCGGGGCTGCTGCTGCTCGACGAGCCGCTGTCGGCGCTCGACGCGATCGAGCGCATCCGCCTGCGCGGCGAGATCCGCAGGCTGCAGAAGCAGGTCGGCATCACCACCATCATGGTCACGCACGACCAGGAAGAGGCGCTCTCGATGGCCGACCGCATCGTGGTCATGAACCACGGCGTGATCGAGCAGGTCGGCACGCCGATGGACATCTACGAACGGCCGGCCACGCCCTTCGTTGCCGACTTCGTGGGCAAGGTCAACGTGCTGCGCGCGATGGCGCTGGGCCAGCAGCGCTTCAAGGTCGGCGACCTGGAGCTGCAGTGCGACGCCTGCGACGCGGCCTTCGCCGCCGGTGATGCGGTCAACCTCTACCTGCGGCCCGAGGACCGCATGGCCGAAAACCTGCGTGAGGACACGGCCAACCGCATGAACGTGCTGGTGAGCAAGGTCGAGTTCCTGGGTGGGCTGTGCATCGCCGAAGTCACGGCCGACGCGCTGCATGGCCAGACGCTGGGCCTGCACTTCTCGCTCAACCAGCTGCACGACCTCGACATCCGCGAGGGCCACACGATCGAGATCGCGCTGCGGGCCAACCGCATCCGTGCCTTCGCCGCACCGTCGGCTTCCGCCGCGCGAGCCCACGCATGAACACGCTGGCACACGCCCCGACCCTGACGCCACGCGCCGCCTTCCGCCGCCCGGGCATGCGCTGGAGCCGTGACGAGCTCATCGCGCGCGCCGTGCTGCTCGCGGTGATGGTCATGCTCTTCGTCTTCCTGGTCGCGCCGCTGGCGACCATCCTCGCGCATGCGGTGCAGGACAAGGACGGCCGCTTCGTCGGCCTGGCGCACTTCATCACCTACTTCCAGACGCCCAGCCTGCTGCGCGCGGCCTGGAACTCGGTCTGGGTCTCCGCAGCCGTGGTCGCGATCTCGGTGCCCACGGCCTTCGTGTTCGCCTATGCGCTCACGCGCAGCTGCATGCCGGTGTGGCTCAAGGCCACCTTCCGGCTGATCGCGCTGATTCCGCTGCTCGCGCCTTCGCTGCTGTCGGCCATCTCCTTCGTGCAGTGGTTCGGCAACCAGGGCGCGCTCAAGTTCCTGCTGGGCGGGATGTCGATCTACGGCGCGCCCGGCATCATCCTGGCCGAGGTCTACAACACCTTCCCGCACGCGCTGATGATCCTGGTCACCGCGCTGTCGCTGGCCGACGGCCGCCTGTACGAAGCCGCGACCGCGCTGCGCACCCGGCCGCTGCGCCAGTTCATGACCATCACGCTGCCGTCGTGCAAGTACGGCCTCATCAGCGCGTCGACCGTGGTCTTCACCTACGTGGTGAGCGACTTCGGCGCACCCAAGGTCATCGGCGGCAACTTCAACGTGCTGTCGGTCGACGTGTTCAAGCAGGTGGTGGGCCAGCACAACTTCTCGATCGGCGCGGTGGTCGGCATGCTGCTGCTGCTGCCCTCGGTGATCTCCTTCGCCATCGACTGGGTGGTGCGCCGCAAGCTCAAGGCCCAGCTCACGGCCCGCTCGGTGCCCTACAGCCCCAAGCCGCGCAAGCTGGCCGATGCCATGCTGCTGCTGTTCTGCGTCGGCGTCTGCGGCCTGCTGCTGGCCACCATTGGCATGGCGATCTACACCTCGCTGATCACGCTGTGGCCCTACGACCTGTCGCCGACGCTCAAGCACTACCACTTCGTGCTGCTCGAGAGCGACATGGCGGCGGCCTACTTCAACAGCCTCGAGGTGGCGGCCATCACGGCCGTGGCCGGTTCCTTCATCGTCTTCGTGGGCGCCTACCTGATCGAGAAGACGCGCAACCTCGGGCTCATGCGCCGCACCATGCACATGATGGCGGTGCTGTCGATGGCGGTGCCCGGGCTGGTGCTGGGCCTGGGCTACGTGATGTTCTTCAACCATCCGGCCAACCCGCTGGGCTTTCTCTACCAGACGATGGCGATCCTGGTGATCTCGATGGTGGTGCACTACTACACCTCCAGCCACCTCACGGCGGTGACGGCGCTCAAGCAGATCGACAACGAGTTCGAGGCCGTCTCGGCCTCGCTCAAGGTGCCGTTCATCAAGACCTTCTTCCGCGTGACGGTGCCGGTGTGCCTGCCCGCGATCCTCGACATCGGCCGCTACTTCTTCGTGGTCTCGATGGCCAGCCTGTCGTGCGCCATCTTCCTCTACACGCCCGACACCATCCTGGCCTCGGTCGCGATCATGCACATGGACGACGCCGGCGACATCGGCCCGGCCGCGGCGCTGGCCAGCCTGATCGTCGTCACCTCGACCGTGGTGTGCATCGTCTACTCGCTGCTCACGCGCGTGCTGCTGTCACGTACGCAGGCCTGGCGCCAGCTCGGACGCGGCTGACCCGTTTCCCCTCTACCCCACCCGCACGGAGACATCACGATGAATTCGACCCCCAGCCCCATCCTGCTCACGCCGGGCCCGCTCACCACCTCGGACCGCACGCGCCAGGCGATGCTGCGCGACTGGGGCTCGTGGGACGGCGACTTCAACAAGATCACCGCGCGCATCCGCGCGCGCGTGCTCGACATCGTGCACGGCCAGGGCACGCACGAATGCGTGCCGATGCAGGGCAGCGGCACCTTCTCGGTCGAGGCCGCCATCGGCACCCTGGTGCCACGCGACGGCCATGTGCTGGTGCCGAGCAACGGCGCCTACTGCCAGCGCCTGGCGAAGATCTGCCGCGTGCTGGGCCGCAAGGTGACCACCATCGACTACACCGAAGACAAGCAGGTGCAGGCGGCCGACGTGGAGCGCGCCCTGGCCGCCGACCCGGGCATCACGCACGTGGCGATGGTGCACTGCGAGACCGGGGCCGGCGTGCTCAACCCGCTGCACGACATCGCGCAGGTCGTGGCCCGGCACGGACGCGGCCTGATCATCGACGCCATGAGTTCCTTCGGCGCGCTCGAGATCGATGCCCGCAAGACGCCCTTCGACGCCGTCATCGCGGCTTCGGGCAAGTGCCTCGAAGGCGTGCCGGGCATGGGCTTCGTGGTCGTTCGGCGGGCCGTGCTCGAACAGTGCGAAGGTCATTGCCACTCGCTGAGCATGGACCTGTACGAGCAGTGGACGTACATGGAGAAGACCACCCAGTGGCGCTTCACGCCGCCGACCCACGTGGTGGCCGCGCTGGACGAGGCCATTGCGCAGTACCTCGAGGAAGGCGGCCTCGCAGCGCGCGGCGGCCGCTACGCGCGCAACTGCAAGGCCCTGGTCGACGGCCTGGCCGCACTCGGCCTGCGCAGCTTCCTCGACCCCGCGATCCAGGCGCCGATCATCGTGACCTTCCACGCGCCGGACGACGCCAACTACGACTTCAAGACCTTCTACCAGGAGGTCAAGAAGCGCGGCTACATCCTCTACCCGGGCAAGCTGACCCAGGTCGAGACCTTCCGCGTGGGCTGCATGGGCCACTTCGGCGAGGCCGGCATTCCGGGCGCGGTCGAGGCGATCGCGCAGACGCTGGAGGCCATGGGGCTACGGCAGGGGGCGGCGACGGTGGCGGCCTGAGCGGACCGCGACGCGCGGGCTGAGACAATGGCGGACTCCGTCCCCGTTTCTGGAAGCCCCCGGTGCACAGCGGTCTCGTCAAATCAGCCATACGCGTCTTCGATCTGCTCGAGTTGTTCGACGCCGAGCGGCGGCCGCTGCGCGTGACCGCCATCGCACAGAAACTGGCGGCGCCGCAGTCCAGCGTCTCGATGCTGCTGAAGTCCATGGTGTCCCGCGGCTACATGGAGTTCGATGCGACCACGCGCGAGTACTGCCCGTCGGTGCGCGTGGCGTTCCTGGGCGACTGGGCGACACGCATTCCGCACAAGCGCGATGCGGTCCAGGACGCGTTGCGTCGACTCGCGAACGAAACCGGCGAGACCGTGCTGCTGGCTCGCCAGAGCGGCATCCTGCTGCAGTATCTGTCGGTCCTCGAATCGCAGAATGCCCTGCGTTTCTCGCCATCGCCCGGCACCATGCGTCCGATGCACCGCACCGCGACGGGCATCATGCTGCTCAGCACCCAGAACGACGAGCAGATCGGCCGGCTGCTGCGGCGCTACAACGCCGAACCGGGACGGACCGGGCCGGTCGCAAGGATCGCCACCACCATGCGGGCCGTCGAGTCGGCACGCGAGCAGGGCTATTACGAATCGGCAAACCTCGCCACCTCCGGCGCGGGCGTGATCGCGACGCTGCTGGCCACCCCCATCCGCGGGCAATACCTGAGCATCGGCGTCGGCGCACCGGTCGAGCGCCTGCACACACGCCGCGCCGAACTCGTGCGGACCGTGCTGGCGGTCGCCGCCAGCTGCTGAACGGCCCGGGCCTCAGCGCCGGCCCGCGCGCCGCGTCTCGATCGCATCGCAGAGGGCCAGCAAGGCCTGCGCCTGCGCCAGATGCAGGCGCTCCACCATCCTTCCGCCGAGATTGACGACACCGGCGCCGGCGTTCTCCGGTCGGGCAAAGATCGCCACGACCTGCCGCGCCTGCGACACGGCCTCCGCCGACGGCGAGAAGGCCCGGTTCGCCGGATCGATCTGGGCCGGATGAATCAGCGTCTTGCCATCGAAGGCCATCTTCACCGACTGCGCCGCTTCCGCCGCGAAGCCCGCCTGATCGGCGAAATCGTTCCAGACCCCGTCGAGCACGCAGACGCCATGGCGCTTGGCGCAGAGCACGACGTGCATCAGCCAGGGCAGCAGGAAGATGCGCCCTTCGCCGGTGGACACTCCCGTCTCCTTGGCGATGTCGTTGGTGCCGACAACGAGGCACTCGAGCCGGGGCTGAGAAGCCAGGCCGGCGCCAATGATCTCATCGAGCGAGAGCAACGCCGCGGGCGTCTCGACCATGGCCCAGAGGCTCAACGCCGGATGCGGGCCGTGGCGTTGCAACGTGGCGGCGATCGCCGCGAAGTCCCCGGCGCTCGACAGCTTCGGCACCAGGACCGCATCCGGCCGGCAGGCGGCGACGGTGGCCATGTCTTGCTCGAAGTCCGGCGTGTCGACGGCATTGACCCGGATGACCCGCTCCTGCAGACCGTCCCGCGGCGTCGCGAAGAAGGCCTCGATGTTGCGCCTCGCGGCCTCCTTCATGTCGGGCGCCACCGCATCTTCGAGATCGAGGATGACGGTGTCGCAGTCGAGCGCGCCGACCTTGGACAGGGCACGCAGGTTGGTGGCGGGAACATACATGGCCGAGCGTCGCGGCCGGCGGGAAGACGCAGTGAGTGTCATGGCAAGGCACCGTTGAATTGAAGGACCGCGTCACCGGAAAGGCGAGCGGGCGTACCGAGTCTGTCGTCGGTGACTGGACATCTTCATCACATATGTGATGACTCGATCCTTCATCCATCCATCACATATGTGATGCAACTGCGCGCCTGCCTGCTCAATACTTTGGAGAACTCATCAGGCAGCCCTGCATCAAGGGCAGGAGACAACGTGGAAAAGAAGATGGACGACGCCAGCACCGGCGTTGCGGTCACGCAGGTCATGGCCGACTGGATCAGCCGCACCGACGATGCATGCATCACCCCCGTGGCGTACCAATGGGCCAGGCATGTCCTGCTCGACTGGCTGGCCGTCGGCATCGCAGGAACGACCGAGCCCCTGGTGCGGATCCTTGTCGAGGCCTACCGTGGATCGGCCGAACAGCCATGCCTTCTGCTGGCCAGTGGACAGCGTGCCGCCCCGCACGACGCGGCACTCATCAACGGCGCCGCCGGCCATGCGCTGGACTATGACGATGTGGCGTCGAGGATGTTCGGCCACCCCACGGTACCGGTGGCACCGGCCGTTCTCGCCCTGGCGCAGTCCCGTTCGGCATCGGGTCGCGACCTGCTACGTGCCCTGGTGGTGGGTCACGAGATCGAGAGCCGGCTCGGAGAGATGGTCGGGCCGAGCCACTACCAGCATGGCTTCCACGTCACCGGCACGGTCGGCACCTTCGGCGCCGCGGCGGCCTGCGCCAACCTGCGCGGCCTGGACAGCGGCCAGACCGCGCATGCACTCGGGCTCGCCGCGACCCAGGCCGCCGGGCTCAAGTGCATGTTCGGCACCATGGGCAAGCCGCTGCACGCGGGCAAGGCCGCCATGAACGGCTTGATGGCGGCGGAGCTGGCGGCGCGTGGCTTCACCGTGAACGACAGCGCGATCGAATGCGCGCAGGGCTTCGCCCGCACCATGGCCCCGACGCTGAACGGCTTCGCGCCCTCGATCGACACGGCCCACGGCTTCGCCATCGAGCGGACGCTCTTCAAGTACCACGCCTCCTGCTACCTCACCCATTCCACGATCGAGGCGGTCCGCGGCATGCGGCAGCACGATGGCGTCGATCTCGATGCACTGGCGTCGATGACCATCCAGGTTGCCGGCAACCATCGCGGGGTCTGCGACATCGCGGTGCCCCAGGACGGCCTCGGCATCAAGTTCTCGATCCAGCATCTCGCCGCCCTGGCGCTCGACGGTGCCGACACCGCCGACCTCGGCCTCTACACCGACGGCACGGCGCTCGATGCGCGCTACGCCGCCGCGGCCCGCCGCATGTCGATGCACGTGGTCGAGGCCGAGGACCGCGATACGGCCGTGGTGACGATGCACACGCGCGACGGCCGAACCCTTTCGCGCGCCGCCAACGTGGCGATTCCCGACACGGACCTGGACGCGCAATGGACGCGCCTGCTGGCCAAGGCTCGTTCGATCGCCGAACCGGTGCTCGGCGCCAGGCGCTTCGACCGCTTCGTCGACGCCGTGGCCACGCTGGACCGCGCCCCTTCCCTCCAACCCCTGTTCGAAGCCATCCAATGACCCCCAACGACAGCACGGTCGCGCGGCTGAAGGCCGACGCGACGCTCCGGCAGCGCGGCAACCGTTATGAAGATTTCGAGATCGGCCGCAGCTTTGCGCACCACTGGGGCCGCACGGTCACGGCGGCCGACAACACGCTCTTCTCGACGCTGACGCTGCACTACAACCCGCACTACACCAACGAGGCCTTTGCCAGGGCGCACGGCCACCCGACCACACCCGCCAATCCGCTGCTGGTGTTCAACACGGTGTTCGGGCTGTCGGTCGAGGATCTGTCCGAAGGTGGTGGCCCTTTCCTGGGCGTCGACGAGCTCGACTATCTCAAGGTCGTCTATCCCGGCGACACGCTGTATGCGCATTCCGAGGTCATCGCGCGGCGCCTGGCCTCCAACCGGCCCGGCTATGGGATCGTGACCTGGCACACCCGCGGGTCGAACCAGCAGGGCGAGGAAGTCATTCGCTTCAAGCGCTCCAACCTCGTCAAAACAAGGAACTGAGAATGTCAGAAGACGGACTGGGCTACATGACCGATGAGCGTCGCATGATCCGCGACGCCGCACGGGACTTCACCATGCGAGAGGTGCTGCCGGTTGCCAACCGGCTCGACGGGCCCGAGGGCGAGATCCCCATGGACCTGCGCCAGAAGCTGGCCGACATGGGCTACTTCGGCATCATGATTCCGGAGGAATACGGCGGCATGGGGCTCGGCTACTTCGAGTATTGCCTCATCTGCGAGCAGCTGGCGCGCGGCTGGATGTCGGTGGCCTCGATCGTGGCCCGTGCACAGGGGGGCTGGATCAAGTCGGCCATGCCCGAAGAGATGCGGGCCCGCTACCTGCCCCGCGTCGTGCGCGGCGAGTTCCTCAACGCCAGCGCGCTGAGCGAACCCGATACCGGGTCCGACCTGGCGTCGATCTCCTGCCGAGCGGTGCGCGACGGCGACGAATGGGTGCTGACGGGCAACAAGTACTGGTGCACCTTTGCCGACGGCGCCGACTACCTCACGCTGTTCGCGCGGACCTCGCCACCGCCGAGCGCCGACAAGCGCTACCTGGGCATCTCGTGCTTCCTGATCGAGAAGGAGCGCGGCAGCTTTCCCGCGGGGATGATGGGCTCCGCCATCCCGAAGATCGGCTACTTCGGATGGAAGACCTTCGAGCTCGCACTCGACGGGCTGCGGGTGCCGGCCGAGGGGCTCATCGGGGAGGAAGGCAAGGCCTTCCACCTGATGACCAAGGGGCTCGAAGGCGCGCGCGCCCACACGGCGGCGCGTGCCATCGGCCTCGCACAGGGCGCGCTGGAGGATGCCATCGCCTATGCGGGCGAGCGCAAGCAGTTCGGCATGCCCATCGCCGAGTACCAGGCCATCCGCTTCAAGATCGCGACCATGGCCACCGAGATCGAGGCGGCGCGCCAGCTGATGTACTACGTGTGCGGACAGATCGACAGCGGTCGACGCTGCGACAAGGAAGCGTCGATGGTCAAGTACTTCGCCTCCGAGATGGCCGAGCGCGTGACCTCCGAGGCCATGCAGATCTTCGGTGGCGCGGGATACACCAAGCTGTTCGCGGTCGAGCGCTACTGGCGCGATGCGCGCCTGACCAAGATCTTCGAAGGCACCTCGGAGATCCAGCAGCGCATCATCGCGACGCAGTTGCTGGGCAAGTCGGAAGTGGAAGCCATGATCGCGGGCCGGGCCTTCGAGAAGCAGGCCGCGAAGCGGGGAGCCACGGCATGAAGGCGGCGGAACTCACCAGCACCGACAACTACTTCGAAGACTTCGAAGTGGGGGCATTGGTCCGGCACGCACGCGGCAAGACCGTGACCGAGATGGACAACGTGCTCATCACGCACATGGTCATGAACACGGCCGAGGGGCATTTCAACGAGCACGCGATGCAGCAGGACGCGCGCGGCATCTTCGCGCAGCGCGTAGTGTTCGGCGGCATCAATCTCTCGATGGTGCTCGGGCTCGCGGCACAGGACACGGCCGAGCAATGCCTGACCGAACTCGCGCTCGACAAGATCCGCCTGTCGCACCCGGTCTTCCATGGCGACACGCTCTACGCCTTCAGCGAAGTGCTCGAACGCCGGGACGCAGAACGGCCCGACGCCGGCATCGTGCGCTTCCGGCACTACGGCCTGAACCAGGACGACAAGCTCTGCGTGGAAGCGGAACGGACCGTGCTGCTCAAGCGCAAGAGCCATTGGGCCGACAGGTGAGCGCTGCCGCTTCTTCCCGGCGTGCGACGGGCGCGCTCGAGGGCCTCGTCGTGCTCGACCTGACACAGATGCTCGCGGGCCCCTATGCCACGATGATGCTGGCCGACCAGGGTGCGCATGTCGTGAAGATCGAGCCGCCCGGCGGCGACCTCACGCGCCGCACCGGACCGCATCTCGACGGCGCGAGACGGATCGAGGACAAAGGCTACGGCAGCTACTTCGCATCGATCAATCGCAACAAGGACTCGCTGGTCCTCGACCTGAAGCAGGCCGCCGGCAAGGCCGCGCTGCTGCGCCTGGTGCGGCAGGCGGACGTGCTGGTCGAGAACTACCGTTCCGGCGTGATGGAGCGGCTGGGCCTGGGCTACGAGACGCTTGCGCTGGAGAACCCGCGCCTGGTGTATGCGGCACTGCGCGGCTTCGGCGACACGCGCAGCGGCGAGAGCCCCTACGCGGGCTGGCCGGCCTACGACCCGGTGGCACAGGCGATGGGCGGCATCATGGGCATCACCGGTGCCGTGGCGGGCGGCCCGCCGACGAAGATCGGGCCCGGCGTGGGCGACATCGTGCCGGCCATGCACCTGGCCTACGGCATCGCCGCGGCCTGCTGGCGCGCGCAGCGCACCGGCCAGGGCCAGTTCCTCGACGTGGCGATGGTCGATGCCGTGCTTGCCATCTGCGAACGCCTGGTGTTCCAGCACAGCGCGACCGGGCGGGTGCCGGGGCCCGAAGGCAATGGCCATCCACTGTTGTGCCCCTTCGGGCTCTTCCCCGCCCGGGACGGCCACGTGAGCCTGGGCGTGCCCAACGATCGTTTCTGGGTGCCGCTCGTGCAACGCATGGGCCGGCCGGAGCTCGCAACGGACCCGCGCTATGCCACCAACGATGCGCGGGTCGAGAACAAGGCCTCGGTCGACGAGATCGTGGGCCGCTGGACCGCCCGCCACACCAAGGCCGAACTCTCGGCGCTGCTGGGCGGAGAGATTCCGTTCGGCCCGGTCTTCGATGCGGCCGACATCTTCGGCGATCCGCACTTCCGTGCGCGCCAGATGCTGGTCGAGGTCGAGCAGCCGGGCGCCTCTCGCCCGCTCACCGTGGCCGGCACGCCGGTGCGCATGAGCGGCACGCCGGGCGGCGTCCGCCGCCGCGCGCCGCTGACGGGCGAGCACACCGACCAGACGCTCCGGACCTTCGGCTTCAGCGGTGACGAAATCGCTTCGTTGCGGGCCGGGCACGTCGTTCAGTGAACGCGCTCGCAACTTCTTCTGACTTACCAAGGAAAAACCCATGCAAGAAAGACCCAGGCGCCTGCGCCGTTGCCAGTTGTCCGTTCCCGGTTCCAGCGAAAAGATGATGCAGAAGGCCGCGGGCATGGGCGTCGACTTCGTCTTCCTCGACCTCGAGGATGCAGTCGCGCCGTCGGAGAAGCGGCCGGCGCGCGCCAAGATCGTGCAAGCACTCAATACGCTCGACTGGGGCCGCACCACACGCTGCGTGCGCATCAACGACCTCAGCACGGAGTACGCCTACGAGGACATCATCGAGGTGGTCGAAGGCGCGCGCGAGAACCTCGACATGGTCATGCTGCCCAAGGCCATGAGCGCATCCGACGTGCAGTTCGTCGACAAGCTGCTCGCGATGATGGAGAAGAAGCTCGGCCTCAAGAAGCGCATCGGCATCGACGTGCTGATCGAGGAGGTCGAGGCCATGATGCGCGTCGAGGAAATCGCCGCCTCGACGCCACGGCTCGAATGCCTGATCTTCGGCATGGGCGACTATTCGGCGAGCCAGGGCGTGTCGATCCGCGACATCGGCGGCCCGAGCGGCTACCCCGGCGACATCTGGAGCTACCAGCGCCACAAGCTCACGATCGCGGCGCGTGCCCACCGGATCGACGCCGTCGACGGGCCCTTCGCCGACTTCAGGGAACCCGAGGCCTTCCGCGAGGAATGCCGCAGGGCCATGACCCTCGGCATGGTCGGCAAGTGGGCCATCCATCCGTCGCAGGTGGAGATCGCGCAGGCCACTTTCTCCCCCGCGGAAGCCGATGTCGCGCGTGCGCGCGAAATGATCCGGGCCTACGACGCGGCGCTGGCGCAAGGGCTCGGCGCCGTCCAGTACGACGGAAAGATGATCGACATCGCATCGGTGCGCATCGTGAAGAACCTGGTCGACCGCGCTGACCGGATCGGCATGTAGGTCCGCCGCCGCGACCGGCGTGGCCGGCATCTGAACCTGAGAACAAGAAGGAGACAACATGAAGACGCACATCGAATCGACATTCCTCCCCGCGGCGGCGCAACGCCGCCGCTTCATCGGCGCCGGGCTGGGTCTTGCGGCCGCCGGCTGGCTGCCGGGCCCGGCGCGCGCGCAGGCCTGGCCCGCGAAGCCCATCAAGATCATCGCCGCGCAGGCGCCGGGCTCATCGAACGATGCGACCGCACGCGCGCTTGCGGAATACATGACCGGAAGGCTCGGCGTCCCGGTGGTCGTGGAGAATCGTTCGGGCGCCATCGGCATGATCGCCGCGGACGCCGTCGCGCGTTCCGCGCCGGACGGCTACACGCTGCTGATCACCTTGCACAGCCAGTTGGCGCAGGCGCCCGTGCTGCTCAAGAAGGTGCCGCTCGACACCACCAAGGACCTGACGCCGGTCGCTGCGTTCAGCACGGGCACCTCGCCGATGGTCGTGAAGAAGGACCTGCCGGTGAAGAACCTCAAGGAGCTGATCGAATTGGCGCGCAAGCGCCCGGTGAGCGTCGGCAACTACGGCATCGGCTCGGGCTGGCAGCTGATGATGAGCCAGCTGGCCAAGCAGACCGGTGCGAAGTTCGACCTGGTCAACTACAAGGGGACGGGACCGATGGTGTTCGACCTGATGGCCGGCAACATCGACATCGGGGCCGGCTCGATGGCCGGCATGGCCGCCGGCATCCAGCGCGGGGCCTTCCGGCCGATCCTGGTGATCTCGGGCGACCGCTCGGAAGCGCTGCTGCCGGGCATCCCGACCTGGGCCGACGAGGGCTTCACGGGGCCGGCGTTCGAGAACCTCAAGGAGTGCAACATGCTGCTGGGTCCGGCCAATCTGCCGAGGGACGTGGTGCAAAGGCTCGCAGAGGTGGCCCGCGATTCGGCCACGAAATCGGAGCCCGTGAAGACCGTGCTGGCGCAACTGGGCGTGGAAGGCCCGCCATGGACCGGGGTCGAGCTGCAGCAGTTCATCCAGCGGACCTGGCCCACGTACCAGACGATGACGCGCGAGCTGGGGCTGGTCGTTGAATAGGCGCGCAACACATTCGGGCGTTTGGTCGATGGCGAGCCGTCCCGAGTGAATCGACCCAAGCCTACGGCTTCGCGGGCGCCGCCTGCGCCAGGAACACGGCCACCAGCGCGTTCGCATGCCCGTGCCCCATCCCATGGGCCGTCTTGAGCAGGTTCACGAGTTCCATGTGCTTGCGTGTCGGCGCCTGCTCGAGCACCGCCATCCAATGGGCGATCGGCTTCGCGTAGGTCTTCTCGATGGAAGGGAAGTAAGAGGCCGGGCCCTTGGTCTTGGGTGTCTCCGTCATGGTGTCTCCTTTTTTTGCGGCGGAATCGCAGGATTGGCCGTTCGCGGGCATTGTGCGAGATCCAGCGCCAGCCGCACTCAAGATTTCGGCGCGTAGGTGCATTGCACCAGGCCGCTCGGCAGGCTTCGGCTGGCCACAAGCGGCAGGCGCGTCATCGCCAGCTCCGGGCCGAAGAGCGGCACGCCCGTGCCCAGGAGCAACGGCGCCCAGGAGATCGTCAGTTCGTCGACGCAGCCCGACAGCAGGCCCTGGCGGATGGCCTGGCCGCCGTCCAGGTAGACGTTGCGGCTGCCTTGCGTCCACAGCGTGTGCAGCAGTGTTTGCAGGCTGCCGGCATGCGCCTCCTCGCCCCGAGCGCCCCCGAGGCTGCGCTTCGTGAGCACCACGACCCGCTGTCCGTCATAGGGCCAGCCGTCGAAGCCCTGCACGGTGTCGTAGGTGTTGCGCCCGAGGACGACGGTATCGGTCTGCGCGCTCAGGCTGGCGTAGCCGGTCAGTTCGGGCGGATCGTCGAAGGCCGACAACCAGTTCAGGTCGCCTTGGGCACCGGCGATGAAACCGTCGAGGCTGGCGGCGACGAAGACGCGGACATGGGGGCGATGCATGGGAAACTCCAGAATTTCTACAACGTAGAATTCTAGAGATGAAAGCGATCCCCCCGCCACCCGGCATGACACCCGAACGCCCCCGGCAACGGCTGGAACCCGACCGGATCCTGGTCGCCGCCGCGACGCTGCTGGAGAGCAGCGGTACCGATTTCTCGATGCGCGAACTCGCGCGTGCGCTGGACGTCGACCCGATGGCGGTCTACCACTATTTCCCGAACAAGACCGCGCTGCTGCAGGCCCTGGCCGACCACCACTTCTCGCGGCTCGGCGAGCTGGAGATCCCCCGGCGCGCGAGGACGCCGCGCACGCGCCTGCGCTTCGTTGCGCAGGCCTACGTGGAGCTGGCCTCGGCCGCACCCATGCTGACCGTGGTCATGGCGCGCGACCCAGGGGTACGCGAAGGCGTGGCCCAGCACTTCGCCCGGCTGTTCGGCAGCGCCGTCGAAGGTCTGGCCCTTGGCACGGCACATGCCGCGATCGCCGGCGCGGTGCTCGCGGACTACCTCAACGGCTTCGCCCTGGCGGGCCTCCCCGCCTCCCACCGCAGCCTGGTCGAGGGCGTGGACTTCCTGTACCGGGGATTGGCCGCGTAGCCTCAGGCGCCAAAGAAGCGCGTCACCGTGTGGATGCTCAAGCCCACCAGTCCGCCCACCAGCGTCCCGTTGATCCGGATGAACTGCAGGTCGCGCCCGATGTGGCGCTCGAGTTCGAGCGTCATCTCCTGCGCGTTCCACTGCCCCACGCGTTCGACGATGTAGCGCCGGATGTCCTCGCGGTAGCGTTCGATGGCCACGGGCGCGGCGTCGGTGATCTGTTCGTTGATCCAGCGGCGGAAGGGCGCGTCCTGCTGCAGGCGCTCGCCCAGCGAGGTGGCCATGCCGGCGATGCGGCGGCGGATGCTGGAGTCGGCGCGGCCCAGGTCGTCGTCGAGCCAGGCCAGCAGCTGGCCCCAGAGGCCGTGCAGGTACTCGCCCAGCGCGGGATGGGCCTGCAGCTCGGCCCGGATCTTCTCGCCGCGCGCGTGGAACTCGGGGTCGTGCTGGAGGCGCACGACGAAGTCGTCCATGAAGTGGTCGAAGCGCCTGCGCAAGGGGTGCGCGGGATCGGCCGCGAGGTCGCCCAGCGTGCGCGAGACGGCAGCGACGATCTTGCGCGTGGCAACGCGCGCCGCCACTTGGTCCAGGCCCACGTACTTCAGGGTGCGGATTTCGCGTGCGATGGCTTCGGCGATGCGCTCCTGCACCTCCTCGCCCTCGACCACCTTGGCGACCTGCGCCAGCACGTCGTCGAGCAGCGCCTGGTGCTTGCCGTCGGCCGTCACCGCATCGAGCACCTGGCCCAGCAGCCGCGACAGGTCGAGCTGCGCCAGGCCCGCGGCAGCGGCGCGGGCCAGGAAGGCGCGTGCCCGCTCGTCGTCGAAGGCCGTGAGGCCGTAGCGCACCATCGCCACCGCATGCACGCCCAGGCGATCGCCGTTGGCCGGCAGCGCCAGCCATTGCGCGAGCCGCGCCGCGGGGTCGAAGGCCTGCAGCTTGGCCAGCACCTGCGGCGTGCTCAGGAAGTTGTCGAGGATGAAGCCGGCCAGCTTGGCGCCGATGCGGTCCTTGTTGGCCGGGATGATCGCGGTGTGCGGAATGGGTAGGCCCAGCGGCCGGCGGAACAGCGCGACCACCGCGAACCAGTCGGCGATGGCACCGACCATCGCGGCCTCGGCAAAAGCGGCGACATAGCCCCAGGCGGGATGGCGCGCCTCGAGCACGTGTGCCACGCCGTAGAGCAGCGCGGCGCCGCACAGCAGGCCCAGCGCGACGCGTTTCATCGTGACCATGCGGCTGCGCGGGTCGGGGCGCGCGGCATCAGTCGAGGCTCTGCGTGCGCGCCAGCCCCTGCAGGAAGGCCTCGCAGCGCGCCAGCTGCTCGAGCGTGACGAACTCGTCGGGCTGGTGCGCCTGGGTGATGCTGCCCGGGCCGCAGACGATGGTGGGAATGCCCGCGCCCTTGAACAGCCCCGCCTCGGTGCCGAAAGCCACCAGCGTGGTGCGGTCCTCGCCCGCGAGCCGCTGCGCGAGCCGCGTGATCGGGTCCTTGGCGGAGCCGAGGAAGCTGGGCACTTCGCAGATGGTCTCGAACTGGAAGCCGGTGTCGGGCGCCACCTTCTTCATCGGCGCCTCGAGCCGGCTCGCATAGGCCCGGACCTCCTTCTGCATCTGCTGCGCATCGGCGGTCGGCAGGTTGCGGAATTCGTAGCGGAACTCGGCGTCGCGCGGCACCACGTTGTCGGCGATGCCGCCGTGGAACTGGCCCACGCTCGCGGTGCTGAAGGGCACGTCGAAGCCCTCGTAGCGCGGCTCGTGCTGCTCGAAGCCCTCGGCCATGTCGCGCACCTTGCCGACCACCCGCGCCGCCATCTCGATGGCGTTGACCGATTGCGGCGTGAGCGAGGAATGCGCTTCCTTGCCGCGCACGCAGCAGCGGTAGCGGTACACGCCCTTGTGCGCGATGGCGGGCACCATGCTGGTGGGCTCGCCGATGATGCAGGCCACGGGCTGGATCGATTGCGCCTTCATGTCGGCGATGAGTTCGCGCACGCCGAAGCAGCCCACCTCCTCGTCGTAGCTGAAGGCGAAGTGCACCGCGAAGGGCGAGTCGCTTTCGAGGAAGTGCTCGGCATTGGCCAGCGCCACCGCGATGAAGCCCTTCATGTCGGCCGCGCCGCGCCCGTAGAGCCGCGGGCTGCCCAGCGCGGCGAGTTCGGCCACCCGCCCCACGGGCACCGGTCCGCCGCCCTCGACGGGCCAGTGCTGGACCATGGCCGACAGCGGGTCGACGCTCCAGTCCTGGCCGTCCCAGGGCACGGTGTCGGTGTGGCCCGAGACGATGATGCCGCTGGGCCGCCCCTCGCCCAGGGTGGCGAACAGGTTGGCCTTGGTCTTGTCGGCGTTGTAGGTCAGGCGGCTGCGCACGCCCAGCGCGGCGAGCCGGTCGCGCACGAAATGGATCAGTTCGAGGTTGCTGTTGGCACTGACCGTGTTCATGCGCACCAGGGTCTGCGCGGTTTCGAGGCTGCGGGCGGAAAGAATGTGCGGCATGCGGACCATTGTCCGGGAAGACGCCGGACCGTGCATCGGACCTGTCATGGCGCGGGTGTAGGCTGCGCCTCCCAACGTCCACCCGGAGATGCCATGACCTTCCCGTCCTTCGCCCCTGCCGCCGCTTCCCGTCCGGCGCCGCGCCGCGCCGCGCTGTGGGCCCTCGGCGCCACGGCGGCCCTCGCCGCCGCTGGCTGCACCGCCCCGCTGCAGACCGCCGCGCTGCCCACGCTCGACGGCAAGCCGCCGCTGGTGGTGGCCCACCGCGGCGCCTCGGGCTACCTGCCGGAGGAGACGCTCGAGGCCTACGCCCGCGCGATCGAGTTGGGCGCCGACGTGATCGAGATGGACCTGCTGTCGACCAAGGACGGCGTGCTGGTCACGCGGCACGACCCGAACCTGGCGATCAGCACCGACGTGGCCACGCACCCCGAGTTCGCCTCGCGCAGGAAGACGATCCAGGTCGACGGCGAGACGCAGACCGGCTGGTTCATCCATGAATTCACGCTGGCCGAGCTGCAGACGCTGGGCGCGATCTCGACCGACGCCGAGCGGCCGCAGCAGTTCAACGGCCGCTTCAAGGTGCCCACCTTCCAGGCCGTGATCGACCTGGCCAAGGCCAAGTCGCGCGAGACCGGCCGCACCATCGCGATCTACCCCGAGACCAAGAACCCGACCTGGTTCCGCAACCTGGGCCTGCCGCTGGAGGACAAGCTGATCGCCATCCTCGAGGCCGCCGGCTGGAACAGCGCCAGCGCGCCGGTCTTCGTGCAATCCTTCGAGCCGGGCAGCCTCAAGTACATGAAGGCCAAGGGCCTGAAGACCAAGCGGATCCAGCTGATCGACGGCGACGGCATCGACCTGCGCACCGGCGTGATGACCTATGCGGTGCCGGTCGACCGGCCCTACGAATGGACGCTGGCCGGCGACAAGCGCAACTTCGACACCATGGTCACGCCCGCCGGCCTGGCCGAGATCGCGACCTACGCCGACGGCATCGGCCCCTGGAAGCGCTACATCCTGAGCATCAAGGGCACGGTCGGCGCCGACGGCAAGGCCCGCGACCTCAACGGCGACGGCAAGGTCAACGATGCCGACGCCACCTCGCTGGCCCCCACCACGCTGGTGGCCGACGCCCACAAGGCCGGCCTGTTCGTGCACCCCTTCACCTTCCGCAACGAGTCGCGCCGGCTCGCGGCCGACTACAAGGGCGACCCGAAGAACGAGTACCTGGCCTACTACCGGCTGGGCGTCGACGGTGTGTTCACCGACTTCACCGACACCGCGCTGGCGGCGCGCGCGGCCTGGCTCAAGGAAGTGCAGCGTTAGGGTAAGCCATAGGCACGGTCTTTGCGGGTGAGCCAGACCCCGCCTAGACTGTCTCCTTATGAAACTCATCGATTCGCTCGTTACTCAAGCGGCAGGCATTGCGTCGATCCGACGCGACCTGCATGCCCATCCCGAACTCTGCTTCCAGGAGGTGCGCACGGCCGACGTGGTCGCGGCCAAGCTCACCGAATGGGGCATCCCGATCCACCGCGGCCTGGGCACCACCGGCGTGGTGGGCATCGTGAAGAACGGCACCAGCACCCGCGCCGTCGGCCTGCGCGCCGACATGGACGCGCTGCCCGTCACCGAGCTCAACACCTTCGAACACGCGAGCAAGCACCACGGCAAGATGCACGCCTGCGGCCACGACGGCCACACCGCCATGCTGTTGGCCGCGGCGCAGCACCTGGCCAAGCACCGCAATTTCGACGGCACCGTCTACCTGATCTTCCAGCCGGCCGAGGAAGGCGGCGGCGGTGCGCGCGAGATGATCAAGGAAGGGCTGTTCGAGCAGTTCCCCATGGACGCCGTGTTCGGCATGCACAACTGGCCCGGCATGAAGGCCGGCCAGTTCGCGGTGAGCCCGGGCCCGGCCATGGCCTCGAGCAACGACTTCAAGATCACCATCCGCGGCAAGGGCGGCCATGCGGCGCTGCCGCACACCGGCATCGACCCGGTGCCGGTGGCCTGCGAGATGGTGCAGGCCTTCCAGACCATCCTCACGCGCAGCAAGAAGCCCACCGAGACCGGCCTGATCTCGGTCACGATGATCCACGCCGGCGAAGCCAACAACGTGATCCCCGACAGCTGCGAACTGCAGGGCACGGTGCGCACCTTCACGCTCGAGGTGCTCGACCTGATCGAGACCCGCATGAAGAAGATCGCCGAGCACATCAGCGCAGCGCACGACGCCGAGGTCGACTTCCACTTCCATCGCAACTACCCGCCGACCATCAACACCGAGGCCGAAGCCAACTTTGCGCGAAAGGTGATGGCCGGCATCGTCGGCGCCGAAAACGTGCTGCCGCAGGAAGGCGCCATGACGGCCGAGGATTTCGCCTTCATGCTGCAGGCCAAGCCCGGCGCCTATGCCTTCATCGGCAACGGCGACGGTGCGCACCGCGACATGCACCACGGCGGGGGCCCGTGCACGCTGCACAACGCCAGCTACGACTTCAACGACGACCTGATCCCGCTGGGCGCCACCTGCTGGGTCGAGCTGGCCGAGCAGTTCCTCGCCCAGGGCCAGCCCGGAGCCGCCGCATGATCGGCGTGACCGAGGCCTTCTCGCCCACCTACGCCGAAGCACGCCGCAAGTTTTTGCAAGGCTGCGTCACGGCAGGCCTCACGGTCGAGACCCATCCCCATCCGCTGCCGGGCCGCGAGGGCGAGGCACTGGCGATGGACGTGGCCTACGAAGGCCCGGCCGATGCCAAGCAGCTGCTGCTGATCACCAGCGCCTGCCACGGTGTCGAAGGCCACTGCGGCAGCGGCGTGCAGGTGTTCGCGCTGCACGACGCCGAGTGGCGCGAGAAGGCCCGCGCGGCCGGCGTCGGCGTGCTCTACGTGCACGCGCTCAACCCGCACGGCTTCTCCTACAGCCGGCGCGTGACCCATGAGAACGTCGACCTCAACCGCAATTTCATGGACTTCACGCAGCCGCTGCCGATCAACGCCGCCTACGCCGGCCTGCACCCGCTGCTGCTGCCCGAGCAATGGCCGCCGTCGGCGCAGAACCAGGCCGAGCTCGAGGCCTGGATCGGCCAGCACGGCGTGGTCGCCTACCAGGCCGCGGTCTCGGGCGGCCAGTACCAGTTCAAGGACGGCGTGTTCTTCGGCGGCACCGCGCCGACCTGGAGCAACCGCACCTTCCGCCAGGTGCTGCAGGCGCATGCACAGAAGGCGCGGCAGCTGGCCTGGATCGACCTGCACACCGGCCTCGGACCCAACGGCATCGGCGAGCGCATCTTCGCCTGCCGCGACGATGCCGCCGCCTATGCGCGCGCCAACGCCTGGTGGGGCGCCGAGACGCCGGTCACCTCGATCTACGACGGCTCCTCGACCTCGGCGCTGCTGACCGGCCTGAACTGGGGCGCGATCTACGCCGAATGCCCGCAGGCCGAGTACACCGGCATCGCGCTCGAGTACGGCACGCTGCCCATCCTCGAGATGACCGGCGCGCTGCGTGCCGACCACTGGCTGCACAAGCATCCGGAGGCCGCGCCCGAGCTGGCGGACGCGATCCATGCACGCATGCGCGAGGCCTTCTACACCGACACCGACGCCTGGAAGGGCCAGATCATCAGCCAGGCGCGGCAGGCGATGTTCCAGGCCGTGGACGGGCTCACCGGCGCCAAGGCCGGCTGAGTTCAGACCGCCGCGCGCGCCTCGGCGATCACCAGCAGCCCGTCCATGATGAGCCCGTCGACCAGTTCGAAGGGGCTCACCATCGAGGGTGCCATCTTCCAGCCCGCGCCGCCCGTCATGTAGCAGGCGGGCTCGGCGCCGCAATGCACCTTCACATGCTGGCGCATGCGCTCGACCGCGCCCGCGATCGCGTAGGTGCCGCCGCTGGTGAGCGCGTCGCTGGTGTTGGTCGGAAACTCCCGCACGTCGCCGGTGGGCACGTGCAGGCCCGCGGTGCCCGACTCCAGCGCGCGCAGCATGATGCCGTGGCCCGGCAGGATCAGGCCGCCGAGGAAGCGGCCGTCGGCATCGATGGCCTCGACCGTCACGGCGGTGCCGATCATCACCACCACCATCGGCCGCGGCGCGCCCTGCGCCAGCATGCGGTGGCGGGCGCCGATCATCGCGACCCAGCGGTCGGCGCCCAGTCGCGTCGGGTGGTCGTAGCCGTTGACCATGCCGGCCTCGGCCGGGCTGGCCACCACCCAGCGCGCGGCGCAGTCGAAGCGCTCCGTCACCTGCTCCTCGGCGCGCCGGCGCACCGCGTCGCCGGCCACCGCGCAGCCCAGCATCGCCGTCGGCGACGCCATGTCGGCCCAGGGGCCCTCGGCCAGGCGCTCGATGTGGTCGAGGAACTCGGCGCCGCTGGCCAGCAGTTCCGCACCCGGGTGTCCAGCCGCATAGAGCGCCCACTTGAGGCGCGTGTTGCCGATGTCGATGGCGAGAAAGGTCATGGCGGGATTATTGCGACTTTGCGGGCCGGGGTTTACCAATGCTTGCACACGCGTCGGCGGCTGACACCGGGATCGCCATGGGCATGCTTAAAGTGGCAGTCCGATCCACCAACGTACGAAGTGAGGACACCATGGGTTTGCTGAGTTTCATCAAGGAAGCGGGCGAGAAGCTGTTCGGCGGTTCGTCGGCGCACGCGGCCGAAGCGGGCACCGACCCGAATGCGGCGGCCGCCGCCGCGATCAAGACCTACATCGAGACGCAGAACCTCGGCCTGAGCAACCTCGCGGTGAGCTATGCCGCGGCCACGGGCGTGGTCACGCTGGCCGGCAATGCACCCTCGCAGGAAGCCAGCGAGAAGGCCGGCCTCGCGGCGGGCAATGTCGCCAACGTGACCAGCGTCGACAACAACCTGGTCGCGCCCGCCGCGCCGCCCGCCCAGTACCACGACGTGGTGCGCGGCGACACGCTGTCGGCCATCTCCAAGAAGTACTACGGCGACGCCAACAAGTACAACGCGATCTTCGAGGCCAACAAGCCCATGCTGAGCCACCCGGACAAGATCTATCCGGGGCAGAAGCTGCGGATTCCGCCGTTGAACTGAGCTTCCTTGCGTCGCTCTTTTGCTGGAGGCCCACGGCATGCCGTGGGCTTTCTTCTGAGTGCCGTCGGTTCGGCTACGCCTTCTCCCTGAATCGATTCAGGCGACAGGCCTCCATGCTTGCGCATTGAGAATCCAGGACTTGCAGAACGTCGCCTTATTGGCAACAATCGTCGCCTAATGAGCAACGAAAATTCTCTGATGGACCTGCTGTTTCCCGCAGCACGGCAACGTGTGCTGGCGGTGTTGCTGCTGCAGCCCCGCTCTGCCTTCCATCTGCGGGAGCTTGCGCGCCTGACCGACAGCCATGCGGGCACGCTGGGGCGGGAGGTGGACAAGCTGGCGCGCACCGGCCTGCTGCTGCGCAGCGAACAAGGCAACCAGGTGCGCTACAACGCCAACACGGGCCACCCCCTGTTCGAGGACCTGGCGGCCCTGTTTCGCAAGACGCATGGCGTGGTGCCTGCCGTGCGCGAAGCGCTGGCGCCGCTGGATCCACAGATCCGGCTGGCGCTGGTGTTCGGCTCGGTGGCACGCGGCACGCCTTCGCCGGGCAGCGATGTGGACCTGCTGGTGCTGGGCGACGTCAATTTCATGACGCTGGCACAGGCGGTGTTTCCTCTGCATGCGGCGCTGGGCCGCGAGGTGAACATGGTGCTCTACGCACCAGAGGAATTCGCGGAACGCGTGCGCACTGGCGATGCCTTCGCGCGCGACATCCTGGCCAAGCCACAACTGTTTGTGAAGGGAGGCGCCGATGAGCTTGCAGAACTTGCTGGCGATCGGGCGGTTGCAGGCCCACCAGCCTGATGCGGCGGGCATCTCCAAACTGCTTCAGGCCGCGCGGCGGAACCTGGCCGACGCGCAAGTTGTACAGGTCAGCGCCGACAACCGCTTCGATGCAGCCTACAAATGCATCATGCAATGCGCGATGCTGGGTTTGTGGGCCAACGGCTACCGCACGTCCACCAGCCAACCCGGCCACCACCAGACGGCCATCCAGAGCCTGGGCCTGACGATGGGTGTGGCGCAGCCGGAGATCATCGTGCTCGATGCGCTGCGTCGGCAACGCAACGTGAGCGACTACGAGGGCGACCCGGTGTCCACTGCCACGCTGCAGGCCTCCATCGGCCAGGCCGCGCAATTGCTGGCCGTTGCCGAAACCTGGCTCCGTGCCCATCGCCCCGATCTCCTGACCCCGCCCTGAGCCGTTGGAATGGGCTCCGCCGTGGCTTCAAGACCTTCGGTCGCGCGTCAGTTCTGCTTCCAGGGCAGCCCGTGCCTGCGCCAGCCGCCGGTCTGCCCGCGGTGCCCGTTCTCGTCCGGGTTGCCCTCGAAGCCCTCGAGGATGTTGTAGGCCTCCAGCCCCAGCTCGGTGGCGCGCTTCGCGGCCGCGATGGAGCGCACGCCGCTGCGGCACAGCAGCACCAGCTTCCGGCCGCCCTCGCCCGCGGCGCGCACGCCCTCGTCGAACGCGGGGTTGAGCGCCATGCCCGGCCATTGCTTCCAGGCCAGCGGCACGGCGCCGGGCACGTAACCCACCCACTCGCGCTCGGCGTCGGTGCGCACGTCGACCAGCACCGCCTCGCCGCTCGCCATCCATTGCGCGGCCTGCGCGGGCGTCACGTCGCCGGCATAGCCTTTGTCATTCACGGGTTCGGTCATCTCTTTTCGTCCTTTGAATCCAGTCACCTGGCTGAGATTTTCACTGGCGCGCCAAAACCCTGCCGGCCGCGCTTGCGCAACCCTCAACGCCGCTCCACATAGGGCCGCGCCTGCAGCAGCACGATGCGGTCGCCGACCGTCGCCCATTCGATGTCCTGGTCCACACCGTTGAAGCGGCGCTTGACCGCCGCGCCCACCGTCGCCAGCCGCACGACGAGCTCGTCGGTCAGCACCGCGCGCCCCACCTCCACCGGCACCTCCTTCACGCCACCGTCCTTGTCGAGCTGCAGCGAGGTGGCTTCGGCCGAACGGCTCAGCACCTGGATCGCCTTCGACGAGCGCGAGTACATCACCTGCTCCGCCACGCGCTGGCCTTCGACCACGCGGATGCCGATGCCGCGCTTGGCCGAGATGTAGGTGGTGTGCGCATGGCCGGCGTCGAAGGGGTCGCGGGTGATCATCACGCCGGCGTTCGTGGCGTCGATGGCGGCCTGTACGAACACCCCCATCAGCACCGACTGGGCACCGAAGCCCGCGGCGCCGCGCGCCTCCCAGGCCTCG
Organism: Variovorax sp. UMC13; assembly: GCF_014170375.1. Lineage (GTDB taxonomy): Bacteria > Pseudomonadota > Gammaproteobacteria > Burkholderiales > Burkholderiaceae_C > Variovorax. Next base: position 104,143 of record NZ_LZZW01000032.1, on the reverse strand, counting down.
GGGTTGAACACCGAGGCCCAGACCGTCTTCACCGCGCGTTCGAGCGCATCGCCGCTCCGGACGTTGGGCACGGTGGTGTAGAGCCCCGCGCCGCTGAAGCCGGGCAGGTCTTCTGAATTGGCCGAGCTGCGCACGAACACACCGCCGCCGCCCAGTTGCGCCTGCCAGGCGGCGCGCCAGGAGGCCGCGGTGCCGGCGTCGACGGGCCACTGCGCGATCTCTTCGCGCAGTTGCGCCAGCGCCTGCTGGCGGATCGTCGGGTCGCTCGCGAAACCGGGCTGCTGCTGCATGCGCGCGATGCGCTCGGCCAGGCCGTGGGCGCGCATGAAGCGGTCGTAGTGCGCGAAGGGAATGCAGAAGCCGTCGGGCACCGAGGTGCCGGGAATGCGCGCGGCCTGCAGGGCGCCGAGGTTCGCGGCCTTGGTGCCGCATTGCGCGCTGTTTCGCGCACGCAACGACGCCAGCGGCAGCAGGCGGTCTTCACGCAGGTCGGGCCGGGTGGCCTGGGCCGCGCCGAGCGTGGCGCCGGTGGACGCGGTGCGCACGGCGCGCGGCGGCAGCGCCGCGATTTCTTCGGCCGTGAGGCGCCGCACCTGGTAGCCCGAGGCCGCGACCTTCAGCGCCACCCACTGGCCCGCATGCGCTTCCAACACGGCCGCCGCGTCGCGCACGTAGGCATTCGGGATGCCCCAGCCCTTGGCCAGCAGGTTGACGTGCGACAGCGCGGTCGAGGGCCGCTCGGTCAGCACGCCGGCCACGGGCGGCAGGCCAAGCGGCACCTCGCGCAGCACCGCGATGTCATCGGGCCGCAGCGCGCCCAGGCCCGCAGCGCCGTCCACGATGCGCACGCGGCCGGTGGCGGTGCCGAGGTTCAGCGGCAGGAAGGGCTGGGCGCGGATCAGCGCCGCCTGGCTCACGAAGTCGACACCGGCCTCCTGCGCGACCCGGTCGTGCAGCGTGGAATTGGTCTTGAATTTCACCGGCGCGAAGAAGCTGGCCTTCACCTGCGCGTCGGCCTGCCGCAGCAGCGCCGCGGTGAGCCGGTCGCCCTCCCAGAACTCGTAGGTGAAGCTGCCGATGTTCTGCTGCCAGCTCAAGGTGCCGAACAGGAAGCGCCGGTCGGCCACCAGGTAGTTGCGGTCGATCTCGCGCTTGCCCGCGCGCGGCGAAAGCCCGGTGTCGCGCACGAAGCGCACATGCAGCTGGTAGCGCGGCGTGTCGACGTAATAGGTGCGCACCGGCCTGGCCTGCCGGTCGACGACGAACAGCACATGGGCCAGCTGCATCGGCGTGCCGGCGTCGTAGACCCGGGCCAGCGCGTCGAAATCGGCCCGCTGTCGCAGGGCCGGCAGCGACCCGGGCACCGCGGCGCGCGGCATGCCCTGGGCGGCCGGCCCCTCGGCTTGCGGCGGGTTCTGCTGCTGGTAGTAGGACGGCTTGCGCGCAAGCTGCGCCGCGGCCGGCGCGACGGCCATCGCGCACAGCGCCAGCGCCGACAGCCAGGCGCGTGCCCGGCCCGCCGCGCATCCCCTTGCGTTGTTCCTCATGTGGATCCCTCGTTGCGACGCGGATTCTCGCTCGCGCCGGCGCCAAGTCCCGCCCGCGGCACTGTCTTGGCCCCGCCGCTACAGTCGGCCGCAAGGAGCTCTTTCTCATGCGCACATTCGACTTCGATCTCTTCGTCATCGGCGGCGGCAGCGGGGGCGTGCGCGCCGCCCGCATGGCCGCGCAGACCGGTGCCCGCGTCGGCCTGGCCGAAGCCGCCGAGCTGGGCGGCACCTGCGTCAACGTGGGTTGCATTCCCAAGAAGCTCTACAGCTACGCGGCCGGCTATGCCGAGGCCTTCGAGGAGAGCGCGGGCTACGGCTGGACGCTGGCCGAGGCGCCGCGTTTCGACTGGGCCCACCTGAAGACCCAGCGCGCCAAGGAGATCGGCCGGCTCAACGGCGTCTATGCCTCGCTGCTGAAGAATTCGGGCGTCACGCTGGTCACCGGCTGGGCCCAGTTCATCGACGCCCACACGGTGGAGATCGACGGTCGGCGCCACACCGCCAAGCACCTGCTGGTGGCCACGGGCGGCACGCCCTTCGTGCCCGATATTCCGGGCCGCGAACACATCCTCACCTCGGACGCGATGTTCGACCTCGAACCCTTCCCCAAGCGCCTGGTGGTGGTGGGCGGCGGCTACATCGCTTCCGAGTTCGCCTCGATCTTCAACGGCTTGGGTTCCCAGGTCACGCAGCTGCACCGCCGTGCCCACCTGCTGACCGGCTTCGACGACGACGTGCGCCAGTTCGTCGCCCGCGAGATGGGCAAGGCCGGGGTCGACATCCGGCTCAACAGCGAGGCCGCCTCGATCGCGCGCCATGCCGAAGGCCTGACCGTGACGCTGGCGCGCGGCCAGCAGATCGAGGCCGACGCGGTGCTGTTCGCCACCGGCCGCGTGCCCAATACGCAGGGCCTGGGCCTCGAGGCCGCGGGCGTGAAGCTCGACGACAAGGGCGCGATCGCGGTCGATGCGCACTACCGCAGCTCGGTGCCCTCGATCTACGCGGTGGGCGACGTGTCGACCAGCGTGCAGCTCACGCCCGTGGCATTGGCCGAGGCGATGGTGGTGGTCGACGAACTGTTCGGCAAGGGCCAGCGCCGGCTCGACTACGAGTTCATTCCCACGGCCGTGTTCACGCACCCGAACATCGGCACCTGCGGCTACAGCGAGATCGACGCACGCGCGAAGTTCGGCGAGGTGACGGTGTTCTCCAGCGAGTTCAAGTCGCTGCGCCACACGCTGTCGGGCAGCACGGAGCGCACCTTCATGAAGCTGGTGGTCGACAAGAAGAGCGACCGCGTGGTCGGCCTGCACATGGTGGGCGCCGACGCGGGCGAGATCGTGCAGGGCTTCGCGGTGGCGATGCGCGCGGGCGCGACCAAGGCGCTGTTCGACAGCACCATCGGCATCCATCCGACCGCTGCGGAAGAGTTCGTGACGATGCGCGAACCCATGCCAGGCTAGGCCTGCTTCTTTCCTTCCAGCAGCTTCACCAGCACGAACAGCACCCGGTTCGCGGGCGTGGGCACGCCGAGTGCCTCGCCGCGCCGCACGACCAGGCCGTTGAGGTGGTCGATCTCGCTGAGCTTGCCGCGCGCCAGGTCCTGCGCGGTCGATGAGTATTGCGAGGGCATGGTCTGCGCGATGGCGCGCACGGCGGCGGCGGTGTCGCCCGGCACCGCGATGCCTTCGGCCTTGGCCACCGCCAGGCATTCGGCCACCACGTCGCGCAGCACCTCGGTCACGCCCGCGCCCTGCGCCAGCACGCCATAGGGCAGCTGCGTGATGGCCGACAGCGCGTTGTAGGCGCAGTTGAGGATCAGCTTGGCCCACAGCGCGCCGCGCACGTTGTCGGAAATTTGCGTGGGCACGCCCGCGGCGATCAGCTGCCCTGCCACTTCGACGCTGCGGCGCGCGGGTGCGATCACCAGCTCGCCGCGCCCATGGTGCTTCACATGGCCCGGCCCGGCCATCTCGGTCGCGACGTAGACCACGGCCGCGGCCACCTCGTGCGACGGCAGCACCGCGCGCACGCGTTCGTCGTTGTCCACGCCGTTCTGCAGCGTGAGCACCAGCGCATCGGGCGCGAGGTGCGGTGCGATCTGCGCCGCGGCCGCTTCGCTGTCGGTGGACTTGACGCAGAACAGCACCAGGTCGGCGCCCTGCACCGCGTTCGCTTCGGTGCTCGCCTCGAGCTCCACCTGTCCGTCGAAGGCCTGGGTCTGCAGCCGCAGCCCGTGGGCGCGGACGGCCTCCACGTGCGAAGGCCGGCCGATCAGCACCACCGCGTGGCCCGCGCGCGCCAGCATGGCGCCGTAATAGCAACCGACCGCGCCGGCGCCCATGACTGCAACTCTCATCGATTCGTCTCCTTGGATGTGGAAGGGATCATGCCTCGGCTTCGACGCCGCGCGAGGCCACGCCCTCTTCGAGCAGCCATGCGCGAAACGCCGCGAAGGCCGGCAGGTCGAGCCGGTCAGGCCGGTAGCAGAGGTAGTGGCCCTGGTTGACGCTCACCGGCGTGCCGCAAGGGCTGAGGAGCGCGCCCTCGGCCAGCTCTTCCTGCACCAGCAGCCTGGGCACCAGGCCGATGCCCAGCCCGTTGAGCGCAGCCTGGATCAGCGCCGAGTACTGCGCGAAGCGCGGGCCGGCCACGGTCTGCACCTCGGGCACGCCATGCTGCGCGGCCCATTGCCGCCAGGCCGTGGGCGCGCCCTCGTGGTGCAGCAGCGTGTGGCCCAGGATGTCGGCCGGCTGCGCGATGCGGTGCCGCCCCTCGACCAGCGCGCGCGCCACGATCAGCACGAACTCGCGCCCCGCGATGTACTCCGACACCACGCCCGGCCAGCCGTCGGGGCCGTAGCGGATGGCGGCGTCCACGCCCGCCGGGATGCCGTCGCTGGGCTCCAAGTGGCGGCTGAAGCTCAGCATCACGTGGCGGCTCTTCTGGCTGAAGGCCGGCAGGCGTGGGATGAGCCACTTGGTGAGGAAGGTGGGCACGCTCGCCAGCGTGAGCAGGCCGGCGCCGGCATCGCCCGAGCGCGCCTCGAAGGTCGCGGTCTCGATGGCGCGCAGCCCGCCCGAGATCTTCTGCCAGTACACGCGGCCTTGCGGCGTGAGCTGCACGCCGCGGCCGTTCTTCTGCAGCAGCGCGCGGCCCAGGAAGGCCTCGAGCCCGGCGATCTGCTTGCTGACCGCGCTCACCGTGATGCACAGCGCGCCCGCGGCCAGCGTGATGCTCTCGTGGCGTGCCACGGCGTCGAAGGCCAGCAGTTCCTGGATGGTGGGACAGTCGCGCTTCATCCATGGCCCCGCTGTGTGAAAGCCGCGTGAAAAACACTTTCCAACTGCTCAAACGTCGTCATCCAACTTTCACCCATGGCTTGGCAGGCGCTTCCTAGAATTCGAAGCATCGCTGCGGCATGCACCGCGCAGACAGTAGCGCATCCGGAAAGTATGCCGGGTGTCCATGACATTGGAGACAACCCTTGGTTCGCGGCATCTCGCTCCTCTACGGCCTGTACCTGCTGCTGCCCATCGTGCTGCTGATGATCGGCAGCCTGGGCGGCAACTGGACCAACACGCTGCTGCCCACGGGCATCACGGGCCAGTGGTATGCCGAGCTCTGGCTCGACAGCTCCTTCCGCAAGGCCTTCGTGAGCAGCCTGGTGGTGGCGCTGTCGGCCTGCGCGATCAACACCGTGCTGGCCCTGCCGCTGGCCTATGCGCTGTACCACGGTGCGCGCCGCGGCGGCAGCCTGGCCGCGCGCATCGTGAGCGCCGCGCCGGTGGCGGTGCCGCCGATCACCATGGCCTTCGGCTACATGATCGTGTTCAACACCGACCTCGCGCCCTGGCTGGGTTCGATGCCGCTGCTGATCGCGGCGCATGCCATCCTCACGCTGCCCTACCTCACGAACACGCTGCTGGCCGACCTGCGCCACCTCGACCTGGGCCGGCTCGAACAGGCGGCCGCCACGCTGGGCGCCTCGGGCTGGCAGCAGTTCACCGGCATCGTGCTGCCCAGCCTGCGCCAGAGCCTGATCAGCGGGCTGGTGATGGTGGCCGCCCTCTCGGTGGGCGAGTTCGGCGTGTCGAACCTGCTCACCAGCTTCCAGAACCGCACCTACCCGGTGGTGCTGCTGCAGGCCTTCTACGGCGCCACGGGCTTCGCCTGCGCGGCCACGGTGATCCTCCTGGTGCTGGCGAGCGCGTCGGCCCTCCTCTCTTCTTCCCTGGTGAAGCGACGCGCATGAGCCTCCTCCTCGACAAGGTCAGCTACAACTACCCCGGCAGCACGCACGGCCTGCACGAGGTGTCGCTGGACGTGCGCACCGGCGAACTGGTCGCGGTGATCGGGCCCAGCGGCTCGGGCAAGTCGACCCTGCTCAAGCTGGTGGCGGGCCTGGAGACCGGCCACACGGGCCGCATCGTGCTGGGCGGCGAGGACATGTCGCGCACGCCGGTGCACCAGCGCCACATCGGCATGGTGTTCCAGAGCTACGCGCTGTTTCCGCACCTGAGCGTGCGCGACAACGTGGCCTACGGGCTCCAGCTGCGCAAGGTGGGCACGGCCGAGCGGCGCCGGCGCGCGCAGGAACTGCTCGACATCGTGGGCCTGGGCGCCTACGCGCAGCGCGCGGTGGCGCAGCTTTCCGGCGGGCAGCAGCAGCGCGTGGCGCTGGCACGCGCCCTGGCCATCGACCCGCGCGCGCTGCTGCTCGACGAGCCGCTGTCGGCGCTCGACGCCAGCGTGCGCGGCCACCTGCGCGACCAGATCCGTTCCATTCAACAGCGCTTCGACGCCACCACGCTGCTGGTCACGCACGACCAGGAGGAAGCGCTGGTGATGGCCGACCGCGTGGCCATGCTCAAGGACGGCCGGCTGCTGCAGATCGCAACGCCGCGCGAGATCTACGAGCACCCCGCGAGCCGCGCGGTGGCCGAGTTCGTCGGGCTCTCGACGATCCTGCCGGCCAGGGTCAGCGGCACCGACCGCATCGACCTGGGCTTTGCCGAACTCGCCGCGCCCACCGGCACGCGGGCCACCGGAGCCTCGGTGCATGTGCTGGTGCGTCCCGAGCACATCGCGCCCGACCCGGCGCCCGATGCGGTGAACCGCCTCGCGGGCCGCACCGGCGCGCAACGCTACCTGGGCGCGCTCACGCGCTACGACTTCGAGGTGGCGGGCGCGCCCAAGCCCTTCCTCGCCGAATCGGCCCTGCCGGCCGGCGAGGCCATCGCCATCGCGCCCGAACACCTCCGATTGCTCGACCACTGATCTTTTCCTCCAAGGAGCCACCATGCAACGCAGACATCTGATCCAGGCCGCCGGCGCACTGCCGCTGGCCAGCCTCGCGGCCCGCACCGCCTTCGCCTTCGACGGCCCCGAGCTCTATGCAGGCGAGAAGGCGCTCTACGCCGAGGCGCAGAAGGAAGGCCTGTGCGTGTCCTTCGACACCGGCCCCGAATGGGCCAACTGGAAGGCGCTGTTCGCGGCCTTCAAGAAGCGCTACCCCGAGATCGAGCTGACCTACAACGACATCGGCTCGGCCGCCACCGTGGTCTCGCTGGAGAAGACCAGGCGCCGCCCGCAGGCCGACACCGCCTACTACTTCGCGGCCTCGGCCGTCGATGCGGCGAAAAAGGACGTGGTCGCGCCCTTCAAGCCGGTCAACTTCGACAAGCTGCCCGCCGTGTTCCGCGAGCCCGAGGGCCGCTGGTTCACCATCCACACGCTCAACATCGCCTTCCTGGTCAACAGGAAGCTGGTGAAGAACGTGCCGACCGGCTGGGCCGACCTGCTCAAGCCCGAGTTCAAGAGCACGGTGGTCTACCTCGACCCGCGCTCCACCGGCATCGGCCAGGTGCTGACCTTCGCCGCGGCCTATGCCAACGGCGGCAGCGTCGACAACGTGCAGCCCGGCACCGACTACCTGGGCAAGCTGCACGCGGCCGGCAACGTGCTGCGCGTGGAAGGCACCACGCCCTATGCCAAGTTCCTCAAGGGCGAGATCCCGGTGTGGATCAGCTACGAGAACGATGGCCTCAAGGCCAAGCATGTCGACGGCATGGGCGATGCGGTCGAGGTCGTGATCCCGAAGGAGGCCAGCGTGGCCGCACCCTATGCGATCAGCCTAGTGAAGAACGGGCCGAACCCCAACGCCGGCAAGCTGTGGCTCCACTTCATCATGAGCGAGGCCGGCCAGTCGCTGTTCGCGCAGGGCTTCGTGCGCCCGGCCGTGCCGGGCACGCCGCTCTCGGCCGACGTGGCCGCCAAGATGCCGCCCGCGCCGCAAATCCGGCCGCTGGACGTGGTGAAGGCCTCGGAGCGCAAGGCCGAGGTCGACAAGCTCTGGGCGCAGGCCGCGCTGGGGAAGTAGGCCGGCATGCGACGCTTTGGCGCCTGGCCCGCCTGGGCCTTCATGGCGCTGTTCTTCGCGGTGCCGCTGGCGGCGTTGCTGCCCGAGGCCTTCGGCGAAGGCGGCAGCGCCTTCGCCCGGCTGTTCGGCAACCCGCTGTTCTTCGGCGCGCTGCGCAACACGCTGGGCCTGGGCCTGGCGGCGGGTGCGATCTCGGCGCTGGTGGGCACCGGCATCGCGATCGAGCTGGCGCGCCAGCCAGAGGGCCGGCGCCGATGGATGATGACCCTGCTGGGCCTGCCGCTGGCCTTCTCGGGCCTGGTGATCGCCTACGGCTTCATCCTGGCCTTCGGCCGCGCGGGCTTCGTGACGCAGCTGCTCGCGGGCCTGGGCGCCGACCCGGCGGTGATCGGCAGCTGGATCTACAGCGTCTCGGGCCTGGGGTTCGCCTATGCCTACTACCTGATCCCGCGCGTGGCGCTGTCGCTGTACCCGGTGTTCGCCAACCTCGACCTGCGCCCGGCGCAGGCGGCGCGCACGCTGGGCGCGTCGAAGGCGCGCGCCTTCCGGGACACGGTGCTGCCCGAGGTGCTGCCCTCGGTGCTGTCCAACGCCTGCATGGTGGCCGCGATCGCGATGGGCACCTACGGCACGGCGCTGGCGCTGGTGGGCACGCAGCTCAACATCCTGCCGCTGATGCTGCTGGCGCAGGTGGGCGACGGCGGTTCCGATTTCGCGGTGGCGGCGGCCCTGTCGCTGGTGCTGATGGTGGTGTGTGTGATCGTGATGGGAGTGGGCGATGTCTTTACGCGAAGGCGCGAGCGTGGTGCTGTCGGCGCCGGTCATTGAGGCGCTGGCGCGCCTGGCAGCACGGCAGCGGGGGCCGGCGCGCCACCGCCAGCCGGTGGCGATCATCGGCCCCGGCGACGGCGGCCCGGCCGAGTGCGAGGCTGCCCATGCGGTGGCGCACGCGCTGGCCGGCGCGGGCATGGCGGTGGTCTGCGGCGGGCGCGGCGGCGTGATGGCTGCGGCCTCGCGCGGCGCGGTGGAGGCCGGCGGCATCGCGGTGGGCATCCTGCCCGAGGACGACGACCGCAACGCCAACGAATGGCTCAGCGTGGCCATCCCCACCGGCATGGGCGAGATGCGCAACGGCATCATCGCGCGCAGCGGCGTCTGCCTGGTCGCGATCGGCGGCAACATGGGCACGCTGTCGGAGATGGCGATGGGCCTCAAATGGGGCAAGCCGGTGTTCGTGATGCACGGCGACGTCGCGCTGCCGGGCGCGGTGCAGGCCCGCGGCGTGGACGACATGCTGGCCCAGGTGCTGGACTGCCTGCTGGACTGAATTTCTGCGCGTGCGCGCGGGCGCGCCGGTCACGGCGGCATTGCACAATGCCGTCATGCCCTACATGCCTCCTTTCGTCGCCCCCGCCCGCTTCACCGACGCCGCCGCGGCGCTGGCGCAAGTGCAGCTGATCTACCAACAGGCGCTGTCCCACCTGCGCGACTCGATGCTGCGCTTCGTGGCCGGCGAGACGCTGCCCGGCCGGGTACGCGCCTGCTACCCCTTCGTGCGGGTCCACACCCACACGGTGTCGCGCCAGAGCCCGCCGACCACGGCCGGCCTGAGCTACGGTTTCGTGGCCGGCCCCGGCCGCTACGAGACCACGCTGACCCGGCCCGACCTGTTCCACCACTACTACCTCGAGCAGTTCCGGCTGCTGCTGGAGAACCACGGCGTCGAGCTCGAGGTCGGCACCGCCACGCAGCCGATCCCGATCCATTTCTCCTTCGCCGAGAACGACCACATCGAAGGCACCATGACCGCCGAGCGGCGCGCGCTGATGCGCGACGTGTTCGACCTGCCCGACCTGGCGGCGATGGACGACGGCATCGCCAACGGCACCTACGAAGCCAAGCCCGGCGAACCGGAGCCGCTGGCGCTGTTCACCGGCGCGCGCGTCGACTACTCGCTGCACCGGCTGCGCCACTACACCGGCACCGCGCCCGAGTGGTTCCAGAACTTCGTGCTGTTCACCAACTACCAGTTCTACATCGACGAGTTCGTGGCGCTCGGGCACGAGGAGATGGCCAACCCCGACAGCCCCTACGTCGCCTTCATCGAGCCGGGCAACGTGACCCACTACCGCAGCGGCTACGACGGCCCCGAGGGCGGCATGGCGCCGCCGCGGCTGCCGCAGATGCCGGCCTACCACCTGGTGCGCGAAGACCGCACCGGCATCACGATGGTCAACATCGGCGTCGGTCCGTCCAACGCCAAGACCATCACCGACCACATCGCGGTGCTGCGCCCGCACGCCTGGATGATGCTGGGCCACTGCGCGGGCCTGCGCAACAGCCAGCAGCTGGGCGACTACGTGCTGGCCCACGCCTATGTGCGCGAGGACCATGTGCTCGACGAGGAACTGCCGCTGTGGGTGCCGATCCCGGCGCTGGCCGAGATCCAGCTGGCGCTGGAAAAAGCCGTGGCCGACGTCACGCAGCTCGACGGCCCGGCACTCAAGACCATCATGCGCACCGGCACCGTGGCCAGCACCGACAACCGCAACTGGGAGCTGCTGCCCCAGAACGAGCCGCAGCGCCGCTTCAGCCAGAGCCGCGCGGTGGCGCTGGACATGGAGAGCGCGACCATCGCCGCCAACGGCTTCCGCTTCCGGGTGCCCTACGGCACCCTGCTGTGCGTGAGCGACAAGCCGCTGCACGGCGAGATCAAGCTGCCGGGCATGGCCAACCACTTCTACCGCGAGCGCGTCGAACAGCACCTGCGCATCGGCATGAAGGCGATCGAGATCCTGCGCGCCGAAGGCTCGAGCCGGCTGCACAGCCGCAAGCTGCGCAGCTTCGCCGAGGTGGCGTTCCAGTAGCCGGCAGGCGGCGGGCGCGCCGGATGTCTTTTGACATGGCCGCGTGCGCTATCGTGGGAAACGGGCGTCGACAAGAGCGCGGTGCAGGCCGCATCGGACCTATCATTGTTGACCCCCACAGCCGGGTCGCGCAGCGCGACCCGGCCTCTCCTCGACCATCCCACCCAGGCCGTCCTCCAGTGCCCTCCGACATCCTCGATGCCCTGCGCGCGGCGACCGGCCCGCTCCATGCCGAAGTCGACCAGTGCCTGCCACTGGCACGGCCTGCGCCCAGCCTGGCCGACTACCGTGCGCACCTGCGGCTGCTCGACGCCTGGATGCAGCGCCTGGCCGCCTTCGAGCCCGGCCCGGCGCCGCTGGACGCGCACCGCCGGCAACTGGCGGACGACCTGCGGCTGTGCGACGCGATGCTGCCCGACGACCCCGCCCCGCACGGTGATGAAGCGGCGCCAGACCCGGTCCGCCGCGACCCCGCCTTCGCCTGGGGCCTGGCCTACGTGCTCGAGGGCTCGCGCCTCGGCGGCCGCGTGCTCTACCGCCAGCTGGCCGAGCGGCTGGCGCCCCATCCGCTGAACTACCTGCAGGGTGCGGGCGAACAGACCGGCGCGCGCTGGAAGGCCTTCATCGCCGAGCTGGACGCGCAATCCTTCACCCCCGAGGCCGTGCGCAGCGCCTGCGACGGCGCGGTGCAGGCCTTCGAGCTGCTGCTGCAATGCCACCGGCACGCGGAGGCCGCGGCATGAGCGCAGCCCCGCCCGTGGACGGCGCCCCGCCGCACGCAGCGCCGCCGGGCGCGGACCTGCCGCTCAACCTCGACAACTGCGCGCGCGAGCCGATCCACATCCCGGGCCTGGTCCAGTCGCACGGCGCGCTGTTCGCGTTCTCGGCCGACCGCGTCGCCGCCTACGTCAGCGCCAACGCCGCCGAGCTGCTCGGGCCGAGCGCGCCGGCCGCCGGCCAGAGCCTGTCGAGCGCCCATTTCGAAGGCGATGCCGACGTGCATGCGGCCATCGACGACCTGCTCGCGATGCCCGACGACGGCCTGCCCGCCAGTTCCGAAGTGCGCGTCAACGGCCAGCTGTTCGACCTGGTGGTGCACGGCTCGGCCGGCATGGTCATCGCCGAGTTCGAACTGCGCCCCGTCGCCGCCGATGCGATGGCCGACTTCGCGCTCAAGGCGCACCGGGCCATGGAACGCATCAAGCGCCAGAACTCGATGGCCAGCCTGCTCGATTTCGCGGTGCACGCGGTGCGCCAGCTCACCGGCTTCGACCGCGTGATGGCCTACCGCTTCCGCCACGACGACAGCGGCGACGTGGTGGCCGAGGACCGCATCGAGACGCTCGAGCCCTTCCTCGGGCGGCGCTACCCGGCCAGCGACATCCCGGCCCAGGCGCGGCGGCTCTACGTGGTCAACACGCTGCGGCTGATCGCCGACGTGCACGCGGTGCCGGTGCCGGTGCAGCCCGCGCCCGGCGTGACCGGATCGCTGGACATGAGCCACTGCGTGCTGCGCAGCGTGTCGCCGATCCACATCGAGTACCTGCAAAACATGGGCGTGGGCGCGTCGATGAGCATCTCGATCGTAGTCAACGGCCAGCTCTGGGGCATGCTGGCCTGCCACCACATGGCGCCGCTGCAGGTGCCCTACTCGGTGCGCATGGCCTGCGACGTGCTCGCGCAGATCCTGGCCGCCAACGTGCAGAGCCTGACGGCGCGCGACCATGCCCGCCGCAGCGCCGAGGCCTCCGACCTGCGCACCCGCCTGATCGAGGCCGCGCTGCACACCGACGACACCGCCGCCGCTCTGGCCGCGATGGGCGCCGACCTGGCGGCCGCCTTCCAGGCGCATGCGGTGCTGATCGCCGAGGAATCGAAGCTGCACATCGAGGGCGAGGTGCCGCACGAGGTCGCGATGCAGGTGATCCAGTGGCTGGACGAGGCGAAGACGCCGGCCGGCCAGATGCTCGCGACACCCTCGCTGCGGCAGCTGGCCCCGGCGCTGGCCGACGCCACCGGCGTCTGGTGCGGCCTGCTCGCCCTGTCCTTCGACCCCAACGCCCACGGCTGGCTGGTGCTGCTGCGCAAGGAGCAGCTCGAGACCATCCAGTGGGGCGGCCACCCCGAGAAGACCTACAAGATCGGCCCGCTCGGCCCGCGCCTGACGCCGCGCGGCTCCTTCGACGTCTGGCGCGAGACGGTGCGCGACACCTCGGTGCCCTGGGATGCCGACGACATCGCCTTCGGCCGCCGCCTGCTCGACGAGCTGCTGCGCGCGCGTTCGGCGCGCGTGGCCGAGGTGGCGCGCGGACGCACCGAGCTGATGGCGATGCTGGGCCACGACCTGCGCGACCCGCTGCAGTCGATCGCCATGGCGGCGCGGCTGCTGGGCAAGGAAGCCGAGGCCGCCGGCAGCACCGGCACCAGCACCGGCGGACGCATGGGCCAACGCATCCAGGCCTCGAGCACGCGCATGGCGCGCATGATCTCGCAGGTGCTCGACATGTCGCGGCTGCAGACCGTGGGCGGCCTGGAGATCCAGCGCGCGCCGGTCGACCTCACCGTCCTGCTCGACGACCTGCTCGACGAGATGCGCACCGCGCATCCGGGCGTGCAGCTGATCCGCGAGGCGCCCGACACCCTGCCCGCGCAGGTCGACGGCGACCGCATGGCCCAGGTCTTCAGCAACCTGATCAGCAACGCCCGCCACCACGGCGCGCCCGGCGAGGCGATCGTCGTGCGGCTCGGCCAGGAGGACGGCGCGGCCACGCTCGCGGTCAGCAACGTCGGCCCGCCCATCGCGCCCGAGGTGGAGGCGCAGCTGTTCAACGCCTTCAAGCGGCGCGAGCATGCCAATCCGCGCAACCGCAGCGGCCTGGGCCTGGGCCTGTACATCGCGCAGGCGATCGTCAGCGCCCATGGCGGCCAGATCGGCTACGCACATGCCGAGCCCTTCGTGGTGTTCAGCGTGCGCATCCCGCTGGCACCGGCCTGAACCCCTTTTCTTTCCTTCGACCTCGACGATGAACAGCAGCATCCCGGGCAGCCGCCTGGTCTATTCCACCGACACGGGCCGCGTGTGCCCCGATTGCGCCAAGCCGATGACGGCCTGCGTCTGCAAGGCCTTGCGCAAGGCCGTGCCGGCCGGCGACGGCATCGTGCGCGTCTCGCACGAGACCAAGGGCCGCAAGGGCAAGGGCGTGACGCTGGTGCGCGGCGTGCCGCTCGACGCCGAAGGCCTGGCCGCGCTGGGCAAGCAACTCAAGGCCAACTGCGGCTCGGGCGGCACGGTGAAGGACGGCGTGATCGAGATCCAGGGCGACCACCGCGAGACCGTGATCGCCGCGCTGCAGAAGAAGGGCATGACGGTGAAGCGCGCGGGCGGCTGATGCTAGTATTGATGCAATTTCGCATCAATCGAGGCATTCATGCGCACCACCGTCACCCTCGACGACACGCTCTACCAGCAGGCACTGGAACTGGCCGACCCCGGCATGGACAAGGCCGACCTGTTCCGTGAAGCCGTGCAGACCTTCGTCCGCGTCCAGGCCGCCAAGCGACTGAGCGCACTGGGCGGCAAGGCCCCTTCGATGCCCGACATCCCGCGCCGCCGCGAGACGCCGGCCGCGCGATGAGCGTGGTGCTGGTCGACACCTCCGTCTGGGTGGACCACTTCCGGCACGGCAACGACGTCCTGGCTTCGCTGCTGTCGCAGGACCGGGTTCTGACCCATCCGATGGTCGTGCTGGAACTGGCCTGCGGCACGCCGCCGGCGCCGCGCCAGCGCACGCTGCGCGACATCGGCCTGTTGCAGGCCGCTTCGCAGGCCACGCCGTCGGAGGTCATGGACTTCGTCGAACGAGAGAAGCTCTACGGCCTCGGCTGCGGCCTGGTCGACCTGAGCCTTCTGGCGTCGACACTGATCACGCCCGGCACCAGCCTCTGGACGCTGGACCGGCGATTGCACGAACTGGCGGCGCGCTTCGACGCGGCGCACGCCACCCCAGGACCCGTGACCCGATGAACCCCGAAGACCTGCAACGCCTCGTGACCCTGGAGATGCCCTTCGGCAAGCACAAGGGCCTGCTGATCGCCGACCTGCCCGGCAACTACCTCACCTGGTTCGCGCGCGAAGGCTTTCCCAAGGGCGAGATCGGCCGGCTGCTGCAGCTGATGCACGAGATCGACCACAACGGGCTCAAGCCGCTGCTCGATCCGCTGCGCACCCGGCCCCGCGCTCAGCGGTAGGCGTCGGCGTAGCGCGCCACCGTCAGGCCGTCGAGGTCGATGTCGGGCGTACGGCCCGAGATCACGTCGGCCAGCACGCGGCCGGTGCCGGCCGCCATGGTCCAGCCCAGCGTGCCGTGGCCGGTGGCCAGGAACAGGTTGGGCCAGCGCGTGGCGCCGACGATGGGCGTGCCGTCGGGCGTCATCGGCCGCAGGCCGCACCAGAACTCGGCGCGCGACACATCGCCGCCGCGCGGGAACAAATCGCTCACCACGTGTCCCAGCGTCTGCCGACGCGCCTCGTGCAGCTTCAGCGTGTAGCCGGCCAGCTCGGCCGTGCCGCCCACGCGGATGCGATCGCCCAGGCGCGTGACCGCGACCTTGTGCGTCTCGTCCATCACGGTCGACTCGGGCGCGCCGGCCGCGTCGGTGATCGGCACGGTGATCGAGTAGCCCTTGACCGGGTACACCGGGATGCGCAGGCCCAGCTCTTTCAGCAACAGCGGCGAATGGCTGCCCAGCGCCACCAGGTAGGCGTCGGCAGCGAGCGTGCCGGCGGCGGTCTGCACGCCGGTGATGGCGCCACCCGACGCTTCGATGCGGCGGATCTGCGTGCCGTAGCGGAACTGCACGCCCAGCCCGGCCGCCAGCGCCGCCAGCCGTTGCGTGAACTGGAAGCAGTCGCCGGTCTCGTCGCCCGGCAGCAGCAGCCCGCCGACGAACTTCTCGCGCACCGCGGCCAGCGCGGGTTCGTGGCGGATGCAGCCCTCGCGGTCGAGCAGTTCGAAGGGCACGCCGTCGCGCCGCAGCACCGCGATGTCGGCCGCCGTGCCGTCGAGCTGGGCCTGGGTGCGGAACAGCTGCAGCGTGCCCTGCATGCGCTGGTCGTACTCGATGCCGGTCTGCGCACGCAGCTCGCGCAGGCAGTCGCGGCTGTACTCGGCCAGGCGCACCATGCGGCCCTTGTTGAGCGCGTAGCGCGCGGCGGTGCAGTTGCGCAGCATCGCGACGCCCCAGCGCACCAGCGCCAGGTCGAGCTGCGGCCGGATCACCAGCGGGCGGTGGTGCATCAGCAGCCATTTCACGGCCTTGAGCGGCACGCCGGGCCCGGCCCAGGGCGAGGAATAGCCGGGCGAGACCTCGCCGGCATTGCCGTAGCTGGTCTCCATGCCCGCGGCCGGCTGCCGGTCCACCACCGTGACCTCGTGGCCGGCCAGCGCCAGCTGGTAGGCCGAACTCACGCCGATCACGCCGCTGCCCAGAACAAGAACCTTCATTCCCTGAACTCCCAGTTGCCATGCGCCCGGATGGACGCGCCAGTGTAAGAGCCCGGCCCGGCGCGGGACCCGGACGAATGCGCACCGAAGATGCGATCATCAGGACCCAGGCCGGCCGCTGACCCCATCGGCCGACCTTCATGGAGACGCTTCACGATGATGGCTGTGATCTTCGAAGTCTGGCCCGCAGAAGGCCAGCGCGACACCTACCTGCAGATGGCCGCGGCCCTGCGCGAGGACCTGCTGAAGATGGACGGCTTCCTGTCCATCGACCGCTTCGAGAGCCTCTACGAACCCGGCAAGATGCTGAGCCTGAGCTTCTGGCGCGACGAGGCCTCGCTGGCCACTTGGCGAGCGCTCGACGCCCACCGGCGCGCGCAGGCCGCGGGCCGCAGCCATGTGTTCGGCAACTACCGGCTGCGCATCGCCAACGTGGTGCGCGACTACGGCATGGACGAACGCGACGAGGCACCGGCCGACAGCCGCAGCGTGCATGGCTGAGGCGACGCTGCCGCACGCGGCCCATCCGGGCGCGCCGCCCCTCTTCCAGGCCGAGCGCCTGCGCAAGCGCTACGGCGAGACCACCGTGGTCGACAACCTGTCCTTCGACATCGCGGCCGGCGAATGCCTGGGCGTGATCGGCCCCAACGGCGCGGGCAAGACCACCACGCTGCGCATGTGCCTGGGCCTGACCGCGCCCGACGGCGGCCAGATCACCTACCAGGGCGAGGACGGCCCGCTGCAGATGCCGCGCGACGCGCTGGCGATCAAGGCCCGGCTCGGCGTGGTGACGCAGTTCGACACCCTCGACCCCGACTTCAGCTGCGCCGAGAACCTGCTGGTCTACGGCCGCTACTTCGGCTTTCGGCGCGCGCAGATCGCACCGCGCATCCCGCAGCTGCTGGAATTCGCCGCGCTGTCGCACAAGGCCGCGGCCAAGCCCGGCGAACTCTCGGGCGGCATGCGGCGGCGGCTGTCGCTGGCGCGCGCGCTGGTCAACGACCCCAGGCTGCTGCTGCTCGACGAGCCCACCACCGGCCTCGATCCGCAGGCGCGCCACCTGATGTGGGAGCGGCTGCAGGTGCTCTTGCAGCAGGGCAAGTCGATCCTGCTGACCACCCACTTCATGGACGAGGCCGAGCGGCTGTGCTCGCGCCTGCTGGTGCTCGACCACGGCCGCAAGATCGCCGAGGGCCGGCCGCGCGACCTGATCGCCGAGCACCTCGAGCCCGACGTGGTCGAGGTCTACGGCAACGGCGCGCTCACGCTGGCCAAGGCACCCGAACTCCAGGCGCTGGCCGCGCGCATCGAGGTCAGCGGCGAGACCGTGTTCTTCTACACGCAGGACGCGCGTGCGCTGCTGAACGCGCTGACCCAGCACGGCGGGCTGCGCACCTTCCACCGGCCGGCCAACCTCGAGGACCTGTTCCTCAAGCTCACCGGCCGCCAGATCCGCGAGGATGGATAGCCATGTCCGCCACCCCCCTCCCCCTGAACGCAGCCCGCCCCTCCATCTGGCGCCCGCCCGCGCTGTCCATGCGCTGGTGGCCGGTGTTCCTGCGCAACCTGCTGGTGTGGCGCAAGCTCGCGATCCCCAGCCTGATCGGCAACATCGCCGAGCCGCTGATCTGGCTGGTGGCCTTCGGCTACGGCATGGGCGCGCTGGTCGGGCAGGTCGAGGTCGACGGCACCAGGGTGCCCTACATCCTGTTCCTCGCGAGCGGCTCGATCTGCATGAGCGCGATGAACGCGGCCTCCTTCGAGGCGCTGTACTCGGCCTTCTCGCGCATGCATGTGCAGAAGACCTGGGACGGCATCATGAACGCGCCGGTCGGGCTCGACGACGTGGTGCTGGCCGAGATGCTGTGGGCCGCCTTCAAGGCCATCTTCACCACCACCGCGATCCTGCTGGTGATGCTGGGCCTGGGCATCAGCCACAGCCCGAAGCTGCTGGTGGCCTGGTGCGTGCTCGCGGGCGCGGGCATCACCTTCTCGTCGATCGCGCTGATCTTCAACGCGCTGGCCAAGGGCTACGACTTCTTCACCTACTACTTCACGCTGTTCATGACGCCGATGATGTTCCTCTCGGGCGTGTTCTTCCCGCTGGAGCAGCTGCCCGGCATCGTGCGCGCGATCGCGGCCTGGCTGCCGCTGACCAACGCGGTGGCGCTGGTGCGGCCGCTGTTCATGGACCAGTGGCCGGCCGATGCGCTGCGGCACGGCCTGGTGCTGGTGGTCTACGGCGTGGCGGCGTTCTGGCTGGCGCTCGCGCTCACGCGCAAGCGCTTCAAGGCTTAGGGCCTGTTCAGAACAGCGCCATGCCGCCGTTGATCTCCATCACCTCGCCGGTGATGAAGGACGAGTCGTCCGAGCTCAGGAACAGCGCGGCCTTGGCCACGTCTTCCGGCTGGCCTTCGCGGCGCAGCGGCGTGCGCTCGACGCCGGCGGCGCGGCCCTGCGGCGTGTTGAACACGTCGTGGAAGCGGGTGGCGATCAGGCCGGGGGCGATCGCGTTGACGCGGATGCCATCGGGGCCGACCTCCTTGGCCAGCCCGCGCGCATAGGCCAGCAGCGCGCCCTTCGCCGCACCGTAGTGCGTGGCGGCCGGGCCGCCGCCGTCGTGGCCGGCCAGCGAAGCCATGATCACGATGTTGCCGGTGCGCCGGGGCGTCATGTGCCGCAGCGCGGCGCGGCAGCACAGGAAGGCGCTGGTGAGGTTCAGGTCCATGGCCTGGCGCCAGAAGGCGAGCGTGGTGTCGGCGCACTTCACGCGCTGCAGCAGGCCGCCGGCATTGGCGACCAGCACGTCGACGCGGCCGAAGCGCCCGATGGCGGCCTCGAAGGCGGCATCGACCTGCTGCTCGTCGGTCACGTCCGAGCGCAGGGCAAGCACCCGGTCGCCGAACTCCGCCGCCAGGGCCTTGGCCTCTTCCTCGCTCGACCAGTAGGTGAAGACGACGTTGTCGCCGCGTGCGGCGCAGGCGCGCACGATGGCGGCGCCGATGCCCGACGCGCCGCCGGTGACGAGGGTGGTGAGGGTTTCTTGCTGTGGAGTCATGCCTGTTGGTTCCTGGTGGGTTGATGGCGCACGCCGACGACGGCGGTGGATTCGCGAACGACCAGTTCGGGCACGAAGATCAGTTCGTGCGGCGCCTGGTCGGTGTCCTTCATGCGTTCCAGCACGCGTTCGACCGCGGCGACCGCCATCTCGTGCATGGGCTGGCGCACGGTGCTGAGCCCGGGGCTCAGGTACTGGCCGAGGAACATGTCGTCGATGCCGATCACGGACACGTCCTCCGGCACCCGCCGCCCCGATTGCCGCAGGCCCGCGAGCAGGCCGATGGCCAGCATGTCGTTCATGGCCACGATGCCGGTGGCGAGCGTTCCCTTCTCGTGCAGCGCCAGCGCGGCCGTGCGGCCGATCTCGGCCATCTCCATCTCGGACTGGCCGGGCGCCACCTCCTGGGTCTGGACCTCGAAACGCACGCCCGCGCGCTGGCAGGCCTCGCGCGCACCTTCGAGCCGCGCGATGCGGTTGACCGAATGCAGCGGCGCCGAGACATAGGCGATCGCGCGGTGGCCCAGCGACATCAGGTGCTCGGCCGCCATCGCGCCGGCGCTGCGGTTGTCCAGGCTGACGTAGTCGATCGGCAGCTCGGCATGCTGGGCCGTGCGGTCGAAGCAGACCGCGGCCAGCCCGTTGCGGATCATCGGCCCCAGGTGTTCCTGGGCCTGCAGCGAGGAGCCGAGGATCACGCCCTGGATCCCCTGCGCCATGAAGGCCTGCGCGTACTCGCGTTCGCGGGTGGCGCTGCGCTGGGTGTTGCACAGCAGCACGCCGTAGCCGCGCGCCAGCGCGGCGTCCTCCACCCAGCGCGCCAGGGCGCCGAAGAAGGGGTTGGCGATCGAGGGCACGAGCAGCCCGATCATCGGCATGTGGCCGGTCTTCAGCCGGCGCGCCGACTGGTTGGGCCGGAAGCCCAGCGTCTCGATGACCTGGCGGACGCGCGCCAGCGTGTCGGGCGTCATGCGGGCCTCGCGGCCGTTGAGCACGTTCGACACGGTGCTGATGGACACGCCCGCCTGACGGGCGACGTCCTCGATGGTGACGGTGGGGTTTTTCAAGAGAATCCGAAACGGGCGGGCAGCCAGAGGGTGAGGGAGGGCACGAAGGCGATGACAAGCAGCGCCACGAGCAGCACGGCCAGGTACTTTGCCATCGGCCGCGCGACGTCGACCATGCGCGTGCCGGTCACCGCGCAGGTGGCGAACAGGCCCAGCCCGAGCGGCGGCGCGAACAGGCCGAAGCCCATCGCGATCACCAGCACGATGCCGTAGTGCAGCGGATGGATGCCCAGCTGCGTGGCGACCGGCGTGAGCAGCGGCCCGAAGATGATCAGCGCCGGCGCGCCTTCGAGCACCGAGCCGAAGACGATCAGCAGCGCGATCGAGATCAGCATGAAGAGCCAGACGCCGTAGGTGTGGCCGGCCGCAACCATCGCCGCCGCCAGGTCCTGCGGGATCTGCTCGATGGTCAGCGCGTACGACACGCTGGAAGCCGCCGCGACGATGAAAAGGATCGAGCCGGCCAGCGCGGCCGAGTCCACGAACAGCTTGTAGACGCTGCGCCAGCTGAGCTCGCGGAAGGCCAGGCCGCCCACCAGCAGCGCGTACACCACGGCGAAGGCCGACACTTCCGTCGAGGTGGCGATGCCCGAGGTCACGCCCTTGCCGATCATCAGGATCATCAGCAGCCCGACCATCGCGCCGCCCAGCAGCGTCAGCAGGCGGCGGCGGTGGGGAAAGGCCTGCGCCGGGTCGGCCCGGGTGCCGACGATCACGGCCAGCACGGCCAGGGCCGCGGCGAGGAAGGCGGCCGGCACCAGCCCGGCGATGAACAGGCCGCCGATCGACACGTTGGCCACGAAGCCGAAGATGATCAGGTTGATGCAGGGCGGGATGGTCTCGGCCATCACCGCCGTCGCGGCCAGCAGCCCGGCCGCTTCGTTCTCGTCCTGCTTGCAGCGCCGCACGGCGGGCATCATGATGCCGCCCACCGCCGCCACGTCGGCCAGCTTCGAGCCGGAGATGCCGGAGAAGAAGGCGACCGCGACGATCATGATCAGGTTGATGCCGCCGCGCAGGCGGCCCACGGCGCGCACCAGCAGCTCGATCAGCCGCGACGACATGCCGTTGACCTCCATCACCAGGCCGGCCAGCACGAAGAAGGGAATGGCCAGCAGCACGAAGTGCTCCGCGCCGGCCGCCACCTGCTGCGAATACACCACCATCGGCAGGCTCGGGTTGAGCGTGAAGTAGGTGGCCGAGCTGAAGGCGAGCGCGAAGGCGATCGGCACGCCGCCGACCAGGCACAGCACGAAGGACAGCAGCATCCACACGCCGGCGCCCGGCATGGCGGCGGGCGCGAACAGCTGCAGGCCGATCACCGCCAGCACGAGCGCCGCCACCGCGAGGCCGGGCCCGCGCACCGCGCCCTTCGGCGCCAGCAGCAGGTTGCGCAGCGCGAAGACCAGGAACAGCAGGCCGCCGATCACGACCGGCGCGACCAGGATCACCTGCGGCAGGCCCAGCGGCGTGATCTGGCCGCGGCTGGAGGCCATCAGCTGCAGGCCGGAGACGCTCATCACGCCGGCCACCAGCAGCACCACCCAGTTGCAGCACTGCACGGCGAAGTCCCTGCCGCGCGCCGGCAGCAGGCCGCGGATGCTGTCGATGCCCATGTGCTGGCCCCGGGCCAGCCCGATGGAGGCGCCGAGGAACACCAGCAGCAGCAACAGGCCGCTGGCCACCTCCTCGGCCCAGTCGAAGGGGTCGTGCAGGAAGTAGCGCCACACGACCGAACAGAACACCACGAGCACGTCGATGGCGAGCACCAGCGCCGCCACGGCCTCGATCGCCACGCGCAGGCGGGCACAGGCGCGCTCGATGCGTTCGCGTCCGGACGGCGCCGCGACCGCCGTCGCGGAGAAGGCGGTGGAAGGGTTGGAAGTGGCCAGCGCCATGACTTCAGCCCTTGGCGCTGCCGATGGCGTCGATGATGGGCCGCGTCGCCGGGTATTGCGTGGCGAACTCCGTCCACAGCTTCGACACGTCGCGCGTCAGTGCGGCGCGGTCCACCGTGCTCACCGTGACGCCCAGCGCCTTGAGTTGTTCGAAGGCCTTGGCCTCGGTGCTGGCAGCCTGGCCGCGCTGGAATTGCGTGGCGTCGCGGGCGGCCTCGAGGAAGGGCTTCTGCAGCGCGGCCGGGATGCGCTCGAAGGCGCGTTTGCTGATCACCGGCATCACGGGATTGAAGATGTGCTCGGTCAGCATGCAGTGCTTCGCGACCTCGTAGAACTTGCCCGAGAGCACGGTCGGCGCGTCCTGCTCGAGGCCGTCGACCACGCCGGTCTGCAGCGCGGTGTAGATCTCGCCGAAGGGGATCGGCGTGGCCACCGCGCCCATGTACTTGAGGGTGGCGACGAAGTTGGGCACCGGCAGCACCCGGACCTTGACGCCGCGCAGCTCGGTCGCCGACTTCATCGGCGCCTTGGTGTAGACGTTGCGCGCGCCCAGGCTGTAGGCATAGCCCAGCACGTTCACCGAGGCGCGGTCCAGCAGCAGCTTCGACAGCGCGGCGCCGGCCGGCCCGTCGAGCGACTTGCCCACATGGTCGGCGTTCTGGAACAGGTAGCCCATGTCGAGCACGCCGATCTCGGGCACCGCGGTGGCCCAGATCGAGGTGCCGGAGATCATCATGTCGATGGCGCCCAGGCGCACCTGCTGGACGACGTCGGATTCCTTGCCCAGCTGGTTGTTGGGGAAATAGGTCAGCGCCAGCTTGTCGCCGGTGGCGGCCTTGAGGTTTTGCGCGAAGCGCTGGTACCAGAGGAAGTGCGAGGAATTGCTGTCGGCCGTGAGCGAGGAACTCATCCGCAGCGGGACCGTCGACTGGGCGCGCGCGAAGGCAGGCACGGCGAGGGCCGCGGCGGCGGCGCAGGCGCGGCTCAGGACGAGGCGTCGGGAAGGCTGGTTCATGTTGTTGTCTCCTGGTGACGGCGGGCAATGCCGACCTCACAAGAAGTCGGTAAATCGTTACACAAGCCGTTTTCGGATCGTAAGGCCGGTCGGTGTAACGTTTTACTGGTGGAAACCATGAGGTCTGTGCCAGGCGTCGCCAGGCACGGACGGACGACCGCAAGCGGCGCTCGATGGGAATCCGGGGCAAGCCCGCGTCGGAGCGGGCCCCGTCAGGCCGAAAGGCTCAGCGCGCTCGCGGCGGCACCGACCTCACACGCTGCAGCCTTTCAGTCGCCGGTCTTGGCTGCGGCGGCTGCGGCGGCCGCGCGCAGCTTGTCCTTCTTGCTCGGACGCTTGCCCTTGATGCCGCCGGTGCCGGCTTCGGCCTGCGGGTTCAAGGCCTGGCGCGGCGCGGGCTCGAAGCCCGCGACCTGCTCGCGCGGCACCTGGGCGCCCTGGCGCTTCTCGATCAGGCGGAAGTGCGCCTCGTCGTTCTCGGTGATGAAGCTCACGGCCACGCCGCGCTCGCCCGCGCGCCCGGTGCGGCCGATGCGGTGCACATGGTCGACCGAGGAACGCGGCAGGTCGTAGTTGACCACCGCCGGCAGCTGCACCACATCGATGCCGCGCGCGGCCAGGTCGGTCGCCACCACCACCTGCACGCGCGAAGCCTTGAAGTCGGCCAGCACCTGGCTGCGCTTGCCCTGGCTCAGCACGCCATGGAAGGGCTCGGCCTCGAGGCCAGCCTTGCGCAGCTTGTCGGCCACGATCTCGGCCGCATGCTTGGTGGCGACGAACACCAGCACCCGGGCCCAGCCCTCGTCGCGCACCAGCCTGGCCAGCAGCTGGGTGCGGCGCGGGGTGTCGACCTCGATGGCGCGCTGGGCGATGTCGGGCGCGGTGGCGGGTTCGGAAGGCACGTCGATGCGCAAGGGGTCGCGCAGCACCGTGGCGGCCAGCGCCTCGATGGCCGACGGGAAGGTGGCCGAGAACAGCAGGGTCTGGCGGCGCGCGGGCAGCAGGCCCAGGATGCGCTGCAGTTCGTCGGCAAAGCCCAGGTCCAGCAGCCGGTCGGCCTCGTCCAGCACCAAGGTCGACAGTGCGCCGAGGCGCAGCGCGTTGTGGTCGATCAGGTCTAGCAGGCGTCCCGGTGTGGCGACCATCACGTCGGCCCCGCCGCGCAGCGCCATCAGCTGCGGGTTGATCGACACGCCGCCGAAAGCCACCGCGATGCGCAGGGGCCGCGGCAGCGCACGGGCGAACTCACGTAGGGTGTCGCCCACCTGGGCCGCCAGTTCGCGGGTGGGCACCAGCACCAGCGCGGGCAGGTCCCGGGCC
Organism: Variovorax sp. UMC13; assembly: GCF_014170375.1. Classification (GTDB taxonomy): domain Bacteria; phylum Pseudomonadota; class Gammaproteobacteria; order Burkholderiales; family Burkholderiaceae_C; genus Variovorax. Next base: position 79,482 of record NZ_LZZW01000032.1, on the reverse strand, counting down.
GAAGCGTTGTGTCCAGCCAACAGTTTTTGCAGCAAAGGCAGCGCATAGGCTGCCGTCTTGCCCGATCCGGTCTGGGCCGAGGCCCGCAGGTCGCGCCCGGCCAGCACCGCGGGAATGGCCTCGGCCTGGACCGGCGTCGGCTCGGCGTAGCCCTGGGCGCCGGCAGCATGCGCAAGAGGAGGAAGAAGGCCCAGGGCGGTGAATGGCATGCGGTGCTGAAGTGGTCGACAGGGCCCGGAAACCGGGCGGGAAAGGAGGCGGCAAGCATAGCCAGCCCGCCCTTTTCTGGGGGCGACTTGCTTTTTTTTTCGGGGTTTACGCGGGGGTGGGCAAAGCTTTTCACCCAAAAGCCCAGGAGTGGACGACAATGCTTCAGCGTTTCAGGCGGTCTCCGTCTGCAGCGTGAACCGGTGATCGGTCAGTTTCGCGCCACAGCGCTCATTCAGTCAGTTGTGATTCTGGGACTCCATCGCTTTGTTATTTTGGTTTGAATTAGGAGTCCCTCCATGGGCAAAAAACTGTACGTAGGCAATCTGTCCTACTCCATCCGCGACAACGATCTGGAACAAGCCTTCGGCGAGTTCGGTGCTGTTGCCAGCGCCAAGGTCATGATGGAACGCGAAACCGGCCGCTCCAAGGGTTTCGGTTTCGTCGAAATGGGCACCGACGCTGAAGCGCTGGCTGCCATCGAAGGCCTGAACGGCCACACCCTCGACGGCCGCGCTCTGACCGTCAACGAAGCTCGCCCGATGGAACCCCGTCCGGCCGGCGGCGGCTACGGCGGTGGCCGTAGCGGCGGCGGCGGTGGCGGCGGCTACGGTGGTGGCGGCGGCGGCGGTGGTTACGGCGGTGGCGGCGGCCGCAGCGGTGGCGGCGGCGGCGGTGGTTACGGCGGCGGCGGCGGTGGCCGCGGCGGCTACTAAGCCCTCGCTCCCACTCACATCCGTGAAATGAAAAGGCTCCTTCGGGAGCCTTTTTTGCGTCTGCATGCCGCCCGCCGACGTCTTCGCAACCTGACTCCGGGCAGACCCGAACCAGGCGCTACGCGTTACTGCTTAGCGCTTTCGTCAGCCCATGGTCAGGCGCCGAGGACGACCCTCATGCCTTCCAATCAGAGGGTCGAGACAATGGGTATCAAGAGTCAGGCTGACTTCTTTTCAGGGGTCATGTTCACTGCCGTGGGCGCCACCTTCGCGGTCGGCGCCACCACGTACAACATCGGAGACGGCGCCCGCATGGGCCCCGGCTACTTCCCGCTCATGCTGGGCGTGCTGCTGGCCCTGCTGGGGCTGGTGATCATCTTCCAGTCCCTGGTGGTCGAGACCGCCGACGGCGGAAAGATCGGCAAATGGGCCTGGAAGCCGCTGTTCTTCGTGATCGCCGCCAACCTGGCCTTCGGCATCCTGCTGGGCGGCCTGCCCAGCATCGGCCTGCCCGCCATGGGCCTGATCCTCGCGATTTACGCGCTGACCATCATCGCCAGCCTCGCGGGCGAGCATTTCAAGCTGCGTGACGTGCTGGTGCTGGCGACCATCCTGGCGGTCGGCAGCTACGTGGCCTTCATCTGGGCGCTCAAGCTGCAGATCCAGGTCTGGCCCACGTTCATTTCGGGCTGAGAGAGAAAAAGAAAGAACACCATGGATCTGATTCACAACCTCTCGATCGGCTTCGGCGTCGCGTTCACCTTCACGAACCTGCTGTACTGCCTGGTCGGCTGCATCCTGGGCACGCTGATCGGCGTGCTCCCCGGCATCGGCCCGGTCGCGACCATCGCGATGCTGCTGCCCGCCACCTACGCGCTGCCCCCCGTGTCGGCGCTGATCATGCTGGCCGGCATCTACTACGGTGCCCAGTACGGCGGCTCCACCACCGCCATCCTGGTCAACCTGCCGGGCGAATCCTCCTCGGTCGTGACCTGCATCGACGGCTACCAGATGGCCCGACAGGGACGCGCGGGCCCCGCGCTCGCCGCGGCCGGCCTGGGTTCCTTCTTCGCCGGCTGCGTGGGCACGCTGATCCTGGCCGCCTTCGCGCCGCCGCTGACTGAGCTGGCCTTCAAGTTCGGCCCGGCCGAATACTTCTCGCTGATGGTGCTGGGCCTGATCGGCGCCGTGGTGCTGGCCTCGGGCTCGCTGCTCAAGGCGGTCGCGATGATCGTGCTGGGCCTGCTGCTGGGCATCGTGGGCACCGACGTGAACTCGGGCGTGGCCCGCTTCAGCTTCGACATCCCTGAACTCACCGACGGCATCGGCTTCGTGGTGATCGCCATGGGCGTGTTCGGCTACGGCGAAATCATCGGCAACCTCTCGCAGCCCGACGACGAGCGCGAGGTGTTCACCGCCAACGTCAAGGGCCTGTGGCCCACCAAGGACGACTTCAAGCGCATGACGCCGGCCGTGCTGCGCGGCACGGCGCTCGGTTCTGCCCTGGGCATCCTGCCGGGCGGCGGCGCACTGCTGGCGGCTTTCGCGGCCTATGCGCTCGAGAAGAAGATCAAGATGCAGCCGGGCGAAGTGCCCTTCGGCAAGGGCAACATCCGCGGCGTGGCCTCGCCCGAGTCGGCCAACAACGCCGGCGCGCAGACCTCTTTCATTCCGCTGCTGACGCTGGGCATTCCGCCCAATGCCGTGATGGCGCTGATGGTGGGCGCAATGACCATCCACAACATCCAGCCCGGCCCGCAGGTCATGACCAGCAACCCGGAACTGTTCTGGGGCCTGATCGCCTCGATGTGGATCGGCAACGCGATGCTGATCATCCTGAACCTGCCGCTGATCGGCATGTGGATCAAGCTGCTGACGGTGCCCTACAAGTTCCTCTTCCCGGCCATCGTGCTGTTCTGCGCGGTGGGCGTGTACTCGACCAACAACAACACCTTCGACGTCTGGATGGTGGGCCTGTTCGGCTTCATCGGCTACCTGTTCCTCAAGCTCAGGGCCGAACCCGCGCCGCTGCTGCTGGGCTTCATCCTGGGCCCGATGATGGAAGAGAACCTGCGCCGCGCGCTGCTGCTGTCGCGCGGCACCTGGAGCGTGTTCGTCACGCGGCCGCTGTCGGCCGGCCTGCTGGTCGCCGCGGTGCTGCTGCTGGGCATCGTGCTGCTGCCGTCGATCAAGGCGAAGCGCGAAGAAGCCTTCGTGGAGGATTGACTCTCCCCCGGGGGCTCGCGCACTGCGTGTCGCTTCGCCCTCCCCCCTTCCGGGGGGCGACACCAGCGGCCCGGCAAAGCCGGTTCCGCGGTGTCCCACGAACAAGAAAGCCGCCCTTCCGGGCGGCTTTCTGCTTTGGGGCCATCGTCGGTGCTCAGCTCGCTTCGACGACGAAGCTCACGACCGTGGTGGCGCTGCCGCCGATGTTGAGGGTGGCAAAGCGGCGGGCGCCTTCGACCTGGCAGGCGCCGGCGCGGCCGGTGACCTGGCGGGCGGCGTCGAGGACCATGCGCACGCCGGTGGCGCCGACCGGGTGGCCCAGGCCGATCAGGCCGCCGCTGGGGTTGATGGGCAGGCGGCCGCCGGGGGCGATGGTGCCGTCCTCGATCGCGCGCCAGCTCTGGCCCGGCGCGGTGAGGCCGAAGTGGTCGATCGCCATGTACTCGGTGGTGGTGAAGCAGTCGTGCGTCTCGATGCCGTCGAGCGCGAAGACGTCGGCCACGCCCGCGCGCCGGAACGCGCCCTGGATCGCCTCGCGCACATGCGGGAACACATAGGGCTGGCCCGCGCTGGCCTGCAGCTTGGGCGCGAGTTGCAGGTGCGCGGTGCGGTGGCCCCAGCCCGCGATGCGCGGCACGGCATCGAGCGACAGCCCGTGGCGCGCGGCCCAGGCTTTCGCGAAGCGCGGCGAGGCGAGGACCACGGCCGCGGCGCCGTCGGTCACCTGGCCGCAATCCTGGCGCCGGATCATGCCTTCGATCACCGGGTTGGCGTCGTCGTCGGCGGTGAAGCTGGCCTCGGTGTACCGCCAGTCGCGCGTCTGCGCCAGGGGGTTGCGGCGCGCGTTGCCGATGTTGATCTCGGCGATGCGCGCCAGGTGTTCGTACTTCAGGCCGAAGCGCCGCTCGTATTCCTGCCCCACGAGATGGAACATGTGCGGCCAGACGTAGGTCGCGCCCTCGCCTTCCTGGCCGACCCAGGTGGCGGCGCCCAGGTGCTGTGCCGCCACCGCGCCGGGCACGTTGCGCTCCAACTCCACGCCGGTGACCAGCACGCAGTCGTAGCGGCCGCATTCGATCTCGGCGCTCGCGGCCAGCAGCGCGATGCTGCCCGAGGCACAGGCCGCCTCGTGCCGGCCCGCGGGCGTGCCGTCGAAGCCCGGGTCGATGGCCGCGAGCATGCCGCCCAGCTGGCCCTGGCCGGTGAACAGCTCGCCCACGAAATTGCCGACGTGGCCGGCCTCGATCTCGCGCGCCTCGAGCCGCGCATCGGCCAGCGCGCCCTGCACCGCCTCGCGCATGAGTTCGAACAGGCCGTCGCCGGCGCGCGCGGCGTTGCGCGCGAAGTCGGTCTGGTGGCCGCCGAGGATGTAGACGGGGGAGGAGGTCATGCGCTTCTTTCTGAGGAAGGGGTGGCGTGGCGTTGCACGGCCGCCTCGCGCGCCTGGGCGCGCAGCGGTGCCTTGACCAGCTTGCCGTTGAGGTTGCGCGGCAGCGGCATGACGCTGACCGTGACGAAGTCGGGCGTCTTGTAGTCGGCCAGCATGCGGCGGCACAGCGCGCGCACCGCCTCGGTGTCGATGGCCTCGGTGGCGTGCACGAACACATGGATGCGCTCGCCCAGCACCGGGCAGGGGCTCGCGACCGCTGCCACCTCGATCACGCCGGGATGGCGCTGGATCACGTTCTCCAGCTCCACGCAGTAGACCTTGAAGCCGCCACGGTTGATCATGTCCTTGAGACGGTCGAACACGCGCACGAAGCCCTCGGCGTCGACGCTGCCGATGTCGCCCGAGCGCCAGTAGCCGGCCACGAAGGACGCGCGCGTGGCCTCGGCGTTGGCCCAATAGCCGATGGCGTTGCCCGGGCTGCGGATCCACAGCTCGCCCGATGCACCGACCGCCACCTCGCGCCCCTCGGCATCGAGCACGCGGATGTCGACGCAGGGCACGACCGTGCCCACGGTGTCGGGGTGGCGCGCCGCATCGCCGCGCTCGGTGAGCGTGACGGCCGAGGTGGTCTCGGTGGAGCCGAAGCCGTTGTAGAGCGCCAGGCCGGGCAAGGCCTCGGCCAGCCGTGCGATCGTGACCTCAGGCATCGCGGCGCCGCCAAAATGGCCGATGCGCCAGCACGAGAGATCGCGCCGCGGCAGTTCCGGATGCAAGAGGCACAGGTTGTACATGGCCGGCACCATCACCGCGGCGCTCACACGGCGCGCCTCGATCAGCGCCAGCGTCTCGCCGGCGTTGAACTGGCGCTGCAGCACCAGGCAGCCGCCCACCTGCAGCGCGACCACGATCACCGCCAGCAGCCCCGAGATGTGCGAGCCCGGGATGGTCAGCAGCAGCCGGTCGTCGGCCGTGTAGCCGAAGCGCCGCAGGTAGTGGCGCGCGGTGTGGAAGAAGCCCAGGTGCGACAGCACCGCACCCTTGGGATGGCCGGTGGTGCCCGAGGTGTACATGATGCAGGCGGGCTGCGTGTCGGCGAAGTCGGCCGCCACCGGTGCGTCGTTGCCGCCGGCCAGCAGTCCGGTGTACGTCAGTCCGACCGAGGGGTGACCGGGTTCCTCGATGCACACCCGGCAATGCACCTCCGCGATCTCTTCGCGCGGAGGCAGGCGGTCGGCCAGCGCGGCATCGAACACCAGCGCCGACGCGCCGCACTGGTTGAGCATGTAGGCGAGTTCAGGCGCGCTCTGCCGCACGCCGATGGGCACCGCGATCGCGCCGAGGCGCCAGAGGCCGGCCAGCAGCACGACGAATTCGGCGCGGTTGCCTACGAACAGCGCCACGCGGTCGCCGGCCTTCACCTGTTGCGCGGCCAGGCCGCTGGCGATGCGGTCGGCCAGGCGGTCGAGTTGCTGGTAGCTGAGGGTGCGTTCGCCGTCCTCGATGGCGGGCGCCTCGCCACGCGCCGCCACCGCAGCGCGCAGCATCGCGTCGAGGTTGCGCGGCCGCTCGGCATAGCAGGGCACGAGCCGGTCGCCGTAGAGCGCCTCCAGGCGCAGTGCGTCGCTCATGGCTGCGGCCTCGCTTCGCGCGGCGCCGTGGGTTCGCGCATGCGCACCGCGCCATCGATGCGCAGCACCGAGCCGTTCATCATCCCGTTCTCGATCAGCGCCTGCACCATGTGCGCGAACTCCTCGGGCCGGCCGGGCCGCGGCGGAAAGGGCACGTCGTCGATCAGCGTGCGGCGGGTGTGGGTGGGCACCACCTCGTACATGCCGGTCTCGAAGGTGCCCGGCGCGATCGCCATCACGCGGATGCCGAAGCGCGCGAGTTCGCGCGCCAGCGGCAAGGTCATGCTGGCCACGCCGGCCTTCGAGGCGCCGTAGGCCGTCTGCGCCGACAGGGCCTCGTAGGCGGCCACCGAGGCGGTGTTGACGATCACGCCGCGGTCCTCGCCATCGGCCGCATCGTCGCCGCTCAGGCCTTCGGCGAACAGGCGGATGGTGTTGAAGGTGCCCACCAGGTTGACCTCGATCACGCGGCGGAACACGTCGAGCGCGCGCGGCACCACCTTGCCCGTGGCCTTGTCGGTGCGGAACACGCGCGCAGGCCCGAGCACGCCGGCGCAATTGACCAGGATGCGCGGCGTGCCCAGCGCGTTGCGCACCTGCGCGAAGGCCGCTTCCATGCCGGCGTCGGAGCACACGTCGCCACCGAGCGCGAGCACCTGCGGCATCGCCTGCGCCAGCGCGTCGAGCGGCGCGCCGGCCAGGTCGATCGCGGCCACGCGCGCGCCCTGCGCCGCCAGCCGCTGCACCGTGGCCCGGCCCAGGCCCGAGGCCGCGCCGGTGACGACGGCCACTGTTTGGTCGATCTGCATCGAATCCCTTTTCCTTGTCGAAGCGCCCGCGTCAGACGCGGGCCGGCATGCGCAGCCCGCCGTCGAGGCGGATCACCTCGCCGTTGAGCATCGGGTTGGCGACGATGGCCAGCACCAGCGCCGCGAATTCTTCGGCCTGGCCCGGCCGCTTGGGGAAGGGCGGCACGGCCGCGAACACCACCTCGCGCGACTTCGGCGCGAGGTTGAGGGTCATCGGCGTCTCGAACACGCCCGGCGCGATGCCCATCACGCGGATGCCGTGTTCGCCCAGCTCGCGCGCCAGCGGCAGCACCATGCCGGCCACGCCGCCTTTGGACGCCGCATAGGCCGCCTGCCCCATCTGGCCGTCGAAGGCCGCGATCGAGGCGGTGTTGACGATCACGCCGGCCTCGGCATTGCCGCTGCGGCCTTCGATCATCTGCGGCACCGCGCAGCGGATGCAGTTGATCGCGCCCAGCAGGTTGATCTCGACCACGCGGCGGAAGGCCGCCAGCGGCATGGCGACGCCGCGGCGCACCACGCTGCCGGGATCGGCGATGCCCGCGCAATTGACCAGCAGCGCGGTGCGGCCGAGGCGCGCCTCGACCTGCGCGAACACGGCCTCGATGCCCTCGGCATCGGCCACGTCGGCCGCGAAGCCGGTGGCACCGAGGCGTGACGCCGCCGCTTCGACCGCCGCCGCATCGCGGTCGATCAGCACGACCCGCGCACCCGCGGCCCGCAGCGCCTGCGCGGTGGCCGCGCCCAGGCCCGAGGCACCGCCGGTGACCACCGCCACCTTGCCTTCGATCGTCGAACGGATGTCTTGCATGGGCATCTCAGGCCTCCCTCGCACCGTCGCACGAAGCACGACGCGTGAAACCTTCAAGGCCAAAGTTCAGGGACACCGCGGAACTGGCTCTGCCAGGCCGCCGGTGTCGCCCCCTGGAGGGGGAGGCGCCGCAGGCGCTACGGGGGTGGTTCATACGCCCGGACGGTTCATCTGGCAGTTCACGGGCAGTTCGGTGACGGGCCCCGGCACCTTCGCCACCGTCTTCCACCCCATGCCCAGGCCTTCGGCGTCGTACTTGACGCCCTTCACCAGTTGGTTGATGTACAGCGGATGCGTGGCCTGGTGGTCTTCCTTGCGCATCTGGATCTTGCCGAAGGGCGAGTCGTACTCCATGCCCTCGAGCGCCTGCGCGATCTTCACCAGGTCGGTGGTGTTGCCCACCTTCTGGATCGCGCGCGCCAGCATGTCCATCTGCACCAGGATCGAGGTGTAGTAGAGGTCCTCGCCGTACTTGGCCTTGAAGTCGCGCTGGTACTTCTCGAGCGCCGGCTGCTTGTCCTCGACCGGCACGTTGGGGTGCCACGAGGAGATCTGAAACACCGTGTCTTCCCCCGCCGCGCCGATCGAAGTGGGCACGCCGAACAGGCCGCCGTAGTAGGTCACATAGCGGGCGTTCGAGCCCGACTCCTTGCTCGCCCGCACCAGCAGCGAGAGGTCGTTGCCCCAGTTGCCGGTGAGCACCGTGTCGGCGCCCGACTGCTTGATCTTGAGCACGTAGGGCGCGAAGTCCTTGACCTTGCCGAAGGGATGGAAGTCGTCGCCGACGAACTGCACGTCGGGCCGCGCCTTGCCGATGATGGCGCGCGCGTCGGCGCTGACCTGGCGGCCGAAGGCGTAGTCCTGGTTGATCAGGTAGATCTTCTTGATCTGCGGGTTCTGTTTCACGTAGTCGGCGATGGCGTACATCTTCATCAGCTGGTGCGCCTCGAAGCGGAACATCCAGAAGCTGCACTTCTCGCCGGTCAGCTCGGGCAGCGCCGAGCCGTAGTTGAGGTAGAGCACCCGCGAGTCGGGATTGCGCGCGTTGTGCTTCTCGATCGCGCCCTGCAGCGCGCCCGCGATGCCCGAGTTGCCGGCCTGCACCATGAAATTGATCTTCTGGTCGATGGTGCTGTTGAGCATCGAGATCGCCTTGGCCGGATCGCCCGCGTTGTCCAGCGGCACCACCTCGAGCTTGCGGCCCAGCACGCCGCCGCGCTCGTTGATCAGGTCCACCGCATAGAGCAGCGTCTTGGCCACCGTGACGCCGGTCGAGGCGGTGGGGCCCGAGAAGGTGTCGATGTGGGCGATCTTGAGCGTCGGTTGCGCCTGCGCGGTCGCGACCAGCGCCCAGGGAAGGAGCGCGGCGCCCACGCACAGCGAGCGGCCCAGGGAACGAAGGAATGCCATGGTGTTTGTCTCCGGAGGAAGTCGGTGCGCGGGAGGCCCGTGCCCGCTCGGTTCTTTGCGGTCAATGAAAGTTACTCTGCAGTAACTTGTCGTTAATATAGGAACGACAAGGCGAGGCGTCAAGCGGGCAGACCCGCTGCGCGCTTGGCCCACAATCCCCTGCATCCATGGCTCCCACGTCCAAAGTCAAAACCCCGCCGAAGCCGCCGCGCTGGAACAACGCGCTGGCCGGCACGCCCGACCCGCGCGAGATCCGCAAGCGCGCGCTGATCGCCGCCGCCGGCCGCACCTTCGGCGTCAAGGGCTTCCACAACACCACGCTGGACGACATCGCGAACGCGCTGGCCGTGACCAAGCCCGCGCTCTACCGCTACGTCAAGAACAAGCACGAGATCCTCTACGAGTGCCATCGGCTGGCCATCGGCATGGCCGAGGAGGCGCTGGCCGAAGCCGAGGCCGGGCAGCCCGCGGCGCTCGAGGCGCTGCGCGACTTCGTCGAGCGCTACATCCGCAAGATGACCAGCGAACTCGGCACCTGCGTGGTGCTGACCGAGTACTACTCGATGACCGCGCAGCACCACGCACTGATCCAGCAGCGCCGCCGCGTGGTCGACACGCAGCTGCGCGCGCTGGTCACGCGCTGCATCGACGAAGGCGCGATCGCGCCCTGCGACCCTAAGCTCGCGGTGTTCTTCTTCATGGGGGCGATCAACAACATCAACCGCTGGTTCACCGAGAAGGGCGAGACCCGCGGCGACGCGATCGCCGCGGCCTTCGCGGACCATGTGATCCACGGGCTGCGCCCGGCCGCGAAGGGCCGGCGCGCCAAGGCCGGCAGCTAGCAATCAAGCCTGCAAGGCGCGCCGCAGTTCGGCCGCGCACAGCGCGAGCGCGGTGTTCGCTTCGTCGAGCACCCGGCCCATGGGCAGGAAACCGTGGATCTGGCGCTCGAAACAGACATGGCTGCTGCGGTTGCCGGCCGCGGCCAGCGCATCCGCGTAGTCCAGCCCTTCGTCGCGCAGCGGGTCGTAGCCGGCGGTGAGCACCAGCGCGGGCGGCAGCCTCGACAGGTCGGGGTGCAGCAACGGCGAGGCGCGCCAGTCGAGGTCATGCCGGGCGTCGTCGATGTAGTGGTCGTGGAAGTAGGCCAGCGTGTCGCGCGTGAGCAGGTAGCCCTCGCCGTTGGTGCTGTGCGAGGGCTGGCCGCGCCGCATGTCGGTGGCCGGGTAGATCAGCAGCTGGAAGGCGATCGGCAGGTCGCCCGCATCGCGCGCCGCGATCGCCACCACGGCCGCGAGGTTGCCGCCCGCGCTGTCGCCGCCCACCGCGAGCCGCTGCGCATCGAGGCCCAGCGACGCGGCGTGGGCATGGACCCAGCGCGTGGCGGCGAGCGCGTCGTCGACGGCCGCGGGGAAGCGATGCTCGGGCCCCATGCGGTAGTCGACCGCGAGCACTGCACAGCCCGCGCCGTTGGCCAGGCCGCGGCACAGCACGTCGTGCGTGTCGAGGTCGCCGATGACCCAGCCGCCGCCGTGGAAGTAGACCAGCACCGGCAGCACCGCATCGGCCTTGGCACCCAGCGGGCGGTAGAGCCGCAACGGAATCCCCTCGGCCTGCAGATCGCGGACCTCCGCCACCTCGGGCGCATCGGGCTGGGTGAAGGTGCGACGCTCGCGGTAGGTGGCGCGGGCCTCGGCCGGCGAGAGCGTGTGCGTGGGCGGCACGCCGCGTTCCTTCATCAGATCGAGCAGGGCACGGGCCTGGGGATGCAGCATCGGTCGCTCTCTTCCGGGGGGTGGATGGAGGGGTGGGTCAGGCCTGGCGCGGCTTCACGCGCGAGGCGGCTTCCTTGGCGTTGACGCGTGCGGTGTCGACATCGGCTGCATGCGCGAGCGCCACGCCCATGCGGCGCTTGACGAAGCTCTCGGGCTTGCCGAACAGGCGGATGTCGACGCCATGCACCGACAGCGCATCGGCCACGCCGTCGAACACGATGCCGGTGGCGTCGACGCCGCCGTAGATCACCGCGCTGGCGCCCGCGCTCTTGAGCGTGGTGTCGACCGGCAGGCCCAGGATCGCGCGCGCGTGCAGCTCGAACTCGTTCTGCCACTGGGTGGCCATGGTCACCATGCCGGTGTCGTGCGGACGCGGGCTGACTTCGCTGAACCAGACCTCCTCGCCCTTGACGAAGAGCTCGACGCCGAACAGGCCCTGGCCGCCCAGATCGTCGGTCACGGCGCGCGCGATCTGCTGTGCCTTCTTGAGCGCGACCGGCGACATCGGATGCGGCTGCCAGCTCTCGACATAGTCGCCGCCCACCTGCACATGGCCGATGGGCTCGCAGAAGTGCGTCTGCACCGCCGCCTGGGCGTCGGGCGCGCGCACGGTCAGCAGCGTGATCTCGTAGTCGAAGTCGATGAAGCCCTCGACGATCACGCGGCCGTGGCTCACGCGGCCGCCGGCCATCGCGTAGTCCCAGGCTTTCTGCACGTCGGCGGGCCCGTCGATCTTGCTCTGGCCCTTGCCCGAGCTGCTCATCACGGGCTTGACGATGCAGGGGTAGCCGATGCCGGCATCGATGGCGGCCTGCAGCTCGGCCAGCGAATCGCAGAACTTGTAGGGGCTGGTCGGCACGCCCAGCGTCTCGGCCGCCAGGCGACGGATGCCTTCGCGGTCCATCGTGAGCCGCGCGGCGCGCGCGGTCGGGATCACGCGCACCACGCCCGCGGCTTCGAGCTCCTGCAGCATCGGCGTGGCGATGGCCTCGATCTCGGGCACCACCAGGTGCGGGCGCTCGGCCTCGATCAGCGCCTTGAGCTGGGCCGGATCGCTCATCGTGATGGTGCGCGCATGGTGCGCCACCTGCTGGCCCGGCGCGTTCTCGTAGCGGTCGACCGCGATGGTCTCGACGCCCAGGCGCTGCAGCGCGATCAGCACCTCCTTGCCGAGCTCGCCGGAGCCGAGCAGCATCACGCGGGTGGCCGAGGGGGACAGGGGGGTGCCGAGGGTGGTCATGGTGCAAACGATGAGAGGGTGTCGAGGGTTGCCATCGTAGCGCTGTGCCTGCCTCAGCGCGGCGCTGGCCGCGGCGCGCCGCGCACGACGAATCGGCCCCGGAAACCGAAGGGGCGATGCACGCCGGCAGGCTCCCCGACGAAGGGCAACCGCCAGGCGGGAACGGCGAGCAGTTGCACGCTCCAGGGCGTGCCGCCCATGAAGTGGAACGCCAGCGTGTCCGGCGGCTGGATCCGCAATGCGCGGAAGTTTCCGGTGGCATAGGCGCTGCCGATGCGCGCCGAGTCCAGCCGCAACGTGCCCGCGGGGTTTAGCAGATGGATGCTCAGCATGTCCTCGAACGGCACGTCGTCGGTGAGGAACAGCAGCCAGCCCGCATCGCACCGGAGCGCGGCTTCCAGCACCACGCCGGACAGGCACAGCCCGGTGGCGCGCCCGTCGATGCGCAGTTCACAGCGCGGCGGCTGGTCGCTTTGCGCGGGTGTGGCGGGCAGGATCGAGATCTGGTCGCTGAGGTGGAGCATGGGGCGAGGGGTGCGGACGTCGTGCCCGCCGACGACAATGTATCCCTGCAACCGGGTGCCCTCCAGGCCATGGCACGAACGCGACCGCCGACAGCGTGCCGCCTCGTTAGCATTCCACCCATCCTCTTTCTGCTTTTTTTTTGGAGTTCTCGCATGCGCATTCAAACCGTCGGCATCATCGGCGCCGGAACCATGGGCAACGGCATCGCACAGGCGTGCGCCGTCGCAGGCGTCAAGGTCGTGATGGTCGACATCTCGCAGGCCGCGGTCGACAAGGGCCTGGCCACCGTGGGCGGCAGCCTGGACCGCCTGATCAAGAAGGAAAAGCTCACGGCCGAGCAGAAGACCGCCGCGCTGGCGCTGATCCAGGGCTCGACGAACTACGAGGACCTCAAGGGCGCGCAGCTGGTGATCGAGGCCGCCACCGAGAACCACGCGCTCAAGCTCAAGATCCTGGGCCAGGTCGATGCGCTGCTGGCGCCCGAGGTGATCATCGCGACCAACACCTCGTCGATCTCGATCACCAAGCTGGCGGCCGCTACCTCGCGCGCCGACCGCTTCATCGGCATGCACTTCTTCAACCCGGTGCCGATGATGGCGCTGGTCGAACTGATCCGCGGCTACCTCACCAGCGACGCCACGCACGACGCAGTCAAGGAGCTGGCGGTGCGCCTGGGCAAGTCGCCCATCACGGTGAAGAACGCACCGGGCTTCGTGGTCAACCGCATCCTGGTGCCGATGATCAACGAGGCCTTCTTCGTGCTGTCCGAAGGCATCGCGACCGCCGAGGACATCGACGCCGGCATGAAGCTGGGCACCAACCAGCCGATCGGCCCGCTGGCCCTGGCCGACATGATCGGCCTGGACGTGTGTCTGGCCGTAATGGAGGTCTACCTCGAGGAGTACGGCGACTCGAAGTACCGCCCCTGCCCGCTGTTGAAGGAAATGGTCGCTGCCGGCCAACTCGGCCGCAAGACCGGCCAAGGCGTCTACACCTACTGACCCCCGAGGGGCTGGCCCGCTTCGTGTGGCGGCGCCCTTCCCCCTTCCAGGGGGCCACACCGGCGGCCCGGCAAGCCGGTTCCGCGGTGTTCTGCGATAAGAGAAGATAGAGCGCAGGAAGAACAAAAAGACAGGAGACAAGAGATGATCGCCACCGGCACCACCCCGCCGCCCGAGGGATGCATCGACACGCAGGTCCTCGACCATGTGCTGTTGATCGGCATCAACCGCCCGGCCAAGCGCAACGGCTGGACGCCGCGCATGTTCCGCGAACTGGCCGAGGCCTACACCCGGCTCGACGACGACCCCACGCTGCGCGTCGGCGTGCTGCATGCGTTCGGCGATCACTTCACGGCCGGGCTCGATTTGCCGGCCTTTTCCGAATTCATGCAGCGCGGCGAGAAGGTCGTGCCCAAGGGCATGGTCGAGCCGCACGACTTCGGGCTCGAGGGTTATCGCCGGCGCACCAAGCCGATGGTGGTGGCGGTCAAGGGCATCTGCTTCACCGTGGGCATCGAGCTCATGCTGGGCGCCGACATCGTGATCGCCGCCGACAACTGCCGCTTCTCGCAGCTCGAAGTACAGCGCGGCATCATGGCCACGGGCGGCGCGACGCTGCGCATGGCCGAGCGCGCGGGGCTGGGCAACGCGATGCTGCACCTGCTCACGGCCGACGAGTTCGGCAGCGCCGAAGCCCTGCGGCTGAATTTCGTGCAGCGCGTGATGCCGGCCGGCGAGGAGCTGGGCGAGGCGCTGCGCATCGCGCAACGGATCGCGGCCCAGGCACCGCAGGCGGTGATCGCCACGCGGCTCAACGTGCTCAAGGCCGTCGAGCAGGGGCCGATGGCCGCGGTGGCCGAGTTCATCGACACGCAGAAGCGCCTGGCCAGCAGCGAGGACGCCGCCGAGGGCGTGCGCGCCTTCATCGAGCGCCGACCGGCCCGCTTCACCGGCCGCTGAGACACCCGGGCGACGGCATCCGCACCGCTCGCCCCACCCGCAGGTTTTTCAACAGAGGAGACCCCCCCATGCCTGTTCCATCCCTCCTGCGCCGCGCGGCATCGCTGGCCGCTGGCACACTGTTCGCGATGAACATCGCCAGTGCACAGACGCCGCCGCCCAAGCTGCCCGATCCCGCGGCGACCTCGGTCGAGGCGCTGGGCTGGATGCAGGGCTTCCCGCCGCCGCCCGACAAGCTCATCGTCTTCGAGAACGGCGTGGGCGGTGTCTTCCCCCGCAACCGCTGGACCTTCTCCCATGTGCGCGAGACGGTGCCGACGTCCAACGTGTGGCGTGGCAGCGGCGCGGGGTCGCCCCTGCCTGCGGCGCCGCGCGACCTCGATGGCATCAGCTTCCAGGCGATCGGCGGCGAGACGATGAACTTCGGCCAGATGGTGACGCGCACCTACACCGACGGCATCCTGGTGCTGCACCGCGGCCAGGTGGTCTATGAGAAGTACTTCGGCGCGCTCACGCCCGAACGGCCGCACCTGGCGATGTCGGTGACCAAATCCTTCGTCGGCACGCTGGCCGCGATCCTGGCGGCCGAGGGCCGGCTCGACACGAACGCCCCGGTCACGAAATACATCCCCGAACTCAAGGACAGCGCCTACGGCGACGCCACCGTGCGCCAGGTGATGGACATGACCATCGGCGTGAAGTACTCCGAGAACTACGCCGATCCCAAGGCCGAGATCTGGGACTACGCACGCGCCGGCGGCATGCTCGTGCAAGGGCCCGGCTATGCCGGTCCGAAGACCTTCTACGATTTCCTCAAGACCCTGCAGAAGGAAGGCGCGCACGGCGAAGCCTTCGCCTACAAGACGGTCAACGCCGAGGTGCTGGCCTGGATCCTGCGGCGCGCAGCGAACCAGTCGCTGGCCGAGCTGATGAGCGAGAAGATCTGGCGCCGCATCGGCGCCGAGCAGGACGCCTATTTCATGGTCGACCGCATCGGCACCGAGTCGGGCGGCGGCGGGCTCAACACCACGCTGCGCGACCTGGCCCGCTTCGGCGAGACGATGCGCAACGGCGGCCGGGCCAACGGGCAGCAGGTGATTCCCGCGGCCGCGGTGGCCGACATCACGCGCGGCGCGAGCAAGGCCGACTTCGCCAAGGCCGGCTATGCGCTGCTGCCGGGCTGGTCGTACCGCGACATGTGGTGGATCACGCACAACGAGCACCAGGCCTACATGGCGCGCGGCATCCACGGCCAGAGCATCTACGTCGACCCGAAGGCCGAGATGGTGATCGTGCGCTACGCCGCGCACCCGATTGCTGCCAACGCCGGCAACGACCCGCTGACGCTGCCGGCCTTCCATGCGGTGGCCAAGGCCTTGATGGGGAACTGAGTTCGCCTGCAGCGCCACCCCGGAAAGAGGTGGCGCTGCATGACGGCGCCATGACGCCGTCGCTTCGACCCTGACGGCATCCCGGCAATTACTTTGCACACAATTTAATTGTTCGCTATAGTTCAGCCCATGCGCTTCGCCCCCACCCTCGACGACATGCTCAAGCTGGACAACCAGCTGTGCTTCGCCGTGTACTCCACCTCGCTGGCGATGACGCGGCTCTACAAGCCGATGCTCGAGAAGCTGCAGCTCACCTACCCGCAGTACCTGGTGATGCTCGCACTGTGGGAGCGCGACGGCGAGATGGTGTCCGAGCTCGGCGAACGCCTGTCGCTCGATTCGGGCACGCTCACGCCCTTGCTCAAGCGCCTCGAGGCCAACGGCTACCTGACGCGGATGCGCGACGCGGCCGACGAGCGCCGCGTGCGCATCACCCTCACCGCCGCCGGCCGCCGGCTCAAGGCCCGCGCCGCCGATGTGCCGGCCTGCCTGATGGCCGCGGCCCAGTGCTCGGTGCCCGAACTCATCGCGCTGACGCAGCAGATCCAGACCCTGCGCGACCGCATCAAGGCCGCCTGACGGCACACACCCGATCCATCCCACCGCTTCTTCTTTCGGAAGCATTTTTCCCACCTCCTCTTCAAGGAACGACCATGACCACGAAACTCGACAAGGTTCTCTACACCGCCGAAGCCCACACCACCGGCGGCCGCGATGGCGCAGGCAAGAGCAGCGACGGCGCGATCGACGTGCAGCTGAGCTCGCCCGGTTCGGGCAAGCCGGGCACCAACCCCGAGCAGCTGTTCGCGGTCGGCTATGCCGCCTGCTTCATCGGCGCGATGAAGGCCGTGGGCCCGAAGATCGGCGTCAAGGTGCCGGAAGACGTCGCCATCGACTCCAAGGTCTCGCTCGGCCCGACGAATGGCGGCGCGGCCTACGGCATCGCCGTGCAACTCGCCATCACGCTGCCCGGCCTGGACGCCGAAACGAAGCAGAAGCTGGTCGACACCGCCCACCAGGTCTGCCCGTACTCGAACGCCACCCGCGGCAACATCGACGTGACGCTGACGATCGCCTGATCCCGCGTCCCCGCAGCACGACAAGGCGCCCCGGCCACCCGCCGGGGCGCTTTTTTTCATGGCGACGCTTGTCTCGCGCGTGACGAGCGTGCACCGGGCGCGATGGCCGTTTTCATCCGGCGCGGCTAAGGTGGCTGCCGGCCCCCCCATTCACGCCCCGTGGAGACCGCCCCATGCACACCACCACCCGCTTCCAGGTCCGCAAGGACCAGCTCGCCACCACGCGCCTGCAGACCGTCGACGACCCGCCCCTGGCCGACGGCCAGGTGCGCATGCGCATCGACCGCTTCGCGCTGACTGCCAACAACATCACCTACGCCGCCTTCGGCGATGCGATGCACTACTGGCAGTTCTTCCCGACCGGGGCCGAGGGTTGGGGCCACATCCCGGTGTGGGGCTTCGCCAGCGTGGTGCAGTCGCTGCACCCCGGCGTGGCGGTGGGCGAGCGGCTCTACGGCTACTGGCCGATGGCGTCGGGCGCGGTGCTGAGTCCCGACCGGCTTTCACCCGCGCGTTTCACCGACGCGGCGCCGCACCGCGCCGAGTTGCCGGCCGTCTACAACCAGTACTTCCGCTGCGATACCGATCCGCTCTACACCGCGGACACCGAGGACCTGCAGTCGCTGCTTCGGCCGCTGTTCATCACCTCGTGGCTGATCGACGACTTCATGGCCGACAACGACTTCTTCGGCGCCCGCACCCTGCTGCTGTCCAGCGCCTCGAGCAAGACCGCCTACGGCACGGCCTTCCAATTGCACCAGCGCCAGGGCATCGAGGTGGTCGGCCTCACCTCGGCCGCCAACGTGGCTTTCTGCGAGAGCCTGGGCTGCTACCACCGCGTCGTGACCTACGACGCGCTCGATGCCATCGCGGCCGACACGCCCTGCGTCTACATCGACTTCGCCGGCAACGGCGGGCTGCGCACGGCCATTCACACCCGCTTCACCGATCTGCGCTACAGCAGCTCGATCGGCGGCACCCATGTGGCGCAGCTCTCGGCCAAGGGCGCGGGCAAGGACCTGCCCGGCCCGCGCGTCACGCTGTTCTTCGCGCCCTCGCAGATCCAGAAGCGCAGCGCCGAATGGGGCGCCGACGCATTCGGCCGTCGCATGGTGGCCGCCTGGCACGACTTTCTCACCACCGTGGCCGACGCGCGCCAGCCCTGGCTGCGCGCCGAACACCACGAGGGCGGCGAGGCGGTGCAGGCCGCCTACGTGCAGGTGCTGGCGGGCCGCGGCGACCCGCGCACCGGCCATATCCTTTCGCTTTGAGCGCGACCGGGCGGCCTGCGACCGCCCCGGCGGTCGGTGTGGCGACAATGGCCGCATGACCTCTTCCAGTGCGCCCGCCAATACCCATCCCTACGAGAGCCTCACGCCCGACGTGGTGCTCGACGCGCTGGCCACGCTCGACCTGCACGGCGACGGGCGGCTGACCGCCCTCAACTCCTACGAAAACCGCGTCTACCAGGTGTTCCTCGACCAGCCGGCCGACCATGCGTCGGTGGTCGTCAAGTTCTACCGGCCCGAACGCTGGACCACGGCCGAGATCCTCGAGGAACATGCTTTCGCGCTCGAACTCGCCGCGGCCGACGTGCCGGCCGTGCCACCGATCGAGGTGCACGGCCGCACCTTGCACCACCACGACGGCTTCGCCTTCAGCGTGAGCCCCTACCGCGGCGGCCGTTCGCCCGAGCTCGACGACTTCGAGGTGCTCGAATGGGTGGGCCGTTTCCTGGCGCGCATCCACACCATCGGCGCGGCCCGACCCTTCGTCGCGCGTCCGGCGCTCGACCTGCAGACCTTCGGCACCGCCTCGCGCGACTGGCTGCTGGGCCACGACAAGGTGCCGCTCGACGTACAGCGCGCCTGGGAGACCGCCTGCAACGCCGCGCTCGACCGCATCGCCGCCACCGCGCTCTCGCCCACCTCGACCGACGCCCAGCTGCGCAAGCTGCGGCTGCACGGCGACGTGCACCCGGGCAACATCCTCTGGACCCCGACCGACCGCCCGAACGGCGGCCCGCACTTCGTCGACCTCGACGACGCCCGCAGCGGCTTCGCGGTGCAGGACCTGTGGATGCTGCTGTCGGGCGACCGCGCGCAACGCACCGGCCAGCTGAGCGGCCTGCTCGACGGCTACGAGCAGTTCCGCTCCTTCGACCGCCGCGAGCTCGCGCTGATCGAGCCGCTGCGCACCTTGCGACTGATCCACTACAGCGCCTGGCTGGCGCGGCGCTGGGAAGACCCGATCTTCCCGATCAACTTCCCGTGGTTCGGCACCAGCGACTACTGGAAGGGGCAGATCCAGATGCTGCAGGACCAGTGCGAGTCGATGGACGAGGAGCCGCTCTACGCCTGAGGCCGGCTCAGCCGAAGTGGCAGGACACCGTGCCGAACTCGCCGAAGTCGGCCACCACGGTGTCGCCCTTGCCGACCTCGATCGGCCGGATGAAGGAGCCCGCGAGGATCACCTGCCCCGGTTGCAGCGTGACGCCGAAGCGGTGCAGCCGGTTGGCCAGCCACGCCACGCCGTAGCCCGGGTGGTTGAGCACGCCCGCGGCCAGGCCGGTCTCCTCGACCTCGCCGTTGCGGCTCACGATGGCGCCGATGCGCCGCATGTCGGCATCGACCAGCGCCGGCTTGAAGGGCCGGCCGCCCAGCACCAGCGCGGCGTTGGCCGCGTTGTCGGAGATGGTGTCGAACACGTTGCGCATGCGCTTCGTCTCGGGGTCGACGCGCTGGATGCGGGCGTCGAGGATCTCCAGCGCGGGCGTGACGTAGGCGGTGGCGTCGAGCACGTCGAACAGCGTGCAGTCGGGGCCCGACAGTGGCCGCGCCAGCACGAAGGCCAGCTCGGCCTCGATCTTCAGTTGCAGGAAGCGCTCCGACGGAATGACCGCGCCGTCGCGGTAGAACATGTCGTCGAGCAGCGTGCCGTAGTCGGGCTCGCCGATGTTCACCGCGCGCTGCATGGCCTTGGAGGTCAGGCCGATCTTGTGGCCCTTGACCGTGCGGCCCTTGCGCAGCTTGAGCTGCATCCAGACATGCTGGATCGCGTAGGCATCGTCGATCGTCATGTCCGGGTGGTCGAGCGAGAACTGGCGGCAGGCGACACGCGTGCGCTCGGCTTCCTCCAGGCGCTCGGCGGCCTGGGCGAGGGTGTTCTGGTCCAGGCTCATACGGCCACCTCTTCGGCCCTGACCACGTTGCGCAGCACGCCCACGCCGCTGACCTCGACCTCGACCACGTCGCCCGGCTGCAGGAACTTCGGCGGATCGAAGCGGATGCCCGCGCCGATCGGCGTGCCGGTGGCGATGATGTCGCCCGGCTCCAGCGTGGTGAAGGTCGAGAGGTAGCCCACGAGGTAGGCGAAGTCGAACATCAGGTTCGCGGTCGTGTCGTCCTGGCGCGGCTCGCCGTTGACGCGCGTCTGCACGCGCAGCGCGCCGTAGCCCTGCGGGAACTCGTCGGCCGTGACGATCCACGGGCCGATGGCGCCCGAGGCGTTCCAGTTCTTGCCCTGCGTCACGTTGAACTTGGCGTGGTGCACCCAGTCGCGGACCGTGCCTTCGTTCATGCAGGTCAGGCCCGCGATGCAGGCCAGCGCGTCCTCGCCCTTAACCCGGCGCGCGCGGCGGCCGATGACGATGGCGATCTCGCCTTCGTAGTCGAGCTGCGTCGATTCGAGGGGCTGCCGCAGCGGCTCGCCATGGCCCACGAAGGACTCGGCCACGCGCATGAAGATGCTCGGGTACTTGGGCAGCTCGCTGCCGTCCTTGTACTCGGCGTTGCGGTGCGCGTAGTTCACGCCGATGCAGAACACGCGGCGCGGTTGCGCGATGGGCAGGTCGACGCGGACATCGGCCAGCGCATGGTCGGGCGAAGCACCGGTTGCAGCCTCGCGGGCCTGCGCGAGCGCGGCCTCGCCGCCCTCGAGCAGGGCCGCGACGGAGGCGAAGACCGGCAGGCGGCGGCCGAGGTCGACGACGCCGTCGCCGATGACGCAGCCCCAGTGCGAGGCTCCGCCGTGAAGGTAGCTGATGAGTTTCATGCGGTCTCGAATCCGAAGAAGCGGGCGGGGTTGTCGACGAGGATCTTCTGCCGCGTGGCGGCATCGGGGGCGAATCGGTAGAGCAGTTCGAGCAGCGCGCCCTCGTTGGGCGGCTGCTTGACCGACACCGGGTGCGGCCAGTCGCTGCCCCAGACGCAACGATCGGGCGCGGCCGCGATCAGGCGCTGCGCGAGCGGCACCACGTCGTCCCAGGGGGCGCCGGTGCGCGAGAGCTTCTCGGACAGCGACAGCATCACCCAGAAGTTGCCACGCTGCAGCAGTTCGAGCATGCGCACCAGGCTGGCGTCGGCCTCGCCGCGCGAGGGATCGGCGCGGCCCATGTGGTCGAGCAGCACCGGCACCTCGAGCGATTCGAAGGCGACCAGTTGCTCGGCGATGCCGGTGGGCTCGGGCTGCACCTTGACGTACCAGCCCAGCTCCTTGACGCGGGCGAAGGCACGCTCCTGCTCGGCCGCGCTGAAGCGGATGCCCAGGCCGCCGCGCGTGAAGCGCGCGCCGCGCACGCCGGCATCGTGCAGCTTCTGGAGGTACGCATCGTCGCGCTCGGTCAGCACCGCGGCGTTGGCGCAGGCCATGTAGCGGCGCGGGCCGCCGGCGTTGAGGCCTGCGAGCGCATCCAGCACCACCGTGTGGTCGGCGCCGTAGGTGGTGGCCTGGACGATCACGCCGCGTTCGATGCCCAGCGTGGCATGCAGCCGCTGCGCGACCTGCCAGGTGGCGCTGGGCATCTCGTAGGCGGCGTCGGGCCGCACCGGGTACTGCGCGCGCGGGCCGAACACATGGAATTGGCTGTCGCAGGCCAGCGCGGGCGGCAGCGGCACCGGCGCGCGCGGATGGGGGTCGAAGGGAAGGTAGTCGGGCATGGGGTCGTGGGCGATGAGAGGTGGAAGAGGTCAGGCGATCCAGGCCGTGAAGCTGCACTCGATCAGCTTCCCCATGTCGAGCTCGGGCGCGATGATCGCGTGGCGCGCGGGCCGCGACCGGGCATCGGGGAACATCTCGAGCCAGGGCACATTGAGCGCGGGGCGCTGGCTGCGGTCCTTCATCCAGACCGTGAGCTTCACGATGTCCTGCGTGCCGCCGCCCGCGGCCTCGACGATGCGGCGCACGTTGTCGAGCATGAAGCGGCACTGCGCCTCGATGGTCTCGGCCGGCTTGCCGGTGGCGGGGTCGTTGCCCTGGATGCTGCCGCTCTCGAGCAGCGGGCCGACGCGGCAGCCCGCGGGGATCGGGTTCTTGTGGCTGAAGCCTTCGACGTAGACGCTGGTGCGCGTGGCGGGCGCGGCGCGCCCGAGGACGGTGGTGGCGGCGTCCATCATTCGGCCGAGATGTTGGCTTGCTTGATGACCGGCATCCAGCGCGCGTCTTCCTTGGTGAGGAACTGCGTGAACTGCTCGGGCGTGCTGCCGCGGGCCTCGGAGCCCAGGGTGTCGAACTTGGCCTGCACGGCCTTGTCGGCCAGGATCTTCTGCAGCGCTTCGGACAGGCGCGCGACGATCGCCGGCGGCGTGCCGCGCGGCGCCAGCACGCCGGTGAAGGTCTCGGTGCTGAAGTCCTTGAAGCCGGCCTCCTGCAGCGTCGGCACGTCGGGCAGCTGCGGCAGCCGCTTGGGCGAGGTCACGGCCAGGGCGCGCGTGCGGCCCTGCTGGATGAAGGGGCCGGCCACCGAGATCTGGTCGAAGTTGAACTGCACCTGGCCGCCCAGCAGGTCGGTGGTGGCGGGCGCGTTGCCCTTGTAGTGCGCGGTGGTCCAGTGGGCACCGCTCTCGCGCTGCAGGTACTCGCTCACCAGGTGGTTCTGCGTGCCCGCGCCGGGCGAGGCCATGGTCAGCGCGTTGCCGGCCTTCTTCCCTTCGGCGATCAGGTCAGCCACGGTCTTGTAGGGCGTGGACGGATGCACCTGCAGCACCAGCGGCGTGAACGACACCGAACTCACCGGCAGGAAGTCCTTCTTCCAGTCGTAGGCGCCGGTGCGCTTGAAGATGGTGGGCGAGAACAGGATCGGCCCGTTGGCGCCCATGAAGAAGGTGTAGCCGTCGGGCGTGGACTTGGCGACCTGCTCGGCCGCGATCATGCCGCCCGCGCCGGGCCGGTTGTCGACGATGAAGGGCTGCTTGAACACCGCCTGCAGCTGCTCGGTGATGATGCGCGCGGCACCGTCCACGTTGCCGCCCGGCGGATAGGGCAGCACCAGCTTCACGGGCTTGTCGGGCCACTGGCCCTGCGCGATGGCGGGCAGCACGGCAAGGGCGGCGCACGTGGCGACGGCGAAGGATGCGATGGTCGAAATCTTCAAGACGGGTCTCCTGCTCTGAGGCCGGCACCGCAAGTGGACTGCGGTTTGATCGGCGACCCGCCCACTCTAAGAATCGGCAGCCCGATGCTGCAATGCAATATCACGCGCTTGTTCCGTATGATGGACGTTTTCGGGAAGTGCGCGATGGGCGGCGCGCCCTCGCTCCCGACAATCGAGGCTCAGCCACCCCGGAAGGCCCTCCCATGTTTCTCGATGCCGGCGACCTCTCGCCCGAAGCCACCTACCGACTCATGAGCGGCATCGTGGTGCCGCGCCCGATCGCGTGGATCACCACCGTGTCGGAAGCCGGCGTGGTCAACCTCGCGCCCTTCTCCTGCTTCACCTTCGTGTCGAACAAGCCGCCGCTGCTGGGCGTGAACATCGGCCGCAAGGCCGGCCAGCGCAAGGACACTGGCGCCAACATCCATGCGCTGCGCGAGTTCGTGGTCAACATCGGCGACGCCTCGCAGATGGTCGCGATCCACGAGAGCAGCGCCGAGCATGCGCCCGACGTGAGCGAGACCGAGCTGCTCGGGCTGGGCACCCTGCCCTGCCAGACCGTGCGCGTGCCGCGGCTGGCCGATGCGCCGGTCAGCATGGAATGCCGGCTGGAGCGCGTGATCGCCTTCGGCGAGACCGGCGCCGAATTCATCGTCGGCGAGGTCACGGCCTTCCACCTGCGCGACGGCCTGCTGCACGACGGCAAGGTCGACACGCGCGCGCTCGACCCGGTGTGCCGCATCGGCGGGCCCAACTACGCGACGCTGGGCGAGATCGTCACGCTGCGCGGCATGCAGCAGACGCCCAAGGCGGTGATGGATGGCGGCAGCGGCGGTAGATAAGGAAGGCGCCACCGCCGGCGCCCAGAGCGTGCGCCGCGCGCTGGCGGTGCTGCGCGTGCTTGCCACCGGCCAGGAGCGCGGCGTGCGGCTTACCGACGTCGTGACCCACACCGGCCTCAACCGGCCGACGGTGCACCGCATCCTGCGCGTGTTGGTGGAGGAAGGCGCGGTCGAGCAGGACCCCGCCACGCGGCGCTACCTGATCGGCGGCGAGGTCTCGCTGCTGGGCCTGGCGCGCTCGACCCGCTTCCCGATCCGCGCCATCGCCGAACCGCACCTGCGCCACCTGAGCGAGATCCTGGGCGACACCGCCTTCCTCACCATCCGCAACGGCGCCGACTCGGTCTGCATCGACCGGCGGCCCGGCAGCTTTCCGGTCAAGGTGCTGTCGATCGAGATCGGCGCGCGGCGCCCGCTGGGCGTGGGCGTGAGCGGCCTGGTGCTGCTGGCCTCGCTGCCCGCCGAGGAGGCGGCCGAGGTGGTGCGCCGCAACGCGCGGCGGCTGCAGGCGCTGCACACCGATCCGGCGGAGCTGCTGGAGCGTGCCGTGCGCACGCGCGCCCAGGGCTATGCCTACGCGCCGGTCGGCGTGGTGCCGGGCTCGCGCGCGGTGGCGGTGCCGGTCTGCGTGGCCGACGGCCGCACCATCGCCGGCCTGGCGATCGCCACCATCACCGAGCGCCTGCCCGACGAACGCGTGCCCTCGGTGGTCGCGCACATGAAGGAGCGCGCGGCGCTGATCGGCGCGCAGGCGGCCGAGCTCGCGCGGCGCAGGGGCGGCCGCCAGGGCGGCAACTGAAATCGGGGAAACCCTTCAGACGTCCACGATGCGGACGTTCTCGCCCATCGTCAGGACGCGGACGGCACCGGCGGCGCGCCCGCCTTGTCGCTGGACAGGACGCCGGCGCTGGCCCAGTTGTGCCTGGGCACGTCGAAGAACATGACGTCGACCGCATCGGCGGGGCTGCCGAGCGTCTTCATGGTGGCTTCGGTGAGCGCGGCCGCGAGGGCCCGCTTCTGCTCGACGGTGCGGCCTTCGAAGAGTTCGACGCGGATCAGAGGCATGGTTCTTCCTTGGATGAGATGAAGTGGGAACCGTGACTATGCGCGAAAGAGACGTGGCGGACCTCAGGGGGCGATCGGCTGGGCCGGCGTACCGAGCGCGCGCTCGGCCGGCGGCACCGCATTGAAGCGCGGCGGCGCGTTCGGATCGTGCAGCAGCACGCTGGTGCCGACGCCCGCACCCACGGCCGCGCCACCGCCGACACCGGTGCTCGCCCCCACACCGGCGCTGCCGTAGACCTGTCCGCCCGCGTTCACGCCCACGCCGGCGCCCAGCGGGCCCCAGCCGGTGCCGAGGCCCACGCTGGGCCCGCCCGAGCCCATGCCGACGCCGAGCGAGAGGCCGGGCACCAGCGGGATGCCGATGCCCACGCCGCCGGCGCAGCCCGCGAGCAGGGTGGCCGCGAGCAGCGCGGCGGCGGAAGTGGCAAGACGTGTGGCGGGCTTCATGGTGACGGTCGCTCCCTCGCGAGTGATGATGAAACGACCGTCGGCCGCCTCGTGGTGTCTCAGACCAGCAGCGCGTTGACGCGCCGCACGTAGGCCGCCGGGTCCGCCGGCAGGCCGCCTTCGGCCAGCAGGGCCTGGTCGAACAGGATGTTCGCCAGGTCCTCGAAATGGGCCGATTCGCCCAGCTTCCTGACCAGCGGATGGTCTGCGTTGACTTCGAGCACCGGCTTGAGTTCCGGCGCCGGCTGGCCGGCCTGCTTGAGCATGCGCGCGAGCTGCGTGCTCATGCCGCCGTCCTGCACCACCAGGCAGGCCGGCGAATCGACCAGGCGGGTGGTGATGCGCACGTCCTCGGCCTTGTCCTTGAGCGCTTCCTTGAGGCGATCGAGCACCGGCTTGAAGCTCTCGGCGGCTTCCTCGGCCGCCTTCTTCTCGGCCTCGTCCTGCAGCGAACCCAGGTCGACCGCGCCCTTGGCCACGCTCTGCAGCGGCGTGCCGTCGAAGTCCTGCAGGTAGTTGAGCGACCACTCGTCCACGCGGTCGGTCATCAGCAGCACCTCGATGCCCTTCTTCTTGAACAGCTCGAGCTGCGGGCTGTTCTTGGCGGCGGCCAGCGAATCGGCGGTGATGTAGTAGATCGCCTCCTGGCCTTCCTTCATGCGCGCCTTGTAGTCGGCGAAGCCCACGCTCACGGTGTCGCTGGCGGTCGAGGCGAAGCGCAGCAGCTTGGCGATGCGCTCGCGGTTGGCATGGTCCTCGCCCAGGCCTTCCTTGAGCACCGCGCCGAACTCGGCGTAGAAGGCCGCGTACTTGCCCGCGTCCGCATCGGCGGCGAACTCCGCCGCGGCCTCGGCCGCGGGCGTGACCGTCTTGTCGACCACGTCGGTCACCTCGCTTTCGGTCGGCTCCGGTGCCGGCACCGACTCGCCCGAGCCCACGTCGATCTTGGCGGCGGCGCTGTCGGCTGCGGCCTTCTGCTTCTTCGCCAGGTCCTCCAGCATCGACAGCACGCGCTTGGTGCTGCCTTCGCGGATCGCCTTCACGTCGCGGCTTTCCTGCAGCAGCTCGCGGCTCACGTTGAGCGGCAGGTCGGCCGAGTCGATCACGCCCTTGACGAAGCGCAGGTAGCTGGGCATCAGCGCCTCGGCGTCGTCCATGATGAAGACGCGCTTGACGTAGAGCTTCACGCCCGCGGTCTTGTCGCGGTTCCACAGGTCCATCGGCGCCTTCGACGGGATGTAGAGCAGCTGCGTGTACTCGGTGCTGCCTTCGACGCGGTTGTGGCTCCAGGTCAGCGGCGCCTCGTAGTCGTGGCTGATGTTCTTGTAGAACTCGCTGTACTCCTCGGTCGTGATGTCCTTCTTGGCACGCGCCCACAGCGCGCTGGCCTTGTTGACCGGCTCCCATTCGCCGGTCTTGACCATGTCGCCGGGCTGATCGTTCTCGCCTTCCTTCCACTCCTCCTTCTCCATCAGGATGGGCAGGGAGATGTGGTCGGAGTACTTGCCGATCACCGACTTGAGCTTCCAGGCGTTGAGGTAGTCCTCGGCATCCTCGCGCAGGTGCAGCGTGACGCTGGTGCCGCGCTGCGCGCGGTTGATCTCGTCGACCTCGAAGTCGCCGGCGCCGGTGCTGGCCCAGCGCACGCCCTGGTCGGCGGGCAGGCCCGCGCGGCGCGACTCGACCGTGATGCGGTCGGCCACGATGAAGCCCGAGTAGAAGCCCACGCCGAACTGGCCGATGAGCTGCGCATCGGCCTTCTGGTCGCCCGAGAGCTTGCTCATGAAGTCCTTGGTACCGCTCTTGGCGATGGTGCCCAGGTTGTCGATGGCTTCCTGCTTCGACAGGCCGATGCCGTTGTCGGCGATGGTCAGCGTGCGGGCCGCCTTGTCGAAGGACACGCGCACTTCGAGGTTCGGCGCGTCTTCATAGAGCGCGGCATCGTTGATGCCCTCGAAGCGCAGCTTGTCGCAGGCGTCCGAAGCGTTCGAGATCAGCTCGCGCAGGAAGATTTCCTTGTTCGAGTAGAGCGAGTGCGTGACCAGGTGCAGCAGCTGCGCGACTTCGGCCTGGAAGGGGAGTTTGGTGGAAGCGGTGGAGGTCATGGATTCGAAAGCCTAGGGAAATGGAAAGGGGCCGCAGTGCCCGTCTCGGAAGGTGGCGGCCGTGCCTGCATTTTCAATGCAGCGGAGCTCGGGGTCGCTGCACCAAAGAAATGAATACTTTGCCCCTAAAGGGCCTTCGGGCTGCCGTTTCTTCAGCGCCACGGCTAAGGGAAAGCCATCCCTACTTGGTGCGAAATTAACGTTTCAATCACTTACATGTTCTTTTGAGTTGTCCGCTGGATTCGCTGCCCACCTAGCATTTGGGCAAGCACTGGATGACGCGCCTCAACGCCTCCGGTGTGTCGGTATCCGTTTTCTTCAACCGTTCGGGAACACACCATGCTCAAACTCACGCTTGCCGTCCTTGTCGCCCTGAGTGCCGTTTCCACGGCCATCGCGGACACGAAGACCACCAGCTTCAACGTGCTGCTGACCATCACCAAGGCCTGCAACTTCACGACCGCCGCCAGCGACGTGGACTTCGGCTCGAACCTGTCGACCGCCACCAACATCGAGAACGCCGGCACCCTGCGCGTGACCTGCACCAAGGGCACGCCTTTCACCATCGGCCTCGGCGTCGGCAACGGCACGGGCGCCACCACGGCCGCGCGCAAGATGAAGGCCACCACGGCCGGCAACACCGATGAGGTGCCCTACGCGCTCTACCGCGACAGCGGGCGCACGCTGAACTGGGGCGACGCTGCCAGTCCCGACACCCTGAGCTCCTCCGGCCTCGGCACCGAACAGGCGATCACGGTCTACGGCCGGGTGCCGAGCGCCAACTTCCCGGCCGACAGCTACAAGGACGTCATCGTGGCGACCGTCACCTATTGACCCTCGCCAAGGCATGAGGGCCCGGCCGTCATGACGCTGCACCCGACCACCGCGCGGACGCTGTCCCGGCTCGCCCTGTGCGGCCTCGCGCTGGTGGTCGACCCCGGCCATGCCGCCAGCCTGCAGGTGGCACCGGTCACGCTCACCCTCCCGCCGCGCCAGAACGCCGACGGCCTCTGGCTGAGCAACAACGGCGACGCGCCGCTGCAGGCCCAAGTCCGGATCTACCGCTGGACCCAGGTCGAGGGCGAAGACCGGCTCGAGCCGACGCGTGACCTGACCCTCAGTCCGCCGATGTTGCAGGTGGGCGCGGGCGAGCGGCAACTGGTGCGGGTGATCCGCCTCGGTCCGCCACCGGACAGCATTGAAGCCAGCTACCGCGTGATCGTCGACGAGTTGCCGGTGCCGGTCGCCGCCGACACGCCACCACGGCCCGGGCTCGATTTCGTGCTGCGCTATTCGCTGCCGATCTTTCTGCGGCCGCTGTCCGACGCCGACCGTGCCACGCCGCCGCCGCCCATGGCCGCGCTGACCGCGACGCTGGTCGACGACGGCGGCCAGACGCAGCTCCAACTCGAGAACCGGGGCAGCGGCCACGTTCAACTCGCCGACCTCGTGTTCATCGACGCCGCCGGCAAGCGCCTGGTGCTGCGCCAGGGGCTGGTGGGCTATGTGCTTCCAGGCGGGGTCAAGCGCTGGCCAGTGTCCGCCCCGGGCGGGGCCGAGGCCGCGCGCCGAGGCACTTTCAAGGCGCGGATCAACGGCGCCATGGAAGAAAGCGCCTTGCTGCCGTCCGACGCCACGCTGCCGCAGGCCCATGGCCCGCGCTGACGCAGCCACGCATGGGCTTCCAGCACGCCGCCGTCGCCGCCGTGCTGGTGGGGCTGTGCATGCGCTGCGTTGCGGCAGCCCCGGTGGCGGGGCCGGAAGCCGGGCTCGCGCTCTACCTGGAAGTCACGCTCAACCAGCGCGCCGTCACAGAGTTGCAGCCTTTCGTGCTGCGTGACGGCCAACTTCACGCCACCGTGGGCACCCTGCGCGAGCTCGGCTTTGTACTGGACGGGCAGCCGGCCGACCGGCTGCTCGCACTGAGCGAGCTGCAGGGTCTCGACATCGCCTTCGACAGCCGTCTTCAGCGTGTGGCCTTGCAGGCGCCGATCGCCTTGCTGTCGCTGCCCACGACCCGGCTCGACGCCCGGCGCAGCAGCACGCCGACATTGAGCCCCGAGGCGCCCGGCGCGCTTTTCAACTACGACCTCTACGCCTCGCAGGGCCGCGGCGGCAGTCAGTGGAACGCGGCCCACGAGACGCGCCTGTTCGGCTTCGGCGCCGGCATCGTGAGCCAGAGGATGCTCAACCGCGTGCTGCGCGCGGAGGGCCCGGGCGGCGATACCTGGCACAGCCAATCCGTGCGGCTCGACACCCAGTGGCAGTTCGCCTGGCCCGAGCGCCTGCTGACGCTGCAGCTCGGCGACAGCGTGAGCGGCGCGCTCGACTGGAGCCGCGCGCTGCGCATGGGCGGCGTGCGCATCGGCAGCGACTTCAGCCTGCAGCCCTATCGCGCGACCACGCCCCAGCCGGCCTTCTACGGCGAGGTGGCGGTGCCCTCGACGGTCGAGCTCTTCGTCAACGGCCTCAAGCAGTACAGCGGCCAGGTGCCGCCCGGGCCGTTCGCGATCGACAGCCGCCCGGGCATCACGGGCGCCGGCCAGGCCCAGGTCGTGATCAGCGACGCCTTCGGCCGCACGCGCACGCTGACCCTGCCCTTCTACGGCACGCAGCAGCTGCTGGCCGCGGGGCTGAACGACTGGTCGGCGTCGCTGGGCCGGGTGCGCCTCGACTACGGCCAGAAGTCCTTCTCCTACGACAGCGCGACGGTCCTGAGCAGCAGCCTGCGCCATGGCTGGAACGAGCGCGTCACGCTCGAGGCGCATGCCGAGGGCGGTGCCGGCGTGCGCAACGGCGGCGTCGGCGGCCTCTGGCTGCTGGGCGCCGAAGGCACGGCCGGCGTGCTGCGGGCCTCGGTCGCCCATGGCGCGCTGGACGCCGACAGCGGGCGTCAGTGGGCGCTGGGCTACCAGTGGACCCGCCGCAGCCTGTTCGTCGACCTGCACACGCAGCGCACGCAAGGCGAGTACCGCGACATCGCCTCGCGCTACAGCCAGCCGCCGGCCCGCCTGAGCGAGCGCGCCAGCGCCGGCCTGGACCTGGCGCCGATCGGCAGCCTGGCATTGAGCTACGTGCGGCTGGCCTACCCGCAGGGCGACGATGCACGCTATGCAAGCGTGTCGTGGTCGCGCCAGCTCGGCAACCGACTTTCGCTCAGCGCCTCGCTGACCCGGCAGCTGAACGACCGTCGGAGCCTGGCGGTCTTCTTCGGCGCCAGTTGGCGCCTCGACGACGGCCTGTACGCCAGCGCCGCCCTGCAGCGCGCCTATGGCCGGACCGGCAGCAGCGTCGACGTGTCGAGCCCGGTGCAGGGCGACGGCGGCGTCGGCTGGCGAACACAACTGCGCAACGACGCGGGGCAGCCTGGCGGCCAGGCCGAGGCCAGCTGGCTGAATCGCTACGGCCGCCTTGGCGTGGGCGCCGCCAGCTTCGCGGGCAGCAGCTACGGCTACGCGAGCGCGAGTGGCGCACTGGTCCTGATGAACGGCGGCCTGTTCGCCACCCGCGACATCAGCGACGGATTCGCGGTGGTCAGCACCGACGGGCTGGTCGGCGTGCCGGTGAAACTGGAAAACCGCCTGGTCGGCAACACCGACGCCGATGGCCGGCTGCTCGTGACGCGGCTCAATGCCTGGCAGTACAACCGGATCGGCATCGACCCGATGGACCTGCCGGCCAACGTGCGCGTGCGCGAGACCGAACAGAACGTCACCCCCAGCGACCGCGCAGGCGCGCTGGTGCATTTCGCGCTGCATCCCGTGCGCGCGGCCCTGCTGGTGGTTCACGACGCAGGGGGCCGGCCCCTGCCGATGGGCAGCCGGGCCACGGCCCTCGGCGAAGGGGCACCGTCGACACAGGCCATCGTCGGCTACGACGGCGAGTTGTACCTGGACGATCTCCAGACGCTCAATCGGCTGCGGATCCGGTTGCCCGAGGGTGGCGCCGCCTGCGAACTCCGCTTCGAGCTGCCGCCGACCGCCGACGGCATCCAGCGGATCGGCCCCCTGAGCTGCCTGACGGAGGTGAAGCCCTGATGCGACGCACAGCCCTGTCCGCGCTCGCGCTGCTGGTCCTGCTGGTGGCGCTCGCCGCGCCATCGCCCGCCAAAGCGACGACCATCTGCACCGCCACCATGGGCCCGCTGGCCTTCGGCAGCATCACCGACCCCTCGATCGAGAGCATCACCACCTCGACCCTGAGCGTGCGTTGCGACACCACCCTCTCGCTGACCGTGCTGGCGAGGGTGAAGGTCCGGATGTGCCTGGGCATCGGCAAGCTGCCCCTGCCGCGCACGATGTCCGACGGCGGCACGCATTCGCTCGAATTCCAGATCTACAAGGACTCGGCGCGCACCTTCATCTGGGGTACGCGAGACGCGACCCCGAGCGCCCTGCTGCTCGACATGGAATACGACGTGCTGCTGACCGGGGGCAAGACCCAGAACATCACGGTGCAAGCCGCCACCACCTCCCAGCCCACCGCCTGGGCCGGCAACTACAGCGCGGACTACACAGCGAGCACGGCGCTCGACTACCGCTTCGACGAACCCTTGCTGGTGGTTCCCGCACAGTATCCCGACACCTGCACCACGGGTGGCGACGGCGGTGCCCTCAACGTGCCCTTCGGCTTCAGCGTGTCGGCCTCGGTCCCGCGCACTTGCGCATTGCAGGTGACGCCGAACCTCGACTTCGGCAGTCACCCCGGCCCGATCGCGGCGGTGTACGACAACACCACCACGCTGAGCATGCAG
Source organism: Variovorax sp. UMC13 (assembly GCF_014170375.1). Taxonomy (GTDB): domain Bacteria; phylum Pseudomonadota; class Gammaproteobacteria; order Burkholderiales; family Burkholderiaceae_C; genus Variovorax. The sequence goes on along the minus strand of NZ_LZZW01000032.1, from coordinate 46,732 downwards.
TGCCGCGGCGGAACGCCCTGGACATTGAGCCTGGACAATGGGAAGTACTTCGACAGCGGCACCCGCCGCATGCGCATCGACGGCACCGATTCGTATGTGCGCTACGGCCTGTACCACGACACCAACCGCAGCCTCCCCTGGGGCCAGAGCACAGGCGATACGCTGACCGGCAGCGGGACCGGCGCGGTCGACACGCGCACGGTCTACGGACGGGTCCCCTCCGGCCAGAACGTGCCAGCCGGCATCTACAGCGACACGGTCACAGCGACCATCACGTACTGAGCTTCATGACGGTTCCTCACCGTTGCCGAGCGGTCCGCCACAAAGCCCGCCGATCTGTGAACAGATGCCAGCGCGGTGACAAAAGTTAACCAATAAAGCTTACATTTCGTTCCTAGAATCCGCCCGCGCCGGGGCGGAGGCCCTTCCCGCATTGGTTCAACAACAGCGAAAACGGGGTTAAAAAAATGGAACACAGCACCTTCAAGAAGTGGTCGGCCGAGTTCATCGGCACCTTCTGGCTCACCTTCGGCGGCTGCGGCAGCGCCGTGCTCGCGGCGGCCTTTCCCGAGCTGGGCATCGGCTTCGCCGGGGTCGCGCTGGCCTTTGGCCTCACGGTGGTGACCGGCGCCTATGCACTGGGCCCGATCTCGGGTGGCCACTTCAACCCCGCGGTGTCGGTCGGCCTGGTGGTCGGCGGGCGCTTCAGAGCCTCGGAGCTGGCGGGCTACGTGATCGCGCAGGTGCTGGGCGCGATCGTGGCGGCCGGCGTGCTGTACCTGATCGCCACCGGCCGGCCCGGTGCCGAGCTCGGCGGCTTCGCGACCAACGGCTACGGCGAGCATTCGCCGGGCAAGTTCAACATGGTGGCGGCGCTGATCACCGAGGTGGTGCTCACCGCGATCTTCCTGATCGTGATCCTGGGCGCCACGGCCAAGCGCGCGGCTGCCGGCTTCGGCGGCCTGGCGATCGGCCTGTGCCTGACGCTGATCCACCTGATCTCGATCCCGGTGACCAACACCTCGGTCAATCCGGCGCGCAGCACCGGCCCGGCGCTGTTCGGCCCGTCGTACGCCGTGTCCGAGCTGTGGCTGTTCTGGGTGGCGCCGATCGCTGGTGCCGTGATCGGCGCGCTGATCTACAACGTGCTGCTCAAGGACGAGTGAGCCCTCGGGCGGCTCAGCTGCCCGTGGCCGACTGCACGCGCGGCATCGCGGTCGACTGGCCGATCGACTCGGTGCCGGTCGGGTGGCTCGCCTGCACGGCGCCGCGGTAGACCTCGTCGGGGGACACGTTCGACGTCGGCATCGGCATGGCGGTCGATTGCCCGATCGATTCGGTGCCCGCGGGGTGGGTGGCGGCGATGGCATCGGCCTGCACCTGTGCATTGACCGGCGAATTCATCAGCAGCGGATGAAAGTCCGAACCGTCGGTCGTCTCGGCCGAGGCCATGCCCGCGCCCAGGGCGGCGAGCGTGACGAAGGCGGTGGCGGCGAGGCGGCGTGAGAGGGATGCGGTCATGGTGGTCTCCTGAGGGAGGAATGGAAGGGACCGGCGCCGCGAGGCGGAATGCCCCGCGGTCGGCCTTCGCCCACTCTAGGCCGCCAGAATGAGCCCTGAATGAGCAAGCCGCCTCAGGCCGGCATGTGCACGCGCGCGATCAGCCCGGTGGCCGCGTCGGGCGCCGCCTCGTCGCAGCGGTTGCGCAGCTCGATGCGCAGCCCGTGCCGCCGCGCCGCGGCCTGCGCGATGGCCAGCCCCAGGCCGCTGCCGCCCGCGGCGGTGCCGGTCACCCGGTAGAAGCGGTCGAACACCCGCTCGATGCAGTCGGGCGGAATGCCCGGCCCGCTGTCCACCACGTCCACCACCACGCCGCCGCCGGGCACGCGGTGCAGCCGCACGTCGACCGTGCCGCCTTCGGGCGTGTAGCGCAGCGCGTTGTCGATCAGGTTGTCGAACAGGCTGCGCAGCGCGCTGGTGGAGGCCACCAGCACCAGCGAGGCCCGGCCGTCGAAGCCGACATCGATGCGGCGCTGGTCGGCCAGCGGCATCAGCTGGCTCACGCTGTCGCGCAGCAGCACGGCGATGTTGACCGGCTCGGTGACGCCGTCCGCCTGTGCATCGTCCTGGCGCGACATGCGCAGCAGCTGCTCGATCAGGTGCTGCGCGCGCAGCACGCCGGCCTCGAGCTGGGCGAAGCGCTCCGTCGCCTCGCCCGCGGGGACATGGCCGCGCAGGTTGTCGATCTGCAGGCCGATCGCGGCCATCGGCGTGCGCAGCTCGTGCGCCGCCTCCTGCACGAAGCGGCGCTGGGTCTGCATCACGCCGCGGGTGCGCGCCAGCAGGCTGTTGAAGGCCTCGACCAACGGTGCGATCTCCTCGGGCACGCGGGCCGGCGAGACGCCCGCCGGGCTGCGCTCGTCCTGGCGCGCCACGTCGCGTGCCACGGCGCGCAGCGAACGCGAGGCGCCCGAGACGATGGCCCACAGGATCCAGAAGGCCACCGGCAGCAGCAGCAGGATCGGCAGGCCCTCGAGCAGCGCGCGCTGCAGCACCCGGCCCTGGCGGTAGGCCTCGCTCTGCAGCACCTGCACGCGCGGCAGGGCGAGGTCCTCGGCCGGCGCGGTATAGACGCGCCAGGCCACCGATTCGTCGTTGCCGGTGCGCGCCTCGCCGAAGCCGCTGTCCGGGCGCAGCGGCGAGGCGAGCGCCGGCAGCGAACTCGCGATCAGGCGGGTGCCGTCCGGGCTCCAGAGCTGCACCACCACCGCCCCATGGCGCTGCACGTCGTCGATGCTCAACGGCACCAGCGCCGAGGCCATGGGGTGCGCCGCCTGCGACAGCGCCACACGTTGCATCTGCTCGTCGAGGAAGTGGTGGACCAGCCGGCCGAAGGCCAGGTAGGAATAGCCGGCGGTCGCCGCCATGGCCAGCAGGTGCAGCACCACCAGCCCGCGCAGCAGCCGGCGGCGCAGCGAGGGCGCGTTCAATGCTGTCGTCTCGGCCGTCATGCCGCCGCCACCCGCCAACCCAGGCCGCGCACGTTGCGGATCGCATCGGGACCGAGCTTGCGCCGCATGCCGTAGATCAGCACGTCGACCGCATTGCTGCTGACCTCCTCGCCCCAGCCGTAGATGCGGTGCTCGAGCTGCTCGCGCGACAGGATGGCGCCGGGCCGCTCTAGCAGCGCGTGCAGGAGCGCGAATTCGCGCGCGGTGAGCGCCTCCCGCGCGCCCGCGACCAGCACCTCGCGCGTGCCCAGGTCCAGCTGCAGCGCGGGGGTGCCGATCAGCGACTGCGCGGCGCCGTCGCGCCGCCGCACCACGGCACGCATGCGGGCCGTCAGCTCGCGGAAGGCGAAGGGCTTCTGCAGGTAGTCGTCGGCGCCCAGGTCGAGCGCGTCGATGCGGTCCTCGAGGCCGCCGCGCGCGGTCAGCACCACGATCGGCGTCACGTCGCCGCGGGCCCGGGCGCGGCGCAGCACGTCGGTGCCGTCGCGCTCCGGCAGGCCCAGGTCGAGCAGCACGCAGGCGTAGCCGCCGTCGTCCAGCGCGCTCTGCGCCAGGCCGCCGTCGCGCACCCAGTCGACCGACCAGCCCGCGCCCTCGAGCGCCTGCCGCAGGCTGCGGCCGATCATCTCGTCGTCTTCGACCAGCAAGGTGCGCATCGGAATCTCCAGTGAGAAGCCGAAGGCTAGGCGCCGATTCTTAGAGGAGCCTGAGAGCCCCCGCCGGCCTCAGAACTTCTCGTGCGCGCCCAGGTAGCGCCACTGGCCCACAGGCAGGTTGCCCAGCACCACGCGGCCGATGCGGATGCGCTTCAGGCCCACCACCTTGAGGCCGACCTGCTCGCACATGCGGCGGATCTGGCGCTTCTTGCCCTCGGTCAGGATGAAGCGCAGCTGCTCGGGGTTCTGCCAGTCGACGCGCGCCGGCTTGAGCGGCTGGCCGTCCAGGCTCAGGCCGTGGCGCAGCCGGGCCAGCATCGCGGGTGGAAACACGCGCTGCACGTCGGTCGTGACGTCGCCGTGCGCGCCCGGGCCGCCGGTGGCGCCGGCCTGGGGCGACCAGGTCACGCGCACCAGGTATTCCTTCTCGATGCCCGAGTCCTCGCCGATCAGCTGCCGCGCCACCCGGCCGTCCTGGGTGAGCACCAGCAGGCCGACCGAATCGATGTCGAGTCGGCCGGCAGGCGCGAGCCCGCGCAGCTGCGGCGGCGAGAAACGGTGCGTGCTGGTGTCTTCGCGCCAGTGGGTGCGCGGGTTGATGAGCATCGCGGCGGGCTCGTGGCCGTCCTCGGCCTGGCCGCTCACGTAGCCCATGGGCTTGTGCAGCAGGATCGTGACCTGCTGCGCCTGCTGGCCGTGCGCCCGCTTGTCGACCTCGACCCGGTCGGCCGGCGTGACCTTGACGCCCATCTCGGCCGGCTGGCCGTTGACCCGGACCCAGCCCTGCGCGATCCAGTCGTCGGCCTCGCGGCGCGAGCAGATGCCAAGTTCGGCCATGCGTTTGTTGAGTCGGACGGGTTCGGAAGTGTTTGGCGCTGTCATGTCGGGCGCCAGTCTACCGTCCGGCCCTCACCGGGGCGTGGCGCGGGGCGCTCAGATCTGGTCGGCTTCCTGCAACGCCGGCGCCTGCCGGCTCACGCGCGGGATGCCCAGGTAGCGGCACACGGCTTGCGTCGAATCGCCGGCGGCGCACACGGCGCTGCGCAGGCGGGTTTCGGTCACGGCGAAGGTTCGCGTCCAGTAGCGGACCTCGCGGGGTTCTTCCAGGTTGATCCAGCCCGTGTCGCGCGGGCTGCGAACGTCGAGTTCGTAGGCCATCTCAGTGTCTCCGTCGTTTGCGTCAATGCGCTGGGACTTTCCCCCGCGGGAAACCCGGGCGCGACCGGACGAAACGGATCGACGTTGCAGGATGTGTCCGACACGGCACGACGCGCGCCGAGGTGCACGGCCAGACCCGCGATGGCCAGCGGGATGAAGACCGTGCCGAGCGCGCAGAGCGCCCGCAGCCATTCAGCCGCCATGGGCCACACCGCAGCGCTTCAGGTGGGCGCGCCAGCTGGTCAGGGCACCGATCTCGCCGTCCGGCACACACTCGAGCAGGCAATGCAGCACCTCGGCATAGCGCGCGAAGGGCAGCCGGACCATCAGCCGCACGCGCGGCGCGGCCGTGGCCCAGGCGGCGGCGCTGTGCAGCAGCGGCTCGCAGCGCAGCACGCCCACGCCCTGGCAGGCGGCCAGCGCCCGCCGCACGCGGCAGGCATCGACGGAGGCGACGGTGACGTCGAGCACCTGGAACACCGTCTCGCCCACGGGGGAGGCGAGGGAGAAAGCGGCACCGGGAGGTTCCCGGTAAGCGGCATAGGCCATGGGGGTCCTGCTTGGAAAAGAACAGGAAGCCAGTGTCGGCAAGGGCCCGTCAAAACGGTGCAAAGCTTGGGGCGCGCGGTGCAAAGGCGGCGTAAACGCCCGTCGGCACCCGTGCCTACAGTGAATCGGGCGATTGCTGTCCCGCGGCAGGCGGGCTTGCCGCCAGACTATCAGCTTCCCTGGCTTCCCCGCGCCCTTCCCATGCCTGCCGGCCCTCTCTTCTTCGGACCCCGCGCCCCATGAGCGGCCTGGGCGAGTTCTGGCGCCGCGTGCGCGACGGGGCGCTGGCCACGCCCGGCCTGCGCACGGTGCTGCTGGCGATCCGCAACTACGTGCTGCACCAGAGCGCCAACCAGGCCGGCAGCCTGGCCTTCTCCTCGGTGCTGGCGATGTTCCCGCTGCTGATCCTGGTGTCGGCCGCGGCCGGCTACATCGGCCAGCCCGGCGATGCGGCGGCGCTGGCCGACCGGGTGATGGGCTATGCGCCGCAGGTGGTGCGCGACGCGATGCAGCCCGTCATCCGGCAGGTGCTGGCCCAGCGCAACCAGGCGCTGCTGACCATCGGCGTGCTGGCCACGCTGTGGACCGCGTCCTCGGGCATGCAGGCGGTGCGCAGCGCGCTCAACCGGGCCTACGGCATCGAGCGCGGCCTGCCCTTCTGGAAGGCGCGCATCAAGGTCACCCTGTTCACCGCGATCGTGGGCCTGGGCGTAGTGGCCACCTTCAGCTCGGTGGTCGTCGTGCCCTACCTCTGGCAGCTGCTCGAGGCCAGCCTGGGGGCCGGGCAGGAATCGCTGTGGCTGCGCAACAGCGTGCGCTACGGCTCGGCCTTCGGGGTGCTCGCGCTGCTCTATGCGCTGATGTACGGCTGGCTGCCCGACATCCGCCAGCGGCTCTACACGGTGCTGCCCGGTGCGCTGCTGGGCGCGGCCCTGTGGGTGGGCGCAGCCGCCACGCTGTCGTACACGCTGCGCACCGCCGGCAAGCTGGCCCTGCTCTACGGCAGCTTCGCCGGCGTGGTGGCCACGCTGGTCTTCCTCTACATCAGCGCGACCACGCTGATCTTCGGCGCCGAGCTCAACGGCGTGCTGCGTGCGAAGCTGGAGCCGCCGGCCAGGCCGGACTGATTCGCCCCCCTTTGGCATGATCCGCGCATGCGCACGGCACCAGACGTCTTCCCGAGCCCCCTGCCGCTGCGGCTGCAGCCCGGCGACGACCTGCGGCGCGCGCTGGAGGCGCAGTTCGCGGCCGCGGGCGTGCATGCGGGCTTCGTGGTGGCGGGCATCGGCAGCCTGCGGACCGCGGCCATCCGGCTGGCCGGCGCGGACGATGCCATCACGCTGGCCGGCGACCTGGAGCTGCTGACCCTGTCGGGCAGCCTGGGCGTCGACGGCGGGCACCTGCACCTCAGCGTGGCCGATGCGCAGGGGCGCGTCACGGGCGGCCACGCCGGCTACGGCTGCATCGTGCGCACCACCGCCGAGATCCTGCTGTGCCTGCTGCCCGACTGGCACTTCTCGCGCGCACCCGATGCGGCCACGGGCTGGAATGAGCTGGCCATTCGGCGCGAGCCTTCGCCCTAGCGGTCGCCGCGCACCAGCGCCAGCGCGTCGGCCAATTGCCGCACATCGGCCACGACCAGCGCCTTGCCATCCTTCTGCAGCACGCCGCGGCGCACCAGCGCGTTGAGTTCGCGCGTCACCTGCTCGCGGTTGGTGCTGATCTGGCTGGCCAGCGCGGCATGCTTGGGCGCGGGCTCCAGCCGCGCGGCGTTGCCCGCCACGCCCGCGGCCTGCGCCAGGCGCAGCAGCTCGGCGTGCAGCCGCCCGGCCACGTCAAGCGTGCTCAGGTCGATGATGCGTTCGGAGAGCTGGCGCACCAGCGAGGCCAGGCGCAGCATCACGCGTTCGGCCAGCAGTGGCTCCTCGCGCAGCAGCGCGCGGAAGGCGGCCGGCGCGAGGCTGGCCAGCACGCTGGGCGCCAGCGTGACGGCGTCGGCCGAGCGCGGCCCGCCGTCGATCGCGGCCAGCTCGCCGAAGAGCTCGCCCTCGCCGCAGTCGCGGAAGGTCACCTGCCGGCCCTGGACCGCGTAGGTGGTGATGCGCACGGCCCCCGAGACGATGAAATAGACCTCGCCGGGGTCCTGCGCGCGCAGCACCAGCGGATGGTCGGCCTCCACGCTCTGCCAGTGGCAGGCCTGCGCGATGCGGTCGAGCCGGTCGTCGGGCAGCGCGTCGAACAGCGCGACGCGGCGCAGCGCGAGGGAAGAGCGGAGGACGGGTGAGGTCATGGAAGGGTCGGCCGCGGGGCCGCGCGGATTATGCTCGGGGCCCTCTTCGAGCCCCTTCATGCCCCTGCGTTCCCCTCCCCGCTTCGCCCTGCCCACGCGGCGCGACCTGCGATGGATCAGCGGCCTGGTCCTGATGGGTTATGTCAGCGCACACCTGCTGAACCACGCGCTGGGCCTGGTCTCGCTGGCTTTTGCCGAAGCGGTGCTGCACGGCGTGCATGCGTTCTGGCGCAGCCCGCCCGGCACGCTGCTGCTCTACGGCGCGGCCGCCACCCACATCGTGCTGGCCCTGCTCAGCGTCTGGGACCGCCGCAGCCTGCGCATGCAGCCCCTCGATGCGCTGCGGCTGCTGCTGGGCTTCTCGCTGCCGCTGCTGCTGGCCTCGCACCTGAGCGCGATGCGCTGGGCCTACGAGGCCTTCGGGCTCGATGCCTCGTACGCCCGCGTGGTCGGCGCGCTGTGGAGCTTCGCCGGCGCGGGCGGCCAGTTCGCGCTGATGGCCGTGGCCTGGGCGCACGGCTGCCTGGGGGTGCACATGGCCTTGCGCGCGAAGCCGGGCTACCGCCGGCATTCGCACGGGCTGCTGGTGGCGGCGGTGCTGCTGCCGGTGCTGGCGGTCGCGGGCTTCCTCAGCATGGGCCGCGAGCTGCAGTGGTCGGGCCCGGTGGCGGTCCAGGGGCCGACGCCAGCGCAGGGCGAGGCCGTCGAGGCGACCGAGCGCCGCATCGAAGTCTTCTACGGCCTGCTGCTGCTCGCGCTGTTCGCGGCGCGCCAGCTGCGCAGCCGCCGCGAGCGCCGGCCCGGCGGCGCCTCGATCACGCTGCGCTACCCCGAGCGCAGCGTGCACGTGCCACGCGGCTGGAGCGTGCTCGACGCCAGCCGCGCCCACGGCATCGCGCACCTGTCGGTCTGCGGCGGGCGCGCGCGCTGCTCGACCTGCCGGGTGCGGGTGCAGGGCCCGCCCGCGCACCTCGAGCCGCCGGGCCGTGACGAGCGCCGCACGCTGGACCGGGTGCGCGCGCCGGCCGACGTGCGCCTGGCCTGCCAGCTGCGCCCGCGCGGCGACATCGCGGTCACACCGCTGTTCGCGCCCGCGTCCACCGAGCGCTCGGGCCATTTCGGCCGCGAGCGCGATGTGGCGATCCTGTTCGTCGACCTGCGGCGCTGGTCGGGCCTGTCGGAGAACCAATGGCCCTTCGACCTGGCCTACCTGCTGGAGCGCTACTTCGCCACCGTGGGCGCCGCGGTGCGCGAGAGCGGCGGCGTGCCCAACCAGTTCATCGGCGACAGCGTGATGGCGATCTTCGGCCTCGAGGTCGACCTGGCGACCGCCTGCCGCCAGGCGGTGCGGGCGGCCGAACTGATCGGCGAGCGCATGGACGCCTGGAGCACCGGCTTCGAGTCGCAGTTCGGCCACCGGCTGGACTTCGGCATGGGCCTGCACGCGGGCCGCACCGCGGTCGGCGAGGTGGGCTACCTCGAGACCACCACCTTCACCGCGGTCGGCGAGGTGGTCAACACCGCCAGCCGGCTGCAGGACCATTCCAAGGTGGCGGACGCCCGGCTGGTGATCTCGCTGTTCGCCGCGCGGCAGGCCGGTATCGCCGAGCGGCTGAGCGCGACGCAGGCAGTGCAGACGGTGCAACTGCGCGGGCGCAGCGAGGCGCTAGAGGTGCTGCACGTGCCGCGGCCGACGCCGGCCAGCTGAGCAAAGCTGTGCGCTGGCGCACATCGCGATCCGGCGCCGGCGAAGAGACTGAGGGCCTCGTCACTGCTGTTCCCTGCGGTGACACGAACAGGAGTCTCCTCATGCAAGCCAAGCACATCCTCGCCCTCGCCGCCCTGGTCGCCACGGTGGGCGCCGCCTCCGCCCAGACCGTCCCGGCCGAACAATGGGTGGGCGCACCGATCGCCACCACCGGCGTCGTGAAGCGCGCCGACGTCGTGGCCGAGCTGCAGCGCAGCGCCCGCGCCCCCAGCGCCCCGGCCGAACAATGGGTCGGTTCGCTGGCCTCGGCCGGCACCCCGGCCGGCACGCTGAGCCGAGCCGAAGTCGTGGCCGACCTGAACCTGTGGCGCCGCGCCGGCCTCGAGGGCGCCTCGATCGCCAACACCACCGACAGCGCCAGCCCGCGCTACGCCCAGCAGCTGGCCGCCTACACGCGCGCCCGCGGCAGCGATGTCTACACCGCCGAAGTCCAGCGCGTCCAGGGTGGCGCCAACGCCGTCGCCGGCACGCCTTCGGTCAACGCGCAGTAAGCCCCGATGACCGCCACACGCAACGACGATCTCGGCAAGCTGCTGCTGCGCATCACGCTCGGCGGGCTGCTGCTGTTCCACGGCCTGTCGAAGGTCTTACAGGGCGCCGACGGCATCCACCGCATGGTCGGTGCCGCCGGGCTGCCCGACTGGCTGGCCTACGGCGTGTACCTGGGCGAGTTCGTCGCACCGCTGCTGGTGCTGCTGGGCCTGTTCGCCCGGCCGGCCGCGCTGGTGATCGCCTTCAACATGCTGGTCGCGCTGCTGCTGGTGCACACCGGCCAGTTCTTCTCGCTGTCGAAGATGGGCGGCTGGTCGCTCGAACTGCAGGCCTTCTTTTTGCTGAACGCGCTGACCATCGCGGTGATCGGGGCCGGCGCGCTGCGCGTGGGCAAGCCCGACGCGCGCTGGTGGGCCTGAGGCCGGTCCGGACCAGACCTCCGCCGGCGTCGGTCGTGGCACGGCCGTGCGCCGCGGCGGCCGGCCGCGCGGGCCCATCAAGGACCACGCGCCCACACGCCGGGTCGGGACAGGCCTACGCGCGCGGTGGTGCATCTCTGCGAGCCTGGCGCGCTTGTTTAGTTGCCGGCGGGCCTGCCGCCTCCCTCCATGAACGCACTGACCGAACCCTTTCGCGAGCTCCTGATCGGGGGCATTTCCGTCCAGAACTGGGCCCTGGGCATCGCGGTAGCCCTGATCGCCTACCTGGTGATGAGCCTGGCACTGCGCTATGCCGTCAGCCGCATGAAGGCGATCGCCGAGCGGACCGACAACCACGTGGACGACACGCTGGTGGAGGTGCTGGGCGACACCAACCGCGTGTTCCTGGTGCTCACCGCGGTGCTGATCGGCGTGGGCATGCTGGACCTGGGCGGGCGCTGGGGCACCCGCGTGAGCCAGCTGTGGTTCCTCACGCTGGCGCTGCAGTTCGGGCTGTGGTTCAACAAGGCCATCGGCATCGCGCTGCGCCGCTACGTGAGCCGCCACACATCGGCCGGCATGACCCAGGTCAGCGCCTCCTCGACCCTGATGTCCTGGGCCCTGCGCACGGTGCTGTGGGTGATCGTGCTGCTGGCCATCCTGTCGAACCTGGGCGTCAACATCACGGCCTTCGTCGCCAGCCTGGGGGTCGGCGGCATCGCCATCGCGCTGGCGGTGCAGAACATCCTGGGCGACCTGTTCGCCTCGCTCTCGATCGCGGTCGACAAGCCCTTCGAGGTGGGCGACGCGATCGGGGTCGGCAGCATCTCGGGCACGGTGCAGCACATCGGCCTGAAGACCACGCGCCTGCGCAGCACCAGCGGCGAGGAGATCGTGATCAGCAACACCGACCTGCTCAAGCAGGTGGTGAAGAACTACCGCCGCATGCAGGAGCGGCGCATCGCCTTCAACTTCGGCCTCAGCTACGACACCACGCCGGAGCAGATCGAGGCCGTGCAACGCAGCGTCCGCCAGCTGATCGAGGCGCGCGAGGCGCTGCGGCTGGACCGCGTGCATTTCCAGTCCTTCGGCGAGAGCGCGCTGACCTTCGAGGTGGTCTATTTCGTCACCACGCCCAACTACGGGCTCTACATGGACGAGCAGCAGCGGCTCAACCTGGAGATGATGCGCGCCTTCGCCAGGCTGGGCGTGCAGTTCGCCTTCCCGAGCCGGACCGTCTACATCGCGCCGACCGCCGCCCGGCCGACGCCGGATGACCGGGGCCGGCGCAGCGCCGAACCCGAAGTGGTCACGCGCAGCGTGCCGCCGGCCGCGGTGGCCGGCCGCGGCGCCGAGGCCGCGCCCTGAGGCCCGCCGCTTCCGCTCAGCAGGCCTCGAACAGCTCGGCCTGCACCCGCGCGGCGCCGGGCCGCGCAAGGTAGGCCGCGATCTCGATGGCGGCCTGCCCCATCTCCGCGAAGGCCGCGGCGCTCAGGAAGCGCGGCGTCAGGTCGAAATGGCACAGCGCGCCGAACGCGCGGCCGGTGTCGTCGACCAGCGCCACGCCGTGGTAGGCCGCGATCCGCCCCTGCGCCGCATGGCCGTCGAGCCGCGGATCGACGGCCGAGTTCTCGGTGACGAAGCAGCCGGCCGCGATCGCGTACTGGCAGAAGCTGTGCCCCCGGTCCACGGGCACCTGCAGCGCCCGCACGTCGCCGCCTTCGAGGTCGTGGATCGCGAGGCTGGCCATCTGGTCGATCACGAGGCGGTGGATGGCCGTGTAGCGGTGCGGCACGCGGGTGTTGAGGAGGCGCACCGCCTCCTGCAGCCCGCCCGTCGCCAGCGCGTGGCGCACCGCCGGCCGGATGTCGAGCGCCTTCACGGCGCGGGGCCACGGCGTGACGGCCCGCAGCAGGGAGAGGGGTTTCGACAGGGGGTTCATGCGTTCTCTACGCGCGACCCTTGGCAGCGGATGCATCCCAAGCCGGCTTTGCGCACGCAAACCGTGACAAAGTGCCCGCTACTGCGGCGAAAACCCCGCCTCGCGGCCTCAGACCACCAGCCGGTACCCCACCGCCGTCTCCGTCAGCAGATGCCGCGGCTGCGCCGGATCGGCCTCGAGCTTCTGCCGCAGGTGGCCCATGTAGATGCGCAGGTAGTGGCTCTGCTCGGCATGCGACGGCCCCCAGACCTCGCGCAGCAGCTGCCGCTGGGTGAGCACGCGGCCGGCGTTGGACACCAGCACGCCCAGCAGCCGGTACTCGGTGGGCGTGAGGTGCACCTCGGCGCCCGCGCGGCGCACCAGCCGCGCGGCGCGATCGACCTCGATTTCGCCGAAGCGGAACACCGGCTCGCCGACCTCGGTGGTGGCGGTGCTGCCCGCCGCGGCACGCGGGCGCCGCAGGTTGGCCCGCACGCGCGCCAGCAGCTCGCCGGTGCCGAAGGGCTTGGTCAGGTAGTCGTCGGCGCCGGCATCGAGGGCCGCAATCTTGTCAGCCTCGTCGACGCGCGCCGACAGCACGATGATCGGCACCGCCGACCAGCCGCGCACGTCGCGGATCAGCGAGAGCCCGTCGCCGTCGGGCAGCCCGAGGTCCAGCACCACCAAGTCGGGCTGGCGCGTGCCGGCGGCCGCCAGGCCGTCGCGCAGGCTGCCGACCTCGTGCACCTGCCAGCCTTCGGCCTCGAGCGCGCCGCGCACGAAACGGCGGATCTGGGGTTCGTCCTCGATCACGATGGCGATGGGTGAAGGCATGGCAGGGCTCAGGCAGGAAAGGGATCTTCGGACGCGACCGGCGCGTCCGGCACGTCTGGCGGCGCGCGGCGCGGCAGCGTGACGGTGAATTCTGCGCCGCCGCCCGACGCGTTGGCCGCGGCGATCTCGCCGCCGTGCGCGGAGACGATGGCCTTGCAGATGGCCAGGCCCAGGCCCACGCCCGGGGTAGCCGATTCGGCCTGGCCGCGGGTGAACTTGTCGAACAGCAGGTGCTCGCGGCCGCGCAGCGCCAGCGGCAGGCCAGCGCCGTGGTCGCGCACGCTGAGCACCAGGCTGCGGGCCTCGGCGCGCGCGCCGACCACGATCGGCGGCGCGCCGTACTTGGCCGCGTTCTCCAGCAGGTTGACCAGCACGCGCTCCATCAGCACCGCGTCGAACTCGACCAGCGGCAGCTCGGGCGGCAGCGCGGTCTGCACGGCACGCCCGCCCAGCGCCGAGGCGGCCGCGCGGATGGCCGAGCCCACCACCTCCTCCACCGACTGCCAGTCGCGCCGCAGGTTGACCGCGCCGCCCGCGATGCCGCTTTCGAGCCGCGCCATGTCGAGCAGGTTGTTGACCAGCGCGTTGAGCGCATGCGCCTGCCCGACGATCGCCTGCGTGGCCTGCTGGCGCGTGTCGGCGTCGGCGGTCTGCAGCGACTCGGCCAGGCCGATGAGCGCGGTCAGCGGCGTGCGCACGTCGTGCGAGATGGCGGCCAGCAGCGTGTTGCGCAGCCGCTCCGACTCCATCTCGACCACCGCCTGCTGCGCGACCTCGACGTAGTGCACGCGCTCCAGCGCGATGGCGATCTGGCGCGCCAGCGTGTCGAGCTGCTGCGCCTGCTCGGGGATCAGCAGCCAGCGCGGCTGCGCGGGCTCGAGCGCCAGCACGCCGCGCACCCGCATGGGCGCCTTGAGCGGCACGTAGTGCCAGGGTTGCGCGGCCAGCGTGGCGGTCGCCAGGCCGGCCGGCTGGCCCTGGCGGAAGGCCCAGTCGGCCACGCTGGCATCGAAGCCCGGTGGCGGGTGGTCGGGCAGCTGCAGCCGGTCCGCCGCATCGGTCACCAGCACCAGCGCCTGGCCGCCGAAATGGCCCTGCACCGCCGCCGCGCCGAGCGCCACCACCTGCTCGCTCTGCAGCGCGGCCGAGAGCTCGCGCGTGAGCTCGAACAGCGACTGCGCGCGGCGCTCGCGGCTGGTCGACACGCTGGCCGCGAAGCGCAGGCCCGCGGTGAGCTGGCCCACCAGCAGGCCCACGCCCAGCATCACGGCGAAGGTCACGACGTACTGCACGTCGCCGATCGCGAACGACAGCCGCGGCGAGACGAAGAAGAAATCGAAGGCCGCGACGTTGAGCATCGCGGCCAGCGCCGCCGGCCCGCGGCCGAAGCGCATCGCGATGCCCACCACGCCGAGCAGGAACAGCATCACGATGTTGACCTGCTCGAGCACGCCCGACAGCGGCGTCGCGACCAGCGTGACGGCGATGCCCATCGCCGCGGCCCAGACATAGCCGGGCCAGCGTGCATGCGGCCGGTCGGCATCGTCGTCGGAGCGCTCGTCGCCGTTCGCCAGCTCGCGCGCCGCGCCCAGCGGCGTGCGCGGCAGGCGGCGTGCGCTGTCGGCACGGGCCGTCTCGACGATGTCGAGCGTGGGCCCGCGGCGCGCCAGCTCGCGCGCCAGCGAGGGCGACGGCCACCAGCGCCGCCAGCCGGTGGCCGGCTCGGCGCGTCCCACCACCAGCGTGGCGCAGTTGAGCCGCTGCGCCTGTGCGGCCAGCGCCTGCGCCACGTTGTCGCCGGTCAGCACCGCGGTCACCGCGCCCAGTTCCTCGGCCAGCTTGAGCACCGCCAGCACGCGGTCGCGCTGCGCGGCGGGCAGCCGCTGCAGCGCCGGCGTCTCGACGTAGGCGGCGTACCAGCGCACGCTGAGCTGGCCGGCCAGCCGCGCGGCGCTGCGCACCGTCTGCGCCGCGCCCTCGTGCGGGCCGACGCAGGCCAGGATCGCGCCCGAGGTGTTCCAGGCCTGCAGGCCGTTGCCCTTGCGGCCCGGGCCGGACTGCTCGACCCGCCAGCCGCGCACATCGTCTTCCACATGCTCGGCGGTGCGGCGCAGGGCGATCTCGCGCAGCGCAATCAGGTTGCCCTTGCGGAAGAAGTTCTGCTTGGCGCGCTCGGCCTGCTGCGGCAGGTAGACCTTGCCGGCCGCCAGTCGCGCCGTGAGCTCGTCGGGCGTGACGTCGACCAGCACCACCTCGTCGGCCTCGTCGAGCACGCTGTCGGGCACGGTCTCGTGCACCCGCACGCCGGTGATGGTGCCGACCGTGCCGTTGAGGCTCTCGAGGTGCTGCACGTTGAGCGCCGACCAGACCTCGATGCCGGCGGCCAGCAGCTCCTGCACGTCCTGCCAGCGCTTGGCATGGCGCGAGCCCGGCGCGTTGGAATGCGCGAGTTCGTCGACCAGCAGCACCGCGGGCTTGCGCGCCAGCGCGGCATCGAGATCGAACTCGGCCAGCGTGCGGCCGCGGTAGTCGACGTCGCGCAGCGGCAGCCGCTCGAGGCCGTCGAGCAGCGCGGCCGTTTCGCTGCGCCCGTGGGTCTCGACCACGCCGATCAGCACCTCGCGGCCCGCGGCGCGCTCGCGCTGCGAGGCCGAAAGCATGGCCCAGGTCTTGCCGACGCCCGCGGTGGCGCCGAAGTAGATGCGCAGCCGCCCGCGGCGGGCGCGGGCTTCGTCGCTGCGCATCTGCGCGAGCAGCGCGTCGGGGTCCGGGCGGGAAGCGTCCATGCCGGGGTTTTACTTCATCGCGTCGAGCGCCAGGTTCAGCGCCAGCACATTGACCCGCGGCTCGCCCAGGAAGCCGGCCAGCGGCGCCTCGGTCTGGCGATGCACCAGCGCCGTCACCTGGTCGAGCGGCAGCTGGCGCAGGCGCGCGATGCGCGGCACCTGGTAGAGCGCGGCCGCGGGGCTGATCTCGGGGTCGAGGCCACTGGCGGAAGCGGTCACCAGGTCGACCGGCACCGATGCGGTGTTGCCCGGGTCGGCCGCGCGCAGCGCCTCGACGCGGCCCTTGACCGCATCGACCAGCGCCGGGTTCAGCGGGCCCTGGTTGGAGCCGCCCGAGGCGGTGGCGTTGTAGGGCATGGGCGCGGTGGCCGAGGGGCGGCCCCAGAAGTGCTTGGGGTCGCTGAAGTTCTGTCCGATCAGCCGCGAGCCGACGGCCTGGCCGTCGCGCTCGACCAGGCTGCCCGCGGCCTGGTCGGGGAACACGACCTGGGCGGCGCCGGTCACGGCCAGCGGATAGAGCAGGCCGGTGAGCACGCTGAGCGCGACGAAGAGCACGAGGGCTGGGCGAAGAATGGTTTTCATAAGGATCTTTCTGTCTCAGACGGGGAACACCGCGGAACCGGCTCTGCCGGGCCGCTGGTGTTGCCCCCTGGAAGGGGGTTGGCGGAGCGACACGAAGTGCGCGCAGACTGGGGGTCAGACCAATCCGATGGCAACCAGCAGCCAGTCGATCAGCTTGATGCCGATGAAGGGCACGACCAGGCCGCCCAGGCCGTAGATCGCGAGGTTGCGGCGCAGCAACGCGGCCGCGCCCACGGGCCGGTAGCGCACGCCCTTGAGCGCCAGCGGGATCAGGAACACGATCACCAGCGCATTGAAGATCACCGCGCTCAGGATGGCCGACGAGGGGCTCGCGAGCCGCATCACGTTGAGCGCGCCCAGTTGCGGGTAGGTGCTCACGAAGATCGCGGGAATGATCGCGAAGTACTTCGCCACGTCGTTGGCGATCGAGAAGGTGGTGAGCGAGCCGCGCGTCATGAGCAGCGCCTTGCCGGTCTCCACCACCTCGAGCAGCTTGGTCGGGTTGGAGTCGAGGTCGACCATGTTGCCGGCCTCCTTCGCGGCCTGCGTGCCGCTGCCCATGGCCACTGCCACGTCGGCCTGCGCCAGCGCGGGCGCGTCGTTGGTGCCGTCGCCGGTCATGGCGACCAGCCGGCCCTCGGCCTGGTACTTGCGGATCAGCGCCAGCTTGTCCTCGGGCGTGGCCTCGGCCAGGAAGTCGTCGACGCCGGCCTCGGCCGCGATGGCGGCGGCCGTGAGCTTGTTGTCGCCGGTGATCATCACCGTCTTGATGCCCATCGCGCGCAGTTCGGCAAAACGTTCCTTGATGCCGGTCTTGACGATGTCCTTGAGCTCGACCACGCCGAGCACGCGGTTGCCCTCGGCCACGGCCAGCGGCGTGCTGCCGCGGCGGGCCGCTTCCTCGGCGGCGCGCAGCACCTCGGCCGGCACGCTGCCGCCCAGCGCCTCGACGTGGCGGCGCAGGGCCTCCACCGCGCCCTTGCGCAGCAGCACGGGATCGGTGTCCAGGCTGCTGGCAGCGGCCGGCAGGTCGACGCCGCTCATGCGGGTCTGCGCGGTGAAGGGCACGAAGCGCGCATCGGCGATCGCGCTGTCGTCGGTGCCGCCGCGGCGTGCCAGCTCGACGATGCTGCGGCCCTCGGGCGTCTCGTCGGGCAGCGAAGCCAGCAGCGCGGCGCGCGCCAGGCGCTCGGGCGTCACGCCCGGCGCCGGGATGAAGGCGCTGGCCTGGCGGTTGCCATGGGTGATGGTGCCGGTCTTGTCGAGCAGCAGCACGTCGACGTCGCCCGCGGCTTCCACCGCGCGGCCCGAGGTCGCGATCACGTTGGCCTGCATCATGCGGCTCATGCCGGCCACGCCCACGGCCGACAGCAGGCCGCCGATGGTGGTCGGGATCAGGCACACCAGCAGCGCCACCAGCGCGGTGAGCGAGACCACGGTACCCGTGCCCATCGCGCCGACGCTGAACACCGAGTACGGCAGCAGCGTGACCGTGACCATCAGGAACACCAGCGTGAGCGCGACCAGCAGGATGGTCAGCGCGACCTCGTTGGGCGTCTTCTGGCGCTTGGCCGCCTCGACCATGCCGATCATGCGGTCGAGGAAGGACTCGCCGGGGTTCACGCTGATGCGCACCACAAGCCAGTCGGACAGCACGCGGGTGCCGCCGGTCACGGCCGAGAAGTCGCCGCCCGACTCGCGCACCACGGGCGCCGATTCGCCGGTGATGGCGCTCTCGTCGACCGAGGCCACGCCTTCGATGACCTCGCCGTCGAGCGGGATCACGTCGCCGGTCTCGACCAGCACGACGTCGCCCTTGCGCAAGTTGGGCGCCTGTTCGGGCAGGAAGGCCGCGCCATGGAAAGGCTCGCTGAGCTTCTTGGCCCAGGTGTCCTTGCGCAGGCCGCGCAGCGAAGCGGCCTGCGCCTTGCTGCGGCCTTCGGCCAGGGCTTCGGCGAAGTTGGCGAACAGCACGGTGAACCAGAGCCAGACCGAGATCGCGAGCACGAAGGCCGGCGGCATGCCGCTGTCGCCCGGAAAGCTCAGCGCATGCAGCCACAGCAGCGAGGTCATGATGCTGCCGATGTAGACGATGAACATCACCGGGTTGCGCCATTGCACCCGCGGGTTCAGCTTGGTGACCGCGCCCCACAGGGCCGGCCGGACCAGCGCCATGTCGAACAGGGAAAGGGAACTTGCAGTTTTCGAGGTCATGGTGCGACCCTCACTTCCAGAGCATCAGGTGCTCGACCATCGGACCCAGCGCGAGGGCGGGCACGTAGTTGAGCAGGCCGACCAGCAGCACGGTGCCGATCAGCAGCGCCACGAACAGCGGTCCGTGCGTGGGCATGGTGCCGGCCGTGACCGGCAGGCGTTTCTTGGCGGCCAGCGCGCCGGCGATGGCCAGCACCGGCACGATCATCGCGAAGCGGCCGAACCACATCGCGATGGCCAGCAGCGCGTTGTAGAAGGGCGTGTTGGCCGACAGGCCCGCGAAGGCGCTGCCGTTGTTGTTGGCGGCCGAGGTCAGCGCATAGAGGATCTCGGAGAAGCCGTGCGCGCCGGGGTTGGCGATGCCCGCCTTGCCCACGCCCAGGCTCACCGCGACGGCGGTGCCGGCCAGCACCAGGATCGGCGTGACCAGGATCGCGATCGAGGTCAGCTTCATCTCGTGCACCTCGATCTTCTTGCCCAGGTACTCGGGCGTGCGGCCGATCATCAGGCCGGCGATGAACACCGCGAGGATCGCGAAGATCAGCATGCCGTAGAGCCCGCTGCCCACGCCGCCGAAGACCACTTCGCCCAGCTGCATCAGCACGATCGGCACCATGCCGCCCAGCGGCGTGAAGGAGTCGTGCATGGCGTTCACCGCGCCGCACGAGGCGGCGGTGGTGACGGCCGCGAACAGCGCCGAGGCGGTGATGCCGAAGCGCGTTTCCTTGCCTTCCATGTTGCCGCCGGCCTGCAGCGCGGACTGCACCTGGTCCACGCCCAGCGGCACCAGCACCGGGTTGCCCACCTGCTCCGCCGGGATGACCACGATCACGGCGATCACGAACAGCACCGTCATCGCGGCCAGCACGGCCCAGCCCTGGCGCAGGTCGCCCACCACGCGGCCGAAGGCGAAGCACAGCGCCACGGGGATCAGCAGGATCGCCAGCATCTGCACGAAGTTCGTGAGCGCGGTCGGGTTCTCGTAGGGATGGGCCGAGTTGGCGTTGAAGAAGCCGCCCCCGTTGGTGCCTAGCATCTTGATCGCCTCCTGCGACGCGACCGGGCCCATGGCGAGCGTCTGGGTCGTGGTGCTGGCGTCTTCCGTCACCGGCGCGCCGGCCTTGTCGAGCAGCGGCTGGCCAGCCGCGTCGAGCTTGGGCGCCTGGTAGGCCGTGGCCTCGAGCGTGGTCACGGTCTTGTAGGCGTCGAAGTTCTGGATCACGCCCTGGCCCGCGAAGAACAGCGCCAGCACGAAGGAGATCGGCAGCAGCAGCCAGGTGGTGATGCGCGTCACGTCGGTCCAGAAGTTGCCCACGAAGCCCTTGCCGTCGGTGCGGCGCGCCGCGAAGCCGCGCGCCAGCGCGAAGGCCACCGCGATGCCGGTCGCGGCCGAGAGGAAGTTCTGCACCGTGAGGCCGAGCATCTGCGTGAGATAGCTCATGGTCGATTCACCGCCGTAGCCCTGCCAGTTGGTGTTGGTGACGAAACTCACGGCCGTGTTGAACGAGGAGTCGGGCGAGATCGCCGCCATCCCTGCGGGGTTGAGCGGCAGCAGGCCTTGCAGGCGCTGCAGGCCGTAGACGACGAAGGCGCCGATCGCATTGAAGGCCAGCAAGGCCAGCGCATAGGTGCGCCAGTGCATGGACTCGCCGGGCGCGACGCCGGCCAGCTTGTAGAGCGGTGCCTCGATGCGCTGCATCCAGCGCGGCAGGCGGCCGTCGCACAGCGCCGCGGTGAAGCGGCCCAGCGGCCAGCCCAGCACGACGAGCGCGACCAGCAGAAGGGCCAGCAGGCCCCAGGCGGAGGAGGTCATGATCAGAACTCCTCCGCGCAGATCAGCGCGAAGACCAGGTAGGTGAACAGGATCACCGCGATCAGGCCGCCCGCGCCGTAGAGCACGTCGAGGCCGATCACGAGCGATCTCCTTCGGTGGCCTTCGGCCGGGCCAGCCTGTTCAGGCCGACCACCATCTCCGCGACCACCACCCACAGCACGGCAACCGCCGCCATCCATACGATGTCCATACAGCACTCCTCAAGTTCGAGACACGGGTGTCAGTCTCGGCAGAGGGGCGTAAAAACGGGGAACAGAGGCGCGCGGGGGGCGTAAAGAAAGCGTAAAAACGCTGGCGGACGCGGACTCGCTGGGCCAAAGGGTAGGACGCGGCACGGCTTCTTCGGCGCCAGGTCCGCCGACCTCTGTAACATCGTCGATGTAACAATTGATCCGCATGCGGCAGACCCTGGCGCAGCGCAGGGAACGCTCCCTGTGATCCTGCAGCAAGCTGTCAGACATGCTGCTGCGCAAGGCAACCTGAAACGATGCAACGAACCCGCCGCGCCCTCTGCCCTTCCCTGCTGCTGGTGCCGGCCTTGCTGGGGCTCGGCACCGCGGCCATCGCGCAGGCGCAGCCCCGCGCCGACACCCTCGCGCTGAGCTTCGACGCGGCCCGCGCCCGCATGCTCGACCGCTCCGACAAGCTGGCCGCCGCGCGCGCCGCGGTCGACGCCAAGGAGCTGCAGCGCCAGGGCCTCCAGGGCCTGGGCGGGCCGACGGTCAGCATCTCGGGGCTGGCCTATGCCTACAACGCCAACCTGAACCTCGACCTGGACCCGCTCAACCAGAAGCTCGGGCAGGCCGGCGCGATGCTGCCGCCTTCGCTCCAGGGCTTCGTCTCGCGCCTGCCCATCCCGCAGCTGCCCAACAGCTACACGCTGAACCGGCACGACACCGGCGCCAACGCCTCGGTCTCGGCCGTCTGGCCGCTCTACCTCGGCGGCGCGACCGATGCGGTGCGCGGCTTCGTCTCGGCGCAGACGCGCGAGGCGCAGGCCGATGCCGAGCAGGCCGGCCACGAGGTCGACACGCTGCTGGTGCAGCGCTACTTCAACGCCCAACTCGCGCAGCGCGCGGCCCTGCTGCGCGCGCAGGCCGAGCGCACCATCGCGCAGCACGACGCGGCGGCGCAGAAGATGCTCGCCGCCGGCGTGATCTCGCGCGTCGAACGGCTGCAGGCCGGCGCGGCCTATGAAGAGGCGCGGCGCAACGCGCGCAAGGCCGAGGACGACGCGGCCCTGGCGGCCGTGGCGCTGGCCCGCACCGTGCGCGCCGAGGGCAGCGTGGCGCCGCAGACGCCGCTGTTCGTCCTCAGCACGCCGGTCGAGCCGCTGGGCTACTTCATCGACTCGGCGCTCGTGCGCCACCCGGGCCTGGGCAAGGTCGCGGCCAAGAAGTCGCAGGCCGAGCAGCTGCACGAAGGCGAAGAGGCGCTGCGCCGCCCGCAGGTCATCGCCTTCGGCACGCGCGAGCTCAAGAGCGGCAACGCCGACTGGGTGGCCGGCATCGGCGTGCGCTGGTCGCTCTACGACTCGATCGACCGCAACGCGCTGTCGGCGGCGTCGCAGAAGCAGATCGAGCAGGCCGAGCGCACCGGCGCGCAGGCCCGCAGCGACATCGCATTGCTGGTCGAACGCAACTGGCGCGCGCTGGAGAACGCACGCCGCCAGTACCTGGAGATGAAGGTCTCGGTCGAGCTGGCGCAGGAGGTGCTCAGGCTGCGCACCTCCGGCCTGCGCGAAGGCACCAGCACCACGCTCGACCTGATCGACGCCGAGACCAACCAGGCCAAGGTGCTGACCGAACGCGCGCAGGCCGCCAACGACTATGTGCAGGCGCTCGCGCAGCTGCTCGAGAGCGCCGGCCTGTCCGACAGCTTTTCCGACTACATCGCGCGTGCCGACGTGAAGGTGAATTGATGATGAGTGCCAAGACCCGAAAACTGATCGCGATCCTCGCCGCGCTGCTCGTGCTCGCGCTGCTGGTCTGGGGCTTCTGGCGCGCGTCGCAGCCCGCGCCCGAGGTGTTCCAGGGCCAGATGGAGGCGCGCGAGACCGACGTGGCCGGCAAGGTGACGGCCCGCGTGGCCGAGGTGGCGGTCAAGGAAGGCGACCGCATCCAGGCCGGCGCGGTGCTGGTGCGCATGGACAGCCCCGAGGTGCGCGCCAAGCTCGCCCAGGCCACCGCCGCCGAACAGGCCGCGCAGGCCGTCGCCGACAAGGCGCAGAACGGCGCGCGGCCGCAGGAGGTCGAGATGGCGCGCATGCAATGGCAGCGCGCCGAAACCGCAGCCCAGCTCGCGCAGACCTCGTTCCGCCGCGTCGACGGCCTGGCGCGCGAAGGCCTGGTGGCCGACCAGAAGCGCGACGAGGCCGAGGCCAACTGGAAGGCCTCGCGCGACGCCGCCATCGCGGCCCGCGCGCAGTACGACATGGCGCGCAGCGGCGCCCGCCCCGAGGACAAGGCCGCGGCCAGCGCGCAGGCGCGGCAGGTGGCCGGGGTGCTGGCCGAAGCCGAGGCCGCCAAGGCCGAGACCGAACTGCGCAGCCCGGTGGGCGGCGAGGTGGCCAAGGTGCTGGCCAAGGTCGGCGAACTGTCGCCGCAGGGCGTGGCGGTGGTCACCGTGGTCGACCTCAACGACCAGTGGCTGGTGCTCAACGTGCGCGAAGACCGGCTCGCGCGTTTTGCGATGGGCAACGAGTTCGACGCCCGCCTGCCCGCGCTGCCCGAAGGCCAGCGCACGGCCCGCTTCAAGGTCTACTACAGCGCCGTGCTGCCCGACTTCGCGACCTGGCGCGCCACGCGCGGCGGCGCGGGCTTCGACGTGCGCACCTTCGAGGTCCGCGCACGGCCGCTCCAGCCCATCGAAGGCGCGCGCCCCGGCATGAGCGTGCTCGTCGACTGAAGCGGCCATGAGCCTGCGCGGCTTCTCCACCGCCAGTGCACGGCGCGAGTTCGCGCTGCTGCGCACGCGCCCCTGGGACCTGGCCATGGTCTCGTGGGTGCCGTTGCTCGCGGTGTTCCTGATCTGGTGGATCTTCTCGGCCGGCCTGCCCCAGCGCCTGCCGATCGGCGTGCTCGACCAGGACCACTCCGCGCTGTCGCGCCAGCTCATCCGCTTTCTCGACGCCACGCCGGGCCTGCGCGTGGTGCAGCAGTATCGCGACGAAGGCGAGATGGCGCGCGCGCTCACCGGCGGCGCGGTCGACGCCGCGGTGCAGCTGCCGCGCGACCTGAGCCGCGACGTCAAGCAGGGCCGGGTCGGCCAGATCGTGCTACTGCACAACGCGCAGCTGGGCACGCATTCGAGCCTGATCCAGCGCGACGTGCGCACGGCCGTGGGCACGGTGTCGGCCGGGGTCGAGCTCGCGGTGCGCAACAAGCGCGGCGAATCGATGAGCGCCGCGCGCGTGAGCATGGAACCGATCAAGGCCAGCACGGTGGCGCTGTTCAACACCTCGACCGACTACGAGCAGTTCCTCGGCGCGGCGCTGATCCCCGCGCTGCTGCACATCCTCGCGATGACCGCCGGCGCCTGGGCCGTGGGCCGCGAGCTGCGCGA
Source organism: Variovorax sp. UMC13 (assembly GCF_014170375.1). Taxonomy (GTDB): domain Bacteria; phylum Pseudomonadota; class Gammaproteobacteria; order Burkholderiales; family Burkholderiaceae_C; genus Variovorax. The sequence continues at coordinate 22,654 of NZ_LZZW01000032.1, read as the reverse complement.
CCGCAGCCTCGGCGCCTGGCTGGGCGCCGCACCGCGCTGGCACGAGGCCCTGGCCGCGCTGGCGGGCAAGCTGGCGCTGCCGCTGGCGAGCCTGTCGGCCGTGGCCATCGCCGCCATGCTGTGGATCACGGCCGGGCGCGGCTGGCATCCGGTCGGCTCGCTGGGCTGGACGCTCACCGCACTGGTGGTGTTCCTCGCGCTGTCGATCGCGCTCGGCGCCTTCGTGGCCGGCCTCACGCGCTCGCTGCGCACCGCGCTGTCGGCCACGGGCTTCCTCACCGCGCCGGCCTTCGCTTTCGGCGGCGTGGGCTTCCCGCTGGTCGCCATGCCCTTCTTCGCGCAGCTGTGGGCCACGCTGCTGCCCTACACCCACTACATCCGCGTTCAGATGGAGCAGCTGCAGATGGGCGCGCCGCTGGCCTACTCGGTGGCGACGCCGCTGTGGATGGTGCTGGGCACGGCCGTGCTGCTGGCCGCCACGGCGGGCACGCTGGTGCGCGCCGCCGGGGCGCCGGACACTTGGGGCGGACGCTGATGGCCGACGAGCGCCTCCACCTCGGCGCCGCCTGGCGCGACACCGCGCTGGCCGTGCTGCGCGACAAGGGCGTGCTGCTGATCATGCTGCTCGCGCCCATCGTCTACGGCTTCTTCTACCCCTGGCCCTACGGCACCCAGGCCGTCACGCGCGTGCCGGTGGCGGTGGTCGACCAGGACCACAGCGCACTGTCGCGCCAGATCGCGCGCTTCGCGATGGCCAACCCGCGCCTCGACGTGCGCCTGGTCACGGCCGACGTGCACGAGGCGCAGCAGGCGCTGTGGCGCGGCGAGATCGAGGGCTATGCGCTGCTGCCGGCCGACCTCAAGCGCAACGTGCTGCGCGGCAGCTCGGCCGTGGTCAGCATCGAAGGCAACGGCGCCTATGCGCTGCTCAACAAGGCGGTGCTCTACGGCTTCTCGGAGGCCGTGGGCACGGTGTCGGCCGGCGTCGAGATCCGCAAGCTGCAGGCCGGCGGCCAGAGTGCCGCACAGGCGGCGCGCAGCCGCAGCCCGCTCAACACGCAGCTGGTCGCGCTGTTCAACCCGACCGAGGGCTACGGCAGCTACGTGGTGCCGGCGGTGGCCCTGCTGATCCTGCAGCAGACGCTGCTGATGGGCGCCGCCATGCTGGCCGGCACCTGGGCCGAGGCCGGTCGGCTGCGCGCCTCGATGGGTGCGTGGCTGGGCCGGCTGGGCGCGCTCTCGGTGTTCGGCTTCCTGAGCGGGCTCTTCTACTTCGGCTGGGTGTTCTTCCTGCAGGACTATCCGCGCGGCGGCAATCCGGGCAGCGCGCTGCTGCTGCTGGCCTTCTACGTGCCCGCGATCTGCACGCTCGGCCTGCTGCTGGGCTGCTGGTTCCGCGACCGCGAGCGGGCCCTGCAGGTGCTGCTGTTCACCGCCCTGCCGATGGCCTTTCTCTCGGGCTTCTCGTGGCCCGTGGAAGCGCTGCCCGGCCCGCTGCAGGCGCTGCGCTGGCTCTTCCCGAGCACCGCCGGCATCCAGGCCTCGCTGCGGCTCAACCAGATGGGCGCGCCGCTGCACGACGTGCTGCCCTACCTAGGCGCGCTGGGGGCGCTGACGCTGGCCGGGCTGCTGACGCTGTGGCGCGTGGCCACGCCGCGCGCCGGCAGGCGCTGATCCTGCGCTCAGGACAGCGAGCAGACGCTCACCGCGAGCTTGCAGGGTTCGGTCGGCAGGTGGGCATCGCAGGCGGTCACGGCGGCCTGGCCGGCGGCCTTCGAATCGGGCCCCAGCCCGCCGGCCCATTCGCCGAAATTGCCGGTCGCCAGCGCGCCACAGCTGCGGTCGAAATACACGCGCACCTCGCAGGCGCCCGGCGCACGCTTGGCACCGGTCGCGCGTTCGCACTGCGCGCGCGCGAGCCGCTCGGCCGTGGCGCGCGAGGGCTGGTTGAAGGCATAGCCATGGGCGCCGGGCTTGGCCGCGATCGCGCCCCAGCTGGGCTTGGGTGCGGCGGCGGCGGTCGGGGCCGCCTGGGCCACCGACAGGCCCGCGCAGCACAGGGTGAGCGCGGCGAAGCGCCGCACGAGGGAGAGGGTCGATGCAACAGCCATGTCCCTGAGGTTAACCAGGGCGCGCGCGGCCCCGCGCTCAATCTTGCAAGCAGAGGTATTTGAGTTCGAGGTAGTCCTCGATGCCGTGGCGCGAGCCTTCGCGGCCCAGGCCCGACTGCTTCACGCCGCCGAAGGGCGCGACCTCGTTGGAGATCAGGCCGGTGTTGGCGCCGACCATGCCGGTCTCCAGCCGCTCGCCCACGCGCCAGATGCGGCGGCGGTCTTCGGTGAACAGGTAGGCCGCCAGGCCGAACTCGGTGTCGTTGGCCATCGCGACGGCCTCGTCCTCGGTCTCGAAGCGGAAGACCGGCGCCAGCGGGCCGAAGGTCTCTTCGCGCGCCACGCGCATGGCCTGCGTCACGCCGGTCAGCACCGTGGGCTCGAAGAAGCTGCCGCCCAGCGCATGCGGCTGGCCGCCGGTGCGCAGCTGCGCACCCTGCGCGAGCGCGTCGTCGATGTGCTCGCGCACCTTGGCGACCGCGCGCGCATCGATCAGCGGCCCCTGCGTGACGCCGGCCTCGAGGCCGTTGCCCACCGGCATCGCAGCCACCGCCTGCACCAGCCGCTCGACCAGCGCATCGTGGATGCCGGCCTGCACATAGATGCGGTTGGCGCACACGCAGGTCTGGCCGGCGTTGCGGAACTTGGAGGCGAGGATGCCCTGCACGGCGGTGTCGAGGTCGGCGTCGTCGAACACGATCAGGGGCGCGTTGCCGCCGAGCTCGAGCGACAGCTTCTTGATGGTCGGCGCGCACTGCTGCATCAGCGTTCGGCCCACGCCGGTCGAGCCGGTGAAGCTGAGCTTGCGCACCACCTCGCTCTCGCACAGCGCTCCGCCGATGGCCGGTGCGTCGCCGGTCAGGATCTGCAGCACGCCCGGCGGCAGGCCGGCCTCCAGCGCCAGCACGCCGAGCGCGAAGGCGCTGAGCGGCGTGAGCTCGGCCGGCTTCACGACGATGGTGCAACCCGCGGCCAGCGCCGGGCCGACCTTGCGCGTGATCATCGCGGCCGGGAAGTTCCAGGGCGTGATGGCGGCGCAGACGCCGATGGGCTGCTTGAGCACCACCATGCGCTGGCCGCCGCGCTGCGGCTGCAGCACTTCGCCGTCGATGCGCTTGGCCTCCTCGGCGAACCACTCGATGAAGGAGGCGGCATAGGCGATCTCGCCCTTGGCTTCGGCCAAGGGCTTGCCCTGCTCGAGCGTCATCAGGCGGCCGAGATCGTCCTGGTGCGCGAGCATCAGGTCGGCCCAGCGGCGCAGCACCTGGGCGCGCTCGCGGGCGCTGCGCGCGCGCCAGGCGGGCAGCGCCGCGGCGGCGCCGGCGATGGCGCGTTCGGTTTCGGCGCGGCCCATCCGCGGCACGCTGGCGAGGACTGCGCCGGTGGCGGGGTCGCTCACTTCGAGTGAGCGGCCGTCGTCGGCGCCGACCCAGCGGCCGTCGATCAGGCAGGCCTGTTGCAGCAGGTCGGGACGGGCGAGGCCCAAGGTGTCGGTGGGGAGGCGTGCGTTCATGCTTCTTGCAATGTTTGGTCGATGATGTCGAGCGCGCGGTCGAACAGCGCGTCGGGGATGGTGAGGGGGTAGAGGAAGCGGATCACGTTGCCGTGCATGCCGCAGCTCAAGAGCAGCAGGCCCTGCGCGAGCGCTTGGGCCTGCACGCGCTTCACGGCCTCGGCGTCGTGGGCGCCGGTGGCGGGGTCGCGCAGTTCGATCGCGACCATCGAGCCCTGGGCCCGCACGTCGGCAATGGCCTGGTTCGATTCCCTGGTGCTCAGCAGGCGTGCCACCAGCTTCGCGCCCAGGGCAGCGGCGCGCTCGCACAGCTGCTCGTCGGCGATCACGTCGAGCACCGCATGGGCCGAGGCCACGGCCAGCGGGTTGCCCGCATAGGTGCCGCCCAGGCCGCCCGGCGCGGGCGCGTCCATGATCGCGGCGCGGCCAGAAACGGCCGACAGCGGCATGCCGCCGGCCAGGCTCTTGGCCAAGGTGATCAGGTCGGGCTCGACGCCGTGGTGCTGCATCGAGAACAGCTTGCCGGTGCGCGCGAAGCCGGTCTGCACCTCGTCGGCGATGAACACGATGCCGTGCGCATCGCACAGCACGCGCAGGCCCTGCAGCAGTTCGGTCGGCGCGACGTTGAAGCCGCCCTCGCCCTGCACCGGCTCGATCACGATCGCGGCCACACGCTGCGGATCGATGTCGGTCTTGAACAGCCTGGCCAAGGCCGCCAGCGAATCCGCCGCACTCACGCCTTCGATGGCGCTCGGGAAAGGCACGTGGAACACGTCGGCCGGGAAAGGCCCGAAGCCGATCTTGTAGGGCGCGACCTTGCCGGTCATGGCCAACGCCATCAGCGTGCGGCCGTGGAAGCCGCCACCGAAGGTGACCACGCCCGCGCGGCCGGTGTGGGCACGCGCGATCTTCACCGCGTTCTCGAGTGCTTCGGCGCCAGTGGTGAAAAACGCGGTCTTCACCGGGCCGCCGATCGGCACCAGCGCGTTCAGGCGCTCGGCCAGCGTCACCACGCTCTCGCATGGAACGATCTGGTAGGCGGTGTGGGTGAACTGCTTCAGCTGCGCGGCGATGGCGGCCTCGATGCGCGGGTGGCGGTGGCCGGTGTTGAGCACCGCGATGCCGGCGGCGAAGTCGATGTACTCGCGGCCCTCCACGTCCCACAGGCTCGCGTTCTCGGCGCGCTGGGCGAAGAAGTCGCACATCACGCCCACGCCGCGCGGCGTGGCGGCCAGGCGCCGGGCATGGAGTTCGGTGTTGCGGGTCATGTAGCAGTGCAGAGGGATGTCGATGGGTGGTGCATGATTGAAAGCTGGATTGGCCCTATCGAAAAGATCCACTTTCGTTATCTTGTTGGGGCCAATCAAGAATCCACACCATGAAGTCCATCTGCGCCGACCTGGTGCTGCAGCGCCTGGCGCCCGAGGCCGGCGCGGCCCTCAACCGCCAGCTCTACAACTGCCTGCGCGAGGCCATCCTCGACGGCAGCCTGCCGCCGTCGAGCCTGCTGCCCGCGTCACGCGACCTGGCGCGCGAGATCGGCATGTCGCGCAACACCGTGCTGCATGCCTATGCGCAGCTGCAGGCCGAGGGCTATGGGCATTCGCGTGTGGGCAGCGGCACCTTCGTGGCCGAGACCGCGCCCGACAATTTCCTGAGTGCGGGCCGCCCCGTCACCGCCGCCGCTGCCGCGAGCGCGCCGGTGCGGCTGTCCAAGCGCGCGCAGACCCTGCTGGCCAACGCCTCGGCCGCTCCGGTGCAGTGGGGCGCCTTCATGCCCGGCGTGCCCGACGTCACGCAATTCCCGCATCGGCACTACAGCCGCATCCTCCACCGGCTGTGGCGCGCGCCCGCACCCGAGCTGCTGACCTACTCGCACGGCGGCGGCCACCCCGCCCTGCGCACCGCGATCGCCGAGCACCTGCGCGTGGCGCGCTCGGTGCGCTGCGACGCCGACCAGATCCTGTTGACCGAAGGTGTGCACCAGGCCATCGACATGACGCTGCGCATGCTGGTCGACCCGCGCGAGACGGTGTGGGTGGAGGAGCCCGGCTACTGGGGCTTCCACAAGGTGCTGCAGATGGACGCCGTTCGCGTGCGGCCGCTGCATGTGGAGAGCGACGACGAAGGTCCGGGCGCGGGCTGGCCCAGGGGCGGCAAACCGCCACGGCTGATCTTCGTCACGCCCTCGCACCAGTACCCGCTGGGGTCGGTGATGAGCCTGGCGCGGCGGCGCGAGCTGCTGGACTTCGCGCGCGCCGCCGGCAGCTGGATCGTCGAGGACGACTACGACAGCGAATTCCGCTTCGCCGGCCGGCCCATCCCGGCCATGCAGGGCCTGGAGCCCGACAGCCCGGTGATCTACGTCGGCACCTTCAGCAAGACGCTGTTCCCGGGCCTGCGCGTGGGCTACATGGTGCTGCCGCGCGCGCTGGCCCAGCCCTTTCGCACGGCGCATGCCGACCTGTACCGCGAAGGCCATGCGATCACGCAGGCCGCGCTGGCCGCGCTGATCGACCAAGGCCACTACGCGGCGCACATCCGGCGCATGCGCGTGCTCTACGCGCGCCGGCGCGCCTTGCTGGCCGGGCTGATCGGCGAGCACCTGGGTCCGGAATACTTGCACCCGCAGGCCAGCAACGCGGGCCTGCACCTGGTGCTGCGCCTGCCCGACGGCAGCGACGACGTGGCGATCGCCCGGGCCGCGCAGGCGCGCGGCGTGCTCACCCGGCCGCTGTCGGCGTACTACCAGCGCGGCGGTGCGCAGCGCGGGCTGCTGCTGGGGTATGCGTGCGTGCAGGAGGAGCACATCGAACCGGCCTTCAAGGTGCTGCTGCGCTGCCTGCAGTCCTCGAGCAGCCGGGCCGCGTAGACACCGTCGCATCGGTCAGATTGCAAAGGCGAGCGATCCAATTCATCAGCGCTGCCATCCCGAGCGCAATGGCAGACGCCAACCGATACCCCGAATGGAAGAGGGCTTCGGAAACGAAAAAGGCCACCTGAAAAGGTGGCCTTTTTGCTGGATGTGGAGCGGGATAAGAGACTCGAACTCTCGACCTCAACCTTGGCAAGGTTGCGCTCTACCAACTGAGCTAATCCCGCATCGAGTCTGCAATTCTAGCCCGGATTTCGAGCGCTTTCGAGCAGGTCGCACAAAAAATTTTTCAGGCCCTCAGTCCGGCACGAACTTCGCCTTGAACTTCGCCTCGTCCGCCGCGTCCTCGAAGGTCGCCAGCTGGCCGGCCTTGTTGTCCACGATGCGGTGGGCGGCGAACAGGCTGTAGCGGCCCTGGAGGTAGTAGCTCTCCATCTCGATGAGCATGTACGGATAGGGCACGAAGACCTGGTGCGCGAACACCACGCGGTGCAGGTTGCGCGGATTGGGGAAGAGCTTGTACTCCGCGGTGCTCAGGGCCTGGGCGGTGGCCATGCTCAGGCGGGGTCGCGCACGTCGGCCACCGGCTTGCTGCCGAAGTCCGCGCGGGCCAGGTAGGCCAGCACCTTGGCGCCGGCGGTGGCGGGCGAATCGAGCAGGCCGTCGGCCTTGAGCTTCTCGAAGCGCGCACGGTCGGGGAACAGTCCGGCCTCGGTGCCGCGCATCGCGACCTGCATGTCGGTGTCGATCACGCCGGGCGCCAGCGAGACGATCTTCGCGCCGTTGGGGCGCAGCGCTTCCTCGAGCGCGACCGCGCGCGAGAAGTGGTCCATGCCGGCCTTGGCCGCGCAGTACGGTGCCTGGCTGGCCATGGCGTTGCGGCCCAGGCCCGAGGAGATGTTGAGCACCTTGCGCGCACCGCGCCAGTCCTGCGTGGCGCGCAGGAAGGCGGCCGTGAGCAGCAGCGGCGCCTCGAGCCCGATGCGCAGCGACTGTGCGAGGTCGGCCGCGTCGGCCTTCTCGAGCGGGCCCAGTTGGCCCACGGTGCCGGCGTTGTTGATCAGCGTGACGCTGTCGAAGGCCTGTGCATCCTGCGTGGCGAGCCAGGCGGCCACGCGATCGGCGGCGGCGGCGGGCGCCGACAGGTCGAAGGACCATTGCTCGACCGTGGCGCCATGCTGCGCGGCCTTGGCGGCCAGCGCGTCGTCGGTCTTGCGCGAGATGCAGACCAGCGTGTGGCCGGCTTCGAGCAGCTGTTCGGCCATGGCGCGGCCCATGCCGCGGGAGGCGCCGGTGAGGAGGGTGAGGTGCTGTGCGCTCATTGCTTTTTGTCCTGAAGGAAGATGGCGGAAGAAGAACTGGAAGAAGGGGCCGAGACGCTGGCGCGCAGCGCCGGCAGGTCGAGCACGCGCAGGCCGCCGTACTCGACCTGGATCATGCCTTGTGCCTCGAGTGTGCGCAGCGCCTCGTTCACGCGCTGGCGCGACAGGCCGATCAGGTAGGCCAGCTCCTGCTGCGTGATGCGCAGCAACTGGCCCACGCCGGGGAACAGCACCGGGTTGAACAACGCCGCGAGGTTGCGCGCCACGCGCACGTCGGGATTGTTGAGCCGATCCGCCTCGCGCGCCGCGATGAACTGGGCCAGCCGTTCGTTGAGCTGGTTCATCACGAAGCGGTTGAAGCCGATCGAGTGGTCGAGCAGCCAATGGAAATCGTCGACCGGCAGGCCCGCGATCACACTGCGGCGCAGCGCCTGGATGTTGTAGCGGTAGGGCTCGCGCTTCATCACCGTGCCCTCGCCGAACCAGCCGCCGGGCGGCAGGCCGCTGTAGGTCATCGAAGTGCCGTCGGCGTTGTCGTTGCTCATCTTGAACAGGCCCTCGATCACGCCGAACCAGTAGGTGGGCGGACGGCCCACGCGGCAGATCAGGTCGCCGGGCTCGGCCTCGCTGACCACCAGCGCGGCCTCGGTGCGCTGCCGCTCGGCCGGTGCCAGCGCCTCGAGCCACGGGATGTTCCGCAGCTCGTCGGCACGGGCCGCGCGCAGGCGATCCCGGATCGAACCGGAGGCAGGGGCCGCGGAGGTCATCGGGTAAATCCGGGGGAGTGGAGACCCTGAGATTGTCGTTGGAACGACAACTCGACGTCAAAGTCGGTCCTACAGTCGCCCCATCGTGAACACAAGCACACCGGCCGACACCACCTTTCCCCGCCTGCTGCGCGCCCATGCCGCCGCGCAGCCCGACGCGCCGGCCGTGCGCGAGAAGGACCTGGGCATCTGGCAGACCTGGACCTGGGGCGAGACCGCGCAAGCGGTGCGCGAGATGGCCTGCGGCCTCGCGAGCCTGGGCTTCCAGGCCTTCGACAACCTCGCCATCGTGGGCGCCAACCGCCCGCACCTGTACATGGCGGTGGTCGCGGCGCAGAGCCTGCGCGGCGTGCCGGTGCCGCTGTACCAGGACGCGGTGGCGGGCGAGATGGTCTTCATGCTCGACGACGCGAAGATCCAGTTCGTGATCGCCGAGGACCAGGAGCAGGTCGACAAGCTGCTCGAGTGCCGCGAGCTGCAGAAGGACAGCGGCCATGCGATCCGCCACATCATCTATGACGACCCGCGCGGCCTGCGCCACTACACGCAGCCGGGGCTGATCAGCTTCGCGCAGCTGCGCGAACTGGGCCGCGCCCACGACGCCGCCCACCCCGGCTTCTTCGACGCCCGCGTGGCCAGCGGCGAGCCCGGCGACGTCGGCGTGATCCTCTACACCTCGGGCACCACCGGCCGGCCCAAGGGCGTGTGCCAGACGCATGCCAGCTTCATCGCCGCGGGCCACGGCGGCGTGGTCACCGACAGGCTCGGCCCGGGCGACAACGTGATGAGCTACCTGCCGATGGCCTGGGTCGGCGACCATCTGTTCTCGGTCGCGCAGTGGCTGGTGGGCGGCTTCACGCTCAACTGCCCCGAGTCGGCCGCGACCGTGATGAACGACATGCGCGAGATCGGCCCGAGCTACTACTTCGGCCCGCCGCGCACCTTCGAGGGCCTGCTGACGGCCGTGTCGATCCGCATGGAAGACGCGGCCGCGCCCAAGCGCTGGCTGTACGCAAAGTTCATGGCGCTGGCGCAGCGCGTGGGCGCCGACATCCTCAACGGCGCGCCGGTCGGCGCGGGCGACCGCCTGCTCTACGGCATCGGCAACGTGCTGGTCTACGGCCCGCTGCGCAACGTGCTGGGCATGAGCCGCATCCGCGTGGCCTACACCGCGGGCGCGGCCATCGGCCCCGACCTGTTCCGCTTCTACCGCTCGATCGGCGTCAACCTCAAGCAGTTCTACGGCCAGACCGAGACCTGCGCCTACGTCTGCCTGCAGCAGGACGGCAAGGTCAAGCTGCAGACCGTGGGCCCGGCGGCGCCCGGCATGGAACTGCGCATCGCCGACAACGGCGAGGTGCTGGTGCGCGGCGTGTCGGTGCTCAAGGAGTACTACAAGCGCCCCGACGCCACGGCCGAGGTGCTCGATGCCGACGGCTACTTCCACACCGGCGACGCCGGCGTGCTCGACAGCGAAGGCCACCTGCGCATCATCGACCGCGCCAAGGACGTGGGGCGCATGGCGGGCGGCGCGATGTTCGCGCCCAACTACATCGAGAACAAGCTCAAGTTCTTCCCGCAGATCAAGGAAGCCGTGTGCTTCGGCGATGCGCGCGAAGCGGTCTGCGCCTTCGTCAACATCGACTTCGAGGCGGTCGGCAACTGGGCCGAGCGCCGCGGCCTGGCCTACGGCGGTTATGTCGACCTGGCGGGCAAGCCCGAGGTGCTGACGCTGATCGCCGAGTGCATCGCCAAGGTCAATGCCGACCTGGCGGCCGAAGCCGGCATGGCCGACACCCAGATCGCGCGCTTCCTGGTACTGCACAAGGAACTCGACCCCGACGACGACGAGATGACCCGCACGCGCAAGGTGCGCCGCGGCTTCGTGGCGCAGAAATACGCGGTGCTGCTCGAGGCGCTGTACGGCGGCAAGAGCGAACAGTTCATCGAGACGCAGGTGAAGTTCGAGGACGGCCGCACCGGCTCGGTCAGCGCCACGCTGCAGATCGTCGATGCCAAGCGTTATCCCGAAGTGAAGGCCGCAGCATGAGCAACAGGAAGACCGGCGAGGTCATCCTCGACGTCCAGAACATCAGTCTCAGCTTCGGCGGCGTGAAGGCGCTCACGGACATCAGCTTCAACGTGCGCGAGCACGAGGTGCGGGCCATCATCGGCCCCAACGGCGCGGGCAAGAGCTCGATGCTCAACTGCATCAACGGCGTGTACGCGCCGCAGCAGGGCTCGATCACCTTCCGCGGCCAGACCTTCAAGCACATGAACTCGCGCCAGGTGGCCGAGATGGGCGTGGCGCGCACCTTCCAGAACCTGGCGCTGTTCAAGGGCATGAGCGTGCTCGACAACATCATGACCGGGCGCAACCTCAAGATGAAGAGCGGCCTGCTGGCCCAGGCGCTGCGCTGGGGGCCGGCCGAGCGCGAGGAGCTCCAGCAGCGCGAGTTCGTCGAGCACATCATCGACTTCCTCGAGATCCAGCCTTTCCGCAAGACGCCCGTGGGCCAGCTGCCCTACGGCTTGCAGAAGCGCGTCGACCTCGGCCGCGCGCTGGCGATGGAGCCGCAGGTGCTGCTGCTCGACGAGCCGATGGCCGGCATGAACGTGGAAGAGAAGCAGGACATGAGCCGCTTCATCCTCGACGTGAACGACGAGTTCGGCACCACCATCGTGCTGATCGAACACGACATGGGCGTGGTGATGGACATCTCCGACCGCGTGGTGGTGCTCGACTACGGCAAGAAGATCGGCGACGGCACCCCCGATGAAGTACGCAGCAACGAAGACGTGATCCGGGCTTATCTCGGCGCGGAACACTAGGAACGGCGGGCCCCATGGGTTTCTTTCTCGAAACGGTTTTCGGCGGCTTGATGGCCGGCATGCTCTACGCCCTGGTGGCGCTGGGCTTCGTGCTGATCTTCAAGGCCTCGGGTGTCTTCAACTTCGCGCAAGGTGCGATGGTGCTGTTCGCGGCGCTGGCGATGGCGCGCTTCGCCGAATGGATCCCGAAATGGCTCGGCTTCCAGAGCGTGGTGCTGGGCGCCGTGCTGGGCTTCATCGCCGCGGCGCTGTGCATGGTGATCGTGGCCTGGCTGATCGAGCGGCTGGCGCTGCGCCGGCTGGTCAACCAGGAAGGCATCACGCTGCTGATGGCCACGCTGGGCATCTCGCATGTGCTCGACGGCGCGGGCCAGCTGATCTTCGGCAGCGCCACCTACAAGATCGACATCGGCATGCCCAAGGAGCCGCTGCTGGTGCTCGAGAACGTCTTCGAAGGCGGCCTGCTGCTGAGCAAGGAAGACCTCTACGCGGCCGTGATCGCCGCCGCCCTGGTGGTGGCGCTCACGCTGTTCTTCCAGAAGACCGGCACCGGCCGCGCGCTGCGCGCGGTGGCCGACGACCACCAGGCCGCGCAGTCGATCGGCATCCCGCTGGCGCGCATCTGGGTCATCGTCTGGTCGATCGGCGGCATCGTCGCATTGGTGGCCGGCGTGATCTGGGGCAGCAAGCTGGGCGTGCAGTTCTCGATCTCGCTGGTGGCGCTGAAGGCCTTCCCGGTGGTGATCCTTGGCGGCCTGACCTCGGTGCCCGGCGCCATTCTCGGCGGCCTGATCATCGGCATGGGCGAGAAGCTGTCCGAGATCTACCTCGGGCCCTTCCTCGGCGGCGGCATCGAGAACTGGTTCGCGTACGTCCTCGCGCTGGCGGTGCTGCTCATCAGGCCTCAAGGCCTGTTCGGCGACAAGATCATCGACCGCGTATGAAAAAGCTCACCCCCAGTCTTCGCGCACTTCGTGTCGCTTCGCCAACCCCCTCACCGGGGGCAATACCAGCGGCCCGGCAAAGCCGGTTCCGCGGTATTCCTGGAATGGTTCAAGTACTGAGCGACTGATATGTTCTATCGAGAAAACGGTCAATTCAAGAGCAGCTACCGCGCCGATCTCGCGCTGTTCCCGGTCGCGCAGGACCGCTGGTTCATGCTCGCCTTCGCGGCCATCGCCTTCGTCGCGGTGCCGATGCTGGCCAGCGACTACAGCTTTCGCGCGGTGCTGATCCCCTTCCTGATCCTGGCGCTGGCCGCCATCGGCCTCAACATCTTGGTCGGCTACTGCGGCCAGATCTCGCTGGGCACCGGCGCCTTCATGGCGGTGGGCGCCTATGCGGCCTACAACCTGCAGGTGCGCATCGAGGGCATGCCGCTGCTGGTGTCGCTGATCGGCGGCGGCCTCGCGGCCACGGTGGTGGGCGTGCTGTTCGGCATCCCCAGCCTGCGCATCCGCGGCCTGTATCTCGCGGTGGCCACGCTGGCGGCGCAATTCTTCATGGACTGGTTCACCAACCGTGTGAAGTGGGTCACCAACGATTCGTCCTCAGGCTCGGTCAGCGTCAACTCGCTGCAGATGTTCGGCTACGAGTTCAACACGCCGACGCAGAAGTACCTGCTGTGCCTTAGCCTGGTGGTGGTGTTCGCGCTCTTGGCCAAGAACCTGGTGCGCGGCGCGATCGGCCGCGAATGGATGGCGATGCGCGACATGGACGTCGCGGCCTCGGTGATCGGCATCCGGCCGGTCTACGCCAAGCTCACGGCCTTCGCGGTCAGCAGCTTCATCGTCGGCGTGGCCGGCGCGCTCTGGGGCTTCGTGCACCTGGGGGCCTGGGAACCGGCCGCCTTCGGCATCGACAAGTCGCTGCAGCTGCTGTTCATGATCATCATCGGCGGGCTGGGCTCGATCGCCGGCAGCTTCTTCGGCGCGGCCTTCATCGTGCTGCTGCCACTGCTGCTGAACTACGTGCCGCACTGGCTGGGGCTGTCGATTTCCACCGCCACCGCCTCGCACCTGGAGCACATGATCTTCGGCGCGCTGATCGTGTTCTTCCTGATCGTCGAGCCCCACGGCCTGGCGCGCCTGTGGTCCACCGCGCGGCAGAAGCTGCGGCTGTGGCCCTTCCCGCACTGATACCCCGTATCCCGTTCCACCACGCACTCCGGTGCTCATTACAAGGAGACAAGCCATGCAATTCAGGAATCTCGCACGCACCGCGGCACTCGCCGCCGCGGGGCTTTCGATGGTCGTCGCGGGTTCGCTCGCGCAGGCCCAGCCGGCCGAGCAGTTCGTGCCGCTGCTGGTCTACCGCACCGGCCAGTTCGCGCCGCTGGGCATCCCATGGGCCGACGGCAAGCAGGACTACCTGAAGCTGGTGAACGCGCGCGACGGCGGCGTCAACGGCGTCAAGCTGACCTATGAGGAATGCGAAACCGCCTACGACGCGGCCAAGGGCGTGGAGTGCTACGAGCGGCTCAAGGGCAAGGGCTCGGGCGCCTCGGGCTTCGACACCCAATCGACCGGCATCACCTTCGCCGTGACCGACAAGGCCTTCGTCGACAAGGTGGTGGTCGAGACCCCGGGCTATGGCTTGTCGCAGTCGGCCGACGGCACGGTGTTCGAGTGGAACTTCCCGCTGCTGGGCACCTACTGGACCGCGGCCGACGTGATGATCCAGGACATCGCGAAGAAGGAGAAGGGCAACCTCAAGGGCAAGAAGATCGCGCTGGTCTACCACGACTCGCCCTACGGCAAGGAGCCGATCCCGCTGCTGCAGAAGCGCGCCGCGGCCCAAGGCTTCGAGGTCTTGCTGTTCCCGGTCACGCCGCCCGGCGTGGAGCAGAAGTCGACCTGGCTGCAGATCCGCCAGCAGAAGCCCGACTACGTGCTGTTCTGGTCGGCCGGCGTGATGACGCCCGCCGGCATCCGCGAGGCGCAGGCCAGCGGCTATCCGCGCGAGAAGATCTACGCGGTCTGGTGGGCCGGTTCGGACCATGACGTGAAGGACATCGGCGCCGGCGCCAAGGGCTACAACGCGATCACGCTGCACAACAGCGCGGCCAAGGACAAGGTCCATGACGAGCTGAAGAAGCTGGTGTACGACAAGGGCCAGGGTACCGGCCCGGCCGACGGCATCGGCTCGATCGCCCACACCCGCGGGATGATGATCTCGATGCTGCAGGTCGAGGCGATCCGCGCGGCGCAGGAGAAGTACGGCAAGGGCAAGGCGCTCACGCCGGAGCAGGTGCGCTGGGGCTTCGAGAACCTGAACCTCACGGCCGACAAGCTCAAGGCGCTGGGCTTCGGCGAAGTCATGCGGCCGGTCAAGACCTCGTGCAGCAACCACATGGGCGACGACTGGGCGCGCATCGTGCAGTGGGACGGCGGCAAGTGGGAGATCAAGTCGGACTGGTACCAGTCCGAGAAGACCTACATCGATCCGCTGGTCAAGGAATACGCGGCCAAGTACGCCAAGGACAAGAACGTCAAGCCAAGGGCCTGCTGATCGCCACGAGGGCCCGCGCGCAGCGCGGTGCCCTCCCCGTCGGCTCCTTGCGAGCCGGCATCTGAAAGGCGCGCACACGCCCGCCTTCCACATGCTTCGGACACCACCATGAGCGAACCCAACATCCTTCTCAACGTCAACGGCATCGAGGTCATCTACAACCACGTGATCCTGGTGCTCAAGGGCGTGTCGCTCACCGTGCCCGAAGGCGGCATCGTGGCGTTGCTCGGCGGCAATGGCGCGGGCAAGACCACCACGCTGCGCGCGGTGTCGAACCTGCTCGCGGGCGAACGCGGCGCGGTGACCAAGGGCACGATCGAGCTGCGCGGCGAGCGCATCGAGGCGCTGTCGCCCGCGGCGCTGGTGCAGCGCGGCCTGATCCAGGTGATGGAAGGCCGCCACTGCTTCGCCCACCTGAGCATCGAGGACAACCTCATGACCGGTGCCTACACGCGCACCGACGGCAAGGCCGCAATCGCCGAGACGCTGGAGAAGGTCTACGCCTACTTCCCGCGCCTGAAGACCCGGCGCGCCTCGCAGGCCGCCTACACCTCGGGCGGCGAACAGCAGATGTGCGCCATCGGTCGCGCGCTGATGGCCAACCCGACCATGGTGCTGCTCGACGAGCCCTCGATGGGCCTGGCGCCGCAGATCGTCGAGGAGGTGTTCGCGATCGTGAAGGACCTGAACGAGAAGGAGCGCGTGACCTTCCTGCTGGCCGAACAGAACACCAACATGGCGCTGCGCTTCGCCGACTACGGCTACATCCTGGAGAACGGCCGCATCGTGATGGACGGCGAGGCCCAGAGCCTGCGCGAGAACGAGGACGTCAAGGAGTTCTACCTCGGCGTCGGCGGCGCCGACCGCAAGAGCTTCAAGGATGTCAAGAGCTACAAGCGCCGCAAGCGCTGGCTTGCATGAGCGCGCCACGGAACCGAATCCATGACTGATTTCTACGACGCACTCGAAACCCGCGACCCCGCCCAGCGCGAGGCCGACCTGCTCGCCGCCCTGCCCCGCCAGATCGCGCACGCGCAGGCCGCGGCGCCTGCTTTCGCGACGCTGCTCAACGGCATCGACGCCACCCAGGTCACGAGCCGCGAGGCGCTGGCCAAGCTGCCGGTGATCCGCAAGTCCGAGCTGCTGGAGCGCCAGAAGCAGCTGCGCGCAAGCGACCCCTTCGGCGGCTTCAGCGCGATCGCGCGCGGCCCGGCCATGCTGCGCGTGTTCGCCAGCCCCGGCACCATCTACGAGCCTGAGGGCGCGACCCGCGACTACTGGCGCACCGCGCGTGCGCTGCATGCCGCGGGCTTTCGCAGCGGCGAACTGCTGCACAACAGCTTCAGCTACCACATGACGCCGGCCGGCGCGATCCTGGAGAACGGCGCGCACGCGCTGGGCTGCACGGTGTTCCCGGGCGGCACCGGCCAGAGCGAGCAGCAGGTCGAGGCCATGGCCGAGCTGCGGCCCGACGGCTACATCGGCACGCCCAGCTTCCTGCGCATCCTGCTGGAGAAGGCGGCCGCCATGAACGTCGCGCTGCCCAGCCTGACCAAGGCGCTGCTGTCGGGCGAGGCCTTCCCGCCCAGCCTGCGCGACTGGCTGGCCGAACGCGGCATCGACGGCAAGCAGTGCTACGCCACGGCCGACCTGGGCCTGATCGCCTACGAGACCAGCGCCCGCGAAGGCTTGGTGCTCGACGAAGGCGTGATCCTCGAGATCGTGCGCCCCGGCACCGGCGACCCGGTGCCCGAGGGCGAGGTCGGCGAGGTGGTCGTGACCACCTTCAACCGCGACTACCCGCTGGTGCGCTTCGGCACCGGCGACCTCTCGGCCGTGCTGCCGGGCCACTGCCCCACGGGCCGTACCAACACCCGCATCAAGGGCTGGATGGGCCGGGCCGACCAGACCACCAAGGTGCGCGGCATGTTCGTGCACCCGGGCCAGGTCGCGACCGTGCTCAAGCGTTTTCCCGAGGTGCTGCGCGCGCGTTTGGTGGTCGAGGGCGAGATGGCCGACGACCGCATGACGCTCAAGGTGGAAGCAGCTTCGTCGGCGATGGCCGCCCAAGTCGCCGAGGCGATGCGCGACGTGACCAAGCTGCGCTGCACGGTCGAGGTGGTCGCGCCGGGCTCGTTGCCCAACGACGGCAAGGTGATCGAGGACGCGCGCAGCTACAAGTAGGGCCTGTTCACCGGCCCGCGCTCAGATCGCCGCCACGCTGCCCGTCACCGGCAGCACGATGCCCGTGATGTAGCCCGCGCACACCGGCGAGGCCAGGAACACATAGGCCGGCGACAGCTCCTCGGGCTGGGCCACGCGCTTGAAGTCGGTCTCCTTGCCGAACTTGCGCACGTCGGCGGGCTTCTTGTCGGCCGGGTTGAGCGGCGTCCACACCGGCCCGGGCGCGACCGCGTTGACGCGGATGCCGCGGTCGATCACGTTCAACGCCAGCGCCTTGGTGAAGGCATGGATCGCACCCTTGGTGGCCGAGTAGTCGATCAGGTTGCGGCTACCCTGTAGCCCGGTGCGCGAGCCGGTGTTGACGATCGACGCGCCGTTCTTCATGTGCGGCAGCGCGGCGCGCGCCATGCGCATGTAGCCGCCGATGTTGGTCTGCAATGTGAGGTCGATGCGCGCGTCGTCGATGTCTTCCAGGGTTTCGGCATGCATCTGGAAGGCCGCGTTGTTGACCAGCACGTCGAGCCGGCCGAAGGCCTTCACGGTGCGCGCCACCGCGCGTTCACAGAACGCCGTGCGCCGCACGTCGCCGCGGATCAGCAGGCAGCGCCGGCCCTCGGCCTCGACCGCGGCCTGGGTTTCCTTCGCATCGGCGTCCTCGTCCAGGTAGACGATCGCCACGTCGGCGCCCTCGCGCGCGAACAGCACGGCCACGGCGCGGCCGATGCCCGAGTCGCCGCCGGTCACGATGGCGCTGAAGCCGGCCAGCTTGCCACTGCCCGTGTAGCCGGGCGCGGTGTAGCGCGGGCGCAGCGCCATGTCCTTCTCGCGCCCGGGCTTGGCCAGGTGCTGGCCCGGCAATGTGTCGGGTTGCGCCCGGTCGCCGGCCTGCACCGCGCGGGTCTTCTTGCGCGACGCGGGCGCGGCGCGGTCGCGCGCGTCCTGGCTGCGCTGGATGGCGCGCTGGCGCGCGACGAGGGGGCGGGTGGGGGTGGCGGCTGACTTGGCCATGCGGCGGACTCCTGGGTTGGCACGATGCCGCCGATGCTGGCCAAGGCGGGGCCCCGGCGGTGTCGGCCAACGCCCTGCACCGGGCGCCGAAAGCGCCACGTCCGGCCCCCTGTCCGCGCGCAATCCGGGCGCGGCCACCCCAAAAAAATAGGGGTTATTTCTAAGGGCATTCCGGGATGAGCCCCACACGTATCAGCCCGTAAGATCGCGCCCTTTGATACCTCCGGAGTGCTTTTCATGAAGAAACTGTTCGCAATGGCCGCCATTGCCGCCACCGTCTCAGCAGGGGCCTTCGCCCAGAACTTTCCGGACGGCAAGGTCATCACGATCGTGGTGCCCTTCGCGGCCGGCGGCCCGACCGACCGCGTGGCGCGCGACCTGGCCGAAGCCATGCGCAAGCCGCTGGACGGCGTGAGCATCGTGATCGACAACGCCGCGGGCGCGGGCAGCACCATCGGCAACGCCAAGGTCGCGCGCGCCAAGGCCGACGGCTACACGCTGCTGCTCACCCACGTGGGCATGGCCACCACCCCGGTGCTGTATCGCAAGCTGCCCTACAACTACGAGACCGACTTCGAGTACCTGGGCCTGATCAACGACGTGCCCATGACCGTGATCGGCAAGCCGCAGCTCGAAGCCAACAACTTCAAGGAACTGCGCGAGTGGATCGGCAAGAACCCGGGCAAGGTGAACCTGGGCAATGCGGGCATCGGCTCGGCCTCGCACCTGTGCGGCCTGTTGTTCCAGAGCGAGCTGAAGGCGGAAATGACCACCGTGCCGTACAAGGGCACGGCGCCGGCGATCGCCGACCTGCTGGGCGGCCAGATCGACCTGCTGTGCGACCAGACCACCAACACCACGAGCCAGATCGAGGCGAAGAAGGTCAAGCCGTACGCGGTGACCACTCTCAAGCGGCTGACGACGCCGGCGCTGAAGGACATCCCGACGCTGGACGAATCGGGCATGAAGAACTTCCAGGTCACGATCTGGCACGGGCTGTACGCGCCCAAGGGCACGCCGCCGGCGGTGCTGAAGAAGCTCAACGACGCGGTGAAGGTGGCGTTGAAGGACCCGGACTTCATCAAGAAGGAAGAGGGCCTGGGCGCGGTGGTGGTGACGGACAAGCGCGTGGAGCCGGCCGAGCACAAGAAGTTCGTGCAGGCGGAAGTCGCGCGCTTCGGCCCGGTGATCAAGGCCGCGGGCGTGTACGCGGACTGATCTCGCGCTGCGCCTGAGCAGACAAGAAAAAGCCGCCGGCCTTCGGGCTCGGCGGCTTTTTCAATGGCGGCGCCTCACTTCGGCCGTATCGCGTCCGCCGTGCCCTGGATGAAGGCCTTGAGGCTGTCGATGTCGTCGTTGCTGAGCTTGCCCGTGAAGTCGGGCATGCCGCGCGCCATGGCCGGCCCCTTGAGCACGAACTTGTCGAGGTTCTCGATGTAGGCCGGGTCCATGTAGCCGAGGTTGGGGATGTTGCCGCCGCGGTCCACGCCCGGCACGCCGTGGCAGAACACGCAGTTGGCCACGTAGAGCATGGTGCCGGCCTGCACCTTGGCCGGGTCGTACTTCACGCCCTGCACCAGCTTGTCCATGCGGTACTGCACGAAGTCCGGCATCTTGGCCGTGCCGCCGACCGCGAAGGTGTAGACCGTGCCCGGGCCCTGCCGCTCGGTGGCGCGCTGGGCCAGGCCATAGACGCCGCCCCAGCCCACGGCCACCGAGACGTACTGCTTGCCGTCGACCATGTAGGTCGCGGGCGCCGCCACCACGCCGGTGCCGGTGGGCGATTCCCAGAGCTTGGTGCCGTCCTTCGCGTCGTAGGCCACCAGCCGGCCGTCGGCCGTGCCCTGGAACACCAGGTTGCCCGCGGTGGTGAGCGTGCCGCCGTTCCAGGGCGATGCATAGTCCACGCCCCAGGCCTCCTTCTGCGCCACCGGGTCCCAGGCGACCAGCCGGCCGAAGGGCTTGCTCTTGGGCGCTTCGGCGTTGGCGAACTTGGCGGTGTTCCAGCCCAGCGCGGCATGCGGGCGGCCGGGCTTGTCCTCGTTGAACTTCCAGTCCTTGTCGTCCATCAGGTTGAGCGGCACGTGCTGCGCGGGCAGGTAGGCCAGGCCGGTCTGCGGGTTGAAGGACATCGGATGCCAGTTGTGCGCGCCGAAGGGCCCGGGGATCGCGTCGTAGGGCTTGCTGCCGTCGCGCGCGGCCGCCAGTTCGATCGGCCGCCCATTCTTGTCATAGCCCGTGGCCCAGTTGACCTCGGTGAAGTTCTTCGCCGACACGAACTTGCCGTTGGTGCGGTCGATGACGAAGAAAAAGCCGTTCTTCGGCGCATGCAGCAGCACCTTGCGCGGCTTGCCGTCGAGTTTCAGGTCGGCCAGGATCATCGACTGGGTCGAGGTGTAGTCCCAGTTGTCGCCTGGCGTCTCCTGGTAGTGCCATTTGTACTTGCCGGTGTCGGGGTCGAGCGCCACCACCGAGCCGAGGTAGAGGTTGTCGCCGCCGCCGGGGCTGCGCGCCTTGTGCGACCAGGGCGAGCCGTTGCCCGTGCCCACGTACATCAGGTTGAGCTCGGGGTCGAAGGCGAAGCTGTCCCAGGCGGTGCCGCCGCCGCCGGCCTCCCAGTACTTGGCCGAAGGGTCCCAGGTCTTGGCGGCCTTGGCCATCGAGGCGTCCTCGAAGGGCTTGGACGGATCGCCCGGCACCACGAACCAGCGCCATTTCCGGTCGCCGGTCTTCGCGTCGTAGGCCGTGACGTAGCCGCGCACGCCGTACTCGGCGCCGCCGTTGCCGATGATCACCTTGCCCTTGAACACGCGCGGCGCGCCGGTGATGGTGTAGCTGCCCTTCTGGCCCTCGAGGGTGTTCTTCTCCCAGACCTTGCGGCCCGTGCCCGCGTCGAGCGCGATCAGCCGGCCGTCGTAGGCCGCCACGTAGACCTTGCCCTGGTAGAGCGCCACGCCGCGGTTCACCACGTCGCAGCAGCCGCGGAAGCCCTTGGAACGGTCGACCTCCGGGTCGAAGCGCCAGAGCCTTCGGCCGGTGCGCACGTCGATGGCGTGCACCACACTCCAGGAGGCGGTGACGTACATCACGCCGTCGACCACCAGCGGCGTGGCCTCGACGCCGCGCGTCGACTCGAGGTCGTAGGACCAGACCAGGCCCAGCCCCTTGACGTTCGCGCTGCTGATCTGGTCGAGCCGGCTGAAGCGGGTCTCGGCGTAGTCGAGGCCGTAACTGGGCCAGTCGGGCGTCTTCGCGGCGTTCTGCCGGATGAAGTTGCCGTCGACCTTGGCGGCGGGCTGCGCATGCGCCGGAAGGACATGGGCCACGCACAGGCAAGCGCCGAGCGCGAGGGCGCCGGTGATTCTTCTCATCGTGTCGTCTCCTGTTGTTCTGCCGCGAAGGATGTTCCTGCGGCGCGCTTTGATCACCCTCGGGATTTCCCGGTCCCGCGACTGTTCCATTGCGGAACACAGTCGACGGTTGCTCTCCCTCCAGGCACGCCGCGCCCATGGCCCACCGAACGCACCCGTCCGACGCGATCCCTCGCGCGCTCTTCCCGAGCACGCTCGCGCAGCGCACCGCGCTCGCGCGCCAGCAGTTCTTCGAGCAGGGCATCCGCCCCTCGGGCCTGGTGGGCGAGGAGGTCATCCAGTCGTGGCTGCGCTGCAGCCGCCTGCACCGCGATCCGACGCGCATCGTGCCCTTCGATCCGGTCACGCCCAGCCGCCGGCACTCGGTGCTGCAGCGCAACCGGGCCCTGCTCGACGCAGCCGGCCCCGACCTGCTGGCGATGGAAGACACGTTGGCCGGCACCGACTGCCGGGTGCTGCTGACCGACCACGAGGGCGTCGTGCTGCACGCCACGCACCATCCCACCGCCGCGCGGCAGCCGGTGCTGCACGCCACCTCGCGCGTGGGCGTGAACATCGCCGAAGGCGTCGTCGGCACCACCGCGCCGGGCATCGTGGCCCAGACCGGCAAGGCCTGCACGGTCGACGGCGCCGAGCACTTCTTCGACGTGCTGCAGGGCATGCAATGCGCGGCCGCGCCGATCCGCGACGTGCACGGGCGGCTGGCCGGCGTGCTCGACCTCACGGCTGAGCAGCGGCGCTTCGGCTTCGACGCGGCGGCGATGGTCGGCCTCTATGCGACGACCATCGAGAACCGCCTGATGCAGGCGCAGTCGCGCGAGCAGCTGGTGCTGCGCTTCCAGGCCCATCCCACGCTGCTGGGCACGCCGCTGGAGGCGCTGGCGGGCGTGTCGTCCGACGGGCGCGTGTGCTGGCTCAACGACGCCGCGGCGCGCCTGCTGGGCGGCCTGCCCGCGGGGGCCGAGGCGCGCGCGGTCGAACAGCTGCTGGGCCACGACCTGGCCCACCTGCTGCGCATGGGCCGCAGCGCCACGGCACTGGCGCTGCGATTGCCGAGCGGCCTCGGTGTGTGGCTGCAGGCGGCGCTGCCCTCGTCGAACGGCACCGACTTCCGGCATGCGGTGGCCATTTCGGTGCCCGACGGCCTGCACGCGCCGGCGC
>NZ_LZZW01000031.1 GCF_014170375.1 Variovorax sp. UMC13 | reverse complement strand
GGCAGGGGCCGGGCGGCGGCCGGGGCCATGGGCCCGGGCGGAGCCGGGGGCATGGGTGGTTGTTGCGCGAAGGTGCTGGCGCCGAGCAGCAGCAGGGCGGCGGCCAGGCCGGCGGGGCGAATGTGGAATCGCATGGGAAGGCTCCAGGGTGGTGGGGATGCCTTCTGCGTATCAATCGCCGTGCCAGCCGTCGCGCCCTTTGAAATCAAGGACTTGCGTGCGATCGGGCGGCCGGAGGTGGCCTTTATCGAGACAGGGTGTCCGCTTTGCGGACGTCTCATTCCAGTCCGTACTGCGCCAGCTTCTTGTAGAGCAGCTGCCGATGGATGCCGAGCCGCCGTGCCGCCTCGGCGCGGTTGCCGTTCGCCTGCGCCAGCGCATGCGCGATCAGCAGGCGCTCCAGCTTCTCGACGCTGGCCGGCAGCTCGCCCGCCAGCCAGGCGGCGGGCAGTTCGGCGTCGGCCGGCGGACGGGAGGGCCCCGGGGCCCGGGCACTGTCGAGGCCGAGCTCGGCCACGCCGATCACCCGATGGCGCGCCAGCACGTGACAGCGCTCCATCAGGTTGCGCAGTTCGCGCACGTTGCCGGGCCAGCGGTGGCTCAGAAGCGCTTGCGCCGCCTCGACCGACAGGGCCTTGGCGGGCTTGAGGCCCTCGCGTTCGGCCGCGCGGCGCAGGAAGTGCTCGGCCAGCGGCAGGATGTCGGCCAGCCGCTCGCGCAAGGGCGGCAGCACGATCGACAGCACGTTGAGCCGGTAGAACAGGTCTTCGCGAAAGCTGCCGTCGCGCAGGCCCGCGCCCAGGTCGCGGTGGGTGGCGGCCACCACCCGCACGTCGACCTTCACCGTCCGGTGGCCGCCGAGCGGCGTGACGCTGCCTTCCTGCAGCGTGCGCAGGATCTTGGCCTGCACCGCCAGCGGCATGTCGCCGATCTCGTCGAGCAGCAGCACGCCGCCGTCGGCCGCGCGGAAGCAACCGGGCCGGTCGCCGGTGGCGCCGGTGAAGGCGCCGCGCACATGGCCGAAGAGTTCGCTCTCGAGCAGTTCCTTTGGGATGGCCGCGCAGTTGATGGCGATGAAGGGCGCGTCGGCGCGCGCCGAGTGGCGGTGCAGCGCGCGCGCCACCATTTCCTTGCCCGTGCCGGTCTCGCCCAGCACCAGCACCGGCGCGGCGCTGGCCGCGGCCAGGCCGATGCGCTTGTGCACCTCGCGCATCGCATCGCTGGGGCCGACCAGGGCGTCCGCCTCGTCGTCCGCGACGGCCACCGTGGCCGTGGGCGCGGCGTCGTCCGGGCGCAGGGCGCGGCCCAGCACCTCGATCACCGCATCGCGGCGGATCGGCTTGGTCAGGTGGTCGAAGGCGCCCAGGCGCATCGCGTCGATGGTGTTGCCGCCGCTGGCGTAGGCGGTGAGCACGATCACCGGCGGCACGCGCGCCAGCTGGGCGTTCATCGCGGCCAGCGTCTGCAGGCCGTCCATGCCCGGCATGCGGTGGTCCAGGAACACCGCGTCGAAGCGGGCGGTCTGCAGCGCCGCGAGCGCGGCGGCGCCGTCGACGGCCTCGGTCGCCGCATGGCCCAGGCCCTGCAGCGTCTCGGCCAGGGTCTCGCGGAAGGCTGCGTCGTCGTCTACGACCAGGAGGTGGGCCATGGAAGCTCCAATTCGAAACGCGTGCCCTGCGGCAGGGGCACATGCACCAGCTCGCCGCCGTGCGCCAGCGCGACCTCGCGCGCCAGCGCCAGGCCCAGGCCGGTGCCGTCGGCGCGGCCGGTGGCGAAGGGCTCGAAGAGTTGCGCCCGCAGCGCCTGCGGCACGCCGGGGCCGTCGTCGTCCACGCCGATGTGCAGGCGGCCTTCGCGCGGCGCGGCGTGCAGCCGCACCCTGCCACCGCGCGGCGCATGGCGCACGGCGTTGTCGAGCAGGTTGTCGACGGCGCGCGCCAGGTGCACTGGGTCGAACACCGCCTGCGCCACGGTGCCCGGCTCGACCACCAGTTCGACCCCGGCCTCGTCGGCGCGGCGCTGGATGGCGGCGGCGCGCTGGGCCAGCCAGTCGGGCAGCT
This sequence comes from Variovorax sp. UMC13, assembly GCF_014170375.1. GTDB lineage: Bacteria > Pseudomonadota > Gammaproteobacteria > Burkholderiales > Burkholderiaceae_C > Variovorax. The sequence goes on along the minus strand of NZ_LZZW01000031.1, from coordinate 478,935 downwards.
CGACCCGTTTCGGCTGCACGTTGACCGGCTGCACCAGCGCCAGCAGGCTCTGCACCAGGCCTTCGAGGCGGTCGATCTGGCCGACGATGGCGTGCAGCGCTTCGCCCTGGCGCTCGGGGCCGAGCGCCAGCGCGTTCTCCGCCTTCAGGCGCATCGCGGCGATCGGGTTGCGGATCTCGTGGGCGATGCCGCCCGTCATGCGGCCCAGCGCCGCCAGCCGCTGGTCGCGGCTCTGGCGCTGCGCCGCCTCGCGCAGGTGCGAGCGGGCCGCCTCGAAGCGCAGGCCATAGCGGTTGAAGCCGTCGACCACGCGGTCGAGCTCGCGCACGCCGGTGCGCGTCAGCACCGGCATGGCATCGCCTTCGGCCTCGACCAGCTGCGCCTCGACGCGCCGCACATGCCGCAGTCCGCGCAACAGGATCAGGCCGAGCCACAGGCCCGAGGCCAGCACCACGCCGGTGAGGATGCCGAGGCCGGTGCGCAGGCTGGTCTGCGCCGTGAGCGCGCCGGCATGGGTGCGGGTCATGGTCCAGGCCGCGAGATCGTTGCCGGGCGCGGCCAGCGGGCAGGCCGACACGATCAGCGCCTCGCGCGAGCCGCGCACCACGTCGGTCTGCAGCTGCTGCGTGCGCGCGGCCTGCTGCGCCAGCTCGAGGATCAGCGGCTGTTCGGTGACGGGAATGTCGCGCTTCACGCCGCTGCCCTCGTAGCTGGGGTAGGCGTAGGCCAGCCATCCGCCGGTGCGCTGCCAGACGCCGCCCTCGACATGCGGCGCCTCGATCAGCACCAGCTGCAGCAGCACCTGCAGCAGGTCGAGCTGCGGCGCGGCCGGCGCGGGCTCGGTCACCGACCTGGCGTAGCGCCCGGCGATGGCACGGCACGACTGCTCGGCCATGGCGCGGCCTTCGGCCACCTGCGCGCCGGCGCTGCTGCGGTAGAGCGTGACCATCATCACGCCGAGGGCCACGCAGATGGCGAGCAGCAGGAGCCAGAAGACGACCAGCTGGCCGCGCAGGGATTTCATGCCAGCGAATCTAGCGTCGACAAGCGGCGCTCGCGTGCAGGACGGAGGCGCTAAGCGCCCAGGTCCTAGTCCACATACTGCGCCGCGCCGTCCAGCGCCATCGGCACCGCCACCCGCATCGCATCGATGAAGCGCCGCAGCCGGGCCGGCTGGAAGCGCGACTGCGGGTAGATCAGGTGCACGGCCAGCGGGTCGGCGCGCCACTGCGGCGCGAGGTGCACCAGCCGGCCCTGCGCGATGTCGTCGGTCACGGTCCAGGCCGAGACGATGCTCGCGCCCAGCCCCATCAGCGTGGCGTTGCGCAGCGCGAACAGGCTGTCGGTGCCCAGGCGCGGGCGGATCGGCACGCGCACCCGCTCGCCGCTGCGCACATGCGTGAGCGAGAGCTCGTCGCGGTAGAAGGTGCGCAGCGCCAGCCAGGGCAGGGCGGCCAGCTCGCTCGCGTGCGTGGGCGCCGCCAGGCCTGCGAGCAGTGACGGCGCGGCGACCGCGATGCGCGGCACCTCGGTCAGGCGCAGCGCGACCAGCAGCGCGTCTTCCACCTCGCCCAGCTGGATCGCGCAGTCGATGCCCTGGGCGATGAAGTCGGGCGGGCGGTCGTGCAGCAGCCAGTCGACCGACACCCGCGGGTAGCGGCGCAGGTAGTCGACCAGCGGCCCCATCAGCAGGCGCTGGCCGAAGGCGTGCGGCGCCACCACGCGCAGCGTGCCCTCGGGCTCGTCGCCCGCCCCGCGCAGGTCGGCCTCGAAGCTCTCCCAGCTGCCCAGCATCTCCTTGGCGCGCTCGTAGCAGCGCTCGCCGTCCTCGGTCAGCTTCATCGCATGGGTCGAGCGGTTGAGCAGGCGCAGGCCCAGCGCGCGCTCCAGCGCCTGCAGCCGGCGGCTCACGGTCGGCTGGGTCGCGCCGAGCTGCACCGCGGCGGCCGACAGGCTGCCGGCCTCCACGATCCGGACGAAGGTCTGCAGCAGCTCGATGCGCCCGGCGGCGTTGGGGGCAGAGAAGGGGTCGGTGGTGGCCATGCGAGAACGGGGGAGGCGTGGGCAACGGTTATACGTCAAGCGTATAGGCATTGTGCAGTCCCTGCGGCTACCCAGGTTTGGATTTCCTGGGCACACTCGCGGCTCGCTTCAGGATCTAAGGGTTAACACCATGTCTTCCATTCAATGCGTGCATGCCTCGGCCGCCCAGCGTCCGGTCGAGGACACGCTGCCGCCCGCGCTGGTGCTGCTGCTCGCCAGCTCCGCCGGTTTCGCGGTGGCCTCGCTCTACTACAGCCAGCCGATGCTGGGCGGGCTGGGCGCCGACATCGGCGCCTCGGCGCGCACCGTGGGCTTCGTGCCCACGCTCACCCAGCTGGGCTATGCGCTGGGCCTGCTGCTGCTGGCGCCACTGGGCGACCGCTACGACCGACGCACCATCATCCTGGTCAAGGCGGCCGTGCTCTGCGTCGCGCTGCTGGCAGCCGGCGCCGCGCCTTCGGTCGGCTTGCTGCTCGCGGCCAGCCTGGCGATCGGCCTGTCGGCCACGCTGGCGCAGGACATCGTGCCGGCCGCTGCCGTGCTGGCCCCGGAGGCCCGGCGCGGCAAGGCGGTGGGCACGGTGATGACCGGGCTGCTGCTGGGCATCCTGCTGTCGCGCGTGGTCAGCGGCTTCGTGGCCGAGCACTTCGGCTGGCGCAGCATGTTCGTGGCCGCGGCCGCGAGCATCGCGCTGGTCGGGGTGGCGGCCTGGCGCGGCCTGCCGCGCTTCGCGCCCACCACGCGGATGTCCTATGGCGCGCTGATGGGCTCGCTGGTCGACCTCTGGCGGCGCCACGGCACCCTGCGCCGCGCGACGCTGGCGCAGGGCCTGGTGGTGATCGGCTTCAGCGCCTTCTGGTCGACGCTGGCCGTGATGCTGCACGGTGCCCCCTTCCACCTGGGCAGCGCGGCGGCCGGCGCCTTCGGCCTGGCCGGTGCGGCCGGTGCGCTGGCCGCGCCGCTGGCCGGCCGGCTGGCCGACAGCCACGGCCCGGCCTGGGTGGCGCGCGGCAGCGTGGCGCTGACGGCACTGTCCTTCGCGGCCATGGCCGCCGCGCCCTGGCTGTCGCCGCATGCGCAGCTGTGGTTGCTGGCGCTGTGCGCCGTGGGCTTCGACCTCGGCGTGCAGGCCACGCTGATCGCGCACCAGACCCTGGTCTACGGCATCGAACCCGGCGCGCGCAGCCGGCTCAACGCGATCCTGTTCGTGGGCATGTTCATCGGCATGGCCATCGGCTCGGCGCTGGGCGCGCTGGTGCTCGCGCAATGGGGATGGATGGCGATCACGGGGCTGGCGACCGGCTCGGCGCTCGCGGCGCTGGTGGTGCGGCTGTGGCCGGCGGCCCGGCGATGAATCGCTGAGGGGGACGCACCGACAATGTCGATGCACATGGCATCGCCGACCCCCACCTTTTCTTCCTCCGACTTTCCGACATGACCGACCGAACCATCATCCTTCCGCCATCCATGAAGCTGCTGGCGGAAAGGGCCGGCTATGCGCCCGCCGTGAAGGTGGGCGCGACCGTCTACTGCGCCGGCCAGGTCGGCCGCACGCCTGCGCTGCAGGTCATCGCGGACCCCGAGGCGCAGTTCGTCGCGGCCTGGGAGAACCTGCGGCTGGTGCTGGCCGAAGCCGGCTGCACTTTCGAGGACGTGGTTGAGATGACCACCTACCATGTCGAGATGCGGCAGCACATGGCTGTGTTCAGGGCGGTGAAGGACCGGACCTTTCCTCGCGGCACCTGTGCATGGACCTGCATCGGCGTGACGGAGCTGGCCCATCCGGGGCTTCTGGTCGAGATCAAGTGCGTGGCGGTGGCCGGCGCGTGAAGGCAGTCTTCAAAGGAGAGCACATGCAAAAGACGATGGGCGCAGCGCTTCTGTGCCTGCTGGCCGGCTGCGCAAGCGGCTCGCCGCCCGCTCAGGGCTATGCGGTCTGTGCCACCCAGCCGGGCACCTACGCGTGCCAGGTCGAGCAGTATCACAACGTCGACAACTGAAAGCCCGTGAGAGGCCGGCGGATGGCCTCAGCCTTCGGACGGCGACAGCGGATGCCAGTCCCGCGTCGCGGCCCAGGCGCGGAACAGGGGCGCGGCTGTCGTCGGGTCGGTCTCGTAGAGGTTCAGCGCGCTGTCCGGCGAGAAGCCCTGGAAGATCTGCCGGGTGCCCGGCGTCCATTCCAGCAGCGCCATCGACCAGTCGCTGAACATGCGCCGGGTCACGGCCCTGCGCTCGAGCACCTTCACGCCTGAATGGCGGCCGTCGGTGAGGATGCGCGCGAACAGGGCTTCTACCGCCTCTTCGCTGCCTTCGAGATACTGCAGGTAGACGCCGTCGAGCACGGCCAGCCCGCCCGTGATGCCCCGTGCGGGGTTGTTCTTCTGTGCCTGGCGCAGCAGCACGCCGGTCTCGAGGGGCAACTTGGCCTGGCTGGTGTAGATCAGGCGGTGGAAGGGGAGGGCGGGATCTTGCATACGCGGGCATCCTAGGGCGATCCCGCGGGCCGTGCTGTCGGTCTAAACCCGCGACGCATGAGAGAGCGGTCCTTACAGCCATGGGCGGGCTCCGGTGGTGAGCACGTTTTCCGGATAAGCAAGCACCGAATGCTTCTAAGCGCCGGCCCGTATCTGCGGCAAGGTGGCGCATGCGATGCGCGGCCCGATCGCCACCGCGAACGAACCAAGGAACAGACATGAGCTTTCGCCTTCGCCTCGTCTCCCCGCAGCGACCGCCCGAAACCACGGCCGAGCGCCCGCAAGTGCGCCTGCGCGCCGGTGGTGAGCGCGTGCCATCCGAGCGCTGGGCGGACAGCATCGACGCACACGACATCGACGGCTCCTGGCGCGGCGTGATCCAGGCGCATGGCGGGCTGCAGGGCGGCACGCTGCGTGCGCCCTGGTGGGCGCGTTCCTGAATGAATGCGACTTGGCAACGCGCGTCGATGGCCGCCACCGCATAAGCTCAAGCGCAATGGTTCGTTGGCGTTGCGCGCGCCTGCGGCCACACTCGCGCGATGAATTCCGGGCACGACATGCGGCAGGCGCCTGCAAGCGAGAGCGACAGCAACAGCGACCATCAGGCACAGACCGACCGCGTGGTGGACTGGCTGCTCGACGGCCTCGAATGGCAGGCCAGCGTGTTCCATGTCGGCCAGTACTGCGGCCGCTGGCGCGCCTCGACCGCGGGCCGGGCCCGCGCGAGCTTCCACCTGATCCTCGACGGCCGCTGCTGGCTGCACCGGCCCGGCCATCCCTCGGTGGCGCTGGCGCCGCGCGACGGCGTGTTCCTGATGCGCGACGTGCCGCATTTCCTCTCGCCCTACAGCGACCCGACCATCGATTGCGCGCCGCGCGCGATGCAGCCGCTGTCGACCGTTGCCGCGCTGGGCGAGACCGGGCTGGCCTGCGGCTTCTTCGCCTTCGACGGACCGTTTCGCGCGCTGGTGACCGACGCTTTTCCCGACTGCCTGCTGCTGCGTGCCGACGACCGCACCAACGCGTCCGCGGCAACCTTGTTCGACCTGATGCGCAGCGAGGCGCACCGCACCGGCCCGGAACCCTCGGCACTGATGGACCGGCTGGCCGGCCTGCTGTTCTTCTACGGCCTGCGCCATGTCTCGCGCGGCGAAGCGCAGACGCGCGGGCTCTGGGCGCTGCTGCGGCGGCCGGGCTTCGCGCCGCTGGTGTCGCAGCTGCTGCAGGCGCCCGAGCAGGCCTGGACGGTCGACGCGATGGCATCGCGCGTGCACCTCTCGCGCGCGGCCTTCTTCCGCCAGTTCGCCGAAGCCTGCGGCCAGTCGCCGCTGCAGTTCCTGCTGCTGTTGCGCATGCAGCTGGCTGCGCGCCGGCTGGCGCAGGGCGAGTCGATCGCGCAGGTGGCGCAGGCCGTGGGCTACGCGTCCTATGCGGCCTTCTCGCGGGCCTTCAAGCGCGTGATCGGCGAGCAGCCCGGCGTCTGGCAGCGTGCGCGCATGAACGGGCACAATTCAGAGACGCTCGGTCATTGAGCGTGCGGCGGTCGCGACGAAGAATCGTGGCATCGCCGACTTTTTCGGAAACAAGCCCGAGGAGACAACGTTCATGACCCGCCTGACCCTGCACACCGAGGCCTCGGCACCCGAGGGCAGCCAAGCCTTCGTGGCGCGCGCCGTCGCCAACAACGGCTTCCTGCCCAACCTCATCGGCATCCTGGCGAACGCGCCCTCGGCCCTCGAGACCTACCTCACGGTGGCGCAGATCAACGCGCGCGGCTCGCTCACGCTGGCCGAACGCGAAGTGGTGCAGATCACCGCCGCCCGGCTGCACGGCTGCGACTTCTGCGTGGCCGGCCACACGGCCGCGGCGCTCAAGCAGGCCAAGCTCGGCACCGGCGCGGTGATCGCGCTGCAGAACGGCGAGGCCACGGGCGATGCGCGGCTCGACGCGCTGCGCGTGTTCGCCGAAGCGGTGATCGCCACGCGTGGCAACGTCGACGACGATGCGCTCACCGCCTTCCGCGCCGCCGGCTACTCCGAGGCGCAGGCGCTCGACACCGTGCTGGGCGTGAGCCTGGCCACGCTGTGCAACTTCGCCAACAGCCTGGCGCGCAGCCCGGTCAACCCGCAGCTGCAGCCCTACCTGCCCGAGAAGCTGCAAGCCGAGACGGGGCGCGCCCGTGCAGCTTGAGTCCGTGCGCGACTGGCTGGCCGCGCATGCGGAATCGCTCGATGCCGACGGCACGCAGGCCGCGCAGGTGATACCGCGGCTCGCGGCCGCGGGCCTGTTCCGGATCGGTGTGCCGCAGGAGTTCGGCGGCGAGGGCGACCTCGGCGATGCGGTCGAGGCGATCGCCGGCGTGGCCGAGCAGTCGCTGGCCGCGGCCTTCAGCTTCTGGGGCCAACGTGCCTTCATCGCGTACCTGCTGCAGTCGCCCAATGTGGCACTGCGCGAGCGCTGGCTGCCCTCGTTGCTCGACGGCACGCAGGCCGGCGCGACCGGCCTGTCGAACGCGATGAAGTTCCTCGGCGGCATCGAGGCGCTGGCCATCCGCGCCAGGGCGCGCACCGATGGCGCGGGCTGGGTGCTCGAGGGCAGCGTGCCCTGGTGCACCAACCTGAGATCGAACAACTTCGTGACCGCCGTGGCGGTGGGGCGCGAAGACGGCGGCGCGCCGCTGATCGTGGCGCTGCCGTCGGACCGCGCGGGCCTCGCGCGCAGCCCCGACCTCGACCTGATCGCACTGCGCGGCAGCAACACCGCATCGCTGCGCATCGAGGGCTTGGCGATCGACGAAAGCGACCTGCTGCACGTCGACGGCAAGCAGTTCCTGCCGCAGGCGCGGCCGGCCTTCCTGGGCCTGCAGTGCGGCATGTCGATCGGCCTGGCGCGGGCCGCGCTCGAGGCCGCGACGCAGCGCAGCGGGGCAGGGCGCGAGGTGCTCGAAGCACCCATCGAAGCACAACGCCAGGCCCTGAGCGAGGCGACCGCGGCCTTGCATGCCGGCCTGCTGAGCCGGCGCTTCCTCACGCACCCGGTCGAGCTGTTCAGGCTGCGGCTCGCGCTGTCGGAGATCGTGCAGCAGGCGGTGCAGCTCGAGCTGCAGGCCAGCGGCGGGCGGGCCTACCACCGTGACCAGGTCTCCAGCTTCGCGCGCCACTGGCGCGAGGCCGCCTTCATTCCGATCGTGACGCCCAGCGTGACGCAGCTGAGGGGCGAGCTGCTCAAGCACGACGCCAGGCTCCGGGCCGCTTCGGCCGCATGAGCGGGGTTCCGACAGCCCCCGAGGCCGCCGCCGCCGGCGGCCCCGTGCTCGAGGCGCGCGACCTGTGCTTCGGCTATGGCGATGCGCCACCGGTGTTCGACGGCATCTCGCTGCAGGTCGCGCCGCGCGAGATCGTCTGCCTGCTGGGCGGCAGCGGCTGCGGCAAGTCGACCTTGCTGCGCGTCCTCGCGCAACTGGAAACCGGCCACCACACGCATGCGCGCGGCGAGGTGCGCTTCCTCGGCGTGCCGCTGACCGCACCGCACCCGCGCGCGGCGCTGGTGTTCCAGCAGCCCAGCCTGCTGCCCTGGCTCGATGCCGCGCGCAACGTGGGCTTCGGCCTGGACTTCGCGCGCCAGCCCGCGCAGTCGAAGACCGGGCTGGCGCAGCGCGTGGCCGAGGCGCTCGAGGCCGTGGGCCTGGCGGGCCAGGGGCGCCGCTATCCCGCGCAGCTCTCGGGCGGCATGGCGCAGCGCGTGGCGCTCGCGCGGGCGCTGGCCCGCGAGCCGCAGCTGCTGTTGGCCGACGAGCCTTTCTCCGCCCTGGACGCGTTCACCCGCGCGGGCATGCAGGACCTGCTGGTCGCGCTGGTGCACCGCTGGCACACGGCCGCGCTGCTGGTGACGCACGACATCGACGAGGCCCTGCGCGTGGGCGACCGCATCCTGCTGATGGGCGGCAAGCCCGGCCGCATCGTGCGCGAATGGCGTGTCGACCGCGGCGCGGCCGATCCCTCGGCCGTGCTGGCGCTGCGCCTCGAGATCCTCGGCGCGCTGCAGGCCACCGGCGGGGTGCCCGCATGAGCGCCACATCCGCTTGCCATTCCGATCCCCTTTCTTCCGAAGGACCCCGCGCATGAACGATCGCTCCTCCTCCCGCACCGAACGCCCGCTGCATGTCTGTGCCTCGTCGGCCTGCGACTGCGGCCTCACGCGGCGCGACATGCTGCGCCTGTCGGCCCTGACCGGGGCGGCCGTGGCGGCCCCCTTCCTCAGCGCGGGCGATGCGCGCGCCCAGGCCTTCAAGGGCGACGACCAGCCGGTGAAGATCGGCTACCTGCCGATCACCGACGCCACCCCGCTGCTGGTGGCGCACGGCCGCGGCCTGTTCGAGAAGGAAGGGCTCAAGGCCGAGGCGCCGCGCCTGTTCCGCTCCTGGGCGCAGATCGTCGAGGCCTTCGTCGCGGGCCAGGTCAACGTGGTGCACCTGCTCACGCCGGCCACGCTGTGGGTGCGCTACGGCGCGAAGTTCCCGGCCAAGATCGTGGCCTGGAACCACATCAACGGCTCGGCGCTCACGGTGCTGCCCGAGATCGGCAAGGTGGCCGACCTCGGCGGGCGCACCGTGGCGATCCCGTTCTGGTATTCGATCCACAACATCCTGCTGCAGGACGTGCTGCGCAAGGAAGGCCTGAGCGCGGTCACGCGCGCGCGCGGCGCGGCGATCGGCCCCAAGGAAGTCAACCTGGTGGTGCTGGCGCCGGCCGAGATGGTGTCGGCGCTGGCGGGCAAGTCGATCGCCGGCTTCATCGTGGCCGAGCCCTTCAACGCCGCGGCCGAGATCGCGGGCGTGGGCAAGGTGCTGCGCTTCTCGGGCGACGTGTGGCGCGACCATGCCTGCTGCGTGACCTTCCTGGCCGAGCGCGACGTGGCCGAGAAGCCCGAGTGGGCGCAGCGCGTGACCAGCGCGCTGGTCAAGGCGCAGCTCTGGACCCGCGACAACCGCCTCGAGACCGCGCAGCTGCTGTCGAACGCGGGCGAGCGCCGCTACACGCCGCATCCGCCGCAGACGCTGGCCAAGGTGCTGGCCGCCACCGACTACGTCGACTACGAGAAGAGCGGCGTGGTGCAGCACAAGGGCTGGGCGCAGCGGCGCATCGACTTCCAGCCCTATCCCTACGCTTCGTACACCGAGCAGCTGGTGCGCGCGATCAAGGCCACCAAGGTCGAGGGCGACACCGCCTTCCTCGATGCGCTCGACCCGAAGTTCGTCGCCGGCGACCTGGTCGACACGCGCTTCGTGCGCAAGGCCATCGACAGCGTCGGCGGCCCGCAGGTGTTCGGCGTGCCGGCCGACTATGCGCGCCGCGAGACCATCGCCGCCTGACCGTGCTGCGCCGCATCCTGCTGCCGCTGACCGGCATCGTGCTGGCCCTGGGCCTCTGGTGGCTGGGCAGCCAGCTGCTGCTGGCGCGCACACCGGTGGCCGCGGCTTTTGCACCCTGGCCTTCGCTCCAGGCGCTGGCCCACCTGCTCGTGGGCGCCGACATCTGGCACCACACGCTGCTGAGCCTGCAGCGCGTGGGCGTCGGGCTGCTGCTGGCCTTCGTGCTGGGCGTGCCGCTGGGCGTGCTCACCGGCCTGTCGCGCGGCTTCGCCCAGGCCAGCACGCCGGTGTTCCAGTTCCTGCGCATGATCTCGCCGCTGTCGTGGATGCCGATCGCGGTGATGGTGCTGGGCGTGGGCGATGCGCCGGTGTATTTCCTGCTCGCCTTCGCCGCGGTCTGGCCGATCCTGCTGAGCACCGCGGCCGGCGTGGCGCAACTCGACGCCAACTGGCTGCTGCTCGCGCGCAGCCTCTCGGCCACGCGGCGCGAGACGGTGCTGCACGTGATCCTGCCCGGCATCACGGCGCAGATCCTGACGGGTGTGCGCCTGTCCATCGGCATCATCTGGATCGTGCTGGTGCCGGCCGAGATGCTGGGCGTGTCGGCCGGCCTGGGCTACTTCATCCTCGACACGCGCGACCGGCTGGCGTATTCGGAACTCATGGCCGCGATCCTGCTGATCGGTGCGCTGGGCTACCTGCTCGACCACCTGGCGCGCTGGCTGCATGCGCGGTGGCTGCACGCGTAGTGCTGGGACTTTTGCCGGCGGCGGTGCAGCGATGGCTGCATAGAATCCGCCCGTGAAAACCTCCATGCCGCTTCCTGAACCTTCGAACAGTGCATCGCGCCGCGCCACCGTGCTGCTGGCCAAGTCGTCCATCACCGGCGCGGCCACGCGCGAGATGGAAGATCTCGTCCGCCGGCTGCAGGCGATGGAGCACGCCGGCCATGTCGCCTTCGCCTTCAGCGAGCAGGGCACGCCCTCGCTGCGCGAGACCCTGACGGCGCTGGCCGACGAAGGCTTCGACGCCGTCTTCATCCTGCCGCTGCTGCTGCCGATGGAACCCGGCTTCAGGGTCTGGATCGATCGCGCGGTGCATCGCTGGCAGGCCGAGCACCCGCAGCGCCGCTGGCCGAGCGTACAGGTCGGCGAGCCGCCCGCCGCGCTGGCGGGCATGGACGCGCTGCTGCGCGACATGGCGGCGTCCATGTCGAGCGATCCGGCGCCCACGCCGGCCTCGGCGCTGCCCACGGTCGGCTCGCTGATCCCCACACAGAAGTATCGGGTGCTGGTCTGCCAGGGCGGTCCCTGCAACAACGCGGGCGCGGCGCTGGTCTGGGGCCATCTGCGCAACGAACAGAAGCGGCTCAACCTGCGAACGGCTGGCGAGGGCACGATGAGCGCGCGGACCAGCTGCCTCGGCCCCTGCAACCTCGCGCCGGTGGTGCAGGTGTTTCCGGAGGGCACGTACTACGGCGGCATCGATGAGGCCGGGGTCGACCGGATCGTCAGCGAGCACCTGCTGGGCGGCAGGGTGGTGGACGCGCTGGCCTATGCGCCGAACGGCGCGAAGCAGGCGCTGCGGCCGCCAGCGGACGCGTCGTGAGCGCAGGGCCCGTCCGTGCCGAGGCCCGGGAGGCGGGGCATCGAAGCATGCCAATTGCGGGCACACGGGTGGCAACCGACCGGCTACAGCCGGCCGACGACGGTCATTGCCAGATCCGGTAGGCCCAGAACCCTTCGTCGTGCGCGATCCGGTCCAGAAGCTAGGCCGGGGTACAGCCGGTGATGCGTCGCGACACCCTGCACAGATGGGACTGATCCGAGTAGCCGGCGTCGGTGGCCAGCCCCGACCACGGCGGACGTTGGCCATCCTCAGATTCCATGGCCTCGAAGAAGGCCCGTTCGGCGCGGCCGAAGCCCCTCAGCTCGCGCAAGGGTTGCCCGGCCCAGAGCCGGATCCTGCGCTCAACCTGGCGCAGGCTCCGGCCGGTCCTCGAGGTGGCCGCATGCAGCGCGAGTCCGTCGGCCCAGTCGGTGTAGCGATGCAGCGCCAGCACCCGCTTCGGCCGAGCCGCCTGCCATCTTGGATCGAGAAAGTCCTCGATGAGGCGCACGCGTCGATCGTCGTCCGGCGCCGCCGCCACCGAGGCACACATCGCCACCCAATCCGCCGGGAGGACATCGCCGACATCGACCATCCGATCGATCCAGTTCCCGGGCTCGATCCCTGTCAGGTGATGGACGGCATCGGGAAGCAGGAGCAGCATCATTCCGTGCGCCGCACCCGAACTCCAGGTGATCGAAGGGCGTGTGAACGGGCCGCCAAAGGCGACGGGCGAAGGGACGGGTGAGCGTGGGCTGTCCAGCGAAGCAGGCGACCCGGGCGCAAGCATGTCCACCGCCCCACCGAACCACCAGTTGAGGGTGCACATCGGCGTTGCCGGATAGTGATTGAACCGTTGCCCGGGCCCGAGCGCCACGGCCCTGGCATCCCGCGCCATCACACCGCGCATGCAGCCCGTGAGTGCCAGGCTCGGCAGCCACAGTCGAGAGATCGCATCGGAAAGGGGCGGACGCTCCACAGCCATCCACCGAGTCTAGGCGAGCGGCCCGGCGGCCCGGATGTCGCAATCGTTCAATACGCCGACAGCGCGCTTCGACAACATCCGGGCATGCTTCAGCTCATCGACACGAACATCTGGCACGCGGTCCACGCGTTCTCCGCCAACGGCCTCCCCATCACCACGCGCATGACCGTCGTGCGTTTGCCCGAGGAAAAGCTGCTGGTCCACTCGCCGGTCCCCTTGAACGACGGCCTGCGACGGCAGCTGGCCGAGCTGGGCCGCGTGAGCTTCATCGTGGCCCCCAACCGGATGCACCATCTTTTTCTGGCCCCGTTCGCCGCGGCCTTCCCCGGCGCCGAGGTCTACGGCCCGGCCGGGCTTCACAGGAAGTGCCCGGCACTCGGGGCGCTCCGCGATCTACCCGCCGAGGGTGTGGCCGATTGGCAGCCCGACCTCGAGCACCTTGCGTTCGAGGGGATTCCGGCGGGCAGCGAATCGGTCTGGTTCCATCGGCCGTCGGCCACGCTCATCGTCACGGACCTGGTTCAATGGATGCAGGGAGCGCTTCCGTGGTCGACCAGGGCCTACGCCGCCCTGACGGGCGTTCGCCGCAGCCTGGCCGTCCCGCTGACCGTGCGGGCGCTGGTGCGCGATCGTGCAGCCGCCGCCCGGAGCGCCGAGCGCGTGCTGCGCTGGCCTTTCTCGAGGGTGGTGGTCGCGCACAATGCGATCGTCGACACCGACGCGCATGCCCGGATGGCCAGCGCCCTGAGCGTGTTCTGACGCGCGGCTTCGGGGGGGCGAAAGGCTGACGACACAGCCAGCCATGGCTTTGATCCGTGCGACGCGGCGTTTGAATCCATCGGAGAATTCCTGCCGCCTCTCCCTTCTTTCCGACCGCGATAGGCGGTCACCACCCCGTCATTCCTCATGCCTCCATTCCTCGCCGCCGCATGGGTCGCCAGCGCCCTCCTTGCCACCGCACTTCCGGCCGTGGCCGCACCACCGGCCGTTGAGCCCGCGGCCGCTGTCCGGATCGCCGACAGGATCTCGGTGCGGACCGAAGGGCAGGGGCCCGACCTCATCCTGATCCCCGGGCTCGCGTCCTCGAAGGATGTCTGGGATCAAGCGTCGGCGAGCCTGCGGCAGACGCATCGGCTGCATCGGGTGCAGGTCGCGGGCTTTGCCGGCACCGCCGCCGGCGCCAACGCCGCGGGCGAGGTCGCGGCGCCCGTGGCCGAAGCCATCGCGCGGTACATCGCGCAGCATCAACTGAAGGCGCCCATCGTCGTGGGCCATTCGCTGGGCGGGGAGGTCGCGCTGATGCTCGCGGCGCGCCATCCCGAGGCCGTCGGCGGGCTGGTGGTGGTCGATGCCTTGCCCTTCTTCAGCCTGCTGTTCGACCCGGCCGCCACCGTGGCGACGTCGACGCCCGATGCGGCCGTGTTCAGGGACAACCTGCTGTCGGCGCCCAAGGCGCAGGCCGACGCGCTGCAGGCCGCGTCGGTGGCGCGACTGGTCAAGACGCCGTCCGCGCGCGCGGCGGTGGTGGAGGCGGCCCTGCGCTCGGACCGCACGACGGTGGCCAACGCGAGCTACGAACTCATGACCACCGACCTGCGATCCGAGCTGGAGCGCATCCGCGTGCCGGTCCAGGTCATCTATGCCTGGGACCCGCTCTACGGCGTGCCCGCGGCGGCTGTCGACGCACGCTTTCGCGGTGCCTATGCGGGGCTGGCGAAGGCCCGCTTCACGCGCATCGACGACAGCTTCCATTTCGTGATGCTCGACCAGCCGCAGCGCTTCGTCGACGCGCTGCGGACCTCGCTCGAGCCCGATCACTGAAAAGTGCCGGGCTCCGGTGGCAGCCCGGACACGAACCAGCGCCCCACGTTGCGCGTCTTGTACTCGGCCGGGTTGTGCAGCGTGTGGATGCGCGCGTTGCGCCAGAAGCGGTCGAGGCCAGAGACCGCGTCGAGGCGTCAGCACCCAGCACTTCGAAGATCTCGTTCGTCACTTCGAGCGCGACCTCGCCGGCCTTGTCGCGCGCGATGGCATCCGCATGCAGGGCCGCGCGCAGCGGGTCGGAGAGATCGGGATCGAAACGGCCCATCGCGCGTCACTTGCCGAAGTAGTCAGGCAGCCGGTAGCCGGCCCAGACCGGGTTGGCCTGGAAGACCTTCTGGAACTCGGCCGACTGGTAGGCGCGCACGATGTCCTTGGCATAGGCGCTGTTCTCGTTGCCGCGCTTGACCGCCACCACGTTGACATAGGGCAGCGTCATGTCTTCCAGCTTGAGCGCCTCGGTGAGCTTGAGGCCGTTGGCAACCGCGAAGTTGCCCTGGATGGCCGCCAGGTCGGTGTCGGCCAGCGCGCGCGGCGCCTGGGCCGAATCCAGCGGCACCAGGCGCAGGCGCTTGGGGTTGGCCGCGATGTCGCGCTCGGACACGTTCAGCGGGCTCACGCCGGCCTTGAGCAGCACCCAGCCCAGGCCCGCGAGGATGTTGAGTGCGCGCGCCGCATTCACCGGGTCGGCCGGCAGCGTGACGGTGGCGCCGTCGGGCACCGCGGCCAGCGTCTTGTAGCGCTGCGAGTACAGGCCCATGGGCGGCGTGGGCACGTGGACGATGGGCACGAGGTTGAAGCCCTGCTGCTGGTTGGTCGCGTTGAGGTAGAGCGTGTGCTGGAAGATGTTGGCGTCGATCTGGCCGCGCTCGACCGCATCGTTGGGCTGCACGCCCTGGCTGAACTCCACGTACTTGACGCTGTAGCCCTGCTGCTGGAGCAGCGGCTCGATGCCCTTGGCGAAGGCGTCGCGGTAGGGGCCGGGCATGAAGCCGATGCGCAGGTCCGCGGCCTGGGCGGCGCCGGCGAGCAAGAGGGAGAGCAGGGCGAAGCCGAGGCGGGCGCGGCCGCGTGAGGGGAAGGAAGGCATGGGAACTCCGGCGGGGCAGGGCGACTGAGGCGCGTGAAAGAGAGCAGTGAAGACCGGCGCGTGGGCGGGCCGCGAAGGCACTCTAAGAGCGCGGTCCATGCGTGGCGAAGGAAGATTTCCACGCTTGCATATGCAGGGCGGCGCGCATATCGATCCTCGTTTTTCTCGCTTGGGCGCGGCGCGTGCGGCCCCTAACCTCCCGTGCTTTCCTCGTTCGCTGTTCCCGTGGGCTTCGCACCCGGCACTCAGTCCTTCCCCGGAGATTTCGACCCATGGCTTCCTCATTGAACCGACGCCTGCTGCTGCAAGGCGGCATGGCCACGGCCACCTTGCCCTGGCTGGGCGCAAGCGATGCGCAGCAGCCGGCCGCCAACGGCGCCCAGCGCGGCGGCACGCTGGTGATCTCGCTGGCCCCCGAGCCCTCGATCCTCTCGGCGGCCTTCCTCACGACCATGCAGGTCACGATGATCGCGGGCAAGATCAGCGAGGGCCTGGTCTGGTTCGACGACAAGCTGCAGCCGCAGCCCGAGCTGGCCGAGTCGTGGGCCTTCGCGCCCGACGGCCTGTCGCTCACGCTGCGCCTGCGCCGCGGCGTGAAATGGCACGACGGCCATGACTTCACTTCGGCCGACGTGGCCTTCTCGCTGCTCAACATCTGGCAGAAGATCCATCCGGGCGGCCGGCTGGCCTATGCCTCGGTGCAGGCCGTGGACACGCCCGATCCGCACACCGCGATCCTGCGGCTGTCGCGGCCCACGCCCTACCTGCTGAGCTTCCTCAACACCTACGGCGCGCAGGTGGTGCCCAAGCACCTCTACGAGGGCACCGACCTGCTCAAGAACCCGGCCAACGTGGCGCCGATCGGCACCGGCCCCTTCCGCTTCAAGGAATGGGTGCGCGGCAGCCACATCGCGCTCGAGCGCAACCCCGACTACTGGCGCGCGGGCCTGCCCTACCTCGACGGGGTGGTGTTCAAGTTCATCCCCGATGCCGCGGCGCGTTCGGTCGCGCTGGCCTCGGGCGAGGTGCATGTGGCGCTGGCGTCGAACATCCCGGTGTCCAACCTCAACCAGTTCGCCGACAAGAAGAAGTACCGCATCAACACCACCGACGGCGCCTACCTCGCGTCGATCCAGCTGGCCGCGGTCAACGTGCGCAAGCCCGCGCTGGCCGACAAGCGCGTGCGCCAGGCGCTGATGTATGCGCTCGACCGCGAGGCGCTGCTGCGCGTGGTGTACCGGGGCTACGGCAAGGTCGCCACCAGTTCGATCCCGTCGACCGTGCCGGCCTTCCACAGCGCCAAGGGGCGCCAGTACCCGCACGACCCGAAGCAGGCCGAGGCGCTGCTCGACGCGGCCGGGCTGACGCGCAAGGCCGATGGCAAGCGCCTCAAGCTCACGCTCGACTACGGCAGCGGCTCGCTCGAGGCCACGCGCACCGGCGAGTTCATGAAGCAGGCCTACGGCCGCGTGGGCATCGACCTGGAGCTGCGGTCGTCCGACGCGGGCGTGTACCTGCGGCGCGTGTTCACCGACGGCGACTACGACCTGTTCCTCACCAGCCTGCACAACCTGCCGGACCCGAGCCTGGGCGTGCAGCGCTGGTACTGGAGCAAGAACATCGCCAAGGGCGTGCCGTGGAGCAACGGCTCCGGCTACGCCAACCCCGAGCTCGACCGCGTGATGGAGGCGGCCGCGGTCGAACTCGACCCGGCCAAGCGCCGTGCGCTGATCGACCAGTGGCAGGCCATCGTGCAGGAAGAGGTGCCGATCCTCGACCTGATCGAGCTCGACTGGACCACCGTCTCAAGCACCCGCTACCGCAAGGCGCGCTCGCAGGGCGACGGCCTCTATGCCTCGCTGGCCGACGCGTACCTGGCTTCGGCCGACTGATCCCTTTCCCCTTCTTCCTCGATCGATCCCATGCATTCCAACCGACGCCATTTCATCCACACCGGCACCGCGCTGGGCGCACTCCTCGTGGCCGGCAGCCTGGCCGTGCCTTCGGCCTTCGCGCAGACGGTCGGCACGAAGCCGGTGCGCGGCGGCATCCTCAACGTGGCGGTGTCGCCCGAGCCCACCTTGCTGACCTCGGCCTTCATCACCACCATGAACATCGGCCAGGTGTCGAGCAAGGTGCTCGAAGGCCTGGTGAGCTACGACCTCAAGCTGCAGCCGGTGCCCGAGCTGGCCACCTCCTGGGAGGTCGCGCCCGACGGCCTGACCGTGACCTTCCACCTGCGCAAGGGCGTGAAGTGGCACGACGGCAAGGACTTCTCCGCGGCCGACGTGAAGTACACGCTGCTGGAAGTCTGGAAGCCCCTGCACCCCTTCGGCCGCGCGGCCTTCGCCAATGTGACCGCCGTCGACACGCCCGACCCGCACACCGTGATCGTGCGCCTGTCCTCGCCCGCGCCCTACCTGCTCAACTACATCAACACCTACGGCGCGCAGGTGCTGCCCAAGCACCTCTACGAGGGCACCGACGTGCTCAAGAACCCGGTGAACAACGCGCCGGTGGGCACCGGCCCCTTCGTGTTCAAGGAATGGGTCAAGGGCAGCCATGTGCGGCTCGAGCGCAACCCGAACTACTGGGGGCGCGGTGCGGGCGGCGAGCCGCAGCCCTACCTCGACGGCGTGGTGTTCAAGTTCATCCCGGATGCGGCGGCGCGCACCGTGGCGCTGGAAGCCGGCGAGCTCGACGTCGCGCTGGGCTCGAGCATCCCGCTGTCCAACCTCAACAAGTTCAGCGACAAGACGAAGTACACGATCAACCTCGACGACGGCCGCTACCTCGCGACCATCTTCCTCACGCAGTTCAACGTGCGCCGGCCCGCGCTGTCGGACAAGCGGGTGCGCCAGGCCTTCGCGCACGCGATCGACCGCAACGCGCTGCTCAAGGTGGTGTTCCTGGGCTACGGCAAGCCGGCCACCGGGCCCGTGCCCTCGTCGGTCGTCAACTACTACGCACCGGAAACGCGCCAGTACCCCTTCGACCTCAAGAAGGCGGCCGCGCTGCTCGACGAGGCCGGCCTGAAGCCGGGCAAGGACGGCAAGCGCCTGAAGATCACGCTGGACTTCGATGCCGGCGGCGGCGTGACGGCCTCGCGCCCGGCCGAGTTCATCAAGCAGTCGCTGGCGCGCGTGGGCGTCGACGTGGAACTGCGCGCGGGCGACACCGCCACCTACCTGCGCCGCATCTTCAACGACCAGGACTACGACCTGATGATCTCCAGCCTGCACCGGCTGCCCGACCCGACGCTGGGCGTGCAGCGCCTGTTCTGGACCAAGAACATCGTCAAGGGTTCGCCCTGGACCAACGGTTCGGGTTACTCCAACCCCGAACTCGACCGCATCATGGAAGCCGCGGGCGGCGAGGCCGACGTGGGCAAGCGCAAGGCACTGATCAAGCAGTGGCAGCAGATCGTGCAGGAAGACCTGCCGGTGCTCGACCTGGTCGAGCAGACCTGGGTCACGGTCGCCACCGCGCGCCTGCACAAGCAGGTGCTGCAGGGCGACGGCCTGTTCGCTTCCTACGGCGACGCCTGGCTCGAAGCCAAGAAATGAGCCTGCGCCTCGCGTCCCCGCTCTGGGGCTTCCTGAAGAAGCGGCTGCTGCAGGTGCTGCCCGTGGTGTTCGGCATCGCGCTGCTCAACTTCATGATCCTGCAGGTCGCCCCGGGCGACGTGGTGGACGTGATGGCGGGCGAGGCCGGGGCCGCCACGCCCGAGTACATGGCGCAGCTGCGCGCGAGCTTCGGGCTCGACCAGCCGCTGTACCTGCAGCTGGGCCACTACCTCTGGAACATCGTCACGCTGGACCTGGGCTTCTCCTTCCGCCAGAACATGCCGGTGTTCGACCTGGTGATCGACCGGCTGCCGGCCACGCTGCTGCTGATGGTCGCGGCCATCGCGATCGCGCTGGTGCTGGGCGTCACGCTGGGCGTGCTGTCGGCGCTGCGGGTCCACACCTGGGTCGACAACCTCGCTTCGCTGTTCGTGCTGGCCGCCTACGCGATGCCGACCTTCTGGCTGGGCCTGATGGCGATCGTGCTGTTCTCGGCCCGGCTCGGCTGGCTGCCTTCGGGCGGCATGGTGGACATCAGCGCCAGCCACACGGGGCTGGCCTGGGTGCTCGACGTGGCGCGCCACGCGATCCTGCCTTCGGTCACGCTCGCGACCTTCTACATGGCGGTCTATGCCAAGCTGGTGCGCTCCTCGATGCTGGAGCTCTACGGCGCCGACTTCATCCGCACCGCGCGCGCCAAGGGCGCGGGCGAGACGCGCATCACCATCGTCCACACGCTGCGCAACGCGCTGCTGCCGCTGGTCACGATGCTGGGTTTCCAGATCGCCTCGCTGCTGAGCGGCGCGGTGCTGGTCGAGTCGGTGTTCAGCTGGCCCGGGCTCGGGCGGCTGGCCTTCGAGGCCATCCTGGCGCGCGACTTCAACCTGCTGCTGGGCATCCTGCTGCTGAGCTCGATCCTGGTCACGCTGATCAACATCCTCGTCGACGTGCTCTACGCCTGGCTCGACCCGCGCGTGCAGCTCTCGACCGCCGGAGCCCACGCATGAAGCCGGCCTTGGTGGTCACTGCGCCGGTGCAGGCCGTGCGCTACGACGGCGGCCGGCGCGAACGCGCGCTCGGCTTCGCGCGCGAAGTGGCGCGCAACCGGCCCGCGCTGGTCGGGCTGGTGCTGATGCTGCTCGTGGTCGCCGCGGCCACGCTGGGCCGCTGGTGGTTCCCGGGCGATCCCTGGGAGATGGCGGGCTCGCCCATGCTGTGGCCCGGCGAGGACGCGGCCCATCCGCTGGGCACCGACTTCATGGGCCGCGACCTCGCGACCGGACTGGTCTCGGGCGCGGGCGTGTCGCTGCTGATCGGCCTGGTGAGCACCGTGATCTCGGCCTGCGTGGGCATCACGGTCGGCGCCCTGGCCGGCTACTACCGCGGCCGCGTCGATGCGGTGCTGCTGCGCGTGATCGAGGTGTTCCAGACCGTGCCCAGCTTCGTGCTGGCGGTGGTGCTGGTGGCGCTGTTCAAGCCCTCGGTGGCAACCGTGGTGTTCGCGATCGGCATCGTCTCGTGGCCGCCCACGGCGCGGCTGGTGCGCTCGCAGTTCCTGCAACTGCGCGAGCGCGAGTTCGTGCTGGCCGGCCGCACCGCGGGCATGAGCCACGCGCGGCTGATCCTCACGCAGATCCTGCCCAACGCGCTGCCGCCGGTGGTGGTGGTGTCGACCCTGGCGGTGGCGCATGCGATCCAGACCGAGGCGGCGCTGGCCTTCCTCGGCCTGGGCGACCCCAACGTGATGAGCTGGGGCACGATCATCGGCAGCGGCCGCGAGCAGGTCACTGACGCCTGGTACATCTGCGGCCTGCCGGGCCTGGCCATCGTGGTCACGGTGCTGGCCTTCAACCTGCTGGGCGAAGGCCTCAACGACGCCATGAACCCGCACCTGCGACGGAGGTAGACCCATGGCCCTGCTTGAAATCCAAGACCTCCAGACCTGGTTCGACACCCGCGCCGGCGTGGTGAAGGCCGTCGACGGCGTGACCTTGAGCGTCGATCGCGGCGAGACCGTGGCGCTGGTGGGCGAGAGCGGCAGCGGCAAGTCCGTGACCGCCTATTCGATCCTGCGGCTGATCCCGCGCACCCAGGGCCGCATCGCGGGCGGCCGCATCCTGTTCGACGGCACCGACCTCGTGACCTTGCCCGAGGCCGGCATCCGCGCGCTGCGCGGCAACCGGATCTCGATGATCTTCCAGGAGCCGCTGTCGGCGCTCAACCCGGTGCTGAGCATCGGCAGCCAGATCGCCGAGGCGATCCGGCTGCACCGGCCGGTCGACCGCCAGGCCGCGTGGTCGCAGGCCGTGCAATTGCTCGACCGCGTGGGCATTCCGATGGCGCGCCGGCGCGCCGACGACTTCCCGCACCAGCTTTCGGGCGGCATGCGCCAGCGCGTGGTGATCGCGATCGCGCTGGCCTGCGAACCCGAACTGCTGATCGCCGACGAGCCCACCACCGCGCTCGACGTGACCACCCAGGCGCAGATCCTCGAACTGCTGCAGGAACTGCAGGCCGAGCGCGGCATGGGCCTGCTGCTGATCACGCACGACCTGGGCGTGGTGGCCGAGGTGGCCGACCGCGCGGCCGTGATGTATGCCGGCCGCGTGGTGGAGCAGGGCACAGTCGCCCAGCTCTTCGATGCGCCCGCGCACCCCTACACCGCGGGGCTGCTGGCCTCGATGGCGCTGGGCGAGCTGGTGCCGGGCAGCCGGCTGCCCGAGATCGCGGGCACCGTGCCCTCGCTGCTCGACATGCCGGCCGGCTGCGCCTTCGCACCGCGCTGCGCACAGGCGCGCGCCGCTTGCACGGCCGCCCGGCCATCGCTGGATGCGACAGGGCAGGGCGCCGCGCATCGCGTGGCCTGCTTCCTGCCGCTCGCGTACCCGGCGGCACCGCGCGAGCTGTGGAGGGCGGTGGCATGAGCATCCCCCTCCTGAAGCTGCAGCGGGCCGTCAAGCACTACCCCACGCAGGCCGGCACGGTGCACGCCCTCGACGGCGTCGACCTCGAGGTCGGCCGCGGCGAGACGCTGGGCCTGGTCGGCGAGAGCGGCTGCGGCAAGTCGACCGTGGCCCGCGTCGCCATGCGCCTCACGCCGCTGTCGGCGGGGCGGATCGAATTCGATGGCGAGGACATCACGAAGCGCGAAGGCAAGGCGCTGCAGTCGATGCGCGCGCGCCTGCAGATGGTGTTCCAGGACCCGTATGCCTCGCTCAACCCGCGCGTCAACGTGGGCCGTGCGCTGGAGGAACCGCTGGTGGTGCAAGAGCGCGGCAGCGCGGCCGAGCGGCGCGAGCAGGTGGCCTGGGCGCTGGCGCGCGTCGGCCTGCGGCCCGAGATGGCGGTGCGTTATCCGCACGAGTTCTCGGGCGGGCAGCGCCAGCGCATCGGCATCGCGCGGGCGCTGATGCTGCGCCCGGAACTGATCGTCTGCGACGAGGCCGTGTCGGCGCTCGACGTGTCGGTGCGCGCGCAGGTGCTGAACCTGCTGCTGGGCCTGCGCGAGGAGTTCGGCGTGTCCTATCTGTTCATCTCGCACGACCTGTCGGTGGTGCGCCACATGTCCGACCGCATCGGCGTGATGTACGCGGGCCAGGTGGTCGAGCAGGGGCCTGGCGATGCCGTCTGGCACCGGCCGCTGCACCCCTACACGCGTGCGCTCATGTCGGCCATTCCGCGCGCGCGGCCGGGTGCCGTGCACCGGGCGCGCACGGTGCTCCAGGGCGACCTGCCCGATCCGCTGCAGCCGCCCGCGGGCTGCCGTTTCCATCCGCGCTGCCCCGAGGCCACCGAGCGCTGCCGCGCCGAGGCGCCGGTGCTGCGCCCGGCCGGTGTCCAATGGGTGGCCTGCCATTTCGCCTGACTCTTTTCCGTCTTCTGCTTCCATGACCTACCTCGCATCTCCCCAACGCTACGAGACCCTGCCGTACCGCAGGGTCGGCCGCAGCGGCCTCGTGCTGCCCGCCATCTCGCTGGGCCTCTGGCACAACTTCGGCGACAGCACACCCATCGAACAGCAGCGCCAGCTGCTGCGCACCGCCTTCGACCTGGGCATCAACCACTTCGACCTGGCCAACAACTACGGCCCGCCCTACGGCAGCGCCGAGCGCAACTTCGGCCGGCTGCTGCGTGAGGACTTCGCGGCCCACCGCGACGAGCTGATCATCTCGACCAAGGCCGGCTGGGACATGTGGCCCGGTCCCTACGGCAAGGGCGGCGGCTCGCGCAAGCACGTGCTGGCCAGCCTCGACCAGAGCCTGCAGCGCCTGGGCCTGGACCATGTCGACATCTTCTATTCGCACCGCTTCGACCCCGACACCCCGCTGGAGGAAACCGCCGACGCGCTGGCCCAGGCCGTGCGGCAGGGCAAGGCGCTGTACATCGGCATCTCCTCCTACTCGGCCGGCAAGACGCGCGAGATCGCGGCGCTGCTGCGCGCACGCCAGGTGCCGCTGTTGATCCACCAGCCGGCCTACAACCTGTTCAACCGCTGGATCGAGAAAGACCTGCTGAGCGCGACCGAGGACCTGGGTGCGGGCGTGATCGCCTTCACGCCGCTGGCCCAGGGGCTGCTGACCGACCGCTACCTGAAGGGCATCCCGGCCGATGCGCGCGTGAACCGGCCCGGCGGCACCTCGCTGCGGCCCGAGCATTTGTCCGAGGCCAACCTGGCGCGTGCGCGTGCACTCGATGCCATCGCGCAGCGACGTGGCCAGAGCCTGGCGCAGCTCGCGCTGGCCTGGACCCTGCGCGACCCGCGCGTGAGCTCGGCGCTGATCGGCGCCAGCCGGCCCGAGCAGATCGTCGACAACGTGGCCGCGCTGCGCCAGCCGGGCTTCAGCGCCGAGGAGCTGGCCGAGATCGAGCGGCATGCGGTGGAGGGCGGCGTGAACCTGTGGGAGAAGCCGTCGACCGACTACGCCTGAGCAAGGTGCATGGGGGGAGGGCAGCTGACGCCCTGCGGCGCAGCGGGGCGCCAGCCGTCCGCTCCGTGATCGAGGGTCGTTTGGCGGGCACGTCGAGGGCGCGCGGCCTTGCAGCCGCTGCTCTCGGTGTCGCCGGACAGCGGACACCGCCCAGGTGTGCTGCATCCTCTGTTTCAGCGGCGCGGGATCAGCGGCATCACGAGGTGGCTGGCATGGGCGCCGCCCGTGTGGATCGTGGTGACGCCGCCGAACGCTTCCGGCGGCCGGTCGACCGGATGGTCGTGGCGCATGCGGCCCGGCGGCGTGACGATGAAGTCGTGCCCCTGCACGGTCAGCGACAGGCGCCAGCCCTTCGGAAAGACCATCGAGGTCGGCCAGATCTCGACCTCGAGGGCGTAGACCGCGCCGGCTTCGAGCGCCTGCACCTCGTCGTGCGTGTGCCAGGGACGCCAGCCGATGGCGCGCGACGGGTCGGTCTTGCGATGCGAGGCGCGCAGCCAACCCTGGGCCATCGGCACGCGTTCGTGCGCGCCGATGAAGTTCACTTCGTTCCCCTCGGGGTCGAGCACGCGCAGCACCGCGAAGATGTCCGCATCGCGCGTGCTCGAGCTGATCCAGAGCCGCAGCGTGACCGGCCCGGTGAATTCGGTCTCCTGCTCGAAGGGCGCGGTGGTGAAGCTCAGGCTCTCCTGCAGGGCCCCGAACCCGCGCTGCGCGGGCGCGGCCGGCACCGCGCTGTCGAGGCCGGCCTGCGCGGCGTCGAGGTACAGCGGCGTCCACTGCGTGCGCGCCAGGGGCCACTCGTTCTCCTGGCGCAGCGTGGCCGTGCCGTCGACCTGGCGGATGGCCAACTGCACCGGCGCTTCGCGCTCCCAGCCGTTGTCCTCGCCGCGCAGGAAATGGTTGAAGAAGCGCTTCTGGATCGCCACGTAGCGCGGCAGGTAGAAGCTCTCGTAATGGGTGCCGATGTGCGCGAACAGCCATTTGCGCGCCGAGCCCGCGCGCAGGAAGCCTTCGAAGTTGCCGCGCAGGTGCATGCCCGCGCCGCCCCAGTTGGCGGCCGACAGCAGCGGCACCTCGATCGCCGCCAGGTTCGCGGCGCGGGCGCGGTTCCAGGCGTCGTCGAGCGCATGCGTCAGGCGGTCGTTCGGGTGGTCGGCCCGGCTGCCTTCGAGCATGGCGGGCGAGAAGGCCGGGCCCGTGGTGCGCTCGCCGGTCAGGCGGTCGCGGTGCGTGCTCTCGCCGCTGCCGTACTGGTTCGACAGCACCTGGCGCGGCCACCACTCGAAGGTGAAGCTGTTGCTCAGGATGCCGCCGTGGTGGCCGCCGTCGCGGTAGAACTCGCTCGAGCCTTCCCACGGCACGATGGCCGCGAGGTGCGGCGGGCGCAACGCCGCGACCTGCCATTGCTTGATGGCCAGGTACGAGACGCCGATCAGGCCGACCTTCCCGTTGCTCCAGGGCTGGGTGCCGGCCCACTCGATCCATTCGTAAAAATCGCGCGTCTCCACCGGCGAGAAGGGATCGAGGTAGCCCTCGGAACGGCCGGTGCCGCGCGCGTCGACCTGGATGACGACGAAGCCATCGGGCACCCAGCGCTCGGGGTCGACCACCTCCCAGCGCAGGTAGCGGCCGGTGGAGCCTTCGCTGTCCAGCCCGGGGTAGATGCGCTTGAGCACCTGCCACTGCGGATGGAAGGCGTCCTCGAAGTGCACGTCCTTGCCGTAGGCGCCCATGGCCATCACGACCGGATAGCGGCCCGGCGCCTCGGGCCGGAAGACGTTGGCGCGCAGCAGCGTGCCGTCGGCCATGGCGAGCGCGACGTCGCGCTCGAACACCAGGCCCTGTTCCACCGTCGTGCGGGTGTCGATCGTGCTCATGCCGGAATGCCTCGTGTGCGTTTCATTGCTTGGGGATGTTCGCCAGCTTGACGATGCGTGCGTACTTCTCCATCTCCTGGCGGAAGAAGCGGCCGAATTCGTCCGGCGTGGAACTGGCTGGCGGGTTGTCCCAGGCCACCATCTTTTCCCTGACCTCGGGCACCTGCATGGCGCGGTTGAACTCGGTCGAGAGTTTCTGCACCACGGACAGCGGGGTCTTGGCCGGCGCGAACACGCCCACCCAGCCGCCGTTGTAGTCCATGGCAGGCACGCCACTCTCGGCCATGGTCGGGACCTCCGGGAAGGCCGAAATGCGCCTGGCGCTGGTGACGGCCAGCGGCCGCACCTGGCCGCCCTTGATCGCGAGCACCGCGGCCGTGGTGCTCAGGAAGCAGGCCGTGACCTCCTTGGCCATGACCGCATTGAGCGCCGGCGCCGCGCCCTTGTAGGGCACATGCAGCATGCGCGTGCCGGCCAGGGCGTTGAGCAGCTCGCCGGCCAGGTGCAGCGTGTTGCCGGTGCCCGGCGATCCGAAGGACACGTCGCCATCGGGCTTGCGTGCGAGCTCCAGGAAAGCCGCGAAGGTCTTGACCGGTGACTCCGGATGCACGACCAGCGTGAGCGCCGGCGCGATCGTGAACAGGCCGACGGGCGCGAAGTCCGCCACCGTGTCGTAGGGCAGAGTCTTGTAGATGCTGGGGTTGATCGCCTGCGAGCCGGTGGTCACCAGCAGCGTGTAGCCATCGGGCGCGGCGCGGGCCACGGCTTCCGCGGCCACGATGCCGTTGGCACCGAGCCGGTTGTCCACCACCAGCCCTTGATTCATCTGCTTGCCGGCCTGCATGCCGATCACCCGCGCCAGCAGGTCCGGGCTGCCGCCGGCGGAGAAGGGCACCAGCAGCTTGACGGGTCGGCTGGGGAAGTCGGCCGGCTGGCCGATGGCGGGCAACAGATGCGTGGCGCCCAGCGCGCCGGCGGTTGCCATGAGGTTCCTGCGTGTGATCATGTCCGTGACTCCTTGGCCTGGAAAACGGGTTCGGAAAATCCGCTCAGTTGGGCTGCGCGCCGGTTTCTTTCACCACCTGCGCCCATTTCTCGAGCTCCTTCTGCAGGTAGGCCTTCGACTGCTCGACGCTGCCGCCCAGGGGGTCGAAGCCCGCCGCCGAGAGCTTGGCGAGGAAGTCCGGGTCCTGCTGCAGGCGCGCGACCTCCGCGTTGATGCGTTCGAGCACGGCGCGCGGCGTGTGGGACGGCGCGAAGATGCCGACCCAGGTCACGTCCTCGAAGCCCGGGAAGCCCGACTCCGCCACGGTCGGCACCGCGGGCAGGGCCGACGAGCGCTTGCTCCCGGTCACGACCAGGCCGCGCACGCGCCCGGACTTCACCAGTTCCACCGCCGCCGGCAGCGCCACGCTGGCCATCTGCGTCTGCGAGCCCATGACCGCGTTGAGCGCCGGGCCCGCGCCCTGGAAGGGCACGTGCGTCACCGGCACCTTGCCCAGCACCTTGAACAGGTACTCGGCCGTCAGGTGCGGCGTCGTGCCGGCGCCGGCGGTGGCGTAGTTGTAGGCGCCGCCCTGCGCATCGGCCATGACGTCCTTGAGCGTGCCGGCCTTCACCGAGGGCGCGATCACGATCAGGTTGGGGCTCGAGGCAACCAGCGCCGCCAGCGTCAGGTCTTTGGTGGCATCGAAGCCCAGGTTGCGCTGCATCGAGGGGTTGACCGCGTAGGAACTGGTGTTCACCAGCAGCGTGTAGCCGTCGGGCTCGGCGCGGGCCACGACCGCCGACGCCACGCTGCCGCCGGCGCCCGCGCGGTTCTCCACGATCACGCTCTGGCCCAGCGCGCCGGTGAGCCGCTGGGCCACCAGCCGGCCGATGATGTCCGCCGGCCCGGCGGGCGCGAAGGCCACGACGAAGCGCACCGGACGCGCCGGCCATGCGGCCTGCGCCAGACTGATCGACGGTGCGGCCGCGAGGGCCGCCGCCGCCATCGCGCATGAAAGGAATCGGCGTCGCATGTTCGTCTTGTCTCCAGGTTGTGGATCACGGCGGGCCGCTCTGCGGCGGCCCTGCCGGGGCTTCTGTCAGATCGAGGCGAGCACGTGGCGCGCCATCTCCTCGCGCGTGCAGATCCAGACGTCGCCGGCCCGCTTCACCCGCGCCATGATCTCGTCGTAGACCCAGGCGCCCGAGGGCCGCCCCATCACGTGGGTATGCGCGGTCACGTCCAGCATCAGCGGCGCGGCCTCGGCGCGCAGCGCGGCGAGGGTGTCGTCGAAGGTGTCGAGCATGTGCCGCGGCCCCTGGCCGTAGCGGATGCAGGTGGGCAGGTCGTTCACGTCCATCGTGAGCGGGATGCCAACGATGCGGCGGCCGCCGAAGTCCATCACGTAGGGGCGGTCGTCGTCGTTGACGTCGCCGTGGTGCAGGTAGCCGGCCTCGGCCAGCAGCCGCGAGCTGATCGGGCTGCCGGTGCCGCGTGGGCTGATCCAGCCGGTGGGCGCGACGCCCGCGGTGGCCGTCAGCAGATCGTGGTTGCGCGCGATGTTGGCCTGCTCCGCGGCCTCGTCGAAGTAGACCGGGATCACGTCCATGCCCCAGGAGTGGTTGACGATCTCGTGGCCCAGCGCCGCGATCCGCCGCACTGTCTCGGGGTCGCGTTCGCAGATCACGCCGTTGACCATCACGCTGGTGCGGATGCCGTGCTTCTCGGCGATGCCCAGCAGCCGATGGATGCCGCGCACCAGCCCGAACGAGGCCCAGGAATGCGCATTGGTGTCGAAGAAGCCCGGCTTGAGCACGTTGCCCATGGGGCCGATGCCCGGCGCCTGGCCGTCGGACCAGGCTTCGTAGGCGATGTTGAAGACGACGGCCAGCCGGTGGCCGCCGGGCCAGCGGAAGTCGTCGGGCAGGCGCGTGATCACGGGTTGCATCTCAGGCCTCCTCCGCCACCACGGGGTTGGACAGCAGCCCGACGCCCTCGATCTCGATCTCGATGCGATCGCCCGGCCGCATCCACACGGGCGGCTTGCGCGCATAGCCCACGCCCGAGGGCGTGCCCATCGCGATCACGTCGCCCGGTTCGAGCGTCAGCACCTCGGACAGCAGCACCAGCGCCTGCGCCACCGTGACGATCATGTGCGCCGTGTTGTCGCTCTGCATCACCTCGCCGTTCAGGCGGGACTCGATCTTCAGCCCGCTCGCGCCCGGCGGCAGTGCCGACGCCGGCACCAGCCAGGGGCCGAAGGCACCGGTGCTGTCGAAGTTCTTGCCGATGGTCCATTGGGCGGTGCGCCGCTGGTAGTCGCGCAGCGTGCCGTCGTTGAAGCAGGCATAGCCGGCGACGGCTTCGAGCGCGTTGGCGGCCGTGAGGTGCCGGGCGCGGCCGCCGATGACCACCGCCAGTTCGGCCTCGAAATCCAGCTTGTCGGACACGCGCGGGCGCACCAGCGGTGCGCCGTGCGCGATCAGCGAACTGGCACCGCGCATGAAGAAGCTCGGGTACTCGGGCGCCGCGTTGCCGCCTTCGGCCGCGTGGGCCGCGTAGTTCAGGCCCAGGCAGATCACCTTGCCGGGCCGCGCCACCGGCGTTTCCCAGCGCAGGGTGTCGGCGTCGAGCGGGCGGGCGCGCGCCAGCATCGCGGGCGTGGGCCCCGCCGCCGTCAACGCCAGCCAGTCGGTGTCGTGCGGCCCGGCCGCCACCTGCTCGCCCAGGCCCAGCAACTCGCCCTGGTGCTGGACCGCCCATTGCGTCGGTGCGCCGGCTGGCGTGACGCGTGCATATCTGGTCATAATTTCGACAAACCTTTCGATGAACAGTTTTGGCGATATTAAAGTCTCACATATGAATTTGTCGACAAAAATAGAGGCAGGGATTACCCCGGGAGGCGAGCCGGGGTCGGCGGCCGCGCCGACCTTGGCGCGGGTGACCTACGAGCGACTGAAAGCGGACGTGCTCGCCGGCCACTGGCGCCCCGGCCGAAAGCTGCTCATGCACGAGTTGCGCGACCGCTACCAGGTCGGCGCCAGCCCCTTGCGCGAGGCACTGAACCGCCTGGCGAGCGAGCAATGGGTGGTCCACAACGACCAGCGCGGCTTCATGGTGGCGCAGGCCACGCAGGCCGAACTGGAGGATCTGGTGAACACGCGCATCGGCATCGAATCGCTGGCCATTGCCCAGGCCTGCGCGCGCCGCGCGCCCGCGTGGGAGGAGCAGCTGGTCGTCGCCTTCCATCGCCTGTCCCGGACGCCGCGATCGGTGACCCCCGATTCGTACGAGGAAAACCCCGAGTGGGAACGGCAGCACCGCGACTTCCACCGCGCACTGCTGGCCGGCTGCGACTCGGCGCTGCTGCTCGGCTTCTGCGACCAGCTCTACGACCGCGCCTACCGCTTCCGGCAGCTGGCCGCGCGCACGGCCTACAAGCGGCGCAACGAGCTCGACGAACACCAGGCAATCTTCGAGGCGATCCTGAACGGGCGCGCGGACGAGGCCCAGGGCCTGCTCGCGGCGCACTACCGGCGCACGGCCAGCATCTTCGAGCAGGGCGTGGACGCAGCGGGCTGAGGCTTCGAAGGCAGCTTGTCGCGGCGCGCGGGACCGATACTGCATGACCGCCCCAGAAGGAGTCCCTCAGATGAGTCGTTGGCGCCTGGCCGCCCTGGCCTTTGTCTTCCTGTGGTTCGCGCTCGGCGGCGTGGCGCACTTCGTCTTCACCGAGGCCCAGATGCGCATCGTGCCGCCCTGGATCGAATGGCCGCGTGCCGCGGTGTGGTTGAGCGGCGTGGCCGAGCTGCTGGGCGCGGCCGGCCTGCTGTGGCGCCCGACCCGTCGTGCCGCGGGCATCGGGCTGATCCTGCTCACGATCGCCGTGACGCCGGCCAACGTGCAGATGCTGCAGCAGGCCGCGCAGTTTCCCGCGGTGCCCTACTGGGCGCTGGTGGCGCGGCTGCCGTTCCAGCTGGTGCTGCTGGCCTTGATCGCGTGGAGCACCTCGGCCTTCGCGCGCCGGCGCCCGGCCTGAGCGCGGCGCTCAGGGCCTCGGCAGGAGTGCTTGCAGCCGCGCCGCCAGCAGCGCCGGAAAGCGCGCGAACCACACGGCATTGGCCGGCGAGGGATGGGGCAGCGGCGCCAGCGTCAGCCGGCGCGAGAGGCCGGCGTGGTGGTAGTCGATGGTGAGCGTGGCGTCGTGGCGGTCCGCGCGCGCCCAGAAGGCTTCCAGCGCCGCGGCCACCTCGGGCGCCTGGCCGATGCCGAACCAGAAGAAGGCTTCGCGGCCCAGCACGATCACCCGCTCGCCCCGCCAGTGGCCCAGCAGCAGCTCGGCCATCAGCGGCTGGAAGCGCCGCTTCACCGCCATCGACCAGGCCTTGTTGCCGATCGGCTTGTAGGGCACGGTGTTGAGCCAGAACACCTCGGCGCCGGCGGCCACCGCGGCCTCGAAGCCGGGAGCCGCGGCGTCTTCACCGAAGCGCCGGCGGTGCAGCGCGCTGCGCACCAGCTGGCCGGCGCGGCCGATGAAGGCGATGCCATGTTCGACCTCGCTGCGGCCCGGGTCGCGCCCGAAGATGCACAGGGGCGCGTCGGGCGGGCCGAGGCCGATCACGGGTTAGCGCCAGTCGCGGCCGCTCTCGGCGTAGGCCGCGAGGTCGATGCCCGCGGTGCGCTCGGCCTCGCGGCCGAAGGCGTCGCGCTGCGCGGCGGTGAGCACCGCGGTGGGGGAGGCCATCGGCTCAGGCCGCCGCGATGAACAGGGCCGGGTCGACCATCGTGCGGTTGAGCATCACGCCCCAGTGCAGGTGCGGGCCGGTCACGCGGCCGGTGGCGCCCACGGCGCAGAAGCGGTCGCCGGTCCTGAGCGCGTCGCCCACCTTCACGTCGATCGCGCTCAGGTGGCAGTAGAGCGTCAGCAGGCCGCCGCCGTGGTCGAGCCAGACCGTGCCGCCGTTGAAGAAGTAGTCGCCGGTGTCGATCACGCGGCCCGGCAGCGGCGCGCGCACCGGCGTGCCGGTGGGCGCCGCGATGTCCATGCCACCGTGCGGATTGCGCGACTGCCCGTTGAACACGCGGCGCAGCCCGAAGGAGCTCGAGCGCCGGCCCGGCACGGGCACGCGCATCTGCAGGTCGTGCGCCGGCACGGCGGTGAAGGTGGCCATCACCTTCGCCTGGTGGTCACGCTCGCGTTCGTAGCGCGCCTGGTCCTCGGGCGAGAGGTCGACCTTGCCCGGCGCGACCTTCAGGCGCTGCTCGCTGTACTGCTTGGCGGCAATGGCATAGGCGATCGGCTGGTCAGCGCCGCCTTCGGCGCGCCGGACGATGCGCGCGCCGCCCGGCTGTGCCGCGAGCGGGATGCCGACCAGCGCGGTCCACTCGATCGGGTCGCCGACCACCAGCAGCGGGAGGTCGTCCTCGGTGCGTGCCACCGGGCGTGCCGCGGCGGCGCCCAGCGACAGCCGCGCGACGCCGCCGGGCACGGCGGCGGCATGCGGCCAGACCTCGGAGGAGGCGGCGGCTTTCGCCTTGGCGGCGAAGGCCGGTGCCGCGGGCAGCAGCAGCGCGCCGAGCGTGCCGATCAGCGCATTGCGGCGCGTGGAGGCTTGGAGAGAAAACGGTGGATTCTGAATGGCCATCGGCCAAGTCTAGCGAGCGCCCTCGTCGCCGACGGAGGAGAAGCCTTCAGCCGGCCCAGCGGCCCGGTGCCAGCCCGTCGAGCGTGTGCGGCCCGATCGAGGCCCGGATCAGCCGCAGCGTGGGATGGCCGACGGCCGCGGTCATGCGCCGCACCTGGCGGTTGCGGCCCTCCTTGATCGCGAGTTCGATCCAGCAGGTGGGGATGGCATGGCGCACGCGGATGGGCGGCTGGCGTTCCCACACGGCGGGTGGCGGGTCGAGCCGGCGCGCGCACGCCGGGCGGGTCGGGCCGTCGTTGAGCGTCACGCCGTCGCGCAGCGCGGCCAGCGCGGCGTCGTCGGGCACGCCTTCGACCTGTACCCAGTAGACCTTCTCCATCTTGAAGCGCGGATCGGCGATGCGGGCCTGCAGTTGGCCGTCGTCGGTCAGCAGCAGCAGGCCTTCGCTGTCGGCATCGAGCCGGCCGGCCACGTAGACGCCGGGCAGGTCGATGAAATCCTTGAGTCCTTGCCAGCGGCCTTCGGGCGTGAACTGGCTGAGCACGCCGTAAGGCTTGTTGAATCGGATCAGGCGGGGGGATGAAATAAGAGCCATGGCGCCGGCAGCATAGCCGCCAGGACGCGGCGCCTCAGCGCGCGGCGATGCACTCGACCTCGGCGCGTGCGCCGAGCGCCAGCCCGTTGGTGCCGAAGGCACTGCGGGCCGGGTAGGGCTTGGAGAAGAAACTGCGGTAGATCTCGTTGAATGCCGGCCAGTCGGCCATGTCGGCCAGCATGGCGGTGCACTTCACGACGTCCTGCATCCGGTAGCCCCGGGCTTCGACCGAGGCCTTGATGTTGTTCATGAGCTGCCAGGTCTCGGCCCGGATGCCGCCGGGCACCAGCTTGCCGGTGCCGGCGTCGTAGCCGATCTCGCCCGAGAGGTAGACCACGTTGCCGACCCGCACGGCATCGGAAAAGGGCAGGTCGCCGAAGCGACCCGAGTCGATGAACTCGACCGGCGGGCGGGCCGCGCCCGTGTCGGGCAGGTGGAGGCCGGTGGCCGGGGCCGCGCCAGAGCAGAGCAGGCCGGTCAAGGCGCACAGCGATGGAAGGAGGTGTTTCATGGTGATTCCCTGAGTGATTCTTCTGCGGCCGGCGCGCCAGGGCCCCGGGGCCGTGCCAAGGGCGGCGCACGCTGCGCGGCCGGTCAGGCCGAGAATATCGGGGCTTCGTCAGGCGCTCGACGCGGCGCCATGGCGGAGACATTTGTTTGCACAGCGAGCCATGGCTTTCGTGACGTATGTCATCGATCGGCTGTCTTCGCTCACTTTTGCAGACATTTGAGTAACAAATGCCGGCGAGCTCATCCGATGCGGGCGGCCTTGGCCGCTGCCAGTTGCGCCAGGATGGCCTGGCGCAACACCTTGGGCGACACGGGCTTGTGGAGCACCGCGATGCCCGTGCGCGCCACTTCGCGCAGTTGGTCGGGCTTGGTCTCGCCGGTCACCATCAGCCGCGCGGTGTGCGGGCCGATGCCGCGCGGATGGCGCTCCAGCGCGGCCAGCACTTCCAGGCCGTTCTCGTCGCCGCGAAGCAGCAGGTCGCTCACCACCACATCCGGCGCCTGCCCCCAGCCGTCCGCCAGCGCCAGGGCCTCGGCCTGGCTCTGCGCGGCCATCACCTTGGCACCCGCGCTCGACAGCGCGCTTTGCAGGCCGAGCAGGATGCTGCGTTCGTCGTCGATGACCAGCACGCGCACGCCGTCGAGCCGGGCTTCGGCGTCCGCTTCGGCCGCCCTGCCGTGCGGCACGGTGGCGGCATCGGCGGCCGGTGCCGCGCCACGCACCAGCAGGTGCACGCCGGTGCCGCGGCCCAGGCGCGAGTTCAGCTCGACCCGCGTGCTCAACAGGCTGGCCAGCCGCTGCACCGTGGCCAGCCCCAGGCCCATGCCGCGCGCGCCGTGGCTGTGCTGCCGGCCGCGCGTCTCGACCTGGAAGAACTCCTCGAAGACGCGGGTCTGGTGCTGGGGCGCAATGCCGATGCCGGTGTCCAGCACGTCGATGCGCACCCCCCGGCCGCGGCGCCGCGCACCGATCAGCACCCCGCCCACGGTGGTGTGACGCAGGGAGTTCGACACCAGGTTGTTGAGGATACGCGCCAGCATCACGTAGTCGCAGCGCACCCACAGCGCCGTCTTGCGCACCACCAGCCGCAGGTCCTGCGCCTCGGCCACGGGGCGGAAGTTGCGGCTGATCTCGTCGAACAGCGTGTCCAGCGGAAAGTCGCTCCATTGCGGCCGCAGCACGCCGGCATCGAGTTGCGACAGGTTGAGCAGCTCGGAGAACAGACGGTCCAGCGCGTCGACGCATTCGCGGATGTGGCCGATGCGCAGCAGCCGCACGGGGTCGGTCTCGCCGTTGGCCAGGCCGTCGGAGAACAAGGTGAGCGCATGCAGCGGCTGGCGCAGGTCGTGGCTGGCGGCGGCCAGCAGCCGGGTCTTGGCCTGGCTCGCGACTTCCAGCTGCCGGTTCTTGCGGGCGAGTTCGACGGTGGCGTCGGCGATCCGGCTTTCCAGCAGGCGCCGGCTTTCGGCCAGCGCCCCGGCCGCCTGGTTGAAGCCGCTCTGCAGGCGTCGCACCTCGGCGGTGCCTTCGACCGCCACGCTGGCTTCCTCGCCGGCGCCCAGCCGGTCGACGGCCTCGCCCAGCGCGCCGATGGGCGCACTGATGCGCCGCGCCGCCCACCAGCCCGTCAGACCCACGCCGACCAGGCTGGCGAGCAGCACCAGCGCCACGTTGAAGCGGGCCGCGCGGCGCGCGCGCTCGACCGCGTCGAGGCTGATCTCGACCATCACCTGGCCGGTGCGCTGGCCGTCCTCTCCCACGATCGGGGTGAGCACCTGCAGGCCCTCGCTGCGGCGGCGGTCGGCGGTTTCCGCATTGGCCAGGATCTCGCCTTCCTCCGAGCGGATCTGCACCTGCTGCACATGCGGCTGGTAGGTGCCCGACTGGGCGGTGCGCATCAGGCCGCGCCGGTCCATGCGTTGCAGTTGCGTCTGTGCCACGGTGGCCACCTGCAAGGCCACGGTCTGCGCATTGGCGCGGATCAGTTCGGTCACGTCGTCCAGATGCTGGCGCGTGAGCACCGCGATGGCCCCCAGCGTGGCCACGCTGGCCGGCAGCAGGGCCAGCAGCACCAGTTGCTGGGCCAGGGACAGGTGCAGCAGCCGTGCGGACAGCCGCTCGCGCACCGTCCCCCCGGCCGTCGCAGGCAAAGGGGGACGTGAGGCGTTCAAAGGTGGCACGGCAGCCATGAGAATGTGAAATACGTCACAAATCAAGGCAAGCTTGATTTCTAATTGTGTACTTGGCACCGTCCGTTTGGCCAGTCGGCCTTCGGCCGGACCTGTCGATGGAGATATGTCCACCTGCTCGATGACTGATGCCGGCATCCTGTCCCCTTGGGCCCAGCGCCTGCGCGACGGCGTGCGCCGTCGGTTGGGGCAGGCGCTGATCGGTCTCGGGATGGCGGTGGGGCTGCCAGGCGCGGCCTGGGCCCAGGCCGGCCTGGCGCAGCCGATGCGATTCGGCATTCTGCCGCTGGGAGGTGCCTTCGAATCGCGCAACGACTGGGAGCCGGTGCTGGCCGACCTCAGCCGGATGCTGGGCCGGCCGGTGAGCGTGCTGTCGGTGACTTCGTACGAGGCGCTCGAGCAGGCGATCCAGCGCAACGAGGTCGACATGGCCTTCCTGTCGGGCCGCATGGCGCTCGACGCCGTCACCCAGCGCCGCATGCGGGTGGTGGCCCAGGTCACGCGGCACGACGGCCTGCCGGGCTACCGCGCGCTGCTGCTGACGCGCAAGACCGGGCCGCTGCGCACGCTCGACGCCCTGCTGGCCGAACCCGGGCGCTGGCGGTTGGCGCGGGGCGAGAGCCGTTCGGTGTCGGGGTTCATCGTGCCGCAGCTGCAACTGTTCCTGCCGCACCACATCGCGATGGAAACCCGCTTTGCCAGCGAACTGGTGGGCACGCACCAGGCCACCGCGCTGGCGGTGGCCAATGGCGAGGCCGACGTGGCCACCAACAACACTGCGGATTTCGAGCGTTTCAGGCTGCAATTTCCGGTCGAGGCCGCGCAATTGCAGGTGATCTGGCAATCGGACCTGATCCCGCATGCCCAGATCGTGGTGCGGCGCGATTACCCGGAGGCGCTTCAGCGCCAGGTCCAGAGCTTCCTGGTCGGCTATGCGCGCGCAAAGGGTCCGCGTGGTGACGTCGAACGAGGCAAATTGCGCGCGCTGCACGACCTGGCCGGCTTCCTCGCGGCCGACAACGATTCGCTGTTGCCCGCGGCGCGCCTGGCCTATCAATTGGCGCGGCAGAACGCGATGGCCGCCCAGTGGGTCAACGAGGCGGCCCGGCAGGCCCGGCTGCAACGCATCGAGAGCAGCTATGCGGAGCAGCTGGCGGTGCTGCGCGAACTGGGCCCCTGACGCAGCGGCCGGCATGGCAGGCGTGCAGCAAATGAATTGAAAAGAATTCATTGTTCTGAATATCAAGAATTAGATCAACATTGTTTCTCAATTTTTTTGATCCTCGCGGGAAAAAATTCGCGACATTTGATTATTGATTGACAATCAATTGGCGCAATAGAAAAGACAATTCGCCCGTCGCAGCCTGGCAGTGCTGCGTTTCAGGGTGTCCATGTCGTTTTTCCAATTTCGCTGTTTGCTGCATCCACGGCCTTCGCTCGCCGTCGCCGCCCCCCTGACCGCGGGTGCGTTGGCCTGGGCCGTGGGCGCCTGCGCGTTGGCGCAGAGCCAGCCCTCGGCGCCCCAGCCCTTCATCGAGGAACTGCGCCAGCAGGAGCGCGAACGCGCGCTGCGGGCCCAGCAGGAGCGCGCGGTCGATGCCCGCCTGCCGACCGAGGCGCCACCCGCGCCCGGGCGCCTGCCAGATGCCGAGACACCGTGCTTCCGGATCGAACGCCTGGTGCTGGGCGGCGAGCGCGCCGCCGACTTCCAGTGGCTGCTGGCGGCCGCCGCGGGCGCGCAGGGCGACGATGCACCGATCGGCCGGTGCCTCGGCACCCGGGGCGTCGACACGGTGCTGGCCCGCCTTCAGCAGGCCCTGGTCGAGCGCGGCTGGGTCACCACCCGCGTGCTGGCGCCGCCGCAGGACCTGGCGGGCGGCACGCTGGCCGTCACGCTGGTGCCCGGGCGCATCGCCGCCATCCGCTTCGCCGAGGGCTCGGGCGATCGCACCGCGCTGCGCAACGCCATCCCCGCGCGGCCGGGCGACCTGCTGAACCTGCGCGACATCGAGCAGAGCCTGGAGAACCTCAAGCGCCTGCCCACCGCCGACACCGACATCCAGATCGAGCCTTCGCAGGGCGCCGGCGCGCAGCCGGGCGACAGCGACCTGGTGGGGAAGTACGCCCGCAGCTTTCCGCTGCGCGGCACCCTGAGCCTGGACGACAGCGGCACCCGCGCCACGGGCCGCACGCAGGCCGGCGCCACCGTGGCCTGGGACGGCCCGCTGGGCCTCAACGACCTGGCCTACGTCAGCCTGAGCCACGACCTGTTCAACCCCGGCGCGCGCGGCACCAGCGGCCAGACCCTGCACTACGCGATCCCCTATGGCGACTGGCTGCTGGGCGCCACGGCGAGCCGCAGCACCTATCGCCAGGGCGTGGCCGGCCTCAACCAGGACTACGTCTACGCCGGCGAGTCGCGCAACGCCGAACTGCGCCTGTCGCGGCTGCTGTATCGCGACCAGCGCCGCAAGACCACGCTGGCGCTGCGCGCCTTCCGCCGGGCCTCGTTCAACTTCATCGACGACACCGAGATCGAGGTGCAGCGCCGCGTGGTCGGCGGCTGGGAGCTGGGGCTCAACCACCGCGAGTTCCTCGGCGCGGCCACGCTCGACGCCAACCTGCAGTACCGCCGCGGCACCGGTGCATTCGGTGCCCGCCCCGCGCCCGAGGAATTCTTCGGTGAAGGCACTTCACGCTTCGGCCTGGTCGCGGCCGACGCGAGCCTGAACCTGCCGTTCCAGCTGGCCGACCAGAAGCTGCGCTATTCGGCGCTGTGGCGCGCGCAATGGAACCGCACCCCGCTCACGCCGCAGGACCGCTTCGCCGTCGGCGGGCGCTACACGGTGCGCGGCTTCGACGGCGAGACCAGCCTGATGGCCGAGCGCGGCTGGCTGATCCGCAACGACCTCGGCTGGGCACTGGGCCAGAGCGGCGCCGAGCTCTACGCCGGCATCGACCACGGCGAGGTCGGCGGAGGGTCGTCGCAGTTCCTGCTGGGCACGCGGCTCACGGGCGCGGTGCTCGGTTTGCGTGGCACGACGAACGCGCTGCAGGGCCTGAGCTACGACCTCTTCGTCGGCACGCCCTTGCGCAAGCCCGAGGGCTACCGCACCGCCCACGTGACGGCTGGCTTCAACCTCAACTACAGCTTCTGAAAGGACCGCCGCCCGACGAATCCATCACGCACCACCACCACCAAGCTGTCACACATCCGGTCTGCCTTCGAGGCTGCACCCATTCGATTCAAACGTTCAGGGATAAAAAACATGACTTCCAAGCTCCTCATTCCGTCGATCCTTTCCATAGCGCTGCTGCAGGCCTGCGGCGGCGGGGGAGGGGGTGACGGTGGCGCCGCGCCCGCGGCATCGACCTCCGGCTCGGCCGGCGGTTCCACGGGCACTCCGGCCAGCGCCGACAGCGGTTCGGTAAGCGCGAAGTTCGCGGCCGGCGCCAGTTCGCGCTACCAGCTGGTGGGCGTGGGCTCGCAGACCTTCGGCCGGCTCGACACCAGTGTCCAGGCCTCGAGCGGCGCGATGACCAAGCTCAGCGACGCCGTGCTCAGCGGCAACAGCGTGACCAAGGACATCAGCGGCGATGCCTCCTACGCGACGGGCCGGTGGGCGGCTGGCACCGTGACGCGCAGCAGCGGCAGCGAGACGCTCTCCGGCACCGACAACCGCGCCTACCACTACATCGCACTCAATTCGCCGGCCCAGTTCCCGACGACGGGCTCGCTGAGTTGCGATGCCGGTGCGTTCACCACGCCCACCTACAAGAGCGGTGGCAGCGGCACGTCGCCCAACACCGGCTCGGCCTCGGGTTCGGCCACCCTGAGCTTCGGCACAGGCGGTGCGACCGTGGGCGGCGCGGTGAACGTGGCGGCGTCCGGCAGCGCAGGCTCGGCCACCCTTGGCACCACGGTCTCGTCGACCTCGAGCGCATCGGTCACGGGCGCCTACCTGAGCGGCGGCTCCGGCGCCGCGGTCCAGATCGGCGACGCCGGAGGCGGCGCTTTCCTGGTGGCCGCCAGCTACGCGGCCACGCTGGCCAACGGTGCGCGTTACATCGGGGTCGCCAGGTTCCGTTGCGCCGCCTGATGGCGTGAGGCGGGAAGGGGCGCCTCGCCTTGCCGCCCGCCATGTCTCCGCGCGTACAGCGCGCGCTCAGGGAAAGAAAAAAGAATGAACAAGCATCTCCACCGTATCGTCTTCAACGCCGCGCGCGGCCTGCGCATGGTGGTGCAGGAAAGCGCGCGCAGCACGGGCAAGGGCGCCAGCGGCGCGACCTCCGCGGCGGTGAGCGTGGGGGCGCTGGCCGCGGCCCTGATGAGCGCGCCGCTGCATGCCCAGATCGTGGCCGACCCCGGCGCGCCCGGGCGCCAGCGCCCGACCTTGCTCGCGGCCCCCAACGGCGTGCCCCTGGTCAACATCCAGACGCCCAGCGCCGCGGGCGTCTCGCGCAACACCTATTCCCAGTTCGACGTCGACGCCAAGGGCGTGATCCTCAACAACAGCCGCACCAACGCCCAGACCCAATTGGGCGGCTGGGTGCAGGGCAACCCCTGGCTCGCGGGCGGGGGCGCGCGCGTGATCCTCAACGAGGTGAACAGCGCCAACCCGAGCCAGCTGCGCGGGTATGTGGAAGTCGCGGGCCAGCGCGCCGAAGTCATCATCGCCAACCCGGCGGGCATCCAGGTCAACGGCGGCGGCTTCATCAACGCGAGCCGCGCCACGCTGACCACCGGCACGCCGCAGTTCAACGCCAACGGCGGGCTCGACAGCTTCCTGGTGCGCGGCGGCACGGTGAACATCGAAGGCGCGGGCCTCGATGCCAGCAAGACCGACTACGCGGCCATCCTGGCGCGGGCGGTGCAGCTCAATGCGGGGGTCTGGGCCAACGAGCTGAAGGTCGTGGCCGGCGCGAACCAGGTCGCGGTGGACGGCAGTGCGCAGACAGCGACCCCCCCCACGGGCACCCCACCCGCCTTTGCGCTCGACGTGGCGGCGCTGGGCGGCATGTATGCGGGCAAGATCACATTGATCGGCACCGAGGCCGGGCTGGG
This sequence comes from Variovorax sp. UMC13, assembly GCF_014170375.1. GTDB lineage: Bacteria > Pseudomonadota > Gammaproteobacteria > Burkholderiales > Burkholderiaceae_C > Variovorax. Next base: position 438,176 of record NZ_LZZW01000031.1, on the reverse strand, counting down.
CGTGCGCAATGCGGGCCACATCGGCGCGGGTGTCGGGGGGCTGGTGGTCACCGCGGCGGGGCGGCTGGAGAACATCGGCACGCTCGAAGGCGCGAAGGTCGAGCTCAAAAGCGCAGGCGACATCGACAACCGCGGCGGCACGATCCGCCAGGCGGGCACGCGCGAGCTTGCGATCACGGCGCCGGTGCTGAGCAACACGGCGGGCGGGTTCATTGGGGCGGAGCCGGTGGCGGTGCAGCCCGGAACAGGTGCGGATGGTGCGGGCGGCGCAAGCACACCGAGTGGCGCTGGTTCGGTCACACCCAGCACCGGCACCGCCACGACCCCGGGCACCGGCACCACGGCGGTCGCGGAGGCCGCGCCCGCGCAGCCCGCGGCCGCCACGGGCCCGGGCGCCATCAACGCCGCCGGGCGCCTGCTCAACGACGGCGGCCGCATCTATGCAGGCGGTGAGATCGGCCTGGACACGCCACGCATCGACAACAGCGGCGGCAGCCTGAGCGTGGGCACGCTGGCCGTGCGCGGCGAGCGCTTCAGCAACGCGGGCGGGACCTTGAACGTGGCGCGTGGCTTCAGCGCCGACGTGGGCAGCTTCGACAACAGCGGCGGCAAGCTGCAGGCTGGCAGCCTGCGCATCGCGAGCACGGGCGACCTGCGCAACACCGACGGCACGTTGACCAGCGAGGGCGATGCGAGCCTGGCCAGCTCGGCAACAGCGGCGACATGCAGCTGCGCACGGCACAGCAATTGGCCGCGCACGGCGACGTCGTGGCTGCGGGCCAAGCCAGCCTGCAAGGCGTGGGCGTCGATCTCGCCGACAGCCGCAGCCATGCGGGCGACATGCAGATCACGGCCACGCTCGGCGCGATCACCGTCAATACGCCCGGCAAGCTCACGCTCGAGGCAGACCAGCTCGTGCTGGCCACGCAGACCACAAAGGAAGACCAGAGCCACACCAGCGCAGGCCGCGACCTGGCGTGGCAGAAGACCCAGGGCAAGGGCAGCAGCGACGAGCAGACCCACTACGCGAAGCTCCACGCGGGTGAACTCGCCACGCCGGTGAACAGCGTGCAGGCCGGCCTGGGCGCCCGGGACAGCGTCGAGGCCCTGGCCCAACAGCCCGGCATGGGCTGGGTGAAACAGCTCAACGAAGACCCGAAGCTGCAGGGCAAGGTCGACTGGGTCAAGGTCGAAGAGGCGCACAAGCAGTGGGATTACAAGCAGCAGGGCCTCACGCCTGAAGGGGCGGCGATCGTGACGCTGGTGGCGGCGTACTTCGCGGTGGGGCCGGCAGGGGCTGCAGGCAATACGGCAGGCAACGCGGCAGCGATCGGCCTGGGTGAGGGTGTGCCGTTGGCCGGCGGCGGTGCGTTCCTCACGGGAACGGGTGCGACCGTCTCCACAGTCGTCAGCAGTGCGGTGACCGCAGGTCTGTCGGCACTGGCCGGTCAGGTCGCCGTTGCCACGATCAACAACCGCGGCGACCTGGCCGCCACGCTGCATGAGTTGGGCAGCAGCGCCAACGTGAAGAACCTGCTGACGGCCATCGCCACCGGCGGCGTGCTCGGGGGCTTGAACCTGAACCCGACTGGAGGTCCGACAGTTGGTAGCGGCACTCAAGGCTTCTTGAACCAACTCGGGCAGAACGTACAGGCGGGTGTTGCGAAGGCGCTGATCGGCACAGCTATCAACGGCGGCAGTTTGGAAGACAACCTCAAGGACGGCCTGAAGGCGGCGCTCATCGACACCTTCGCGGCGCAAGGGGCTAATGCAATTGGTGATTGGAAAAATGCGGGAGTGCTCGACGGGTTCACAAACAAGATTGCACATGCCATTGCGGGTTGCTTGGTTGGTGCGGCCAAGGCCGACAGCACAGGTGGCTGCAGCGCGGGTGCACTGGGTGCGGCGATGGGCGAAGTTGCGGCAGAGGCGTATGGCTGGCACGAAGATACCGTTCAACTCGCCGCCTTCTTGGGGGGCTTGGCAGTTGCCACCATTGGGGGCGACGCGGCACAGATAGATCTGGCCGGTCAAGCCGCTGGCAATGCTGCCGCGAACAACCATGGAGCGCATGCTGGCTGGGGCTATGAGTATCCTGATATAGATCATCCATTCGCGCCAACGGAAGAATTTAAGACTCGTTTTTTTGGAACCGACGAAGAGCGAAAAGTCTGGTTTCGAACGCAAGAGATAGCCGCAAGCACTGCTCAAAGTCGCGAATGGTTGAAATTTGACGACCCGAAAGTTCAACTGCCTCGCAGTGGGGGGGCGATGTATCAGATATTTGACCTGGGTGAAGGAAGCGCGGGCTCAGTAAGAATAGCGTACTCACCAAAATTCCCAAATATTTTTTATGTGTCCCTGGATCATTACAAGGCAACCACTGCGCAGCGCTTAAGATGGACACGCTTCGAGGCATCAATGAAAAAGTAAAGGGGTTCTACCGTGAGAGGTTACTACGAAATTTCCAGGTCAACAACGGCGTGCGTTCATTTTGTTTTTGAAGAGGGTCTGGATGATTTATTTATGACGGAGATCACCGGCCAGCTGCGCCAGATGAGAGTTTCGACCATATATCTCGACGGCAGAGGGCTCGAAAAAGGAATCTCGCAAATGTGCCGCGCGGTTGGGTCGGCAATTGGGGCCGAGCATGCTGATGGCTGTATGGAGGATAGCTATGTTTCGTTGTTTGATGACATGATTACGCTCTCTAATGAGTTGGCTGGGCTGGTTATCGTCATCGACTGGGCATCCGATCTATTTGATGCCGATCGATCTACGGTTCTTGGCTTCATTGAGGCTTTTTTGGCGCAAATAAATCATTGGATCGAGAAGGGGAAACCTTGCCATCTCTGTTTTCAATTATCTCCAAACGAGGATGTTAGAAAATACTTTCTAGATAATTTCAGTTAGATGGAAAAAATTCGACCAAAGGAATGCTGCACTTTTTTATGCCCCGAGAAGATCGGGTTGCAGTTTTTCTGTATATTGGGGGGTGGGGTTTCGCTATCGTGGGTGGACAAGCGAAATATCTCAACCTTCTTCCCGCCGTCTTGGTCTGAGGCGCGTATCACCTATGAGGTGACGGAGGCGTTCAAGGCCGGCCAGAAAAAGGGGCTGACTGGGGCGAGATTCCAAGAAACGAGCCCGTCAGGAATCAGAATCCAGTTCAGTTGGGACGTGAAGAATCAATGTACGATCTTTTGTCCGGTGGGGCAATGAAAAATGAGCTTTTCAAAATATGTTTTACGATGCATTCGAGGAATAGAAATTAATGGGGGGGAGAATTGATTTCAATCTACATGTCTTGACATTAAAGGCTCAACCTGTCGAGCGATATGAACTGATGTGCGAAGCGATATTCCAAGACATTCAAGGCCCCGCAGGCGTCGCCTGCGTGATGGACTGGGTCCGTAAAGTCGAGTCTGGCGAACTCGATCTGGCCGATGTCGACGGCAATGCCTGGGTCATCAACATCACGCGCGACAAGGTTTGGTTCGAGGGCCTCTACAGCCAAGGCAAAGGCGGCGAAGTCACCCTGTCGCAGTTCAAGTTGGCCGTGCAGACCTACCTTCGGTTCTTGAGCGATCCGGAGCGCAAGCCCATCGAGGTCGAGTTCCCGGAGCACTGAGAGCGTTCTCGGCCGCTGCAGGTAGGTTGCTTATGGGCGAACAGTCTTCCGCGCTGCGTGGCGTGCAGGTCGATGCCAAGAAAGACGCCACCGTCAAAGGCGTCAAGGTCAGCTTCCTGCCGCCTTGAGCGTTGCGGTGCAGAAGGCAACTTCACGCGGGGCACGCGTACCGCGACGCCAGCGGGGCGCCCGCCATGGAGCCGCTCGACAGTGCCGCGCTCACCGCCTTGTCGATGCCAGACCGTTCGCATCGGTTGTTCGCGCGAGTCAAGCCCTGATGATGGCTGGGTACTCGCCGAGCAGGTGCGCAGATCCTCCGCACCAGAACCTCCGTCTCAACCCGTCGCAGCCTCTTCTTCAATCACCACCGTCTCCCCACCCGTCTTCCCCGACACCACGATCGCCTCGAACAGCTTGATGTTCTCCAGCAGCTCGCTGTGCGTGAACGGGTAGGCGCTGCCCCGCGTGACCGCGTCCGACCAGGCTTCGAAGTTCAGCAGCACCGCGTCGTTGGCCGGATGGCTGTGGTGGATGCGCGGCATGCCGGTGCCGATGCAGTGGGTGAAAAGCGTGGGCAGGCCCTGGTCGACGTTGCCTTCCGACACCAGCTCGACCCAGCCCTTGTCGCCGAACACCGCGATGCGCCCGTGGAAGGGCGTGACCGACAGGAAGCTCACGGTGCCGCGCACGCCCGAGCGGAAGGCGATGGTGGCGGTGATGTAGTCCTGCGCGGGGGCCGGGAAGACCATCGAGTCGGTGGTGCAGCGCACGCTTTGCGCGGGGCCGGCCAGCGCGATGAAGATGTCGGTGATGTGGATGCCGACGGCCGTCATCATGCCGGCGGGCGCGTGCTTCTGGTCGAGCCGCCAGTTCGATGCGTCGAGCTTGCGGAACAGGTCGTGGCTCACGTTGGCTTCCACGTGCAGCAGCCTGCCCAGTTCGCCCGCGCGCACCATGCGCATCAGCTCGGCCACGGCGGGCTCGAAGCGGCGTTCGTGGCCCATGCCCAGCACGCGGCCCTTGCGCCGGGCGGCGTCGAGCATGCGGCGTGCGCCGTCGCTGCTCATGGCCAGAGGCTTCTCGCAGAAGACCTGCTTGTCGGCCTCGAGCACGGCCAGCACCTGCTCTTCGTGCAGCGAATGCGGCGTGGCGAGGATCACGCCCTCGATGTCGGCGCGGGCCAGCACCGCGGCGAGGTCGGGCGCGAGTTCGACCTTGGCTTCCTTCAGGAACGCATCGGCGTCGGCCGGACGGAAGGGGTCCACCGCGGCGACCACGGTGAACTTCGGGCTGGCGGACAGCGAACGGATGATCTGTTTGCCCCACCAGCCCAGACCTGCAACGGCTACTTTCATGATGACGATGTCTCCTTGTGTGTGATGTGATGACGGATTGGCTCGGGCGGCGAAGCGCTCAGGGCCGCGTGCTGCTCGGCCGCCGCCCTTCCCAGGCGTCGTGCAGCAGGGCCATGAGCGCGTCGCGCGCCAGCGGGCGCGGGTTCCAGTAGGGGTTGGCCACGGCCAGGTCGGCGACGCGCGCCAGGCCTTCCTTCGGCATGCCGATCTCGCGCAGCGAGGTGGGCGCGCCCAGGGCCCCGGCCAGGTCGAACAGGCCGCCGGCCGCGTCGCCGTCACTGCGGCCGATGGCGCGGGCGATGCGCTGCATGGCCTCGGGCGCGGCGGCCGCGTTGTAGGCCAGCGCGTGCGGCAGCACCACCGTGTGGGTTTCGGCATGCGGCAGGTTGAAGCTGCCGCCCAGGGTGTGACACAGCTTGTGGTGCAGCGCCATGCCGACATGGCCCAGCACCGTGCCGCAGAGCCAGGCGCCGTAGAGGCAGTCGCTGCGCGCGTCGATGGCGGAGGGGGCTGCGACGATGCCGCGCAGGCCCTGGGCGATGGCGCGGATGCCTTCCTCGGCCATCAGCGACATCACGGGGTTGCCGTCGCGTGCGTACAGGCCTTCGGCCGCGTGCGCGATGGCGTTCATGCCGCTGACCACCGACAGGCCGACGGGCAGGCCGGTCGACAGTTCCGGGTCGTAGAGCACGGTGCGCGGCAGCACGCGCGGGTCGCGACCGGTCTTCTTCAGGCCGGCTTCGGTGATGCCGTAGATCGGCGTCATCTCCGAGCCCGCATAGGTGGTCGGGATCGCGATGATGGGCATCGGCGACTCGAGCGCGATGGCCTTGCCCAGGCCCACGGTGGAGCCGCCGCCGATCGCCACCGCGCAGTCGGCGCCGACCGCGCCGGCGTGCGCGCGGGCCTCGCGCGCGGCCTCGATGGGCACGTGCATCACGGCGCCGCTGAACACGCCCGCGCTCAGCGGCCCGAGCAGGGCCGACACGCGTTCGGCCGTCTCGACCTGTTGCGGCGTGCACAGCACCAGCGCGCGCCGGGCGCCCAGCGCCTCGACCTCCTGCGGCAGGTGCGCGAGCGCGCCCGGCGCGAAGCGCACGCGCGCGGACTGGGCGGTGAAGACGAAATCGTGGCGGGGCGGGTGCAGGGTGCTCATGGTGCGGTCCATTCGGGGTCTCTTGTCTTGCCCCCTCTCCCGCGCGCGGGAGAGGGCTGGGGTGAGGGTTCTTCCGGCCCTCAACCCTGCATGCGCCGCACGCCCGCGATCCAGTGCGCGAAGGCCGCCATCTGGTCGCCCACGAACTGGCGCGTGGTCGCGTCGGTGCACACGCCCTCGGGCGAGAACTTGGCGCCGGCGCCGCCGATGAAGACCTCGGGCTTGGCCAGCACCTGGGCGTTCATGAACAGCATCACGCGGCGCAGGTCGTACTGCACGCGCGCACCGCCCAGCGGGCCGGGCGAGGCCGAGAGGATCGCCACCGGCTTGAAGGCGAAGGGCTGGTCCTCGCCGCGGCTGAGCCAGTCGAGCGTGTTCTTGAGCACGCCGGGCGTGGAGAAGTTGTACTCGGGCGTGGCGATGACCACGGCGTCGGCTTTGCGGATGCGCTCGCGCAGCGCGGCCACGGCCGCGGGCCAGCCCTGGGCCATCACATCGCCGTCGAAGAAGGGGATGTCGCGGATCTCGGCGATCTCCAGCGTCATGCCGGCAGGCATGACCTCGCCGGCCAGCCGGAGCGCGGCACGGTTGATGGACGCATGGCGCAGGCTGCCGCACAGGCCGACGATGTCTAGGGGGGTGGTCATGGGTTCTTCGGGCTCGATGGAAAGAAAGACCGCGCGGCACGCCGGCCGTACGGTCGGGAAATGGAAAGGCGGCGCTCAGTGCGCCGCGTAGTCGACCTGGTGGCGCGCGATCCGCAGGTCGCCGATCTCCTCGCGCACCCGCAGGTGCGCCGGGTGCGTGGCATAGGAGGCCAGCGATTCCTGGCTGTCGAACTCGCTGTACAGCACGACGTCGCAGGCGTAGTCGGCATGGCTCAGGTCGACGCCGACCTCCAGGTGCAGCAGCCCCGGGATCTGGCCGCGCAGGGCCTCGAACTTGCCGCGCACCAGGTGGATGGCGCGGGCCTTCTCCTCGGCGGAGTCGCCGCGCAGGTCCCACATGACGATGTGCTTGAAGGTCATGGGTCAGGCTCAGGCCGCGGGCGGGAAGCCGGCCGTCTGCGGCCACAGGTTGACGAAGGGCAGCACCGAAGCGCTCTGGTAGACGCCGGCCCGGGTGAAGGGCTCGTCGGCCTGCCAGCGCTCGGCCGCGGCGCGGTCGGGGAAGTCGATGGCCAGCAGGCTGCCGATCATGGTCTGGCCGTTGTCGCTGGTCAGCGGGCCGGCGAAGGCGATGCGGTCGGCCACCGCGGCGAGGTAGGCCTTGTGCTCGGGCCGCACGCGCAGGCGCAGTTCGCCGGCGTCGGCACGGTCCAGCAGATGGAAAACGAAAATCACGGGAGTGCTCCGTTGGAATGGATGGGTGGAGGAGGGCGCACGGCCCCGCCGCGGCGGGCCGTGCGCCGGGAGATCACTTCCTGGCGATGGCCTCTTCCCACTTGGGGCAGCTGCGCGACTCGACCGGCGATTCGGAGGCCGACAGGTTGTCCTTGGCGATCACGGTGGCGGGGAAGACCACGTCCTTCTCGACCGGCAGCTTGCGCAGTTCGCGCACCGCGGTCATGGTCGACACGCAGCCCTGCAGGAAGCCGTTGTAGTCGCCCGAGGCCAGCATCTTGCCGGCCTTGATCGCGTCGACGGCCTCCTTGGTGCCGTTGATGCCCACCACCAGCGCCTTGCGGCCGGCGCCGTCGAGCGCCTCGATGGCGCCCGAGGCCATGGCGTCGTTGGCGGCGAACACGCCGTCGATCTTGGGGTGCGACTGCATCAGGTTCTCCATCACCTGCAGGGCCTGCAGGCGCTGGTAGTTGCCCGGCTGCGACGCCACCACCTTCACGCCCGGCGCGGCCTTGACCGCGTCGTTGAAGCCGCGCACCCGGTCGATGCTGGTGAGCGAACCCTTGACGCCCTCGAGCACCACGATGTTGCCCGTGCCGCCCATGGCCTTGATCAGGTACTTCGTGGTCTCCAGGCCCAGCTGGTAGTCGCTGGCGCCGACGAAGGCGACGAAGTTGCCGACCTCGCTGCGGTCGGTCACGTTGACCACCGGGATCTTGGCCGCATTGATCTTGCCGACGGCCGGGCCCATGGCCTTGTAGTCGACCGGCGTGAACACGATCGCGTCGGGCTTCTTCACGATCACGTCCTCGATCTGGCTCATCTGCTCGGGGATGCTGTCGGGCTTGGTCGGCACGTAGTGGGTGACCTTCACGTTGAGCTGCTTGGCGGCCGAGTCGGCACCCAGGCGCACCGCCTGGAAGAAGGGGTTGGTCTGGTTCTTGGTGAACACCGCGATGCGTTCGCCGCTCTGGGCCTGCGCCAGCGAGGCGCCGCCGAGAACCAGGGCCAGCAGGGCGAGCCGGTGGCTTGTCTTCATCTTCATTTTCTGTCTCCTTTGCGAGTGAGGTTGTCGAGAAATACCGCCAGTACGACGATCACGCCCGTGACCACGGGTTGCCAGTTCGAGCTGATGGCCAACAGGTTCATGCCGTTGAGCACCAGGGTCAGGATCAGCGCGCCGACCAGCGTGCCGAAGACCGAGCCCACGCCGCCGAACAGCGAGGTGCCGCCGATCAGCACCGCCGCGATGGCCGGCAGCGTGAGCGCTTCGCCGATGTCGCCTTCGGCCGAGTTGAGCCGCGCGAGGAAGATCAGGCTGGCCAGCCCGGCCATCGCGCCGCTCACCGCATAGACCAGCACCAGGCGGCTCTTCACCGGCACGCCCGACAGGCGCGCGGCCTCGGGGTTGGCGCCCACGGCGTAGATCTCCTGGCCCCAGCGGGTGCGCTGCGCGAACACCACGCCGATGAACAGGAAGGCCACCATCAGGTAGACCGGGATCGGGATGCCCAGCCAGTGGCCGCTGCCGATGGCGCGGAAGGCCGGCGGGAAGCCGTGGATGGTCTCGCCCTTCATGAACCAGTAGGTCACGCCGTGCAGGATCCAGAGCATCCCGTAGGTCGCGATGAAGGGCGGCAGCCGCAGCAGCGTGATCAGCAGGCCGTTGGCGATGCCGATCAGCAGGCCGCAGCCCAGGCCGGCGAACACCGCCAGCGTGATCGAGCCCGTGGCCTTCATCAGCGTGGCCGCGAGGCAGGCGCTCATCGCCACGTTCGCGCCCACCGAGAGGTCCAGGCCCGCGGTGAGGATCACCAGCGTCACGCCCGAGGCCAGCAGGAAAAGCAGCGCCGCCTGCCGCAGCACGTTGACCAGGTTGGTGGTGGTGAGGAAGGCGTCGCTGGCGAAGCTCAGCATCAGGCACAGCAGGCCCAGTGCGAGCAGCCGGAAGGCCACGCTGCGCACCGGGTCGGGCAGCGCCTGCCACAGGCCCTGCAGGCCCGATGCGTTCTGCTGCGCCGACGCCGCGGCGGGGGAGGAGAGGGTGGGGGTCTTCATCACAGTGCTCACGATTGCTTCCCGCGGAACGCGTCGATCATCAACGCGAGGATGACGAGCAGGCCGATGGCCGACACCTGCACCGCCGAGGTCACGCCCATCAGGTTGAGCCCGTTGCGCAGCACGCCGACCGCCAGCACGCCGATCAAGGTGCCGAGCAGCCAGCCCTTGCCCTTCTCGAAGGAGGTGCCGCCGACCGCGACCGCGGCGATGGCGTCGAACTCCATGCCCAGCGCCGCCGTCGGGTGGCCCGAGCTGATGCGTGCGGTGAGCAGCAGCGCCGCCAGGCCGGCCATCAGGCCGCCGATCACGTACACCGCCACCAGGTAGAGGCGGGTGCGCACACCGGCCAGGGTCAGCGCCTCGCGGTTGCCGCCCAGCGCGAAGACGTTGGTGCCGAAGCGCGTGTGGTACAGCACGACATGGAACAGCGCATAGGCGATGCCGGCGATCCAGATCGGCGCGGGCACGCCGAGGAAGGCGCCGCTGTAGAACATCTGCACCGAGGCCGGAATGCCGACCACGCTCTGGCCGTCGGTCACCACCAGCGCCAGGCCCTGGGCCGCGCCCAGCGTGCCCAGCGTCGCGACGAAGGGCGGGATGCCCAGGCGCGACACCAGCGTGCCGTTGACCAGGCCGAAGGCCAGGCCCACGCCCAGCGCGGCCAGCAGCGCGAGGCTCACGCCGCCGGTGTTCACCGCCACCGTGGCCAGCACCACGTTGGCCAGCGTGAGCACCGCGCCCATCGAGAGGTCCAGGCCCTCGGTCATGATGATCAGCGTCATCGGCAGCGCGAGCAGCAGCAGGATGGTGGACTGCACCGCCACGTTGACCAGGTTGGCGCCGTCGAGGAAGTTCTCGGTCGAGAACGCGAACACCGCGCATAGCACGATCAGCATCATCAGCGCGCCACTGGCGCTGCCGGCGTGCTTGAGCCGCGCGATCAGCTTGCCGACGCCCTCCACGGGCTCGGCGCGTACGGTCATTTCATGCATGGTGCATCCCCAGGGTCAGAATGGCTTCTTCGCTCATGGCGTCGCGGGCGAGTTCGCCGGCCACGCGCCCTTCGCGCATCACGTAGGTGCGGTCGCAGACGTTGACGATCTCGGACAGCTCCGAGGAAATCATCAGCACCGCCGCACCCTTCTTCACCAGGCCGTCGATCAGGCTGAAGATCTCGGCCTTGGCCCCCACGTCGATGCCGCGGGTGGGCTCGTCGAAGATGAACAGCTTCGCCTCGGCACTGAGCCACTTGCCGATCACCACCTTCTGCTGGTTGCCGCCCGAGAGCACGCCCACGCGCCGGTCCGGGCCGGGCGTGGCGATGCGCAGCCGCGCGATCAGTTCGCGCGCCTGCGCCGCCGCCTTCGAGGGCGAGAACAGGCCGCGCGGGAACAGCCGCGGCAGGCTGGCGAGCACCAGGTTTTCGCCCACCGAGCGGATCAGCGCCAGGCCCTGCGCCTTGCGGCTCTCGGGGATCAGCGCGGCGCCGAGCCGACGTGCCTGCGTGGGGCCGCCGGTCTGGGGCCGGCCGAAGATCTCGATGCGGCCGGCCGCGATCGGGTCGGCGCCGAAGATGGCGCGCGCGACCTCGGTGCGGCCTGAGCCGACCAGCCCGGCCAGGCCGACGATCTCGCCGGCGCGCACCTCGAGGCTCACGTCCTGGATGCCCGAGCGCGCGCTCACGCCCTGCAGCCGCAGCGCCATCTCGCCGGGCGCGGTGCAGTAGGTGCGGCTGTACGACATGTCGACCTTGCGGCCGACCATCAGGCTCACCAGTTCGTCGGGCGCGGTCTGGCCGGGCATGCGGAAGCCGACCTTCCTGCCGTCGCGCAGCACGGTGATGCGGTCGCCCATCGAGAACACCTCGGCCATGCGGTGGCTGATGTAGACCATCGCCACGCCCTGGCGCTTGAGCGTCTCGATCATCGCGAACAGCTTTTCGGTCTCGTTGTCGGAGAGCGCGGCCGTGGGCTCGTCGAGCACCACGATGCGCGCCTGCTGCGACAGCGCCTTGGCGATCTCGACCATCTGCTGCTGCGCCACGCCCAGCGTCGCGACCACGGTGTCGGGTGCCAGCGTCATGCCGAGCTGGTCCATGATGGCCTGCGCCTCGCGCCGCATGCGCGCATGGTCGACCAGGCCGGGCAGCCGGCCCCGGGGCTCGCGGCCGAGGAAGATGTTCTGCGCCACGCTGAGGTAGGGCACCAGCGTGAACTCCTGGAAGATCACCGCGATGCCCAGGCGCTGCGCGTCGGCCGGGCCGCCGATCACCACCGGCTTTCCATGGTGGAAGAATTCGCCTGCGTCGGCGGTGTGGGCGCCGCACAGCACCTTCATCAGCGTCGATTTGCCGGCGCCGTTCTCGCCCAGCAGCATGTGGACTTCGCCCTCGTGCAGTTCGAAGGACACGTCGTCCAGCGCCTGCACGCCGGTGAAGCGCTTGCTGATGCCGCGCAGTTCCAGGATGGGGACGCGCGGCGTGGCGGGCGCCGCGGGGTCGTGGGGTGGGTTCATGCAGTCTCCGTTCTTGTGTGAGGTGTGGCGTGCGCCGGCTGCCAGCCCACGCCGGCTGCCAGGCGCTGTCCCGAGGCGCGCAGCGCGGGCAGCCAGCTGTCGGGGTCCAGCGGCCGGCCCGCGTCGTCGACCAGCACGCCGTGCCGCTTGCGCCAGCGGCCCGCGACCATCACCGAGTCGATGTTCGCGAGGCTGGTCTGCATCAGCACGGTGCTGACCGGGTCGTGCACCGGCTGCATGTTGGGCAGCCGCGCATCGATGAGGAGCAGGTCGGCCTGCTTGCCGGGCGCGAGCGAACCGATGCGGTCCTGCTGGCCCAGCATGCGCGCGCCTTCGACCGTGATCCAGCGCAGGGCCTCGTGGGTCTGCAGCGTGGTGGTGGGCGGGATCACCGGGCCGTCGCCGACCGCAGCGGCGCGGAAGGCCGCGTTGTCGAGCGCGCGCTGGTGCACCAGCGCGATGCGCGCGGCCGTGAACATCTCGCCCGACAGGCCCGATTCGAGGTCGACGCCGATCGAGGGTGACACGCCGCGTGCGCGCAGCCGGCCGACGATCGGGTGGCCGTGGCCCTGCGTCATCTCGTTCTCGGGCGTGAGCGAGAAGCTCATGCCCAGCGCGACGAAGCGGTCGAGCTGCGCGTCGCTCAGGCCGTTGCCGTGCACGATGTTGATGTGCGGGCCCAGCAGGCCTGCGCGCTCGAGCACGCTCCAGCCCTCGGGTGCGCGCGCCGCGCCGCCGCCCTGGTGCATGGAGGCCGTCAGGCCCAGTTCGCGGGCCAGCGCGAAGTCGGCCCGCGCGACCTCGAGCGTCGAATAGTGCGGGCCCAGCACCGCCATGCCCAGGCTCAGCAGGCCGCCGGGCGCGAAGCGCGCATCGGCCTGCAGCCGCGTGATCTCGGCGCGCGGATGCGCGACCTCCCAGAAGGGCGGCTCGCCGGGGCGCGGGTCGGGCTTGGGGCTGCCGTGGAAGAAGGCGGCGCGGATGCCGCTCTGCGCCAGCGCATCGACGGCCGCATCGGTGTGGGCGGGCGTCGGGTTGTTGTGGCACCAGTCGACCAGCGTGGTGGTGCCGGCATTCAGCTGGTTGAGCGCGCCGGCATAGGTGCCGATGCGGATGTCCTCGGGCGTGAACAGCGTGCCCAGGCCCGCGTGCATCCAGCGGAAATACTCCATCAGCGTCCAGTTGCTGGCCATGCCGCGCAGCGCGGTCTGCCAGGTGTGCATGTGGGCATTGACCAGGCCGGGAAAGACGATGAAGCCGCGGGCGTCGATCACGGTGTCGGCCGGCGCGGCCGGCGCTGCGTTGTGCAGCGCCGTGACCGAGGCGATGCGGCCGTCGGCGATCTCGATGCAGGCGTCGTCGATCACGCCCAGCGTGTCGTCCATCGACACGAGCGTGGCGCCTTCGATGCGCGTGCGCGCTGGCGTCGGCGTGGACATCAGGCCGACACCTTGCGGGGGGTGGCCGTGGCGCGCGCGGCCGTGGGCGCCGCCACCGGGTTCAGCACGAAGCGGAAGTCCAGCGTGTAGAAGGGCACGGCGCTCGTGCCGCCGTCGGGCGTGGCGCCGGGCGGGTGCTCGATCCAGTCGGCGATCAGCGACGAGCGCACGCCGAACACCGCGTCGGAGTCGAGGTAGCGGTCGCCGTTGCGAAACACGTGCGTGATGAGCCGCTCGAAGCCCGGCGCGCTGATCATGAAGTGCAGGTGCGCGGGCCGCCACGGGTGGCGGCCCAGCGCCTCCAGCATCTTGCCGACCGGGCCGTCGTGCGGGATCGGGTAGGCCTCGGCGCGGATGGTCTTGAAGTGGAAGTCGCCGTGCGCGTCGGCGTTGAGCGTGGCGCGCGCGCGGTGCTCGTGCTCGCCGTTCTCGCGCGCGTACTGCACGTCGTAGTTGCCGGCCGCGTCGGCCTGCCACACCTGCAGTTCGGCATGGGGCACGGGCTGGCCGTCGGTGCCGACGATGCTGCCGCGCACGTAACAGGGCTCGCCCTCGGCGCCGTTGGCGACGTCGCCGCCCAGCGGCACCTGCGGCGAGCCTTCGACGTGGAAGGGGCCGAACACGGTCGCCTCGGTGCAGCCCTGCGGCTTCTTGTTGTTGAGCGCGGTCACCAGCATCGACAGGCCCAGCGTGTCCGACAGCAGGATGAATTCCTGCCGCACCTCGGTCGTGATGTGGCCCACGTCGGTGAGGAACTGGATGCCCTTGAACCACTCCTCCTCGGTCAGCTCGACCTCGCGGGCGAAGGCGTGCAGGTGCTGCACCAGGCTGGTCATGAGGGCCTGGACGCGGGCGTCCTTGGCCTGCGCGTGCATCGCGATCACGGCACGCGTGATGTTGTCTTCGTTGAGATTTCGCACCGGGGGTCTCCTGGGTCTGGGGCTGCGGGAACTATAGAAATCGAAGAGGGGCGGACCAAGGGGCTTTGGCGAAAACCTCATTTCCATTGGCTGGAAAAGGAAGGGTTTTCCCTGGCTCGCAGGCGGCGCGTCGCGCGGGGCGCACAGCCCTTTGCCGCCATGGGCAATGGCGTCCTCGCACGATCGCGATGGCGGCGCTAACATGCGGCCTCTTCGAGAGGCGTGGCCGCGAGAACGCGACCGCCACGCGATGAAATGACTGTTGCAGCCAGCGGAAGCGAAGCCGCCGAGCTGCCCAAAAATCTGGAGACGAAGTGGACCGTTGGACGGCGATGGAACTACTGGTGCAGACCGCCGAACTGGGCAGCATGTCGCGTGCCGCCGAGGCGCTGGGCCTGTCGAATGCGGCGGCGAGCCGGCACCTGGCGGCGCTGGAGGAGCGCCTGGGCGCGCGGCTGATCCAGCGCAGCACGCGGCGGCTCACGCTGACCGAGGTAGGGGAGAACTTCTACCGCAGTTGCAAGAGCGTGCTGGCCGACCTGAACGACGCGGAGTCGGCCGCCAGCGCCACCACGCTGAACCCCACCGGCACCCTGCGCATCACGGCCTCGCTGTCCTTCTCGGTGCACCACATCTCGCCGCTGCTGCGCGAGTACACCCACCGCTACCCCAACGTCACGGTGCACGTGGAGGCGGCCAACCGCTACTACGACCTGATCGACAACAACATCGACGTGGCGATCCGCACCCGCGAGTACGAGAACGACTCGAACATCACCATCCGCCGGCTGGCGGCCACGCGCCGCATCCTGGCCGCGTCGCCGGGCTACCTCAACGCCCACGGCATGCCGCAGAGCGTGGAGGAACTCGCACAGCGGCCGGTGCTGCTCTACACCTACAGCAACAACCCCAACGACTTCACCTTCCGCCGCGGCGAGGAGACGCGCAGCGTGAAGATCAAGGGCCTGCTGGAGTCGAACGACGGCCAGGTGCTGCGCACCGCCGCGCTCGACGGCATGGGGATCGTGGTGCAGCCCAAGTACATCCTCTACGACGACCTGGTGGCGGGCCGGCTGGTGTCGGTGCTCGACGACTGGGACCTGCCGCAGCTGAGCATCAACTTCGCCTTCCAGAGCCGGCGCCACATGTCGGCCAAGGTGCGCACCTTCATCGACTTCCTGGTCGAGCACTTCGAGCGCATGGACTACGACCGCAAGTGGACCAGCTTCGACCAGCCGATGGAAGTGCGCTTGCCGGAGGCTAGACGGTAGGCACGCCCGCGCCGCGCGCCGCGGCGCGGATCACGGCCGCGTAGTCGAGTTCGGCATCGCCCTGCGCGGCCGCCGCGTGCAGCATCTGGCCCACGCCGGCGGTGAGCGCCAGCGGCACATGGAACTGGGCGCCGGCCTCGAGGATCAGGCCCACGTCCTTCTGCATCTGGTCGACGGTGAAGGTGGGCGTGTAGTCGCGCTCGCGCAGCTGCACCGCCTTGGCCTTGACGATGGGCGAGCCCACCGCGCTGGCACCGATCACGTCCCACATCTGGCGCCAGTCGAGCCCGCCTTTCTGGCCCAGGGCCAGGGCCTCGGCCAGCATGCCGCTGGTGGCCGCGATCATCAGGTTGACGATCAGCTTCATGAGCCGCGCCTGGTCCTCGCCGCCGACATAGAACTGCGTGGGGCCGAAGGCCTGCAGCAGCGGCTGGACGCGCGCATAGGCCTCGGCCGGCCCCGAAGCCATCACCGTGAGCTGCGCCAGCTCGGCCATCTTGTTGTTGCCCGAGACCGTGGCCCGCACATGCGCGATGCCCCGGGCGGCGCAGGCCGCGGCGGCGGTGGCGCTGGCCTGCAGCGAGACGGTGCTGGTGTCGACGTAGACCGTGCCCGGCGCCGCATGCTGCGCGACCTCGGCCGCGACCGCGAGCAGGGCGGCGTCGTGCGGCAGCGAGGAGATCACGACCTCCGCGCCGGCCACCGCGGCCGGCAGCGAATCCGCGAGCGTCAGGCCCGCGGCTCGTGCGCCGGCCTGGGCCGCATCGCTGCGGTCGTAGACCGCCACGGCATGGCCCGCGGCCGCGAGGTGGCGGGCCATGGGCAGGCCCATCTTGCCGGCGCCGATCAGGGCGATGTTCATCTTGACTCCTTTTGTTCTGCGTGGATCTGGCGTGCGTCCGCGCACGGGACGACGGGCAAATGGTACGCAGCAAGGGGTGTCAGGCGCTCATGGCCAGGGCATCAAAAATGGAGAAGTGTTTTCCGTTTTTTGCGGGGTGAGGCCAAGGGCCTGCTTCCGCCAGGCAGGCAACCCGAGGCGGACGCCCGCTCGGTGCAATGCGCCTTCCGTCGATGGAGACGGGAATACCATCGCGGCATGAGCGCCTTCTCTCCCCTTGTCCGCTATTTCGAGGAAGTCGCCGACCAGAAGTCGATCCGCCGGGCGGCGGAGCGGCTGCACATCGCGCCCAGCGCCGTCACGCGGCAAATCGCCAAGTTCGAGGCCCTGCTCGGCATGCCGCTGTTCGAGCGGCTGCCGCGCGGCGTGCGGCTGACGGCCGCCGGCGAAGTGATGCTGGCCAACGTTCGACGCATGCAACGCGACTTCGACGGTGCACTCACCCAGGTGGACTCGTTGAAGGTCATGCGGCGCGGCAAGGTTCGCATGGGCATCCTGCAGTACATGAGCAACCGGCTGGTTCCCGACCTGATCGCCGACGTCGCACGCGAGCACCCCGGCCTCAGCTTCACGGTGCGGCTGGCCAATTCGCCTGACATGGTGGACAGCATCGCCAACGGCGAACTCGACATCGGGATGTGCTGGGCGCCACCGGCGACGGCCCCCGTGCGGCGCGTGCGCAGCGTGCCCGTGACGCTGGGCATCGTCGTGCCGGCGGGGCACGACTGGGCAAGGCGGCGCAGCATCACGTTGCCCGAGTGCATGAGCCAGCCGCTGATCGTGCCTACGCCGGAAATGGAACAGCGCCGCATGCTCGAGAGCCTGCTGCGCGGCGCCGTGATGCGGCTGCAGCCGCTGGTCGAGACCAACTCCATGGCCACCATGATCCGGCTCGTGCAATCCGGTGCCGGCGTCGCGGTGATGACGCGTGCGACCGTGCTCGACGAGATCGGTGCGGGCACGCTGGTGCACATCCCGTTCAGCGACCGGAGCCTGAGCCGGATGAATCTCGAACTGCTGGTGCGCGCGGACCGCAGCCTGTCGCCGTCGGTCGCGCTGCTCCTGCAGTTGCTGGAATCGCGCTTCGATGCCTACACCGGCCAGACCTGATGGCGCCGGCCGCCGCGCTGCGTTGACTTCAAGGCAACGGTCGGATCGAAACACGGTTCTTGTGAAGACCTGCGCAAGCGCTTAGATTCGCGGCTGGCAGGGCTCTCCTGCGTCGACCCCACCGGAACGCCCATGCGCCACTGCCCGACCGTCAGGATCCACCGTCGCGCATTTGCGGTCGGTGGCCTCGCCTCGGTGCTGGCGCTGCCCGCGTTCGCGCAGGCGGTGCCCCTCAGGGTGCGCTACCAGTGCGACTGGCGCTTCGAAGCCGGCACCATCCCCTACGTGGTCGCGCTGAAGAAGGGCTACTTCGCGCAGGAGGGACTGGATGTGGTCCTCAACGTCGGTGCCGCCGCCACCGTCACGCGCCTGGCCACCGGCAATGTCGACATGGGCACGGGCGACATGAGCTCGCTGGCCGAATTCGCGGCCAACAACGCCCAGGTGCCTGCCAAGGCCGTGATGCTGATGTACGAAAGCACGCCGGCCGCGGTGTTCTCGCTTCGCAAGACAGGCATCCGTTCGCCGGCCGACCTGCGTGGCCGCCAGCTGGCGGCGCCCGTCAACGACGGCGCACGCCGGATCTTCCCGCTGTTCGCCGCCGCCAATGGACTGGATCCGGCAACGGATGTGCGCTGGACGTCGGTCGAGCCGGCCATCCGCGAGACCATGCTCGCGCGTGGCCAGGTCGAGGTCATCACCGGCTACATGGCTTCGGGGTGGGTGTCGCTGCAGAAGCTGGGGGTGGCACCCGACCAGATCGACGTGATGAAGTATGCGGACCACGGCGTCTCGCTGCCCGGCAACGCCGTGCTCGCCGGCAGCGCCTTCCTCCGCGAGCAGCCGCAGGCGGTGGCGGCATTCCTGCGGGCGGTGGCCCGAGCCGTGAAGGACGCCGCCGCCGACCGGCCGGGCGCCGTGGCCCTGCTCAAGGCCTTCGAGCCCTTGACCGACGTGAAGACCGAGACGATGCGGCTCGACGTGGCCCTGGATGGCGAGATCGCCACGCCGACCGTGCGCCGCGACGGCCTGGGTGGCATCGACGTGGCGCGCTATCAGGCCGGCATCGATGCGCTGGCGCTGGCGCTCGCCTTCAAGCGTGTGCCCGAGGCCGCGAGCCTGGTGGACACCCGCTTCCTGCCGACCCGGGCCCAGCGCATGGTGTTCGCATGAACGCCCCCGGTGTCGGGCACGCCGCGCGCGGGATGTCCGCGCATCGCCTGCCCCTGGTGGACATGCACGGGCTGCGCTTCGGGGACCGCGCGCAGCGCCTGCGGGTGGCCGAGGCCATCGCCGCCGCCAGCGGGACCTACGGCTTCTTCTACCTGTCGAACCATGGCATCGCCCGCGAGGCGATGGCGTCCGGCTTTGCCGCCGCGCGGGAATTCTTCGCGCTGCCGCTGGCGCAGCGCATGGCCTGCCGGCCGCGCGAGCCGAGGCAGAACCGCGGCTATCAGCCGATGTTCGACACCGTGCGCCCCGGCGGCAAGCCCGACCGGAAGGAATCCTTCGACATGGGCTTCCCGCTGCCGGCGGACGACGTCGACCAGCTGGCGAAGCTGCCTTTTCATTCGCCCAACAGCTGGCCGGAACTCGCGGGCTTTCGCGACCGTGTCGAAGCGCTGTACTTCGCCATGCTGAACTGCGGGCACCAGGTGCTGCGGGGCATGGCCCTGTCGCTCGGGGCCGACGAGAACTTCTTCGTCGGGCGCTGCGTGAAGCCGACGACCAACCTGCGCCTGGTCCACTATCCGCCGCAGGCCGCCGACCTCGAAGAAGGCATCGGCGCCAGCGCACACACCGACCGCGGCCTGATCACCCTGCTGCTCAACGACGACAGGGGCGGGCTGCACGTGGCCTTCGATGGCGGCGAGTGGATCGACGCGCCACCGCGCGACGACGCCATCATCGTCAACGTCGGCGACCTGCTCACGCGCTGGACGAACGGGCGCTTTCGTTCCGCCATGCACCGCGTGGTGAACGCCGGCGGCCAGGCGCGCTACGCCATCCCGCAGTTCCACCATCCGGCGTTCCACACGGTGGTGGACCCGGCCGAACTGCCGCGCGCCGACCCGGAGGCGCCGCTGGCATTCGAAGCGGTGCAGGCCGGGACGTTCGTGGCCAGCGGTTTCAGTCGCGATCGAACGTCCTGGAACACCTCCCGGATGCCCGACGCCCGATGAGTCCACCCGAAAAAAAGGAACGCACAGTGAACAGATTTTTTTCCCGCCTGCTGGTCATCGCCAGCTTCACGGCCCTGTCGGCAGGCCAGGCCTTCCAGGCGCAGGCACAGGTCCATCCGTACCCGTCCTCGTTCCGCGTCCAGCGCATCGCCAGCGAAGGGGCCGTGCTGCACGTGCGCGTCGGCGGCGCGGGGCCGGCCGTGGTGCTGATCCACGGCTTCGGCGACACCGGCGACATGTGGTCGCCGCTGGCCCGCGCTCTGGTCGCCACGCACACCGTGGTCGTGCCCGACCTGCGCGGCATGGGGCTGTCGTCGAAACCGGAGGGCGGCTACGACAAGCGCACGCAGGCGGCCGACATCCGGGCGGTGCTGGACACGCTCGGCATCGATCGCGCAGACATCGTGGGGCATGACATCGGCACCATGGTCGCCTACGCATACGCCGCGCGCTACCCGGCGCAGACCACCTGCCTGGTGGTGATGGATGCGCCGGTGCCGGGCGTGCCGCCGTGGGAGCAGATCGTGCGTTCACCGCAGCTGTGGCATTTCTCGTTCGGCGGCCCCGATGCGCTGCGGCTGGTCAAGGGCCGGGAGCGCATCTACCTGGACCGCTTCTGGAACGAGTTCGCCGGCACGCCGTCGAAGATCGACGAGGGCACGCGCAGGCACTACGCCAAGCTGTATGCGCAACCCGGCGCCATGCGTGCGGCCTTCGCCCAGTTCCTGGCGATCCCGCAGGACGCGGAAGACAACCTGAAGTCGATCGCGACCAAGCTCACGATGCCGGTTCTCGCCATCGGCGGCGCCAAGTCCTTCGGTGCCAACGAGGCCGTGGTCATGCGCAACGCCGCGCAGAACGTGACCGAACTGGTGGTGCCCGATGCCGGGCACTGGCTGATGGAGGAGCAGCCCGTGGCAACCGTGCAGGCCATCCAGGACTTCCTCGCGAAATGACCGCCATCGATGGCCGCGGAGCCCTTCTGAAGATCCATCGCCTGTGCCTTTGCGCGGCCCTCCTGCTGTCCACCGCCGGCGCTTTCGCCGCCGAGCCGGTGTGGGACGGCAACAAGGTCGCCATGGTCAGCGAGAAGCTGGCGCCGGGTGTCGTCGCGTACTACCCGCACGACGCCCGGGCCCTCAACGCCCGGGGTGGCGCGGCCGCGACCAGCAGCGGGCTGATCGTCGGCACGCGCGGTGCGCTGCTGGTCGACACCATGCTCAACAAGCGCCTGAACGCCCAGGTGCTGGCCCTCGCGCGCAAGAGCACCCCGCTGCCGCTGCTGTATGCGGTCAACACCAGCGCGCATGGCGACCACTCCTACGGGAACATGTACCTTCCCGCCGCCACGCGCGTCATCCAGAGCGCGAACACCCGCGACTACGTCGACGCGCACCTCGCCGACGACAAGGCGTTCATGATCAAGAACTTCGGCGCGGGACGTGGCATCGAGCAGATCAGCGCCCGCACCGGCGACCTGCTGGTGCCGCCGGGCGGGAGGTTGGGCATCGACCTGGGGGGCAAGAGGGTCGAGATCATCGACTTCGGATTCGCGCAGACGGGTGGCGACCTGTTCGTGTGGGAGCCGCAGTCCAAGACGATGTGGACCGGCAATCCCGTCATCGCGAGCAAGCCGGCGCTGCCGTGGCTGCTGGACGGCCACCTGGTCGAAACACTGGCCACCCTGCGCAAGGTCTACGAATTCCTGCCGGCCGACGCGAAGGTCGTGCCCGGCCACGGCATTCCGATCGGTCGTGAAGCGCTTCTGTGGCACATCGACTACCTGGCCGAAGTGCAGAAGCAGGTGCAATCGGCCATCGACCGGAAGCTCACGCTGGAACAGACGGTCGCGCAGGTGCAGATGCCCGAGTACCGCGGCTATGTGCTGTTCGACTGGGTTCACCCGTCGCTGAACGTGCCGGCCGCCTACCGGGATCTGTCGAAGAACTGACAGGGCCTCCGACCGATCCGCGCTTGCCACCACCCTCCACTGAAAGGCACCCATGAGCTTCATCACCACCGGCGACGGCACCCAGATCTTCTACAAGGACTGGGGCACGGGCCAGCCCATCGTGTTCTCGCACGGCTGGCCGCTGAGCGCGGACGACTGGGACGGCCAGATGCTGTACTTCCTGGCCCGGGGCTACCGCGTCGTCGCGCACGACCGCCGCGGCCACGGCCGCTCTAGCCAGGGTGCGACCGGCCACGACATGGACCACTATGCCGACGACCTCGCGGCCCTCACGGCGCACCTGGACCTGGAGCAGGCGATTCACGTTGGGCACTCCACCGGCGGCGGCGAAGTGGCGCGCTACATCGCCCGCCACGGCAGCCGGCGCGTGGCCAAGGCGGTGCTGATCAGCGCGGTGCCGCCGCACATGGCGCGCACGGCCGCCAACCCGAACGGCGTGCCCATGGAGGTGCTGGATGGCATCCGCGCCGCCGTGGCGGCCAACCGCCCGCAGTTCTTCCGCGACTTCACGCTGCCCTTCTATGGCTTCAACCGCCCGGGCGCGGTGGTCTCCGAAGGCATCCGCGCGCACTGGTGGCAGCAGGGCATCATGGGTTCGATCCAGGCGCAGCACGAAGGCATCAAGGCCTTCTCGGAAACCGACTTCACCGAGGACCTGAAGAAGATCGACGTGCCCACGCTGGTGATGCACGGGGACGACGACCAGGTCGTGCCGATCGCCCTCTCGAGCGAATTGACGGCCGGGCTCGTCAAGGACGCCACGCTCAAGGTCTATCCCGGCTACCCGCACGGCATGTGCGCCACGAACGCGGACGTGATCAATGCCGACCTGCTGGCCTTCTTCCAGCGCTGACGAGGGCCGCAGGACGTTCGCGGACGGCAAGCTCACGCCGTCTCGCACGCCGGCACCGCGTAGCCCAGCGGCGCCAGCGCGGCCTGGATGCGTGCCATCTGTGCGTCGCTGACCAGCCGGCCCAGCACCTTCTGGAAGCGTGGCTCCAGGGTGCCGGAAACGATGTACTGCCAGCGGTAGGCTTTCAGCAGCGTGGCGTGGACCTGCGCTGCGCGTGCGCCGTCCCGGGCCATGCCGCTCGCGGCCAGGAAGTACGCCGCATCGGCCTGGGCCTGGGCCTGCAGGATGCCGTCGACGCCGCCGACCAGGGCGATGAGGTCGTCCACGGCCGCGTCCCGCTGCGCGTCGGACGCCAGCCTGGCGTCCTCGCGCTCCCATTCCAGCTCGTCGATGATCGCGTGCTGGGACTCCTCCCGCCAATGGAAGAGAAACACATCCTTGAACAGGGGCGACAGGTCGCGGGCCGCGTCGATGCTCGCGCGGTAGTGCGCCTGCGAGAACAGCTCGATGTGGCAGGTCAGCGCGAGCACGGCCCAGGTGCACTTGCCCAGCACGAACGCCGCCACGTCGTTGGGCGACACGTCGAAGCGGTAGCCCGCCGGCATGTCGGCGCCCGCGAGCACCTCGATGCGGCGAAAGAGTTCCTGGTGCTTGAGCTCCTCGTCGGTGAAGCGCACGATGGCTTCGAGCGCGGTCTGGTCGCCGAACCAGTGGTCGCGGCTCACTTCCAGCATCTTCGCGCCGATGAAGCGCTCGACCAGGCCGAACATGTTGGCGTAGGTGCGGCCCTGCACCTGGCTGAGGAAGCGGTGCTCGGCCGGGCTCAGGAAGCTCAGTTCGTCGGCCAGCGACAGGCCGTCGGGCAGGAAAGTGTGCGCCAGGTCGAAGCCGCGGCCACGGATCACGTCGCGGTCGATGTCCCAGCGGATGCGTTTGGAGGCCTCGATGGTCTTGGCGTAGCGGGAGACTTCGAGGGGGGCAGGGTGGTTGTGCATGGCAATTCCTTTCGGTTGGGCACGTTCGGATCGACGGAGTCCAAGGATTCACCGGTGCCGGCGGCGGCGCATGGGGCGCCCGTCCCACGCCGTCGGCCAGACGCGATCGGCCGTGCCCCGGGCCTGGGACCGATGGCCCAGAAGCGAGACAATCGGGCATGCCCGGTGTACAGAGTCCACCCCCGCTGCCGCGCCAGAGCCTGCGCTTCTGCACCGCGGCCGACGGCACCCGCATCGCGATCGCTTCGATCGGCGCCGGCGCGCCATTGGTGCGTTGCGCGCACTGGCTGAGCCATGTCGAGCACGACCTGCACAGTCCCGTCTGGCGACCGTGGCTGGCCGAACTCTCGCGCGACCACCAGTACATCCGCTACGACCAGCGCGGCTGCGGCCTGTCCGACAGCAGCGTGAGCGACTTCTCGCTCGATGCCTGGGTCGGCGACCTGGAGGCCGTGGTCGACGGCCTGGGCCTGCGTCGCTTCCCGCTGATCGGCATGTCGCAGGGCGGCGCGGTGGCGATCGCCTTCACGGTGCGCCATCCCGACAGGGTGTCGCAGCTGGTGCTGCCCGGCGCCTACGCGCGCGGCGCGCTGCAACGCGCCACCGACCACGCCGAGCGCCTGGAAGCCGAGACCCTGGTCAACCTGATCCGGCTGGGATGGGGCCGCGACAACGCGGCCTTCCGCCAGGTGTTCACCAACCAGTTCATCCCGGGCGGCACCCCGACGCAGCACCAGTGGTGGAACGAACTGGAGCGCCTGACCGCGAGCCCCGAGAACGCCGCGCGCACGCTCGAGGCCTTCCACCGCATCGACGTGACCGCGCTGGCGCGCCAGCTGCGGGTGCCCACGCTGGTGCTGCACGCGCGCGGCGATGCGCGCGTGCCCTTCGACGAGGGGCTGCGGCTGGCCGCGCTCATCCCGGGGGCGCGCTTCGTGCCCCTGGACAGCGACAACCACGTGCTGCTCGACACGGAACCGGCCTGGCCCGTCTTCCTGGCCGAACTGCGTGCCTTCCTGGGCAGCGACGCGCCCGGTACCGGCCACGGCATCGGCGATGCCGCGCTGACACCGGCCGAGCGCGAGGTGTTGCGCCTCGTGGCCATGGGCCAGGACAACCAGGCCATTGCCCGGCAGCTGCACAAGAGCGAGAAGACCGTGCGCAACCAGCTGTCGAGCATCCTCGACAAGCTGGGCCTGCACACGCGTGCCGAAGCGATCGTCCATGTTCGCGACCGCGCGCCGTGAGCCAACGCAGGCACCCGGCATGAGGTCCTCACTTTCACCACCCGGAGCCCGCCATGCCCTATCTTCAGATCGACACCCCCGCGCAGTACCCGACGGCGCTCAAGCAGCGCCTGGCCGAGAAGATGTGCCGCACCTACGCCGAGATGATGTCCGTGGACATCCGGCGCATCAGCGTCGCGATCCGCGAGCTCGGCGAAGGAGGGCTCTGGCGCATCCCCGACGCGGCCGGCGCACCGGTGCCGGTGTCGTTGATGATGCTGGACATCCGCCAGGGCCGGCCGCCCGAGTTGCGCATGGCGCTGGCCAAGGCGCTCTGCGCCCACTGCATCGAGTTGCTCGGCATTCCGGAGGATCGACTCAACGTCGAGTTCACCCAGCACACGGGCGATGAGATGTACCACCCGACGCTGGGCGGCTACAGCCCCGACTGGACGCCCGGCGAAGCCGGATAGGGCCGAGATCGGCTTGCGGCGGGGCCGAGGGCCGGCAACACTGTCGGGCTATTTTTTCCAGGCAATCACAGGGGGACCATGTCATGCGCTTTTCAGCCCACGCCGCAGCACGCCTGGGCCTGCTCGTCGCGCTTTGCGCGGCCCGGCAGGCCCTGGCCGCGGCACCGAGTTTCGACTGCAGCCGGGCCGAGGGGGCGGTGCAGCAAGCCGTCTGCCAGGACGACATGCTGGCCGCGCTCGACCGCGAGAACGCGCGGCTCTACACACTGGCGCGCAAGGCCTCCGGCCAGAACACGCAGCAGAGGAAGACCCTGGCGGCGACGCAGCGCGGCTGGATCAAGGGCCGCGACGACTGCTGGAAGTCGACGGACGCCAAGGCCTGCACGCGCGACGCCTATGTGGTGCGCATCGCGGAACTGCGCGCGGCGCTGCCGCCGGCGACGCGGCGCAACGACCGCGGCAGCCTCTCCATCGGCCCGCTGGCGGTGCGCTGCCCGGGCGATGC
This sequence comes from Variovorax sp. UMC13, assembly GCF_014170375.1. Taxonomy (GTDB): domain Bacteria; phylum Pseudomonadota; class Gammaproteobacteria; order Burkholderiales; family Burkholderiaceae_C; genus Variovorax. The sequence continues at coordinate 412,268 of NZ_LZZW01000031.1, read as the reverse complement.
GCCGGCGCTGAACGCCACCTTCGTGAACGTCGAGCCCGCGCTGGTCGACCTCGCGGGGCCGGACCGCCACCACGTGCTGGGCATCGCGATGTCGGGATCGGGCGCGAGGTACACCGGCCGCTTTGACCAGGGCGAGGCGCTTTTCTGGCAGAAGGGGCCGGAGGCCATCGTGCAGCTGCCCGGCGGCCCGGAGCAGAACTGCCGCGTCGGGCCGCTGCCGTGAAACGGCGGGGCCTTTCCGGGAGCGGGCCCGCCACGGGGAGCGCTCGGTTCCGCGGCCCGCGCCACGACCGACGCCGCGCGTGGACGGTCGAGTTCCAGCGCTTCGTTCATGGCCGGCCCGCGGCGCGCGCGTGGGCCGCTTCCGGCGTGGGGTCCGATGCCGCCGGCCGCCCGTACGGGTAGTCGGTGTAGCCCGCCGCCGCCCCGCCGAAGAACCGGCTCGCGTCCGGCACGTTCAGCGGCATGCCGAGGCGCAGGCGTTCGGGCAGGTCCGGGTTGGCGATGAAGGGGCGGCCGAAACCGATCAGGTCGGCCCAGCCCTTGCGCAGGGCGGCCTCGGCGCGCTCGGCGGTGTACTGGCCGGCATAGATCAAGGTCCCGCCGTAGATCAGGCGCAGGGCTTCCTTGAACGCCGCCGACATCTCGGGCGCGTCCTCCCAATCGGCTTCGGCGATGTGGAGGTAGGCCACGCCGATCTCGTCGAGCACCTTGGCCGCCGCCAGGTAGGTGGATTCGGGCGTGTCGTCCACCGCGCCCTGCAGGGTGGTCAGTGGCGCCAGCCGCACGCCCAGGCGCTCGCGCCCCACCACCGACGCAACGGCCGCAGTGACTTCGCGCAGGAAGCGCAGCCGCCCGGCCAGTGAGCCGCCGTAGCCGTCGGTGCGGGTGTTGGCCCGGGAGTCGATGAACTGGTTGATGAGGTAGCCGTTGGCCGCGTGCAGTTCGACGCCGTCGAAGCCGGCTTCCAGCGCGTTGCGCGCGGCCGCGGCGAAGTCCTGCACCACCTGCGCGATCCCGGCTTCGGACAGGGCGCGCGGCGCCGAGTGCTGCACCATGCCGCCGACACCGGCCTGCGGGCCTTTCCCCTCGGGGTCGATGAAGACCTTGACACCTTCGGCACTCAGCGGCGACGAAGACACCGGCGCCGCGCCGCCGGGTTGCAGCGAGACATGCGAGATCCGGCCCACATGCCACAGCTGCGCGAAGATGCGGCCGCCCGCCGCATGCACGGCGTCGGTGACGGCGCGCCAGCCGGCCACCTGTTCGGCGCTGTGGATGCCGGGCGTCCAGGCATAGCCCTGACCTTGCGGGCTGATCTGCGTGCCCTCGCTGACGATCAGTCCGGCCGAGGCGCGCTGGGCGTAGTACGCCGCCATCAGCGCCGTGGGCACGTTGCCGGCACCGGCGCGCGAGCGGGTCATGGGCGGCATGACGATGCGATGGGGCAATTCGAGCTTGCCGATGCGGTGAGGCGTGAACAGCATGTCTCAGTGCTCCCCTGCGTTCGTCGGCAGCAAGGCCTCGAGGTCGACGGCTTCGGCCATCGCGCGATGGCCTTCGTCGCCGGGATGCAGCCGGTCGCCCGAATCGAAGCGCGAAGCCAGGCGCGCGGGGTGGGCGGGATCGCGCAGCACCGCATCGAAGTCGATCACGGCATCGAACACGCCGCTGGTGCGGATCCAGTCGTTGACCTGCCGGCGCAGGCGGTCCTTGTCGGGCTGGTAGTAGTTGTCCAGTGGCGTGCCGGGCAGGGCGCCTTCGAAGGGCGTGAGCGTTGCCCCGATCACGCGCACCCCGCGGCCGTGGGCCTGCGCGACCAATTGGCGATAGCCGGCCGTGAGCGCCTCGAGCGTGGGCCGGGGGCTGGCCGGTGCGAAGGCCGTGCCCGGCCAGCCGATGTCGTTGATGCCCAGCATCACGACGACGCTCTGCACGCCGGGCTGTGCCAGCACGTCGCGCTCCAGCCGCGCCAAGGCATTGACGCCCATGCCGTCGGACAGCAGGCGGGCGCCGGAGATGCCGGCATTGACGACCGCCACGCCGTGCGGCGCCAGGCGCGCGGCCAGGAAGTCCGGCCACCGGTGGTCCTGGTCGAGGCCGGCGGCGGCGCCATCGGTGATCGAGTCGCCGATCACCGCGACCGCGCGTGCCGCCTGCGCGGCTTCGACCTGGATGCCCGCCAGCAGCGTGCGTGCCGTCGTGCTCCGTGCATCGGGTTCGTCGGTCCGCAGCGAGGGGAGGGTGGTCTGGTCACCGGCGACGATCCAGCCGGTCTGGCGGCCGTCCCAATGGAAGGTGCTGAGCGGCACGTCCTCCGGCAGGTACAGGCTCACGGCGAGCTGTTCCAGGTCGGCGACGGGCAGCGCGACGGGGTCGCTGAGCAAGGCGGCGCCCGGCGCGATGGTCGCCGCCTCCTGCCCGCCGAAGCTCACGGTGCGCAGGCTGTCCGCGGCGATCGCGCTGCCCGTCGACGGCCTGGCGAGCGTGGCCCTGCCCACGCGCAGGGGCTGGCGCCCGTAGGCGTTGGACAGCACGATGCGCACCTGCGGCCCGCCCAGGCTCACACGCGCCACCTGGCGCACGGTCTGGTCGCGCAAGGCGGCCGGCAGGTTGAGCGGGAACAGGAAATCCGGTCCCCAGACCGGCTGCGGCGGGGCGCTCCAGGTGGCGACCCAGGCCGTAGGGGGGAGCCCCGCGGGGCTGGCCATCGAGGCGCCGGCAGACAGGGCGAGGGCCAGCACCGCGGCGGCCGAGGGTTTGGAAAGCGTCTTCATATGGATGACTTCAGTAGCAGTTCGTCCATCAATGATGAATTCAAAGACATAATCGAACCAGCCTGTTTTGCGGAAACACATCTGTGAGCTGAACTCATCGAGGAACTGTCATGGCGCGACTGGAAGTCAACCGATCCGGTGAGCTGGAAGTGTTCGTGCGGGTCATCGAACTCGGTGGTTTCTCCGCCGCGGCCCGTGCCTGCGGGATGACGCCTTCGGCCATCAGCAAGCTGATCTCGCGCATGGAGCAGCGGCTCGGCACCCGGCTGGTGAACCGCTCCACGCGGCAGCTTCAGCTCACGCCCGAGGGCTGCGTCTTCTACGAACGCGGCGTGCGCCTGCTGGCCGATCTGGACGAAGCGGAGCGCTGCGCCAGCGCCCACGCGGCGCCGCGCGGGCGGCTGCGGGTGAACGCGAACGTCCCCTTCGGCCATCGTTTCCTGCTGCCGCTGGCGCCGGAATTCCTGCAACGCCATCCGGAGGTGACGCTGGACATCGTGCTGACCGACGAGGTGATCGACATCCTCGAGCAGCGCACCGACGTGGCGGTGCGCGCGGGCCCGCTCAAGAGCTCGAACCTGATGGCACGCAAGCTGGGCGAGACGCGCATGGTGATCGTCGCCACGCCCGGCTATCTGGCGCGCCACGGCACTCCGGCCACGCCGGAGGCGCTGCTCTCGCACAACCGCCTGGGGACCAGCTACGCGCGTGCGCAATCCGGCTGGCCGCTGCGACACGGCGGCGAAGACATCGTGGTGCCCGTCACCGGCAACGCCCAGGCCAGCGATGGCGAGGCGCTGCACCGGCTGGTCCTGGCCGGCCTGGGCCTGGCGCGGCTGGCGGCCTTTCAGGTCCGTGAGGACATCGCGGCGGGCCGGCTGCTGCCGGTGCTCGAGGACGCCAACCCGGGCGACATCGAGGAAGTCCACGCCGTGTTCGTCGGACAGGGCGGCTACCTGCCGCTGCGCGTGCGTGCCTTCCTGGATTTCCTGGCCGAGCGCGTCGATATCGGGGTGCGCTGACGCGGTGTCGGCCTGCGCTTCAGTTCCGGGTCCTGAAGCTGAACGTCCGGTCGAAGGCCTGCCCGTTCGCGGAGCCCTTGAAGTTGACGGTGTAGACCGAGGCCGATTGGAGCGGGTCGCGCGGCACCATGAAGAATTCGTGGCCCTGGATCGCACCCACGTCGGTGCGCACCGGCACCGTCGTGCCGCTCGAGGTCTTCATGCCGAAGCTGTCGACCTTGAGCAGCGCGCCGGCATCGGCACGCAGGTAGATCGGCGGGCCGACCAGGGCGGCGGTGTCGGTGATGGCGGGAAAGGGGTTCGGGGCTTCGGTGGCGGGCGCAAAGGCGTATTCGGCGTCCTGCGTGGCCGCGCAGGGATAGTGGGCGACGTTGCCGGCGCCCAGCAGCTGCGTGCCTTCCTGCGCGCCGAGCAGCGCGCCGAAGCGGTACTGCAGGGTCGTGAGCGCGAAGCCGTTCTGCGTCGAATCGAAGCGCCGCGTGCCATCGGCCAGGCCGACGCTGCGCGCGCCGCTCATCGCGGCCGACAGGTGCGCGACCGTGTTCAGCAGACCCTGCATCGCCATCAGCCCGAAGGCGGCATCGCCGGGCGCTTGGCCGGCGTCGCTCGCCAGGAAGGTGCGGGCCTTGGCCGACAGGATCTCGCTCACGTTCTCGCCATAGCCCGCCGCGGAGGCCCGGTCCTGCGGGCGGGCGCCGGTGAAGAAGGCGTTGGAGGGTGTCTCGGTGTGCCCGACGGTCAGCGTGTTGGCGCTCGAGTCCTCGAGCAGGTAGTTCACATGGGCCAGCGAGGCGGCGTCGAGCTTGGCGTTCTGGTTCAGCGCACCGAAGCCGCAACCCGTTCGGACTTTCTGCAGCTGGTTGAAGGCGGCCAGTTCGCCTGAGCCCGAGGGATAGGTCGGGGCCGCGGCCGTGGCCTGCAGCGTGCCGCCAAGTGGGGGCGGCAGGTCGTCCTGCGCCTGGGCTGCCGGCGGCGAGTTGCTGGCGCCGACGACGTCGCCACCACCACCACCGCCGCCGCCACACGCGGCCAGCATGGCGGCCGTGGCGCAAATCAAGCTTGTCGAAAGAACCTTCATGTCGTATTCCTGTGAGGGCCTGTGCTCAGGCCCTGGCGCGTCCTCCAGATTCCGAATGGTTTCCGACCGCACGGCAACATAGCGCGGCGGGGCCGGCATCCGTGTCAGCCGACAGCGACGCCGGCGCTTCCTGGCGTCTCACAGGGCCGGCCTTCGATCGCCGACGCGTGGCCGAGGTCTACCACGATCCGGCGGGCGGGTGGATCGGAAAGGCGGTCTATGCCGAAGGGTGGGGGGCGGGCCCGGCCGCTGGACAGCGTCCGTCGCCGTGATCACCATGGCGCCTTGGCGCGCCGGTCGCCATGCGAGGAGCGACGATGAAGATTGCAATCGCCAGCGTGACGCGCAGTTGTCTGCTGGCCGCCGTGTCGGTCCTGGCCTGGAGCGGCCCGCCGCCTGCCCACGCGCAGCCGCGCGGCGGCGAGCCGGTGGCCTTCGAGGTGGCCGAGCTTTCGGGCAACGCGCGCACCTTGCAGGGCGTGCTGTTCAAGGCCGCCGGTATCGCCTCGAAGGGGGCGGTGGTGCTGGTGCACGGTTCCTCGGGCTGGTCCGATCACCGCGAAGGCCACTACGGCCGCGCCCTGAGCGCGCAGGGCTACACCGTGCTGGCGATCGACACCTTCGGCCCCCGGGGCATCGCCAGCACGGGCGAGAACCAGGGCCAGCTCACGGCGCTGCAGCAGACACGCGACGCCTTCGCCGCGCGCCGCTTCCTGGTCGAGCGGTCGCACGCGCCGGCGCGCATCGCGGTGATGGGCTTCTCGCGCGGCGGCCTGGTGGCGCTCTATGCGGCCGATCGCACCTACCTGCCCGAGCAGGCCGAGCGCTTCGCCGTCGCCATCCCTTTCTATCCGGCCTGCAGCGGCCGCCCGCGCGAGCCCCGGCCGGCCAGCGTGGTCTTCATGGTGCTCGGCGAGAAGGACGACTACACCGGTGTGGCGCCCTGCGAGAAGCTGGCCAGGGAGTATGCGAACGCCGGCGGGAAGATCGACGTCAAGGTCTATGCGGGCGCGAGCCACGGCTTCGACGGCGACCCGGCCCACACGCGCCTGTTCCGCCTCGCCACCGTGGAGACCTACATCGACTGCGAGGTGTTCGCCGAGCCCGATGGCCGCTTCGCCTACGGCGGCAAGCACTTCACCGAGGCCAGCTACCTGGCGCTGTTGGGCGAGATGAACAAGGGTTGCATGAAGAAGGGCGCCTCGTTCTGGACGAACGTCGCGCGCAAGGAGGAGGCCACGCGCGACGTGCTGGCCTTCCTCGATGCGCAGTTCACGCGCAACTGACGCCGGTCATTTCCTCTTCTTCTTCCCGCCGGCAGCCGGCCTGGCCTTGGCCTTGCCCGCGTCGCCCGCCTTCTCTTGCTCGAAGAGCTCGAAGAATTCCGAGGCCATGCGCCGCAGCGCGCGCCCGATGTTGGCGTAGTCGTACTCGTTGAGGTTGGCCAGCGAGACCCGCCCCGACGCGTGCGTGCCGCCGAAGCCGCGCCCGGGCAGCAGCACGATGCTGGTCTCCTGCGCGATGCGGAACAGCGCCTCGTTGGGCTGGAGCCGCGTCAGGATCCATTCGCCGAAACGCGCGCCGTGCATCTGCGTCGCGATGTCCTGCAGGTCGAGCAGGTGGTAGTAGCTGACCGAGTTCGGGTCCTGCGGCAGCGGCAGGCCCAGTTCGCGGTACAGCGCCTCCTTGCGGCGCAGCACGATGCGCTTCATCGCCTTCTTGTACGACTGCGGTTCGTCCATCAGGCAGAACAGCGAGAACATCACCATCTGCGCCTGCACCGGTGTCGACAGGCCCGCCGTGTGGTTGAGCGCCACGGTGCGGCTGTCGGCCACCAGCCGGTCGATGAACTTCAGCTTGCGCGGCTCGGTGGTGATGCTGCCGTAGCGCTCGTCGAGTTCCTTGCGCGTGGCCTCGGGCAGCGCGGCGATCTGGCGGTCGATGATGTTGTCCTCGTGGGTCGCCACCACGCCCATGCGCCAGCCGGTCGCGCCGAAGTACTTCGAGTACGAATAGACCAGGATGGTGTTGCGCGGGCAGATCGCGAACAGCGACTTGAAGTCGTCGGCGAAGGTGCCGTACACGTCGTCGGTGAGGATGATCAGGTCGGGCCGCTTCTTCACGATCTCGGCGATGCCCTCGAGCACCTCGTCGCTGAGCTTCACCGAGGGCGGGTTGCTCGGGTTGCACAGGAAGAAGGCCTTGACCTTCGGGTCGAGCAGCTTCTGCAGTTCCTTCTTCGTGAACTGCCAGTGGTTCTCTGGCGTGGCCTCGATCGACAGCTCCACCAGCTGGTAGTCGTTGAGGCGCGGGATCTCGATGTAGGGCGTGAAGATCGGCATGCCCAGCGCGATGGTGTCGCCGGCCTGCAGCAGGTGGTTCTCGCGCAGGCTGTTGAACAGGTAGGTCATGGCGGCGGTGCCACCCTCGACCGCGTACATGTCGAAATGGCCGACGAAGGGATGGGTGCCGATCATTTCCTGGTGGATGTACTGGCCCACGATGGTTTCGCTGAGCCGCAGCATGCGGTCGGGCACCGGGTAGTTGCAGCCCAGGATGGCCTCGCACATCTCGTAGATGAAGTCGCCCGCCGACAGGCCCAGCTGGTCGCGCACATAGGACACGGCGGCCTCGATGAAGCGCACGCCGGGCTGGCCCTCGTGCGCCTTGGTGAAGATCTCGAAGCGCGCCTCGATGCCTTCGCGCTGCGGGAAGCCGCCCACGCCGTCCATGTAAACGAAGGAGCGCTCGCTCTCCGTCATCGCGAACAGCCCGAACTGGAAGAAACCGTGGCGCGGCGTGGTCGCGAGGAAGTTGGGGTTGCCGCGCCCCGCGTTCAGCATCAGCCGGTCGCTCTCGCGCGCCACCTGGATCAATGCGTCCTTGAGTTCGAAGGGGCTCAGGCCGCCGAGTTTTTGCACGTCGCCGAAATCCATGGAAATGCTCCTTGGTTGAAAGACCGTCAGAAGAGGAAAGCGTCGCTCAGACCAGCGCCACGATCAGCGGGCCCAGCAGCGTGAGGAACACGTTCGCCAGCGCATAGGTGATGGCGAACGGCACGGTGGGGGTGGTGTTCTCCGCCTTGTCCAGCACCTCGCCGAAGGCCGGGTTGGCGCTGCGCGAGCCGCTGAGCGCGCCCGCGAAGATGGCGGTGTTGGTGTAGCGCAGCACGTAGCGGCCGAACAGCATGGTCAGCAGCATCGGCACGATGGTCACGACCACGCCCACGCCGAAGATGGTCAGGCCCAGCTGCCGCACGGTCTCCACCGCCTGCAGGCCCGACTGCAGGCCCACCACGACCACGAAGCCGGCCAGCCCCAGGTCCTTGAGCAATTGCACCGCGCCCGGCGGCAGCGCGCCGAAGCTCTGCTTCTTCGCGCGGTACCAGCCGAACAGCAGGCCGGCCAGCAGCGCGCCGCCGCCCGAACCGAGCGTGAGCGGGATGCTGCCCAGCTTCACGCTCAGCAGGCCGATCAGCAGGCCCACCACCAGGCCGGCGCCGAGGTAGACGAAGTCGGTCTTGGCGCTCGGCACGATGGTGTCGCCGATGGTCGCGGCCACGCGCTTGACGTCCTGTTCGGCGCCGTAGATCGACACCATGTCGCCCACCTGCACCACCGTGTCGGGCCGCATGGCCAGCACCGTGCCCATGCGGCTCAACTGCACCACGAAGATGCCGTGGCGCACGCCGCCGGCCGTGGCTTCGCGGATCTGGGCCACGGTCTTCTTGTCGAAGGCCTTGTTGGTCAGCACGATCTCGCGCTTTAGCATGGTGAGCTCCATGCCCTCGACCGCATAGACCTCGCGCCCGAGCAGCGGCGCGCTGGCCACCACCGCGTCGCGCCGGCCCACGGCCAGCACCGTGTCGCCGCGGTGCAGCACCAGCGCGGGGCTGGGCTCGATGAGCTTGCCCGCGCGCTTCACGCGCTCGATGGTGATGGTGGTGGCCGGGTCGGCGTTCTCGATGTCGGCGATGCTGCGTTGGGGCTCGTCCACCAACTCGTAGATCCGGCCCACCAGCGAGGGCGCGGCGTCTTCCTGGTCGGGGCCGAGCACCTTCACGCCGGCCTGCATCGCGGTCTCGGCCGCGATGGCGTCGTCGCGGATGCTGCGGCCCATGAGCTTGGGCAGGATGTTCACGCAGACCAGGATCGCGCCGAAGGAGCCGAACACATAGGTCACGGCGTAGCCCACCGCCACGTTGCCCTGCAGCCGCGCGGTCTCGTCGGCCGCCAGCCCCAGCTTGGCGATGGCGTCGCCCGCGGTGCCGATGATGGCCGACTGCGTGAGCCCGCCCGCCGCCACGCCGGCCGCCAGCCCCTTGTCGAGGCCGAAGACCTTGGCCATCACGACCACCGTGGCCAGGCCGGTCAGCGCCATCACCGCAGCCAGCACGATCTCCTTGATCGACTGCCGGCCCAGCGAGCTGAAGAACTGCGGGCCGCTCTCGAAGCCCACCGCGTAGATGAACAGCGCGAACAGCACGGCCTTGACGCCGCTGTCGATCTGCACGCCCACCTGGCTCACCAGCACCGCCACCAGCAGCGAGCCGGCCACGCCGCCGAGCTGGAACTTGCCGAACTTGATCTTGCCGATCGCGTAGCCCACCGCGAGCGACAGGAAGAGCGCCATCTCGGGTGATTTCTTGAAGAGCTCGTGCAGCCATTCCATGGGTCGGTTCCTTGGGATTGAAGAGGACGGATCAGGGATGAGGGGCCGGCAGCATGCCCGCGAGCGCCACGATCAGCGGGCCCATCAGCGGCAGCACCACGTTGGAGATGGCGTAGGTGATGGTGTAGCCCAGCAGCGGCGTGGTGTTGCCGGCCGCGTTCTGCACCGCGCTGAGCGCGGGCGTGCTGCATTGCTGGCCGGCGATGGCGCCCAGCAGCACGGGCGCCTCGAGCTTCAGCAGCTTGTGGCCGATGAACAGCGAGACGCAGGCCGGCACGATGGCCACCGCCACGCCCACCAGCGGCAGCGCGATGCCGAACTTGCGCACCAGCGCCACTGCCTGCGGTCCCGAGGCCAGGCCCACGCAGGCGATGAAGGTGGCCAGGCCCAGGTCCTTCATCAGCGCCAGTGCATCGGGCGGGATGCTCAACCGGTGCGGGTGGCGCGCCTGGTACCAGCCGAAGGCCAGGCCGGTGAGCAGCGCGCCGCCGCCGGTGCCCAGCGAGAAGGGCACGCCGCCCAGCGTGAGGCCGAAGCCGCCGATGAACACGCCCAGCAGGATGCCCATCGACGCGTAGCTGATGTTGCTGTGCGAGGAGGCCAGCACGCGCTCGCCGGTGCGCGCGACCGCGTCGTTCACCTCGGCGACCGGCCCGTAGAGCTTGACGATGTCGCCGCGCTGCAGCGCCATCGCGGGCAGCAGCGGCATGGTGCGGCCGTCGCGCAGCAGGCCGATGAGCTGCACCTGGGGCGGCATCGCCGCGTGCAGTGCGTGCAGCGTCTGGCCCGCGGGGACGCGCCGCGTGAGCACGACCTCGGTGGTCTCGACCACGGCGTCGAAGGCCGCGGTGTCGGCGAATTCGCGGCCCAGCAATTCGGCCACGTTCACCAGCACCTCGCGCCGACCGATGGCGAGCACCCGGTCGCCGCTGCGCAGGCGCAGCGTGGGCTCGACCGGCAGCGGCTGGCCGCGGCGCATCACGCGCTCGATCACGGCGCGGCCCTCGAACAGCGCACTCAGCGTGCCCACCGTGCGGCCACGCCCCTGCGACACCTCGTACACGCGCCCGATCATCTCGGGCGTGGCGCTGGCGGCGGCCGCATCCTCGGCGCCGCCGCCCAGCGTCTTCCAGAGCCGGTCGGCCTCGGCGCGCAGGTCCACCCGCAGCAGCAGCGGAAAGACCTGGCTGGTCGCCACCACGATGGCGATCAGCCCGAACACGTAGGTGATGGAGTAGGCCGTGACCACGTTGGCCTGCAGCTGGCGGATGGCGTCGGCGGGCAGCGCCAGCTTGGAGAGCGCGTCGGTGGCCGTGCCCACCACGGCCGATTCGGTGGCCGCGCCGGCCATCAGCCCGGCGGCCGTGCCGCGGTCCAGCTGCAGCCACCAGGCCGCGCCCAGCACCAGCGCGAGCACCACCACCACCTCGACCAGGCACAGCAGCCCCAGCCGCAGTCCCTTGGCATCGAGGTTGGCGAAGAACTACGGGCCGCCCGCATAGCCGAGCGCGAAGATGAACAGCATGAAGAAGGTGTTCTTCACGCTGTCGGCGAGGTGGATGTCGAACTGGCCCACGGCCAGCGCCGCGATCAGCGTGCCGCAGATGCCGCCCAGCTGGATCGGTCCGAAGCGGATCTGGCCGACCGCATGGCCCAGGGCCAGCACCAGGAACAGGGCGATCTCAGGCTGCCTCTGGAGCAGCGCGATGCCTTCCGCAACCAAGCCCGACGCATTCAAAGATGAACCCCTCGCAAGCACTAGGACCTGCTCGGGCGGCAGGGGAGCCTACCCCGGCCGATGCACGCATGGCCGGTGTTGAAGTTGTTGGCGAGGGACGATAAACCAGAATGTGAATCAAATGCAAGAAGCTTGGGGCGGCCCGCGTCACGGCGGCGGGTAGGGCGTTCCGAGGTCCCAGCGCGACTGCCAGTGCGCGAGGTAGGGCCGCGCGACCTCGGGCATCTCGCGCAGCACCACCACGTTCTCGGAGTTGGCGGTTTCGGCGGAGGGGGCGAAGTTGAAGGAACCGGTCTGGACCGTGTGGCCGTCGACGATGATCACCTTGTCGTGGTGCAGGTGGAAGCGGTCGTTGGTGCGCAGCGCGATGGCGTGGCGGGTCACGGTGTCCATCGCCGCCCGGCTGGCCTTGCCGCGGTTGCGCTTCGCGTCGACCACGATGCGCACCTCCACGCCGCGCTGCTTCGCGTCGACCAGCGCCTGCACGATGTCGGGCGCCTGGAAGGCGTAGGCCAGCATCTGGATGCTCTGCGTCGCGCTGCCGAGGGTCTTCAGCACCAGCGCCCGCGCCGAGCCTTCGGGCGAGAAGCCGACCTCGACGCCGGGCTCGGCCAGGGCCAGGGCCGGGAGGTGGAGCAGCGCCGCCAGCGCCAGGGAGCGGAAGGGTGTCATGCGTGCGGATCTTGCGCCATGCGGCCGCGCGGGGCGCCGCTCGGCGTCTGGATGATAATAAGAACAATTCTTATTGTTCTGGTGGATTCGGCTCTTCAAGCTCTGCGATCGTCGGTCGCGCAGCCGGGCAAGCCGCCATGGGGTGTGCCTTGCTGGAGCGCTATTACCGCGAGCTGCTGAACTTTCTGCATCGTCAGGTGAACGACCGCGACACGGCGGCCGACCTGGCGCAGGAGAGCTACGCCCGCGTGCTCGCCGTTCAGCATGCCGGACGCAGCATCCTCGACGTGCGGGCCTTGCTCTACCGCACCGCGCGCAACCTGCTGGTCGACCGGCACCGGCGCGCCGAGGTGCGTCGCCACGACAGCCTGGACGCGATCCCCGAGGAAGAGCAGCCCGCCGCCCCGCCGCACCTGCAGCCCGAGGGCGCGCTGGCCTCGCAGCAGGTGCTGCGCGCCTATGTCGAGGCCATCGAGGGCCTGCCCCCGCGCTGCCGCGAGGCCTTCGTGCTACACGTCTTCGACGAGCTCACCCATGCCCAGGTGGCCCGGCGCATGGGCATCTCGGTCAGCATGGTCGAGAAGCACGTGGTGCGCGGCATGCTGGCCTGCAAGCAGTGCGAACGCCAGCTCGAAGGCCGGGACGATCCGGCCCCGGAGCGGACGCCGACCTGATGGACCGTCCGATGCGACGACGCAAGCTGAGGATTCGGCACCCCTCGTGCGTCTACAGTCTCGAGCGCTGATGTTTTTTCAATCCCCATGATCACGACCGCTTCCGATCGCCATGCCGCTGCCCCCGGGGCGGAGGCGGAGGTGCGCGCGCTCGATCTGGCGGCCGCGACCTGGGCCACCCGCCGGCGCAACGGACTCGACGCCGAAGGCCGGGCGGCGCTGCAGGCCTGGCTGGCGGCCGACCCCCGGCATGCGGCCGCGCTCGAGGACATGGCGGCCACGGTGGGGCAGCTGCGGCAGCTGCCCGGCGACGCGGTGGCCGCGCTGCGCCGCGGCCTGCCGGAAGCGGCGCCGGAACCGCGGCGCGGCTGGCGCCTCGGTGCGCTGGCCGCGCCCGCGGCCGTCGCCGTGCTGGCGGTGGCCCTGGTCGGCGGCGGCTGGATGGGTTGGACGCGCTGGCAGGCGCTGCCGACCTTCGAGCAGGCCTTCGCCACCGAACGCGGCCAGCAGATCGTGGCCAGGCTGCCCGACGATCCGGCACGCGGCAGCTCGGTGCAGCTCGACACCGCCACCCGGCTCGAGGCGCGGCTGTTCCGCGACCGGCGCGAGGTCCGGCTGCAGGACGGCCAGGCGCTGTTCTCGGTCCATGCCGACAAGGAACGCCCCTTCCACGTGTGGGCCGGCAAGCTGCACATCGTGGTGGTCGGCACGCGCTTCTCCGTGCGCCACACGAGCTCGGGCCTGGATGCGGGCCGGACCGTGGTCGCGGTGGAGGAGGGCCATGTGCGCGTGAGCCGCGCGCCGGGCCAGGCCCCGGGGCAGGACGACGCCGTAGCGCCGATCGAACTGGTGGCCGGCCAGATGCTGGTGGGCGAAGACGACGGCCGCCTCGGGACCGTGACCCAGGTCGCGCCCGCGGCCGTCGCCGCGTGGCGCAGCGGGCGCATCAGCTTCGACCACACGCCGCTGGCCCAGGCCCTGGCCGAGTTCGAGCGCTACCGCAGCACCGGCCTGGTGATCCGCGACCCGGCCGTCGCCAAGCTGCCGGTCGGCGGCAGCTACAGCCTGCAGCAGTTCGGCCGCTTCGCCGAGTCGCTGCCGTTTGTGCTGCCCGTCAAGCTGGTGCCGCAGGGCGAGGTCAGCGAGATCGTGCTGCGCAAGCCCTGAAATCTTTTTCGGGATTTTTTCGTTCTCGACCTGAGGTTTGCTTCGGACCGGTGCGTCTACAGCGGGAGGACCAGGCGAGCGCTCCATGGAGGCCGCCTGACAACGACCACCGACCGAGGAGTTCCCGATCCATGCGCGCCGCGCGTTTCAACCTTTCCCCGCTGACCCTGGCGGCTGCCATCACCGCGACCTTCGTCGCCGGTTTCGCCCCTTCCGCGCATGCCCAGAGCGGCGCGGCCACCTCGAGCGCGATGGCGTTCTCGATCCCCGCACAGCCGCTCGGCCAGGCCCTCAACGAGCTGGCCCGGTTGGCCAACCTGCAGCTGAGTTTCCCGGCCGCGCTGGTGGCCGGCAAGACAGCGCGGGCGGTATCGGGCCGATGGACCCCACAGCAGGCGCTGGACCGGATGCTGGCCGGCAGCGGCCTCGAGGCGATGGTGGATGGCGCCTCGGTGCTGGTCCGGCCGGCGGCCTCGGGCCGCGGGGGCGCGCCGACGCTGCCGGTGGTCGAGGTCAGCGAATCCGCCACCCGCTCGCCGGGGCCCTATGCGGGCGGTCAGGTGGCACGCGGCGGTCGCATCGGCCTGCTGGGCGACCGGGACATGCTCGACACGCCCTTCAGCGCCACGCAGTACACCGCGCAATTGATCGAAGACCAGCAGGCACAGAACCTCGGCGACGTGCTGGTCAACGACCCCTCGGTGCGCAACACCTATTCGCGCGGCGCCGGCCGGGACGAGTTCAACATCCGCGGCTTCACGCTGTTCAACTACGACGTGTCCTTCAACGGGCTCTACGGCATCTCGCCGCGCAACGCCAGTTCCCTCATCGGCATCGAGCGCGTCGAAGTGCTGCGGGGCCCGAACGCACTGCTCAACGGCATGGCGCCCGCCGGTTCGGTCGGCGGCTCCATCAACCTGGTGCCCAAGCGCGCCGGCATCGAGCCGCTCAACCGCGTGACGCTGTCGTACATGGACGACGGCCAGTTCGGCACGCAGTTCGACATCGCACGCCGCCTCGGCGAGGACAAGCGATGGGGCGTGCGCGCCAACATCCTCAAGCGCTCGGGCGACACGCCGGTCGACCATTCCAAGGAAGACCTCGAAGCCTTCACGCTGGGCGTGGACTATCAGGGCGATCGCGTGCGCCTGGAGGCCGACCTGAGCTACCAGAACCGCCTCACGCATGCGCGCAGCGGCCTGCTGTTCCCGCCGGAGGCAGGCACGGCCATCGGCCCGGCACCCGACGCCAGGACCAACTTCCTGCCGGCCTGGACCTACTGGAAGTCGAAGGAGCTCTCGGCCATGGTGCGTGCCGAAGTGGACCTGGCACCGAACCTCACGGCCTACGGCGCCGTCGGCGCCATGCGCTACGACTTCCGCAGCCTGCAGACCAGTTGGCTGATGCAGGACAGCCTCGGCGCGATCGCCGGACGGCCCGCGCGGCTCAACGAAGAGGTCGACACCCAGACCGCGGAGGTCGGCCTGCGCGGCAAGTTCGCCACCGGCTCGCTGCGCCATGAAGCGGTGCTCAGCGTCAGCACGCTGAACTCGGAGCAGGGCACGCGCCGGCAGAACGGGGCCTTCCTCTTCTCCAATCTCTACCAACCGGCCGACAT
Source organism: Variovorax sp. UMC13 (assembly GCF_014170375.1). Taxonomy (GTDB): domain Bacteria; phylum Pseudomonadota; class Gammaproteobacteria; order Burkholderiales; family Burkholderiaceae_C; genus Variovorax. The sequence goes on along the minus strand of NZ_LZZW01000031.1, from coordinate 396,851 downwards.
CGCGCAGCCGAACATCACGGTCGATGCGTACATCCCCAAGGTGGCCGAGACGAAGTTGCGCAGCCTCGCCGTGGCCGACACGATCTTCTCGAGCGATCGCCGCATCCAGCTGACCCTCGGCGCACGCCACCAGCAGGTCGAGACCTCGGGCTTCGATCCCGTGAGCGGCAAGCGGAACGCGCACTACGACAAGTCCGCCGTCACGCCGGTGGCGGCGCTGGTGGTGAAGGCCACCGATGCCTTCTCGCTCTACGGCAACTACATCGAGGGCCTGAGCCAGGGCCCGACCGCGCCGTCGGGCGCCTCCAACGCCGGCGAGGTGTTCCCGCCGACCAAGGCCAAGCAGATCGAGCTTGGCGCCAAGTACGACTTCGGCCGCTTCGCCACCACGCTGAGCGTGTTTCAGATCGAACGCGCCAGCAGCTTCCTCGATCCGGCGACGCTGCGCTTCAGCGCCGACGGGCAACAGCGCAACCGGGGTGTCGAGCTCATCACCCAGGGCGAGTCCGCCACCGGCGTGCGCCTGCTGGCCGGCTTCGCCTACACCGACGGCGTGCTGACGCGCACCGAAGGCGGCGAGAACAACGGCCGCACCGCGCCCGCGACGCCGAAGTTCCAGCTCAACCTCGCCGGTGAATGGGACGCCCCCTTCCTGCCCGGCCTGAGCTTCACCGCCCGCGCGCTGCGCACCAGCGCGCAGTACGTGGACGTCGGCAACACGCAGCAGATCCCGGGCTGGACGCGCTTCGACCTCGGCGCCCGCTATCGCTTCGTGACCGGCAACGTGCCGATCACGGTGCGCGCCACCCTCGAGAACGTGGGGGACAGGAACTACTGGCAGTCCGCGGCGCGCGAGGGCCTGACGATCGGCGCGCCCCGCACGCTGCTGGTGTCGGTGTCGGCGGATTTCTGAACCGTCGGTGCTGAGCCCTGCGCGCTGGAGCGTTTTCTCGCGCTGCGTGGCCGCCGCGGTCGGCGGCTATGCGCTCGCCACCAGCCTGTCCACGGCCATCGTGGCACTCGTCGCCTCCGGCTTCGGGGCCATGGCGCGTGTCGATGCCGTGCTGGTCGCGATGCAGTTGAGCTTCGTGGTCTATGCCGGCGCCGTGATGTGGGCCTTTGCGGCCCGCAGCGCGCGTGGGGCATGGCTTGGACTCGCGCTGCCGAGCTTGCTGAGTGCGTTGGTCGCATGGGCGCTGCTGTGATGCGTGGCTCCATGGGCGCGAGGGCGGAGCGACGATGAAGGAACAATTCCGCCAGTCCATGGCCTGGCTGCACACCTGGCTGGGCCTGCTGTTCGGCTGGGTGCTGTACTTCATCTTCGTCACCGGCACCCTCGGCTACCTTGACACCGAGATCGATCGCTGGATGCGGCCCGAGCTGCCGGTCGCCCGGCATGCGTCGTCGCAGGCCCCGGCGATCCTGCAGGCGCAGCGCTATCTGCAGGACCATGCGGCCCAAGCGCGGCGCTGGAACATCACCTTGCCGATCGATCGCAACGAGCCCTATCTGCGCGTGTCCTGGCAGGCGGCGCACGGTGCCTCCGGCACGGCCTACCTCGACCCCGATACCGGCCAGCGCATCGCGACGCGCGACACGGCTGGCGGCCAGACGCTCTACCAGATGCATTGGCGGCTGCACTACCTGCCGGCGCTGGCCAGCGAGTGGATCGTGGGCCTCGCCACGCTGGCGATGCTGGTCGCGCTGGTCACCGGCATCGTGGTGCACAAGAAGATCTTCGCGGACTTCTTCACCTTCCGGCCCGGCAAGGGGCAACGTTCGTGGCTCGACGCGCACAACGTGGCGAGCGTCCTGACCTTGCCCTTCCAGCTGATGATCACCTACTCGGGCCTGGTCTTCCTGATGTTCTCGTTCATGCCGTGGGTCGTGACGCCGTGGTACGGGCCGGGCGAAGCCAGGCAGGAAGCCTTCCTGAACGAGGTGTTCCCGCCGCTGGCCCCCAGCCGCAGCGCCGGCCAGCCTGCGCCGCTCGTGCCGCTGGAGCGGGTGCTGCACGACGCGCAGGCGCGATGGGGCGGCAAGCCGGTCGCCACGCTGGGCTTCGAGAACCCCAACGATGCCCATGCCCGCATCCACGTCGTCGGCGACTTTGCGGCCGGCCCGCTGCGCGCCACCGACATCCTGGTGTACGACGGCGTGAGCGGTGAACGGCTGATGGAGCGCGAGGCCTGGCAATCCGGTCCCAAGGCTTTCCGCGACCTGATGCTGGGCCTGCACGAAGGCATCTTCGCGGCGCCGGTGCTGCGCGCGCTCTATGTGCTGTCGGGCCTGCTGGGCGCGGTGATGATCGCGACAGGGCTGGTGCTGTGGTCCGTCAAGCGCCGGCAGCGCATCGAACGGCATCGCGGGGCCGCGCACTTCGGCTTGCGCCTGGTGGAGCGGCTCAACGTCGCCGTGGTCATCGGACTGCCGGTGGCCATCGGCGCCTATTTCTGGGCCAACCGGCTGCTGCCCGTCGACATGGCCCACCGCGCCGAATGGGAGGTGCACACGCTGTTCGGCGTCTGGCTGCTGATGTTCCTGTGGGCCGCGCTGCGCCCGCCGCGGTGCGCGTGGAGGAAGCAGGCACTTCTCGCCGCCTTTGTCTTCGTCCTGCTGCCTGTGCTCAATGCCCTGACCACCTCGCGCGGCCTTCTGCCGTCACTGGCCGATCACGACGTGGTGATGGCCGGCTTCGACCTGGCCGCGCTGGCCGCCGGCATCGCGTTTGCCTGCGTCGCCTGGACCCTGCGACGACGACAGGCGAGGGCCGCGACGTGTTGATGGCGTGGCTGGTGCCGGCCCTGCTGCTGCCCGGTCTTGGCGCACTGGCGCTGGCCATGGACCGGCACCATGAGCAGCTGCCGCGCCGATGGCGTGGCGGCCTCGCACGGCCGATGCTGCGTGGGCTCGGCATCGCCGCGATCGCTTCTTCGCTGGCCTGCGCCCTGGCCGACAGCGGCGCCGCGCGGGGCGTGCTGCTGTGGCTGGGCTGGCTGACCCCGTCGGCGCTGATGGTCATCGGCGTGCTGGCCCGGCCTGCGCGCAGGCGGAAACCGTAGCCTTCAAGGCCGCGTTTTTTCAGCGGCCCGCCGCCCGCCATTCCTCCACCAGCACCGCGATCAGTTCCGCCACCGGCAGTTCGCGGATCATCGACACCCCTTGCCCCGCCCACTGCGCGGCGAAGTCGCTGTTGCCCTTGGCGGCGGCCGCGGCCGTCAGCGACTTCGCGGCGTCGTAGGCGATTGGGTAGTCGGGCAGCGTGGCCAGGGCCTGCGCGTCGCCGTCCAGGTAGAGGCGGTTGGGAATGCCGCGCGCGGCGCGGCCCGAGATCGTGGCGGTCACGGCCGTGCGAGGCGCCGACTTCAGGGCCGCGCGGTAGCTCGCGTTGGCCGCCGACTCCGGGCACAGCAGGAAGGCCGTGCCCAGCTGCACGGCCGAGGCGCCGAGCTGCAGCGCGGCGGCGATGCCCTGGCCGTCCATGATGCCGCCGGTCGCGATCACGGGCAGCCTTGAACTGTGCGCAATCGCGCGCACCAGTGCGAAGGTGCCGATCTGCGGGTCGCCCTGTTCGGGATCGAACACGCCGCGATGGCCGCCGGCCTCGTAGCCCTGCGCGACGATCCAGTCGATGCCCGCGGCCTCGATCTGCGCGGCTTCCTCCAGCGAGGTGGCGCAGGCGGCCAGCACGATGCCCGCGTCGTGCAGCGCCTCGATCCATGCCTGCGGCGGCAGGCCGAAATGGAAGCTCACGACGGCGGGGCGCTCGGTCAGCAGCATGTCCAGCATCTCGTGGTCGACCGTGAAGCTCTTGTAGATCTCCTTCAGGCCGGCCGGCGGCGTGGCGCCGAACTCCTCGAAGCGCGGGCGCAGCAGCGCGAGCCAGGCCGCTTCGCGCGCCGGGTCGGCGACGGCGGGCCGGTGGCAGAAGAAGTTGACGTTGAAGGGCTTGTCGGTGAGCGCGCGCGTGGCGGTGATCAGGGCCCGGGCCTGCGCGGGCGTGCTGGCGCCCAGGGCCAGCGAGCCCAGGGCGCCGGCGTTCGAGGCGGCGGCCGCCATCTCGGGCGTCGAGGCCACGGCCATGGGCGCCTGCACGATGGGGAGCGGTACGTGGAGTCGCGCGAGCGCGTTCGAGGCTGGCATGTGGAGGGTCCTTGAATGAGATGAAGCGGGGTTGTATGATCTCTATAAGAGAACAAGTTGATTTTATACATCTCTTTCAAGGAACGATGTGGAACACGCGACGTTGGAGATCTTTTGTGCGGTGGCCGAGGAACTGAGCGTGACCCGGGCCGCCCAGCGCCTGGGCCGGGTCCAGTCCAACGTGACGACGCGGGTGCAGCAGCTCGAGGAAGAACTGGGCGTGGCGCTGTTCCTGCGCGACAACAAGCGCATGGCGCTGTCGCCCCAGGGCGAGCGCTTCCTGCACTACGCCAAGGCCATGCTGGCGCTGGCCGAGGAGGCGCGCCAGGTGCTGCATCCCGCGGAGCCCACGGGCGTGCTGCGCATCGGTTCGATGGAGAGCACGGCGGCGAGCCGCCTGCCCGAGCCGCTGGCGTCCTACCACCGCCAGTTCCCGCAGGTGCGTCTGCGCCTGTCCACCGGCCCCTCGCGCCAGCTGGTCGCGGCGGTGCACGGGCGCAGCCTGGACTGCGCCTTCGTCGCGCTGCCCCCGGTGGCCGAGGGCGATGCGGCGATCGACCTGGCGGCGCTGGGCCTGGCGTCGGTGCCGGTGTTCCAGGAGGAGCTGGTGCTGCTGCTGCCCCCGGGGCATGCGCCCGTGCAGCAGGTCGACGAAGTGGCGATCCGCTCGGTGGCGGCGTTCCCGAACGGCTGCACCTACCGGCTGATCACCGAACGCATCCTGGCCCGGGGGCCGGCGGTGGCGCCGCTCGATGTGCAGGAGATGGGCTCCTACCACGGCATGCTGGCCTGCGTGGCTTCGGGCGAGTGCGTGAGCCTGATGCCGCGCAGCGTGATCGAACTGATGGGCAAGCCCAAGGGCATGCGCGAGCTGCCGATCACCTTGATCGACACGGTGCTGGTCTGGCGCCAGGGCTACGAGACGCCGGCCTTCGAGGCGCTGCGCGGGCGGGTCGGCGCCACCTCCAGATAGGTGCCGGGCCATGACGACCGCATCGACAAGCATCACCGCACGCCCGGCGCTCGGCCCCGCGCTGGCCGCCTCGCTGGTCCTCGCGATCGGCATGGGCTTCGGCCGTTTCGCCTTCACCGGCCTGTATCCGGCGATGGTGAGCGACGGTCTGCTCACCGTGCACGGCGGCACGCTGGCGGCCTCGGCCAACTATGCGGGCTACTTGCTGGGGGCGCTGCTCATCAGCCAGGCGAAGCCCGCACAGGCGCGCAACCTGTGCGTCTGGGCGACGGTGGGCAGCCTCCTGTGCATGGCGCTGCTCGGCCTGCTGCATTCGGCCGCGGCGATCATCGCGGTGCGCGGGCTGGCGGGCGTCTGCAGCGCGGTGTCGATGGTCGCGGCTTCGCTGTGGCTGCTGCAGCACATGGGGCACGGGCACGGCGCGCCGATCCTCTATGCGGGCGTCGGCGTGGGCATCGTGCTCTCGGCGGAGCTGATCGCGCTCGGCCACCGCGCGGGCCTCGCGAGCCCGGCGCTGTGGATGGTGCTCGCGGCCGCGAGCCTGGTGCTGGCCCTGGCCGCATCGCCGGCCCTGGGCCTGCCGCCCGACCCGGCGCAGGCCGCCGATGCGCGGCCCGACGAGCGCGCGGCCGGCGCCGGCACGCCGCGTGCGCAGGCGATGCGGCTGATTGCCATCTATGGCCTGGCCGGCTTCGGCTACATCGTGACCGCGACCTACCTGCCGCTGTTCATCAAGGGCGCACTGGGGCCGGTGGACCCGATCCAGGTCTGGGCCGTGTTCGGCTTCGGCGCCGTGCCCTCCTGCTTCTTCTGGCACTGGATGCGGCTGCGCCTGGGCACGCGCCGCAGCCTGGGGCTGAACATGGCGGTCCAGGGCATCGGCGTGGTGCTGCCGGTGTTCAGCCACAGCGCCGCGGCCTATTTGCTGAGCGCCTTCCTGGTCGGCGGCACCTTCGTCGGCACCGTGACCATCGCGATGCCGGCCGCGCGCCGCGTGGCCCATGCGGTGCGCTTCAACATGATGGCCGTGATGACCGCGGTCTACGGCGTGGGCCAGATCGTCGGCCCGCTGGTGGCCAATGCGATCCTCGCGTCGACCCAGTCCTTCACCGGCTCGCTGCTGGTGGCGGGCGGGGCGCTGGGCGTGGCGGCCGCGCTGAGCGCGGGGCTTTGAGCGCAGGGGTGGCGGCGTGCTCTTAACATGAGGCCCTTCAAGATCTCTTCCGAGGAGACTGCCGTGTCCACCGCACCCCCGCTCGACCTGAGCCGCTTCGCCCGCCATCGCCTGCTCGAGGGCCCCACACCGATCCAGCACCTGCCGCGCATCAGCCGGCAGCTCGGCGGGGTGGAGCTCTTCGTCAAGCGCGACGACCTGACGGGCCTGGGCGGCGGCGGCAACAAGCTGCGCAAGCTCGAGTTCCTGATCGCCGAGGCGCAGGCCGCGGGCGCCGACACCCTCCTGACCGTCGGGGCGCGGCAGTCGAACCATGCGCGCCTCACCGCCGCGGCGGCCGCGAAGGCGGGCCTGGTGTGCGAGCTGGTGCTGACGCGCTCGGTGCCGCGCGACGACGAGGATTTCCTGCACAACGGCAACGTGCTGCTCGACGGCCTGCTGGGCGCGACGGTGCACGATGTGGCCGACCCGGCCGCGGCCATGCCCTTCCTCCAGCACCGCTCGGCCTCGCTGCGTGCCGCGGGCCGCACGGTCTATGTGGCGCCCTTCGGCGGTTCCTCGGCGGTCGGCTGCCTGGGCTATGCGAATGCCGCGGCGGAGATCCTGTCGCAGGCCGAAGCCATGGCCACGCGCTTCGACCGCATCGTGCTGCCCAACGGCAGCGGCGGCACGCAGGCCGGCCTGGTGGCCGGGCTACTCGCGATGGGCCGGGACCCGCGGGTGGTGCAGGCGTACACGGTGCTGTCGCCGGCCGAGAAGGCCCATGGCCTGACCTGGGGCCTGGCGCAGCAGACGCTCGAGTGCCTGCAGCCCGGCCGCAAGGTGCCGGCCGACGCCATCGTGCTCGTCGACGGCCAGATCGGCCAGGGCTACGGCCTGCCCACCGACGGCATGCGCGAAGCCGTGCGCACCATGGCCTCGCTCGAAGGCCTGCTGCTGGACCCGGTCTACGGCGGCAAGGCCTTCGCCGGCCTGCTGCAGGACGTGCGGGCCGGCAAGTTCGCCAAGGGCGCCAAGCTGCTGTTCCTCATGACCGGCGGCCTGCCGGGCCTGTTCGCCTACCGGCGCGCGTTCTGAAGCAACGACCCGGAGGCCGCGCATGGACCGTATCGACGCGATGAAGGTCTTCGTCGCGGCGCTGGACGCGGGCAGCCTGTCGGCCGCGGGCCGGCGTCTGGGTCGTTCGCCCGCGGCGGTCAGCCGCGCCATCGCCTTCCTCGAGCACCATGTGGGCACCGAGCTGCTGCACCGCACGACGCGCGCGCTCAAGCTCAGCGAGGCGGGCGAGCGCTATGCCTTCGCCTGCCGCCGGATCCTGGGCGAGCTCGAGGAGGCCGACCTGAACGCGGCCGGCGAGCGCGCCGCGCCGCGCGGCACGCTGACGCTGAGCGCGCCGCCCATCAGCGGCGAGCAGATCCTGCAGCCCATCGTCGATGCCTACCTCGATGCCTTCCCCGGCGTGTCGGTGAACCTGGTGCTGCTCGACCGGCCGGTCAATTTGGTGGAGGAGGGCATCGACGTCGCGCTGCGCGTGGGCGAGCTGCCCGATTCCTCGCTGGTGGCGCTGCGGGTCGGCGGCGACGTCAAGCGGGTGGTGGTCGCGGCGCCGCGCTACCTGGCCGCGCACCCGCGCATCGACGAACCCGCCGACCTGCTCAAGCACCGCATCGTGACCACCACGCACTTCGGCCACGACAGCTGGATCTTCCCGCCGCTGGCCGGCAGCGCTGTGCCGCGCACGGTGCATTTCAAGCCGCGGCTGGTGGTCAACAGCGTGCGGGCCGCGCTCGCGTCGGCGGTCGCGGGCCATGGCGTGACGCGGCTCTACGCCTACCACGTGGCCGAGCGCGTGCGCGACGGCTCGCTGCAGATCCTGCTGCGCGAGGCCGAAGCCGCGGCCATGCCGGTGCACCTGATCGTGCCGCAGGGCCGGCTCTCGGTGCCGAAGGTGCGGGCCTTCGTCGACTTCGCTGCGCCGCGTTTGAGGGCCGAGTTCGCGCGGCTCTCGGCCGATGCCGGCGCGGTTGGTGCTTAGGCATTCTTCCCCTTTCTGCAAAGCTCCTCGTCGCACGTCGACGCTTCTCGCGGCGAGGCCCGGCGCCCAGAATTTCCGGACGGTCCCCACGGGCCGCCGGCGGCAATCACGCCAGCCGGAAGACACCTTCGAGGACATCATGGGCATCGAACAGAAAGTCGCCATCATCACGGGCGCATCCCAAGGCATCGGCGCGGCGCTGGTGAAGGCTTACCGCGACCGCAACTACCGCGTGGTCGCCACCTCGCGCTCGATCCGGCAGGGCGCGGACAGCGACGTGGTCGCGGTGGCCGGCGACATCGGCGAGGCGGCGACCGCCGAGCGCGTCGTGCGCGAAGCCATCGCGCGCTTCGGCCGCATCGACACGCTGGTCAACAACGCCGGCATCTTCACTGCCAAGCCTTTTGTCGAGTTCACGGCCGAGGATTTCCAGGCCAACATCGCGACCAACGTGGCCGGCTTCTTCCACATCACGCAGCGCGCCGCGGCCGAGATGCTCAAGCAGGGCTCGGGCCACATCGTGAGCATCACGACCAGCCTGGTCGACCACGCGGTCGCGGGCGTGCCGACGGTGCTGGCCAACCTCACCAAGGGCGGCATCAACTCGGCCACCAAGGCACTCGCGATCGAGTACGCGGCCCGGGGCATCCGCGTGAACGCGGTCTCGCCCGGCATCATCAAGACGCCGATGCATGCGCCGGCCACGCACGACTTCCTGGCCGGCCTGCATCCGGTCAAGCGCATGGGCGAGATCCAGGACATCGTGGACGGCGTGCTGTTCCTCGAGTCGGCCGGTTTCGCGACCGGCGAGATCCTGCACGTGGACGGCGGCCAGAGCGCCGGGCACTGAGCTCGCGCCATGCCATTCGTCACCATCCAGGTCACGCGCGAGGGCAGCACGCCCGATCGCGACCGCGTCACGGCCGAAGAGAAGGCCCGGCTCATCGCGGGCGTGAGCCAGCTGCTGCTGGACGTGCTGCACAAGCCGCTCGACGCGACCTTCGTCGTGGTCGAGGAAGTCGAACTCGACAACTGGGGCGTGGGCGGGCTGCCCGTGGCCGAGTACCGGCGGCGGCAGGCCAGGCCGCCCGGTTGAGGCCTACGGCGCCTGCTCGCAATGCGCCACGAAGCGCTGCAGGTTGGCCGAGAAGCGCTTCTGCTGGTGATGCACCCGGTAGAAGCGCCGCGTGAGCCGCGGCAGCGTGGTGTGCAGCACCACCAGCCGGCCCAGCGTCACCAGGTCCCGCACCGCGCACAGCGAGAGGCAGGCCAGGCCCAGCCCTTCGGCCGCGGCCTGCTTGATGGCCTCGGTGCTGCCGGGCTGCAGGTCGACCTGCAGGTGGTGCAGGTGCGGCAGCAGCGCCTGCTCGACCGCCTCGCGCGTGCCCGAGCCTTCCTCGCGCAGCAGCCAGCGCGCCTGCCGCAGCGCCTTGAGCGGCACGCGCGCCTGTGCATCGCCTGCCGCCAGCGCATGCGAGGGCGAGGCCACGATCACCAACTCGTCTTCCAGCCAGGGCACGACGCGCAGCTCGCTCTCGTGGCAGGGGCCTTCGATCAGGCCCAGGTCGACCTCGAGCCGTGTCACCGCGGCCGCCACCTCGCGCGTGTTGCCGATCACCACGTCGATCGCGGTGCCGGGCCAGGCCTTGAGGTAGCCGGCCACCAGCGAAGGCAGGAGGTAGTTGCCGATGGTGGTGCTGGCGCCGATGCGCAGGCGCGTCGCCACGCCGGCCGTGGCCTGGCCGAACTGGTCTTCGATCTCCTGCGCGCCGTCGAGCACCGCGCGGGCCTGGGGCAGCAGCGCGCGGCCGTTGTCGTTGAGCAGCAGGCGCTTGCCGATGCGGTCGAACAACTGCGCGCCGAGCAGGTGTTCGAGCTCGTTGAGCGCGCCGCTGGTGGCCGACTGCGACAGCGCGACCCGCAGGCCGGCCGCGGTGGTGCTGCCGGTGTCGGCCACGGCGGTGAAGATCAGCAGCTGGCGCAGCGTCAGCCGCATGGGGTCGTCCTTATTACCGGTTTCATGGGTACGTTATAGCTGAACTATCTGTTTGCCGGATAGATCGCCAGGCGCCAAAGTTCGCTCATGCCATCCGCAAGCGGTGGCCGGAGAACCGAATTGCACCCCGCCACCCATGCCACGACGCTGCCGAACGAAGGCCCGGTCGTGGCACCTTCCTACCTGCGCCGCATGGGCCCGGGCCTGCTGTTGACCGGCGCGATCGCGTTCGCGGCCATCCACCTGGGCGAGTTCGGCTGGCTGCAGGCCCACGGCATCAGCCCGCTCACGCTGGCGATCGTGCTGGGCATGGGGATCGGCAACACGGTCTATCCGCGCATGGCGGCCACGGCCGGCGCGGGCGTCGGTTTTTCCAAGGCCAACCTGCTGCGCCTGGGCATCGTGCTCTACGGCCTGCGCCTGACCTTCCAGGACATCGGCGCCGTCGGCTGGACCGGCGTGGCCATCGACGCCGCGGTGCTGTGCAGCACCTTCGGCCTGGCCTGCTTCCTCGGCACGCGGGTGTTCGGCCTCGACCGCCAGACGGCGATGCTGATCGGCGCCGGCAGCTCGATCTGCGGCGCCGCGGCGGTGATGGCGGCTGCGCCCGTGGTGCGGGGCCGGGCCGAGCAGGTGATGGTGGCCGTGGCCACGGTGGTGGTGTTCGGCACGCTGGCGATCTTCCTCTACCCGGCGCTGTACCGGCTCGATGCGCAATACGGCTTGGTCGGCCTGTCGCCCACGGCCTATGGCGTGTTCGCGGGCTCGACCATCCACGAGGTGGCGCAGGTGGTGGCGGCGGGCCGCGCGGTCGGCGAGCAGGCGGCCGACACGGCGGTGATCGCGAAGATGGTGCGCGTGATGATGCTGGCGCCCTTCCTGATCCTGCTCTCGGCCTGGCTGTCGCGCGCCGACGCGAAGAACGCCGGCGGCGCGGATCCGGGCCGGGGACGGATCGTGGTGCCCTGGTTCGCGCTGGGCTTCGTCGCGGTCGTGGGGCTGCACTCGCTCGCGCTGCTGCCCGCGGCCGTGGTCACGCATGCGATCGCGGTCGACACGGTGCTGCTCGCAATGGCCATGGCCGGCCTGGGCCTGACCACGCACGTCTCGGCCATCCGCAAGGCCGGCTTCAGGCCGCTGGCGCTGGCGGCCGTGCTGTTCGCCTGGCTGGTGGGCGGCGGGCTGGCGATCAACCTGGGGATGGGCGCGCTGCTGGCGCGGCCCTGAACCGATGGCATGGCTCAGGCCGGCGCGGCCTGCTGCGTCGGGCAGCGCTTGAGGCGCTCGATCAGCCAGCGGCCGGCGGGGCCCGGTGGCGCGGCGGTCGGGTAGACCGCGGACATGGGCAGGATCAGCCCGCCGGGCGGCACGTCCTCGATCGACAGTTCCACCAGCCGGCCTTCGGCAATGTCGCGCTGCACCGTGTGCAGCGGCATGCCGCCCCAGCCGAGGCCATTCAGCAGGAAGGCGTGCTTGGCGAACAGGTCGGCCAAACGCCAGGTCGAGGGCGACATCACGCCGAACTCGCGGCCGGCCGAGAGCTCGGACCGGTCGGTGAGCACGAGTTGCACATGCCTGGCGAGTTCCCACTTCGAGACCGTGCCCTGGAACTGCGCCAGCGGATGGTCCCGCGCCGCCACCATGCCGAAGGCGATGCCGTTCAGGCGTTCGCCGCTCAGCGAGGCCGGCATGATCGGCAGCGAGCCGACGATGCCGATGCTCGCGCTTCCGTTCAGCACCGGCTGGTAGGCGCCCCCCAGCGCCTCGACGAACAGCCGCAGCGGCGTGCCAGGGAAGTGCTCGCGAAAGGCCTTCGCGGCTTCGGTGATGGCCTCGATCGGGAAGAACACGTCGACCACCACCGACAACTCGGGCTCCAGGCCCGAAGCCATGCCCTTGGCGCGCGCCTTCATGAAGTCGACGCCCGAGACGATGCCGCGGGCATCGGCCAGCAGCACCACGCCGGCGGGCGTCAGCTTGGGGTAGCGGCCCGAGCGGTCGAACAGCGCCACGCCGATCTGCGCCTCGAGGCCGCTGACCAGATCGCTGACCACCGATTGCGCGCGGCGTACCTTGCGTGCCGCGGCCGAGAAGCTGCCTTCGTCGACCGAGGCGATGAAGGTCCGGAGTTGATCCAGCGAAACACCGTCGAGCACTGCATCTCCAGTCGGTCGGCTCGCAACGAGCCGGGGGGCGAAATATAGCGGCTGGACCGTGTTCCTGCCGAGGCGGCCGTCCGTCGCACCCATCGGCCATGCCGATGGATCGCATCGAAAAATCGCGGCTGTTCAGAGGGCTCCAGGCTTGGAAAACTACGCCATCCCTGTCGATCAACTTTTTTCCGGACCCGCTTCCATGACCCTCCTTCCGCTCCCCACCTGCCTGCCCCAAAGCCTTTCACCGGCCACGGCCTGAGCCGTGCCTCCTTTTCCCCATCGAAACAATCCCATGCCAAATAACGCCAACACGGTCGCCGCAGTCGGCCGCATCCTGATCGCCGTCATCTTCATCCTCAGCGGCATCGGCAAGCTCGGCGCGCCCGCCGCCACCCAGGGCTACATCGCCTCGGTCGGCCTGCCGCTGCCGCTGCTGGGCTATGTGCTGGCGGTGCTGGTGGAGCTCGGCGGCGGCCTGCTGCTGCTGGTCGGCTTCCGGACCCGCGCGGTCGCCGCGGTGCTGGCACTGTTCACGCTGGCCGCTGCGCTGTTCTTCCATTCGCACCTGGCCGATCAGAACCAGTTCATCCACTTCGTGAAGAACATCATGATCGTCGGTGGCCTGCTGCAGCTCGTGGCCTTCGGCGCCACCGCACTGAGCCTGGACGCGCGCCGGCTTCGCCTGCGGACGGCATGAGCTGCGCATGACATCCGCCCACACCCTGGAGATCGGCATCGACAGCTTCGCGGCGATCCTGCCGGACCCGGCCACCGGCCGGACGCTGTCGCCGACCGAACGGCTCGCCCACCTGCTGGAGGAGGTGGCGGTGGCCGACCGGGTCGGGCTCGACGTGTTCGGGATCGGCGAGCACCACCGGCCGGAGTTCCTGGACTCGGCGCCGGCCATCCTCCTGGCGGCCGCCGCGGCGCGCACGCACAGCATCCGCCTGACCAGCGCCGTGACCGTGCTGAGCGCGGCCGACCCGGTGCGGGTGTTCCAGGAATTCGCGACGCTCGACCTGATCGCCCAGGGGCGCGCGGAGCTCGTGGTGGGACGCGGCTCGTTCAACGAGGCCTACCCGCTGTTCGGGCTCCAGCGCGAGGACTACGACGCGCTCTTTGCCGAGAAGCTCGAACTGCTGCTGAAGCTGCGCGAGACGCCCCACGTGCACTGGTCCGGGCGCTACCGGCCCGCGCTCACCGGGCAGGGCATCTACCCGCGTCCTCACCAGCCGGTGCTGCCGGTCTGGCTGGGCGTGGGCGGCACGCCGCAATCCTTCGCGCGGGCCGGCACGCTGGGCCTGCCGCTGATGGTGGCGATCATCGGCGGCGAGTTCCGCCGCTTCCGGCCCTTGGTCGATCTCTACCGCGAAGCCGGCCGGCGCGCCGGGCATGGTCCCGGCCAGCTCCGGGTCGGCGTGCACGCGATCGGCTTCGTCGGCGCCACCGGCGAAGAGGCCAGGGACGCCTTCTTCCCGGGCTGGCAGCACATGTTCACCGAGATCGGCCGCGAGCGCGGCTGGCCGCCGGCGACGCGCGCGCAGTTCGACGCCCAGTGCGGACCCGGCGGCGCCTTCCTGATCGGCGATCCGCAGAGCGTGGCCGGCAAGATGCTCGCGGCCAGCGCGGTGCTCGGCGGCGTCTCGCGCATCACCTTCCAGATGAGCTCGGCCTCGCTGGCGCACGAGGCCATGACGCGCTCGATCGAGCTGCTGGGCACCGAGGTGGCGCCGCTGGTGCGGCGAGCGACGTCGGGCCTAGCCTGAAGCGTCGCCGACGGTCGCTGTCGCCGCGCGCGACATCCAGCCGACGAAGTCGTTCAAGCGCTCGACGAAGGCGTCGGCGGGCGCGGTGGGTTCGCCTGCCTGGTCGAGGAAGAAGCGCATCGGCTGCGCCATCGACGGATGGTGCCGCAGCAGAAGGGCCGCATGCGCCTCGAGCGTTTGCGGCCAGTCGCGGTCCTGCTCGGTGCGCAGCACGCTGGTCGACCGGATCAGCTTGCGCGCGGCCTCGCGTTGCAGGCGCCGTGATTGCACGAGTTCGTCGGCGTCGCCGATGCGGCGCGCATAGGCGGCCAGCGCCGCTTCGAAGTCGCCGTTCACGGCCAGCGCGATGGCACGCGACGGCCGCAGGCGCTCGAACCGCGCCGAGAGGTCCTCGCCCCAGAGCCACCGGCATTCGTGCCGGAGCCAGTAGCCCCAACTCGGACGGCTCTTCGGTGCGAGCACCTCGGCCCGCGTGCCGAGGTCGAAATCGATCTTCGAGACCTCGGGGTGCCGCGCCTGCAGCGCGTGCCGCAGGTCTTCGAGAAGCGCGCTGTCGTCCGCGCTGGGGGGCTCGCGAAGCACGAGGCTCAGGTCCAGGTCCGACAGGCCGGGCCGGGCGCGGCCGTGCGCAACGCTGCCGTAGAGGTAGAGGCCGTCCAGCGCGGCGCAGCGGCCGGACAGCGTCGTGACAAGGTCCTCGACCACGCTTCGGAACTCCGGTTGAAGCGGGCGGTCCGGCACGGTCAGGATGAAGCCCTCGGCATCGACGCCGTCAGGAAGAGGTTTCGCCATCGGGCCATTGTGCGCGGCAGTCTCCCCATCCGCCGCAGGGGCAAGGCGGCGCCGCGTTGCGTTCTTCAACTCATGAAACAAATAATGTTGCATGAAACGAGACAGCAAATTATCCGGCGTGCTGCACGTGCTGCTGCACATGGCCGAGAGCGACACGCCCACCACGTCCGAGGCGCTGGCCGTGGCGATGAACACCAATCCGGTGGTGGTGCGCCGCGTGATGGCGGGCCTGCGCCAGGCCGGCTTCGTGAGTTCGGCCAAGGGGCATGGCGGCGGCTGGGTCATCTCCTGCCCGCTGTCGGAGGTGACGCTGGCCGACATCCATGCGGCGCTGGGCGCGCCCTCGCTGCTGGCCCTGGGCAACCGCACCGAAAGCCCGGGCTGCATCGTCGAGCAGGCGGTGAACGCCGCGCTCGACGACGCCTGCCAGGCGGCCGAGGCGGTGCTGCTCGCGCGCCTGGGCCAGGTCACGCTGGCCGCGCTGTCGAAGGATTTCCATCGCCGGATGCTGGCCGGCCATTTTTCTGCAAAGGACATTTCTCATGCGTCATGACGCGCTGGTCATCGGTGGCAGTTTTGCCGGTCTGTCGGCGGCGATGCAGCTGGCGCGCGCACGCCGCGCGGTCTGCGTGGTCGATGCGGGCGAGCCGCGCAACCGCTTCGCCGCGGCCGCGCACGGCTTCTTCGGGCTCGATGGCGTGCCGCCGCTCGAACTGATGGCGCAGGCCCGCGCCAAGCTGCTGGCCTATCCCAACGTGCATTTCGTGCAAGGCCGCGCCGCGGGTGCCGCCGCCGACGCAGCGGGGGGCTTCACGGTCACGCTCGATGACGGCGCCCGACTGTCGGCGAAGAAGCTGCTGCTCGCCTTCGGCATCGCCGACACCCTGCCGGCGCTGGACGGCCTGCGCGAGCGCTGGGGCCGCAGCGTGCTGCACTGTCCCTATTGCCACGGCTACGAGGTCGGCGGCGGGCCGCTGGGTGTGCTGTACGCCTCGCCGCTGTCGGTGCACCAGGCGATGCTGATCCCCGACTGGGGCCCGACCACCTTCTTCCTCGACGGGCATGACGGCGAACTGGACGACGCGACGCGTGCCAAGCTGCTCGGGCGCGGCGTCACGCTCGAGCCGGCGCGCGTGGTCGGTGTGGCGGGCGAGGCGCCGCACCTGACGGGCGTGCGGCTGGCCGACGGGCGCGTGGTGCCGGTCGATGCGCTGTTCATCGCCACCCGCACGCGCATGGCCAGTCCGCTGGCCGAGCAGTTGGGCTGCGCTTTCGACGAGGGCATGCTGGGCCCGGTGATCCGCACCGATACCTCGAAGCTGACGACCGTGCCGGGTGTCTACGCGGCCGGCGATGCGGGCCAGGTCCCGCAGAACGCCACGCTGGCTTCGGCCGACGGCCTGGTCGCCGGCGTTTCGCTGCACCAGGCGCTGATCCACGGGCTCTGAGGCGCGGCATCCCGCGTCGATGGGGGTGTTGTCCGGCACGCGCGGGCCGATGCGTCGGCTAGCGTGGCGGGACCGCGCCTTCACCGGAGATCCGCCATGCCCATCCCCTTCGTCTCGCGCCGGCTTGCCGTCCTGCTGCCGGCCCTCGCGGCGCTGGCGTTCGCACTGCCGCACGCGCAGGGCGCTTCCGACGACAACCCGCTCGTGGCCGAGCGCTGGAAGACGCGGCCGGTGGTCGTCGTCGTGCCGCGACCGGACGATGCGATGCTCGAGCGCGTCCGGTCCACGCTGCGGCAGACGGCGGCCCGCGAGGCCTTCATCGAACGCGAGATGGTGCTCTACACGGTGGTGGCCGGCAAAGGGCAGCGCAACGAGACGCCACTGAACGCACGGCAGACCCGCGCACTGCTCGGTGCGTTGAAGCTCGACGCCGCGGGCCCGCCGACCTTCGTGCTGGTGGGCAAGGACGGCGGCGTCAAGATGACCGAGGGCGCCGACGTGGACCTGAACGCGGTCTTCGCCGAGATCGACCGCATGCCGATGCGGCGATAGGGGTTCGCCGGCCCGGCCGAAGCCCTCACGCCTCACTACACTCGAAGCTCGCCACAACGAACGTTTCTCACCGTATTTCATGGAATTCCTCACCCTGGTGGTCCTGGTCGCCATCGGCACCTACGTGCTCAAGACCCGGGACCAGACCCGTCGCATCCGCCTGCTCGGCAGCCACCTCGGCCAGTACCAGATCGAGAAGCTCATGGAGACGCTCACCGACGGCTACCTGCGCTGCCTCGGCGAGAAGGACGAGTCGCGGCGCGAGCAGATCTGGGCCTTGCTCGCGCAGAGCGAGCTGGCGCTGAGTTCGCAGTTCGACAAGTTCGCCGCGGGCTTCGCCAAGGTCGACGCCGCGCAGACCCGGGTGAGCAAGCTGCCGATCGCCTTGCCCTTCGCCGACCGGCTGCTGCCCGGCGCGACCTTCGACGTGCGGCAGGTGTTCCTGGTGCACGCGCGCGGCATCGCGGCCGCCGCCGCCAACACGGCGCGGCAGTCGCCCCGCGACAAGGCCTTCATGCTGTCGGCCGAGCTGTTCCTGATGCAGCACACCTGCCACTGGTTCTGCCGGTCGCGCGCCGTGGCTTCGGCCCGGCTGCAGGTTCGCCACCAGACCTCGCACGCGATGGCGCTGGCCTCGGTCTCGCCGGCCACGCGCGAGGCTTATCGCGCACTCACGGGGGTTTGAAACCATGGCGTTGTCCGACAAGCTCCATGTCCCGACGGCCAACGCCGACGGCACTTTCGCCGCCCCCGTGGCCGACGGCGCCGCCGCGGCCGAGGCGCTGCGCGAGGCCACGGCACGCCACGAGGCGATGCGCGAGCAGCTCGACGCCGTCAACGAACTGCTGGCCAAGCCGCTCAACGAGATCCTGGCCGACCGCGATCATTTCAAGGAAGCGGCGGCCGCCTGGGATGCCTTCGGCGCCATGTGGATGCTGTCGCAGCGCGCGATGAAGCGCGTGGCGCTCGACCTGGCCGCGCAGCAGGGCGTGAGCGAGGAAGAGGTGGTGGCGCGCGCCATGGCCCATGCCAACGCGGTGCTCAACGGCGACGGCGAGGACCTGGGCGGCACCGTGGCCGAGGCGCAGCTGGCGCACATCGGGCGCCACAAGGCGATGCTGCGCAAGCAGTTCCGGCAGGGCTGAGCCCTAGAAAGAGGGCATCGCGTCCAGGGTTCTGGCGGACCGCGCCAGCCCGTCCAGGATCCTGCCCGATACCGCGGGAGGAAAGTGTGCCGGGAGGCGTGCGGCGACCCGGTCGATCACGCCCGGCGTTGCCGAAAGGACGCTTTGAATGATGTCTTCAGCGTCTGGTCCATGGTGGCACTTCTGCGCCGTGACATTGAAGTGGCGACGCTGGACGGTCTTGAACTGGTAGTGCTTGCGTTTGCCGAGCAGGGCCATGGCCAGCGTGGCCTCATGCCTGGAGAACTGGTTCGGTCCATTGCCTTCGACAGGCCAGATCGACATTACGTCGTACAGCGGTGCCAGCCTGTAGCGGCCCATGGGCAGCCACGCGATGCTGAAGTTCTTCGCATGCCCGTCGGGCGCACCGAGCATCCAGAAGAGCAGTTGCGCGGTGATGAGCGTGCCCAGGTCTTGCCGAGCATCGACCGAGCCCCGCAGCACGTTCGCCAGGTCGACCACGCCGGGCCCACCCTGGGCTTCGTATTTCAGGTGCGACGGCTTGCCCAGGGCCTGGCAAAAGTCCTCCTGCGGCAGGCGCATCCACCAGTTGCCGGAGGAGTGCAGGCGGCGGTCGAAGCGCTCGACCGCCAGCACCTTCTGCGCGCCGAAACGGAGGATGGCGGTGCGGGGCACCGGGATGCCGTACTCCTGCAGGACGGTCAGGCACAGCCACTCGTTCTCCACGGACGTGCTGAAGTCGGCCTTGCGGTGACCGACCAGGCCCAGCGGCAATTTCAGGATGTGCGTGGTCGGCGTCGAGCCCTGCGGTCGCACCCATTGGCCTTCGTGCCACAGGAGCGCGGTCTTTTCCTGAGCGCCGGCCAAAGAGATGCGCAGCGCGTCTTCAGGTGGGGACGAGGCAGCGAAGCGGCCGGGATCGACGGTCTGCAGCAGCAGTTTTTCCACGTCGGCCTCGTTCATCGCCTGGCCATCGATGCGATCGACCGGCATCGGCGTGTCGTGCTCGCCCAGCAGCTGGATCGCACCCACGCAATCGCGCCCGATGGCCTGCAGCAGGTCGAAGGCGCCGGTCGTTCGCGTTCCGAAGCGGCTGGCGATGCGTTCGCGCAGGGGCTGGCTGTCGGGCAGCAGGTTGTCGAAATAGTTCTGGACGACGGGGCCCTTGTGGACGAAGCCACCGACCAGCGGCAAGGACAACGAGAGCGGGCGCCCCGCTGGCGATCCGATCCATGCATCGTCGTAGCGCAACTCGTCGGCGCCACGCTCGGGCATGCGCCAGATGCCCACGCGTTCTCCGTTGGACCAGATGGAAAGTGCAGGCGTTCGGGACGGGCGTGCCATGCTCACCATTCCGAGGTTGGCGATTCGCTGGCGCTCGACCCGTCGGCCGTGGACGGATCCGCTGGATGTTTTCTTCCGACCAGCAGTTCGAGATCCAGTACGCTGAAAATGGCCAGCAGCTGTTCCAGGTTGACCGTTTCCGGATGGAGCTCCATGTGGGACATGCGGCTCTGGCTGATGCCGATACGCTCGGCCAATTTCGCTTGCGAAATGCCGGCACGCTTGCGGGCCGCCTTGAGCAGCACGCCGAACTGCGAATGAACCGAGAGCACTTGCCGCATGGGTCGATCGGTGGAGTGGGTCGATCACATTTTACCGATGTCGTGGGTAAAAAGTGATTTAGCGGTCAGGTGGGTAAAAACGATGCTCTTTCAGGGCTGGGCGCTGCCCAGCGTCTGCAGGCATTCCACCACCGCATCCGCCGCCTCGTCGAGCCGCGGCCCGGCGCGCATCATGACGTCGAAGCGCGCGGGCGGAAAACTGCAGCTGCGACCGCGTCGTATCGCGCTCATGCCGGCCCAGCCCGGCCGCGCGGCCATCGCGTTCAGGTCGGCGCTGGCCGGCGCCAGCAGCAGGTCGGGGTTGGCCCGCACCACGAACTCAGGGCTGAGGCGCGGGAACGGGCCCATCGCGGCTGGCACGATGTTCGCCAGCCCGAGCCGGGTCAGGGTCTCGCCGATGAACGAGGCCTCGCCGGCGGCGGAGACGCCATGCACTTCGAAGTAGACGCGCCGGCCCTGCCAGCCCGCGGGCACGCGGGCGCGGGCCGCGTCGAGCCGGGCCTCGATGCGGCGCCAGGCCGCTTCGCCCGCGCCGGGATGGCCGGTGAGTTTCGCCACGTTCTCCATCACGCGGCGCATGTCGGCGTGCGTGCGGGCGTCGAAAGCCACCACCTTCACGCCCAGCGCCTCGAGCTGGTTGAGCACGCGGCTGCGCGGGCGCAGCAGCACCACGTCGGGCCGCAGCGCGACGATGCGCTCGAGGTTGGCGTCGTCCATGCCGCCGACCTGCGGCAACTGCCGGACCGAGGCCGGCCAGTTGGCGTGCCGGTCCACGCCCACCAGCCGGTCGCAGGCGCCCAGCGCACAGACGGTTTCGGTGAGCGAGGGCACCAGCGAGACGATGCGCTGCGGCGGGCGCGGCAGCGTCAGCGTGTGGCCGCGGTCGTCGACCACGCTCAGCGCGACCGCCTGCGCCAGGCCGGCAGACGCGAGGAAGAACAGGAGGAGGGCAGTGACGGCGAAACGGCGCATGGGCCCCAACTGTCTCAGATTCGCGCGAGCAACCCCGCGCCAGCGCGCCGCGGGGGCGCGGCTTATGCTCGACGCATGGATGCCGCCACCTCCGCGCTCGCCGATTTCGCCACCCGCCACCGCCGCCTGTTCGTGCTCACGGGCGCGGGCTGCAGCACCGAATCCGGCATTCCCGACTACCGCGACGCCAACGGCGACTGGAAGCGGCCGTCGCCGGTCACCTTCCAGGCCTTCACCGGTGAAGACGCCACGCGCCGCCGCTACTGGGCGCGCAGCCTGGTGGGCTGGCCGACCATGGCGCGGGCCCGCCCGGGCGCGGCGCACCGGGCGCTGGCCAAGCTCGAGGCGGCCGGGCGCGTCGGCCTGCTGCTCACGCAGAACGTCGACGGCCTGCACGAGGCGGCGGGCAGCCGCCGCACCATCGACCTGCACGGCCGCATCGACACCGTGCGCTGCATGGCCTGCGACACGCGCAGCACGCGCGCCGAACTTCAGCAGGCCCTGCGCGAACGCAACCCGCCCTGGGCCGTGCTCGAGGCGCGCGCCGCGCCCGACGGCGATGCCGACCTCGACGGGCTGGATTTCTCGTCCTTCGACGTGCCGGCCTGCACGCACTGCGGCGGCATGCTCAAGCCCGACGTGGTGTTCTTCGGCGAGAGCGTGCCGCGCGAACGCGTGAGCGCGGCCTTCGCCGCCCTGGCCGAAGCCGACGCGGTGCTGGTGGCCGGCTCCTCGCTGATGGTCTATTCGGGCTTCCGCTTCGTGCAGGCCGCGGTGGCCGCGGGCAAGCCGGTGGCGGCGGTCAACCTGGGGCGCACGCGCGCCGACGAACTGCTGGCGCTCAAGGTCGAGCGGCCGGTGGGGGAGACGCTCGAAACGTTGGCAGAGGCGTTGAACTCATGAGCGTGAAAGCCCTGCGCGCGACCTTCGGCCCCCAGTGCCACTGGTGCGGGCTGCCGATGGATTTCGAGCCGCCCGCGGGCCGGCCCGAATCGGCCACCATCGAGCACCTCAACGACGCCACGCTGGGCAGCGTGCGCAAGCAGTCGCACCGGCGGCTCTCGCATGCGGCCTGCAACCGCGCCCGCAACGAGTTCCGGCTGCAGGCCGAACGGCAGTTCGCCGAGTGGATCGCACAGCGCGTGGCGGCGGCGCAGTCGGCCGGGTCCTGAGGCATCACGCGGCGCCGGCTGACGCGTTTTCTGTTTCAACGTGTTAATGTGGGTCGATCCGGCTGCCGTGGGCGCCGGCGTGCGTGAATGCACATCCTCCCCGTGTCCGCCTCAGTTCCTCGCTGGAGGACGAACCCCCATGAAGCACCCTTGCGCCTCTGAACTGCACCGCCTGCGTGCACCGTGGGCGCGCCTTCGCGCCGGCGGAAGAACCGCGGCGCTCCGTGGAAGCGATTGATCCCCTCGGCGCCGCGCCGAAGCCCTCCGACGATCCGGTCGAAGTCCGCCGGCAGGCCGCGGCCCTGCTGCTCAAGGCCGGTGCGCTGCAGGACGCGATCTTCAACAGCGCGAACTTCTCCAGCATCGCCACCGACGCCAGCGGCGTGATCCAGATCTTCAACGTGGGGGCCGAGCGCATGCTGGGCTACACGGCGGCCGAGGTGGTCGACACCATCACGCCGGCCGACATCTCCGATCCGCAGGAGGTGATCGCGCGCGCCGAGGCCCTGAGCCTGGAACTGGGCACCGCCATCACGCCGGGCTTCGAGGCGCTGGTGTTCAAGGCCTCGCGCGGCATCGAGGACATCTACGAGCTGAGCTACATCCGCAAGGACGGCAGCCGCTTCCCGGCCATCGTCTCGGTGACGGCGCTGCGCAACCCGCAGGAGGCGATCATCGGCTACCTGCTGATCGGCACCGACAACACGGTGGGCAAACAGGTCGAGGCCGCCAAGTCGCTGCTCGACCAGCGCCTGCGCGACCAGCAGTTCTACACCCGCTCGCTGATCGAATCGAACATCGACGCGCTGATGATGACCGACCCGCAGGGCATCATCTCCGACGTCAACCAGCAGATGATCGCACTGACCGGCCGCACGCGCGACGAGCTCATCGGTGCACCATGCCGCAACTTCTTCACCGACCCCGACCGCGCCGACGCCGCGATCGGCCGCGTGCTGACCGAGCACCGGGTCAGCGACTACGAGCTCACGGTGCGCGCCGTCAGCGGTGTCGAGACCGTGGTCTCGTACAACGCCGCCACCTTCCACAACCGCGACCGCCAGCTGCAGGGCGTGATCGCCGCGGCACGCGACGTGACCGACCGGCGCCGCATCGAGCGCGCGCTGGAAGAGAAGAACCTGGAGCTCGAGCACGCGAACCGGATGAAGTCGGAGTTCCTGGCGACGATGTCGCACGAGTTGCGCACGCCGCTCAACGCGATCATCGGTTTCTCCGAGGCGCTCAAAGACGGCCTGATGGGCCCGATGAGCGACACCCAGACCGGCTACATCGGCGACATCTTCGCCAGCGGGCTGCACCTGCTGTCCCTGATCAACGACATCCTGGACCTGAGCAAGGTCGAGGCCGGCATGATGACGCTGGAGCGCGAAGCCGTCGACCTGGGCCGGCTGTTCAAGGACAGCCTGTCGATCGTCAAGGACAAGGCCGCCGCGCAGCATGTCGAACTTGCGCTCGACGCCGAAGAGGCGCTGGGCAGCGCGCAGCTCGATGCGCGCAAGACCAAGCAGATCGTCTACAACCTGCTGTCGAACGCGGTGAAGTTCAGCGGAGACGGCGGCCGGGTCACGCTGCAGGCCCGGCGCGTGCCGCGCGCAGGGGTCGGGACGTTGCCCGGCGAGTGGCCGGCCCATGGCTTCGCGCTGGCGCCCAGCGCGCACGACGCCTTCCTCGAGATCCGCGTCACCGACACCGGCATCGGCCTGTCGGCCTTCGACATGACGCGGCTGTTCGAGGCCTTCAGCCAGATCGACAGCAGCCTCGCGCGCCGTTTCGCCGGCACCGGGCTGGGCCTGGCGATGGTCAGGCAGCTGGCCGAACTGCAGGGCGGCACGGTGGCCGTGGCCAGCGCCGAGGGGGAGGGCGCCTGTTTCGCGGTCTGGCTGCCGCTGTTCGATCCGGCGCTGCCGGCGGCCGCCGGGGACGATGGGCAGGAGGCCGCGGCGGCCGAGCCCCAGGGAGCGCCCGCTTGGCCCTGATCCTGATCGTGGAAGACAACGCGGCCAACATGAAGCTGGTCTGCCTGCTGCTGCACCACGCCGGCCACACCACCTTGAGCGCCCTGGACGCCGAGAGCGGGCTGACGCTGGCGCGCACCGGGAAACCCGACCTGATCCTGATGGACGTGCAACTGCCCGGCATGGACGGGCTCACCGCCACCGCGCTGCTCAAGCAGGCGCCCGCGACCGCCGCCATTCCCGTGATCGCGCTGACCGCGATGGCGATGAAGAACGACCGGCAGAAGACCGAGGCGGCCGGCTGCGATGCCTACATTGCCAAGCCGCTGCACTACCTCGCGCTGTATGCGGCCATCGACGCGCTGCTGGCCCGCAAGGCGGCGCCGTCATGACGCCCCGCGCAGCCACCATCCTCATCGTCGACGACCAGCTGGCCAACCGCCGGCTCCTCGAGGCCCTGCTGACGCCCGAGGGCTACACCACCTGGAGCGCGGCCAGCGGCCGTGAAGGGCTGGCGCGCATCGCGCTCGAGGCACCCGACCTGATCCTGCTCGACGTGCGGATGCCGGACATGGACGGCCACGCCATGGCGCGCCTGCTGAAGGCCAATCCCGCCACCTCCAGCATCCCGATCATCATGGTGACGGCCCTGGTCGACCGCCAGTCGCGCCTGAGCAGCCTCGAGGCCGGCGCCGAGGACGTGCTCAGCCTGCCCGTGGACCGCGCCGAGCTGTGGCTGCGGGTGCGCAACCTGCTGCGCCTGAAGGCCCTGAGCGACTTCCAGCGCAACCATGGCGTCATCCTCGAGCAGGAGGTGCGCACGCGCACCGCCGACCTGCAGCGCTTCCGCACCGCGATGGACGCCACCGCCGACGGCATCTTCCTGATCGACCGCGACACGCTGCGCTTCGTGGAGCTCAACGCCACCGCCTGCACCCTGACCGGCTACAGCCGCGAAGAGCTGCTGCGGCGCGGCCCGGCCGACCTCGGCGACGACGAGCCCGGCGCCGTGCGCGCCATCGTGGAAGACGTCATCGCCGGCCACGCGCAGCACCGGCTGGCCGACATCCTGCTGCGCCGCAAGGACGGCGTGATGGTGCCGGTCGAGGTGACGCGGACCGCGCACCGCTTCGGCGACAGCTGGGTGGTGGTGGCGGTGGCGCGCGACATCACCGAACGCAGGAAGGCCGAGCGCCGGCTGCACCAGATGGCGCACTACGACTCGCTCACCGGACTGCCCAACCGGGCCCTGTTCTACGAGGTGCTGCGCAAGGCCATCGCACAGGCGTCCGACGGGCGGGGGCAGGTGGCCGTGCTGTTCATCGACCTGGACCACTTCAAGAAGGTCAACGACACCCTGGGCCACCCGGTCGGCGACCAGCTGCTGGTGCAGTTCAGCGACCGGCTCTGGGGCTGCCTGCAGTTGCGCGACGCGGTCGGGCGCCTGGGCGGCGACGAGTTCGCGGTGATCCTGGTGCGCGACGATCCGCAGGCCGGCGCGGTGGCCGTGGCGCATGCGCTGTACGAGGCCTTGCGCGAGCCCTTCGTGCTGGGCGGGCGCAGCGTGGTGTCGAGCGCCAGCGTCGGCATCAGCATCTATCCGGACGACGCGCCCAACGCCGAGCAGCTGATGCAGTACGCCGACACCGCGATGTACCAGGCCAAGCAGAGCGGTCGCAACACCAGCCGCTTCTTCACGCCGCAGATGAATGCCGATGCGCTGACGCGGCTGGAGCTCGAGATGGCCCTGCGCCATGCGCTCGACCACGAGGAGTTCGCGCTGCACTACCAGCCCAAGGTGGAGGTCGCCAGCGGGCGCGTCGTGGGCGTCGAGGCGCTGCTGCGCTGGAACCGGCCCGGTCACGGCGTGGTCTCGCCGGCGGAATTCGTGCCGGTGCTCGAGGATTGCGGCCTGATCGTGCGCGCTGGTGCCTGGGTCATCGCCGCCGTGTGCCGCCAGATCCGGCTGTGGCGCAACTCCCCGGTCGGCGACCTGCAGGTGGCAGTGAACATCGCCCAGCGCCAGTTCATCGAGGGCGACCTGGAGGCGACGATCGCCGGCCTGCTGGAGACCAACGGCGTGCCGGCCCATCTGCTCGAACTGGAACTCACCGAGAGCTCGCTGATGGCGAACACCGCGCACACGGTGGCGGTGCTGCAGGGCCTGCGCCGGCGCGGCCTGCAGATCTCGGTCGACGACTTCGGCACCGGCTACTCCAGCCTGGCCTACCTGCGGCGTTTTCCGGTCGACAAGCTCAAGATCGACATCGACTTCATCCGCGACATCACGACGCGGCCCGACGATGCCGCAATCACGCTGGCCATCATCGGCCTGGCCCACAGCCTCAAGCTCGAGGTCATCGCCGAAGGCGTGGAGACGGCGGCGCAACTGGCTTTCCTGCGCCAGCACGGCTGTGACCAGGTGCAGGGCTACTACTTCAGCCGGCCGCTGCCGCTGGCGGCGCTGGAGGCCCTGCTGCAGGACGGCCGCCACATCGAACAAGGGGTGGTGGCGTGAGCGCCACACCACGGCGGTGTGGCCGCCCCGCGACGCCTAGAGTGTTTCCCTCATGTTAACGTTCGGGTGTCGGGCGCCGATCTCCGGCGTCCCTTGCCCGCTTCACCACGCATTTCCCAGTCCGCTTCTGCACCGAGTCGGCGGAACATTCTTTTGGCCCTCGTCCTGATCATCGAAGACAACCCGGCGACCATGAAGCTGGCCTCGCTGCTGCTGCACAACGCGGGCCATGCCACGTTGCGTGCCGCGGACGTCGAGCGGGGCCTGAGCCTGGCCTGCGCCGAGCAGCCCGACCTGATCCTCATGGACGTGCAGATGCCGGGCCTCCACGGGTTGACGGCGACCGCGCTGCTCAAGCGGACGCCGGCCGCGGCCGGCATCCCGGTGATCGCGCTGGCGCCGATCAGCGAACAGGAGCACACCGAGGCGGCTGGCTGCGACGCCTGCATCGTCAAGCCGATGCGCTACCCCGATCTGTACGCGACGATCGACGCCTTGCTGGCCAGGAAGCGCGCCGCCCTGTTGAGCGAAGTGTGAGCCGCGATGTCCGGCCGCAGCGTGGCCGGTACGGTGTTGGGAAGCGATGGAAATACTGTCGTTGAACAGGAAATCTATCAAAATAATTCCTGTTTCTGACCCGCTCAGCGGAAGCGCTTGGTGACTTCGCGCACCACCCCGATGATGCGGGCCGAGCCCAGCCGCCGGATCGGGTAGCGCAGGTTGAGCGGCTTGAGGAACAGCTCGCCGCCGTCCTTGATCAGCTGCTTGAAGGTGGTCTCGTTGGCTTCGTTGAGCGCAATGACGTAGTCGCCTGGCAGAGGCGCCATCTCCGGTTCCACGATGATGATCGCTCCCTCCGGGAAGGAGTCGCGCGTCTCGCTGACCATGCTGTCACCGTGCACGCGCAACGCGTAGGTGTGGCGCTGCACCGGCACGCCCACCAGCACCATCTCGAAATTGCTTCGGGGCTTGAAATTGTCGATGACGGTGTAGTTGCCGGCCTCGACTTCCGACACCAGCGGGACCTCGACGCGCACGTCCACACCCTGCCGGATGTTCGAGCCGCCGGACATCAACTCGGCCACGGAAATGCCCAGCAACGCGGCCACCTGCGGCTGGTTGCTGCGTTTGGGCGCGGTGCCGCCCGGCTTCTCCCATTGCTGCACGGCACCGCGGCTGACGCCCACGGCTTCGGCGAATTGTTTCTCGCTCATGCCGAGGCGTCGACGTCCTTCGCGGATCAGTCGATGAATTGTCATGGGTGGAGGCTAGAGCCTCGGGAAGATAGAAATTAACTCCAAGAGAGCCGTTCTATCAAGGGGGCTGGGCCTCGCCCGCCGGGTTCAGGTGTCGAGCGCCACGCAGTAGGCCAGCAAGGCCTCGATCTCGGTGGATTTGTCGAACACGGCGTCGGCGCCCGCGGCCTGGCAGCGCAAGCGCATCTCCGGCGTGGCGTAGTTGCTCACCACGATCAGCCGCTGGGTGGCACGGCGTTCGCGCAACGCCCCCAACACGCTGAGCCCGCTGCCCTCGCGCAGGAAAAGATCGATCACGCCCAGGTCCCAGTCGTCGGGGTGGGCGAGCAGCCAGCGGGTGGCCTGCTGCGCGGTGTCTGCATGGCCGACCACTTCGACCCCGGCCAGTTCCTGCAGCGTCTCCGTGAGGTTGGCCCGGATGACATCGCTGTCTTCGACCAGAAAGGTTTTCACTGACACACGCGGATTCCCTGAACGGATGACTGATATGCACAGGCGCCGTCTTTTCCAGCGCGTCATCGCCAGTATTCACCGCAGCCGGAAAATGACCGTCGGACAAGGGCCCGATCGGTGCTTGATAGGCCACTCTATCGTGTGATAGTTGCAGCCGGGAGACGCGCGGGGGCCTTCACCTTCGTCTACTGCAGGCCCAGCACGTTGCGCTTGTGGTAGTGGTCGGCGAGCGCGGCGCGGAGCTCGGTGGCCTGCTGGACCGCCTCCGCAGAGGCCTCCTTGCCCAGGCCGAAGAAGTACAGGTCGTGGCTGGTGTGGTCCTGGCAGAAGAACCAGACCGAGAACCAGGCGTCGCAGGGGAGGATCGCCTTGAAGTCGTCCTCGACCAGGTTGCGGTAGTGGTTCTGCTGCTTCTGCATCGTCAGCGGCGAATCGGACGGCGAGTACTCGAGCGTGCCGTGCTGCCGCCGCCCGGTGGAGGCGCAGGTCATCACGACCAGGCCCGAAGCCTTGGCCAGCCGGACCATGTTGAGCCAGGTCTTGCGCCAGCCGGGGTTGTGCTCCATGGCTTCGCAGGAGATCACGACGTCGAATGCGCCGGCCTTGCCGCCGAAGTCCTCGCCGTAGCCGACGAGGTCCACCCCCTTGCCTTCGCCCACGTCCAGTCCGATGTACTCGCAGCCTTCGAACAGGCCGCGCACGGAGCCGTTGATGTCCAGGCTGCCGATCTCCAGCACCTTTTTCTGTTGGAAGAAATCGCCGAGGAACTGCTTGACGCCGCCGACGAAGAACAACTGCTGGGGATGTGACACGGGGTGGGCCTCCTGAGTGGAAAACTCTGTAGCGCCGCGACACCGACCGGGTCGGTCACCGGGCACTTTTTTGGGAGGGATCTTACGATTTTTTACAAACTTGTCCAGGCCCCGGGGACCGCGTCGGCGCTAGCGCGCGGCGAGGAAGGCGGTCTGCGCGCCGCGCCCGCCGAGATGCAGCGTGGCGACGGCCGGCGCGGTCTCGGCCAGCAGCACGCCCTTGCGGTAGACCTTGAGCCGCGTCGCGCGCAGCCGGATGGCCTCGACCGGGTCGCGCGCCTGCAGCAGCACGAAGCTCGCGTCGCAGCCTGCTTCGAGGCCGTAGCCCGGCAGGTGGAAGACCTTGGCGGCGTTGGTCGTCACGGCGTCGAAGCAGCGCCGGATGCCGGCCTGGCTGGTCATCTGCGCCACGTGCAGGCCCATGTGCGCCACCTCGAGCATGTCGCCCGAGCCCATGCCGTACCAGGGGTCCATCACGCAGTCGTGGCCGAAGGCGACGTTCACGCCGGCGGCCATGAGTTCGGGCACGCGCGTCATGCCGCGGCGCTTGGGGTAGGTGTCGTGGCGGCCCTGCAGCGTGATGTTGATCAGCGGGTTGGCGATCACGCTCACGCCGCTCTCGGCGATCAGCGGGATCAGCTTGCTCACGTAGTAGTTGTCCATGCTGTGCATGGAGGTGCAGTGCGAGCCGTTGACGCGGCCCTGCAGGCCCAGGCGCTGGGCTTCGAAGGCCAGCGTCTCGATGTGGCGCGACAGCGGGTCGTCGGACTCGTCGCAGTGCATGTCGACCAGCTTGCCGCGTTCGGCCGCGATCTCGCACAGCAGTTTCACGCTGGTGGCGCCGTCGGCCATGGTGCGCTCGAAATGCGGAATGCCGCCGACCACGTCGACGCCCTTGTCGAGCGCGCGCTCGAGGTTGTCGAGCCCGCCCGGGCTGCGCAGCACGCCGTCCTGCGGGAAGGCCACGAGCTGAAGGTCGATGTAGGGCGCGACGCGGCGCTTGACCTCGAGCAGCGCGTCGACCGCCAGCAGGCTCGGGTCGCTGGTGTCGACATGGGTGCGGATCGCGAGCAGGCCCTTGGCCACGGCCCAGTCGCAATACGCCAGCGCGCGCTCGATCAGCGCCTCCTGCGTGAGCAGCGGCTTGAGCTCGCCCCACAGCGCGATGCCTTCGAGCAGCGTGCCGCTCTCGTTGACGCGCGGCAGGCCGTAGCTCAGCGTGGCGTCCATGTGGAAGTGCGGATCGATGAAGTGCGGCGTGAGCAACTGGCCTTGCGCATCGAGCGTCTCATGCGCGGGTGCATCCAGGCCGGCCGTGACCTCGGCGATGCGGCCGTCCTGCACGGCGATCGACATGCCGGTGCGGCCGTCGGGAAGGGTGGCGTTGCGTACGAGCAGGTCGAGCATGGGCGGGGGTCTTCTTGTGGGATGCGGGGGAGGGGTCGATTATCGGACGCGCCTGCTCAGCGCAGCGCCAGCGACCCCAGCCGCGCCACGATCAGGTCGTGCAGGGTCTGCGCCGCCACCGACAGGCTGCCTTCGCGCCGCTGCACGATGTAGACCGTGCGCTTGAGGCCCGGCAGCGGCAGCGGCCGCGTGACCAGCGTGTCGCGCTGGAAGTGGAACAGCGTGAGCGCGGGCACCACGCTGATGCCCAGGCCGGCCTCGACCAGGCCCATCACCGTGGCCAGGTGCTCGACCTCGAAGGCGGTGTGCAGGCGCAGCGGATGCAGGGCCGCATCCAGCGACTGCCGAACGCTGCTGTGGCGCGCCATCTGGATGAAAGGCCAGGGCGCGAGCTTGCGGGCGCCGAGCTTGGGTTCGGTGGCCAGCGGATGGTCGGCGCGGCACACCAGGTGGAAGCCGTCGCTGCAGAGCTTGCGGCTGCGCAGGTCGCTGGCCGCCGCGCTGCCGGCGCCCGAGGCGGCCAGCGCGAAGTCGGCCTCGCCGCTGCGCACGCGCGCGATGCAGGCGTCGGACAACGCATCGTCCAGGCCGACCGTGATGCCGGGCCAGGCCGCCATGAACTCGGCGAACACCGCTGGCAGCCAGCCGGCCGCGAGCGAGGGCAGGGCGGCCACGCGCACCCGGCCGGTGCGGCGCTCCACATGGTCGGCCAGGTCGGTGACCGCGTCGCGCATGTCGTCGAGCAGGCGCTGCGCCGCCGGCTCGAACAGTCGACCCTCGGGCGTGAGCTGCACGCTGCGCGTGTCGCGGTCGAACAGGCGCGCGCCCAGCGCCTCCTCCAGCGTGCGGATCAGCGCGCTGAAGGCCGGCTGCGACAGGTGGCACAGCTGGGCCGCGCGGGTGAAGTTGCGCTGCGCCGCCAGCGCCGTGAAGGCGCGCAACTGGCGCGAGGAGAGCTCGGGTGTCTTCATTTGGGTGATCCGGATTCCAGATGAATCGATCTGAATTTTCTATTTTACGGATGGCTGTCACGGCCCTACATTGAACCCCAAGACGAGACAAGAGAAAGCGCCATGACGGTCCAGGCCCCCATTCCCCCACCTTTGCTGATCGGCTGCGCCGCCGGCTTCTCCGGCGACCGCACCGACGCGGCCGGCCCGGTGGTCGACACGCTGATCGCGCGGCTCGCCGAGGGCCCCGCGGGCCAGCGCGCCTTCCTGATCTTCGAGACCCTGGCCGAGCGCACGCTGGCGCTGGCCCAGCTGCGGCGCCGCGCCGACCCCGAGGCCGGCTACGAACCGCTGCTCGACGCGATGCTGCGGCCGGTGCTGGCGCGCTGCCTCGCGCACGGCATCCGCATCGTTAGCAACTTCGGCGCGGCCAACCCGCGCGCCGCCGCGCGCCACATCGCGCGCATGGCGCGCGAGCTGGGCCAGCCGGCGCCGCGCATCGCGGTGGTGGAGGGCGACGACCTCTCCTCGCCCGCGCACCAGGCGCTGCTACGGGCCGAACTGGGCGCGGCGCTGGACGGGCTGCGCATCGTCAGCGCCAATGCCTACATCGGCGCCGAACCCATCGCCGCCGCGCTCGACGCGGGCGCGCAGATCGTGGTCTGCGGCCGCGTGGCCGACCCCTCGCTGACCGTGGGCCCCGCGATGTCGCACTTCGGCTGGGCCGCCGACGACTGGGAGGTGCTGGGCCGCGCCACCATGGCCGGCCACCTGCTGGAATGCGGCGCACAGGTCTGCGGCGGCTACTTCGCCGACCCGGGCTTCAAGGACGTGCCGGGCCTGGCCGAGGTGGGCTTCCCGATCGCCGAGATCGCGGCCGACGGGCAGTGCACCGTCGGCAAGTCGGCCGGCACCGGCGGCTGCGTGAGCGAAGCGACCGTCAAGGAACAGCTGCTCTACGAAGTGCACGACCCGGCCGCCTACCTCACGCCCGACGTGGTGGCCGACATCACCGAGGCCGAGGTGCAGGCCGTCGGCACCGACCGCGTGCGGCTCAGCGGCGTGCGCGGCCATGCGCGGCCCAGCCGCTACAAGGTCAACGTCTGCCACGAGGGCGGCTGGCTGGCCGAGGGCGAGATCTCCTATGCCGGCCCGCGGGCCGAGGCGCGGGCCCGGCTCGCGGCAGAGGTGCTGCGCCAGCGCCTGCAGGGGCTCACGCTGCGTGTCGACCTGATCGGCGCGATCAGCATCCTGGCCGACGACGCCGGCCGCGCGCTTGCGGCCACGCCTGACGGCGGCGCGCGCGACGTGCGCCTGCGCGTGGCGGCCACGCATGCCGAGCGCGCCCAGGCCGAGCGCCTGGGCCGCGAGGCGATGGCGCTCTACACCTGCGGTCCGGCCGGCGGTGGCGGTGTGCGCTGCACGCTCACGCCGCGGCTCAACACCCTGTCCTGCCTGCTGCCGCGCGACGCGGTGCCGGTGCGTTTCGAACTGCTGGAGTCCGCGGCATGAGCGCGATCACCGTCCCCCTCTACCGCGCCGCCCACGGCCGCACCGGCGACAAGGGCGACCGCTCGAACATCAGCGTGATCGCCTGGCATGCCGAGTTGTGGCCGTTGCTGGTCGAGCAGGTCACGCCCGAGGCCGTGGCCGCGCAGTTCCGCCACCGCGCGCCCAGCCA
The DNA here is from genome assembly GCF_014170375.1 of Variovorax sp. UMC13. Lineage (GTDB taxonomy): Bacteria > Pseudomonadota > Gammaproteobacteria > Burkholderiales > Burkholderiaceae_C > Variovorax. The sequence goes on along the minus strand of NZ_LZZW01000031.1, from coordinate 363,849 downwards.
TGTGCAGCGCTTCGTGCTGCCGAAGCTGCAGGCGATGAACTTCGTGCTCGACGCGGTGCTCGACGGCGGCGTGAACGACGCGCTGAACCTCGACACGCACGGCAAATCGCTTTCCTTCCTGCTGCTCGACCTGCCGATCGTGGTGCCGGCCGGACTGCAGCATCGACTCATCGGCCCGACCGAAGGCTGATCCCCTTTCCAAAAACCTCAGGAGACAACACGCATGAACCGCCGCATCCATTCGATCGCCTTCGCCATCGCCGCGCTGGCCCTGGCGCCCGTCGCGAGCCAGGCCCAGGGCGCCTTTCCCGACAAGCCGATCACCTTCGTCGTGCCCTTCGCGGCCGGCACCGCCACCGACCAGATCGCGCGCGCGCTGGGCAACGGCATCACGGCCGAATCGAAGCAGGCCGTGGTGATCGACAACAAGGCCGGCGCCAGCGGCTTCATTGCCTCGCAGTTCGTGGCCAAGGCCGCGCCCGACGGCTACACGGTGCTGATCACCACCAACACCACGCACGCGGCCAACGAGCACCTGTACAAGAAGCTGCCCTACGACCCGGTGAAGGATTTCTCGCCGGTCGCCGCGTTGGGCAAGGGCGGCCAGATCATGGTCGTGAACCCGTCCTTCCCTGCCAAGACCGTGGCCGAGTTCGTCGCGCTGGCGAAGAAGGAGCCGGGCAAGTACAGCTTCGGCAGCGGCAGCTCATCCAGCCGCATGGCCGGCGAACTGCTGCAGCAGATGGCCGACATCCAGCTGCTGCACGTGCCCTACAAGAGCAACACGCTGGCCGTGACCGACCTGCTGGGTGGCCAGATCCACATGATGATCACCGACACCGCCACCGGCCTGCCGCAGATCAAGGCCGGCAAGCTGCGCGCGCTGGGCGCCTCGGGCGCCGCGCGCTCGCCGCTGGCACCGGATGTCCCCACCATTGCCGAAGCGGGCGTGAAGGGCTACGAGATGGGCTACTGGTTCGCGGCCTATGCGCCGGCCAAGACGCCGCCGGCGGTGGTCAAGCGCTTGAACGAACTGCTGGTCAAGGCCGCGAAGAGCGAGGCCGCCAAGGCCGCGTTCTACGACCCGACGGGCACCGAGGTGTTCACGAGCTCGCCGGAGGAGCTGGCGAAGTTCCAGGCCGGTGAATCGCAGAAGTGGGGCCGGATCGTGAAAGCAGCCGGGATCACTGCGGAGTAGTTGATCCACCCCCGAAGCGCCTGACGGCGCTTCCCCAGAATTAGCCCACCCCCGAAGCGCCTTCAGCGCTTCCCCCTCAAGGGGGCGATACCGGCGGCCTGGCAAAGCCAGTTCCGCGGTATCTCTGGCCCACCCCGATGCGCCTGCGGCGCCTCCCCCTCGAGGGGGCGATACCGGCGGCCTGGCAAAGCCAGTTCCGCGGTATCTCTGGGAGGGGAACGGGAGAAGGTGGAGGGAGGCGCGGCTCGCGCGCCCTGGCGCTCAATCGCGCTGCTGCTCGCGCGCGCGGTTCAGGCCCAGCGCGCCCAGCGTGCAGGCGGCGCCGGACAGCAGGTAGACGCTGACGTAGCCCAGGCCGAAGTGGGCCGAGAGGCCGAGGGCCACCAGGGGGGCGAAGGCCGCGCCGACCAGCCAGGCCACGTCGGCCGTCAGGGCGGCGCCCGTGTAGCGGTACTTGGCCGGGAAGTTCGAGGTCACGGTGCCCTGGGCCTGGCCGTAGGACAGACCCAGCAACACGAAGCCGACCAGGATGAAGGTGTCCTGGCCGAAGGCGCCGCCGTCGAGCAGGGTGGGTGCGAAGCCGCTGAACACCGCGATCATCACGGCCAGCGAGCCCAGGGTCATGCGGCGGCCGATGCGGTCGGCGATCTTGCCGGAGGCCACCATCGAGGCCGCGGCCAGGCCCGCGCCGATGATCTGCACCACCAGGAACTGGCTCACCGACTGATCGGAATACAGCGTGATCCACGACAGCGGGAAGATCGTGACGATGTGAAACAGCGCGTAGCTGGCCAGTGCCGCGAAGGCGCCGATCACGATGTTCACGCCCTGCGAGCGGCCCAGTTCGATCACGCCGGTGGGGGCCAGTTCGCGCTCGTCGAGCAGGCGCGAGTACTCGGTGGTCGCCACCAGCCGCAGCCGGGCGAACAGCGCCACCACGTTGATGGCGAAGGCCACGTAGAAGGGATAGCGCCAGCCCCAGGTGAGGAAGTCTTCCGAGGTCAGGCTGGACACCAGGTACGCGAACAGCGCGCCCGCCACGATGAAGCCCACCGGGGCGCCCAATTGGCCCAGCATGGCGTACCAGCCGCGGCGGTTGGCGGGCGCGTTGAGCGCCAGCAGCGAGGGCAGGCCGTCCCAGGAGCCGCCCAATGCGATGCCCTGGGCAATGCGGAACAGCGACAGCAGCACGATGGCGGCCGGGCCGATGCTCGCGTAGCTTGGCAGGAAGGCGATGCCAGCGGTGGCGGTGCCGAGCAGGAACAGGGCCGAGGTCAGCTTGGCCTCGCGGCCGTAGCGGCGCTGGATGGCCATCGACAGCGCGGTGCCGAAGGGGCGTGCGATGAAGGCCAGCGCGAACACCGCAAAGGCGTAAAGTGTGCCCGTCAGGCGGTCCGCGAAGGGGAAGAAGATGGCCGGGAACACCAGCGCCGACGCGATGCCGTAGACGAAGAAGTCGAAATATTCGGAGGCGCGCCCGATCACCACGCCGACAGCGATTTCGCCGGGGTGGACATGCGTATCGGCGCCAACCGCGCGGGCGATCTCGCTGTCGGGCGGGGATTCGCTGTTGTGTGTACCGATGGAGGTCGTCATCATGGGCTGTTCGCGGTTCTGTTCCGGGTGTCGTTGCGGCAACGCAGAGCGTCTCACTCTCCAGCGTTTGATGCCATAGGACAAAACGTCCAATGCCCATTTGCCGCCGATGGCCGTAGATTCGCAGGCTCCACGCGCAAGCACAAGCTCCAATTTCACGGCATGCCCTTTCTCAAGAACCCCCGAGCCTGGCTTTTGCTGCCTGCCTTCCTGTTGGCAGGCTGCAACACGGTGCTGCTCAGCCCGTCCGGCGACATCGCCGCCCAGCAAGGGCAACTGATCGTCATCTCCACCGTCCTGATGCTGCTGATCATCGTGCCGGTGATCGCACTGACCTTCTTCTTCGCCTGGAAATACCGCCAGTCGAACAAGGCGGCCGAGGCCGAGTACGCGCCCGACTGGGACCATTCGACGCAACTCGAACTCGCCATCTGGGCCGCGCCGCTGCTGATCATCATCGCGCTGGGCGCGCTGACCTGGATCAGCACTCACACGCTGGACCCGTACCGCGCGCTGACCCGCATCGACGCCAACCGCCCGGTGCCCGAGGGCACCCAGCCGCTGGTGGTGGAGGTGGTGGCGCTCGACTGGAAGTGGCTGTTCCTCTATCCCGAGCAGGGCATCGCGACCGTGAATGAACTGGCAGCGCCGGTCGACCGGCCGATCCAGTTCAAGATCACCTCGTCGACGGTGATGAACTCCTTCTTCATTCCAGCGCTCGCCGGCCAGATCTACGCCATGGCGGGCATGGAAACCAAGCTGCACGCGGTGATCAACAAGCCCGGCGAGTACGAGGGCTTCTCCGCCAACTACAGCGGCGCGGGCTTCTCGGGCATGCGCTTCAAGTTCCACGGCCTGAGCGACGGCGACTTCGACAGCTGGGTGCAGAAGACCAAGGCCGACGGCAAGGAACTCAGCCGCGCCGCCTACCTGCAGCTCGAGCACCCGAGCGAGCGCGAGCCGGTGCGCCACTACGCGAGCGTGGCGCCGGGCCTCTACGACGCCATCCTCAACCGCTGCGTCGAGGCCAACCGCATGTGCATGAAGGACATGATGGCCATCGACGCCAGCGGCGGCCTCGGCATGCCGGGCGCCTTCAACGTGGCCTCGCTCGATAAGCCGACGCGTGCGCGCCTCGGCCTGGACGCCGGCGCCACGCTGGGCCCCGCGCGCAATTACGTCGGCGCGATGTGCTCGGTCAACGAAGCGCCCGACCTGTTCACCCCTGCGCCCACACCGTCGCTGTAACCCGTTTTCCGGATGTCCATGTTCGACTCACTCGACCTCACGAAGCTCGTCTTCGGCCGCCTGACCTGGGAGGCGATCCCGCTGCACGAGCCCATCCTGCTCGCCACCTTCCTGGGTGTGGTGCTCGGCGGTATCGGCCTGCTGGCCCTCATCACCTACCACAAGGCCTGGGGCTACCTCTGGCGCGAATGGTTCACCAGCATCGACCACAAGAAGATCGGGATCATGTACGTGATCCTGGGCCTGGTGATGCTGCTGCGCGGCTTTGCCGACGCGATCATGATGCGCCTGCACCAGGCCATCTCCTTCGGCGGCAACGAAGGCTTCCTGCCGCCGCACCACTACGACCAGATCTTCACCGCCCATGGCGTGATCATGATCTTCTTCGTGGCCATGCCGCTGGTCACGGGCCTGATGAACTACGTGGTGCCGCTGCAGATCGGCGCGCGCGACGTGGCCTTTCCCTTCCTCAACAACTTCAGCTTCTGGATGACCGCCAGCGGCGCCGTGCTGGTCATGGCCTCGCTGTTCGTGGGCGAGTTCGCGCGCACCGGCTGGCTGGCCTATCCGCCGCTGTCGGGCATCCTGCACAGCCCTGACGTGGGGGTCGACTACTACATCTGGTCGCTGCAGATCGCGGGGGTGGGCACGCTGCTCTCGGGCATCAACCTGCTGGCGACCATCGTGAAGATGCGCGCGCCGGGCATGGCCATGATGAAGATGCCGATCTTCACCTGGACCTCGCTGTGCACCAACGTGCTGATCGTGGCCGCGTTCCCGGTGCTGACCGCGGTGCTCGCGCTGCTGTCGCTCGACCGCTACGTCGGCACCAACTTCTTCACCAACGACTTCGGCGGCAACGCCATGATGTACGTGAACCTGATCTGGATCTGGGGCCATCCCGAGGTCTACATCCTGATCCTGCCGGCCTTCGGCATCTTCTCCGAGGTGGTGTCCACCTTCTCGGGCAAGCGCCTGTTCGGCTACGCCTCGATGGTCTATGCCACGGTGGTGATCACCATCCTGTCGTACCTGGTGTGGCTGCACCACTTCTTCACCATGGGCTCGGGCGCGAGCGTGAACTCCTTCTTCGGCATCACGACGATGATTATCTCGATCCCGACGGGCGCGAAGATCTTCAACTGGCTCTTCACCATGTACCGCGGCCGCATCCGCTTCGACGTGCCGATGCTCTGGACCATGGGCTTCATGGTCACCTTCGTGATCGGCGGCATGACGGGCGTGCTGCTGGCGGTGCCGCCGGCCGACTTCGTGCTGCACAACAGCCTGTTCCTGGTGGCCCACTTCCACAACGTGATCATCGGCGGTGTGCTGTTCGGCCTCATGGCAGGCATCACCTACTGGTTCCCCAAGGCCTTCGGCTACAAGCTCGATCCGTTCTGGGGCAAGTGCTCGTTCTGGTTCTGGCTGGTCGGCTTCTGGCTCGCCTTCATGCCGCTGTACGTGCTGGGCCTGATGGGCGTGACCCGCCGCATGAGCCACTTCCAGGACATGTCGCTGCAGATCTGGTTCCAGGTCGCCGCCTTCGGCGCCTGCCTGATCGCGCTGGGCATCCTGTCCTTCATCATCCAGTTGGTGGTGAGCTTCCGCCGCCGCGAGTCGCTGCGCGACGTGACGGGCGACCCGTGGGATGGCCGCACGCTGGAGTGGTCGACCTCGTCGCCGCCGCCGGCCTACAACTTCGCCTTCACGCCCATCATCCATGACAACGACGCCTGGTCGGACATGAAGCGCCGCGGCTACCAGCGCCCGACCGAGGGCTTCCGCCCGATCCACATGCCCAAGAACACCTGGGCCGGCATCGTGATCGCGGGGCTGAGCACGGTGGTGGGCTTCGCGCTGATCTGGCACATGTGGCCACTGGCCGTGCTGGCGATGCTGACGCTGGTCGGCACCACGATCTTCCATACCTTCAACTACAAGCGCGACTATCACATCGACGCGGACGAAGTCGTCCGTACCGAAGGATTGCGCACCCGTCTCCTGGCCAGCCATGTCTGATACCGCCACCTTGAACGCCGGCGCCAACGCGCCGGACAACCTGCGCTTCTACGTCCCCGGGGACCATCACCCGCAGAACGCCACCGGCCTGGGCTTCTGGCTCTACCTGATGAGCGACTGCCTGATCTTCGCCTGCCTGTTCGCGGTGCATGCGGTGGTGGGGCGCAGCTACGCGGCCGGCCCTTCGGGCGCCGACCTGTTCGACCTGCCGCTGGTGGCACTCAACACCTCGATGCTGCTGCTGTCCTCGATCACCTATGGCTTCGCCATGATCGAGATGCAGAAGAAGCGCGTGAAGCCGGTGCTGGCCTGGTTGGCGGTCACCGGCCTGCTGGGCGCGGCCTTCATCGGGCTCGAGCTCTACGAATTCGCGCACCTGATCCACGAAGGCGCGGTGCCGCAGCGCAGCGCCTTCCTGTCCTCCTTCTTCACGCTGGTCGGCACCCACGGCCTGCACGTCACCTTCGGCCTGATCTGGCTGGTCACGCTGATGGTGCAGGTCTCGCGCCACGGCCTGCTGCCGGAAAACCGCCGCCGCCTGATGTGCCTGTCGATGTTCTGGCACTTCCTGGACGTGATCTGGATCGGCGTCTTCACCTTCGTCTATCTGATGGGAGTCCTTCCATGAGCGCACATGACCTGGACCACCACGGTCACGATTCCCACCACGGCCATGACGATCACCACGACGAGGGCGGTGCCGCGCACAGCACCGTCGGCGGCTACGTCACCGGCTTCATCCTGTCGGTCATCCTGACGGTCATCCCGTTCTGGCTGGTGATGGGCAAGGTATTCGACAGCTCCAGCGTCACGGCCTTCGTGATCCTGGGCTTCGCCGCGGTGCAGATGGTGGTGCACATGGTGTACTTCCTGCACATGAACACCAAGGCCGAGGGCGGCTGGTCGATGCTGGCGCTGATCTTCACGCTGGTGCTGGTGGTCATCACGCTGGCCGGCTCGCTGTGGGTGATGTACCACCTCAACCACAACATGATGCCGTCGATGCACGACATGCAGAACATGCCTTGAACCCGGGGCAGCGCGATCATGGCGATGGCGATGCGGCGCCCGAGCGGGGCCCGCGCTCCGCGGCCGTGCGGGCCGTGCTGGCGCTGTGCGCGCTGGGCCTGTTTATCGGTTTCATGGCGCTGGGCGTCTGGCAGGTCGAACGCCGGGCCTGGAAGCTGGCACTGATCCAGAGCGTCGACGAACGCGTGCACGCGCCGCCCGTCGACGGGCCCGGGCCGGCCGATTGGCCAGGCTTCGACGCCACGGCGCAGGCCTACCGCCATGTGCGGCTCACCGGCACCTTCGACCATCTCCACGAGACCCTGGTCCAGGCCAGCACCGCACGCGGCACCGGCTTCTGGGTGCTCACGCCGCTGCGCCTGGCCGGCGGCGGCACCGTGCTGGTCAACCGCGGCTTCGTGCTGCCCGAACGGCGCGAACCCGCGCGGCGCGATGCAGGGCCGCAGGGCGAGGTCACGGTGGCCGGCCTGCTGCGCGCCAGCGAGCCGGGCGGCATGTTCCCACGCCGCAACGACCCGGCCATCGACCGCTGGTTCTCGCGCGATGTGCCGGCCATCGCGGCCGCGCGCGGCTTGGCCGAGGTGGCGCCGTACTTCGTCGATGCCGAGGCCACGCCGGGCGGCGAGGGCGCGCCGGTCGGTGGCCTCACCGTGATCGCCTTCCCCAACAGCCACCTGGTCTATGCGCTGACCTGGTTTGGCCTGGCGCTGATGGTGGCGCTGGGCGCGGGCTACGTGGCGCGCGAGGAGTTGCGCCTGGGGCGCCGGCGCCGGCATGGCGACAATGGGTCTTCCCGCCCAGGAGACGACCCGGATGCCGACCCCCACCGCTGACACCCCGCCCGTGAGCACGCCCCAGGCGCCGCGCATCCGGGATGCGAGCGGCCTGCAGAACCTGGAGCAGCTGATCCAGCTGCGCTGGATCGCGGTGGTCGGGCAGATCGTGACCATCGAGGTGGCGCACTACGGCCTGCAGATCCCGTTGCCGCTGGGCACCATGCTGGCGATCCTGGGCTGCCTGATCGTCTTCAACATCGCGAGCCTGCTGCGCTGGCGCACCGGCCGCGCCGTGACCAACGGCGAGCTGTTCGTCGCGCTGCTGGTCGACGTGGCGATGCTGAGCGCGCAGCTCTACCTGAGCGGCGGCACCACCAACCCCTTCGTCTTCCTCTACCTGCTGCAGGTGATCCTGGGCGCGGTGCTGCTCGAGGCCTGGTCGAGCCTGATCATGGTGGTGATCACCACGCTGTGCTTCGCCGGCCTGGCGCTGTTCTCGCGCCCGCTCGAACTGCCGCTGGACCACGACCGCGGCCTGGCCAGCCCCTATGTGCAGGGCATGCTGGTGTCCTTCGCGCTCAATGCCGCGCTGCTGCTGATCTTCGTCACCCGCATCAACCGCAACCTGCGCGAGCGCGACGCGCGGCTGGCCGGCCTGCGCCAGCGCGCGGCCGAGGAGGAGCACATCGTGCGCATGGGCCTGCTGGCCTCGGGCGCGGCCCACGAACTGGGCACGCCGCTGGCGACGCTGGCCGTGATCCTGGGCGACTGGCGGCGCATGCCCGAGTTCGCGGCCAACCCCGAACTGCTGCAGGAGATCGGCGAGATGCAGACCCAGCTGCAGCGCTGCAAATCGATCGTGAGCGGCGTGCTGATGTCGGCCGGCGAGGCGCGCGGCGAGTCCTCGGTCGAGACCACGGTCAGCACCTTCCTCGACGAGCTGGCGCAGGCCTGGCGCGAGACGCGGCCCGTGACCTCCTTCGTCTACGACAACCGTTTCGGGCAGGACCTGCCCATGGTCTCGGACTCGGCGCTGCAGCAGATGATCTGCAACGTGCTCGACAATGCGCTCGAAGCCTCGCCCTACTGGGTGCGGCTGGAGGCCGACCGCGAGGGCGACATGCTGCTGCTGACCGTGACCGACAACGGCCCGGGCTTCGCGCCCGCGATGCTGGCCGAGCTGGGCAAGCCCTACCGTTCGAGCAAGGGCCGCCCGGGCGGCGGCCTGGGGCTGTTCCTGGTGGTCAATGTGGCGCGCACGCTGGGCGGCAACGTGAGCGCGCAGAACCGCGAGGAGGGCGGCGCGGTGGTGGAGCTCAAGCTGCCGCTGTCGGCGATCGTGCTGGAAGAGGAGGCCGACGATGGACACTGAACAACAAGAAGACCGCCTGCTGCTGCTGGTCGAGGACGACGCGGCCTTCGCGCGCACACTGGGCCGCTCCTTCGAGCGCCGCGGCTACCGCGTGATCCTGGCCACCAACCTCGACGACGTGGGCCTGCTGCTGCAGCAGCATTCACCCGGCTACGCGGTGGTCGACCTCAAGCTCAGCGGCGAGGCCTCGGGCCTGGCCTGCGTCCAGACGCTGCATGCGCACGACCCCGGCATGCTGATCGTGGTGCTGACCGGTTTCGCCAGCATCGCGACCGCGGTGGAGGCGATCAAGCTGGGCGCCTGCCACTACCTGGCCAAGCCCTCGAACACCGACGACATCGAGGCCGCCTTCGGCCGCGCCGAGGGCACGACCGAGGTCGAACTCACCAACCGCTCGACCTCCATCAAGACGCTCGAATGGGAGCGCATCCACGAGGTGCTGGCCGAGACCGGCTTCAACATCTCCGAGACCGCGCGCCGCCTGGGCATGCACCGCCGCACGCTGGCGCGCAAGCTGGGCAAGCAGCAGGTCAAGTGAGGCTGTCGTCGGTCCAGGCGGGGAAGGGGTCGGGCCAGGCCTGCCACTGCGCCGGGCCGGCCGCCATTTCGGCATCGCCCAGCAGGCAGGCATCGAGCCGCCCGCGCAGCGCGGCCTGGTCCATGCCGATGCCGATCAGCACCAGTTCCTGGCGCGCGTCGCCGACCGTGTCGCTCCATTTGGCCTCGATCGTGGCCAGCGCTTCGGCGTCGGTCGGCCAATGTTCGCGCGGCACCGCGGCCCACCAGTAGCCGGCCGCGCCGTAGCGGCAGGCGCCGCCGGCCTGCGACCAGTTGCCCGCGAAACCGGGCCGGCTCGCGAGCCAGAAGAAGCCCTTGGAGCGCACCACGCCGGGCCATTCGCTCTGTACCCATTGCCAGAAACGCTCGGGATGGAAGGGCCGGCGCGCGCGGTAGACGAAGCTGTCGATGCCGTATTCCAGCGTCTCGGGCTTGTGCTCGCCGCGCATCTCGCGCAGCCAGCCGGGCGCGTCGGCGGCCTGCTCGAAGTCGAACAGGCCGGTGTCGAGCACGCGGTCGAGCGGCACGCGGCCGAAGTGCGCGTACTCGATGCGCGCGCGCGGGTTCAGGTGGGCCAGGATGCCGGCCAGGCGCAGCCGGTCGGCCTCGCTCACCAGGTCGGCCTTGTTGACCACCAGCACGTCGCAGAACTCGACCTGCTCGATCAGCAGGTCGACCACGGTGCGGGTGTCGGCGTCGCCCAGCGACTGGCCGCGCGCGCCCAGGCTGTCGGCCGAGCCGTAGTCGCGCAGGAAGTTGAAGGCATCGACCACCGTCACCATGGTGTCGAGCCGCGCGACCTGCGCCAGGCTCTTGCCGTCCTCGCCCTCGAAGGTGAAGGTCTCGGCCACCGGCAGCGGCTCGGAGATGCCGGTGGATTCGATCACCAACTGGTCGAAGCGCCCGGCCTTGGCCAAGCGCTCGACCTCGATCAACAGGTCTTCACGCAAGGTGCAGCAGATGCAGCCGTTGCTCATCTCGACCAGCTTCTCCTCGGTGCGCGACAGGTCGGCGCCGCCGTCGCGCACCAGCGCGGCGTCGATGTTGACCTCGCTCATGTCGTTGACGATGACCGCCACGCGGCGGCCTTCGCGGTTGTTCAGGATGTGGTTGAGCAGCGTGGTCTTGCCGGCGCCCAGGAAGCCGGAGAGCACGGTCACGGGAAGTCGATGCATCGCAGTCCTAATTGATATCGAATTATCAATTAGAACCGATTCGCCGCGCGCATGCACGCCGGCGCGAGAGAAGGGTCAGCGCTAGGCGGCGGTCTTGCGGGGCGCGGGCGTGCTGCAGTCGGCGCAGGTGCCGTAGAGCGTGAGCTCGTGCGCATCGACGCGGAAGCCCTTGGGCGCGAGCGAGGCGAAATCGCCCGGGCACTGGTGCACGTCGAACACGCGCGCGCACTGGCGGCACTGGAAATGGTGGTGGTGCGCATGGCGCGCGCTCTCGTAGCGCGGCGCCTCGCCCGGCAGCTCGACGATGCGGATCTCCTGCGCATCGGCCAGCAGCTTGAGGTTGCGGTAGACGGTCGCGATGCCCATGGCCTCGACCTCGCGCTGCGCGTCCTCGAGGATCTCGGCGGGCAGCAGGGGGCGTGCCGAACGATCGATCACGGCGCGGATCGCCGAGCGCTGGCGCGTGGCGCGCTGGCCGCCGACCGCAACCTCGGCTGCGGGGGCATCGGCGTGCGCATGGCCGGCATGGGGTGAGGCTTTGTTCAACGGAGGATCTGGCAGTGGGGCAGGGTGGGGTCGTGGCAGTTTAGCGGCCTCGCTCCATCACTGCGGCAAAGCCCCGGCCGGGGAAAGGCAGGAGGACGGTGGCCGCGCATGGATAAAATGAGAGTAATTCTCATTCATCGAATTCACGCCCATGTCCTCTTCCGCCGCGGCCGATCCCGTCCATGCGCTGTACCGCGAGCACCGTGCCTGGCTGCAGACCTGGCTGCGCCGCCGGCTGGGCGACGGCCACACGGCCGCGGACCTGACGCAGGACACCTTTGTGCGCGTGATCACCGGCGGCCAGGCGCAGGCGATCGAGGAGCCGCGCGCCTACCTGACCACGCTGGCCCAGCGCGTGCTCTACAACTTCTGGCGCCGGCGCGAACTGGAGCGGGCCTGGCTCGACGCGCTCGCGGCCCAGCCCGAAGAGCTGGCGCCCTCGCCCGAGACCTATGCGCTGGTGCGCGAAGCCGTCGAGACCCTCGACCGCTGGCTCGACGGCCTGCCGCCCAAGGTGCGCGAGGCCTTCCTGCTGCGCCGGCTCGAGGGCCTGGCCCATGCCGAGATCGCGCAGCGCACGGGCGTCTCGGTGCGCACGGTCGAGCGCCACATCAAGCAGGCCATCGTGCACCTCTACACCTGCCCCGCGCAGCCGGAGGCCGGATGACGGCGCATGGCAGCGCCTTGGCGCTCGACCCGGTGATCGAGCAGGCGATCGACTGGCTGGTGCGGCTGGACTCCGGCCACAGCGACGACAGCGAGCGCCGCGCCTTCGCGCGCTGGCTCGAGGCCGCGCCCGCGCATGCGGCGGCCTGGGCTTCGCTGCAGCAGCGGCTGGACCAGCGCATCGTGCCCGCGCTCACGCAGTTGCAGGCCGGCGGCCATGCGCCCTCGGGCGTGCGTGCGCTGAGCGCCGCGCCCGACCACCGCGCCCGCCGGCGCGCGCTGCTGGGCGGCGCCACGGTCGCGCTGCTCACGGCCGCGGGCGGCGGGCTCTGGGCCGAGCGGCGGGCGCCACTCATGGCCTGGTCCTCCGACCTGCGCACCGGTACCGGCGAACGCCGCCGCTTCGTGCTGGCCGACGGCAGCGACCTGCTGCTCAACGCCCGCTCGGCCGCCGACCTGGACTTCGGCGCCGACCTGCGCCGGGTGCACCTGCGCGCCGGCGCGCTGATCGTCAACGTGGCGACCGACAGGCAGCGGCCCTTCGTCGTGCAGAGCGCCCAGGGCGCGGTGCGCGCGCTGGGCACCCGCTTCATGGTGCAGCAGGAAGAAGGGCGCACGCTGGTGTCGGTGCTCGAACACAGCGTGCGCCTGCATCCGTTGAACGACGCCGCGCCGGTGGCGCTGCCGCAGGGCGCGAGCGCCTGGCTGCACGCCGACGGCGTCGAGCTCTTGGCGGCCGCGACGCGCGTCGATCCCAGCGCCTGGTCCAGCGGCGTGCTCGAGGTGCACGACCAGCCGCTGGCCGAGGTGCTCGAGGCGCTGCGCCCGTACACGCCCGCGGTCCTGCGCGCCAGCCCGGAGGCCGCGCGGGTGCGCGTCTACGGCGTCTATCCGCTGGACCGGCCGATGCAGGCCCTGCAGGCGCTGGTCGACACGCTGCCGCTGCGCGTGCGCCACTGGGGCGACTGGGTGGTCTACGTGGACGTGCGCGCGGCCTGAGATTTTTTTCGCGCATCGCTGTCGGGTTGGCCCGCCTCGCGGGACATACAGGGTTGAACGCTCCGATCCACCCGAACCGACCAGGATGTCCGACGTGACGCTGTCTCCCCTGTCTTCCCTGTCCCGCTCCCGCGCCCCGATGCGCAAGGCCTCGCTGGCGCTGGCCGCCGTGCTCGCCTGTGCCACCACCACGTCGTTTGCACAGACGACGCCCGCCGTGCCGCCCGGCGCCGTCGCCGACGGCGCGATGGACTGGAACCTGCCGGCCGACGAACTTGGCGTGGTGCTCGCGCGCATCGCACGCCAGGGCGGCCGCAGCATCAGCGCCGCGCCGGCACTGGTGGCCGGGCGCCGCGCCCCCGCGGTGCAGGGGCGCCTCACCGTGGCCCAGGCCGCGCAGCAGGCGCTCGCGGGCAGCGGGCTCGCACTGGCGCAGACGCCCGGCGGCACGCTGACCGTGGTGGCGTCGGAGCGCAACGCGCCCGTGGCCGAGGCCGCGCCTGCATCGGGCACCACGCTGGCCGAGGTGCGCGTGACCGCCCAGGCCGAACGCTCGGGCACCACCGAAGGCACCGGCGTCTACACCGCGCGCGGTCCGACGGGCGTTGCCAGCGGCCTCAACCTGAGCCTCAAGGACACGCCGCAATCGGTCAGCGTGATGACCCAGCAGCGCATGGAGGACCAGAACCTGACCAGCATCGGCGAGGTGCTCGCCCGCACGCCGGGCATCTCGACGGCCGTGCTCGGCACCGAGCGCATCAACGCCAACGCGCGCGGCTATCCGATCAGCAACTACCAGCTCGACGGGGTCAACACCCACACCGAGTTCCTGGGCCTGGACGCGCTGCCTTCGCAGAGCATCGCCGACATGGCGCTGTACGACCGCATCGAGGTGCTGCGCGGCGCCTCGGGCCTGAGCACCGGCGCGGGCGACCCGTCGGGCATCGTGAACATGGTGCGCAAGAAGCCCACCTCCACCTTCCAGGGCGCGGCCGAGGCCAGCATCGGTTCCTGGGGCAACAGGCGCGGCATGCTCGACCTCTCGAGCCCGCTCAACGCCTCGGGCAGCGTGCGCGGCCGGCTGGTCGCGGTGCACGAGGAGGGCGACAGCTACATCGACTACTACAGCAAGAAGAAGGACGTGTTCTACGGCGTGATCGAGGCCGACCTCACGAACTCGCGCAAGCTCACGGCCGGCATCGACCACCAGGAGAACCGCTCGCGCGGCTCGCTGTCGTACCTGGGCTTTCCGCTGTTCAACAGCGACGGCGAGCAGACCGACTTCAAGACCTCCTTCAACGCCGCCAGCCGCCACAACCGCTTCAACACCGACTCCACCAGCGCCTTCGTGACGCTGGAGCAGACCTTCGACAACGACTGGAAGCTCAAGCTCTCGGCCAACGACCTGCATTCGAAGCAGCGCGAGGATTCGGTCTACATGGCCGTCAACAGCAGCGTGTTCGACAAGGCCACGGGCGACGGCCTGCTGCTCAATGCCGAACGCCGCGACTACCGGCTGAAGAACCAGACGCTGGACCTGAAGCTGGGCGGGCCCTTCAGCCTGTTCGGCCGCCAGCACGAGGCGCTGGTCGGTGTCGAGTACAACGACTTCCGGAGCCTGACCCACGGCAGCTTCGACATCACCGGGCTGCGCGACCTGCCGGTCAACGTCTACCGCTGGGACAACAGCGGCGCGCCGGTGTATGGCGAACGCTTCGTGACCTTCGACAGCACGCGCCGCCAGACCAGCGTCTACGGCGCGGGCCGCTTCCAGCTGGCCGATGCGCTCAAGCTCATCGTGGGCGCCAAGGTGCTGAACTACGACAGCGACTACGTCACGAAAACGACTGGCGGCTACTTCAGCACCTCGCCCTCGTCCGAGCGCCGCGTGTTCACGCCCTACGGCGGCCTGGTGTACGACCTGAGCGCGCAGCACACGCTGTATGCGAGCTTCGCCACCATCTACAACCCGCAGAGCTCGCTCGACCGCAACGGCCAGCTGCTCGACCCGCAGGAAGGCAACACCTACGAGGCTGGCCTCAAGAGCAGCTTCCTCGACGGCCGCGTGACGACCAGCGCCGCGATCTACCAGATCCGCCAGGACAACGTGGCCGAGGCCGACCCGGGCCAGTTCATTCCAGGCACCACCAACACCGCCTCGCGCGCGGTCAAGGGCGTGAAGACGCAGGGCATCGACCTCGAATTCAACGGCACGCTGGCGCCGGGCTGGAACCTGAGCGCCTCGTACAACTTCAGCAGCTCCGAGGACGCGACCGGCCGCCGCGTCAACATCACTTTCCCGCGCCAGATGGCCCGGGTCTGGACCACCTACCGGCTGCCCGGCGACTGGCGCCGGCTCACCGTGGGCGGCGGCGTGGACTGGAACAGCGGCATCAGCTACACCGGCGAGATCTGGCAGATCGAACGCGCCGTGGTCGCCCGCCAGGGCGCCTATGCGGTGGCCGGGCTGATGGCGCGCTACGACGTCAACGAGCGGCTGTCGGTGTCGCTCAACGTGCAGAACCTGTTCGACCGCAAGTACATCGCCTCGATGTCAGGCTGGTGGTACTCGGGCACCTACGGTGCGCCGCGCAGCGCGCAGCTGACGGCGCGGTACAGGTTCTAGGCCGGCCCCGCTTGCCGTCGACGCCGCAAGCCTGGCGGCCTCGGCTTCCTGTTCCCGAGGGAGCCGTGACCTCGACAGTGCGGGGTGTGGCGCAGCGTGGACTCATCGCCGCGCCGGGTTGCCGCGACGCGAACGGATCGTCCAGATCTGCAGCGCGAAGCCCGCGACGAAGATCACGACCCATGCGAGCAGCGTGGCGCGGACCACTGGAGACGCGGGCCCGTCGGCCAACGGATGCGTTGCCGGCAACCGGGTCAGGGTTTCGACGATGCCGGGGACCAGCAGCAGGAAGAAGCTGAAGGTCCGCCCGAGCGTCGCCAGGTACGGCCGCAAGCGCCCCAGCACGGCAAGGCGCGGCACCAGCAGGCTGCCGAAGGCCGCGAGCAGGGCCAGGATGCCCAGCGCGTGTCCGGGATTGAGGCCACCCGTGCTCGACAGGCCGAAGGCCGTGAGCACCGACAGCGCCAGGCCGACCAGGTAGACCCTGCCGGAACGGGTCGCCGGATCGATCGCGCGGTAGCGCGCGAAGCTGTAGAGGCCGGCAGCGACCGGGACCAGGCTGAGGGCGGTGTGGACCACGCCGATGAGTGAGAGAGCGGTCGTCATGTGAGGTGTCTATCTATTAGTTGGTAGAGGGTCGGGGCAAATGAAGGCGCCAAGGTGCCGGGTGAAAGGGCGATCTGCCGGTCGGTCAGGGCGAAGTGAGCCGGCGCATGAGCGGCTGAACGGTCGCTGCGAAGACTTCCGGGTCGCCATAGGCGCGCGCGGACAGCATCGCGCCGTGCACCGTCGCCATGAAGGCCATGGCCTCGCCTTCGGGACTCGTCTGCAGAAAGAACACCCGCTGGGCCGCCCCCGCGGCCAGCACGGAGGCGAGCCATGCGGCCAGGTCCAGGAAATGGCCGCGGACCTCGTCCGCGACCTCGCGCGGGAGGGTGGGCAGTTCGGCCGCCAGCATGGCGCAGATGCAGAAGGACGAGGTGGCGTCGCGCATGCACGTCGCCCAGTAGCCCGTGTAGGCTTCGAGCTGCGCGAGCGGCTCCGGAACGTGCTGCACCAGGGCTGCCAGGCCGGTGCGCGCCTCTTCGCGGTACCGCAGCAGCACCGTGCGCACCAGTTCGGCCTTGCTCGGGAAGTGGTGGTGGATGCTGGCCTTGCTGATCTGCACCGACGCCGAAATGTCGGCGTAGCTGAAGCTGTTGTAGCCACCACCGACCAGAAGCGCACGTGCGCAGGCCGCGATCTCGAGGGCTCTGGGGGTGAGTTCGTTGTCCATGCGACTAGTCTATCAACTAGTAGATAGATGTCAATGGAGCGCTTTCGCTCCAGGCGTGCGCCCTCTGGGGCAGGGTGACCCGCTCGCCCGGCCACGCCGCGCCCTCAGTCGTCACAGCCCGCTCCGCTTTCCCGTGCCCGGGCTTTCATGGCCCGTGTCGACAGCTGCTAATGCGCCGGAAAGGCCAGCAGGTATTCGTAGCTGAGGCTGGTGGTGCGCGGGTCGCCCTGCACCGGCAGGCGGCGGATGGCCAGCAGCTGGTTCGGGCCGGCGGCTGGAATCACGGTGGCCGTGCCGTCGGCGGCCGTGGTCACGGGCGCGCCGCTCTCGCCCAGCGACAGGCGGATGCCGCCGATCGGCCGGCCATCGAACAGCACCTGCACCTTCATCGGCTCGCCCGCATGCGGCGTGTCGGCCGCGAGCGCGACGATCTCGAAGGGCTGGCCCAGCGCCTTCTTCGCGATCGCGCCCCACTGGATGATGGTCTTGTGGTACTTCATCGCATGCACGCCGCTGGTGGCGCCGGGGTTCTCGGTCATGGGCTTCTCGACCATCGGACCGCTGTCGGTCTTGCTGAAGAAGCCGTTGTCGAAATGCGCGGCCAGCAGCGCCGCCTGCCGCTCGGGCCGCACGCGCATGCCGTCGGCCTGGGGCGTGAGCGTGACCTCGATGCGGCGGCCGCGGCGGTCGAAGGCTTCGACGCGCTTGAGCTTGTCCGCGGGATAGCGCTCGAGCCGGCCTTCGTGGCCGCCGAACTGCACCAGGTAGCCGCCGCCCGCATCGGGTTCGAGCCAGACGTTGTGGGCCTGGGCCGTGCCCAGCGCCAGGGTGGCGAAGACGGCCAGGGCCGCGTTGCGAAGAAGATGTGGCATGGGTGTCGTTGGCTGTGAATCAGAACTGCAGTTGCGCGCCGACCTTGAGGCTGCGCGGCGCGCCGGGCGCGAAGACCTGCGTGCCGCCGATCACCGCGGCCGAGGTGGCGTAGGCCTTGTTGCCGACATTCGCCACCGTGGCGTAGAGGCGGTAGCGGCGGGCCGCGGGCGGCACATGGCTCACACCGAGGTCCATGGTGGCGTAGCCGGCGTAATTCACGCTGTTGTCGGCGGTCACGGCGTAGGCGCCCACGCGGCGCCAGGTCAGCGTGCCGGTCCAGGCCGCGACCGGTGTCCACGTGATGGCGGCCGTGGCGGTGTAGCGCGGCACGCCCGCCACCGACTTGCCGAGCAGCGCGGCGCTCGCGTTCTCGGTGATGCGCGAGCGTGCGCTGCCGTAGACCAGCGAGACGTCGAGGTCGGGGCGGATGGCCCACAGGGCGCTGGCCTCGACACCGCGGCGCAAGGTCGCGCCGTAGTTCTCGTACACGCCCGGCGCCACGGTGCGGATCTCGTCGGACGAACTCAGCCGGTAGGCCGCGATGTCGAGCAAGAGGCCCTGGGCCGGCTTGAACTGCGCGCCGACCTCGGTCTGGCGGAACACGTTGGGATCGAGCTGCGAGGCGCCGAGCGCGTACTTGGCAAAGCTGTTGGGCAGCGCGAAACCCTCGGCCCAGCTGGCGCGCAGGCGCACGCCCGGCGCGACATCGGAGCGCACGCCGAGCTTGGGGCTCGCATGGCGCAGGCGGGCCAGCGGGCCGCAGGGGTCGCTGCCCGACTCCGCGCCGTCGAGGCTGCAGCCGCCGCTGAAGCGGTCCCAGCGCAGGCCCAGCGAGGGCTGGAACAGCGCATGGATGGGCGCATCGACTTCGGCGAAGGCCGAGAGGCTGTCGAGCCTGGAAGTGCGGTCGTCGATGGCCGGCGAAAGCCGCATGCGCTGGTCCAGCCCGTCGAAGTACCGGTAGGCCGTCGATTCGCGGAAGGTCTCCACGCCCGCCACCCAGTTCAGCGCGCTCCAGCGCGTCTGCGTGCGGCCGTTGAGGCTGGTGCCGGCGCCGAAGACGGTGCGGTCGTAGGTCTCCTCGCGCTGCCGCCAGGTCGTGGGGTTGACGGGCCGGCTGAACCAGCGCGTGAAGTCCTGCCGCGTGCCGTAGGCGAAGCTCAGCAGGCGAACGTCGGGCGTGAGCGCGTAGTTGAGGTCGGCGCGCAGCGTGGCGAAGCGCTTGGTGGCGCCGTCGTTCATCGCGCGCGGGTCCTTGCCGTAGGGGTCGGCCGCGAACTGCGCGGCCGTGAGGTAGGAGGGCGAGTCGCCCTCGGCCTCGTGCAGCCGGCCCGACAGCGCGATCTCCAGGTCCGGCGTCAGGGCCCGGCTCCAGCGGCCCGCCACCGTGCTGCGCTCGGCCCTGGACTGCGCGCGGAACCCGTCGCTGCGGTCGTGCTGGGCCGCAAGGTTGAGCTGGCCGCCGTCCTGCAGCGGCAGGCCCAGCGCCGCCTGCGCATCGAGGCTGCGGTGCGAGCCCAGGCTCACATCGAGCTCTCGGTAGGCATCGCGCTTGCGGGTCTCGACCGCGACCAGGCCGGCGCGATTGAAGTTGCCGTACAGCGCCGACACCGGCCCCTTGAACACCGTGAGCCGATCGATCTCCAGCGGCACGATCACGTTGAAGTCGACATAGCCGTCGGCATGCGACATCGCCTCGTTGAGCGGAATGCCGTCGAGCACCACGCCCAGGTCGCCACCGTGCCCGCCGCCGCCGAAACCGCGCAGCACGAGGGTGTCGGCCACGCCGGAGAGCTGGTAGTTCTGCACGTTCATGCCGGGCACGTGGCGGAACAGCGCCTGCGCCTGGTTCACATGCAGCGACTGGATGTCCTGGCTGTCGAAGACGGTGGTCGAGTAGGAGGCCGCGGCACCGCGCAGGGTCTGGCCCTTGACCTCGACGGTGGGGAGCTCCCGCTCGGCGGTGTCCGGGGCGGGTTCGGCCAGTGCGATGCCGGTGTTCAGCAGCAGGCAGCCGAGGGCCAGGCTCAGAGGGCGCGGGGGCCGCGGGATCGGGAGGTTCATCGGGGTCGGGAAGAAGAAAGAAGGGCGCGCGCGTGCCCGGACGCAGGGCGTCGGACAAGGCCCCGCGGGGTCAGTGCGTGTGCGCTGCGGCGGCCGAGGCCATCACCAGGTTGAGCTGGCCGTGGTGCACGCCGCGCTCGGCCATGAGCTTGTCGGCGAAGCGGCGCACCGCCTCGGCCGGGCCCCGGAGCAGCACGGTCTCGATGCAGTGCTCGGCATCGAGGTGCGCATGCGTGGAGGCGATGGTCAGGTCGTGCTGCGCATGCTGGTGGTGGGCCAGCCGCTCCGACAGTTCGCGCTCGTGGTGGTTGTAGACATAGGACAGGTTGGCCACGCAGGGGCCGTGGCGGTCATGGGTCTCGCGCTGCCGGGCCAGATGGCCGCGCAGGATGTCGCGCACGGCCTCGGAGCGGTTGCCGTAGCCGCGCTCGGCGATCAGGTGGTCGAAGTCGTGGGCCAGTTCGTCGTCGAGGGAGATCGTGAAGCGTTCCAAGGCGGTGGTCCGGCAAATGAAGGAAGTGTCGCCAGTATGAAAAAACGAAGAATCTTCTTAAATACGCCGTGTGGCGTACACGGGTCGCCGGATCAGCCCACCGGGCGCCAGCGGCCGGAAGCCGGGCAGACCTCGGCCGGCGCGCCGCGGCTGTGCACCTGCTCCTCGTCGAGCCGCGCCGCGGTGGCCGGATCGGTGTCGAAGACGATGCCGAGTGCGCGCGCGACATCGGGATGCGCGATGGGCAGTTCCCAGGTCAGGAAGACCTGGGTCAGGTCGCGCGCCGGCGCGAAGTCGGCCGCATCGAAGCCGGCGGCGCCGCGCCGGATCACCGCATGGGGCTGGGCCGTGTCGAACAGCAGCACGGTGCCCCGGACCAGCGGGATGCGCTGGCCGGTGCCGGGGAAATGCACGTCCAGGTCACGGTCCTCGCTGAGGAAGAGGTTGCAGAAGGCGGCGCTGCCGTACTGGAGGGCATCGTGGTGGTAGCGCGCGCCGCGGCAGGCCATCAATGCCACGTCGCTGCTGCCCGTCAGGTCCGGCAGTCCGCGTTCGCGCATCCAGTCGGCCACCGCCTGCACGCAGCGCCGGTAGTCGGGCCAGCGCATGCGCGCGCGCGCCAGGGGCAGGGTGTCGACGTCGCCAGGCGCAAGCGAGGACGTGGTCTCGCGCGCCCAGTCGGCAGCGAGCCGGGCCGGCGGCGCGGGCACCTCGACCACGCCCGACAGCAGCCGCGTGGCCACGCCGCGGCTGCGGAGGGTCTCGCCGCTGAAGAAGTAGGCGCTGAGGGCATCGTCCTGCGGGGACGGCGGTGACAGGGGCGGAGGCATGCAAGCCAGTGTAGGCCGTACGCTCCGGCGACAATCCGCCCATGGCCCAAGGCAAACGAATCTCTGCAGACATCGGCGGCGACGCCCTTCAATCCATCAAGGACCTCGGCGCGGCCGCCAAGCGCGCCCGCCTCGAGGCCGGCGAGGGCCAGGCGGTCGCCGCCGCGCGGCTGGGTGTGCATGTGCAGACCATCGCGCGCATCGAATCCGGCGAGCCGGGCGTGGCCATCGGCCACATGGCCGGGCTGCTCGCGCTCTACGGGATCGGCCTGGGGCTGGTCGCCAAGAACGACTGAGGCCGGCCCGGCGCTCTGCGCCTCAGCGCAGCACCAGCACCGGCAGGTTCGAGTGCGTGAGCACATGCTGGGTCTCGCTGCCCAGCAGCAGGCGCTTGACGCCCTTGCGGCCGTGCGAGGCCATCACGATCAGGTCGCATGACTGCTTCTGGGCGGCGGCGATGATGGCCTCGGCCACGCGGTCCGAGCGCACCGTCACGGTCTTGACCTTGACGCCGCTGCGCTGGGCGCGCGCATCGACGGCGGCCAGCATCTCCTGGGCGGCGTCCGTCCACTGCTTCTCGATGCGCGCGATGTCCTCGGGCGTGAACACCATCGCGCCCTCGAAGTAATTCATCGGATAGCGCGGCACCACCGTCAGCGCGACCAGTTCCGCGCCGTGCGTGGCGGCCAGCGAGATGCCGCTGGCCACGGCCTTGCGCGAGAGGGCGGAGCCGTCGGTGGCGATCAGGATGCGTTTGAACATGGATTTCCTTCGGAATGAAGGCTGAAGGCTAGGGCAGCGCGGCGGCCCCGGTTTGATCCAGATCAAGGGCCTGTCTCGCATCGGCCCCTAGGCTCGGGGCATGGACGCTGTGCTCTCTCTTCCACCCTCCGCGGCCCTGCCCGACGACGGCGTGGCGCTGGACGATCCGGCCGAATGGCTGGCCTTCGGCCATGCGCTCGACGGCGGCCGCTGGGAGTCGCAGGTGGTGGTCGAGGGCATGCATTGCGCGGCCTGCGCCTTCACCGTCGAGGCCGCGCTGTGTGCCGTGCCCGGCGTGCTGCGGGCCGATGTGAACGCCGCGAGCCGGCGCGCGCGCGTGCTGTGGTCGGCCGAAGCGGTGCGGCCTTCGCGCTGGTTCGCGGCCTCGGCCGCCGCGGGCTATCGGTTGGTGCCGGCCGGCGACCTGCAGGCGCGGGCCCGCCGCGCGCGCGAGGGCCGGGCCGCGCTGTGGCGCTGGCTGGTGGCGGGCTTCTGCATGATGCAGGTGATGATGTACGCCTACCCCGCGTACATCGCGCAGCCCGGCGAGATGACGGCCGATGCGGTGCAGCTCATGCGCTGGGCCTCGTGGGTGCTCACGCTGCCGGTGGTGCTGTTCTCCTGCGGCCCCTTCTTCCGCAGCGCCTGGCGCGACCTGCGGCAGCGGCGCATCGGCATGGACCTGCCGGTGGCGCTGGGCATGGCGATCGTGTTCGTGGTCAGCACGGCCGGCACCTTCGACCCCGAGGGGCCGCTGGGCCACGAGGTCTACTTCGACTCGCTCACCATGTTTGTCTTCTTCCTGCTCACGGGGCGCTGGCTTGAGACACGGCTGCGGGGCCGCACGGCCGGCGCGCTCGAAGCGCTGATGAACCGGGTGCCCGACAGCATCGAGCGCCTGGCCGCCGACGGCAGCTTCCAGCGCGTCGCGGTGCGGCGCCTGGCCGTGGGCGACGTGATCCGCGTGCGGCCGGGCGAGGCCTTTCCCGCCGACGGCCTGGTGATCGACGGCCACACCACCGCCGACGAGGCATTGCTCACCGGCGAGTCGCGGCCCGTGCCGCGCGGCCGCGGCGAGCGCGTGCTGGCCGGCAGCCACAACCTCTCGGCCGTGGTGCAGCTGCGCATCGAATCGGTGGGGCAGGGCACGCGCTTCGCGCAGATCGTCGCGCTGATGGAAAGCGCTTCGACGGGCAAGCCGCGGCTGGCCCGGCTGGCCGACCGGGTGGCCAAGCCCTTCCTGATCGGCGTGCTGGCCGCGGCCGCGCTGGCCGCCGTGCTGTGGTGGCCTGCCGGCCCGGGCCAGGCGCTGATGGTGGCGGTCGCGGTGCTGATCGTGACCTGTCCCTGCGCACTCTCGCTGGCCACGCCGGCCGCGATGCTCGCGAGCGCGGGCGCATTGGCGCGTGGCGGGGTGCTGGTGCACGACCTGCAGGCGCTCGAGGCGCTGGCCACGGTCGACACCGTGGTCTTCGACAAGACTGGCACGCTCACGCGCGACACGCCGCGGCTCGACCGCGTGTACTGCCGCGCGGGCCTGCGGCCGGGCGATGCGGTGGAACTGGCCGCCGCGCTCGGCGCGCAGTCGCTGCATCCCGTGGCCAAGGCGCTGGTGCGTGCCTGGGAAGAAGAACACCGCACGCCGCCCGACTGGCTGGCGCTGGACCTGCGCGAGCAGGCGGGGCAGGGGTTGGAAGGGCAGCTGCAGCGCCGCGGATCGAAGGCGATGCCGCTGCGCGTGCGCCTGGGTTCGGCCGCGCATTGCGAGGTCGAGGCCCTGCCCATCGATGCGCCGCAGTTGCACCTGTCGGATGCCCATGGCTGGGTCGCGAGCTTCGTGCTGGCCGAGGAACTGCGCCCGGACGCCGTGGCCGCGGTCGCGGCATTGAAGGCGCAGGGCATCGCGGTGCAGCTGCTGTCGGGCGACCGCAGCGCGGCTGCGCAGGAAGTGGCGGCGCGCGTGGGCATCGCGCAGGTGCAGGGCGACTGCACGCCCGAGGACAAGCTGCGCGCGCTGCAGCACTTGCAGGCCGAAGGCCGGCGCGTCGCGATGGTCGGCGACGGCCTCAACGACGGGCCGGTGCTGGCCGCGGCCCATGCGTCCTTCGCGCTGGGCAACGCGGTGCCGCTGGCGCAGGCCCGCGCCGACTTCATCGTGATGGGCAATGCGCTGTCGGCGGTGCCGGACGCGATCGCGCAGGCGCGCCGCACGCTGAAGATCGTGCGCCAGAACCTGGCCTGGGCCGCGGGCTACAACGCGCTGTGCGTGCCGCTGGCGCTGGCCGGCTGGCTGCCCGCCTGGCTGGCCGGCATCGGCATGGCGGCGAGTTCGCTGTGGGTGGTGCTCAATGCGGCGCGGCTCGCGCGCGCTGCCGGGGCGGCCGCCTGATGGACATCCTGTTCCTGCTTGTGCCCTTCTCGGTGGTGCTGGTGCTGGTGATCCTCGGCGGCCTGTGGTGGGCCGTCGACCGCGGCCAGTTCGAGGATGTGGATCGCGAAGGCGAACGCATTCTGAACAACGATTGATCTAGCGCAAGGCGCCCAGCGCAGCGCAGCCAGACACTGGCCGGGTCCATTGAAAAAGGCCCGACGATGCAAGCTTCCCACCCTCCCGCGGCGGTCTACGCCGACACCGCCGTCCGGCAGTTCGCCCTCATGTCCGTCGTCTGGGGCGTGGTGGGCATGCTGGTCGGCGTGATCATCGCGTCGCAACTGGCCTGGCCCGAGCTCAACCTCGGCATCTCCTGGCTCAGCTACGGCCGGCTGCGTCCGCTGCACACCAACGCCGTGATCTTCGCCTTCGGCGGCTGCGCGCTGATGGCCACCAGCTTCCACGTGGTGCAGCGCACCTGCCAGGTCCGCCTGTTCGCACCGGCACTGGCCTCGTTCGTGTTCTGGGGCTGGCAGCTCGTCATCGTCGCCGCGGCCATCAGCCTGCCCATGGGCTACACCAGCGGCAAGGAATACGCCGAGCTCGAGTGGCCGATCGACATCCTGATCACGCTGGTCTGGGTGGCCTATGCGATCGTGTTCTTCGGCACCATCGCGATGCGCAAGGTGCGCCACATCTACGTGGCCAACTGGTTCTACGGCGCCTTCATCATCGCGGTGGCGCTGCTGCACATCGTCAACAGCGCGGCCATTCCCGCGGGCTGGATGAAGAGCTACTCGGCCTATGCGGGCGTGCAGGACGCGATGGTCCAGTGGTGGTACGGCCACAACGCGGTGGGCTTCTTCCTCACCGCGGGCTTCCTCGGGATGATGTACTACTACATCCCCAAGCAGGCGGGGCGCCCGGTGTATTCGTACCGGCTGTCGATCGTCCACTTCTGGGCGCTGATCTTCACCTACATGTGGGCGGGCCCGCACCACCTGCACTACACCGCGCTGCCCGACTGGACGCAGTCCATCGGCATGGTGTTCTCGCTGATCCTGCTGGCGCCCAGCTGGGGCGGGATGATCAACGGCGTGATGACGCTGTCGGGCGCCTGGCACAAGCTGCGCACCGACCCGATCCTGCGCTTCCTGATCGTCGCGCTGTCCTTCTACGGCATGGCGACTTTCGAGGGTCCGATGATGTCGATCAAGACCGTCAACGCGCTCTCGCACTACACCGACTGGACCGTGGGCCACGTGCACGCCGGCGCGCTGGGCTGGGTCGGGCTGATCACCATGGGCTCGCTGTACTACCTGATCCCGCGCCTGTGGGGCCGCACCGAGATGCACAGCACCCAGGCCATCGAGCTGCACTTCTGGATGTCGACCGTGGGCATCGTGCTCTACATCGCCGCCATGTGGATCGCCGGCGTGATGCAGGGCCTGATGTGGCGCGCGGTCAATGCCGACGGCACGCTGACCTACACCTTCGTCGAGAGCGTGAAGGCCACCTACCCCTACTACGTGGTGCGCCTGCTCGGCGGCCTCTTGTACCTGGGCGGCATGCTGGTCATGGCCTGGAATGTCTGCATGACGGTGATCGCGGGCCGCTCGGTGCGCGCCGCCATTCCGCCGGTGGCCGCCGTCGCCCACGCCTGAAGAGAACGACACCATGAGTTCCAACGCCCCCAAGACCGGCTTCTCGCACGAGAAGATCGAGACCAACAACTTCCTGATGATCGTGCTGATCCTGCTGGTGATCGCCGTCGGCGGCCTGGTGGAGATCGTGCCGCTGTTCTTCCAGAAGTCCACCACCGAGGCCGTGACCGGCGTCCGGCCGCTCGAGCCGCTGCAGCTGGTGGGCCGCGACATCTACGTGCGCGAGGGTTGCTACAACTGCCACTCGCAGATGATCCGCCCCTTCCGCGCCGAGACGCTGCGCTACGGCCACTACTCGGTGGCGGGCGAGTTCGTCTACGACCACCCCTTCCAGTGGGGCAGCAAGCGCACCGGGCCCGACCTGCACCGCGTGGGCGGCAAGTACAGCGACGAGTGGCATCGCATCCACCTGAACAACCCGCGCGACCTGGTGCCCGAGTCGAACATGCCGGCCTACGCCTGGCTCGAGAAGACGCCGGCCGACGCCGCCAGCATCGGCACCCACATGACGGCGCTGCGCCGCGTGGGCGTGCCCTACACCGACGAACAGATCGCGGGTGCGAAGGAGGCCGTGAGCGGCAGGACCGAGATGGACGCCATCGTGGCCTACCTGCAGTCGCTGGGCCTCGCGCTCAAGTGAGCCAGGACAAGAGGAGAGAAGAGATGGACATCACCACCCTGCGCATCGCGGCCACGCTGGCCTCCTTCGTGACCTTCATCGGCATCCTGGCCTGGGCCTTCTCGCGCCGTCGCCGCCAGGGCTTCGACGAAGCCGCGAACCTGCCTTTCGAGCAGGACTGAGGAAACGAACACCATGAGCGATTTCATCGGCGGCTTCTGGTCGCACTACGTCACCTACCTCTCGCTGGCCAGCATCGCGGCCTGCGCCCTGCTGCTGTGGATCACCAACCGGGCCCGCGTGCCCGGCGGCGGCGACAACACCACCGGCCACGTCTGGGACGAGGACCTGCGCGAGATGAACAACCCGCTGCCGCGCTGGTGGGTGGGCCTGTTCATCCTGACCATCGTCTTCGCGCTGGGCTACCTGGTGGCCTACCCGGGCCTGGGCAGCCTGCAGGGCCAGCTGGGCTGGAGCACGCAGGGCGAGTACGCAAAAGAGATCGCCAAGGCCAATGCCGAGCTGGCGCCCGTCTATGCCAAGTACACGGCCATGCCGCACGAGGCGGTGGCCGGCGACCCGCAGGCCATGGCCATCGGCGAACGGCTGTTCCTCAACAACTGCGCGCAGTGCCACGGCTCCGACGCGCGCGGCAGCAAGGGCTTCCCGAACCTGACCGACAAGGACTGGCTCTACGGCGGCGCGCCCGAGCGCATCCAGGAGACCATCACCCAGGGCCGCACCGGCGTGATGCCGCCCATGGCCGCGGCCGTGGGCTCGCCCGAGGACGTGAAGAACGTGGCGAACTACGTGCTGAGCCTGTCGGGCAGCCCGCACGACTCGGTGCGCGCCGGCCTGGGCAAGGGCAAGTTCAGCGCCTGCGCGGCCTGCCACGGCGTGGGCGGCACGGGCAACCCCGCGCTGGGCGCGCCCAACCTGGCGGACCGCGTCTGGCTGCACGGCTACGGGCAGGACGCGATCGTCTCGATCATCAACACCGGCAAGACCAACGTCATGCCGGCCCAGCAGGGCCGGCTGACCGAGGCCCAGATCCATGTGCTGGCCTCCTACGTCTGGGGTCTGTCGAACCGCGCCGCCGCGCCCTGAGTTTCGTTCGCCGATGTCCGCTTCCCCCCGACCCGCGCCGCGCAAGCCGATCCCCATCGTCCCGGTGGAGAGCGCGTCCGTGGGCCTCTACGAGGCGCACAGGAAGATCTATGCGCGCAGCATCCAGGGCGTGTTCGCGCGCTGGCGCTGGGCCATGGTCTTCCTCACGCAGATCGTGTTCTACGGCCTGCCGTGGCTCGAGTGGGGCCAGCGCCAGATGGTGCTGTTCGACCTGGCCGCGCGGCGCTTCTACCTGTTCGGGCTGGTGCTCTACCCGCAGGACCTGATCTACCTCACGGGCCTGCTGGTGGTCTCGGCGCTGCTGCTGTTCCTGTTCACCGCGGTGGCAGGGCGGCTGTGGTGCGGCTATGCCTGCCCGCAGACCGTCTACACCCAGATGTTCATGTGGGTGGAAGAGAAGATCGAAGGCCCGCGCAGCGCGCGCATGCGCCTGGACAAGGGCGCGCTCTCGATGGAGAAGGGCGTCAAGAAGAGCTTCAAGCACCTGGTGTGGCTGGGCATCGCGCTGTGGACCGGCTTCACCTTCGTGGGCTACTTCACACCCATCCGCGAGCTCGGGATGGCCTTCCTGCAGACGCGCATGGGCTCGTGGGAAGTGTTCTGGGCCTTCTTCTACGGCTTCGCGACCTATGGCAATGCCGGCTTTATGCGCGAGCAGGTCTGCAAGTACATGTGCCCCTACGCGCGCTTCCAGGGCGCGATGTTCGACCGCGACACGCTGATCGTGAGCTACGACGCGGCCCGCGGCGAGGCCCGGGGTGCGCGCGGCAAGCAGCACGACCGCGCCGGCCTGGGCGACTGCATCGACTGCACCCTGTGCGTGCAGGTGTGCCCGACCGGCATCGACATCCGCGAGGGACTGCAGTACGAGTGCATCGGCTGCGGCCTGTGCGTCGACGCCTGCAACACGGTGATGGCCAAGATGGCCTACCCGCCCGGCCTGATCCGCTACGCCACGCAGAACGGCATGGCCGGCCGCTGGTCGGCGCGCCAGGTGCTGCGCCGCGTGCTGCGGCCGCGGGTGCTGGTCTACAGCGCCTTGCTGGGCGTGCTGTGCCTGGGCCTGCTGGCCAGCCTGGTGGTGCGCACGCCGCTCAAGGTCGACGTGGTGCGCGACCGCGCCTCGCTGGCGCGCATCGCCGAGGGCGGCATGCTGGAGAACGTGTACCGGCTGCAGCTGATGAACGCCACCGAGCGCCCGCAGCGCTATGCCATCGCCGTGCGCGGCCTCGAGGGCCTGAGCGTGGCCTCGGGTGCCTCGCTCGAAGTGCAGCCGGCCGAATCGCGCTGGGTCGCGGTGCGGCTGCAGCTGCCCTATGGCAGCGCGGCGCCGGGCTCGCACACCGTGCATTTCGATGTGCGCTCGGAGGACGGCGCGTCGCATGTCTCGGAAAAAGCCATCTTCCTGGTCCCGCGCTAGCGCGGACCGCCATGTTCAACAGAAAGAGATCGTCATGAATGCTCCCGGCCTCCTGCCCACCGTCGCCGAACCCTGGTGGAAGTTTCCCTATGTCTGGATGGTGATCGCCGGGCCGGCCGCCGTCGTGGTGGCGGGCTTCGCCACGCTGTGGATCGCGGTCCGCACGCCCGACCCGGTGGTGGCCGAGGACTACTACCGCCAGGGCGTTGCGATCAACAAGACGCTGGCCGACAAGAAGCTGATGCCGGCGCAGTCGGGCCGCAACCACGCCGCCACGCCCAGCGACGACGTGCCGCTGCCGAAGCACTGACGGCCATGAAGCAGCGCATCCGTCGCCTGGCCTGGATCCTCTGGCCCTCGTTCCTGCTGGCCTGCGTGGTGGAGATGCTCGTGTTCGCGCTGGTCGACCCGGGCGACCTGCACTGGCGCGGCGAACCGCTGCCGCTCTCGCGGCAGGGCATCTACACGCTGGGTTTCTTCGTGTTCTGGGCGCTGGGCATGGGCTCGAGCGCGCTCACGGCGCTGCTCGGCATGTCCAGGCGCGAGATCAACAGGCCGGAGGATTGACGATGCGCTTGAGCTTGTCGGCGTCGACGATGCGCACATGGCGCTGCTGCACGGCCACGATGCCGTCCTCGACGAACTTCGACAGCGTGCGGCTCACGGTCTCGAGCTTGAGGCCGAGGTAGCTGCCGATCTCCTCGCGGGTCATGCGCAACACCAGCTCCGACTGCGAGAAGCCGCGCGCATGCAGCCGTTGCACCAGGTTCAGCAGGAAGGCCGCGAGCCGCTCCTCGGCGCGCATGCTGCCCAGCAGCAGCATCACGCCGTGCTCGCGCACGATCTCGCGGCTCATGATCTTGTGCACATGGCGCTGCAGGGCCGTGACCTCGCGCGACAGCTCCTCGATGCGGTCGAAGGGCATCACGCAGACCTCGGAGTCCTCCAGCGCCACCGCGTCGCAGGTGTGGTGCTCGCTCACGATGCCGTCCAGCCCGATGATCTCGCCCGCCATCTGGAAGCCCGTGACCTGGTCGCGCCCGTCCTCGGCCGTGATGCAGGTCTTGAACACGCCGGTGCGGATCGCGTAGAGCGAGGTGAAGCGTTCGCCGTTGTGGAACAGCGCCTCGCGCCGCTTGACCTTGCGCCGCGTCGCGACGATCTCGTCGATGCGTTCCAGCTCCGCGGGCTGCAGGCCCACGGGCATGCACAGCTCGCGCAGGTTGCAGTTGGAGCAGGCGACTTTGATGGTGTCAGGTGTCATGGCGGTTCGGTGCCGGCCGGGGAGGGGGCGGCCACGCTTCAAGTTGGTGCCCCGATTGTCGTCGCCTCCCCGCGCACGGGACTTGATGCAGGTCAAGGAAGTCCGGCCCGGTCGTCGGCACAGTCAGGGAGCCCCGTGTGCCACATCACCATGCCAACCACCCTGTCCCCCGTCCTCGCCGCCCCCGTGGCACCCGCCGCGCCTGCTTCCGCCGCGCCCGTCATGACGGCCGCGATGCTCCAGCGCTTCGACGTGCAGGGGCCGCGCTACACCTCCTACCCGACCGCCGACCGCTTCGTCGAGGCCTTCGGCAGCGAGGACTACGCACAGGCGCTGCGCCAGCGCGCGCTGAACACCGGCGCGCGGGCGCTGCCGCTGTCGGTCTACGTGCACCTGCCCTTCTGCGCCTCGCTGTGCTATTTCTGCGCCTGCAACAAGATCGTGACCGGCCACCCCGAGCGCGCCGAGGCCTACCTGGACTATCTCGAGCGCGAGATCGCCCTGCAGGTGGCGCAGCTCGGGCGCGGCGCGGCCGTGAGCCAGCTGCACCTGGGCGGAGGCACCCCGACCTTCCTCGACGATGCGGCGCTCGCGCGGCTGATGGCGATGCTGCGCGGCGCCTTCACCTTGGCGCCCGAGGGCGAGTACGCGATCGAGATCGACCCGCGCACCATCGACGAGGCCCGCCTGGAACGGATCGCGGCGCTGGGCTTCAACCGGCTGAGCTTCGGCGTGCAGGATTTCGATCCGGCGGTGCAGAAGGCGGTGCACCGCATCCAGCCGGCCGAGCAGGTGTTCGACCTGGTGGCCTCGGCGCGGCGGCTGGGCTTCGGCTCCATCAACGTCGACCTGATCTACGGCCTGCCCCGGCAGACCGCGGCTTCCTTCGACCGCACGCTGGAAAAGATCTGCGCCCTGCGGCCCGAGCGCATCGCGCTCTATGCCTATGCCCACCTGCCCGAGCGCTTCAAGCCCCAGCGCCGCATCGACCCGGCCGAGCTGCCCGATGCCGCCGCCAAGCTCGACATGCTTTCGCGCTCGATCGCGGCGCTGACCGCGGCCGGCTATGTCTACATCGGCATGGACCATTTCGCGCTGCCCACCGACCCGCTGGCCGTCGCGCGCCGCCAGGGTCGGCTGCACCGCAATTTCCAGGGCTACAGCACCCAGCCCGAATGCGACCTGGTGGCGCTGGGCGTGTCGGCCATCGGCCGGGTCGGTGCCACCTACAGCCAGAACGCCAAGACGCTGGAGGAGTACTACGACCTGCTCGACCAGGGCCGGCTGCCGGTGGTGCGCGGCCTCGCGCTGTCGCGCGACGACGTGCTGCGGCGTGCGGTGATCATGGCGCTGATGTGCCAGGGACAGCTGAGCTTCGAGTCCATCGGCCTGGCGCACCTGGTCGACTTCCGCCAGCACTTCGCGGCCGAGCTCGAGGCGCTGCAGCCGCTGGTGGCGCAGGGCCTGGTCACGGTCGACGACCACGAGATCGAGGTCACGCCCGTCGGCTGGTTCTTCGTGCGCGCCATCGCGATGGTCTTCGACCGCTACCTGCAGGCCGACCGCAACCGCTCGCGCTTCTCGCGGATCATCTGATGCAGACGGCGCTCATCGGCAGCGCGTTGTTGATGGGCCTGGCCGGCGGCCCGCACTGCGTGGCCATGTGCGGCGCGGCCTGCGCGGGCGTGATCCGCTTCGCGCGTGCGCCCGCGGGCGGCGGCGCGGCGGTGCTGCCCACGCCGGCGGTGCCGGCCGCAGTCCTGTTCCATGGGGCGCGCCTGGCCAGCTACGCGGCCGGCGGCGCGCTCGCGGCGAGCGCCGTGCAGGGCCTGGCCTTCGCGAGCGAGCAGGTCGCGCTGCTGCGGCCGCTCTGGCTGCTGCTGCATGTGGCGGTGTTCGCATGGGGCCTGCTGCTGGCCGTGGCGGGGCGCCAGCCGCTGTGGGCGCACAGCCTGGGGCGCTTGCTGGCGAAGCGGCTTCGACCCCGGGAGGGTTCGCGCTGGCGGGTGCTCGCCACCGGCGCGCTGTGGGTCTCGATGCCCTGCGGGCTGCTCTATTCGGCGCTGATGCTCGCCGCCTTGGGCAACGACGCGGGGCAGGGCGCGGCCGTGATGGCCGCGTTCGCCCTGGGTAGCGGCATCGCGCTTCTGGTCGCGCCCTGGCTGTGGCGCCGTCTGCACGGCGTGTTCGGCGCGTCCCGGCGCGAATGGGGCACCCGGCTCGCGGGCGCGGTGCTGGCGGTGGTCGCGCTGCAGGCCGTGTGGCACGACCTGGGCCGGCAGATCGCGGTCTGGTGCCAATAGCACCCGGGACCCGCCTGCCGTCCTTACTTCACCAGCTTCAACGTGCCCTTCATGAGCGAGGAGTGGCCGGGGAAGGAGCAGAAGTAGCTGTAGCTGCCGGCCGCGTCCAGCTTCGCGACCGCGAAGCTCACGCTGTCGCTCTCGCCGCCGCCGACGATGCGGGTGTGGGCCAGCACGCGCGCGTCGCCGGCCTTCACGTAGTTCTGCGCCGCGCCGGCCGCGATGCCGTCGCTCGCGACCGCCTGCACGTCGGCTGCCTTGCTCAACACCCAGTTGTGGCCCATGGCCTGCCTGGGCAGCTTGCCGCTGTGCCTGAGCTTGACGGTGAATTCCTTGCAGCTTTTGCTGACCTCGATCACCGGCTGGTTGAACTGCATGGCGTCGTTGCCCTCGATCTCGATCGTGCAGTCGGCGGCGAAGGCGGGCGCGGCGGCGAAGGCGAGCAGGGCAAGGGCGAAGCGGGGGCGAAGCATGGGAGGGTTTCCTGATGAAGAAGGCGGCGGGCCGAGGTGCCCACCGCATCACAGGCATTGTGCGAATGCGCGTAGCGGCTTCGTCTGACCTGCATCAAGGGCCGTCCATTCCGCCTGGCCCTGGCGTTCAGGTCCCCGGCTCGATCCCGTGCGAGCGCAGCAGCGCCTTGGCGCGCCGCAGCTCGTGCTGCAGGTCGAGGATCAGCGCCGCCGCGTCAAGGTCGACGCCGAAGTCGCGCTCCAGCCGGCGCGCGGCCAGGGCCTGCTGCAGGTCGGCGCTCTGGAAGCGCCAGTCGTCGGGCGGCAAGGTGCGCGAAGGCACCGAGACGATGCCGACCTCGACCAGCTGCACGACCCATTCGATGCCGGCACCGCAGGCGTGCGCCAGCTCCCGCGCGGCCAGCGGGTGGGCCGCGCTCAAGGTGGTGGTGGTCGTCGTGACGGAAACATGGGCCATGGTGCTCACACTCCCAGGTGGCGGCGCGGGTTGAAGCCGCTGCTGGCCGCGGCCAGTTGTTCGTAGGCCTGCCGGGCCGCGTCGCTGTCGGCGGGCGGCAGCGCGATCTCCAGCAGCAGGTAGAGGTCGCCGGGCGGCGTGCCGGCGAAACCGCGGCCCTTGAGCCGCAGCTTGAGGCCGCTGCGCGCCTTGGCCGGCACGGTGATCTCGACCGTGCCGCCGGCGGGCACGGGCACCTCGATCGAGGCGCCCAGCGCGGCCTCGCTGGGCGTCACCGGCAGCGTCATGTAGAGGTCGCGGCCCTCGATGCGGTAGCGCGCATGCGGCGCGATGCGCACCTCGAGATACAGGTCGCCGGCCGGCTCGCCGCCGTGGCCAGGCATGCCCTGTTTGGCCAGTCGGATGAACTGGCCGGGATGCACGCCGGCCGGGATCTTCACGCTCAGCGTGCGGGTCTTGAATTCGGGCTGGCCGTCGGCGCCGGTCTCGATGCCGCGCAGCGAGATCTCGCGCTCGGCGCCCTGCAGCGCCTCTTCCAGCGTGATCTCGATCGCGGCGTGATGGTCCTCGCCGCGTGCGCGGTAGTTCTGGCGCGCGGCGCTGCGGCGCTCCGAGGCGCCGAACAACGAGGAGAAGAATTCGCTGAACTCGGCCTGGTCGGCCGGGCCGTGGGCGCCGGTCGGCGGACCGCGGTGGAATTCGAAGCCTTCGTCCCAGCCGGGCGGCGGCTGGAAGTCGCCGCCGGGGCTGCCGCCGCGCGCGACCCGGTCGGCCAGCGCATCGTAGGCCGCGCGCTTTTCCTTGTCGGCCAGCACGTCCTTGGCCTCGTTGAGGTCGCGCATCCTGTGCTCGGCGTCGGCTTCCTTGCTGACGTCGGGGTGGTACTTGCGCGCCAGCCGGCGGTAGGCCTTGCGCACCTCGTCGTCGGAGGCACCGCGCTCGACCCCGAGCACCTTGTAGTAGTCCTTGAAGTCCATGGCGGTGTCCGGCGAGGTGATCAGGCCAGGGCGGCAGCGTCGCCGGTGCGCGCGAGCAGGGGTTCCACCTGCCAGCGGCCGTCGACACGCTCGAAGCGCAGCGGCTGCGCATTGCCCAGGATGGCCGGCTCGATCGTCACGCCCAGCAGCGCGGCCAGCACGTACAGCGTGCCGCCGTGCGCCACCACCAGCACCGGGCCCGGCTGCGCCAGCGCCAGGTTGAGCGCCGCGCGCTTGCGGTCGACGAACTGCGCCAGCGTCTCGCCGCCCTCGGGCGCGCAGGCCCAGTCGAGGTTCACCGAGGAGGTGCCGATCAGCGCGCCGAAATGGCGCTCGCGCAGGTCCTCGCGCGCCAGCGGCACGATGCGCAGGCTGGCGGCCACGGTGTGGGCGGTGTCGAAGGCGCGGCGCGCGTCGCTGCAGACGATGGTGCGGATCGGCTCGCCGGTCAGGCGCTCGGCGGCCAGCACGGCCTGCTGCTGGCCCAGTTCGCTCAGCGGCTCGTCGACGGCCTGGAAGATGCGCGACGCGTTGCGGCCGGTCTGGCCGTGGCGCAGGAAGTAGAAGTGGTCGCAGGCCGGCGCGATGGGCTCGGCGGCGGCCAGGCGGACCAGTTCGTCGAAGCCGGCGGGATGCTGCTGGGTGAAATGCGCGGTGGTGGTGCTCATGGGGCTGGGGTCAGGAGGAAGAGGGCCGGCCGATCTTCATGGCGTGGGGACGCGCCAGCAGACGGTCAACGTAGACGTCGATCTTCGCACTGCCCGAGCGCCGGCCCATCATGCGTTGCCAGATGAACATCGAGCCGATCATCACGTCGGCGGCGCTGAAGCGCGCGCCGAACAGGTAGGGGCCCTCGCCGAGTTCGCGTTCGACCACGTCGGTGACGATGGCGTAGTCGTTCCAGCCGCGCGCATCCGGCGTCTCCAGGTCCAGCAGTTCGTCGCTCAGCGAGGGCTCGAGTTGCGCGGTGGCGTAGACCATCAGCGAGAGATAGCGGCCGCGTTCGGGCGTGCCCAGCGGCGGCGCGAGCCTGGCCTGCGGATATTTCTCTGCGATGTAGAGCGCGATGGCCGGGTTCTCGAACACCCGCGCCTTGCCGTCGACCAGCGCCGGCAGCTTGCCCGCGGGGTTGATGGCGCGGAAGGCCGACGTCTTGTGTTCCTTCTTCTTGAAGTCGATGGGCACGATCTCGTAGGGCACGCCGGCCTCGTCGAGCATCCATTTGGCGATCAGCGCCCGGCTGTACGGGTTGAAGTAGAGCTTCATCGCGGTCTCCTGGGGTCAGAGTTTGGGAATGCGCAGCGTCTTGCTCACCATCAGCGTGCCCGACAGCGCGAACAGCAGGACCAGCGGATGCAGCTGCCACGGGCCCAGCATCCAGGCGCCGCCCCACACCGCATCGCCCACGCGGCCCTGCCATGCCGACCAGGCGAGCACGCCCACCAGCACCACGCTGGTCGGGATCGGCGTGCCTTCGAAGTACTTGACCTTGTCGGCGCCCTCGGACAGCGCCTCCGCCGTGACGTTGTAGCGCGCCAGCCGGCTCACGCCGCAGCAGACGAAATAGACCAGCACCAGGCAGTCCCAGCCGCCGTCCAGGCCGGCCGCGAAGGCCAGCGCAGCGGGCGCGACGCCGAAGGAGATCACGTCGGCCAGCGAGTCG
Organism: Variovorax sp. UMC13; assembly: GCF_014170375.1. Lineage (GTDB taxonomy): Bacteria > Pseudomonadota > Gammaproteobacteria > Burkholderiales > Burkholderiaceae_C > Variovorax. The sequence continues at coordinate 327,401 of NZ_LZZW01000031.1, read as the reverse complement.
AGTTCGCGCCCGAGCGCCGAGTGGGTCTGGCGCCAGCGCGCGATGCGGCCGTCGAACACGTCGAACACGAAGGCCGCGGGGGCCAGCGCCGCGGCCCAGAGGAAATGCGAGAGCGAGGGCTTGGCCATGTAGGCCATCGCGAGGAAGACCGCGCCGACGCCGCAGGCCGCGTTGCCCAGCGTGAACACGTCGGCCAGGTGGAAGCCGCGGATCATGGAGAAGTGCTGGCGTGGCATGGGGCGGTGTCCTCGGTGCGGGGTTCGGGCCGCCGGTCGGCGGTCGCATCGCCGCACCTTAGCGCAATCGGCGCGCGCGCCTTGTAGGCTCAATCCGGCGTCTCGGCCCCGCTGCGGGTCAGCAGCACGCGGTTGCCGCCCGACTTCTTGGCCGCGTACATCGCCTCGTCGGCGTAACGGATCAGCTGCTTGTAGTCGTCGCCGTGCTCGGGGTACAGCGCGATCCCGATGCTGGGCGAGACCTGCAGCTGGCGCGCGGCCAGCATGAAGGGCAGGCGCAGCACGCTCAGGATGCGGCCGGCCACGGCCATGGCCTGGCCCGCGGAATGGTCGTTGTCCAGCAGCACCAGGAACTCGTCGCCGCCGATGCGCCCGACGGTGTCGGCCGCGCCCACGCAATGGCGCAGCCGCAGGGCGGTTTCCTGCAGCAGCAGGTCGCCCACCGCGTGACCGAAGCTGTCGTTGACCTGCTTGAACATGTCCAGGTCGAGGTAGAGCACCGCGAAGCGCGAGGCGCGGGTGCGTGCGCGCTGCAGCGCGGCCTCCATGCGGTCGTGCAGCAATGCGCGGTTGGGCAGGTCGGTCAGCGGATCGTGGCGCGCGATGTGCCGCAGCCAGGTCTCGCGGCGCTTGCGCTCGATCGCGGTCGCGACCTGGTCCGAGACGAACTGCAGCAGCTCCACGTCGGCGTCGGTGTAGCGCTCGTCGCCCGAGTAGCTCTGCACCACCAGCACGCCGATCGTGCCCTGCTGGGTGCGCAGCGGCACGCCCAGCCAGTCGAGCGAGCCCTTGCCGACGTCGAGCTTCACGCGCGCCGGCAGCGGGGTCGGGATGTCGGAGCGCAGCAGCAGCGGCTGGCCGCTGCGGATCACCTCGGCGCTCAGCGTGCCCGCGCTCAGGGTCAGCGGCGCGGGGGGCGTGTGGTGGGTGTCGACGTAGTAGGGGAACGTGAGCGCGTCGGTGGCCTCGTCGTAGAGCGCGACGAAGAAGTTGAGCGCGGGCAGCAGGCCGCCGACGATCCGGTGCACGCGCTCGAACAGCGCGACCAGGTCCTCGGCCGTGTGCGCGGCCTCGGACACCGCGTACAGCGCGGCGCGCATCGATTCGGCGCGCCGGCGCTCGGTCACGTCGCGTGCCACGGCCACCCGCACCTGGTCGGCTTCCGACCAGCGGGCCGACCACATGATGTAGACCGGGCGCCCGTCCTTGCGGCGGTAGCGGTTCTCGAAATGCGGGTCCTGGGTGCCGGCGATGACCTTGTCCACGCCTTCGAGCGTCCGGGCGCGGTCCTCGGGCCAGACGAAATCGATCATCGGCTGGCCGACCATCTCCTGGGCGGTGTAGCCGAAGATTCGCTCGCAGGCCGCGCTCAGGAAGACGAAGCGGCCCGACCCGTCGACCACGCAGATGGCGTCGACCAGCAGGTCCATGACGGTGTGGAGGAAGTCGGCGCCGTGGCGGTTCATGGACAGGGTCGCGGAAAGGGCAAAGGAGCGGATGCAGCCGCAGGACGCACATGTCGTGCCAACGCAGGAGCGCATCATGCCGCACCCGCTGCCCGGCCGCCGCCGCCGCCTGTTTCCCAGGACCCTTGCGCCAGATCAAGGGCGACGCAGATCCGGGCGCCGCGCGCCGTCGCGGCGTGCGAAGGCGCCTAAGATTCTTCCGCAGCGCAACGGCCGCGCGAAGCGGCGAAGGACACACAGGCATGTACTACAGCAGTGGCAACTACGAGGCCTTCGCCCGGCCGCGCAAACCCGGCGGCGTGGAGAACAAGACCGCATGGTTCGTCGGCTCGGGCCTGGCGGCGCTGGCGGGCGCGGCCTTCCTGATCCGCGACGGGCACATGCTCGGGAACCGGATCACCATCCTCGAGCGGCTCGCGCTGCCCGGCGGCGCGCTCGACGGGCTCGAGGTGCCGAAGAAGGGCTTCGTGATCCGCGGCGGGCGCGAGATGGAGAACCACTTCGAATGCCTGTGGGACCTGTTCCGCTCGATTCCCTCGCTCGAAGTCGAGGGCGCGAGCGTGCTCGACGAGTTCTACTGGCTCGACAAGGACGACCCGAACTACTCCCTGCAGCGCGCCACGGTGAACCGGGGCGAGGACGCCCGTACCGACGGCCTGTTCACGCTCAGCGAGCAGGCGCAGAAGGAGATCGTCCAGCTGTTCCTGGCCACCCGCGAGGAGATGGAGAACAAGCGCATCGATGAAGTTCTGGGGCAGGACTTCCTCGCCAGCAACTTCTGGCTCTACTGGCGCACCATGTTCGCCTTCGAGGAGTGGCATTCGGCGCTGGAGATGAAGCTGTACCTGCACCGCTTCATCCACCACATCGGCGGCCTGCCGGATTTCTCCGCGCTCAAGTTCACCAAATTCAACCAGTACGAATCGCTGGTGCTGCCGCTGGTCGCGTGGCTGCAGGAGAAAGGCGTGATGTTCCAGTACGGCACCGAGGTCACCGACGTCGATTTCGACATCGCCGCCGCGCGCAAGCAGGCCACGCGCATCCACTGGACGAAGGACGGCGTTGCGGGCGGAGTCGACCTGGGGCCCGACGATCTGGTGTTCATGACCATCGGCTCGCTGACCGAGAACTCCGACAGCGGCGACCACCACACGCCCGCCAAGCTCGACGAAGGCCCGGCGCCTGCCTGGGACCTGTGGCGCCGCATCGCCGCCAAGGACCGCGCCTTCGGCCGGCCCGACGTGTTCGGCGCGCACATCCCTGAAACCAAATGGGAGTCGGCCACCGTCACCACGCTCGATGCGCGGATTCCGCAGTACATCCGGAAGATCGCCAAGCGCGACCCGTTCAGCGGCAAGGTCGTGACCGGCGGCATCGTCAGCGCCCGGGACTCGGCCTGGCTGATGAGCTGGACCGTGAACCGGCAGCCGCATTTCAAGCGCCAGCCCAAGGACCAGATCGTGGTCTGGGTCTATGCACTGTTCGTGGACACGCCCGGCGACCATGTGAAGAAGCCGATGCAGGACTGCACGGGCGAGGAGATCACCCAGGAATGGCTCTACCACCTGGGCGTGCCGGTCGAGGACATCGCCGAACTGGCGGCGACAGGCGCCAAGACCGTGCCGGTGATGATGCCCTACATCACGGCCTTCTTCATGCCGCGCCAGGCGGGCGACCGGCCGGACGTGGTGCCCGAGGGGGCCGCCAACTTCGCCTTCATCGGCCAGTTCGCCGAGTCGAAACAGCGCGACTGCATCTTCACCACCGAGTACTCGGTGCGCACGCCGATGGAAGCCGTCTACACGCTGCTGGGCGTGGAGCGCGGCGTGCCGGAGGTGTTCAACTCGACCTACGACATCCGCACCCTGCTGGCCGCGACCGGCCGCCTGCGCGACGGCAAGGAGATCGAGATCCCCGGCCCGGCCTTCCTGCGCCACCTGCTGATGAAGAAGCTCGACAGCATCCAGGTCGGCGCGCTGCTGCGGGAGTTCAAGCTGGTGGCCGACGACTGAGGGCGGCCGGCGGCCTCAGGGCCTGTAGCCCGTGCGGTCCTGGTCCGTGATCGCACGCAGGACCCGGCAGGGCGCGCCGGCGGCGATCACGCCCGCGGGGATGTCGCTCGTGACCACGCTGCCCGAGCCGACGATCGAACCCTCGCCGATCGTGACGCCGGGGTTCAGGTGCACGCCGGCGCCGATCCACACGCGGTGCCCGATCCGCACCGGCTTGGCGCGGCAGCCGCCCGCCGCGCGCTCCGCGGGGTCGAGCGCGTGGTTGCTGGTGTAGATGCCCACGCGCGGCGCCAGCAGCACGTCGTCGCCGATGAAGATCCCGCCGCCGTCGAGCATCACGCAATCGAAGTTGGCGTAGAAGTTGTTGCCGATGTGGATGTTGCGCCCGAACTCGCAGCGGAATGTGGGCTCGAAATGCACGCCGCGGCCGACCGATCCCAGAAGCTCAGCCAGCAGGGCTTCCCGCTCGGCGGCGGGGCGCGAGAAGGACTGGTTGTAGGCGTTGGTCAACAGCACGGCCTGCTGGCGCGCGGCGATCAGTTCCGCCGTCAGGTCGTTGTACATCTGTCCGCTCTGCATGTGGGCGAACTGCCGCTGCAGGTCGAGGGACGGCGGGGTGGGGCTGTGCATCCGCGGAATGCTCTCATGGCCGCGCCGGAGGCGGGACGGCCTTGGCCCCCCGCGAGGCAGGGAAAAGGGTGAGGCATCCCGTCAACCGGCCTTTCTCAGCCAGCGCGTGATGGCGACCCGATGGGCCGCGTCCTCGCGCCGCTCGCGGGCCAGCACCCGGAGGACCACGACCACGGCGGCGATCCCGAGCAGCGGTGCCAGCAGGCCGCTGTAGGGCACATGGGCGGAGAACACCGACAGGTCCCACAGGGCATGCAGCAGCATGGCCGGGACCAGCGAGCCGGTGGTGCGACGCGCCAGGTAGAACACCGATCCCATGCCGAAGGCGATGAACACCTGCACGATCGCCAGCGCGCCGATGCCGAAGAAGAGGTTGGGCAGGTGGAACAGCGCGAACATCGCGGTCGACAGCAGCCACACGCCGGTCTCGCCGAAGCGGCTGCGCAGCGCGACGATCAGCGTGCCGCGGTGGACCATCTCCTCGTTGAAGCCGACCACGAGGCAGCCGCCGACGAGGTAGAGCCACATCTCGGGCGTGACGCTGCGGTAGTCGCCGAACAGCATGTTCCCCACCGCCACCAGCGCCGCGAGGGCGGGTACGACCATGGCCCAGCGCGCCAGCCGGCGCCGCTCGGTCAACGCGGGGCGCCACCAGCCATAAGCCCAGACCGAGCCCAGCGCCACCACGAAGCCGGCGAGGGTCGGGGGCAGCAGCCAGGTCCGCAGGGTCTGGGCGCTCTCGCCGATGCGTGCGTAGTCGATGCCGACCCACACGAAGGCGGCGTAGAACACCGCCGCGTAGGCGAGGCAGATCCCGACGCCGCGCCACACGGAGGGTGGTACGCGCAGGACGGGGCGGATATCGGTCTTGTCGGTCATTGGCGGTTCTTCGCGCGCCCGGATCGCATGCAGGGGCCCGGTGCCCCTGGCGTCAGCGCGTCCGTAATGTAAACCAATATCGATAAAAACAGACCATATTGGTAGATTTTAGCGAATCAGGTCGCAGGCACAGAGGCCGCGAAGCGCATCACCGCGCGCCGCACACCGCGCGCAACGCCTGCACGAACAACGCATCGGCTTCGCGCAGCGAGGCTTCGGCGCGCCGGAACAGCGTCACGGGCGGCAGGGTCCAGCCGAAGCGATGGTCGACCACGCCCACACCCGCCAGGCGGGCCAGTTCCTCGGCGATGTCGGCCGGCACGATGGACACGGCCCGTTCATTGGCCGCGATCAGTTCGCCGATCACCTTGGCCGACAGGCTCTCCACCATGGGCGCGGGCGGGGCCACGCCCGCGCGCAAGAAGAAGTCGGTGATCTGCTCGCGCATGGGCGTGTTGCGCTGGCCCAGCACCCAGTCCAGCTGCGCCAGCTCGGGCCAGGACAGCGGCTTGCGGCCCAGCCGCGTCGCCAGGCGCCGGTGCGCCACCAGCCGCGGCTCCTGTTCGTAGAGCACCTCGTGCACCAGGCCGTCCATGGCCAGCACGGCCGAGCTGCGGCCGATCACGCAGTCGAGTTCATGGCCACGCAGCCGGGCCAGCAGGTGGTCGCTGGTGCCTTCGTGGATCGTCACCGTGATGCCCCGGTCCTGCGGCCGGGTGCGGCCGATGGCCTGGGCCAGCAGGCGACCCGGGATGAAGGGGATCACGCCCACCTGCAGGTGCGCGGCGCGGCCGGCACGCGCGGCCTCCATGTCGCGCACCCAATGGCCCAGGTCCTGCAGCATGGCCTGGGCACGGCTCAGCGCCACCTCGCCCAGCGCCGTCGGCGCCATGCCGCGCGCCGAGCGCGTGAACAGCGGCGCGCCGAACATCGCCTCGAGTTCGGCCAGCGCGTGCGTCACGGCTGGCTGGCTGGTCGCCATGTGCTCGGCCACGCGGGTGAGCGAGCCGTGCTGCGCGATCAGGCGCAGCAGCTGCAGGTGGCGCATCTTGAGCCGGGAGGCGAGCCGCGCCTGGATGTCGTCGGAGGAGGAGGTCATTGTCGAGGTCATGAGGAAATCATGATGCCTCGATACGCAATTCGAATGATCAGCTTATGCCCCCTGGCCACAATGCGGCATCGCCATTGCAAGACACACAGGAGCGGACAGGGGCATGGAGTCGATCTATTTCATCGTGGCACTGGGGGCGGTGGTCGCCGGTTTCGTGCAGGGCCTGTCGGGCTTCGCCTTCGGGCTGGTGGCCATGTCCTTCTGGGCCTGGGCGCTGGAGCCGCGCCTGGCGGCCGTGCTGGCGGTGTTCGGCGCGCTGACCGGCCAGGTCATCGCGGCCGTCTCGGTGCGGCGCGGCTTCGATGTCCAGCGGCTGCTGCCCTTCGTGCTGGGCGGCCTGGCGGGCGTGCCCATGGGCGTGTGGCTGCTGCCGCGCCTGGACGTGGACGCGTTCAAGGCGGTGCTGGGCGGCCTGCTCATCGTCTGGTGCCCGGCCATGCTGATGGCGAAGCGGCTGCCGCGCATCCGCTTCGGCGGCCGGCTGGCCGATGGCGCGGTGGGCCTGGCCGGCGGCGTGATGGGCGGCATCGGCGGCTTCACCGGCACCTTGCCCACGCTGTGGTGCACGCTGCGCGGCTTCGACAAGGACGCCCAGCGCGCGGTGATCCAGAACTTCAATCTGTCGATGCTGGCGGTGACCATGGCGACCTACGTGGCCACCGGCATCGTCACGCGGGAGATGCTGCCGATGTTCGCCATCGTGGCGCCGGCCATGCTGGTGCCCACGCTGCTGGGCGCGCGGCTCTATGTGGGCATCAGCGAAGCGCGCTTCCGGCAACTGGTGCTGGGGCTGCTGACCGTGTCGGGTGTCGTGCTGCTGGCCGCGGCCTTGCCGAGGCTGCTGACGCGGTAGCGATGGGTGAAGGGAACCGAGCGCGACGGTGCCTGCATCGCGAGCGGCTACAGTCGGCCACGGACGCGCATTCACGGTGCCGCCCACCTCGCAGGAGACTCGCATGGGACTGCTCACCTTCAGCCTCAACCTCACCCTGGACGGCTGCGTCGACCACCAGGAGGGCATCGCCGACGACGAGACGCACGCCTTCTTCCTCCGCCTCATGGAGGAGAGTGGCGCGATGCTGTGGGGCCGCACCACCTACGAGATGATGGAGAGCCACTGGCCGGCGGTTGCCCGCGGCGATGTGGCGGCGCCGCCGACGGTGCGCGAATGGGCGCTCAAGCTGGAGACCCAGCCGAAGTACGTCGTGTCGTCGACGCGAACGGACTTCCCCTGGGCCCACAGCCATCGCGTCCCCGGCGACCTGCGAACGGGCGTGCAACAGCTCAAGGACGCGACCCCGGCCGGCGTGCTGCTCGGCAGCGCCAAGCTCGCGAACGCGCTGGACCGGCTGGACCTGATCGACGAGTACAGATTCCTCGTCCACCCCAGGATCGCCGGCCACGGCCCGACGCTGTACCAGAACGGGCTGCCCGGCACGCGACGGCTGGCGCTGGTCTCGGCGAAGCCGCTGCGCAACGGCGCGGTCGCGATGCACTACCGGCGCGCGCGCGGCTGACCATCGCTTGCAGCGGACGGGCTGATGCGCGGCCCGCCGCGGACCGGAAGCGCTGGGACGCCTGCACGTCTGCCGAGCGCTGCCCATTCGGTGTGAACCGCTTGCGGCTCAAAGAACCCGCAGCACCTCGAACTGCTGTCGGTGGGGGGCGATCTGCAAGGACACCTCGTCACCCTCGCATTTGCCCTGGATGGCCCTCGCCAAAGGGGCTTCGCTGCTGATGACCTGAACCCGCTGAGCGCCACTGACCAACTTCATGCTGCCCCCATCCGGGCCGATAAAGAACTGGTGCTGCTTGTCGTCGGAATCGACCAGGCAGACCAGCGAGCCGAGCTGTATGCCTTGGATGGCGTCGTAGGGACGCGGGCGGAATTGGCGCCAATTGGCCATCGCCTGGCGTATGGCTTCGGCGCGCCGAGCCTGGCCGGTGGCCAGGTAGGCGGCTTCGAGTCCCAATGTGTCGTATTTGTTTTCGGCGATGTTTTCTTCGTGCGTCGCCGTCTCATGGGCTGCCCGCACGGCCTGTTCAGCTTGCAGCAGGTCTTCGGCGAGCCGTTCCAGCACCTGCTGTTGCAGCAGGAATTTATCCATGACAAAGGTCGGCATCTCGAACAAGCGGGGACAGGTTGGGACTATGAAGGGCGGCAGAAGCTTTGGACGCTTCTGTTGCCACGGGTTGACTTCAGCTAGGACGCTTGTGGCCGGGTGCCTTCAAGCGTGCGCGGGCGCGGCTTCAACCCAGACGACCTCGCTGCGGTGAGGCTGGTCGATGGTATCAAGCGCCCTCGCGAGGACCCGCGGGTCGCGAGCTTGCAACGCGCAGGTGAAGCGCGTCAGGCCTTTTCCTTCTCGCGAAAAAACGCGAACCCCCTCCGTTCAAGCAGAGAGGTGCGATTGGAGGAAGCGCGGCACCGGCCGGCCCTGCGAAGCCAGGAACTTCATCATCGGTCCGACCACCTTGCGCACCGCCACGCGCTGGCCGACGCGTTCACGCCAGGCGACCAGGCGCGGCGTGGCCTCGGTCATGCCGGCGCCCTTGCGGTCCGCGAACACGTGGGCCATGTACAGGGCGATGTCGGCGTAGGAATAGTCACCCGCGAGGTGGTCCTGCCCGGCGAGCAGCCCCTCCATCGCCTCGTAGTGCCGCGCACACGCCGCGCAGGCTGCGATGGCGGGGGCGCTCTGCATCGCTTCCTGCAGGCCGAACAGCTGGACGACGTTGGGAAAGAAGACCTCGTCGGCCAGGTGCTCGAGCTTGCGTGCCTGGGCACGCGCCGCCGCGCCGCTCGGCCAGAGGGCAGGGTGCGGCTTCAGGTCTTCGAAGTACTCGAAGATCTGCGTCGAGTCGAAGAGCTCGACGGCCCCGTGGATCAGCACCGGCACCTGCTGCTTGGGGTTGATGCGCAGCACCTCGGGGTGGCGTGGCGCGTAGCGGTCGTCACGGTCGAAGGGCACCATCACGCGCTCGAAGGCCAGCCCTTTCTCGAGCGCCGCGATCTCGGCCTTGGCGCCGAACATGCTGAGCGGGCCGGTGAACAATTGCATGCGCTCGGATGTCATCGGGTCGTTGCGCCGTGATCGCCTGCACGTTTCAACCGGCGCGCCTCACACGCCTTCGACGATCCGCAGGTCCCGCTCGGCGCCGTCGCCCAACGCATCAAGCGCGGCCTGGTAGGCGGCACTGTCGTGCACGGACTTCGCCTGCGCGACGCTGTCGAATTCGATCAGCACCGTGCGCTGGGCCAGGCCGAACTCGTAGACCTCGGCCGGCAGTCCCCGGGCCAGGAAGCGTCCGCCGCCGGCGGTGATGGCCGGGCCGGCCAACGCTGCATAGGCTGCAAGTTTGTCGGCGTCCTTGACCGCACGGTACGCACTGACCCAGTAGGCTTTTGCCATGGTGATCTCTCTTTTGGTGTTGGAAAAAACGGAAGCCCGCATCGGCTCGGTCGCAGGCAGCGACGCGCGCGGTGCCGCTTCTGGCCGGATCTTGCCAGACCTGGAAGAAGATGGCGCCCGGCCCGTCGCGCAGCTGTCGGCGACGAGGGATTTCTAGGGCGTGCCCGTCGGCTCCGGCCACCGCTGCGGTACGCGGCGCAGCTTGTCGGTGCTGTAGCCCAGCGCCACCAGCCGCGCCACCGCCGCCTGGTAGCGCGGTTCGGGGATGGTCGGCGTGCGCGCCATGATCCAGGCGTAGTCGCGGTCGCTGCGCCCGACGATGGTGAGCTGGTAGTCGGGGTCGATGTCGACGATCACGTACTCGGCCTTGATCGGCCAGATGAACTGCATGCCCCACACCGCGTTGCCTGTGCCCGGCACCACCGTGCCTTCGGGGTGCATCGTCTTCACTTCGCCGTCGAAGGCGCCCTCGCGGTAGCGGAAGCGCGTCGCGATCCGGCCGTCGGGCTGGAGCGTGTACGACTCCACCGCGTTGAAGGCCTCGCGCTCGGGCCGGGTCGGGATGTTGCCGATCACGTACCAGTCGCCCATGAAGCGCTGCAGGTCCACCTGCGCGACCGGCGGGATCGTCGACCTCGACGAGGTGGCGCAGCCCGCGACGACCAGTGCGGCGGCCAGCGCCACGGCGATCAGGACGGGCGGGCGGGTGAGGGTCTGGCGCAGGCTTCGGGTCATGGCGGGCTCCTGGAATGCTGCGCAAGCTACCGGAGCCGCGGCGTCCCCGGCGTCGGACGATGCCGCCAGAGCGAGGGCCGCCGCCGCTACTTCAGCGCGCCGAAGCGCTCGGCATAGATCGCCGTCACCCAGTCGATGAACACCCGCACCCGCGGCGAGAGCTGCCGGTGGTGCGGGTACAGCACCGAATGGACCATGGGCGGGCAGGGCGTGTGGGCCAGGATCTCGACCAGCGTGCCTTCGCGCAACTGCCGCTCGATGCCGTAGCGCGGCACCTGGATGATCCCGCAGCCCTGCTCGGCGCAGAGCTTGTAGCTGTCGGCGCCGTTGACGCTGATCCAGCCCTGCAGCGTGTGCTCTTCCACCTTGCCGTCGACCTCGAACAGGTAGGGAAAGACGTCGGGCCGCGCGGCGGAGAAGAAGTTCACGCCCAGGTGCCGCGCCAGGTCGGCGGGCTGCAGCGGCGTGCCATGGACTGCGAGGTAGGCCGGGCTGGCGCAGGTCACCTGCGGCACGAGCGCGAGCCGGCGCGTGACCAGCGACGAATCGCGCGGCTCGCCGCCGCGCACCACGCAGTCCACGCCCTCGCGCACCAGGTCCACCAGCCGGTCGCCGCTGCCCATCACCATCTCGATGTGCGGATAGCGCGCATGGAACTCGCCGATGCGCGGCAGCAGCAGGTCGTTCGCGGCGGCGCCGTGGATGTCGATGCGCAGCCGCCCGCGCGGGCTGACCGCCAGCTGCGCCAGCGAGGATTCGGCGTCCTCCAGGTCGCGCAGCAGGTGGCGGCAACGCTCGTAGAAGGCCTGGCCGTCGACCGTGGTGCGCACCTGGCGCGTGGTGCGTTCGAGCAGCCGCACCTGCAGCCGGGCCTCGAGCGCCTTGAGCGCATGGGTGGCGGTGGCGCGCGGGATGTCGAGGGCATGGGCGGCCTGCGTGAAGCTGCCGAGCTCGACGATGCGGGTGAAAAGTTGCATGGCATCGAAGCGGTCCATGGCGTCCTTCTCAAGCTGATTGTTGAGGTGGGTTGGATTGTATTGGCGAGTTTTGGGCCTTTATCCCACCGGTGCGAATAGAGAGACTCGTGCCGCATCCACCCCAGAGGCCCCGATGAACCATCCCTCCACACCGCCCCCGGCAGCGCCCCAGCTGAACCGGCGCACCTTCATGATGAGCACCGCGGCCGGTGCCGGCGTGGCCGTGACCCCGCACGCGGCTGCGGCGCCGGATGCGCCTCCGACCGCTCATGCCGGCACGCAGCCCACGCAGGTCAGCGTCAACGGCCAGCCGCACGCGCTGATGCTGGAACCGCGCGCCTCGCTGCTCGATGTGCTGCGCGAGCAGCTGGGCCTGACCGGCGCCAAGAAGGGCTGCGACCACGGCCAGTGCGGCGCCTGCACGGTGCACCTCGACGGCCGGCGCGTGGCCTCCTGCCTCACGCTCGCCGTCAAGGCCGACGGCTGCGCCGTCACCACCATCGAAGGCATCGAGTCGGCCGACGGCACGCTGCACCCGATGCAGCAGGCCTTCGTCGACCACGACGCGCTGCAGTGCGGCTACTGCACGCCGGGCCAGGTGATGGCGGCCATCGCCTGCGTGCGCGAAGGCCATGCCACCAGCGACGCGCAGATCCGCGAGTACATGAGCGGCAACCTCTGCCGCTGCGGCGCCTACGCGGGCATCCTCGAGGCGATCCGCGAAGCCGCGCCGCAGATGCTGCACCGGGAGGGCCTGCGCCATGCGTGACTTCGCCTACCTCCGCCCGCGCAGCACCGGCGAGGCCGTGCAGCTGTTCGCCCGGCAGCCGACCGGTGCGCGCTACTTCGCGGGCGGCACCACGCTGTTCGACCTGATGAAGCTGGGCGTGGAAGCGCCGGCCACGGTGATCGACGTCACGCGCATCGAGGGGCTGGCCCGCATCGATGCGAGCGAGCGCGGCGAGCTGCGCATCGGCGCGCTCGCGGCCATGAGCGAGGTGGCCGAGCACGCGGTGGTGCTGCGTGAATTCCCGGCCCTGTCGGAGTCGCTCTGGAAGGCCGCCTCGCAGCAGTTGCGCAACATGGCGACCGTAGGCGGCAACCTGCTGCAGCGCACGCGCTGCGCCTACTTCCGCGGCGGCCCCGAGTTCGCCTGCAACAAGCGCCAGCCCGGCAGCGGCTGCGCGGCCCTCGGCGGGCAGAACCGCGGCCATGCGGTGCTGGGCGGCAGCGAGGCCTGCGTGGCGGTCTATCCCGGCGACATGGCGGTCGCGCTCACGGCCTTCGACGCGGTGGTCGACACGCTGAGCCCGCGCGGCGAGCGCACGGTGCCGGTGCGCGAGCTGCACCGCGCGCCGGGCGCCACGCCGCACCTCGAGACGGTGCTGGCGGCCGACGAACTGATTGTGCGGATCCGCATCCCGCGCGGGCCGGTGGGCCGGGCCTCGACGTACCACAAGATCCGCGACCGCGAGTCCTATGCCTTCGCGCTGGCCTCGGCCGCGGTGGCCGTGCACCTGCAGGGCCAGCGCGTGGCCGATGCGCGCATCGCGCTGGGCGGCGTGGCCACGCGGCCCTGGCGCGCCACCGAGGCCGAGCGCAGCCTGCGCGGGCTGCCGCTCACGCGCGCGGCCGCACGGCGCGCGGCCGAGCTGGCTTTCGCGGGCGCACAGCCGCTGGAACACAACGCGTTCAAGGTGGCGCTGGGCATCGAGACCGTGACCGATGCGCTCATGCTGGCCAAGGACAGGAGCTGACGATGGCAACGACGATCAAGAACACCCCGCGCGCCGGCACCGAGCGCGTCGACGCGCACGACAAGGTGCGCGGCGCCACGCGCTACGCGGCCGACGACACGCGCCCCGGGCTGCTGCATGCGGCGCTGGTGCCTTCGCGCATCGCGCGCGGCCGCATCACCGGCATCGACACGGCGGCCGCGCAGCGCGTGCGCGGCGTGCGCGCGGTGCTCACGCACGAGAACGTCGGCGCCTTCGACAGCGGCGGCTTCCTGATGGGCGGCGGCTTCGGCTTCCAGAGCGTCTATCCGCTGCGCTCGGCGCAGATCGCCTACCGCGGCCAGAGCGTCGCGATGGTGGTGGCCGACACGCTCGAGGCCGCGCGCGAGGCGGCCGCGCTGGTGGTGGTGGCGTACGAAGCCGCGCCCTTCGTCGCCACGCTCGACGCGCCCGAGGCCGAGCCGCTGGCGCAGACCGCGGTGCTGCCGCAGCCGATGTTCGCCGACCGCCGCGTGGGCGATCCCGAGGGCGCGCTGGCCGGCGCGGCCGTGACGGTGGACCTGCGCTACACGCTGCCGGCCCAGCACCAGAACCCGATGGAGATCATCGCCACCGTGGCCGAGTGGGACAGCGAGGGCGTGCTCACGATCCACGAGCCCACGCAGAACGCCGAGGGCGTGCGGCACGGCGTCGCGAAGCAGCTGGGCCTCGATGCCGCCAGGGTGCGCGTGCGCTCGCCCTCGCTGGGCGGCGGCTTCGGCCAGAAGAACTCGCTGCAGTCGCACACCGCGCTGGTGGCGATCGCGGCGCGCATGCTGGGGCGTCCGGTCAAGCTGGTGATGACGCGCGCGCAGCTGTTCCACAACGCCAGCTTCCGCCCGGCCAGCCGGCACCGCGTGCGGCTGGGCGCCGACCGGAATGGCCGCTTGCTGGCGGCGGTCCACGAGATCGACCAGCAGAGCTCGCGCCACGACCTGTTCCCCTCGATGGGCACCGAGATCACGTCGCGGCTGTACGGCATCGACCATTTCCTCGGGCGCGAGCGGCTGGTGCGCACCGATGTGCAGACGCCGGGCTACATGCGCGCACCCTTCGAACATCCCGCGGCCTTCGCCTTCGAGAGCGCGATCGACGAGATGGCCTACGCGCTCGACCGCGACCCGGTGGCGCTGCGGCTGGCCAACGACGCCGCGGCCGACCCGCTGACCGGCAAGCCCTTCTCCTCGCGCCACGTGGCCGAGTGCCTGGTGAAGGGCAGCGAGATCTTCGGCTGGGCCCGCCGCACGATGGCGCCGGGCTCGATGCGCGCGCCCGACGGCAGCCAGGTCGGCTGGGGCGTGGCCATCGGCACCTACAAGGCGGCCATGGCGCCGGCCATCGCCACCGTGCGCCTGCGCAGCAACGGCACGGTGCGGGTGGCGGTGGGCGGCCACGAGATGGGGCAGGGCATGCGCACCGCCATCGCGGTGACGGTGGCGCGCGCCCTCGGCGCGCCGGTGGCCGCGGTCGAGATCCTGCTGGGCGACACCACGGCCGCGCCGCAGCACCTGACGGCCGGTTCCTGGGGCACGGCCACCGCGTTGCCGCCGGTGCAGGAAGCCGCGCAGCGGCTGATGGACGACCTGCGGCAGCACGCGGGCGCCGCGGCCGGCGAGGCGGGCGTCACGGCGCTGTCGCTGCTGCGTGCCTCGGGCCGCGCCTTCGCAGAAGCCGAGAGCCGCCGGCGCGCGCCGGGCCAGCCCGAGCAGGTGTTCGGCCGGCTGACCGGCGGCCTGCCCGCGGCCGCCGGGCCGGTGTACCCGGACTTCGTGGGCTTCAGCTTCATCGCGCATTTCGTCGAGGTGCGCATCGAGCCCACCACGCGCCGCATCCGCGTGCCGCGCGTGGTCAGCGTGGCCGACTGCGGCATCGTCGCCAGCCCGCGCACCGCGCGCAGCCAGGTCGAGGGCGGCGTGGTCTGGGGCATCGGTGCCGCGCTGCGCGAGGTCAGCGAGGTCGATGCGCGCTACGGCGGTTTCCTCAACGCCGACCTGGCCGAGTACGTGCTGCCGGTGGCGGCCGACATCGGCCGCATCGAGGTCGACTTCGTGGGCAAGCCCGACACGCGGCTCAACGCGCTGGGCGTCAAGGGCCTAGGCGAGGTGGCGATGGTGGGGGTGGCGCCGGCCATCGTGAACGCGGTGTTCCATGCGACCGGCAAGCGCTTGCGGCGGCTGCCGCTGATGCTCGAGGACCTGCTGTAGCGGCGCTGCGCCATCAGCCCGGCGAATCGAAGAAGGCCTTGAGTTCGAGCAGCTTGCGCGCGATGTGCGCCGCGTCGCGGAAGTCGCCCTCGGGCCGTGCCACGCCCACCGCCAGCGTGGCGGGGTGCGCGCTGGAGCTCGAGCGCGCGAGCTGCAGCGCCATCAGGTTCACCAGCCCGCCATGGTCGCCGTACTGCGCGTTGGTGGCCAGCGTGAGCTCGAACACGCCGGGCCGCGTCAGCTCCGAGGGCGGGGGCGCGGTCGCATAGCGATAGGTCTGGAAGGACTGCACCACCAGGTGCCCGGGGTTGAAGCCCATGGCCACGGTGCCCACCGTCAGGATCTCGGCCATGCTGGCCATGAACACCGTCTCGCCCGACTGGTCGCGCAGGTGGCGCACCAGCGGCGCCAGGCGCTGCGCCGCCACCTGGAAGCCCAGCGCGTCGAGCGCCATCTGCTGCGGCCGGATGCCCACCAGCAGGTAGCCGCTCTCGTCGCGCGCCAGGCAGGACAGGCGTTCCAGCTCCGTCACCGTGAGGTAGGTCGAACTCACCGGCAGCTTGAGCCGCACCGCGATCTCGTAGGCCGTGCGCACCTGCTCGCGCGACACCAGCGCGAGGATGTCGCGAAAGCGCGTGACGGCTTCGGTGGCCCAGGCCGCGGACATCAGGCCGGCCCCGCGTTCACACGAAGAAGGGCTTGCGCCCGTTCGGCGTGGTGCTGCTGGGTATCCAGCCCGAGGCGTGCACGTATTCGTCCTCGCGGTCCCAGCGCACCTTTTCCTCGGCGAACAGGTCGGCCTTGACCGAGGCGGTCTCGTGGCCGCGCGAGATCACGATCTCGAGGTTGGCCTCGACGCGGCGCGGCACCTGGCGGCCGAACAGCGTGTCGAGCGCGGTCTGGAAGCTCAGCGCGCCCATGGCCGCGGGGTAGTCGACGCCGCACAGCGGGATCTTGTGGTGGAAGGCCAGCTTGTACATCAGGTTGACCTCGCCCCCGGTGTGCGGCGGGATGGTGCCGCGCTTGTAGCCGGCCTCGGTGAAGGCGCGCAGCGAGCCCACGCCCTGCAGGCCCGAGTCGCACCACACGCCGTCGAACTTCGTGCCCTCGGCCAGGTGGCGCTGCACGATCGCATGGCCCAGGCTGGCCTCCCAGTTGGTGAACTCGATCGCCACCACCTCGATGTCCGGATGCAGGCCCAGGATCTCCATCGCGGCCTGCAGCCGCAGCCGGCAGGGGCTCGCGTCCTCGCGGCCGCAGAGCATCAGGATGCGGCCGCGGCCGCCCAGGTGCTCGACCAGCCACAGCGCGCTCATGCGGCCGACCAGCACGTCCGACGCCGTCACGAAGGACACCATGTCCTCGGGCTGGCCGCAGAGGCGGTCGACGCCGATCACCGGGATGCCCGCGGCGCCGAGCCCGCGCACCGCGGCCAGCAGCTCGGGGTGGTCGCTGGCGGCCGCGCTGAGGATGCACAGGTCCATGCGCTCCGCGCGCATCTCGGCCAGCTGCTCGATCTGGCGGCGCGGGTCGTCCCTGGCGTCGCGCACCATCACGCGCGAGACCACGTCGCGCTGGCGCTGCGCCGCGGCCATCAGGCTGCGCGCCATGGCCACGCGCCAGGGGCTGGAGCTCGAGGCGTTGGCGAAACCGATCACGAAGGGCGGCTCGCGCCGGAAGCGGGTGGTCGACACCAGGTCGAGCAGGTTCGGGTTCCACTGCGCCATGCGCGGCATGCCGCGGCCGCTGGCGTCGGGGTAGTGGCGCACGCCGCCCGAGATGCTCGGGTCGCCGGCGGGCGCCAGGGCCCGCAGCGGCGCGAAGAAGAAGGCCGCGGCCGCCGGGCCCAGCGCGAGCATGCCGCGCGCCGGCCGCTGCAGGAAGCCCTCGTCCACCAGCGCGTTGACCAGCTTGTAGCCCGAGGACTGCGGGATGCCGCTGCGCGCCAGCAGCGTGGCCAGCGGCAGTTCCGCCTGGCCCTCGCCGAAGCTGGACAGGAGGTTGGCGATGCGCTCGAAGCTTTGCATGGTGGGCCTGACTTTAGCCAAGCGAATCTTCCATGGGCCTGAGTTTTCTCCCTATGTGGAATAGAAAGCTCGGGGCTAACCCTATTTTTCTCGTCGGCTGGAATAAGCGCTGCGGATAGGCGTTGAGAGGGCAGGGGGCACTGGGAACACTACGCATCCCCTGAACACCGCCCCGAGCGACCCGATCCCATGGCCCTTCCTACCGACATCCAGCCCGCCGTCTTCCAATCGCACAACCCCGCCACCGGCGCACTGATCGAGGCCAGCACCGGCCACGATTCGGCCGAGATCGAAGCCCGCGTCGCGCAGTCCCACGCCACCTGGAAGACCTGGTCGCGCACGCCCATGGCCGAGCGCAGCGCGATGCTGCACCGCCTGGGCGACCTGCTCGAGCAGCGCGCCGAGACCTACGGCCGCCTCATCACCACCGAGATGGGCAAGCCCATCGGCGAGGCCATCGCCGAGGTGAAGAAGGCCGCCCTGGGTGCGCGCCACTTCGCCGACCAGGGCCCGGCCTACCTGGCGCCCGTGCCCATCGAGGGCATGAACGCCCGGGTGGTCTACGAATCCCTGGGCCCGGTGTTCGCGGTCATGCCCTGGAACCTGCCCTTCTGGCAGGTGCTGCGCTTCTTCATCCCCACCGCGCTGGCGGGCAACACCGTGCTGGTCAAGCATGCCGAGACGGTGCAGGGCTGCGCCCGTGCGCTGGAGCAGCTGGTGCTCGACGCCGGCGCGCCGCCCGGCCTGTACCTGAACCTGGCGATCCGCCGCGGCGCGGTGGCGGCCGTGGTGGCAGACCCGCGCGTGCGCAGCGTGACCGTCACCGGCAGCACGCAGGCCGGCCGCGCGGTGGCGGCGGAAGCGGGTGCCCATGGCAAGAAGGCCGTGCTCGAACTGGGCGGCTCCGACCCCTTCATCGTCTGCGAGGACGCGGACTTCGAGCGCGCGGTGCAGCTGGCCGTGACCTCGCGTTTTTCCAACAACGCGCAGAGCTGCATCGCGGCCAAGCGCTTCTTCATTCACGAGGCCATCGCCGAGAAGTTCCAAGCGGCCTTCGTCGCGCGCGCCTCGGCGCTGCGCATGGGCGACCCGCTGCAGCCCGACACGCAACTGGGCCCGCTGGCGCGCGCCGACCTGCGCGAGAGCGTGCATGCGCAGGTGCAGGCCGCGCTGGCCCAAGGGGGCACGCTGCTGTGCGGCGGCCAGCCCGGCGAGGGCCCGGGCAATTTCTACCCACCCACCGTGATCGCGGGCCTGTCGCACGATGCGCCCATCGTGCAGGAAGAGATCTTCGGCCCGGTCGCGTTGCTGTTCACCTTCAGGACCGACGAAGAAGCCATCGCGCTGGCCAACGCCACCGAGTTCGGCCTGGGCGCGACGATCTGGAGCCGCGACCTCGAGCGTGCGCACAAGCTTGCCTCGGCGGTGGAAGCGGGCGCGGTGTTCATCAACGACTTCGTGCGCTCGGACCCGCGGGCGTCCTTCGGCGGCGTCAAGGGCTCGGGCTTCGGCCGCGAACTCGGCGCGCTGGGCGCACGCGAGCTGACCAACGCCAAGCTGGTCTTCGTGGGGTGAGCGCTCCACACGACAACGCGCCGCGGCTGGAGATGCGCGCGATCCGCAAGGTCTTCGGCGCCGTCACCGTGCTGCGCGAGGTGAGCCTGCAGTGCCGCGCCGGCCAGGTGCATGCGATCTGCGGCGAGAACGGCGCGGGCAAGTCCACGCTGATGAAGGTGCTGGGCGGCATCCATGCGCCCGATGGCGGCGAGATCCGGATCGACGGCCAGGCCGTGCGCTTCGGCCACCCGTCGGAGGCGCGCCGCGCCGGCATCGCGATCATCCACCAGGAGCTCGCGCTGCTGCCGCACCGCACGGTGGCCCAGAACATCTTCCTGGGCCACGAGCCCGCGCGCTGGGGCGTGATCGACACGCAGGCGATGAACGCCGGCGCCGAGGCGGCCCTGCGCCGGGTCGGCTGCCACATCGACCCGCGCACCGAATGCGGCCGGCTCTCGGTGGCCGAACAGCAGATGGTCGAGATCGCCAAGGCGGTGTCGCTGGACGCGCGCATCCTGGTGCTCGACGAACCCACGGCCGCGCTCGACGACGTCGAGTCGCAGAAGCTCTTCGACCTGATCGCCGAGCTGCGCCGCGCGGGCGTGGCCATGCTCTACATCTCGCACCGCATGGCCGAGGTGATGGCACTGGCCGACGACATCTCGGTCATCAAGGACGGCCAGTTGATGGCCACGCTGCCGGCCGCCGAGGCCACGGTCGACCGCATCGTGCGGCTGATGGTGGGGCGCGAGCTCAGCGACTTCTATCCGCCCGCGGCCGCGCAGCCGCCGGGCGCCGAGGTGCTGGCGGTCGAGCAGGGCGGCAACGACCGGCTGCACGGCATCGACCTGCGCCTGCATGCGGGCGAGATCGTGGGCGTCGCGGGGCTGGAAGCCTCGGGCAAGGTCGAGCTGGCGCGCGCGCTCTACGGCGAGCGCCGCTTCACCCGCGGCACGGTGCGCGCCTGGGACGGCAAGGGCGCGGCCCGCAGCCCGCGCGAGGCAGCGCGGCGCGGCATCGGCTACCTGCCCGACGACCGCAAGCGCGAGGGCCTGGGCCTGCAGCAATCGCTGCGCGACAACGCGGCGCTCACGCTGCGTGCGCTGGCCGGGCCATTCGCGGGTGCTGCGAGTGCGCAACGCGCCCGCAGCCGCATCGATGCGCTGCTGAACAAGGTGGAGGTGCGCGCCGCCGATTTCGAGATGCCGGTGGGCGCGCTCTCGGGCGGCAACCAGCAGAAGGTGATAGTCGCCCGCTGGATGGCGCGCGAGCCGCGCCTGTGGATCGTCTGCGAACCCACGCGCGGCATCGACGTGGGCGCCAAGGCCACCATCTACCGGCTGCTGCGCGACTACGCCGACGCGGGCGGCGCGGTGCTGGTGGTGTCCTCGGACGTGGCCGAGATCATCGGCCTGTGCGACCGCATCTGCGTGATGGCGCTGGGGCGCATCGTGGCGCAGCTGCCGCGGGGTGCGTCCGAAGAGGCCGTCATTGCGCAGGCCGTGCGGCACGACGTGGCCGAAGGGGCGCCGGCATGAGCGCGCAACCGCATTTCGCGCGCCGCCACCTGATCCCGATCACGCTGGTCGCGATCTCGGCCTGCGTCTACGTCGGCACCGCGATCGCGACCGGCCAGCATGCGCAGCTCACGCTGGCCGGCGTGATGGGCCTGGTGCAGCGCATGGTCGCGCTGGGCCTGGTGGCGCTGGGCCAGAACTTCGTGATCCTGGCCGGCTCGATCGACCTGTCGGTGGCCAACCTGATCAGCGTGAGCGCGGTGCTCGCGTCGTACTTCATGCAGGGCGACACCGGTGCCATCGGCTATGCGGTGGTGGGCGTGCTCGGCGTGGCCGCCGCGGTCGGCATGGTCAACGGCCTGCTGGTCGCGCGGCTGGGCGTGAGCCCGCTGATCGCGACGCTGGGCGTGGGCCTAGTGCTGCAGGGCGTGCTCACCGTGGCCTTCACCTCGTTGCAGGGCCAGGTGCCCAAGGCCTACCAGGCGCTGGCCTATGGCAGCGTGGCCGGCGTGCCGATCGCGGTGCTGGTGCTGGGGGCGGTTGCGGTCGCGGCGGCCCTGGCGCTCACGCGCACGGTGGCGGGCGCGCACCTGTTCGCGGTGGGCGGCAACGCCGACAGCGCGCGGCTCGCGGGCATCCGCACCGCGCGCGTGACCATCGGCGCGCATGCGGTGGCGGGCCTGATGTCCGGCCTGGCCGGGCTCTACCTCGCGAGCTGGCTGGGGGCGGGCACGCCCTGGGTCGGCCGCGACGGCGGCTACGACCTCGACTCGATCGCGGCCGTGGTCATCGGCGGCACCCTGCTGGCCGGCGGGCGCGGCAGCATCGCCGGCACCATGGCGGGCGTGTTCGTGTTCGCCACCCTCGACGCGGTGTTCAACATGCTGCAGATCGACGCCTTCCTGAGCCAGGTGCTGCGCGGGCTGATCGTGGTCATGGCGGTCGGGGTCTACACCTTCCGCAACAAGGGGCATGTCGCATGAAGCGGCTCCGCAAAGTAAATCCGGCGCTGGTGCTGCTGCTCGTGCTGTTGGCCACGATGGTGTGCATGAGCCCGCTCTACCAGACGGCGCCGGGCTTCATGAGCTTCCTGCAGCGCGCGGCACCGCTGGTGATCCTGACCTGCGGCGCGTCCTTCGTGCTGATCGCCGGCGGCTTCGACCTGTCCTCGGGCGCGCTGA
The DNA here is from genome assembly GCF_014170375.1 of Variovorax sp. UMC13. GTDB lineage: Bacteria > Pseudomonadota > Gammaproteobacteria > Burkholderiales > Burkholderiaceae_C > Variovorax. Next base: position 305,681 of record NZ_LZZW01000031.1, on the reverse strand, counting down.
TCACGCTGGTGGTGATCGGCTGCGCGCTGATCACCAACGGCGATCCGTCGATGACCTGGACCGCCGTGGCCGCGGTCTACGGCATGGGCCTGGCGGTGGGCCTGCTCAACGGCCTGATCGTCACCCAGCTCAAGGTGCCCTCGATCATCGCGACGCTGGGCGGGCTGCTGTCGATCAAGGGCCTGGCCATGGTCTGGTCGGGCGGGGCGCCCTCGGGCTACCTGCCGCCCAACCTGCGCTACCTGGGCCGCGGCGTGCTGCGCGACATGCCCATCACCGGCACGCTGCCCATCGCGGTGATCGTGCTGGTGGGCTTCGTCGCGCTGTACCACTGGCTGATGCATCGCACCAACTTCGGCCGGCTGGTGCTGATGATCGGCGACAACCCGGTGGCGGCCGAGCTCGCGGGCGCGCCGGTGCGGCGGGTGCGGGTGGCGGCCTTCGTGCTGTCTTCGCTGTCGGCCGTCACGGCGGGCATCCTGCTGGGCGGCTTCTCGGGCGTGTCGGTCGATGTCGGCACGGGCTACGACCTGCAGGCCATCGCCGCGGCCGTGATCGGCGGCGTGGTGCTGCTGGGCGGGCGCGGCTCGATCCCGGGCGCCTGCATCGGCGCGCTCACGCTCTACACGCTGTTCACCGTGCTCAACCTGCTGGGCTTCTCCGAGCCGCTGCGGGTGGCTGTGCAGGGGCTGATCCTGATCGGCGCCGCGGCCCTCACGGCCTGGCGCCACCAGCGCCGCTAACACGGAGGCCTCGCATGCAGTGAACACGACGCCACTTTTTCCATCCCGTTCCCACAACAGATCCACAGGAGACACCCTCATGAATTTCACCCCCTCCCTCCGGCAGCAAGCGCTGCGTTGCGGCGCCCTGGTGCTCGCGCTCGCCGCCCCCGCGGGCGCCTTCGCGCAGGTCGCCAACGTCAATGTCGACCAGGAGATGCAGGCCCAGGCCCAGCTCATGGCCACCAAGCCCGAAGGCCCGGCCGACCAGCCCTGGCTGCAGCACATCGGCGGCAAGAACATCGACACCGCCAAGTACAAGAAGAAGGGCCCCTACACGCTGTGCTTCTCGAACGCCAGCGTGGGCAACCCCTGGCGCGTGGTGGGATGGAACACCATGCAGGCCGAGGTCGAGCTCAACAAGGCCGACATCAAGGGCTTCGAATACGCCGACGCGCAGGGCAAGGACGAGAAGCAGATCTCCGACATCCGCTCGCTGGTGAACAGCGGCAAGTGCGATGCGCTGATCGTCTCGCCCAACACCTCGGCCGCGCTCACGCCGGCGGTGGAGGAGGCCTGCAAGAAGCTGCCGGTCGTGACCTTCGACCGCTCGGTCAACAGCCTGTGCCCGGTCACGGCCGTGCGTTCGGTCGGCGGCTATGCCTGGGGCAAGGTCGGCGCCGACTTCATCGCGGCCAACGCACCCAAGGGCGGCAAGGTGCTGGTGCTGCGCACCGCGCCGGGCGTGGACCTGTTCGAGACCCGCTGGGCCGCCGCGAAGAAGGTGTTCGACGATGCCGGCCTCAAGGTGGTGGGCAACGAGTTCGTGGGCGGCGACCGCGCCAAGACCAAGGCCACCGTGGCCGACTACCTGAGCCGCAGCGGCAAGATCGACGCGGTGTGGGTCGACCTCGGCGCCGTGTCGGTCGCCGTGGCCGAGGCCTTCGAGGACGCGGGCCAGCCGTACCCGGTCATCACCGGCGAGGACCAGCAGGACTACCTGCAGGCCTGGAAGAAGAACGGTTTCAAGGGCATCGCGCCGACCTACCCGGCCTACCAGTGGCGCACCGCCGTGATCGCCGCGCTCAAGACCCTCAAGGGCGAACCGCTGCCGGGCCCGACCTGGGTGCTGCCGCAGCCGAGCATCACCGCCAAGGAGCTGCCGCTGTACGTCAACGAGAAGCTGCCGCCGCTGCATTACTCGATGTGCGGCTGCGAGAAGATGCCGGGCTACCCGCAGCGCTGGGGCGGCAAGCAGTGATGGCCCGGAAGATCGACTACCTGATCCTGGGCGGCGGCACCGCGGGCTGCGCGCTGGCCGCGCGGCTGTCGGAGAGCGCGGACAAGCAGGTGCTGCTGGTGGAAGCCGGCCGCGACCTGCGGCCCGATGCCATGAGCGACAGCATCCGCAGCCGCTACCCCGGCCTGGCCTACCTCGACAAGCAGAACCTCTGGACCGCGCTGGTCGCCACCGTGAGCGGCGCGCCCACGCGCCAGCCCCACCGCACGCCGCGCGGCTACGAGCAGGCGCGCGTGCTGGGCGGCGGCTCGGCCATCAACGCGATGGTGGCCAACCGCGGCGCGCCCGACGACTACGACGAATGGGCGCGGCTCGGCGCCGAAGGCTGGAGCGGCGAGCTCGCGCTGCAGTACTTCCGCAAGCTGGAGCGCGACTGCGACTTCGACGACAAGTACCACGGCCAGACCGGGCCGGTCCCGGTGCGCCGGCTCGCGCCGGGCCGCGTGTCGCCCTTCGTGCAGGCGGTGTGCCGCTCGCTCAGGCTGCGCGGCCATCCGCAGCATCCGGACCAGAACGGCGAGTGGAAGGACGGCGTGTTCCCGGCCGCGATCGCCACCAGCGACGACGGCCAGCGCGTGCCCGCCTCGATCGTCTACCTGACGCCTGAGGTGCGCGCGCGCCAGAACCTGCGCATCCTCACCGACACCCAGGTGCAGCGTTTGCTGTTCGACGGTGGCCGCGTGGTCGGCGCCGAGGCTGGCGGTCAGCCGCTGCATGCGGCGCAGACCATCGTCTGCATGGGTGGCATCCATTCGGCCGCGCTGCTGCTGCGCAGCGGCATCGGCCCGGCCGCCGACCTCGAGGCGCTGGGCATCACGGTGAAGGCCGACCGGCCCGGCGTGGGCGCGAACCTGATGGAGCACCCGCTGACGGCCGTCTCGACCTACCTGCCGCCCGCCTCGCGCATGAAGGACCTGGCCGAGCACCACGACCAGGCGCTGCTGCGCTACACCTCCAAGAGCATCCCCGACGCACCCGCGGGCGACATGCACGTGGCCATCATCGGCCGCACCGCCTGGCATGCGATCGGGCAGCGCATGGGCACGATGCTGGTGTGGGTCAACAAGTCCTACTCGCGCGGCACCGTCAAGCTGCGCTCGGCCGATCCGAACGAGGAGCCGGCGGTGGACTTCAGGCTGCTGTCCGACCCGCGCGACCTGGCGCGGCTCAAGGAGGGCTTCACGGTCGCGGCCAAGGCGCTGGCCGACGCGAACCTCGACGGCGTGCGCGGCACGGTGTTCCCCACCAGCTACTCGGAGCGCGTGCGCCGGGTCTCGGCACCCGGTGCCTGGAACGCCTTCCAGATGGGCATGCTGTCCTTTGTGCTCGACTGGGCCGGGCCGCTGCGCGGCGCGATCGTGCACGGGCTGATCACGCTGGGCGTGCGCATCGACGACCTGCTGGCCGACGACGCCAAGCTCACCGAGTTCGTGGGCAACGGCGTGGCCGGCGTGTGGCATGCCTCGGGCACCTGCAAGATGGGCGCGGCCGACGACCCGATGGCCGTGACCGACGGCGCGGGCCGAGTGCACGGTGTGGAGGGGCTGCGGGTGTGCGACTCGTCGATCATGCCGTCGATCCCGCGCGCCAACACCAACATGCCGACCCTGATGCTGACCGAGCGGATCGCGGACCTGATCAAGGCCGAGGCGGCGCGCTTCGCGGTGGGCGACCGGCGCGTGGCCTGAGCGGCTTCAGCGGGCCGCGAAGGCGCGCTGCAGGACCTGCGCGAGCGTGCCCACCAGCGCCTCGCGCTGCGGCGAGGCGCGGCGGAAGTGGTGCACCACGCCGCCGCGCGCTTCCCATTCCGGATGGTTGCGTGCCGGCTGCACCGCGCGCACCGCATCGGCCGCGGCGCGCGTGGGCGCATCGCCGTCCTTCGCAGCCTCGGTGTCGATGCGCTGCGTGGCCGCATGGCCGCGCCGCTCCAATGCCTGGGTGAGCTGCAGCTGCCAGGCGGCCAGCGCGTACAGCACCTTGTCTTCCACCGTGAGCTCGTGCAGGTCGCGCAGCTTGTTGGCGAGCTTGCGGCCCAGCGGGCCCCAGCCCTGCGAGACCGCGCCGCCGATGGCACCGCCCAGCGCAGCACCCGCGCCCAGCGACAGGCCGGCCAGCGCGAGGTCGGCCACCACGCCCACGGCCACGCCGACCGCCGCCCCTTTGCCCAGGCGCAGGCTCGCGTCCTTGAGCGCCTCGGGGCTGAAGAAATCCATCGACCAGCGGCCTTCGAGCAGCGGCAGCGCGGCCTCGGCCGCATCGCCTTCGCGGAAGCCGTAGAGCGCCAGCAGGTCGGAGGTGCAGCGCTGCGCCTTGGCCGACACCGCCTGCTGCAGGGCCGCGACCTGCGGTGCGCGGCGCGCCGCGTCCTCGAACTCGGCCGCCGGCAGCGTGCGGCGCGTGGCGGCCACGTCGACCAGCAGCTCGGCGATGCGCGCGGCGGCGTCGCCGCGGCGCTGGGCGAACTCGGCGTCGAGCGAGGCGATCACCTCCTGCAGCTGCGCGCGGCGTTCGCGCAGCAGCGTGACCAGGTCCTGGTAGAGCTCGTGCTCGGCACCGACGAAGGGAGCGGCCGCATCGAAGCGCACCACCGCATGCATGCCGTAGGCCGCCAGCAGCTGGCGCCATTGGTCTTCGCGCGCCGCATCGTCGCGCACGAAGTTGAGCACCGGCAGCACCGGCCGCGCGCAGGAGCGCAGCAGCTCGATCTCGTCGCGGTACTTGGGCAGCACCGGTTCGCGCGCATCGATCACCAGGAAGGCGGCGTCGACCTCGAGCAGCGTGCGCAGCACCTTGGCCTCCTGTTCGAAGCTGCCGTGCGCCTCCGGGCCCTCGAGAAAGCGGCGGATGCGCTCGGGCGGCGTGGGGGCGTCGCCGAGTTGCGCGATGTGTTCGCGCAGGCTCACCGCGTCTTCCAGCCCGGGCGTGTCGAAGAACTGCACGGCCGCGCGCTCGCGCACCTTGAGCTCGATGCGCTCCACATGGCGCGTGGTGCCCGGCCGCGCCGACACCTCGCCGAAGTCGACGCGCCGGGTCAGCGTGCGCAGCAGCGAGGTCTTGCCGGCGTTGGTGTGGCCGACCACGGCGATGCGGATGGCGGGGTCTTGCATGCTCATCCTCCCGCCAGCGCATCGCCGAGCCGCGCATGGACGGCGATGCGCTCGAGGCCGCAGTCCCGCAGCCAGTCGCGCCAGCGCTGCACACCGGTCTCGGGCAGCGCAGCGCCGCCGTCCTCGGCCAGCAGCCACAGACCGCAGTCGCCGCAGTGGGCGAGCAGCTCGCGCAGCAGGCGTTCGGTGCCGCGGTCGGGGCTGGCGGCCGCGCGACAGGCCAGCAGCAGGGCGCGCGGCCGCAGCTGCGCGGCGGTGTCGAGCAAGGTGCGCCGGGCCTCGGCGCTGCCGTCGATGCGCAGCGCCCGCGCATCGGCGGGCAGGCCGGCCGGCGGCCAGGCGACGTCGGGCGGCAGCTCGAAGCCGACGGCGAGCAGCGCGTCGCCGGTGTCGAGCGGGCGCGCGGGAGCGGGCGGGTGTTCGGCACCGGGGTCGGCATCGACGATGGCGCGCGGCGCCAGTGCCTCGAAGCGCGCGGCCAGCCGGCGGTGGCAGGGCGCATCGAGCGCGGGTTGCAGGCCGCGCCGGCGCCACTGCCACATCGCGACGCTCAGCAGCAGGAGCAGCATGCGCGGCAGCAGCCCGTAGACCACGATGCAGCCTGTGAGCCACAGGGCCCAGCTACGCTGGCCCGCCGCATCGGCCATGCCGCCCGGTGCCAGCACCACGCCGGCGTCGGGGGTGGCGAAGCCGAACACCGCGGGCAGGCGGCCCAGCCATTGCACCGCCTGCAGGAAGAACTGCGGGTCGAGTATGGTGGTCTCCCAGTTCAGCGTGTAGCGGTGGAAGGCCAGCGCGAAGAGCAGGGCGGCCAGCACGACCAGGAAGGACAGCGTCCAGATGCCATGGCTCACCAGCCCCAGCGCCCAGGGCAGCAGGCGGGCGCGTGCCAGCAGCCGGGTGGCGGCGCGCATCAGCACCGGGGCCTGGCCCTGGCGCCCGCCCGCGACGCGCGCCGTGAGCGTCATCCAGAGCCAGCCGAAGGACAGGCGCGGTGCCCGCAGGGGCAGCAGCAGGCCGAGCAGCCAGGCCAGCAGCGTGAGCAGGTGCAGGCCCAGCAGGCTGACCAGCGCCGCCATGATGTTGATGCGCCGCTCGGCGCCGCCGACCACGCTGCCCGCCAGGCCCAGGCCCGCGAGCACGATGGCCAGCACCAGGCCCAGGCCGATCCAGGGCGCCCACTGGCGGGCGCGTGCGAGTTCGTGTTGGAGGCCGAGACGCTGGCCCAGCAGCTGCGCGCGCAGCGCGATCCGGCCGGGCAGGTCCGTCCGCCGGGCCATGGCTTCGCGCATGGCGGCCGCATCGTCGAGCGGGCCGGCTTCCTCGATCAGCTGGACGGCTTCGGTGATCAGCGCATTCGGCGGCGGCGTGGCGGCGGTCGGGCGCGATGCGATGTTCAACGGCGTTTCTCGGTTCTTCTTCGGCGGCACCGGCGCAAGGGGCCGGCAGGGTGCGGGAAATTATGCCGTGCGCACCAACGCGAAGGGGCCGCGAACGGCCCCTTCGGATGGCCGGCCTTGCGGTCGGCGCTTTGGTTTGCCGGGTTCAGCGCAGGCCGAAGAACGACAGCACAGCAACCACGACCACGACCAGACCGACGATGTAGATGATGGAATTCACGCGAGGGCTCCTCTTTGTTGACAACAGCGACAGCCTCTCACGCAGCCGTTTTTTCACTGTCGGCGGCCAGCGGCGTGTGCTGTAGGACGCACCGATCTTCGCGGGGGCGCCGCCAGGTGGCCCGCAGAATGGCCGCTGCGCTCACTTCCTGTCACCGATCTCCATGCCCACGCCTCGCCTTCGCTCCTTCCTCCTCCTGTGCAGCCTGGCTTTCAGCGGCCTCTGCATCGCAGCCGAGCCCGCCAGCGACGACCGGCGCCAGGCGCGCCTGTTCATCGATCCCGCAGGTCAGGCTCAGTTCAGGCCGCCCGCAGGCTGGAAGCCCTTGTCGACCGCCGAAGCGCAGGGCAAGCGTTTCTTCTTCTACAGCTACGCGCTGCCCGGCGTGAACGGCGTGAAGGGCGCACGGGCCGTGGCCCGGGTCTCGCTGAAGCCGGTGTCGCGCTCGGTGCGGCTCGCCGACCTGACACCCGAGGAGCAGAAGGCGGCCGAGCATGCCAGCAGCGCCGCCATCGAGGACATGCAGCGCGAGGTCGACGCCATGCCCGGGCTCGACTTCCTGGCCGGCGGCACGCAGTACATCTACACCGCGCTCGAGGACGGCCAGCGCTTCCACTATTCGCAGTTCATCAACGTCAAGGGTGTGACCCGGGAAGATCAGGCGCTGCGTCCTGCGGTCGCGATCGGGTTGCGCTGCCGCAACGCGGTCGCCGAGGGTGCGCCGGGTGCGGCCAGGGCCGCGGAGGCGCTGGAGGCGAGTTGCTACCAGACGATGCTGGGCCTGCAGACGCGCTGAAGGGCGCAGGGGCGGACCGGTCGCGTGTCGGCATCGCGTCGGCGGCATGACGCCACCGAAACGTCATGGACGCTTCACCCACGCGTCACGGCCGCTGCCTACGCTCGCGGGCTCCTCTGGCTCTTGTCCCCGACTCCTCCATGTCCCAGTCCAAAGATCCGCGCGAGCTTCGTTCGAGCGCGCCCGATGCCGCTTCCGTCACCGCAACGCCTGCCGGCGAAGGTCCGGCGCGTCGACAACTTCTCAAGCTCGGTGCCGGCCTGCTGGCCGTGACCGGCAGCTCCCTGCTGGCCGCCTGCGGTGGCGGCAACAACGATGCGGCCGCCGCGCCCGCGCCCCCCGCGCCGTCGCCCGCACCCGCGCCGGCCCCCGGCCCGGCACCGGCGCCCGCGCCGATCTCCAGCTTCGCGCTCGCCGTGATGCCCGACACGCAGTTCTACGCCCGCTATGCGACCTCGGCCGAAGGCAGCGAGTACATGACCCGCTTCGGCAACGAGCCCTTCTCGGCCCAGACGGGCTGGATCGTGGCCAACGCCAAGGCGCTGAACATCCCCTTCACCATCCACCTGGGCGACGTGGTCGACCAGGTCGGCAAGCCCGACCAGTGGAAGGTGGCGGACGCCGCGATGAAGCTGCTCGAGGCCGCCAAGCAGCCCTACAGCGTGCTGGCCGGCAACCACGACGTGCTGCGGGACATCGACTTCGGTGTCGATCCCGTCGACGGGACCGAGGCCAACCGCAACCTGGCCAACGAGCCCTACCTGCAATGGTTCGGCAAGACGCGCGCCGCGGCCCAGTCGACCTTCCGCGGACGCGACCCGAGCGGCTTCCACGAGTACCACGTGTTCGAGGCGCAGGGCCAGAAGTTCATGGTGCTGTCGCTGTCGTGGCGCATCTCCGATGCCGGCATCGTTTGGGCGCGTCAGGTGATCGCAGCCAACCCGACGCTGCCGGTGATCCTGGCCAACCACCAGCTGCTCAACATCGACGCCGACGGCGTGAGCCCGCTGGAGACCGGCTACGGCCAGATGCTGTGGCAGAAGCTGATCCGCGACAACGACCAGATCTTCATGACGCTCAACGGCCACCACCACGGCGCGGCCCACCTCACGAAGACCAACGACTACGGCCATGCGGTCGAGGAGATGGTGGTGGACTACCAGATGGCCTACCAGGGCGGCAATGGCCTGATGCGGCTCTACGAGTTCGACCTGACGAACAAGAAGATCAAGGTGCTGTCCTTCTCGCCCTGGGTGCCGCAGAAGCCGGCCGCGACGCTGACCGCCTTCGACCAGGCGGTGCTGACCACGCCCAACGAGGAGTTCAGCATCGACATGGACTTCAGCCAGCGCTTCGGCGGCTTCAACAAGTCCTTCGGCGTCGGCGAAGCGACCGTCGCCAGCTCGCTGGTGGCGCAGGCCAAGGCCATGCTGCTCAAGAACTACGTCGAGCCCGTGGTCGCGACGCCGCGCCCGGCCGCCAATGCCGACGACTATCCCAAGGTCGCGAACACGCTGGCCCACTGGCGCTTCTTCGGCGGCACGGCGAACCAGGCGGTGCCGGTGGGCGCGGTGATCGCCGACGTGACGGGCGCCAATCCGCTGCACCGCGATGCGCTCAACCAGGGTGGTATCCAGAGCGCGCAGGCCGGCGACATCGTGTGGAGCGACGACCGCCATTTCCTGTCGGCCGCGCCGGGCTCGGTGCGCTTCCTCAACACCGACAAGAACGTGCCGCGCCTGAGCTACTTCCTCACCGATGCCGCCGCGCCGATCAATGCGCAGACGCTCGAGAACGGCTACACGGTCGAGGCCTTCATCAAGATCGACCCCAGCTGGACCAGCGGCAAGCAGGCCTGGATGAACATCATGACGCGCGACGGCATCCGCGGCCAGCTGCCGGGGTGGAACGGCGGCGACGCGGAATCGCCGCCGATGCTGTTCGCGATCTCCAGCCTGCGCGAAGTGCAGTGGGAAGTGGTGCCCACGCAGGGTTCGCGCACCGGCCGCACCAACTGGTCGGGCGAGATCATCGCGGGTGGCTGGGTGCACATCGCGATCGTCAACGATCCGGCCACGCACAACACCACGATGTACGTCGAGGGCGCGCCGGTGCTGCGCAACGCCGGCAACGTGCAGGGCCTGTCGACGCTGTCGGCCAGCTCGCCCTGGGTGGTCGGCGGCGGCTCGTGGGATGGCGGCCGCGCCGACGGCTTCTTCGGCAACATCGGCGAGGTGCGTGTGGTCGCGGCGGCGCTGAAGTCCTCGCAGTGGCTCACCGCGCGCGCCAGCTGAGGCGCGCCGGCGAGCGCTTCAGGACCTGATCACTGCTCGCCCAGGAAGCCGCCGCTCTGGTGCGCCCAGAGGCGGGCATAGAGCCCGCCCTGGGCCAGCAGGGTGGCGTGGTCGCCTTCTTCCACCACCTTGCCTTCGTCGAGCACGATCAGCCGGTCCATGGCGGCGATGGTCGAGAGCCGGTGCGCGATCGCGATCACGGTCTTGCCCTCCATCAAGCGGTACAGGCTGGCCTGGATCGCGGCCTCGACCTCGGAGTCGAGCGCGCTGGTGGCTTCATCGAGCAGCAGGATCGGCGCGTCCTTGAGCATCACGCGCGCGATCGCGATGCGCTGGCGCTGGCCGCCCGAGAGCTTGACGCCGCGCTCGCCCACATGCGCCTCGTAGCCGCTGCGGCCCTTGGCGTCGCCCAGCGAATCGATGAAGGCCTGCGCCTCGGCGCGTTCGGCGGCTTCGCGGATTTCGTCGTGCGGCGCATCGGGGCGGCCGTAGGCGATGTTGTCGGCCACCGAGCGGTGCAGCAGCGAGGTGTCCTGCGTGACCATGCCGATGTGCTTGCGCAGCGAATCCTGCGTGACCTGCGCGATGTCCTGCCCGTCGATCAGGATGCGGCCGCCGTCCAGGTCATGGAAGCGCAGCAGCAGGTTCACCAGCGTCGACTTGCCGGCGCCCGAGCGGCCCACCAGGCCGATCTTCTCGCCGGGGCGCACCGTCAGCGTCATGTCGTCGATCACGTTCGGGCGGCCTTCGCCGTAGCGGAAGCTCGCATGCTCGAAGCGCACTTCGCCACGCGGCACCACCAGGGCCGGCGCGGCCGGTGCGTCGAGCACGGTGCGCGGGCGCGACAGCGTCTTCATGCCGTCCTGCACCGTGCCGATGTTCTCGAACAGGCTGGTCATCTCCCACATGATCCAGTGCGACATGCCCTGCAGCCGCAGCGCCATCGCGGTGGCTGCGGCCACCGTGCCCACGCCGACCACGCCGCGCGACCACAGCCACAGCGCCATGCCGGCCATGCCGGCGGTGAGCGCCATGCTGAGGATGTGGTTGGTGATCTCGAAGGCGCTCACCAGCCGCATCTGGGCCTGGCCCGTGGCCTGGAACTCCTGCATGGCCGAGCGCGCGAAGCCGGCCTCGCGCTGGGTGTGCGAGAACAGCTTGACGGTGGCGATGTTGGTGTAGGCATCGGTGATGCGCCCGGTCATGAGCGCGCGCGCATCGGCCTGGGCCTTGCCGATCTGGCCCAGCCGCGGCACGAACCACGCGAGCTGCGCCACATAGAGCAGCAGCCAGACGATGAAGGGCAGCATCAGCGTGGTGTCGAGCACGGCCGCCAGCACGATCAGCGTGGCGACGTACACCCCCATGGCCACCAGCACGTCGGCCAGCACGAAGATGGTGTCGCGCACCGCCAGCGCGGTCTGCATCACCTTGGCCGTGATACGGCCGGCGAACTCGTCCTGGTAGAAGGCCATGCTCTGGCCGAGCATCAGGCGGTGGAAGTTCCAGCGCAGCCGCATCGGCAGGTTGATGGCCAGCGTCTGGTGCTTGACGATGGTCTGCAGGCCCACCACCACGATGCTCGCGACCAGGGCCGCGGCCAGCCACATCAGCGTGGTGCCGCGGTCTTCCCAGAGACGCGCCGGGACCTGGCCGCCGAGCCAGTCGACGATGCGGCCCAGCATGGCGAACAGCAGGGCCTCGAAGGCCGACATGACGGCGGTGAGCCCCGCCATCGCGGCGATCTTGCCGCGCGTGCCCTGGGTGCAGGCCCAGAGGAAGGCGAAGAAGCCATTGGGCGGCGGAACGGGTTCGGCGGCGGGGTAGGGCTGGAGAAGTCTTTCGAAGAAACGGAACAAGGCAGGCGCTCTTTCAAGTGAAAAAAGGCGCCAGGCGCCTTTTCGAGAGGGCTCCACTGTAGCGGGCGCGCGGCGCCCATGCCCGCATCAGGACTTTGGCGCGACCATCTGCCGCACGCGCCGTGCCAGTGCATCGAGCGTGAAGGGCTTGGTCATGATCTCCATGCCGGGCTCGAGGTGGCCATTGCCCACCACCGCGTTCTCGGCATAGCCGGTGATGAACAGCACCTTGAGCCCGGGGCGCGAGGCGCGGGCGGCGTCGGCCAGCTGGCGGCCGTTCATGCCGCCGGGCAGGCCGACGTCGGTGATCAGCAGGTCGATGGCCGCGCTCGACTGCAGCACCGCCAGGCCGGCCGCGCCTTCCTCGGCCTCGAGCGTGCGGTAGCCGAGTTCGCCCAGCACCTCGGTCACCAGCGAGCGCACCGAGGGTTCGTCGTCGACCACCAGCACCAGGCCGGCGCCGGGCACCTCGGTTGCATCGAAGGGCGCGGGTGCTTCGTAGGGCGCCTCGGCTTCGTGGTGGCGCGGCAGGTACACGCACAGCGTGGTGCCCATGCCGACTTCCGAATAGACCCGCACCTGGCCGCCCGACTGGCGCGCGAAGCCGTAGACCATCGACAGGCCCAGCCCGGTGCCCATGCCGATGGGCTTGGTGGTGAAGAAGGGCTCGAACACCCGTTGCGCGACATCGGGCGGCATGCCGGTGCCGGTGTCGGTCACGCACAGCGAGACGTACTGGCCGGTGGGCAGGTCGCGGTCGCGCGCGGCCCGCTCGTCCATCCACTGGTTGGCCGTCTCGATGGTCAGGCGGCCGCCGCCGGGCATCGCGTCGCGCGCATTGAGGCAGAGGTTGAGCAGGGCGTTCTCGAGCTGGGGTGGATCGACGCGCGTGATCCACAGCCCGACCGCGCCCACCACCTCGAGCCGGTTCTCCGGTCCGATGGTGCGGCGGATCAGTTCCTCCATGCCGCGGATCAGGCGGTTGATGTCGGTGGCCTTGGGGTCCAGCGTCTGGCGCCGCGAGAAGGCCAGCAGCCGGTGGGTGAGTGCGGCCGCGCGCTTGGCCGCGCCCTGGCCGGTGTGGATGTAGCGCTCGAAGTCCTCGTAGCGGCCCTGGCGCAGCCGGCGCTGCATGAGCTCGAGGCTGCCGGTGATGCCCGACAGCAGGTTGTTGAAGTCGTGCGCCAGCCCGCCGGTGAGCTGGCCCACCGCCTCCATCTTCTGCGCCTGGCGCAGCGCATCCTGCGCGGCCTCGCGCTCCTGCGATTCCTCGCGCAGCCGGGCCAAGGCGCTTTCGACTTCGTGGGTGCGCTCGGCGATGCGGGCTTCGAGGCTGTCGTTGAGCGCGCGCAGGGCGTTGCCGGCTTCCACCTTGTCGGTCACGTCGACGCCCTCGGCGAAGATGCCGGTGGCGGCGCCGTGGGCATCGAGGATCGGCTGGTAGACGAAGTCGAGGTAGCGCTCTGTCAGCGCGGCGCCGGGTTCGCGTTGCAGCGCGATGCGCAGGCCCTGGCCGACGAAGGGCACGCCGCTGCGGTAGACCTCGTCGAGCCGTTCATAGAAGCCCTGTCCCGTGAGTTCGGGCAAGGCCTCGCGCACCGGCTTGCCCTCGACCGCGCGGTGGCCGATGAGCTGCTGGTAGGAGGTGTTGACCAGTTCGAAGACATGCTCGGGCCCGCGCAGCACGCACATGAAGCCGGGCGCCTGCTGGAACAGGTCGCGCAGGCGGTCGCGCTCGGCGGTGCGCGCGGCCAGCGCCTCGGCGTTGGCCAGGCTGGGCGCGATCTGGCCCGACAGCAGCTGGACGAAGCTCATCGTGTCGTGGCTGGCCGGCGCATAGGGGCTGGCGCCGCACACCAGGAAGCCGGCCGCGCGGGCCGTGCCCTGGGGCGGCAGCGACACCACGAAGGCCGAGGGCGCGAGCCGGTCCCAGGGGCCGTGCGGGATGTCGTCGGCGCCGTCGAGGGATTGCACGAAAGAGGTCTCGCCGGCCGCGAGCCGGTCCAGTGACCAGGGCGGTGGCGTCGCGCGCGAGTGTCCGCGGCGCCAGCCGATGGCCGGGCGCGATGCCGGTGGCGCAGGCCAGCTGCGCGGCGCCGCTGCCGTCGAACAGGTACATCAGCGCGAAGGGCAGGTCGCGCTCGGCCTGGGCCAGCGCATCGCGGGTGGTCTGCACCACGGCCTCGCGCGTGTCGCTGGCCGCGAGCCCGGCGCCGAGCTCGCGCAGCGCGCGCAGGCGGCGTTCACTGATCACGCGTCCGGTGTCTTCGGAGACCGCGCAGAACAGGCCTTCGACCCGGCCGCCATGGCCCTGGAGCGGGCTGTAGGAGAAGGTGTGGTAAGTCTCCTCGGGGTAGCCGGAGCGTTCCAGCAGCAGCATCAGCGCATCGTCCCAGGTCGACTCGCCCTTGTCGTAGACCGTGCGGACGCGCCCTTCGACGTCCTTCCAGATCTCCGACCACAGGATCTGCGTCGGCATGCCCAGCGCGCGCGGGTGCTTGAGGCCCAGCGTGGGCCGGTAGGCGTCGTTGTAGAAGAAGGCGACGTCGGGGCCCCAGCCCAGCCACATCTGGAAGCGCGAGGTCAGTAGGATGCGCAGCGCCACCTTCAGCGCGTCGGGCCACTGCGCGGGTGGCCCGAGCGGCGTGGCGGCCCAGTCATGCAGGCGCATGCGCTGGGCCATCTCGCTGTCGCCGACGAAGATGTCGGCGTCCGGCGCCGCTTCGGAACCTGTCGGGTGCTTCATTTGGCGAAAAATGTAGCAGGCCGTTTTGGGCTGCCGCGTCGGACAACAGCCCAGCCGCGAAGCGGCCGCCGATCCGATCAGCGCGCGTTGGGCTTGATCAGGAATTTCTCGCCGGTCGCGCGCTGGTTGTAGCGCGCGATGGCCGCGGGTGACAGCACCTCGGTCAGCGACAGTTCGCCCGCATAGCGGCTGGCGAAGGTCGTCTTGAGCTCGGCCGCCACGCGCTGCTTGAGCACCTGCGCCGCCGCCGGGCCGATCTTCTGCAGGAAGGGGAACAGCAGCCAGCCGCCCATGCCCCAGGCCATGCCGAAGCTGCGGTTGAAGGTGGTGGGACGGGTGTCGAGGCCGCCATAGAGGTAGACCTGCTTGTGCGTGCTCGAGCCGTAGCGGTTGTAGACCTTGGCGGTGCGCGAGATCGCGGCCTCCATGCACGAGAGGATCTGGCCGGCCAGCGGTCCGCCGCCGGTGGCGTCGAAGGCCAGCGTGGCGCCGGTCGCGGCCAGCGCATCGGTCAGGTCGGCGAGGAAGCTCGGCGCGCTGGCATCGCAGACATGGGTGGCGCCCATGGCCTTGAGCAGCGCCGCCTGTTCGGGCTTGCGCACGATGTTGACCAGGGCCACGCCGTCGGCCAGGCAGATGCGCTGCAGCATCTGGCCCAGGTTCGAGGCCGCGGCCGTGTGCACCAGGGCGGTGTGGCCTTCGCGCTTCATGGTCTCGACCATGCCGAGCGCGGTCAGCGGGTTGACGAAGGACGAAGCGCCGTCGGCCGCCGTGGCGTCGTCGGCCAGCAGCAGGCTCTGGTCGACCGGCACGGCGCGGTACTGCGCATACATGGCGCCGCCCAGCACCGCCACGGTCTTGCCGAGCAGGGCCTGGGCCGCGGGCGCGCTGCCGGCCGCGACCACCACGCCCGCGCCCTCGTTGCCCACGGGCATCGGTTCGTCGAGCCGCGCGGCCATGGCCCTCATGCCGGCCTCTGGGATGCGGGCCGTGAGCAGCGGACGCTCGGCCGTGCCGCCGGCAACCGCGGTCTCGAGGTCGGCGGTGCCGAACAGCAGGCCCAGGTCGGAGGGGTTGAGTGGCGCAGCCTCGATGCGCACCAGCACCTCGTGGTCGGCCACGGCGGGCACGGGCATTTCGGCGAGCGAGAGTTCGAGTTCGCCGCTGCTTTTCACGAGCGAGCGCAGTTGCAGGGCGGTGCGGGGAAGGTCGAGCGGCATGTTGTCTCCAGAATGGGTGAGCGACAGTCTAGGTCGTGTCGCCACACAGTGCTTGACCCAGGAAATCGATGAAGCTGCGCAGCTTGGGCGCCATGTACTGCCGGCTGGTGTAGACCGCGAACAGCGTGACATGCTGCGCGCTGTACTCGGGCGCCACGCGCACCAGCGTGCCGGCCGCCAGGTCGTCGTCGACCAGCCACTCGGGCAGGAAGGACATGCCCAGGCCCGCGCGCACCGCATGCAGCGTGAGCGTGGTGTCGTCTGAGCGCAGCACCGGGGTCAGGCGCAGCGGCGCCTGCCGGCCGCCGGGTCCCTTGAGCGACAGCCCCTCGATGTTCACGTAGCTGGGCACGATGGCGCCCAGCCGGGCCAGCTCCGAGGGCAGCGCGGGCGTGCCGGCACGCGCCAGCAATTCGGGCGTGGCCACGAGGTGGAATTGCACCCGGCACAGGCGACGCGCGATCAGCGCGGGGGAGGGCTCCTGCGTGGCGCGCAAGGCCAGGTCGTAGCCGTCGGCCGCGAGGTCGACCTTGCGGTTCTCCAGGTGCATGTCGACCAGCACCTCGGGACAGGCCGCGTGGTAGCCGGCCAGCACGCGCGCGAAGTGCGGCGTGGCGCACCACACGGGCGCGCTCACCTTCAACTGGCCGCGCGGCGCATCGTTCTTGCGGCCGATCGCGGCCTCGGCCGCGTCCAGCAGGTCGAGCGCCTGCGCGCTCTGGGCGTACCAGGACTCGCCCGCCTCGGTCAGGCTCAGGTGCCGGCTCGAGCGGTTGAGCAGCCGCGCGCCCAGCGACTTCTCCAGTTGCGCGACATGCTTGCTGGCCATCGGCGCCGAGATGTCCAGGCGCTCGGCCGCGGCGGTGAAACTGCCGGCGTCCACCACCTCGCGGAACACCCGCAGGCTGGTCATGCGGTCCATGGATGATTTCCTGTGGAGAAACGAATCGTTGAATCCTAGCCCATCGATTTCCTGAAGGGAAATCTCTAGACTCGTGTCAAAGGAGCCATTCCATGACCACCACGACTTCCACCGACCGTCTGCTGCCCACCTACTTCATCTCGCACGGCGGCGGCCCGTGGCCCTGGATGAAGAAGGAGATGGGCGACGCCTATGCCCAACTCGAGGCCTCGCTGGCCGACATGCCGCGCCAGATCGGCCGCGCGCCGCGCGCCATCCTGATGGTCTCGGCGCACTGGGAGATGCCCGCCTTCACGGTGCAGGGCAACCCCAAGCCGCCCATGATCTACGATTACGGCGGCTTCCCGGCCCACACCTACCAGGTGCACTACGACGCGCCGGGCTCGCCCGAGGTGGCGCGGCGCGTGGTGGATCTGCTCGAGGCCGCGGGCCTGCCGGCCGCGATCGATGCCGAGCGCGGCTTCGACCACGGCGCCTTCTCGCCGATGGCGGCGATCTACCCGAAGGCCGACGTGCCCATGGTGCAGCTGTCGCTCAAGCGCGGCCTCGACCCGGCCGAGCACATCGCGCTGGGCCGCGCACTCGCCCCGCTGCGCCGCGAAGACGTGCTGATCGTCGGCAGCGGCCTGAGCTACCACAACCTGCGCAACTTCGGCCCGCAGGCCCGCGAGGTGTCGAAGGCCTTCGACGACTGGCTCGACACCGCGGTGGTGGGCGCGACGCCGGAGGCGCGTGTCGCGCAGCTGCTCGACTGGGCCTCGGCCCCCGCGGCACGCATCGCGCATCCCCGCGAGGAGCACCTGATCCCGCTGATGGTCGCGGTCGGCGCGGCCGAAGCCGAGGCGGGGGAGCGCGTGTACCACGAGCAGGCCTTCATGGGCGGGATCGCGGTGTCGAGCTTCCGCTTCGGGTCGGTCTGAGGCCGACCCGGCGCCGCGGCCTCAGCGCTGCTGAACCGCCACCTTCAGGCCGAGGCCGATGAAGATCGTGCCGACGATCTTGCCCTTCCAGCGATGGAGCCAAGCGATGCGACCGAGGACGCGGCCCAGGGGACGCGCGGACAGCGCCAGCGCCGCGGAGTAGAGCGCGCTCAGCACGACGAAGATCAGGCCCAGCACCGTGAACTGCAGGAAGCTGGACCCGCGCTCGGGATGCACGAACTGCGGCAGGAAGGCGAGGAAGAACAACGCGGTCTTGGGGTTCAGCACCTCGGCCGGAATGGCCTGCAGGAAAGCCTGCCTGGCCGTGACGCGTGGCCGCGCCGCTTCGACCGCCGGATCGCCCGTCTTCTCGAGCCAGGCCTGCACGCCCAGCCAGATCAGGTAGCCCGCACCGACCAACTTGATGACGTTGAAGGCCAGCGCCGAAGTCATCAGGATCGCCGACAGGCCGATGGCCGCCGCCATGGCATGGACGAAGTCGCCGCAGGCGATGCCCAGACCCGTGGCCACACCGACAGCGCGCCCGCCTTGCGCGGTCCGCATGAACACCAGCACCACCGCCGGGCCGGGGATCAGGAACAGGCCGATGACGACAGCGGCATAGGACAGCAGGGTGGACAGTTCGAACATCGCGATTCCATCGGGCGCGCAAGGCGGGACGGCCATGGTAACCATCCACTGGCTCCGCCGCGTCCAGGCTGGCGGCCGACGGCAGCCGCCGCCCACATCTGCCAGGCAACGAGGGAACAGCTGGATCGTCCTGGTGATCCGAAATTTACCCGGGTGTTATTGACTGGATCAATTTAGCCCGGGTAAAATTATCGACATGGATCAAGCCATGCCGCTCACTCACACCGCTTTCCCGGCGCGGTGCTCTGTCCATACGGTTCCTTTTTTGGCGCACCGTGCTGTCGGCCGCGATGCGCGCGAGCGGCACGGCGCCGGTGCTGCATGGCCTCTGTGGCCGTCACAAGGAGAAAAAAATGGACGCTTCCGCTGACCAGGACTCGCGCTCGGCGCGGCGGGCGGCCGCCCGCCAGGCGCGTGACGCCTTCCCGCCCATGGGCATCTACGCCATCCGCGACACCGCGAGCGGTCACCTGCTGCTCGGCGCGAGCCGCAACGTGCACGCGTCGCTCAATCGCGCTCGCTTTGAACTGCGCATGGGCAAGCACGGCAACCGCGTGTTGCAGGCCGAGTGGAACCGCAGCGGCGGGGACGGGCTGCGCTTCGAAGTGCTGGAACTCGTGAAGGAGCGCGAGGATCCAGCCTTCGACTACGCGGGCGAACTGAAAGCGCTGGCGCAGGTGTACCGCGAACTGGAGGGCTTGACGCCATGAGCGAGGAGGCCCTGCAAGCCTGCGTGGCGCGGCACCTGGTGCACGCGGCCCTGGTGTCTGTGCTCGACAACGAACTCGGCACCCATCACGGCCTGTCGTGGGCCGATTTCGTGCTGCTGACCGTGCTCGATGCCGCCGACGGCTCTGCGCCTGCCATGGAACTCGCGCGCACCTTGCGCACACCGGCTTCGCACTTGCTGCTGCGGCTGCTGCCGCTGGAAAAGACCGGGCTGGTGGAGCGCGTTTCCGGCGCCGACGGCCAGCGCCGCGTCACGCTGCGTCCGCAAGGCCGGCGGCGGCTGCACGAGGCGCGATACACGGCTGCGAACGCCTGTACGGCCTGAGCGCGTCTCGGAGCCCCGTTGTCGTGACGGGCGCACGACCGGGGTCATGCGCACACAGGGGGCCAAGGACACGGCGGACCTCAGCTTTGGGCCGGCCTGGAGCGGTCTGTGGTGGAGCCGTCCCTGATGACGGGCTGTCGCTCATGTTCGGCGCGCTGCGACAGCCAGGCCCGGGGCGACATCCCGAGCTTCTGCGTGAAGAGCCGCGACAGCGCCGAGGCATTGGCATAGCCGAGCTCGTCGGCGATGGCCTTGATCGAGTCACCGCTGCGCAGCCGGGCCTGCACGATGCTCAGCCGCCAGTGGGCGAGATAGTCCGACGGCGTGGTGCCGACCGTCGCCTTGAAGCGTGCGGCGAAGGCACTGCGGGACATGCCTGCTTCCTGCGCCATCCGTTCGAGCGGCCAGGGCGCGCCCGGCAAGTCGTGCAGGCCGACCAGGACGCGTGCCAGCTGCGGGTCGCCCAGTCCCGTCAGCAGGCCCACCGGAAGTCGGCTTTCTTCCGGGTGATCCAGCAGCCAGCGCAGCAGCTGGATCAGCACCACCTCGAAGAGCCGGTCCGCGAGGAGACGGTGGCCGCAAAGCACCCGGGTGGTCTCGGCGAAGAGCAGGGCCAGCGACTGCTCCAGGCCGGCGACTTCGCGCAGCGGCAAGCGCACCAGCGGCGGCAGCGCACGTGCCAGCGGATGCGCGTCGCCGCCGTCGAAGTCGATGGTCGCGCAGACGAAGTCGGAGTCCTCGGTCGGCGCATTGTGAAAGTGATGCGCGAGGGGGCGGGGATAGAAGAGCAGGGTGGGTTCGTTCACGACGATCTTGCGCGGCGCTCCGCTGCGCGGCGCGTGGGTGACGACCATCTCGCCGCGTCGCAGCACATGCAGGAAGCCGCGCCCTGGCTGCGCCGCGAAGGTGGTCACGCCGCACAACGGCCCGGCGTGGAACAGATGGGCCCGGACCCGGAAGCGTTCAAGCAAGGAAGACAGCCGGTCGATCGGTGGCGTGGCACGCATTGGACGAAAAGGTGTTTTTGAAGGACAAAACGATACCTATCCTACGACGGGTTCGCGGAAACTTTCTCCATCGACATCACTTCAAGGAAAGCAAATGACCCGCATCCCACTCGTCGCCGACAACGCCGCTGCCGATGAGGCCAGGACCCTGTTGTCCCAGATCCACGGCGCGTTCGGCGCGACGCCGAACATGTTCCGCGCCGTCGCCAATTCGCCAGCGGCGCTCAAGAGCCTGTGGGGATCGTTCGGCGCGTTGGGCGGTGGCGTCATCCCGGCGCGCCTCGGCGAACAGATCGCCGTCGCGGTCGCCGACCGCAACGCATGCCACTACTGCCTGGCCGCCCACACTGCGCTCGGCCGCAAGGCCGGCTTGTCGGTCGAAGAGATGGCGGCCGCACAGTCCGGAGAATCGTCGGATCCCAAGACCGCGGCCGCCCTGCGCTTCGCGCTCAAGCTCGTCAACGAGCGCGGGCAGCTCGGCGATGCCGATGTGCAGGCCCTGCGCGCCGCGGGCTTCGACGACGAGCACATCGTCGAGATCCTGGCCCATGTCGCGCTCAACCTGTTCACGAACTACGTGAACGTGGCGTTCGATGTGCCGGTCGACTTTCCCGGCGTGAAGTTGCGCACCGCGGCCTGAGGCACGCCGCCGCAGGCTCGCGCGTCCACCGGAGCGGGCACGGCCCGCTCTGCCTTCTTCTTTCCGTTCGGAGCTTCACCATGGCAAGAAACTTCCACCCCGATGCGCCGCCCCTGCAGATTGCGCAATGGCTCAACACGGACACGCCGCTCACCCTTGCATCGCTGCGCGGCCGGGTCGTCGTGCTCGAGGCCTTCCAGATGCTGTGCCCGGCCTGCGTGACGCACAGCCTGCCGCAAGCCAGCAAGGTCCGGCAGCTCTTCGCCGCCAAGGACGTTGCAGTGATCGGCCTGCACACGGTGTTCGAGCACCACGACGTCATGGGGCCCATGGCGCTGGAGGCCTTCGTTCGCGAATACCGGCTCGGTTTCCCCATCGGAATCGATGCGCCCTCCGGCGGCAGCATCCCCGCCACCATGCGCGAGTACCAGATGCAGGGCACGCCGAGCACGGTGCTGATCGACCGGCAGGGTCGGCTGCGGATGAGCCACTTCGGCGTGCTCGACGACATCGCGCTGGGCGCCGCCATCGGCCAGCTGCTGGCCGAGGACATGCCGGCGGGGCCGGCCGTGCAAGTGTCGAATGAGGCCGCTGCGGCACGGGAGGCGGGCATCGCTTGCGATGCGCTCGGCTGTCGTCTCGGCGAAGGCCTGTCGGCATGAAGCGCCGCAGCGCCGCACGGGCAGGCATCGATCTGCACCGGGGCATGACGCCATGAAATGCATCGCTTTGCAGCATGTGGCTTTCGAGGACCTGGGGCTGTTCGCCGATGGCCTGCGGCACGCCGGCTACGAGATCGACTATCGCCAAGCGGGCATCGCCCCAGTGGAAGCCGACGAATGGAGCGACGCGGACCTGGTCGTGGTGCTGGGCGGCCCCATCGCCGCCTACGACACGCGCACTTTTCCGTTCCTGCATGACGAGATCGCCGGAATCCGGGCGCGCCTGGAACGGCGGCGTCCCACCTTGGGCCTGTGCCTGGGCGCGCAGCTGATGGCCCGCGCGCTCGGTGCGCGGGTCTTTCGATCTGCGGCCAAGGAAGTCGGTTGGGCGCCCGTGGCCCTCACGGCAGAGGGCAGGGCATCGTGCCTCGCCCCGCTCGAGGGCGTGCCGGTGCTGCATTGGCACGGTGACACCTTCGATGTTCCGGCAGGCTCGACGTTGCTTGCACGCACGCAGGCCACGCCGCACCAGGCCTTCGCTATCGGTCGGCATGCACTGGCGTTGCAGTTTCATCCGGAGGTCGATCCGTCGACGATCGAAGCCTGGCTGATCGGCCACAGCTGCGAGCTTGCGCAGGCCGGCATCGATGTTGCGGCGTTGCGCGCGCAGAGCGCCGCAACGGGTGCCGCCACGCGTGCGGCTGCTGCGTCGGTCCTGAGGAATTGGTTGGAGCAATTCGAATGAGCCTCGGCGAGACCACGATCGATGCGCTGCTGGTCGGCCAGGTCCGCCTGCTGCCCGACGGACGGTCGTCCAGCGGCATCTGCAAAGCCCCGACAGACCAGCCGCTGTGGTTGTCGTCGACCGGCCTGCAGGGCGACGCACAGGCCGACCTGCGCGTGCACGGCGGTCCCGAGAAGGCCGTGCATCACTACCCGCGCGAGCACTGCGAGCACTGGGCCCAATGGAGCCGCCGGGCCGATCTGCTGGGCAGCGCCGGCGCGTTCGGCGAGAACATCTCGACCACGGGCTGGTCGGAGTCGAATGTGTGCGTGGGCGACATCGTGCGGCTGGATGAAGCGCTGGTGCAGGTGTCCCAGGGACGGCAGCCGTGCTGGAAGCTTGACCTGCGCTTCGGCGAGCCCGGCATGGCGCGCGAGATGCAGTCGAGCGGCCGCACCGGCTGGTACTACCGCACGCTCACGCCGGGTTGGGTGCGCCGCGGCGCGCAGATGGCCGTGGTGGACCGCCCGCATCCAGACTGGCCACTGGCCCGCGTCATCGCGCTCATGTTCGCGCGCGGCGAGAACCACCTGGACGAATGGGCACTCGCAGCCGAGTTGCCGGCCCTGGCCGAACGGTGGCGCCTCACCTTCCGCAAGCGCGTGGCATCGCGGCGGATCGAGGACTGGGCACTGCGATTGCAGCCGCCACCGCGCCAGGGGGCCTGACAAACCGAGAGGTCCCGGCGCCGCACTCCCGACATCGCAGCGCTTCGAATCCCGCATCGACCGCTTCTTATAAATCGTTCGACCGGAGCGGTTGGCGAGTCGAAACCGCAACAAGAAGCAGCCGACGGGCATCCAGGGCGCGCTATCCGCGGCCGTCTGAAGGGGCGGGCAGAATACGTCGGGTGACTTCCGCACCTTCCTTCCTTACCGCCACCACCGACGCCGACGCGCGTCGCCTGCTCGCGCAGATCGATGCGCGCGCCACCGCCCACGATGCCGAACACGAAGGCGTGCGCGTGCGCTGGCGCCGCTTCGGCCCCGACAGTGCGACGCTGCCGCCGCTGGTGCTGCTGCACGGCGGCCACGGCAGCTGGATGCACTGGCTGCGCAACATCGAGGCGCTGTCGGCCGAGCGCGCGCTGTGGCTGCCCGACATGCCCGGCTTCCACGACTCCGGCGTGCCGCCCGCACCCGCCGCGGGCGAAGCCGCGATCGACCCGCTGCTGCGCGCGCTGGGCGGCACGCTCGATGCGTTGATCGGCGCCGGCACGCCGATCGACCTCGGCGGCTTCTCCTTCGGCGGCCTGACTGCCGCGCAGTTCGCGGCCCGCCGCGGCGCGGTGCGCCGGATCGCGTTGATGGGCAGTGGCGGCCACGGCACGCTGCGCCGCATGACGGTCCAGATGATCAACTGGCGCGCCGCGCCCGACCGCGAAGCGGAGATCGCGGCGCTGCGCCACAACCTGGGCGCGCTGATGTTGCACGACCCCGCCGCGATCGATGCGCTGGCCTTCGCGATCCACGACATCTCCTGCCACGGCACGCGCTTCCGCAGCAAGGACGTCTCGCTCGCGGGCGGCCTGCAGGCCGCGCTGGCCACGCACGACGGCCCGCAACTGCTGGTCTGGGGCGAGTACGACGTCACGGCCGATCCACGGCCGCTGGTGGCCGGGCTGGCCGCCGGGCATCCGCGGCGTCGCGCCGTGGTGGTCGATGGCGCCGGGCACTGGGTCCAGTACGAGCGCGCCGAAGAGACCAACCGGCTGCTGCGCGACTTCTTCGGCGCGCCGGACTGACGCGTTTCAGTCGATCGGGATCGGCATGCCCAGCAGCAGCTGCGCCATGCCCTTGCCCATCGGGTCGGGCCGCAGCGAGGAGGGGCCACCGCCGTCGAGCGCCTCGGTCATGAAGAAGTTGAAGGCGCCGAGCCCCGGCACTTCGTAGCGCGTGACCTCGCCGTGCACCAGGTGCGCGAGGTAGGCGCGCACGCGCTCGGGCGTGAGCACGCGGCGCAGCAGGTCCAGGTCCTCGGGGCGCCGCGCGATCACCGCGATGTTCGAGGTGTCGCCCTTGTCGCCCGAGCGGCCGTAGGCCAGCGCGATCAGCGGCACCTGGCGCATCGCTGCGGCCGTGGCCATCAACTGCGTGCTGCCCGGCCCGGCGCTCGGTGAGGCGGCGCTCGGCGGCACCGGCGCGCCGCCGCAGGGGATCGGCACGCTTTCCTGGCGATCGCCGAGCACCACGCGCGGCGCGGGCAGCCGCTCCTTCGCGACCAGGCAGGAATACAGCCGGTAGCGCGGCTCGACCGCGGCGCGGCCATTGAGCGTGAGCGCGCTGCCGCTGGTGGTGCCGGGCGCGAAGGACACGCCCGGTGCGCGCGCCTCGCGCGAGAAGATCTCCAGCGCCTCCTTGCGGGCATGCGTGACCGCGACGCGCGCGATCGCCTCGCGCAGCACGCTGGGCGCGGCGTGCGGGCCGTAGCTGTCCTCGGCACCGAGCACCGTGACGGCCGCGCGTTCGAAATCGCCCAGCCCCTTCTCCTGCAGCAGCCTGCGCACGCGGCCCAGCAGCGCATCGCCGGTGCGGCGCGCCTTGGCCACGGCCTCGGCGCCGAACACCGAGACCTGCGCGGTGCAGCGCCAGCCCTGCTGGTAGGTCGCGGCCAGCTTGTAGGTCGGCGGCGGCGCCATGCCGCGCGCGCCCGTCACGCGCACGCGGTCGGGGCCCACGGCCACGGCCGTCACCTGGGTGAAGTCGCACACCACGTCGGGCAGCACGTAGCGCGCCGGGTCGCCGACCTCGTAGAGGATCTGCTCGCTGACCGTGGCCGGCGTCACGCAACCGCCCGTGCCTTCGGGCTTGCAGACCACGAAGCCGCCCTCGGCATCGCATTCGACGTACGGGTAGCCGATGTTCTCCCAGTCGGGCACCGAGGCCCAGTCGGTGAAGATGCCGCCCGTGGCCTGGGCGCCGCATTCGAGGATATGGCCGGCCAGCGAGCCGGCCGCGAGCCGGTCATAGGCCTCGGCGCTCCAGCCGAACTCGTGGATCAGCACGCCCAGCGTGGTGGCGCTGTCGACGATGCGCCCGGTGACCACGATGTCCGCGCCCAGCGCCAGCGCGCGTGCGATGGGCAGCGCGCCCAGGTAGACGTTGGCGCTGTCGATGGCCTCGGGCATCGCCTCGCCGGTGTAGAAGTCGGGCGTGTGCTTGGCCGCCAGCGCGGGCAGCAGCGCCAGGCTGTCGTCGCCCTCGATGAAGGCGACGCGCGGCGCGCAGCCCATTTCCTTCGCCAGCGCCTCGATGGCCGCCGCGCAGCCGCGCGGGTTCAGGCCGCCCGCATTGGCCACCAGCCGGATGCCGCGTTCGAGGCAGCGCGGCAGGATCTCGCGCAGCGTGACCTCGACGAAGTCGCTCGCGTAGCCCAGCGCGGGATTCACCTTGCGCGCCTGGGCGAAGCTCGACAGCGTCATCTCCGCCAGGTAGTCGAACACCAGGTACTGCATGCCCTCGACGTCGACGAACTGGCGCGGGCCGATCAGGCTGTCGCCGATGAAGGCGCAGGCGCCGCCGATCTTCACGGTCTTGTGGGTCATCGCATCAGTCCAGGGAGATCTGCAGTTGCCGGATCAGGTCGCCGTTGACTTTGGCTTCCTGCGCGATGAAGCGCGCGAATTCCGCGGGCGTGCTGCCCACGGGCTCGGTGCTGATGGCCGCGAGGCGGGTGCGCAGCTCGGCGCCCCTCATCACGCTCGCGATCTCGCCGGCCAGCCGCTGAACGATGGCCGGCGGCGTGCGTGCCGGCGCCATCACGCCGGCCCAGGCGTAGGCCACGAGCTCGGGATGACCGAGCTCCTTGAGGCTGGGCACCTCGGGCAGCAGCGGCGAGCGGTCCTGCCCGGTCACGGCCAGCGCCGTGAGCTTGCCCGGGCGGATGTGCGGGCCCATGGCCGAGATCGCGTCGAACATGAAGCCCACGCGGCCGCTGACCAGGTCGGTGGTCGCGTCGGCCGTGCCCTTGTAGGGCACGTGCATCGTGCCCTTCATGCCGGTGGTGCGCGCGAAGCGCTCGCCCAGCAGGTGCGCGGCCGAGCCCACGCCGCTGCTGGCGAAGCTCTGCGGCGCGCCGGCGTCGCCGCCCGAGCGCACCAGGTCGTCGAGCGTGCGCAGGCCCGGGCGCGCCGTGACCAGCACCAGCGAGGTCCGCGTGAGCTGCGCGACGGGCGCGAGGTCGGCCGGCTTGTAGGGCAGGCTGCGGTAGAGCGCCTCGTTGTTGGCGTAGGCGCCGATCACCACCAGCAAGGTGTAGCCGTCGGGCGCGGCCTTGGCCACGATGTCGGTGCCCAGGATGCTGTTGGCGCCGGGCTTGTTGTCGATCACCACCGGCTGGCCCAGCCGGGCCGAGACCTCCTTCATCACGTCGCGCGCGATGATGTCCGTGTTGCCGCCGGCCGGGTAGGGCACGACGACGCGGATCGGCCGGTTCGGGTAGGCCTCCTGCGCGCCGGCCCCTCCGATGCCGACGGTGGCCAGGACGGCGAGGGCGGCAAGGCGCAGCGCGCCGCGCGCCCGGTGGGCGGATGTCTTGTGCATGTCTGTTGTCTCCGTTGCCAGCGTCTGGGGCGCCGGGAGAAGGCCGGCCGCGTCGCGCTGTGCGGCCCATTATGGAAATCGACCGGCCGCGCGGCCAGACCTATCATGGGGTTTTGCGATAACGATCTGGAATCGGACACCGACCCTCCGCCATGCAGCTCAAGGACCTCCAATCGTTCCGTATCGTGGCCGAACTGGGCAACCTGCACAGCGCGGCCGACGTGCTGGGCGTGACGCAGCCGGCCCTGTCCAAGGCCATCCAGCGGCTCGAGACCTCGCTGGGCGTGCGGCTGTTCGAGCGCACGCCGCGCGGCGTGGCGCTCACCGCCATCGGCCAGGCGCTGTACGCGCGCAACCTGCGCCTGGGCCAGATGGTCGACGACATGCGCCAGGAGGTGCAGGACCTCAAGACCGGCCAGTCGGGCGAGCTGCGCATCGGCACCGTGCCCGCCGTGGTCGAGTCGGTCGTGACGCCGGTGCTGGCCTCGTTCCTGAATGCGCCACGCACCGTGCGCTTCCAGGCCCATGTGCAGCTCAGCGGCGTGCTGATGCACCAGCTCGAGACCGGCGCGCTCGACTTCGCGATCGCCGCGGTGCAGCCACAGACGCCGGCCGCGCTGTCCTGCGTGCCGCTGGGCGAGCAGCAGTCCTTCGTGGTCGCGCGCAAGGGTCACCCGCTGCTGCGGCGCCCCTTCACGCTGCAGGACATGGCGGCCCAGGCCTGGGCGCTGCCGCCCTCGAACATCGCGCTGCGCGCCTGGGTCGATTCGATGTTCGCCGACGCCGGCATCGAGATGCCGGCCGCCTTCCTGCAGACCGACGCCTCGCCCGCGGTGTTCGCGCCGCTGGTGCGCGCCAGCAACCTGCTGACCGTGATGACCGCCGATTCGCTGGGCGCGAACACCGGCGTGGGCCTCGCGGCCCTGCCGGCGCCGGCCCCGGTGTGGGCGCTGCAGATCGGCCTGTTCTGGCGCCGCAACGCCTACTTCTCGGCCGTGATGAAGGACTTCCGGGACCGGGTGGTCGAGGTGTTCAGCGCGCGGGATGCGCGGCTGGACCGGCGGCCCCTGCGGGCCGGACGCTGAGGCCCTTGCGCCGGCGTCGGGTCTTGCAGTCCTTGCTTTCTATTGAGAATCATTCTCATGACCGGCTATGATTCTGGCCTCATGAACCCGACCACGCCGTCGAACGGCGCTCTTCTTTCCGTCTTCGAGCAGCACTACGCCGAGCTGGTGCGCTACATCGCGCGCCGCACCGGCAGCATGGAGGACGCGCGCGGCCTGGCGCACGACACCTGGTTGCGCATCGCCGAGCGCGCGCCCGACCCGGACGCCGCGCTGGCCGATCCGCGGGCCTATCTGTTCACCGTCTCGCACAACGTGGCGATGAACCACCTGCGGCGCGGCAACTGGCTGCAGGGCTACCTGGCCGAGCGCGAGCAGATCGACGGCGCCGCGCCGGCCCAGGCGCCCGACGTGGCCGAGAGCGCGATGTACCGCCAGGCCGTGGCCAGCGTCGAGGCCGCGCTGGCCGGCCTGCCGGCGCGGGTGCGCGACACCTACCTCGCGCACGGCCTGCACGGCGAGAAGCAGGTCGACATCGCGGCGCGCCTCGGCCTGTCGATCGACACCGTCAAGCGCGACATCGCGCAGGCCACGCGCGGCATCGAGCAGGCGCTGCATCAGTGGCGTCACACCTCGGACAAGGACAAGACTGCCGCCGCGCGCACCGGCCGCCGCAGGTCGCTGGCCGCGCTGCTGGGCGTGTTCGCCGTGGGCGTGACGGGCACGGCCGTCTGGCAGCACCTGCAGCGCGAATCGATGCGCTTCCAGGCCACGCTGGCGACGCTGCGGGGCCGCATGCTGCAGCGCAGCCTGCCCGACGGCTCGGAACTCACGCTCGATGCGCAGAGCCGCCTCGACGTCGACTACACGGCCGCGCGCCGCCTCACGCGGCTGCACGAAGGCGCGGCCTTCTTCGCGGTGCAGCGCGACGAGACGCGGCCCTTCGTCGTGCAGGCGCTGGGTGTGGAAGTCACGGTGCTGGGCACGCGGTTCGGCGTCGAGATCGACGGCGGCCGCGGCGTGATCGTGCAGGTCGAGTCGGGCCGGGTGCGGGTCGATGCCGGCGGGCACAGCGCCGAACTCGGCGCCGGCCAGAGCCTGCGGATCTCCGAGGCCGGGCAGGTGCTGACCCGCGTCGCCCGCCCGGCCGCCTGGCGCCAGGGCGAGCTCGAATTCGACGCCGTGCCCCTGGCCGATGCGCTGGCCCGCGTGGCGCGCTATGCGCCCGCGGCGCTGCGCGCCACGCCCGCGGCCGCGCGGCTGCCGATCAGCGGCAAGGTGCGCGTGGCCGAGGCGAACGGCTGGCTGGCCTCGCTGCCCAGCGTGCTGCCGGTGCGCGTCGAGCGGCAGCCCGACGGCAGCATCGACATCGCGCACCGCTAGCCGCCACAACGCACGCGTCTCACACACAAAAAAGTCTGCCCCGTTTTTTCGCCTCGTGGGTCTTACAGGTTGTGAACCCGAAACAACCAACCAAGGTCCCCGTCATGCAGAAGAAACTCCAGGCCCGCCGCACCGGCTTGGCACGCGCCGTTGCCGCCCTCGGCTTTGCGCTGTCCCTCCAGGCCGCCCTGGCCCAGAACGTCGCCTTCGACATTCCCGCCCAGCCGCTGGCGAGCGCGCTCAAGGCGCTGGCCGACCAGGCCGGCCTGCAGCTCGCCTTTTCGCCCGCGCAGGTGCAGGGCAAGCAGGCGCGCCGCCTCCAGGGCGCGCGCGATCCGCGCAGCGCCTTGAACGAACTGCTGCAGGGCTCGGGCCTGCAGGGGCGGGTGGAAGGCACGACGCTGACGGTCCAGCCGCTGCCCACGGGCGCGGCCGACGCGACGCTGCCCTCGGTCACGGTCAGTGCGCAGGCCGATCGCAGTGGCACCACCGAGGGCACGGGCTCGTACACCACGCGCGCCACCGCGGCCGCGACCGGCCTCGCGCTGGCGCTCAAGGACACGCCGCAGTCGATCAGCATCGTGACGCAGCAGCGCATGGAAGACCAGCGCATGCAGAGCCTGACCGACGTGCTGGCCAATACCACGGGCATCTCGACCAGCATCCAGGACGGCAACCGCATGACGTACTACGCGCGCGGTTTCTCGATCGGCAACTTCCAGTACGACGGCATTCCCACGGCCGGCACTTCGAACTGGTATGCGGGCGAGAGCGAACTCGATGCCGCGCTCTACGACCGGGTGGAGGTGGTGCGCGGCGCCACCGGCCTGCTGACGGGCGCGGGCAACCCTGCCGCCTCGATCAACCTGGTGCGCAAGCATGCCGACAGCAAGGTGCTGGCGGGCGAGGTCTCGCTGGGCGCGGGCTCGTGGAGCAACTACCGCGGCTCGGTGGACCTGAGCACGCCCATCACGGCCGACGGCCGGGTGCGCGGTCGCATCGTGGCGGCCTACCAGGACAGCGATTCCTACGTGAAGCTCAACAACGTGAAGAAGAAGGTCTTCTACGGCGTGGTGGATGCCGACCTCACGCCCTCGACCAAGCTGAGCATCGGTGCCGACTACCAGGACAACGATCCCAAGGGCACGCCGTGGGGCGGCTTCCCGCTGTGGTACGCCGACGGCAGCCGAACGCACTGGGACCGCTCCGCGACCCCGGCGGCCAACTGGTCCTACTGGGCCACGCGCACCGAGACCGCCTTCGCCACGCTCGAGCATCGTTTCGACAACGACTGGAAAGTCAACCTGGGCCTGACGCACAGCAAGCAGGCGCTCGACACCAAGCTGCTGTTCATGATCGGCTGGCCCGATCGCACCACCGGCCTGGGCATGCGGGCGATCGGCAGCATCTACAACGGCGCTCGCGAGCAGGACAGCGTCACGGCGCAACTCAGCGGGCCGATCGAACTGCTGGGCCGCAAGCACGAGCTGACCTTCGGCCTGATCAACAGCGAGCAGAAGTACCGCTACGACTACCGCCAGGCGCAGAACCTCGCGCCGGTGGTCTTCCTCGACAGCTGGAACGGCGACTACCCGGAGCCGGACTGGAGCGCCAACAGGACGCTGGACGAAGGCAAGGTCACGCAACGCGGCTTCTATGGCGCCGCACGCTTCTCGCTCAACGACCGCACGAACCTGATCCTGGGCGGCCGCTACAGCACCTGGCGCGACCGGAACGTCGACTACCTGCGCGACGACAAGAAATTCGTTCCCTACGCGGGCCTGACCTTCGATATCACCAAGAGCACCATTGCCTACGCGAGCTACACCGACATCTTCAATCCGCAGGACGCGCGCGATCGCAACGGGCGCTACCTCGACCCGATCATGGGCAAGAACTTCGAGCTGGGCGTGAAGAACAGCTTCCACGACGGCCGGCTCAACACCTCGGTCGCGCTGTTCAGGATCCAGCAGGAGAACCTCGCGCAGGCCGACGGCGACTTCCTGACGCCTGGCGGTCTCGACCAGGCCTATTACGGCGCGAAAGGCGTGCGCAGCACCGGCATCGACATCGACGTCTCGGGCGAGCTGCAGCCGGGCTGGAACGTGTCGGGCGGCTTCACGCACTACACGGCCAAGGACGCCTTCGACGCGACGGTCAGCACCAACCAGCCGCGCACCTTGCTGCGGCTCTTCACGACCTATCGCCTGGGCGGCAGCTGGAACAAGCTGACGCTGGGCGGCGGCGTCAACTGGCAGAGCAGCAACTACACCATCGCCAACGGTCCCAACGGCCAGGAGCGCGTACAGCAGGATGCCTACGCGCTGGTCAACCTGATGGCGCGCTATCAGTTCGATCCGCGCCTGTCGCTGCAGCTCAACGTGAACAACGTCTTCGACAAGAGCTACTACAGCCAGATCGGCTACTACAGCCACGGTGCCTGGGGCGCGCCGCGCGGCGTGCTCGCGACGCTCAACTACAAGTTCTGAGAACGCGTGAATGAACCTGCTGTGCACCCCGATCCCGCATCTGCGGTGCTCCTCGATGCAGGCTCGGGCACTCGCGACGGTTCCTTCACGCGTTCCGGCGTCCTGAGGTCACGGCGTCGAGCCACGCCCCATGTGGCCCCCTTGTCCGACAGCGACGAGGGCGGAGGCTGGCCACAATGAGGTCATGACTTCCGACACCCGCACCCAGAAACAGAAGATGCTCGCCGGCGATCTCTACGACGCCGGCGACCCCGAGATCCAGGCCGACCTCGCGGCCACCCGCGAATGGCTGGTGCGCTACAACGCCTCGCTGGGCGGCACCAGCGCCGAGCGGCACCGGATGCTGGTCGAGCGCTTCGCCTCGGTGGGGAAGGGCGCGGGCATCCGTCCGCCCTTTCATTGCGACTACGGCTTCAACATCACAGTCGGCGAGGGCGTGTTCCTCAACTTCAACTGCGTGATCCTGGACGTGGTCGAGGTCACGATCGGCGACAAGACGCAGATCGGCCCCGGCGTTCAGATCCTCGCGGCCGACCATCCGCGCTCGCCGCAGGAGCGCGCCTCGGGGCTGGAGTTCGGCCGGCCGATCCACATCGGGCGCAACGTCTGGATCGGCGGCGGCGCGATCATCCTGCCGGGTGTGACCGTGGGCGACGACGCGCTGATCGGCGCGGGCAGCGTGGTCACGCGCGACGTGCCGGCGGGCGCCACGGTGGTGGGCAATCCGGCGCGCGTGCGCACCCCGTAGCCGGCGCGGTCTGCAACGCGCGGCATTGGCCTGCATGCGTGCAGGACGATGCCGACGGCGTCGGTGCCGGCCTGCGGTCACCATGGCTCGCATGATCCTTGCGCTTCGACGCCGCGCACCGTTTCGCGCTTCTTCCTTCGTTCTTCCATCCGCCGCCACCCGGCGCCTGACCGCGATGGCCCTGGCCGCCGGACTGGCGGGCGGGGCCATCCTGCCGACGCGGGCCCAGACGCCGCCCCCGGCGGTGGCCGCGCACAGCGCCTGGGCCGATCACCTGCGCGCCGACCTGGCGCGCATCGACGCCGCGGGCAAGGCCCGCATCGGCGTCTACGTGCAGGACCTCGACACCGGCGAGGCGCTTTCGTACAAGGCCGACCAGCGCTGGTACCTGGCCTCCATGGTCAAGGTGCCGGTCGCGATGACCGTGATGCGCGGCATCGAGCGTGGCGACTACACGCTCGACACGGCCGTCACGCTTCGCGCATCGGATTACGTGGACGGCGCCGGCACCACCAACCGCCAGCCGGTGGGCCAGCCGATCGCGATCCGCGTGCTGCTCGAGCAGATGATCATCTACAGCGACAACACCGCCACCGACATGCTGATCGACCTGGTCGGCATCGCCGAGGTCAATGCGCTGGTCGAGTCGCTGGTCCCGGACGGCTTTCGCCGCATCACCAGCCTGGGCGCGATCCGCCGCACGCTCTACGGTTCTCTCGCGCCGGGGGCCGAGCAACTGGGCGGCAAGGACCTGCTGCTGCTGCACCGCGAACGCTCCGATGCCGCACGGCTGCAGTTGCTCTCCAGCCTGGTGGACGTGCCAGTGGCGCGCTTCAAGCTGCCCAGCCTCGACGCGGCCTACAACGCCTACTACGCGAGCGGCCTCAACTCGGCGCGGCTCGATGCCTATGGCGCGCTGCTCTCGCAGCTGGGCGGCGGCCAGGCGCTCGCACCCGAATCGACCGCCTATCTGCTCAAGCTGATGGAGCGCGTGGCCACGGGTACGAACCGCATCAAGGCCGGGTTGCCCGCGGGCGTGCGCTTCGCCCACAAGACCGGCACGCAGCGCCGCCGTACCTGCGACGGCGGCCTGGTGCGGCTGGCCGAGGCGGGCCAGCAGCGCCGCGTGCTGGTGGTGGCCTGCACCCGTGACGAGCCGTCGCTCGACCAATCCGAATTCGCGCTGATGCAGGTCGGCGCCGCCGTCTGCCGGTCCGGCCTGTTGACCAAGGGAGTCCATGATGATGAAGCGATATGCCATGCCGCGCCTGCTCTGCGCGTTGACCGTCGGCCTGTGCCTGCTCGGCCTTGAGTCCGCGCGGGCGGCGGACTGGGACGCAGGACTCAAGCAGGAGATCGAACGCATCGACCGCGAGTCGCCCGGCAAGCTGGGCGTGTACGTCAAGCGCCTGAAGCAGGGCGACAGCTTCAACTACGGCGCCGACCAGCGCTGGTACCTGGGCTCGACGGTGAAGGTGCCGATCGCGATCGCGGTGCTGCAGCAGGTCGATGCGGGCCAGCTCAAGCTGTCCGACACCATGACCCTCGAGCCCGGCGACCGGATCGAGGCCGGCCAGCTGGTGTGGCGCCAGCCCGGTGCGGTGATCACCATCGAAGAACTGCTGCAGCGCATGCTGGGCGACAGCGACAACACGGCCGCCAACATGCTGATCCGCAAGGTCGGGCTCGCGCAGGTCAACCGCAGCGCGAAGGAGGCAATGGGCGCCGAGGGCCTCGGTACCTTGAGCACGCTGGCCGAGGTGCGCTACGACGTGTATGCCGAGCTGCACCCCGATGCGCGCAAGCTCTCGAACGACCAGCTGGTGACCATCGCGTCGGCCCCCATGGGCCCGCAGCGGGTGGAGGCGCTGCGCAAGGCGCTCGACGTGCCGGCGTCCGCGCTCCAGGTGAAGACCATCGACGAAGCCTATGACCGCTACTACCGCCGCGGCCTCAATTCGGCCACGCTGGTGGCCTACGGCGCGATGCTCGAGAAGCTGGTGCAGGGCAAGCTGCTCCAGCCCGCGAGCACGCAGAAGCTCTTCACCGCCATGAAGATCGACATCTTCACCAACTACCGCCTGCAGGCGGGCCTGCCGCGCGGCGTGAAGTTCATCCACAAGACCGGCACCCAGCACCGCACGGCCTGCCACGCGGGCGTGATCCAGCCGCAGAACGGCGGTGCCGATGCGATCGTGGTCGCGACCTGCGCGTCCGGCCTCGACGAGCAACGCGAGGCCGGCAAGGTGTTCGAGCGGGTGGGGCGGGCGATCACGAAGGCGGTGTTGAACTGAGGGTGCGGCTTCCTGCGCGCGTTCGCATGGCGTGGCTGCGCGAGCAGCGACCTGCGGTGGCGCGAGGCAGGTGCCGCTACCGTCGGAACCCCTGCTCGTTCCCCTGCTGTTGTTGCTGCGACCACGACTGCGCCACTTGCAGTTCGCGCTGCTGCGTCGCTTGCGCCAGTTGCTCGAAGCCCTGCTCGGCCGGCATACGCGCTGCCTGCACCGGATCGACCATCGCCGAGCTC
Organism: Variovorax sp. UMC13; assembly: GCF_014170375.1. Classification (GTDB taxonomy): domain Bacteria; phylum Pseudomonadota; class Gammaproteobacteria; order Burkholderiales; family Burkholderiaceae_C; genus Variovorax. The sequence goes on along the minus strand of NZ_LZZW01000031.1, from coordinate 270,625 downwards.
AGGCAGCGCAGGCCGCCCCACGGTGCATGGCCGACGATCAGTTTGAGCCGGCCATTGGTATCGGGCTCCAGCGCCACCACATCCAGGCGCCTGGACAGCGGCTGTGCCTTGAAGTCGGCCAGCGCCTGCGAGGCAATGCTGGCGCTCTGCTGCGCATCCCAGCGGCCATGCTGCACGACCACCCCGTAGATCTTCTGGAAGTCCTTGTGATCCGGATGCGCGGGGTCGCGTGGATCGGTCTGGCGCATGGGTGCAGCAGGCTCGGTGTGAACCGCCGGGCGCTCGTCGTTCCTCTGGCCGCTGAGCTGCGCGATCTGTTCCCGAGCGGCAACCAGTTCGGCCTCCTTCGCTGCCCAGCGGGCCTGCATTTCGGGGCTGTCGCCCGCGCCGGCTTGCGCGGTCGGCTGCGGGAGCGTGATGGTGCTCTGCTCGTGCGAAGAGATGGGCTGCGCGGGTGGCAACGCTGCCGACTGCGCAGAAGCAGGAACCACTGGTGGCGCGACGCCGACAGGGCTCGGTGCAGCTGCAGGGATTGCAGGCGCCGACGTCTGTTGCCTGCTTGGCGCAGCGGGCATCTTCACTTCAGGCTCGAACTGTTTCTGCACAGGCATATCGCTCAACAGACGCCCTTGCGTGCGTTCCTGCGTGCGATTCACCGATGGGGGTGACGGGCTCGGCTCGTGCCTGAAGCGGTCCCGGTCCTGCTGCTGCGCCAGGGCCAGGCCTCGCATCAGGTCCTGCTCCTGTGCCTGGTGCATGCGGTACGACGGGCTGCCCTTGACCAGCGTGGAGGGATCCAGCTTGCCGACGGCCTGCAAGGAACCGACAGAGATCTGCTCGGGCTCGTCGCGGCGCTTGTGGGCCTCAACGAAGGGCATGCCACCGGGCGTGGGCGTGATGCGTTGTTCGTGCGTGGTGACAGGGTGGGCGGGCTCCCGATGTGCGGCGGGCCGTGTGGGGGCCGGAAGAGGGGCCCCTTGCGATGCCATCTGCTGGCGCGTGGCCTCGAGTTCATCGCGCACGGGGCCCTGTGCTGTGTTCGTGCCGTAAAGGCTGCCCGGCGTGGTCCACTGCCCGTCCTTGCCCCGTGTGTAGGTATGCCCGTCGGAGGCCGGCAACTGGTCGGGCGGCGTCTGCGCGGCGTCGAGCACAGCCGCCGGCACCGGCCCATGCTGCTTCCAGCCGTGCTGGTCGTAGGCGTTCTGGTAGCGCGCGGCGATGGCTCGCGGACCTTGGGCGATGTTGTGGGCGATGGCGGCCTGCGCGGCACGGTCGAGCTGCAGTGCCTGCTCGGGACTGGCCGTGACCGTGCGCTGGACCGGCATGCCGTGCGTCAGGGGAGTCGCCGGCTCGAAGGTCTGGCGTGTCCAGGCGTGGCTTTGCGGATCGCGCAGCCACGGCTGATTGGCAGCTGCCCGTCCGGGCAGCACCGCTTCACCGGTGCTTTCCGGCGGCTGCTGGAACGGGTCCTGAAGTGCTGGCCCGCGGGCCAGCGCCAGTTCGACGGCGGTGCTGCTGGCTTTGTAGTTCACTTCGTCGGCCAGCCGTGGGGCGGCGTGCATCAGCTGGCTCTTGTAGCCAGCGGCTTCGGACGGACCTTGCGGGCCGAACTCCCCAGGGCGTGGCAGGCGTGTCCAGCCTTGTTCCGGGTGCTGGGGGTCAAGCTTCCAGACGTTGCCGTCGCTGCCGCGCTGGCTGTGGATGCGAGCCTGGTCGGCGGCGTCCATGATCCTGTCGCCGGCGACGGCACCGATCACGCCGCCGGCCAGGCCCAGCGCCACGGCACCGGGGCCGGTTTCGATGCCGGCGGCCGCCGCGATCGAGCCCACGGCCATGGCGCCACCGGCCATGCCGAGGCCGCGGCCCGCGAAGTGCATCACCTGCGACTGCGCACCGGTCAGGTTGCCCTGGTCGAGCAGTCGGGAGGCTTCCCGGCCTGTGGTGATGGCATCGGGGATCTGGGCGGCGGCGCCAGCGACCTTGAGGCCGAGGTGGACACGCGCGATACCGGGCTCGATGCGTACAGCGCGATCAACGGCGGCGGCTTCGGTCGCGCCACGCTGGACGTCCGTTTTGATCTTGAGCTCGTTGTTTTCGCGCAGGACGTTTTGCGCGGTGGGTGGCGTCACTTTGGGATGGCGCGGCAAGGCTTCGGGAAGCTGCTGCTCCCAGGCTTGCTGCTTTTGCCATTTGTGGTTCAGGCCGCGGGTGCGCTCCGGATCGGTCAGGCGGGCTTCGCGGGCCTGCGCCAGCGCCGCGCCTGGCTTCAACGGGCTGGTGCGGCTGTCGTAAAGCTCGGCGCCTTCGCGGTTGTAGATGCGGATGCGCGCGTCGGGCAGTTGCGCATGCACCTTGTCGAGGTTGGCGGGCAGGCTGTCGTAGACGCTGCTGCGGACTTCCTGGGGGACGAAGCGGCCGTAGCCCTTGTTGTCGAGGTCACGGGCGAAGCGTTCATGCACGCCATGTTCACTTTCGAGGCGGTGCGTGGCGAGCACGCGCACCTCGACTTCATAGGGATGCGTTGGCAGGGCCTGCATCTTCTTCATTTCGCCGATCCAGTGGTCGGCGCCACCCAGTGTCGTGTCGAAGACGATGTTGCGTCGGCCTTCGACGAAGGCGTGGTTCAGTTTGTCGGTCCAGCCTCGGGCGTCCTGGTGGGTGTGGCTTGCCCATGTGTAGGGGTGGGTTTCGCGGAGCTTTTCGACATCGCGATGGAATTTGCGCGTCTCATCGAGATCAAGCTTGACAACGTTGCCGGTGAACTCTTTCTCAACAGCGCTGGCTAGACCACCCTTGCCAGCACCTGGTTGACCTGCCAGGACGATGGCGCGAGGATATTTCTGTGCGGCGGTCTCCTGAAAGCCACTTTCTGGAAAGATCTTTTCGGCATAGATACGGTTATGCGTGGCTTCGTCTAAGGTCCATTCCGTCGAGTGACTCATTGGAAGTCCTTTTCATAGGTCTTAAAGTAGTTCCAAAGATCGTCGTCGGCATGTATGGAACGTCTTGCCTTACTAATCGTCACTCTCTTTCGCTTTGCTTGTTCAGCAGCTTCCGAGTCCCTTTGTGCTGTAGCTTGCTCTGCCTCTTTGTCCGCATCACCCCAAATTGCATCAAACGTGCCCTCCAGCAGCCAGATGGCACTGTCAAAGCTCAGGGCACCCAATGGGCCGTAGTGACTCTTGGTCAAGCCATCCTGTAGTTCGTCAATCAACTCTGGATAGTCTTTGAGCAATTCGCGCACGGTGCGAGGCACGGGTGGCGGTGGGAAATTGAGGTGCTTGCGTGTCATTTGAATGGCCTCCTTGAACGGGTCGTCAGTGTGGATTCTTTGCCACAGGGTTGTTGGTGCACGTGCGCATGCAGCTTGTCGAGGTGGGCGAACAGGCTGCCGCAAATGCTGCTGCGCACTTCCTTGGGACGAAGCGGCACTTTTTCTTTCTCATCCCTGAGTCTCCAGCGATCCCAGGTACCCATGTTGGGTACTGAGCGACAGCCGCCAGCAACTCCATTGGACCGAACGGCCTGTAAGGCAGCCTTTTCCATTCGCCCTGAACGTGGGGCGGGCCGGGACGGCACGGGTCCAGGTCATGGTCTTCCCTTTCGCGCTCTTCGGCGCAGTCTTTCCGACGATCGATGTGTGACGCGCGAAAGCGTAGCACCGCGATGCCCGGGAAGGGAAGCCGGCGGACGTGCGGGAGGTGACGCCGCAGAACGCTGGTTAGCGCGGCGTCAAGACGCCGCCGTCACCGACGCCGCATGCCGCCGCCAGAAGGCCGCATCCGGCACGGCGCCGAAGCCCGCCTTCGCGTTGTCCGCCATGTGCTCGGGCCGGCTGGTGCCGGGGATCACGCAGGTCACGGCGGGATGGCTCAGCGTGAACTTGAGCAGCACCTGGGCCCAGCTGGTCGCACCGATCTCGGCCGCCCAGCCGGGCAGCGGCTTGTCGCGCAGCCCGCGCAGCAAACCGCCGCCGCCGAAGGGCTGGTTCACGATCACGGCCACGCCGCGCTCGGCCGCGAGCGGCAGCAGGCGCTGTTCGACCGCGCGGTCGTCGATCGAATAGTTGATCTGCAGGAAGTCGAGCGTCTCGGCGCGCAGCACCGCCTCGACCTCGCCGAAGGCCGAGGCCGTGTAGTGCGTGATGCCGATGTAGCGGATGCGGTCGCTGGACTTCCACGCGCGCAGCGTCGCGAGCTGGGTGCGCCAGTCGACCAGGTTGTGCACCTGCATCAGGTCGATGCGCTCGGCCTTCAGGTGCGCCATGGACTGTTCCATCTGCGCGATGCCGGCCTCGCGCCCGCGGGTCCAGACCTTGGTCGCGAGGAAGGCCTGGGGGCGGTCCTTCGATGCGGCCAGCAGTTCGCCCGTGGTCTGCTCGGCGCGGCCGTACATGGGGGAGCTGTCGAGCACCGTGCCGCCTGCGTCGAACAGCGCCTGCAGCACGCCCGGCAGGCGCCGGTATTCGTCGCTGCCCGGCGCGTGGCCGAAGCCGACCCAGGTGCCGCAGCCGATCACGGGCAGGGCTTCCTTGGTCGAAGGGATGGGGCGGGTGTTCATGGGGGTTTTCTTCTGCGCCGCGGCGCCGAAGGGCAGGCCGGCGGTGGCGACGCCGGTCGACAGGCCGACGGCCATGCGCAGCACCTGGGCGCGCGTGAGTCCGGCGGGGTGGGCGTGGGGCAACGGTGGCATGGCGACTCCTGGGAAGGTGGGGGTCAATCGGCAGCGTGTCCTGCGGTGGATGCACGGGGCGCGGTCGAGTTCCCCGCAGGGGCGTGCAATCGTCGCTCCTGCTGGCGCGCGAGCCACAGCGAGAGGACGGCCCATGCGGCGGCCAGCGGAATCGCCAGCGCCGCCAGGCCCGCGAAGCCCACGCCCAGGGCGCCCAGGCCGGCCGAGATCCAGCCGCTGACGGCATCGCCACCGCGGTAGACCACGGTCTCGATCGCGTTCTTGGCCTTGTACTTGGCCTCGCGCCCGACCACGGTGAACAGCACCTCGCGCGCCGGCCGCGCGATCGCGTAGTCGAAGGCGCGGCGCAGGGCCTGCGCGGCGGCCAGCACGAGCACCGTGGGCGAGAGCGCCACCGCCGCGAAGGCCAGCGCCGAGGCGATCGGCAGCAGCACCAATGCCGTCCCCACGCCGAAGCGCTTCATGAGCCGGCCGGTGACGAAGAGCTGCAGCAGCAGCGTGAGCGTCGATACGCCCAGGTCGACCAAGGCGAAGAAGCGGGTGCGCGATGCCGTATCTGAAAAGGCCCCGGCCACGATGCGGCCCTGCTCGAAGTAGAGGAAGGTCGAGGCCGCGGTGTGCAGCAGCAAATAGCCGCACAGGCCCAGCAGGTAGGGCGAGCGCGCGATCAGCGCCAGGCCGGCCAGCACACTGCCGCCGATGGGGCGGGCGTCGCCGGTGGCCGTGGCGGCGCCAGCGGCGCCTTCATGCGCAAGTCTTTGGCCTTCGCGCGGATACAGCCGGTGGAAGCACTGCAGCGCGGCTTCGAGCAGCAATGCCGCGCCCAGCGTCAGCGCGACCGGCCCGAGCGCCGTGACCAGCGAAGCGGCCAGCGCCGGCCCGACGAAGGTGCCCGCGGTGCCGCCGGCCGCGATGAAGCCGAACAGCCGCCGGCCCTGTGCGTTGCTGAAGCAGTCGGCCAGCACGCTCCAGAAGATGCTGATCACGAACAGGTTGAAGACGCTGATCCACACGAAGAACACGCGGCCCACCCAGACGCCGTGCACGCCGCTTGCGATCAGCACGCAGAACACCAGGATGCTCACGGTGAAGAAGCGGTAGGCCAGCGGCACGAAGCGCCGCGGCGGCAGCCGGGTGACCAGCCAGCCGAACAGCGGCACCAGCGCGAGCATCGCGACGAAGGTGGCGCTGAACAGCCACTGCAGTTCGTCCGCGCCGCCGGCCAGGCCCAGCGCATCGCGCAGCGGCCGCAGCAGGTAGTAGCCGCCCAGCAGGCAGAAGAACCAGCCGAAGCCGAGCAGCGTCGCCCGCACCTCGTCCGGCTGCACGTCCACCGCCCGACGCAGCCAGCGATGGAGCAGGGCAGGGGGCGCGGGCGAAGGGGCAGTCACGCAGCCAGTTTGCCCAAGAAGCGGCCAGTTGCCGTCGGATGCCCTTGCGATGGCGTTGGCTCTCAGCCTGACCCGCGAAACTTGCATGCAAGGGTAAACCCCGATGTTTCGTCTGAAACCGGTTTCATACACTGGCCAGCCCACGCACCGCTTGCCTGTCCGCAGGATTTGCCCAGTGAATTACCAATTCCAGTTCGACGCCGTCTTCGCCGCCTGGCCACTGCTCCTCAAGGGCACGTGGATCACCATCCAGCTCTCGCTGGTGGCCACCGTGCTCGGCCTTGTCGTCGCCATCTTCTGCGCCTGGGGCAAGACCTCGGGGCCCGCCTGGTTGCGCTTCATCGTCAATGCCTACATCGAGGTGATCCGCAACACGCCCTTCCTGGTGCAGCTGTTCTTCTTCTTTTTCGCGCTGCCGGCCATCGGCCTGCGCTGGTCGCCCTACACGGCCGCGCTGACCGCGATGGTGGTGAACCTGGGCGCCTATGCCACCGAGATCATCCGCGCGGGCATCGAGTCAATTCCCAAGGGCCAGATCGAGGCGGGCCGCGCGCTCAACCTCAAGCCCTGGGAGATCTTCCGCTTCGTGATCATCAAGCCCGCGCTCAAGGCCATCTACCCGGCACTCACCAGCCAGTTCATCCTGCTGATGCTGAGCTCGGCCGTGGTGTCGGTGATCTCGGCCGACGACCTGACCTCGGTCGCGGCCAACCTGCAGTCGCAGACCTTCCGCAGCTTCGAGATCTACATCGTGGTGGCAGGTATCTACCTGTTGCTGGCCTTGAGCTTCTCCGGCCTCTTCAAGCTGATCTATCAGCGAACCCTCAACTATCCGGATCGTCGATAGCAATGGCTCGCCCCCAGTCTTCGCGCACTTCGTGTCGCTTCGCCAACCCCCTACCGGGGGCAACACCAGCGGCCCGGCAAAGCCGGTTCCGCGGTGTTTCCCGATCAAGCCTGCATCGAGCTGAGGCGCCGGTTGCCCACTCGCTGAAAGACTGAGATTTGATATGCGTACCTTCGGCTTTCCCGAATTCCTCTTCATCCTCCAGGCCGTCCAGTGGACGCTGGCGCTGTCGCTGATCGCCTTCGTCGGCGGCGCGCTGCTGGGCCTGGTGATCGCGCTGGCGCGCACCTCCGAGAGCCGCTTCGCCCGCGGCGCGGCCGTCACCTTCATCCAGATCTTCCAGGGCACGCCGCTGCTGCTGCAGCTGTTCCTGATCTTCTTCGGCGCGCCGGTGCTGGGCCTGGACATCAACCCCTGGATCGCCGCGGGCGCCGCGCTGATCCTCAACAGCGCGGCCTTCCTGGGCGAGATCTGGCGCGGTTGCATCGAAGCCGTGCCGCGTGGCCAGATCGAGGCGGCGCAGGCGCTCAACCTGCGCTATGTCGCCCGCATGCGCGACGTGGTGCTGCCGCAGGCCTTCAAGATCGCGCTCGCGCCGACCGTGGGCTACGTGGTGCAGATCATCAAGGGCACCTCGCTGGCCGCCATCATCGGCTTCACCGAGGTCACGCGCGCCGGTCAGATCATCAACAACGCGACCTTCCAGCCGCTGCAGGTCTTCGCCACCGTGGCCGCGATCTACTTCGTGATCTGCTGGCCGCTGTCGCTGCTGGCCGCGCGCATGGAGCGCCGCCGCGCCCAGGCGCTGGCCCGCTGATTCCCCCTTTCTTTTCTTGCCTGTTCCCGTCCTCAACTCAGGAGACTTCGACATGACCCGTTCCACCACCCGCCGCACCGCCATCGCTGCCCTCGGCCTGGGCGCCGCACTCACCGTGTTCGCGCCTTTCGCCACCGCGCAGTCGATCGCCGACATCAAGAAGAAGGGCGAAGTCACCATCGGCATGCTGGTCGACTTCCCGCCCTACGGCACGACCAACGCGCAGAACCAGCCCGACGGCTACGACGCCGACGTGGCCAAGCTGCTGGCCAAGGAATGGGGCGTCAAGGCCAACATCGTGCCGGTCACCGGCCCGAACCGCATTCCCTTCCTGCTGACCAACAAGGTCGACCTGCTGGTCGCCTCGCTGGCCATCACGCCCGAGCGTTCGAAGCAGGTGCAGTTCTCCACGCCCTACGCCGCGGCGACCATCGTGCTGTACGGCAAGAAGGACGCCAACATCAAGGGCGCGGCCGACCTCAAGGGCCAGCGCATCGGCGTGGCCCGCGCATCGACGCAGGACGTGGCCGTGACCAAGGCCGCACCGGAAGGCACCGAGATCCGCCGCTTCGACGACGACGCCTCGGCCATGCAGGCCCTGATGTCGGGCCAGGTCGACGCCATCGGCTGCTCGGTCACCGTCGCGGCGCAGATCGCCAAGCGCGTGCCCGCCAACACCTTCGAGAACAAGTTCACGCTGGTGCAGCAGGCCATGGGCGTCGCGATGCGTCCGGGCCAGGAAGAGCTGCTGAAGAACGTGAACGCCTTCGTCGAGAAGAACACGGCCAACGGCGAGCTCAACAAGCTCTACCAGAAGTGGCTGGGCGCCGACCTGCCCAAGCTGCAGTAAGACGGGAGCGGACTTCCGGACGCGGAAGGAAGACAAAAACTGCGCAGAGTCCGCAGAAGGAAGCCAACAGCGTCTTGGATTCTCCTTTTGCGTCTTCTGCGAAACCTTCGCGTCCTCTGCGTCCGGCCATCCGATTTTCTTGAACCCAACAGAGTGAGAAGCCTCATGAGCGAGCCCATCATCCGCATGGAAGCGGTCAACAAGTGGTACGGTGAATTCCAGGTGTTGACCGGCATCGACCTGTCGGTCCGCGCGGGCGAACGCATCGTGATCTGCGGGCCTTCGGGCTCGGGCAAGTCGACGCTGATCCGCTGCATCAACCGCCTCGAGACGGTGCAGCAGGGCCGCATCGTGGTCGACGGCATCGAGCTCACGGCCGGCGGCAAGAACGTCGATGCGGTGCGCGCCGAAGTCGGCATGGTGTTCCAGCAGTTCAACCTGTTCCCGCACCTGACCATCCTCGAGAACTGCACGCTGGCGCCGATGCGCTCGCGCGGCTTGTCGAAGGAGCAGGCGGAAGAGGTGGCGATGAAGTACCTCACCCGCGTGCGCATTCCCGAGCAGGCCAAGAAGTACCCGAGCCAGCTGTCGGGCGGCCAGCAGCAGCGCGTGGCGATCGCGCGCGCGCTGTGCATGTCGCCCAAGATCATGCTGTTCGACGAGCCCACCTCGGCCCTCGATCCCGAGATGGTCAAGGAAGTGCTCGACACCATGATCGGCCTGGCCGAAGACGGCATGACCATGCTGTGCGTGACGCACGAGATGGGCTTCGCCCGCAGCGTGGCCGACCGCGTGATCTTCATGGCCGACGGCAAGATCGTCGAACAGGCGCCGCCGGCCGAGTTCTTCAGCAACCCGAAGAACGACAAGACCAAGCAATTCCTGGGTCAGATCCTTTCATCGCACCAGGCGCACTGATGGCCTCGATTCCCGTACTGATCTCGCTGTCGTCCTTCGGCGCGGCCGAGGTGGGCCGGCACGGCCAGCTCTGGTGTTCCGAACTCGCGCGCGCCGCGGGTGCCGATTCGGTCGAGGTGCGCGGCGAGCTGCTGCGCAACCCCGACGCCGAACTGCCCGCGCTCGCGGGCCATGCCTCGGTCTACAGCAGCCCCGAGGGCCTGTGGGCCGAAGGCGGCTGGCTCGACAGCGCAGCGCTGGCGCGCGGCATCGCCGCCGCGACCACGTTGGGCGCCAGGCGCCTGAAGATGGCCATCGGCGATTTCCGCACCAGCTCGCACGGTTCGCTGTGGGGCCTGAAGACACAGCTGGCCGAGACCCGCATCGAGCTCTTGATCGAGAACGACCAGACCGTCTCGGCGGGCACCCTGACCGCGCTGCTGACCTTCTTCGACGTGGCCGACCGTGCCGGGTTGAACCTGGGCATGACCTTCGACATGGGCAACTGGCACTGGCTGGGCGAATGCCCGCTCGAAGCCGCCAAGGCCCTGGGCCACCGCGTGCGCTATGTGCACTGCAAGGGCGTGCAGCGGCTGCCGGCCAAGTGGGTCGCGGTGCCGCTGGCCGATTCCTCGGCCCCCTGGCGCGCGGTGCTGCGCGCGCTGCCGGCCGACGTGCCGCACGCCATCGAATACCCGCTGATCGGCGACGACCTGCTGGCCGTCACGCGCACCCAGATCGACTTCATCCGCGCCGCCCGCGCCCTGCCATGACCGATACCGCCTTCGACGTCGCCCTGTTCGGCGAAGCCATGCTGCTGCTGGTGGCCGACCGGCCGGGCCCGCTGGAAGACGCGCAGTCCTTCCACAAGCGCACCGCCGGCGCCGAGACCAACGTGGCCATCGGCCTGTCGCGCCTGGGCCTCAAAGTGGGCTGGGCCAGCCGGCTCGGCACCGATTCGATGGGCCGCTACCTGATCGCGACCATGAAGGGCGAGGGCATCGACTGCAGCCACGTGATCTGCGACGCGTCACAGAAGACCGGCTTCCAGTTCAAGGGCCGCGTCACCGACGGCAGCGACCCGCCGGTCGAGTACCACCGCAAGGGCTCGGCCGCGAGCCAGATGACGGCCGACGACATCGACGTGCCCTGGCTCACTTCCGCGCGCCATCTGCACGCCACCGGCGTGTTCGCCGCCATCTCCGCGACCACGCTGCCGGCCGCGATCAAGACCATGGACACGATGCGCGCCGCGGGCCGCACCGTCTCCTTCGACCCCAACCTGCGCCCCACGCTGTGGGCCTCGACCGAGGCCATGCGCAGCGCCATCAACGACCTGGCCTCGCGCGCCGACTGGGTGCTGCCCGGCATCGAGGAGGGCCTGCTGCTCACCGGCCAAAGCACGCCCGAAGGCATCGCGGCTTTTTACCGCCAACTCGGCGCGAAGCTGGTGGTCGTGAAGCTGGGCGCCGAGGGCGCCTACTACGACAGCGACGTGGCCGGCACCGGCCGCGTGGCGGGCTTCCCGGTCGAGGAAGTGATCGACACCGTGGGCGCCGGCGACGGCTTCGCGGCCGGCGTGATCAGCGCCCTGCTCGAAGGCCGCAGCGTGCCCGACGCGGTGCGCCGCGGCAGCTGGATCGGCGCGCGCGCGGTCCAGGTGCTGGGTGACACCGAAGGCCTGCCGACGCGGGTCCAACTCGACGAGGCGAAGCTGGGATGACCGCTGCAATGCGCAAGAAGGTGCTGGTGTTCCGCGAACTGCCCGAGGACCAGCTCGCGCGGCTGCAGGCCGTGCACGACGTGACCGTGGCCAACCCGAAGGTGGCCGCCCAGCGCGCGGCCTTCGATGCCGCGCTGCCCGAGGCGCAGGCGCTGATCGGCTCGAGCTGGCCGGTCGACGCGGCGCTGCTCGACCGCGCACCCAAGCTCGAGGTGATCTCGAGCGTGTCGGTGGGCGTCGACAACTTCGCGCTGGCCGAACTGCACCGGCGCGGCATCCTGCTGTGCCACACGCCCGGCGTGCTCGACGAGACCGTGGCCGACACCATGTTCGCCTTGCTGATGGCGACCAGCCGTCGCGTGGTCGAGCTGTCGAAGCTGGTGCGCGAAGGGCAATGGACCAAGAACATCGGCCCCGAGCTGTTCGGCACCGACGTGCATGGCAAGACGCTGGGCCTGCTGGGCTTCGGCCGGATCGGCCAGGCCATCGCGCGCCGCGCGGCGCTGGGCTTCGGCATGCCGGTGCTCTACCACGCACGCCGTGCGGTGGACCTCGCGGAGCAGGCGCCCGAACTGCAGGGCCATGCGCTGCACACGCCGCTGAACGAACTGCTCGCACGCGCCGACTTCGTGGTCGCGATGCTGCCCCTGTCCGACGCCACGCGCGGCATGATCGACGCCGAGGTGTTCGGTGCGATGAAGCCGGGCGCGATCTTCATCAACGGCGGCCGCGGTGCCACGGTGAACGAGGCCGCGCTGCTGGCCGCGCTCGACAGCGGCCATCTGCATGCGGCCGGGCTCGACGTGTTCGCGACCGAGCCGCTGCCGCTCGATTCGGCATTGCGCACCCATGCGCGCGTGACGCCGCTGCCGCACATCGGCTCGGCCACGCACGAGACGCGCCATGCGATGGCCGAGCTGGCGACCACCAACCTGCTGCAGGCGCTGGCCGGCCAGAGGCCGGGCGCGGTCTTCGACACGGCCTCGGCGTGAGCACCCGGGCACCGCGCCAGAAGCCCGCGGGCCAGCGGGCCACCATCGCCGACGTGGCGGCCGCGGCCGGCGTGTCGAAGGCCACGGTTTCGCGCTTCTTCAACCACCGCGAGCGGCTGCTGAGCCCCGACATCGCGGCGCGTGTGGAGACCGCGATCGTCGCCCTCGACTACTCGCCCAGCCCCATGGCCCAGGCCCTGAGCCGCGGCAGCACGCGGCTGATCGGCCTGATCGTGGCCGACATCACCAACCCCTATTCGGTGGCCGTGCTGCGTGGCGCCGAGAAGGCCTGCCAGGACGCGGGCTACCTGGTGATGCTGTTCAACCTCGGCAACGAGAGCGGCCGCGAGCGCGAGGCCATCGATGCGCTGGCCAGCTACCAGGTCGACGGCTTCATCCTCAACACGCTGGGCCGCGGCGCCAGCACCGTCGACGCGGTGGCGCTGCACGGCAAGCCGGCGGTGCTGGTCGACCGGCGCCATGCGGGCATGCAGGCCGACTTCGTGTCGCTCGACAACCCGGGCGCGATGGCGCTGGCCTGCGAACACCTGCTGGCTGGCGGCTACCGCGAGTTCCTCTACCTCACCGAGCCGCAGAAGGGCGTGAGCACGCGGCGCGAGCGTACGAATGCCTTCGGCGACTGCATGGCCGCGCATGCGCCGGGCGTGAAGGGCGAGGTGTTCGAGAGCGAGGAGGGCGACAGCGCCGGCCTCGAGGCCGCGCTGCGCGCCCTGCGCCAGCGGGCCCGGCGCGCTCGGCGTGCGCCGGCCGTGATCTCCGGCAATGCGGTGGTCACCCTGCGCGTGGCCGCGGCGGTGGCCGGGCTGGACTGGCAATTCGGCGAGGACCTGGGCTTCGTCGGCTTCGACGAGGCCGAATGGTCGCCGCTGGTCGGGCCTGGCCTGAGCACCATCGCGCAGCCCACGGCCGAGATCGGCCGCGGCGCCGCCAACTGCCTGATCGAGCGCCTGCGCGGCCTCGACGTGCCGCCGCGGGTGCTGCTGCTGCCGGGCGAGCTGGTGGCGCGGGGGTCGTCGCGGCGGGACGGCGCGGCCTGAGCGGGCCGGCCTGCCTGGCGCTTCATCCGCCGGCGACGGGCCTTCTGCGAACGATCAGGAAGAACAGAAGGCAGGCCAACGCCAGCAGCCCGAAGAAGGCGAAGCCGATCATCGAGTTTTCCGAGCCGATGTCCGTGAACAGGGTGAGTGCGTCCAGCGCGACGTACAGGCTGTAGGCCAGCGTGGGCGCGAACAGCACGATCGACACGATCCGGACGGGCGCGCTGGGACGCAGCATCAGCAGGACGCCCAGCACGACCGACGCCACCAGCAGCAGCGGCACGCCGACCACCAGCGTGAGCAGGCCGTGCGGGTCGGCGAGGGCGGCGGGTGAGCACAGGGCAAGGGCGATGGCGGCCCAGAGTCGCGGGGAGGTTCTCATGGCGCTAAGGTAACCCAGGCGGCGCCTCGCAGGCCGATGCGAACGCGCTCGCCTTGGCTTAGACACTCAACTGCGTCGTCGACAGCACTTCCTTCAGCACCATGAAGCTGCGGATCTGCCGCACGCCCGGCAGATAGAGCAGCTGCTCGGCGTGCAGCCGGTTGAAGCTCTCGTGGTCGCGTGTGCGCAGCAGCATGAAGTAATCGAACTCGCCCGTCACGACATGGCATTCGAGGCAGCCCGAGACCTTGTGCACCGCCTTCTCGAACTCGGCAAAGGACTCGGGCGTGGAGCGGTCGAGCACCACGCCGATCATCACCAGCATGCCGGCGTCGAGGGCGCGCGGCTCCAGCAGGGCCACGATGCCGCGGATCATGCCCATGGCCTTGAGCCGCTCGACGCGGCGCAGGCAGGCCGGCGCGCTGAGGTTCACCTTGGCCGCCAGCGCGACGTTGGAGACCGATGCGTCGCGCTGCAGGGCGCGCAGGATGGCGCGGTCGATGCGGTCGAGCTCACCCTTTGGCGAAGGGGCGGGCGCGACGCTCGTGGGGCGGCGTTTTGTTGTGCTCATGAGGTCATTCTCAAAATTTCCGAAGGATGAATGGATTCTGAGGGCGTCCGCATTCCGTGAACAAGCGCTATTTCGCAACCCTGTGTCGCGGCTCCATTCCTAAGATCGATGCACCACATCCCGCCGATCACGCACACAGGAGCAAAGCCCATGAATCTGAAGAAATTCCCCCGCTATCCGCTGACCTTCGGGCCGACGCCCATCCAGCCGCTCAAGCGCCTGAGCGCGCACCTGGGCGGCAAGGTCGAGCTCTATGCCAAGCGCGAGGACTGCAACAGCGGCCTGGCCTTCGGCGGCAACAAGACGCGCAAGCTCGAGTACCTGATCCCCGAAGCGCTCGAAGGCGGCTACGACACGCTCGTGTCGATCGGCGGCATCCAGTCGAACCAGACGCGGCAGGTGGCGGCGGTGGCCGCGCACCTGGGGCTGAAGTGCGTGCTGGTGCAGGAGAACTGGGTCAACTATTCCGACGCGGTGTACGACCGGGTCGGCAACATCGAGATGTCGCGCATCATGGGCGCCGATGTCCGGCTCGATGCTGCGGGCTTCGACATCGGCATCCGCAAGAGCTGGGAGGACGCGATGGAGAGCGTGCGCCAGGCCGGCGGCAAGCCCTTCCCGATTCCCGCGGGATGCTCGGAACATCCCAAGGGCGGGCTCGGCTTCGTGGGCTTTGCCGAAGAAGTGCGGCAGCAGGAGGCCGAGCTCGGCTTCCGCTTCGACTACATCGTGGTCTGCGCGGTGACGGGCAGCACCCAGGCCGGCATGGTCGTGGGCTTCGCGGCCGATGGCCGCGCCGACCGCGTGATCGGCATCGACGCCTCGGCCAAGCCACAGCAGACCCATGAGCAGATCCTGCGCATCGCGAAGAACACCGCGCAGCTGGTCGAGCTCGATCGCGACATCACGGCGCAGGACGTCGTGCTCGACACCCGCTTCGGCGGACCGGAGTACGGCCTGCCCAACGAAGGCACGCTCGAAGCCATCCGCTTGAGTGCCCGGCTGGAGGCCATGCTCACCGACCCGGTCTACGAGGGCAAGTCGATGCACGGCATGATCGAGAAGGTGCGGCTCGGTGAGTTTCCGCCGGGCTCGAAGGTGCTGTATGCGCACCTGGGCGGCGTGCCGGCGCTCAACGCCTACAGCTTCCTGTTCCGCAATGGCTGAGGCGAAGGGAAGGGCATGAAGCTGCTGCAGCGCGCGACCGGGCCGGGGCGGCGCATGCAGTGGGTCTGCGGTGCCGAGGTCGTCGAGCTGGCGTTGGCGGTGGCCGCCGTGCTCGCGCGTTCGCACGGCATCGGCGCCGACCTGTGGCGCATCGACGACTGGGCCGCGATGGCGCAGGACGGCATCGATGCCGAAGGGCGCTGGCGCCGCGGCGAGAGCCTCCGTGTGCTCAGCCGCTTCGATGCGCTGCTGGCGCCGACGCAGGGCGCGATCCTGGCCGTCACACGCGCGCCGCGCGCGGTGCCGGAACTGCTGCGCGCCTTCGCCCCGGCCGGGCGGCGCTATTTCAGCCTCAGCGGCGACGACGTCGAGGCCCTGCACCCGACCGCGCTGCGGCTCGATGCGGAGATCGACATCGAATGGTCGAACCTCTCGGCGACCTAGGATGATCCGAGCAGGACGAGGGCGAGGGCGCGCTGCCGTAGTGCCTCAGGCCCAGCGCCCGGACGCACTCATCGCTCGACCCCCTGGCGGTAGACGGCACGGCTGACCTCGGTGGCCCCGCTGCCGTCGGCCTTGCCCTTCATCCAGCGCACCGGGCCTTCGAGGTAGCCGTCGACCAGCGCGCCTTCGCGCCAGCGGTGCTCGCCCTTCTCGATGCTGAGGAACTGGTGCAGCCGGCCCGTGCCCTCGGGCGCCAGCGGCTGGCCGTCGCGGTCGAGCACCCGCAGGTAGCGTTCGCGGCGCGTCTTCTCGTCGTAGACGCTTTGGGTGTTGAGCGCACCGCCGGGCCAGTAGCGGCTGCGGTGCTCGCCGTCGGCGCGCTTCTCGTGGCGCAGCTGCAGCGTGCCGTCGGCGAAGAAATGTTCGTCGCCCAGCGACTGGTTGTCGCGGAACAGCGAGGCGGTCTTGGGCGCGCCGTTGGCATGCATGGATTCGCGCAAGCCGTGCTTGCGCCACAGGGCGCGCATGCCTTCGTGCGACTGCAGCTTGCCGCCCTTGAGGCGCCAGGTGCCGCTGGCCTGGCTCGGGTAGTGCAGCCAGTGTCGGGTGCGCGTGCCGCCGTAGCCGTTCTCGGTCTGCAGCAGCTGGCGGTCGCGCGAGAACCAGACCACGTCGCAGTCGCCATCGCCGCGCTCGAGCAGGTTGGGTCCGATGGGAAAGCCGTCCTCGAAGCGCAGCCGGTACGTGCCGTCCTTGAGCGCGATGTGCGCCACGCCGCGCTCGGGCAGGCCGGGCACGGCCGCGATGTCGAAGTAGTCGTGCGGCGACTGCACGATGGCCGCGCACAGCCGTTGCGAGATCGTGTGGTTGACGGCGTAGAAGTCCTTCTCCAGCGCCTCGAAGCGCGCCCGGTGGCTGGAGAACAGCGCCTCCGGCCACTCGTCGCTGTCGCGCGCCGACGCGACCGCGGGCGCCACCTCGGCCCAGGCCGCATGCACCGCCTCGACGAAGGGCAGGGCCTGCGCCAGGTGCGGGTTCTGCGCGATGAAGGCCGGCGCCTGCGCGAAGCCGGGCGTCGACAGCGCGAGGTTGTAGAAGTACTGCATCACGCCGCCGTTCGAGACCTGGCCGTCGAACAGGTCGTAGAAGTAGGCGGCGCGCACCAGCGGCGCGGCCTCGGGCGCCTGCTCCGGCGACAGCGTGTCCATGAGCGCGGACGTGAAATAGGGCGCGGCCTGCAGCAGGCCCGGCCAGTCGATCGCGGGGCGAAGGGTGGGGGTGTTCAACGGTGCTTCCATTCGAAAGAAAGGACGGTGGCACGAGTATGCCGAAGGCATGCGGCGCGCCCTGCGTTCGCCGCCATGCCGGCTTCTAGAATCCGCTCCCCTGATCCGGCACGACACGCGCGCGCCGGACGCATCACTCTCCCGGCGCCTCGCATGCATCTTCGTTTTCCTTCGCTTCCCTCGGTCTTCCTCGTTCTCGTGCTCTCGGGCTTCCATGGGGGTGCCGCAGCGCAGGCACCGATGCTTCAGGCCGCGGCCCCCGTCACCACGGCGGTGACCGCGCCGCGCCTGCGGCTCAGCGAGCAGCCGAAGGTCCGCAGCGCGGTGATCGAGATGGTCGGCTACGCGCGCGGCAGCTTCAACGAGGTCGATGGCCTGATCGCGAGCCAGGTGCTTGCCGGCATGCGCTCGCGCCACGACATCACGCGCACCGTCTGGCCCGATGGGCGCACGGTCATCGCGTCCATCGACGGCGGCGACCATGGCGAGGAGCGCGCGGCCATGCTGCTCGATGGGGAAGGGCGCCTGCTGGCGCTGGGCCTGGTCAATGGGCACTGCCGGGCCCCGGCAAAGAGCGACGACCGCAAGGCGTGCAACCCGGCCCCGCAGGCCGTGCTGTCGATCTTCCAGCCCGCGGGCGCGAAGCAGGCCGATGCCGATCCGCTGGTCGTCTGGGCGAAGACGTTGCCCGACGGGCTGGCGCTGATGGCCGAGAGCGACGATCCGGCGGTGGCGGCGGACGCGCAGAAGATCGCGACGGTCGAGTACCTCACGGGCCAGCCGACGACGCCGGGCTGGCGCGACGACGAACTGCCGCCGGGATTCCCGGCCTCGCTGCGGCCCCTGCTGCTGCAGGCGGCCGAAGTGAACAGCACCGCCAGCGCCGGCAAGATCGTGCGGCCGAAGGGCCTGGCGGGCCAGCCGATGCGCACGGCCTACGAGCGCGCGCAACGCGACGAACCGCAGCTCCCCGATGCCGAGGTGACGCTGCGCAGCTATGCCGCGCTCGACACCGTGTTCGAGGCCTACCGTGCGCTCACCCAGGACGCGAGGCTGGAGCAGAGCGGCCGCGAGGTGGTGTTCAACGGCACCGATGGCGCCGGCCGCTACAGCGTGCGGCTGCGCGATGCGCAGGAGACCGGTGTGTTCATCACCGTCTCGAGCTGGAAGCGCCGCTAGCCTGCACCAGCGGCAGGCCGGGCGCGGGTCCGGATCAGGCGATCTCGGCGATCAGTTCGATCTCGACGCAGGCACCCGTGGGGATCTGTGCCACGCCGAAGGCGCTGCGTGCATGCGCGCCCTTTTCCGGGCCGAAGACTTCGGCGAAGAGTTCGCTCGCGCCGTTGGTCACCAGGTGCTGTTCGGTGAAGCTGCCGGTCGAGTTGACCAGGCTCATCACCTTGACGATGCGCACGACCTTGTTCAGGTCGCCGACGGCGGCGTGCAGCGTGCCCAGCAGGTCGATGGCGATGGCGCGCGCGGCCTTCTTGCCTTCTTCCGTCGTGATGTCCGCGCCGAGCTGGCCGACCCAGGACTTGCCGTCCTTCTTGGCGATGTGGCCCGAGAGGAAGACCAGCTTGCCGGTCTGCACGAAGGGCACATAGGCGGCAGCGGGCGTGGCCACGGGGGGCAGGGAGATGCCGAGTTGGGAAAGCTTGTCGTAAACGCTCATGAAATCACTCCTGATGAAAAGCCTTGGAGGTTAACGCGGTTGCCCTGACTTTTTGCGTATCCGCAAGAAATCCGGTCGTCGATGCGTCACCTTCGGGATGCAGCGGCGCGGCGCGCTCGTGCAATTTTTTGCGCCTCGGGGCGCCGAATGCGGCGAGACCTGGTGTCAAATTGTAAGGATCGACGCCGTGGCGCTCTCAGGGCCGGGGTCGGTCCGCAGGCACTGCGGTGTCTTTCCCCCTGTTCTCTCGATAAAAGCCTCGATTCCATGTTCTCTGCGCTCAAACTGCTGTTCCTGTCCGCCGTTCTGGTGCTCACCGGCTGTGCCGCCAACGTGCAGCGCCAAGGCAGCGTCGACAAGCAACTCGCGATCTCGCCGGTCGCGGCCAAGCGCATCACGCTGGAGGTCCAGGGCAGCAAGGCGTTGGCCGCATCGAAGGACTGGGAGCAGTTTCGCAACGAGTGGCGCATCGGCATGGAAGAGGCGACCAAGGCCGTGGGCATGACGCTCGCGCCCCTGGACGCGTCCGCCGCAGTGGGGGCCGCATCGGCCACGCAGCCCTCGACCCGCGTCACCGTCCGCATCAACGACTACCGCTACATCACGCGCGGCGCCCGCGTCGCCGTGGGCATCATGACCGGCAATGCGTACATCGATGCCGACGTGTTCTTCACCGAGTTGCCGGGGACGGCGCTCGCCGGCACGCGCAAGTACGCGACGACGTCTTCCGCCATCCAGGGTGTCTTCGCACCAATGACCGAGAGCCAGATCCGGGGCATCTGCGACGAGATCGTCAAGGATGTGGCGCAGCGGTAGCGGAAGAGGGCGGTGGTGCCTTGCCGTTCATGCCTGAGGCGACTGCCATGCAAGTCACTTCGCGGCATGCAAGCGCACGGCTGGGCTGCTTTGGCAATGGCGGACATTCAAAGGAGGCTTGATGTTCAACGCACTGACGGACGTCGTCGTCGGACTCTTCGAGTTCATCGTCGACGTCGTGCTCTTCAGAAGGCAGCGCTGCAAGCGCGGCCACAGCGAGCGCGCATTCTCCGAGGACGCGGGCGAGATCGCACGCTTCGACATCGTCACGTTGACGTCCATCGGTCTCGCATCGGTGGCGTTGATGATTTTCCTGAGCTTCGTTGTCGGTGTTTCCATGGGCTGGAGCGTCGGGGTGGGTGTCGGTGTGGGCGTGGTTTGGGGCGTCTGGCGATATATGCAGATGGTCGAGGGGCGGTAGGTGGTGGCTGAAAGGATGGGAGCCTTGCGGCGAACGATAGGATGATGGGCTTCGGCCAGAAGCGGAAGTACAGGCCTCACCTCCAGTTCCAAGTCGCGGAGGCTTCCGGGTGGATACCTTCCTGTTGACGAGCGCTAGACTTGTGCACTGCGACCATCAATCAGGACGCCTTGAGGAGATTTCGATGCTGGATGAAGAGGCAAAGGCGGTCCAGGAGGTTGCGAAGGCTACCGGCAAGGGCATCGACATGGTTGCCTCCGCGGGTGGCGCGCTCAGGAACCTTCTTGGCGATTCCTTGGAGCAGCTTGGCGGTATCGTTTCCGACTGGGCTCGCTACTACCGCTACAAGAATCTTCTCGAGGTAATGGACAAGTTCAGTCGCATTGCCGCAGAACGACGGACAGCGGGAAAGGCCACCCCGCTGCCGCCTCAGTTTGCCCTTCCACTGCTCGAAGGAGCTTCTCTCGAAAGCGAAGATGACGTGCAGGAACTCTGGGCTGGGCTGCTCGCGAACGCCTCCGACCCGGCGCGACCTATCGGGTTGAAGAAGGTCTACGTTGAAATCCTGCGCGGCCTGCAACCGCTGGACGTCCGATTGCTGCAAGCACTGTCACGGCCCGACTTGGATGCAGATTATGGGATTCACAACGGCGCCACGCTGAATGCGGAGGCACTTGCGGCCATTGTCGAAGCCGACGTCGAAGACACTCAAATTTCCCTGCAGACTCTTGCTCGATACGGCTGTGTGCTCGATTCTTGGCAGAACACCATGCAAGGGCTTGATACTGGATACGCGGGCTTTCGGGTCAACAATCCGGGTTCGAACTTCCGCCTCTCGCACCTCGGCAATCGACTCGTGTCCGCAACCTCA
Source organism: Variovorax sp. UMC13 (assembly GCF_014170375.1). Lineage (GTDB taxonomy): Bacteria > Pseudomonadota > Gammaproteobacteria > Burkholderiales > Burkholderiaceae_C > Variovorax. The sequence goes on along the minus strand of NZ_LZZW01000031.1, from coordinate 249,728 downwards.
ACCAAGTGATGCCGCTGGCGGCAGCCGAGGGCGCCCACGGCACGTTTCGGCCAGGACCGGACATTCCCGCGTCACACCAAGAAGAGGCTTTTTTGAGACCATCTGACCAACTCGTTGACCTTGCCAGGCGAGCCGAGCACAGGCTCAACGAGACCTTCGACGCGCCCGAAGTCCTTCCTTTCGCATCGAAAGCGATTGAACTGGTTGAGAGTTTTCCAGCCATGCGCGAAGACTTCGAGCGCGAGTTCAGAATGATGCGGGCATACGCCCCGAAAGAGTTCGTACAGGTCTGCATGCACGCGCTCCGATGGCCGGCGTTGCAGTCGTTCTTCGAGCAACAGTCCCGCTTGGCAATCGCTCAGAATGACTGGTCTGCCATCGCAGACTACGGCAAGTACCTTGACGCCTTCGAGGATGATTGGGAGGACGCCCGTACGTTCTATTGCCGGTACTTCGTTGAATCGGCCAACGACTGACTTCGGCCAGGAGCAGACATTCGGGAGCACCTTTGAAAAAACGCAGAATTGCTGAGGGCGACATCTACTCAGTTCCTCTCGGCGACGGGCTTGCGGCCGTTTGTAGGGTCCCGTTTTGCTCGACCTACTTCAAAGACTTGGTCCAGCTAAGCGTGTTTGGGAAAGCTGTCCCGGATAAGTCGCCGCTGGAGCAATGCGCAGGCGTGCCGATCTTGCAAATCTTCACCGGTCAGGACTGCGCACCCTCGATGGGATGGACTTTGCTCGCTTCCACGCCGACAACGCTGGAGGACGAACGCACGTCGAAGCGAATCGTGGCCGGCGAAGTCTGGATTGGTGATACGCCGCTTGGGCCCGTAGGCAGCCCGGACGAGACGCTCCCCAAGATGCTGGTGTACGGCTGCGCGCTTCTGAGGAAGACATTGATTCGAACCGTCGCCTAAAGTCTGCGTTAGAGCCAGGCCACTGACTGCTTCGGGCCCGAAGCGGTCCCCCGACTTTGTCCAAAGCTGCCGGTCATCGCGCCAAAGCCAAGCGTCATCCACTCCCGCGCAGGGTCTAGCCAGGCACGCTGAATAAAATTCCGCCATGTGCGCCGCTTCAGTCCCCCGCCTCCAGTGCACCGCATGCCTGCGCCCGCTCAGCGCCTGCATTTGCCGCTGGGTCGCGCCCACCGACCACGCGGTGGAGGTACTGGTGCTGCAGCACCCGCTGGAGGTCCACCAGGCCAAAGGCAGTGCCCGGCTGCTGCACCTCAGCTTGGCGCACTGCCGCTTGGTGGTGGGTGAGGCATTTGCCGCGCCGGTCTGGCCGGTGGATGGCAAGCACACGCTGCTGCTGTACCCGGACAGTCCGCAAGACAGCGCTCCGGACCTGCGAGCCCCACTCCCGCTACCGCCCGAGTGGCTGCAAGCGAAGTCGTCGCGCCTGCGCCTGGTCGTGCTGGACGGCACCTGGCGCAAAAGCCGGAAGATGCTCCACCAAAGCCCGCCACTGCAACAGTTGCCCCGCTTGGCCCTGCGCAACCTGCCGCCTTCGCATTACCGTATCCGCAAAGCCCATGGGCCCGACCAACTGTCCACGCTGGAAGCGACCTGCTACGCATTGGGCCAACTGGAAGGCGATGCGGCGCGGTTCCAGCCCTTGCTGGATGCCTTCGACGGGTTTGTAGAGTACGTGGAGCAGGCTGGCGGGCAGCGAAACGCGCAAACGGACAAGTCCTGCGCTCGACCAAGGGTTGCGGGGTTCGTTTGATCCCGTTGCAGCAGCACGAATCCCCTCCGGCTCAGCCGACCTGCCGCTTTTCCCCTGCAGCCCTCGGCGCCTCGCTTCGCGCCAGCCACAGCCCGCTCGCCACGATCAACGCCCCGCCGCCCAGCGTCCAGGCATCGGGCGCGGCCTGCCAGAACACCCAGTCCAGCAGGAGGCCCCAGGCGAGGGCGCTGTATTCGAAGGGCGCGATGGCGGCGGCCTGGCCGTGGCGGAAGGCTTCGGCGATGGCCAGCTGGCCCAGGAAGCCGCTGATGGCCAGGCCTGCCAGCAGCCAGGTGTGCTCGGCCTGGATCGGTACCCATTGCGGCGCCGCCAGGAGGCTGCCGCAGACCGCCATGCCGGCCGTGGTCCAGAAGACCAGCGCGGCGCTCGATTCGGTGCGGCTGATGAGCCGGCCCAGCATGTTCGACAGCGCGTAGCAGACGGCGGCCACCAGAATCGCCAGGGCGCCCGTCGAGAGGAAGGCCCCTTGTTCGGGTCGCAGCGCGATCACGACCCCGATGAAGCCCAGCCCGATCGCGATCCAGTGCCGCGGCTGGACGGACTCGCCCAGCATCGGCACGGCGATCAGCACCATCAGCAGCGGCGCGATGAAGGTGAGGGTGTAGGCCTCGGCCAGGCCGAGGGTTTTCAGTCCGTGGACGAAGAGCACGAGCATCGTCATGTTCAGCGCGGTGCGCAGCAGATGCAGGCGCCAGCGCAGCCGGCGGTTGAAGACGCCGGCCGCCTCGCGCCGCCAGGCGATGTACAGGCACACCAAGGGCAGGGCCGTGAGACCGCGCATGGCCATCACCTGCACCGGCGGGTAGTGCCCGGCCAGGTTCTTGAGCAGCGCGTCCATGCAGGCGAAGAAGGCGCAAGCCAACAGCATCGCGGCGATACCGCGCAGGGTTCCGGTCGAGTGCATGGTCGGGGTGTCCCGCGGCAGTGGCCGGGACGCATGGGGCTTGTCTTGGATCGCCTGGCGTCGGCGTTGTGAACGTTCGGTCTGGGCCGGATTCTGCCCTCGATCAGCGCGCCGCAGGCCGCACGCAAAAGAGCAGCGCCCATCGCGCCGCCGGTGGCACACTGCGCCTGTCGTCCCCCTCGGGCATTCCGGCGCAATGCGCTTTCAAGAATGACGTCCACATCCAGCGCAGCGACAACGGCCACGGCACCGCTCACGGCACCGTCCCCCGGCCCCTTGCATCACAAGCGGCGGACAACGGCCCTGGTGCTGGCCGCGATCGGGGTGGTCTACGGCGACATCGGCACCAGCCCGCTCTACACCTTGAAGACGCTGTTCGATCCGGCCAACGGCATGCCGCTGAATCCGGCCAACGTGATCGGCGTGGTGTCGCTGATCTTCTGGTCGCTGATGATCGTGGTCTCGCTCAAGTACGTGGTGCTGATCATGCGGGCCCACAACCATGGCGAGGGCGGGATCATGGCGCTGCTGGCATTGGCCGCGTCCTCGGTGGCGGACCGCCCGCGGCTGCGCCGCATGCTGCTGCTGATCGGGGTGTTCGGCGCCTCGCTGTTCTATGGCGACGGCGTGATCACGCCGGCGATCTCGGTGCTCAGCGCGATCGAGGGGCTCGAACTCGCCGCGCCCGGGCTGGCCCAGTACGTGGTGCCGATCACGCTGGCCGTGCTGGTGCCGCTGTTCCTGGTGCAGAAGCGCGGCACCGCGGGCATGGGCGCGATCTTCGGGCCGATCATGGTCGTGTGGTTCGTGGTGCTGGCGGGCGCGGGCGTCGCCCATCTGCTGGCGCAGCCGGCGATCCTGGCCGCGCTGAACCCGCTCGAGGGCCTGGCCTTCTGCCTGCACCACGGCTGGCTGGCCTTCGTCGCGCTAGGCGCGGTGGTGCTGGCGCTGACCGGCGCCGAGGCGCTCTATGCCGACATGGGCCACTTCGGCGCGACGCCGGTGCGGCTGTCCTGGTTCAGCCTGGTGTTCCCGGCGCTGGCGCTCAACTACCTGGGGCAGGGCGCGCTGCTGATCGCCGATCCCACGGCCGTGGCCAACCCCTTCTTCCTGATGTTCCCGGCCTGGGCGCTGGTGCCGATGGTGCTGCTGGCCTCCGCCGCCACCGTGATCGCCTCGCAGGCGGTGATCTCGGGCACCTATTCGATGACCAAGCAGGCGATCCAGCTCGGCTTCCTGCCGCGCATGCAGGTGCGCTACACCTCCGAATCGGAGGCCGGCCAGATCTATGTGCCGGCGGTCAACTGGCTGCTGCTGGCGGCCGTGGTGATGGCGGTGCTGGGCTTCGGCTCCTCGACCGCGCTGGGCTCGGCCTACGGCATCGCAGTTACCGGCACCATGCTGATCACCACCTGCCTGACCTTCTTCGTGGTGCGCTATGCCTGGCGCTACAACTGGTGGTTGTGCGTGCTGGCGACCGGCTTCTTCCTGGTCATCGACGTGGCCTTCTTCTCGGCCAACCTGCTGAAGATCGCGCAGGGCGGATGGTTCCCGCTCGCGATCGGCGTGGTGATGTTCATCGTGCTGACCACCTGGCACCGGGGCCGCGAGATGATGGAGCGCGAGGCCCGGGAGCGCGCCGGCACCACGCCGCTCGGGCCCTTCATCCAGGCGCAGGTCGGCGGCCGGAGCGACCGGGTCGAGGGCGCCGCGATCTACATGTCGATCAACCCCAAGGGCGTGCCGCACGCGCTGCTCAAGAACCTCGAGCACAACCATGTGCTGCACGAGTGCATGGTGTTCCTCACGGTGGTCAACCACGAGGTCCCGCGCGTGCCGGCGGCCGAGCGGATCACGCTGACCGACCTGGGCGCCAACTGCTTCCACCTGAGCGTGCAGTACGGCTTCAAGGACCGGGTCCACATCCCGATGGCGCTCGAACTCTGCGCGCGCCACGGGCTGGTGTTCAGGCCGGACAAGATCTCCTATTTCCTGAGCCGCGCGTCGCTGGTGCCGAGGCCGGGGCACGGCATGGCGATGTGGCGCGCGCGCTTGTTCGCGACCATGCTGCACAACGTGGGCAGCGTGGCCGACTTCCTCAAGCTGCCTTCCAGCCGGGTGATCGAGCTGGGCGTGCGCATCGAGATCTGAGCCGGCCCGGCAGGCTCAGCGCGCCGCTTCGAGATGCGTCACGGTCGGCTTGCCCTGCACGACCTCGACGTGGAAGCGCACCTTGTCGCCGGCCTTGGCCCGGTCAAGCATCTTTTGATCAGCGACGTCGAAGCCCATGGTCATCGCGGGCATCGCGAGGTTGGGGATGTCGCCGTGCTTGAGCACGATCAGGCCGCGCGCCGGGTCGACCTTCTGGACCACCGCGTCGGTCAGCTGGCCGGCCCCGGCCTGGGGCTGCGCCGGCATCTGCATGGACGCCATGGGGTCCTTCGCGGCCTGGGCATGGGCCAGGGCAGCCGAAGTGGCGAGCAGTGCGAAGGCGAGGGATGGGATGGTTTTCATGATCAAGCGCCTGGGGTTGGATGGATGGAAGAGACAGGGGAAGAGGAGGCGGTGCGCCGATGCAGCAGGTACCAGGCCGCCGGCACGACCAGCATGCTCAGCAGCGGCGCACTGACCATGCCGCCGACCATGGGCGCGGCGATGCGCGTCATCACCTCCGAGCCGGTGCCGTGGCCCCAGAGGATGGGCAGCAGGCCGGCCATCACCACGGCCACGGTCATGGCTTTGGGGCGCACGCGCAGCACCGCGCCTTCGCGGATGGCGGCGCGCAGGGTGTCGTCGTTCATGGGTTCACCGGCTTCGAGGCGCCTGTCCAACGCGTTCTTGAGGTAGACCAGCATCACCACGCCGAACTCGGCCGCGACGCCGGCCAGCGCGATGAAGCCGACCGCCGTGGCCACCGAGATCGAATGGCCCAGCGCCCAGATCAGCCAGAAGCCGCCGATGAGCGAGAAGGGCACGGCCGCCATCACCAGCGCCGCATCGACGAAGGACCGGAACAGCAGGTAGAGCAGCACGAAGATCACGGCCAGCGTGACCGGGATCACCAACGTCAGCCGCTCGGTCGCGCGTTCCAGGTACTCGAACTGGCCCGACCACGACACCGCGTAGCCCGCGGGCAGCTTCACGGCCTGGTCGACCGCGGCCTGCATGGCGTGGACGGCGGAACGCAGGTCGCGCCCGCGCACGTCGACGTAGACCCAGCCCGAGAGCCGCGCGTTCTCGCTGCGCAGCATGGGCGGGCCGTCGGCGATGCCGATCTTCGCCACGTCGCCGAGCAGCAGCTGCGCGCCCTTGTCGGTCACGAAGGGCAGCTGCCGCAAGCGCTCCAGCGAGTCGCGGACCTCGCGCGGGTAGCGCAGGTTGATCGGGTAGCGCTCGCGGCCCGAGATGAGCTCGCCCACGTTGTCGCCGCCGATGGCGGTGGACACCACGGCCTGCACGTCGGCCACCGAAAGGCCATAGCGCGCGGCCGCGAGCCGGTCGACGTCGACATCGATGTAGCGCCCGCCCGTGAGCCGCTCGGCCAGCGCCGAGGACACGCCGGGCACCTGTTTCACGGCGGCCTCGATCTGCGTGCTCAGCGCATCGATGGTGGCCAGGTCCGGGCCCGCCACCTTGATGCCCACGGGGCTCTTGATGCCCGTGGCCAGCATGTCGATGCGGTTGCGGATCGGTGGCACCCAGACGTTGCTCAGGCCCGGCACCTGCACCGCGTGGTCGAGCGCCTCGATCAGCTTGTCGGGCGTCATGCCCGCGCGCCATTGGTCCCGGGGCTTGAACTGGACCGTGGTCTCGAACATCTCGAGCGGCGCGGGATCGGTCGCGGTGTCGGCGCGGCCGGCCTTGCCGAACACGCGCGCGACCTCGGGCACGGTCTTGATCAGGCGGTCGGTCTGCTGCAGCAGTTCGGCCGCCTTCGACACCGACAGGCCCGGCAGGGCCGAGGGCATGTAGAGCAGGTCGCCTTCGTCCAGCGGCGGCATGAACTCGCCGCCCAGCCGCATCAGCGGCACGGCCGTCAGCGCCAGCAGCAGCGCGGCGACGAGCAGCGTGGCCTTGGGGAAGCGCAGCACCCATTCCAGCGCCGGCCGGTACACGGCCATCAGGAACCGGTTCACCGGGTTGGCGGCCTCGTGCGGGATGCGCCCGCGGATCAGGTAGCCCATGAGCACCGGGATCAGGGTCACCGACAGGCCGGCCGCGGCCGCCATCGCATAGGTCTTGGTGAAGGCCAGCGGCGCGAACAGCCGGCCCTCCTGCGCCTCGAGGGAGAACACCGGCACGAAGGACAGCGTGATCACCAGCAGCGAGAAGAACAGGGCCGGGCCGACCTCCACCGAGGCATCGCCCACCAGCCGCCAGCGTTCCGTGGTCGTGGGCGGCCGGCCCTGCGCGGTCTCGAAGGCCTCGATGTGCTTGTGCACGTTCTCGACCATCACGATCGCGCCGTCGACCATCGCGCCGATGGCGATCGCGATGCCGCCCAGCGACATGATGTTGGCGTTGACGCCCTGCCAGTGCATCACGATGAAGGCCGCGAGCACGCCGACCGGCAGGGCCACCACCGCCACCAGCGCCGAGCGCAGGTGGAACAGGAAGACCGCGCAGACCAGCGCCACCACGATGAACTCCTCGATCAGCTTGGTGCGCAGGTTCTCGACCGCGCGGTCGATCAGCAGCGAGCGGTCGTAGGTGGGCACGATCTCGACGCCCGGCGGCAGGCTGGGCTTGAGCGCCTCCAGCCTGGCCTTGACGGCCGCGATGGTGGCGCGCGCGTTCTTGCCCGAACGCATCACGACCACGCCGCCGGCCACTTCGCCCTCGCCGTCGAGCTCGGCGATGCCGCGCCGCATCTCGGGGCCGATCTGCACCGTCGCCACGTCGCGCAGCAGCACGGGCGTGGCGCCGCTCGCGGCCAGCGGGATGGTGCGGAAGTCGTCCAGCGTGCGCAGGAAGCCGCGCGAGCGCACCATGTACTCGGCCTCGGCGAACTCGACCACCGAGCCGCCCGAGGCCTGGTTGGCCTTCTGCAGCGCGTCGACGACGGTCGATTGCGTGATGCCCAGCGCGCGCATGCGGTCGGGGTCGAGCAGCACCTGGTACTGGCGCACCATGCCGCCGATGCTCGCGACCTCGGCCACGTCGGGCACGGTCTTGAGCTCGAACTTGAGGAACCAGTCGTTGAGCGCGCGCAGCTGCCCGAGGTCGTGCGTGCCCGAGCGGTCGACCAGCGCGTACTCGTAGACCCAGCCCACGCCCGTGGCATCGGGGCCCAGCGCGGCGTTGGCGCCCGCGGGCAGCTTGCTCTGCACCTGGTTCAGCGACTCCACGACGCGCGAGCGTGCCCAGTAGGGATCGGTCTTGTCGTCGAACAGCACGTAGACGAAGGAGTCGCCGAAGAAGGAGTAGCCGCGCACGGTCTTGGCGCCGGGCACGCTGAGCATCGTGGTGGTCAGCGGATAGGTGACCAGGTCCTCCACCACCTGGGGCGCCTTGCCGGGGAAGGGCGTGCGGATGATGACCTGCGTGTCCGACAGGTCGGGCAGCGCGTCGAGCGGCGTGCGGGCCACCGACCACACGCCCGCGGCCACCAGGAACAGGGTCGCGATCAGCACCAGGAAGCGGTTGCCGATCGACCAGCGGATCAGGGCGGCGATCATGGCTTGCCGCCTGCCGCCACGCGCTGGACCGAGACCAGTTCGTAGCCTGTCGGGCCGCCCTCCTTGAATTCGAAGCGCACGGTGTCGCCGGCATGGATGTCCGGGAAGGCCTCGGGCGAGGCCTTGGCGAAGCCCATGGTCATCGGCGGCCACCGGAGCGTGGCGACCGGGCCGTGCGAGACGGTGATGGCGTCGGGCGCCACGCGCTCGACCTTGCCTTCGGCCTGGTGGATCGCCGCGGCGGGCGCCGAAGCAGCCGAGGCCGGTGCGGGTGCCGCCATGTTCCCCAGCACCGAGCGCAGCCGCGCCTCGGAGTCGATCAGGAATTGGCCACTGGCCACGACCTGGTCGCCTTCGGCCAGGCCGGAGAGGACCTCGGTGTCCTCGCCCTGGTCGGCCCCCAGCGACACCTCGCGCGGCGCGAAACCGCCCTCGGGCTGGCGCACGATGACCACCACGCGCTGGCCCGTGCGGATCACGGCCTCCGACGGCACGAGCAGCCCGGTGCTGCGCGGCCCCGCGACCTGCAGCCGCAGCAGCAGGCCGGGCACCAGCTTGCCGTTGCGGTTGTCTACCTCGAAGCGGGCCTTCAGGGTGCGGGTGGCCGCGTCGATCTCGGGCAGGATCTCGTCGAGCGTGCCGGCGAAGGACTGCGTTGGATCGGCCTGCAGCACGGCCCGGACCTGCTGGCCACGTGCCAGGCGCAGCGCCTGCGCCTCGGGGATCTGGGCCACGGCCCAGACCTTGTCGAGGCCCGCGATGCGGAACAGCGTGGTGCCGGGCGACACCGCCACGCCTTCGCGCACGCCCAGCTCGGCCACCACGCCGGCGCTCGGCGCCGTGAGCACGTAGCGGGCCTGCGCGGTGCCCATCGCTTCGCTGCGCCGCACGAGATCGGCCGGGATCGACAGCGCGCGCAGGCGCTCGCGCGCCGCCGCAACGATCTCGGCCGAGACGCCGGCGCGCTGGAGCGCCAGCAGCTCGTTCTGCGGCCCGAGCCAGTCGGGCGCGAAGACCGTCGCCAGGGCCTGGCCCTTGCGCACGCGCTCCATCGGCGCGCGCACCGACAGCTGCTCGACATAGCCCGCCACGCGCGTCTGCACGGCCACGTTGAGCCGCTCGTCGAACTGCACGGTGCCGACGGCGTCGAAGGACGTGGAGGTCTCGGCGCGCCGCACCTTCGCGTAGCGGATGCCCAGGTTCTGCTGCACGGCCGGACTGATCACCACGCCTGTGTCTTGCGTCGCGCCTTCGGCATAGACGGGCACCAGCTGCATGTCCATGAAGGGCGACTTGCCGGGCTTGTCGAAGCGCTGGCCCGGCACCATGGGGTCGTGCCAGTAGAGGACCTGGCGGGTGTCGGCGGCGGCAGGCGCGGCCATCGATGCCTCCATCGACGGGCCCGTCCTGAGGCCCAGGTAGAAGGCGCCGGCTGCAAGCAGCAGGGCGGCGAGCAGCGCGGCGCCGATCGTGTGGGTTCTTTTCATCGTGCCACCTCTTCGCCGAGCGGCTTGAAGGCCAGCTGGACCTGCGTCCGGGCCAGCTCGCGCTGCAAGGCCAGCAGCTTGCGCTGCGCCTCGACCTCGGCGTGCCGGGCCTCGAACAGCGTGAGCAGGCTGCCCTGGCTGGACTGGTACGCGGCCGTCGCAGCTGCCGTTCTCTGGCCCGCGGCGACGACCACCGCGTTGCGGTAGCCGTCGATGCGTTGCTGCAGGCGCTGTGCGTCGCTGGCGAGCGAGCGGTACTCGGCGGTGGCGGCCCGGGTGGCTTCGGCCAGCGCGGCCTCGGCCTTGTCGGCCAGGGCGCGCTGGGCCGCGGTGTCGCGGTCCTGGCGCTCGCCGGGCGCGATGGCCAGCGGGATGTTCACGCCCACCGACACCATGTCGGCATAGCCGGTGCGCTGGCCGTAGCTGAGGTCCCAGCTCCAGTTGGGTTTGCGGTTGGCGGCGGTCACGTCGGCGTTGCGCCGTGCCATGTCGAGTTCTCGCTGCAGCGCCGCGACCGTGGGGTGCGCGGCCACGTAGGATTGCTCGGTGGGCAGCGCGATGGCGGGCGGCGGCTGCAGGTCTGCGGGCACGACGCCGACCCAGCGCTGGAAGGCGACGCCGGCCGCGCTCTGCTGCTGGCGGATGTCGGCCGTCTCGTCTTCGGCTAGGCCTCTGGCGCCGGCCAGTGCCAGCACCTCCTGGCTGCTGCCCGCGGCCGAGGACAGGCGGGCGCGCGAGGCTTCCAGCTCCTCATGGGCGTGGTGTTCCATGCGGGTGGCGAACTGCAGGTTCTCATCGGCGTAGAAGGCGTCGACGTAGGCCAGCGCGGTTTGGAGGCGGGTGTCGGCGGTGGCGGCCCGCACCTGCACCGCCTCCCGATCGACCGCTGCATCGGCGGCCGCCTGCCGTGTCGCGCGCTTGTCGGCAGACAGCCATTCCTGGCTGATGCCGATGCGCTTCATGGTCATCGAATCGCGCGCGGTGTGGAAGCGGTCCGGCCCGGTGGCGGGCAGGTTGTCGACGCCGATGCGCAGCGTGGGGTCGGGCAGCTGGGCGGCCGCATGGGCCGCCTCGCTGGCGCTCAGGACGCCGGCCTGGGCCGCGCGGGTGCTGAGGGAGCGCTGCGCGGCGAGCTGCAGCGCGGCGTCGAGGGACAAGGCAGACGGGGACGCGGCCGCGGCAAGGCACGGCAGCAGCGCGGCGGCCCAGACGGCCGCGCGCGAGAAAGGATGGGACATGAAAACTCCGCAGACGAACGAAACAATCGCCGGCACGCGGACAGGCCGCACCGGCACCGATCAGTCGACGGAGAAGGTCAAACGCGCAGTCGGCGCGTGGAGAGGAAAACGGGTTCGGGCGGCGGATGCTGCCGCTCGGGTTCGGCCTGGCGGGGCAGGGCATGGCCCTCCGACACCAGTACCAGGGGCATCACCACGATCTGCACGATGGCCGGCAGCGAGGGCGTGGCGAGCTTCACCGGCTCGAAGGACAGCGAGAAGTCGGCCGCATGCTGGAAGCACAGCACCGGCTGGGCCATGTCCATGCCCTCGCAGGGCGCGGCGCTCGCCACCATCTCTGCCATGGCCTGTGTGTCCGGCACGTCGGGGCAGACATAGGCCGCCAGCGCCAGCTGCGAGAACAGCAGCGACAGGACCACGGCGAAGGCGGTCAGGCAGCGATGGAGGGAACGGCGGCGGGCCATGAGGCGCGGAGTGTAGCGCGGCAGGCCGCGGCCTGCAGGCGGCGGGGTTCAGGTCCTGGATTGCGATTGCGATTGCGACTGCGACTGCGACTGCGATGCCGATGCCGATGCCGAGGGTGCGACTGCGGCCGCCAACTCCTCCTGCGGCTGCACCGTCACCCCCACGTCGAGCGTGTGGCGCGCGCCGCCGTGCAGCACGCCGCGCATCGGCGAGACGTCGGCGTAGTCGCGGCCGATGGCCAGGGTCACGTAGTCCTCGCCGGGCTGGCGGCCGTTGGTCGGGTCGAAGTCGGCCCAGTCGCCCGGGCCGTCCGCGCCGGGCAGGTAGACCGACACCCAGGCATGCGAGGCGTCGGCGCCCACCAGCCGCGGCTGGCCCGGCGGCGGCTGCGTCAGCAGGTAGCCGCTGACGTAGCGCGCGGGCAGGCCCATGGTGCGGAAGCAGGCGATCAGGATGTGGGCGAAGTCCTGGCACACGCCCTTGCGCTGCGCCAGCGCCTCGACCGCGGGCGTGCTGATCTCGGTGCTGGTGGCGTCGTAGTCGAAGTCGCGGTACATGCGCTGCATCAGGTCGCTCGCCACCTCGAAGGTCGGGCGGCCGGGCAGGAAGCTGGCACGCGCGTAGGCGGCGAAGTCGTCGTGCCGCGGCACGTAGCGCGAGGGAAAGACGAAGTCCGATGCGGCATCGAAGCGCGCGCCCTTGGCATAGCGGAAGCGCTCGCGCACCGCCTCCCAGGGCAGTTCGCGCGCGATGCTTTCGGCCAGCACCGGCTCCGAGGTCTCGACCACGCTCAGGGCCTTGACCACCAGGTGCTCGTGCGTCGACTCGAGCGCGAAGAAGGCGCGCGTGTTGCCGTAGACGTCGGCCGATTCGCTGCGCTGCGCGGGCTCGGGCGTGATCGACAGCGCATGGCTCAGCAGCTTCTGCGAAGCGGTCTCGCGCGGCTTGAGGTGCGCCAGGTGCTGCGCGGTCTCGACCGGCGGCACGTAGTCGTAGCGGGTCTCGTGGGTGACGTGCAGGCGCATGGTCGTTAGGGGCTCAGGTCATACGCCTACCGAGCGCACCGACTCGGAGGTGAGCGTGAAGTAGCGGATGCCGATCGCATCCGACACATGGTAGGCCGCGGTCTCGCAGAACTCGAAGAGCTGGATCAGCGCGGGGTAGCGGCCTTCGGCGTCGGTCTCGCACAGGTGCTCGAGCGTCCACATGGCGGGGTCGGGCAGCTCGTACGACAGCGCGGTCAAGGTGCCGGGCGCGCTGCCCGCGAGCTTGGCGATGCGCCCGCGCAGCGTCTGCGTGACCCAGGCCAGCGAACGCGGGTTGTCGCCGTCGAGCACCAGCAGGTCGACCATGGTCGCGACGTCGCGGCGCTGCTGGTAGCGCGCATGGAAGGTGATGGTGCTGTCGAACAGCGCCACCATGGCCTCGAAGCCGCTGACCTCGTGCACCGCGCCGTTGGCGAAGCCCGCGGCCATCGCGCTCGACAGAAAGGCCAGCCGCTCGATGTGGCGGCCGATGGACAGCAGGCGCCAGGCGTCGTCGCGCGTCATGCGGTCGGTCTGGGCGCCGGTCATGGACGACAGGGCCGCGCTCGCGGCCTCGAGCGAGCGCAGCGCGGCGCCCGCGGCCAGGGTGCCGTCGAGCGTTTCGCCGGGTTCCTCGGTGGTCTGGTGCAGGAAGTCGATCTCGGCGCGCACGATCTGGTTCCAGTGGTCCTGCGACAAGCGCTCGCGCACCGCGGCCGCGGCCTGCCGCACGCAGCGCAGGTTGTAGCCCACGCTGCCGCCGGTCTCGACGTTGCCCAGCTCGGCGATCAGCGCGCGCTCGAACACCCGGCGCGACTTGGAGCCGATGGGCACGCCGGGCGCGATCAGCGCGTTGCGCGTGGCCAGGCCGTGCAGCCATTCGAGCAGCGTGCGGGAGGAGGGGTCTTCGCCGCCCATCAGGTCGAGCGTGATGCGCGCCAGGCGCACCGCGTTCTCGGCGCGCTCGGTGTAGCGGCCCAGCCAGAACATGTTCTCGGCCGCGCGGCTGGTCACGGGCGCACGGTGCCGCGCCAGCGAGGCCGGCGTGGCCTGCGGCTGCAGCAGCGTGGTGCGGTCGACCTCGCCGTGCGTCTGCACCCACACGTCGGCACTGCTGCCGCCGCGCTGCATCGACGCGATCTGCGCGTTGGCGCCGGCCAGCCGCGCCAGCCCGCCGGGCAGCACGCGCCAGGACTGCGCGCCGTCGCTGACCGCGAACACGCGCAGCAGCATCGAGCGCGGTGCGATCCGGCCGCGGTCGGCATGTTCCGACCAGGTCGGCATCTGCGACAGCGGCAGATAACTCTGCACCGTGTGCTCGTCGCCCTGGCGCACGATGCGGCCGGCCCATTCGTCGAGCTCGCGCCGGCCCATGCGGCTGCCCAGCACGGCTTCGAAGCTGGTGTGCGAATCCTCGCCCGGGTAGGTGGCCTTGATCGCGCAGTCGCCCAGTTGGGGCAGCGCGGCCTCGAGCGCGGCGCGCTCGCCGCACCACCAGGTCGGCAGCGCCGGCAGCTGCAGCTTCTCGCCGATCAGGCGCCGCGCCAGCGCCGGCAAAAAGCCCAGCAGCGCGGGCGATTCCAGAAAGGCCGAGCCCGGCATGTTGGCCACCAGCAGGTTGCCCGCGCGGATCGCCTGCAGCAGGCCGGGCACGCCCAGCGTGGAGTCGGGGCGCAGTTCCAGCGGGTCGAGGAACTGGTCGTCGAGCCGCTTGATCAGGCCGTGCACCGGGCGCAGGCCCTGCAATGTCTTGAGGTACACGCGCTGGTCGCGCACCGTGAGGTCGCTGCCCTCGACCAGCGTCACGCCCAAATAGCGCGCCAGGTAGGCGTGCTCGAAGTAGGTCTCGTTGTAGGGGCCGGGCGTGAGCAGCGCGATGTGCGGCGGCGAACCGGCTGGGCACATGCGCTGCAGGCCTTCCATCATCGCGCTGTAGGTGGCGGCCAGCCGCTGGACCTGCAGTTCCTCGAAGGCCTGCGGGAACTGGCGCGAGATGGCCAGCCGGTTCTCCAGCAGGTAGCCCAGGCCCGAGGGCGCCTGGGTGCGCTGCGACACCACCCACCAGTTGCCGTCGGGGCCGCGCGCCAGGTCGAAGGCCGCGATGTGCAGCCAGGTGTCGCCGGGCGGCTTCACGCCGTGCATGGCGCGCAGGTAGCCCGGATGGCCGCGCACCAAGGCTGCGGGCAGCAGGCCTTCGGCCAGCAGCTGCTGCGGGCCGTAGACGTCGGCCATCACGCGGTCGAGCACGCGCACGCGCTGCTGCACGCCGGCCTCGATCTGGGTCCAGCTCTCGGGCGAGATGATCAGCGGGAACAGGTCCAGCGACCAGGGGCGCTGCGGGCCGTCGGCATCGGCATAGACGTTGTAGGTGACGCCGTTGTCGCGGATCTGCCGCGCCATGCGGGTCGCGCGCCGCGGCAGGTCGGTGAAGCCGCCGTGGCCCAGATGTTCGAAGAAGCGGCGCCAGGGGGGTGCGAGTTCGGCGGGTTCGGGGGCCTTGGCCGTCGCAGCGGCCGCGACCGCCGGCGGCTGCGCCACGTCGTGCAGCACCGGCGCGGCGCTCGGAGCAACGGGCCGCGGCGGCACCACCGGCGTCGCCGCGCCGCGCAACTCGTCGAAATGGCCGGCCGAGGCGGCAGGCGCCAGCGCCGAGGCCAGCGCGGCAGGGGATTCGAGCGCTTGGGCTTCGAAGAGCGATTCGTTCAGGGGTTCCACGGTGCGCCGATTGTCACACCGCCGTCATCGACGGCGCCCGGGAAGACGTGACAAATCGCCGCAACGCGCATGGAAGAAGTCCTCACCGGCGCAAGTCCAGCGTGAACGGGAATTCGCGGCTGCCGGCCAATTCGATGGTGGCCGGCGGCGTCTTCATCAAGCCCGGCGTGTGGCCGGTGCGCGTGAAGCGCGACATGCGCCGGCTCTCGGCCTCGTAGGCGTTGACCGGGAAGGTGTCGTAGTTGCGCCCGCCCGGATGGGCCACGAAGTACTGGCAGCCGCCCAGCGAGCGCTTCATCCAGGTGTCGACGATGTCGAAGGTCAGCGGCGCATGCGCGCCGATGCTGGGGTGCAGCGCCGAGGGCGGGTTCCAGGCCTTGTAGCGCACGCCGGCGACGAATTCGCCCACCGTGCCCGTGGGCTGCAGCGGCAGCACCTTGCCGTTGACGGTGATCACGTGGCGGCTTTCGTTGAGGCCGGTCACGCGCACCTCGATGCGTTCGAGCGAGGAGTCGACATAGCGCACCGTGCCGCCGGCCGAGCCTTCCTCGCCCATCACGTGCCAGGGTTCGAGCGCGTTGCGCAGCGACAGCTCGACGCCCATGGCCTGCACCTGCCCGACCAGCGGGAAGCGGAACTCGAGGTGCGGCGCGAACCAGTTCGGGTCGAAGGCGAAGCCGGCCTGGCGCATCTCGCTGATCACGTCGTCGAAGTCCATCTTGACGAAGGTCGGCAGCAGGAAGCGGTCGTGCAGCTCGGTGCCCCAGCGGGTGGCGGGCGCCTTGTAGGGTTCGTCCCAGAAGCGCGCGATGAAGGCGCGCAGCAGCAGCTGCTGGGCGATGCTCATGCGCGCATGCGGCGGCATCTCGAAGGCGCGCAGTTCGAGCAGGCCCAGGCGGCCGGTGCTGGAGTCGGGCGAGTAGAGCTTGTCGATGCAGAACTCGCTGCGGTGCGTGTTGCCGGTCACGTCGACCAGGATGTTGCGCAGCGTGCGGTCGACCAGCCAGGCCGGCATGTTGGCGCCGTAGATCTCGCGGTTCTTCGCGATCTCCTTGAGCGCGATCTCCAGCTCGTAGACCTGGTCGTTGCGCGCTTCGTCCACGCGCGGTGCCTGGCTGGTCGGGCCGATGAACATGCCCGAGAACAGGTAGCTCAGCGAGGGGTGGTTGTGCCAGTAGAGCAGCAGGCTGGCCAGCAGCTCGGGCCGGCGCAGGAAGGGGCTGTCGTTGGGCGTGGCGCCGCCCATCACGAAGTGGTTGCCTCCGCCGGTGCCGGTGTGGCGGCCGTCGGTCATGAACTTCTCGGCCGACAGCCGGGTCTCGAAGGCCGCGTCGTAGAGGAACTCGGTGTGGGCGACCAGTTCCTTCCAGTTGTTGGCCGGATGGATGTTGACCTCGATCACGCCCGGGTCGGGCGTGACGGCCAGCATCTTCAGACGCGGGTCGCGCGGCGGCGGGTAGCCTTCCATCACGATCTGCAGGCCCAGCTGCACCGAGGTGGCCTCGATGGCCGCGACCAGGTCGAGGTAGTCCTCCAGGCGTTTGAGCGGCGGCATGAAGACGTAGAGCACGCCCGAGGCGCTGCCCACCTTCTCCGCGGCCGGGCCGTTGGCGCGGCGCGGGTCGCGCACCTCGACGCACAGCGCGCTGCGCGTGATCCAGTGGGCCGATTCGCCGCGGCCGGGCTGGCGCGGCGTCCGGCCGTCGGCCTCGGTCGCGCCGAGGCCCGTGGCACTGGCTGCACTGGCGGCGCTTGCCGGCGTCTGCATGCGCAGCGCCGCGCCCGAGGCCGGCGGCGTGCCGAAGGCATAGGGCACGGTGCCCATGTCGGCCTTGGGGCCGACCGGCGGGCCGGCATAGCGCGCGCGGTAGTCGGCCGCGTCGGGCAGGCTGCCCACGGGCGCGGTCGGGTCGCGGTCGATCAGGTAGGGGTAGTCGCCCTTGCGCACCCAGGGCTGCGAGTCGAGCGGCAGCCGGTAGCCCATGGGCGAGTCGCCCGGGATCAGGTACATGCGGTCGTCGCGCAGGAACCAGGGGCCGGTCTTCCAGCCCGGGCCTTCGAGCGCGGGCGCGTCGCGGTCGGCGCTCGCGGGCTCGATCGGCAGCATGTAGCCGATCACCGCGTCGAGCTTCTGCGTGAACACCCGTCGCAGGCGCACCCGCTCCATCTCGTCGTCGAGCTTGGAGTCGAAGGGGTCGACGTTGACCGGCAGCCGGCGCTCGCGCCAGAGGTAGTAGTAGGTGTCTTCGTAGGCCGGCTGGATGTAGCGCTCGGTCAGGCCCAGGCGGTGCGCCAGCACGGTGGTGAAGCGGCGCGCGTCCTCGCTGGTGTAGTGGGTGGGCACCCGCTCGTCGGCGAACAGTTCGGGGTCGTGCCACACGGGCTGGCCGTCGGCGCGCCAGAAGATCGACAGCGCCCAGCGCGGCAATTGTTCGCCCGGGTACCACTTGCCCTGGCCGAAATGCAGGAAGCCGCCGTCGCCGTATTCGGCGCGCAGCTTCTGCACGAGTTCGGTGGCATAGCCGCGCTTGGTCGGGCCCAGTGCGTCGGTGTTCCATTCGGCCGCGTCGCGGTCGCCGGTCGCCACATAGGTCGGCTCGCCGCCCATCGTGAGGCGCACGTCGCCGGCCGCCAGCCGCTTGTCGACCGCCTCGCCCAAGGCCAGCACCTCGGCCCACTGCTCCTCGGTGTAGGGCTTGGTGACGCGCGGCGATTCATGGATGCGCGTGACCACCATCTCGTGGCCGAACTCGACCTCGGCGTCGTCCACCACGCCTTCGATCGGCGCGGCGCTCGAGGGCGTGGGCGTGCAGGCCAGCGGGATATGGCCTTCGCCGGCCAGCAGGCCCGAGGTGGCGTCGAGGCCGATCCAGCCCGCGCCGGGCAGGTAGACCTCGCACCAGGCGTGCAGGTCGGTGAAGTCGACCGTGGTGCCGCTCGGGCCGTCGAGCGCCTTGACGTCGGGCGTGAGCTGGATCAGGTAGCCCGAGACGAAGCGCGCGGCCAGGCCCATGTGGCGCAGCAGCTGCACCAGCAGCCAGCCCGAGTCGCGGCAGGAGCCGCTGCCATTGGTCAGCGTCTCTTCCGGCGTCTGCACGCCGGGCTCCATGCGGATCAGGTAGTTGACGTCCGACTGCACCTGCTGGTTGATGCCGACCAGGAAGTCGATGGTGCGCTGCTCCTTGCGATCGATCTTGTCGAGGTAGGCCTGCACCAGCGGCGTGGCCGGGTCGGCCACCAGGTAGGGCGCGAGTTCCTCGGCCTGCGAGGCGGTGTACTTGAAGGGGAAGTTCTCGGCCTGCGGCTCGAGGAAGAAGTCGAAGGGGTTGTAGACCGCCATCTCGACCACCAGGTCGACCGTGACCTTGAACTCGCGTGTCTTCTCGGGGAAGACCAGCCGCGCCTGGTAGTTGGCGAAGGGGTCCTGCTGCCAGTTGACGAAATGCTGTTCGGGCTCGATGCGCAGCGAATACGAGATGACGTTGCTGCGGCAATGGGGCGCCGGACGCAGGCGCACCACCTGCGGGCCGAGCTGCACCGGACGGTCGTACTTGTAGTGGGTGACGTGGTGAAGAGCGGCGTGAATGGACATCAGTGGTTCTCGGAGCGGAGCGAGTGGCGACGTGCCTCAAGTGAGACGCATACTAGCCCACAGGCATAGCAATTTACGCGCCATCAGAGCGTTGAAAGGGAGGCCCTGCCGTATGGAATCGAGAGTGTTTTCGTGGTAGCGCCACGCGAACGGCGCGGCTGGGCGGCCTTCGCCGCCATGGCCGGCGCGATCGCGGGCGCGGCCCTGCAGCTGCAGCAGCCCGCGCTGTGGTCCGAGGCAGTCTATGCCGCACTTGTGACAGCCGCGTTGGCCTGTGGGCTCGCCTGGCGCGTCCGATGGCGCCTGCGGCCGGTCGGCCGGCGCGGGCTCGCGGCCCTGCTGCTGATCGGCCTGGCCTTCGGCGCCGGGCTTACCGGCTGGCGTGCGGCGGTGTTCGCCGCGCAGGCGCTGGACCCGGCCCTGGAGGGCCGCGACCTGCAGGTCAACGGCGTGGTCGCGCAGATGCCGCAGCGCGACGAGGGCGGCACGCGTTTCCGTTTCGATGTCGAGTCGGCCCGCTCGCTGGAACCTGCGGGCGGCGCCGTGCAGCTGCCTCCGCGCCTGGCGCTGGGCTGGTACGCCGAAGGCACGGGACTCTGGACCCGCGCGACGCCCGCCGCGGATGCCGCACCCCTCCGTCGTCCCGAGCCCCTGCACGCCGGCGAACGCTGGCAGCTCACCGTGCGGCTCAAAGCGCCGCACGGCAACCTCAACCCCAAGGGCTTCGACCAGGAGCTGCAGCTGTGGGAGCAGGGCGTGCAGGCGACCGGCTATGTGCGCGCCGGCGCCCAGGATGCAGCGCCCGCACGCCTCGGCGACACCTGGCGCCATCCGGTGGAGCGCGCGCGAGAAGCCGTGCGCGATGCGGCCTTCGCGCGCATCGCCGACCGGCGCACGGCGGGCGTGATCGCCGCGCTGGTGACCGGCGACCAGAGCGCGATCGACCGTGTCGACTGGGACATCTACCGCGCCACCGGCGTCGCGCACCTGGTGTCGATCTCGGGGCTCCACATCACCATGTTCGCCTGGCTCGCGGCCCTGGCCGTGGGGTGGCTGTGGCGTCGCAGCACGCGGCTGATGCTGCGCTGGCCGGCCCAGCAGGCCGCGTTGGTGGGTGGGGTGGCGTTGGCCGGTCTGTATGCCTTGTTCAGCGGCTGGGGCGTGCCCTCGCAGCGCACGGTGCTGATGCTGGCCACGGTGGCACTGCTGCGCATCGCGGGCCGGCGCTGGCCCTGGCCCTGCGTCTGGCTGCTGGCCTGCGCGGTGGTGGTGATCGCCGACCCCTGGGCGCTGATGCAGGCCGGCTTCTGGCTCAGCTTCGTGGCCGTGGCCGCGCTGTTCGCCACCGATGCGGGCGTGGATGGCGAACAGGCCAAGGGCTGGCGCGCGCGCCTGTACCGCTTGGCGCGCGAGCAGGCCGTGGTCACGCTGGCGCTGGCGCCGCTGACCCTGCTGCTGTTCCAGCAGGTGTCGGTGGTGGGCCTGCTGGCCAACGCGCTGGCCATCCCCTGGGTCACGCTGGTGCTGACGCCGCTGGCCATGCTCGGTGCGGTGGCGCCGCCACTGTGGGACCTGGCAGCCTGGGCGGTGCGCGCGCTGTCGTGGTGGCTCGAGTGGCTGGCGGCCATGCCGCTGGCCACCGTCTCGCTGCCGGCCCCGCCGCTGTGGGCCGCGGCCGGTGGCGTGCTGGGCGGCGTGCTGCTCGCCATGCGCCTGCCCTGGTCGGCGCGGCTGCTCGGCGTGCCGCTGCTGCTGCCGGTGCTGCTGTGGCAAGTGCCGCGGCCGCCCGCGGGCGAGTTCGACCTGCTGGCCGCCGACGTCGGCCAGGGCAATGCGGTGCTGGTGCGCACCGCGACCCACAGCCTGCTCTACGACGCCGGGCCGCGCTACAGCCTCGACAGCGACGCGGGCCAGCGCGTGCTGGTGCCGCTGTTGCGCGCGCTGGGCGAGCGGCTCGACACCGTGGTGCTGAGCCACCGCGACAGCGACCACACCGGCGGCGCGCCGGCCGTGCTCGCGATGCAGCCACAGGCCGCGCTGCTGAGCTCGATCGAAGCCGCCCATCCGCTGCAGGCGCTGCGGCCGGCGCGGCGCTGCCTGGCCGGCCAGCGCTGGCGATGGGACGGCGTCGACTTCGAGCTGCTGCATCCGGTCGAGGCCGACTACGCGCGCGTCGCGGCCAAGCCCAACAGCGTGTCCTGCGTGCTGCGCATCGGCAACGGCCGCGCGAGTGTGCTGCTGGCCGGCGACATCGAGCGCGCGCAGGAGGAAGCGCTGGCCGCGCGCGCGGCCGAAGGGGCGCTGCAGGCCGACCTGCTGCTGGTTCCGCACCACGGCAGCAAGACCTCGTCGAGCCCGGCCCTGCTCGACGCGGTGCGGCCGCGGCTGGCGCTGGTGCAGGCCGGCTACCGCAACCGCTTCGGCCATCCGGCGCCGCCGGTGCGCGAGGCCTATGCGGCGCGCGGCACCACCGTGATCGACAGCCCGCATTGCGGCGCGGCCCGGTGGTCGAGCCGGCAGCCGCAGGCCGTGGGCTGCGAGCGTGCGAGCCAGCCGCGCTACTGGCATCACCGGGTGCCCTGAAGCTCCGGGTTTCCCCTGGAAAAGTTTCGTCTGCAGCAACTTCTCGTCATTTGCTTGACGGTTGAAAGCGCCGGCGCGTTCAATGCCTGCACGGAAAGAAGATGTTCCGCTCAACGAAACAAGAGACAACGATGCCCGGACGCACACGTGCCCCTTCCTCCATGCTGGCCCAACGGGCCGTGGAGCCCACCTCCTCGGTCGAGCGCGCCTGCCGCATCCTGCGCGCACTGTCCGATCCCGGCGTCACCCGCCTGACCGACATCGCCATCGCGACCGGCCTCGACAAGACCACCGTGCTGCGCCTGCTCGAAGTGCTGATGCACGACGGCTTCGTGGTGCGCGATCCGCAGAGCAAGCACTACAGCCTGGGCGCCGAACTGCTGGTGCTGGGCGCGGCCGCGCTGGCCCGCTTCGACCCGCGCCCGCTGGTGCGGCCCGCGCTGCTGCGCCTCACCGGCCGCTTCGAGGACAGCGTGATCCTGTCGATCCCCAGCGGCATCGAGTCGCTGTGCGTCGATGTGGAGGAGGGCCGCTACCCGATCCGCGCCAACTACCTGTCGATCGGCAGCCGGCGCCCGCTGGGCGTGGGCGCGGGCAGCCTCGCGCTGCTGGCCTGGATGCCCGAGGCCGAGCGCCAGGCCGCGCTGGCGGTGATCGCGCCGCAGCTGCAGCGCTACCCGCGCATCACGGCCGAGCTGCTCGAGCGCCATGCCAAGGCCTCGCGCGAGCGCGGCTATGCGGTGCTGCTCGACGTGGTGGTCGAGCGCATGGGCGGCATCGCGGTGCCGATCCTCGGCGTCGACGGCCGGCCGGTCGCGGCCATCAGCATCGCGGCGCTCAACGACCGCATCACCTCGCGCGAAGCCGAACTCGCGCAGGCGCTGCGGCGCGAGGCCGCGACCTGCGAGGTGCTGTGGAGCCGCGCTGCCCATACCGGCGCCGCGGCCAGCACGGCCGCCACGCGCCGCGCGAGGGTCCATTGATGACGAACAGCTCCCCACCGACGGCCTGGATCACCGGCGTCGGCGGCACCGCCTTCGGCCGCCACGAAGGGCAGGGCGCGCTCGACCTCATGGCCCAGGCCGCGCAACAGGCGCTGCAGGGCGCCGGCCTGCAGCGCACCGACATCGACGGCCTGCTCTGCGGCTACGCAACCACGCTGCCGCACCTGATGCTGTCCACGCTGTTCTGCGAGCGCTTCTCGCTGGACCCGGCCTATGCCCACAGCCTGCAACTGGGCGGCGCCACCGGGGCCGCGATGCTGATGCTGGCGCGCGAACTGGTGCGCAGCGGCCGCTGCCGGCGGGTGCTGGTGGTGGCCGGCGAGAACCGGCTCAGCGGCCAGTCGCGCGACAGCGCGATCCAGACGCTGGCGCAGGTCGGCGACCCCGACTACGAGGTGCCCAACGGCGCCTCGGTGCCGGCCTACTACGGCCTGATGGCCTCGCGCTACCTGCACGAGACCGGCACCACCGAAGCCGACCTCGCCGAGTTCGCGGTGCTGATGCGCGCCAACGCGGCGCGCCATCCCGGCGCCCATCTCACGGCGCCGATCACCGTGGCCGACGTGCTCGCGTCCAAGCCCATCGCGGCGCCGCTCAAGCTCATGGACTGCTGCCCGATCTCCGACGGCGCGATGGCGCTGGTGGTCTCGGCCGTGCCCGGCGACGGCCCGCGCGTCGCGATGACCGGCGCCGGCCAGGCGCACCGCCACCAGCACCTGAGCGCGATGGCCGACGTGATGCAGTGCGGCGCGGCGGTGGCGGCGCAACGCGCCTTCGCCGAGGCCGGGCTGGGCGTGGCCGAGATCGACCACCTGGGCATCTACGACTCCTTCACCATCACCCTGACCATGCTGCTCGAGGAGATCGGCTTCGCGCCGCGCGGCGGGGCCGCACGGCGCCTGCGCCACGGCGATTTCGGCGCGGACGGAGCGCTGCCGCTCAACACGCACGGCGGCCTGCTGTCCTTCGGCCATTGCGGCGTGGCGGGCGGCATGGCGCATGCGGTCGAGGTGTTCCGGCAGATGACCGGCCAGGCCGGCGCGCGCCAGGTCGCGCGGCCGCGCCACGCCTTCGTGCACGCCGACGGCGGCGTGATGTCCTCGCATGTGAGCCTGATCCTGTCGCAGGAGCCTTCGCCATGAACGCCGCCGTTGCATCCTCCAGCGCGCTGGCCGCGCCCTTCGTCGAGGGCCTGGCACGGCACGAACTGCGCTTCCAGCGCTGCACCGCCTGCGGTACGACGCAGACGCTGGCGCGCTACGCCTGCGCGCATTGCGGCGGCGAGAGCCTGCAGTGGGAGACGGCCCGCGGCACGGCCACGCTGCATGCGCTCACGGTGGTGTCGCGTGCGCCCTCGGACGCCTTTCGCGCGCTCGCGCCGTACACGCTGGTGATCGCCCAGCTCGACGAGGGACCCCGGCTGATGGCCCATGCCGAGCCGGGCCTGCGCATCGGCGAGCGCGTGCGGGCCGGCTTCTTCGTGCACGACGGCCGCACGCTGGTCCGCTTCGCCCGCGAGCCGGGCTAGCGGCCTGCGCATCGGGGCATCGGTGATTCATAAAACCACAGGAGACAACGACATGCATTCGATCCGCTTTCCCTCTTCCGCGCGCCGCCGCCTGCTGCTGGCAGCGGGTGCCGCGCTGTGCCTGGCCGCGCCGGCCTTCGCGCAGGCCCAGGCCTATCCCACCAAGCCGGTGCGGCTGGTGGTGCCGTACCCGCCGGGCGGGCCGACCGACATCGTCGCGCGCCTGGTGGCGCAGAAGCTGTCGGAGCAGCTGGGTCAGCAGTTCATCATCGACAACCGGCCGGGCGCGGGGGCCAACACCGGCGCCGAGCTGGTGGCGCGCAGCCCGGCCGACGGCTACACGCTGGTGGTCGCGACCACGGCGCATGCGATCAATCCCTCGCTGTTCAAGAACCTGGGCTATTCCCTGGCCAAGGACTTCGCGCCGGTCTCGCTGCTGACCAGCGGGCCGCTGGTGATCGTGGCCAACCCCGCGCTGCCCGCGAAGAACGTGGCGGAGCTGATCGCGCTGGCCAAGGCCAGGCCCGGCGAACTCAACTTCGCCTCCTCGGGCAACGGGCAGTCGACGCACCTGTCGGCCGAACTCTTCGCCTCGATGGCCGGCGTGAAGATGAACCACATCCCCTACAAGGGCAGCGCGCCCGCGCTCACCGACACCATGGGCGGCCAGACGCAGCTGATGTTCGACACCATGCTCTCGGCCATGCCGCACGTGAAGGGCGGCAAGCTCAAGGCACTGGCCGTGACCAGCGCCACGCGCTCGCCGGTCGCGCCCGACGTGCCCACGGTCGCCGAGTCGGGCCTGCCCGGCTACGAGGCCATCGCCTGGAACGGCCTGCTGGCACCCGCCCACACGCCGCCCGAAGTGCTGGCCCGCCTGAGCGGCGCGCTGAAGAAGGTGCTGGCCGCGCCCGACGTGAAGGACAAGTTCGAGGCCCAGGGCTTCGCCGCCACCTGGACCTCGCCCGAGGACTTCGGCCGCTTCATGACGGCCGAGATCGACAAGTGGGCCAAGGTGGTGAAGGTCTCCGGCGCCACGGTGGACTGATGATCGACTTCCATCGCCTCAAGTCCTGGCACTTCGACGAGGTAGTGCAGCGCTACACCGTCGACGACACCATGCGCTATGCGCTCGCACTGGGCCTGGGCCGCGACCCGACCGATGCGAAGCAGCTGCGCTTCGTCAACGACGTGCCCGCCGCGCCGCTGGCCCTGCCCACGATGGCGGTGGTGCTGGGCTTTCCGGGTTCGTGGATGCAGGACCCGGCCACCGGCATCGACTTCGCGCAGATCGTGCACGGCGAGGAGCAGGTCGTGTGGCATCGGCCACTGCCGCCGGCGGGCACGGTGCGGGCGCGCCACCGCGTCACCCACATCGTCGACAAGGGGCCGGGCCGCGGCGCCACCATCCGCTACGACAAGACCCTGCACGACGCCGACAGCGATGTGTTGCTCGCGACCGTGACCCACACCACCTTCGCGCGCGGCAACGGGGGCTTCGCGACGGCGGCGGTGCCGGGCGATGCGGCGGCGCCGCCGCCCGTGCCGGTGCCCGCCGGGGCGCCCGATCTCACGCTCGACATCCCGACCCTGCCGCAGCAGGCCTTGCTCTACCGCCAGTGCGGCGATCGCAACCCGCTGCATGCCGATCCGGCGACCGCGCGCGCGGCAGGCTTCGAGCGGCCCATCCTGCATGGCCTGTGCACCTGGGGCATCGCCGCCCATGCGCTGCTGGCGCAGTGCGCCGACAGCGAACCGGCACGGCTGCGCAGCCTCTATGCGCGCTTCTCGGCGCCGGTGTTCCCGGGCGAGACGCTGCGGCTGGAGCTGTTCGGCGACGGCGTCGAGCGGCGTTTCCGTGTGCGTGCCGTGCAGCGCGACCGGGTCGTGCTCGACCACGGCCATGCCCTCTTTTCCGCCTGAGCTTCGAGCCTTTGATTCCCATCACGAGGAGACAACATGACGACACAGACCTTCGAGACGCTGGCCGCCCGGACTCTCGGCCGCCGGACCCTGCTGGGCAGCGCGGCCGCCGCGCTGGGCACGCTGGCCGTGCCCGGTTTCGCGCAGAGCGCGTACCCGAGCCGGCCGGTGAAGTTCATCGTGCCGTTCCCGGCCGGCGGGCCGGTCGACACCACCGGCCGGGCCGTGGCGCAGAAGCTGTCGGAGCTGTGGGGCCAGCAGGCCATCGTGGACAACCGTGCGGGCGCGGGCGGCATCGTTGGCGCCGAGATCGCGGCCCGCGCGCCGGCGGACGGCTACAACCTGTTCGTCTGCAGCATCCACCACTCGGTGCTGCCCAGCCTCAAGCCCCGGCTGGGCTACGACATCGAGAAGGACTTCGTGCCGCTGAGTTTCGGTGCCATGTTCCCGGTCGTGCTGGTGGCGCACCCGGGCGTGCCGGTGAAGACGGTGGCCGACATCATCGCGCTCGACAAGCGCACGCCGGGCCAGCTGAGCTTCGGCTCGGCCGGCAACGGCGGGGGCACGCACCTGGCCGGCGAGCTGTTCAACATGCAGGCCGGCACCAGGCTGCTGCACGTGCCCTACAAGGGCAGCGCACCGGCCATGACCGACCTGCTCGGCGGGCAGGTGCAGTTCATGTTCAGCGACGCACCCACCGCCTTGCCCCAGATCAAGGCCGGCAAGGTCAAGGCGATCGCGGTGGCCAGCGCCAGTCGTTCGGCGCTGCTGCCCGACGTGCCCACGGTGGCCGAGTCGGGCCTGCCGGGCTACGAGGCCTACTCGTGGGCCGCCTTCATGGCGCCGGCCGGCACGCCCAGGGACATCGTGCAGCGCCTGAGCGCCGACATCGGCAGGGCCCTGGCCGATCCGCAGGTCAAGCAGCGTCTCTACGACGCCGGCGCCGAGGCGATGCCGACCACGCCCGAGGCCTTCGGCAAGATGCTGCACACCGAGATCGTCAAGTGGACGAAGGTGGTGCGCACGGCGGACATCAAGGTCGACTGATGGCCGCGCTCACCTCCGACAGCGCGGCGCGCCTGGTGGTGCGCCAGGACGGCCCAGTGCTGCTGATGACGATCAGCCACCCGGCGGCGCGCAACGCGATGCATCCGTCGCTCTACCGCGAGGCGGTCCGGACCCTGCGCCGGGTGGCGGACGACCGCTCGGTGCGCGCCATCGTGCTCACGGGCGAGGGCGATCACTTCTGCGGCGGCGGCGACCTGAAGCGCCTCGCCGCCCAGCGCGAGCTGCCGCGCGAAGAACAGGCGGGCCACCTCGACGCGCTGCACGACTGGGTGATGGCGATGCACGACGCGCCGCAGCCGGTGATCGCGGCCGTCGAGGGCGCGGCGGCAGGCGGCGGCTTCTCGGTCTGCCTGGGCTGCGACCTGATCGTCGCCGCGCAGGACGCGAAATTCGTGATGTCCTACGTCAAGCTCGCGCTCACGCCCGACGGCGGCGGCTCCGATTCGCTGGCGCGCGCGCTGCCGCCGCAGATGGCGCTGGAGCTGCTGCTCGACGGCGGCGTGTGTTCGGCCGAGCGGCTGCACGCGCTCGGCCTGGTCAACCGCGTGGTGCCGCACGGCGAGGCGCTGGCCACGGCGATGGCCTGGGCAGAGCGGCTGGCCGCCGGCCCCTTCGACGCGCAGGCGCGCATCAAGCAGCTGGTGCACGCCGCACGCGGCCGCTCGCGCCGCGCCCAGCTCGATGCCGAGCGCGACGCCTTCGTCGACAGCCTCTACAGCGACGCCTGCGGCGCAGGCATCGCCTCCTTCCTGGACGCGCGCCGCGCCTAAGGCCGCGCACCTTTCTTCTTTTTCCGCAAGGCTCTTCATGTCCGACCTGCTCGAATCCGCCCTCAACCCCCGATCCGTCGCCGTCATCGGCGCCTCCGAGAACATCCACAAGATCGGCGGCCGGCCGATCCATTACATGCGCCAGCACGGCTTCGGCGGGCGCATCTACCCGATCAACCCCGCACGCGAAGAGGTGCAGGGCCTGAAGAGCTACGCCTCGCTGGCCGCGCTGCCCGAGGCGCCCGACCTGGCGATGGTGGTGGTGGGCGGCGAGAAGGCGGTCGAGGCCGTGGCGCAGTGCGCGGCGCGCGGCGTGAAGTCGGCGGTGGTCGTGGCCTCGGGCTTCGGCGAGACCGGCGAGGCGGGCCGCGCGGTGCAGCGCGCCATGGTCGACACCGCGCGCGCCGCCGGCATGCGCCTCTACGGGCCCAACACCCAGGGGCTGGCGAACTTCGGCACCGGCGCCATCGCCGGTTTCTCCACCATGTTCGTCGAGGTGCCGCCGGCCGACGGCCCGGTCGGCATCGTGAGCCAGAGCGGCGGCATGAGCGCCATGGCCTACGGCCTGCTGCGCGGCCGCGGCCTGGGCGTGCGCCATGTGCACGCGACCGGCAACGAGGCCGACATCACGGTCTCCGACCTGGCCTGGGCGGTGGCGCACGACCCCGACGTGAAGCTGCTGCTGCTCTACCTCGAGAACATCGCCGATCCCGAGCTGCTGGCGCGCACCGCCGCCTATGCGCGCGAGCGCGACCTGCCGATCATCGCGGTCAAGGCCGGGCGCTCCGAGAGCGGGCAGAAGGCCGCGTCCTCGCACACCGGTTCGCTGGCCAACGAGGACCGCACGGTCGACGCCTTCTTCCGCCACCACGGCATCTGGCGGGTGCGCGACCCGCACGCGCAGGCGCTGGCGGCCGAGGCCTACCTCAAGGGCTGGCGGCCCGAGGGCCGGCGGCTGGTGATCATCAGCAATTCGGGCGCGAGCTGCGTGATGGGCGCCGACGCCTCGGAGGAATTCGCGCTGCCGCTGGCCGAGCTGGCGCCGGCCACGCGCGCCGAGGTGGCGAGCCGGCTGCCGGGCTTCGCCACGGCCGAGAACCCGATCGACATCACGGCCGCGTTGTTGTCCAACAGCGGCCTGTTCGGCGACGTGCTGCCGGCCGTGGCGCAGGACCCGGCCGCCGACCTGTTCCTCATCAACATCCCGGTGGCCGGCGCCGGCTATGACGTCGAGGCCTTCGCGCGCGACACCGCCGCCTTCGAACGCAGCACCGGCAAGCCGGTGGTGGTGGCGGCCTGGCAGGACTCGGTGGCCGCGCCCTTCAGGGCCCAGGGCATCCCGACCTATGCCAACGAGAACGACGCGCTGGGCACGCTCGCGCAGCTGGCTTCGCACACCGCGCTGATGCGCAAGCCGGTCGTGGCCTGGCCCGCGGGCACGGCGCCCGCGCTGCCGGCCGGGGAGGGGCGCTTCCTCAACGAGGCGCAGAGCCTGGCCGTGCTGGCCGCGGCCGGCGTGCCGGTGGTGGCGCACCGGCTGTGCCGCAGCGCGCAGCAGGCGGCCGAGGCGCTGGCGGCCGTGGGCGCGCCGGCGGTGGTCAAGGCCTGCTCGGGCGACGTGCCGCACAAGTCGGAGCACGGGCTGGTGGCGTTGAACGTCGCGACGGCCGCCGACGCCGCCGCGCTGTTCGAGCGCCAGTGGGCCAAGCTGGCCGAACTGGGCGCGGCGCAGGAGGGCGTGATCGTCGCCGCCATGCGCCGCGGCCAGCGCGAGTTCATGGTCGGCGCGCGCATCGACCCGGTCTTCGGCCCGGTGGTGGTGGTGGGTGACGGCGGCAAGTACGTAGAGGCGCTGCAGGACGTGGCGGTGCTGCTGCCGCCCTTCGCCACGGCCGACGTGACGGGGGCACTGCGCACGCTGCGCATCGCGCCGCTGCTCGAGGGCGTGCGTGGCGACCCGCCGCTGGACGTCGACGCGCTGGCCGCGGTGGCGGTGGCGGTGGGGCAGCTCATCGTGGCGGCCGGTGGCGCCATCGCCTCCATCGACGTCAACCCGGTGCTGGTCGCGGCGCGCGGGGAGGGGGCCGTGGTGGTGGATGCGCTGATCGAGCGGGGCGGGTAGTCTCGGACGCGGGGGGCGCGAGCGCGAGCATGCCGCGAGGCGCGCTCAGGTCACCGCGTTCTTCCGGTTGAACTCGGGGCGTTTCCATTCCTCGGACTCGAGCACCTGCACCAGGTGCTCGACCGACTGCCACACGTCCTCGAAGCGCAGGTACAGCGGCGTGAAGCCGAAGCGCAGGATGTCGGGCACCTGGGCGTCGCCGGCGCGGAAGTCGCCGATCACGCCGCGCGCGATCAGGGCCTGCACGATCGCATAGGCGCTGGCGCTGGCCGCATCCTGCAGCGCCAGGCAGACCTGCGAGCCGCGTTGCGCGTGGTCGCGCGGCGTGACCAGCGTGAAGCGGCCGGGGCAGCGCGCCTCGACCAGCGCGATGAAGGCATCGGTGAGCGCCAGCGACTTGGTGCGCAGCGCCGACATCGCGCCCGCCTCGCCGTCGAAGGCTTCGGCGGCCAGCACGGTGTCGAGGCCGCACTCGAGCGCCGACAGGCTGACGATGGGCTGCGTGCCGCACAGGTAGCGGCCCACGCCCGGCGCGGGCCGGTAGTGGGGCGTGAATTCGAAGGGCGCGGCATGGCCCCACCAACCCGACAGCGGCTGCTCGAAGCGGCCCGCATGCCGCGTGTGGACCCACACGAAGGCCGGCGCGCCCGGGCCGCCGTTCAAGTACTTGTAGCCGCAGCCGATGGCGTAGTCGGCATCGCTGTCGTTGAGCGCGACCGGCACGGCGCCCGCGCTGTGCGCTAAGTCCCAGACGGTGAGCGCGCCCACCGCATGCGCGGCGGCCGTGACGGCCTTCATGTCGTGCATCGCGCCGGTGCGGTAGTTGACGTGCGTGAGCATCAGCACCGCGACCTCGGCCGTGAGCGCGGTGGGCAGCGCGTCGACGCTGTCGATCAGCCGCAGCGTGAAGCCGCGTTCGCGGCACAGCGACTCGGCGATGTAGAGGTCGGTCGGGAAGTTGCTGCGTTCGCTGACCACGGTGCGGCGCGCGTCGTCGCCGTATTCGAGCACCTGGCTCGTGGCGGCGAACAGCACCTTGTAGAGGTTGATGGAGGTGCTGTCGGTGCACACCACCTCGCCGGGCGCGGCGCCGATCAGCCGGGCCAGCTTGTCGCCCAGGCGCTGTGGCAGGTCGAACCAACTGGCGCTGTTCCAGGAGCGGATCAGGCCCTGGCCCCATTCCTCGGCCACCACGGCCGCGATGCGCGCGGGGGCGGCCGCGGGCAGCACGCCCAGCGAGTTGCCGTCGAGGTAGATCACGTCGGCGGGCAGCGTGAATTGGGCGCGCAGGTCGCGCAGCGGGTCGGCGCGGTCGAGGGCGCGGCAGTCGTCGAGGTTCATGGTGATCCGGATGAAAGGGGGGGGGAGATCGTGCGGAGTTCAGGCGGGCGCCGAGGCCAGGCCGAGCAGCGCCTGCAGGATGGCGAGCCGGCTCTGGCCCAGGACCATGCCCTGCCATGCGGCGGTGTCGCCACAGAAGGCATCGCGCAAGGTGCCGCGGATGCGCAGCGCCAGATCCTGCGGCGCCTCCGGGTGCAGGCGCAGCCACGCCTCGCCCCGCAGGGCATCCACCATCTCCTCGAACGGCACCGTGCCGAACTCCAGCGCCATCAGCGTGCGCCGGGCGCCGGGGCAGGCACGGTAGATCGTCGAGGCCAGGTGGCCGGTGATATCGGCCGAGGTGGAGGGGCCTGCGAACGGCACCGCGATGTCGTTGCCCCACCACTGCTTCGCGCGCGCGATCTCGTCGGCATCGCGCCGTCCGGCAAAAATCTTTTCGCCATGCCCGCAGGGCCCGAGCCCGGTGTGGATGTCGATCCAGCCGATGTCGGCGAAATCGGCGGCCTGCGTGCGCAGCACATGCGCCAGCGTGCGCAGCGATGCGCTGTGCGCGCTGCCGCCGAAGAACAGACCGTCGGGGTGGGTGTACTGTCCCTTGGAGACCGCGTCGCGGTAGTGCGTGCTGCCGTGGCGTGCGATGTGGTCGGCGATGGCGCGGCGGTTGGCATCGTCCGGCGGCCACACAGCCGGCACGAGCAGCGGATGCAAGGCCGCATAGTCGGGGTTGGCCGGCAGTGCGGCCGCGAAGTCCTGGGCGTTGCGGTTCAGGTCGACGTTGTCCTCGTTGGTCCGGCTGGTCCACGAGAAGCCATAGGGGTTCACCGCATGGACCAGCAGCAGGGCGACGCCGGTCCGCGCGGCCTGTGCGAGCAGTCCCGCGTCGGCCAGCAGCGCCAGCTGGCAGGCCGATCCGCAGAAGCCTTCGATGCCGTGCGTCGCCGAGCTGACGATCAGCACCGAGCGCGCGCCCGCGGGCCGGATCAGCGCCACGTCGGTGGCCAGCGCTTCCCCTTGCGCGCCCGGGACCTCGAGCCCGAAGGACTGCAGCTCGGCCCCGGCGGCCTGCGCCGCGGCCAGGAAGCGCTCGCGCGCCTGGGCGTAGCTCGCGGAAAAGCAGTGCGCCAGCAGTGCCGGGATGGCAAGCGATGCGGCCATGCTATTTCGCCTCGAGCTTGATCGCGCTGGCGATCGCCCGCAGCCGCATGGTCTCGGCGCCATAGCCGCGCGAGGCTTCGGCCAATGTGGTGAGCGGGGCCACCATCAGGCCCTGTGTCTCCAGCTGGCTGCGCACCGCCGGGTCGGCCAGCACGGTGTGCAGCGCCGCGTGCAGGCGCTGCACCACGTCCTCCGGCGTGTCCTTGCGCACGAAGTAGCCGTGCCACAGGTCGAAGCTGAAGTCGTTGAGGCCCTTGCTCTCGTTCACGCTGGGAAAGTTCCTGAGCATCGCCACCTGGGTCTTGCCCGCCGGCGACAGGGTGCCGATGATCTTCAGCCGGCCCGACTCGGTCATGCCGATGAGCTGCTGCTGGATCGGCGCCAGCATGAAGTCGATGGTGCCGGCGCCCAGGTCCTGCATCAGCGGGGCGCCCCCCTTGTACGGCACATGGGTCATCGTGACGCCCAGGCGTTCGGCCAGATGTTCGCCCAGCATGTGATAGAGCGACCCGTAGCCCACGCTGCCGAAGGTCAGGGGCTTGCGCTGGGCCGAGGCGCTTCGCGCCAGCGCGATCAGCTCGTCCATGGTGTTGGCGGGCAGGTCCTTGCGTGCCATCAGCACCATCGGCGCCACGCCGATCATCTGGATCAGCCGGAAGTCGTCGCTCTTGTACCTGATGGCCGCATTCGCCAGCGGCACCAGGATGGTCTCGTTGGACGAACCCTGGAACAGGTAGTAGCCGTCGGCCGGCGCGTTGAGCACTTTCTGCGCGCCGATCGCGCCCCCGGCACCCCCGAGGTTCTCGACCAGGACCGGCTGCCCCAGGAGCCTGGACAGCGGCGTGTGGATCACCCGCGCGATCACGTCGGAGGACCCGCCCGCGGGGTAGGGGACCATCAGGTTCACGGGCTTCGTGGGGTAGGGGTCGGCGGCGGCAGGCACGGCACCGGCGGCGATCAGCAGGGCAGCCAGCCAGACCGGGAGCATCTGTGTGAGTTTCACGGGCGTTCTTTCGGGAGTTCAGGGGTGGGGCCGGCCGATGCTATAAAGCTCCGCCGATTCGGAAAAGACAAAATCTTTGCGCCAAAGATCAGCTTTCGTTATCACCCCGAACGGACCTCCATGAAGCCCCAACACCTGCGCACCTTCCTGGCCGTGGCGGAACACCGCAGCATCCATGCCGCTGCGCGGGCCCTGTTCGTGTCCCAGCCCGCGGTCACGCGGACCATGCGCGAACTCGAGCGCGACCTGGACGTGCCGCTCCTGCGGCGCAGCATCGCCGGGGTGGAACTCACCGAGGCGGGCCAGGCCTTCCAGGTGCGGGCCAGCCTGCTGATGGAGGACATGCGCCGCACCCGCGAAGAGCTGATGTTCATGAAGGAAGGCGCGAACGGCCACGTGGCGGTCGCGCTGACCTCCTCCGTGGGGCTGACCGTGCTGCCGGGCGCGCTCGAGAGCTTCCAGCAGCAGATGCCCAGAGCGCGCATCAGCATCAACGAAGACCCGGTGCCGGTGGCGTTGCGCAAGCTCCAGAACGGCACGCTCGACTTCATGGTGGCCAACACCCTGTCGCGCAAGCTGGGCACGGCGTTTCGCCAACAGCCCCTGTTCGAGATGTCGCTCACGGTGGCGGCGCGGAAGCAGCATCCCTGTGCCTCGGCGCGCTCCATCCGCGAACTGAACGAACAGCTCTGGGTGGCGCCCGGCTATGCCCCGGACCAGGATTTCGTGGCCCAGCTGTTCGCCTCGCACGGGCAGCCGGCGCCCGTCCGCATGCTGGAGTGCGAGTCCTTCGCCATCGCCTTGCACCTGCTGACGCGCATGGACGCACTGGCCCTGCTGTCGGGGGCCTTGATCGCGCAGGAGTTCTCGCCGCGCGGCGTCGTGGCGCTCAAGCTGCGCGAGGCCATTCCGTCGGTGCAGATCAGCATCGTGACCCTGCGCGACGCCCGCCTTACGCCCACCGCCCAATGCCTGATCGCCTGCCTGCAGGCTCAGCCGCTGCCGTCGGGCATGCGCCGCGCGCGGGACTGAGGTCGAGCGCCGCGCGCTGGCGCGTCCGGTACGGCGTGCAGGGGGCCGCGGCATCGGCACGGCGTGCCGGCAACGGCGTTCAAAGCCCATGAGTCGCACTTGTGCAAAGATCGCCCAAAGCTTGGCCTTGAACTTGCTAAGCTATGTCGAAGGAGATTGGTCGTTCCATGCACAAATTCGATGAGATGTACGAGCAGCTGCCCTATGCGGGCGCTGCGATCCGGGGTCATTACAAGCGCTACGACCAATGGCTGGCCAAACAGCCCGGCGAACTGATGCGATCCCGGCGCGAGGAGGCCGAGATGATCTTTCGCCGTGTCGGCATCACCTTCGCGGTGTATGGCGCCAAGGACGAGGACGGTGCCGGCACCGAGCGCCTGATTCCCTTCGACCTGTTGCCGCGGATCATTCCCGCGCACGAGTGGGAGAGCATGGAGCGCGGCCTGGTCCAGCGCGTGACCGCGCTCAACCGCTTCATCTACGACGTCTACCACGACCAGGAGATCATCAAGGCCGGCATCGTGCCGATCGAGCAGATCCGCGACAACGCGCAGTTCCGGCCCGAGATGATGGGCGTGACCGTGCCCAACAACGTCTACTCGAACATCTCCGGCATCGACATCGTGCGCGCGCCCGATGCCGACGGCAACGGCGAGTACTACGTGCTCGAGGACAACCTGCGGGTGCCCAGCGGCGTGAGCTACATGCTGGAAAACCGCAAGATGATGATGCGGCTGTTCCCCGACCTGTTCGCGCAGAACCGCATCGCGCCCGTGGCCCATTACCCCGACCTGCTGCTCGAGACGCTGCGCGCCAGCGCGCCGCCGGCCACGGCCGAGCCCACGGTGGTGGTGCTCACGCCCGGCATGTACAACAGCGCCTACTTCGAGCACGCCTTCCTCGCCCAGCAGATGGGCGTCGAGCTGGTCGAAGGGCAGGACCTGTTCGTCAAGGACGACTTTGTCTACATGCGAACCACGCGCGGCCCGAAGCGGGTCGACGTGATCTACCGCCGCGTCGACGACGACTTCCTCGACCCGGAAGTGTTCCGCCCGACCTCGACCCTGGGCTGCGCCGGCCTGATGCGCGCCTACCGCGCGGGCAACGTCGCGATCTCGAATGCGGTGGGCACGGGCGTGGCCGACGACAAGTCGATCTACCCCTACGTGCCCAAGATGATCGAGTTCTACCTGGGCGAGAAGCCGATCCTCAAGAACGTGCCGACCTACATGTGCCGCAACAAGGACGAGCTGCAGTACACGCTCGACAACATGAAGGACCTGGTCGTCAAGGAAGTGCACGGCGCGGGCGGCTACGGCATGCTGATCGGCCCGGCCGCGACGCAGGCCGAGATCGAGGATTTCAAGAGGGCCGTGATCGCCAAGCCCGACGGCTACATCGCGCAGCCCACGCTGAGCCTGTCGACCTCGCCCACCTTCGTCGATGCCGGCATCGCGCCGCGCCACATCGACCTGCGGCCCTTCGTGCTGTCGGCCAAGGAAGTGCAGATGGTGCCGGGCGGCCTGACCCGCGTGGCGCTCAAGGAAGGCTCGCTGGTGGTCAATTCCTCGCAGGGCGGCGGCACCAAGGACACCTGGATCCTCGAAGCCGACCGGCGCCCGCGCGTGCCCGCCGCGGCGCCCACCCAGAGCCAGAGCCAAACACAAACCCAAACGTCCACCCCGATCGTCTGACGCCAGAGGAAAAGCCGAACATGCTGTCACGCACCGCCGACCACCTCTACTGGATGTCGCGCTACACCGAGCGGGCCGAGAACACGGCCCGCATGCTCGACGTCAACTACCAGACCTCGCTGCTGCCGCAGTCGGCCGAAGTCGCCAAGTTCGGCTGGCAGGGCCTGCTGTCGATCAGCGAACTGCTGCCGGCCTACGACAAGAAGTACGAGCAGATCGTGCCCAACGACGTGATGGAGTTCATGGTCAAGGACGAGGAGAACCCGTCGTCGATCGTCTCCTGCCTCAAGGCGGCGCGCGAGAACGCGCGCGCGGTGCGGGGCGCGCTCACCACCGAGGCCTGGGAAACGCAGAACACCACCTGGCTCGAGGTCAACCGCATGCTGCGCGCCGGCGACTTCGAGCGCGACCCGGGCCAGTTCTTCGAGTGGGTCAAGTTCCGCTCGCACCTCTCGCGCGGCGTCACGCTGGGCACCATGTTGCAGGACGAGGCCTTCTACTTCTCGCGCCTGGGCACCTTCCTCGAACGCGCCGACAACACGGCGCGGCTGGTCGACGTCAAGTTCCATGCGCTCAACAGTGAGTTCTTCGGCACCGCCACCGAGGAAGACCAGGAGTACGACTTCTATCACTGGAGCGCGATCCTGCGCAGCGTCTCGGCCTTCGAGGTCTACCGCAAGGTCTACCGCGACGTGATCAAGCCCGAACGCGTGGCCGAACTGCTGATCCTGCGCGCCGACATGCCGCGCTCGCTGCACGCCAGCCTGGCCGAGGTGGTGGCCAACCTGGCCAAGGTGCAGAACGACCAGAGCGCCGAGACCCAGCGCCGCGCTGGCAAGCTGCTGGCCGACCTTCAGTACGCGCGCGTCGACGAGATCCTGGCCACCGGGCTGCATGCCTACCTCACGCAGTTCCTCGACCGCGTGAACGAACTCGGGTGGCGCATCAGCCAGGACTTCCTGGTGCCGACGCACTGAGGCGCTCGTCTCGGCCCGTGTGGGGGGCTTATGCCCTCCCGCCATCGCCGCCCCCACGTCATTTCCCCGCCTGCCGGACGACCGGTGGCCGCCTTCGCGCAGCACCTCGACGCGGTCGAGCGAGCGCAGGACTTTTCCATGAAGAAATCAAATGCGGCCCGCAAGGGCCTGTGGATGGCCGCCACCCTGGCGGCCATGTCGCTTCTCGCTGCCTGTGATCGAGCCGCTTCGCCGACGCCGGCGAAAGCTGCGGCGTCCGCCGTCGTCACCGACCCTGCAACAGGCTTGCGCTGGCTGCGCTGCGCCCTGGGCCAGACCTGGCAGGACGGGCGTTGCGCCGGCGAGGCCGAGGCCCTGGGCCTGATGGACGCCCAGGCGCGCGTCGAGGCGCTCAACGCACAGAGCCACGAAGGTATCGCCCAGTGGCGGCTGCCGAGCATCGTGGAACTGGCGGCCCTGCGGCGCTGCGACCATGGCCTGGTCGACGAGCAGTTCACGCTCGAACTGAGTCCCGAACAGGCGCCCGTCACCGTGCCGCGCTGGTGTGCGGGCGAGACCACCACGCCCACCATCGACACCGCGCGCTTCCCCGGCACGCCGCCGCGCAAGTTCTGGTCCGGCTCGGGCAGCGAGGCCGCGCAGCACTTCTATGCCGTGGACTTCAGCAATGCCTGGATCGGCCTCAACGAGGCGGCCGAAGCCACCCATGCGGTGCGGCCGGTGGCCGACGGCGCGCGCTGACGGCTAGAGCAGGATGCGAACGCCCGCGATCGCCAGGAACACCGAGAACGCGCGCTTGAGCGTGTCCACCGGCAGCCGGTGCGAGACCATGGCGCCGATCGGCGTCGCCAGCAGGCTGCAGGCCGAGATCGCCAGCCAGGCCGGCCCGTAGACATAGCCGAGGCTGTAGGCAGGCAGGTCCGCGCGGCCCCAGCCGGCGACCAGGAAGCCGACCGTGCCGGCCAGGGCCAGTGGCACGCCGCAGGCCGAGGCCGTGCCCACGGCCGTCTTGACGTTGACGTTGCACCAGACCAGGAAGGGCACGACCATGCTGCCGCCGCCGACGCCCACGATGGCCGAGGTCCAGCCGATGGCGCCGGCCGTGGCGTCGAGGCCGGGCGCGCCCGGCAGGCTGCGCTGCGGGGCGGGCTTGAGCGACAGCGCCATCTGCAGCGCCAGCAGCAGCAGGAACACGCCGAAGGCGATGCGCAGCACCTGCGCGGAGAACAGGCCGGACATCAAGCCGCCCACGACGGCGCCGACCACGATGCCCGGCAGCAGCCGGCGGACGATGCGCAGGTCCAGCGAACCCCGCCGGTGGTGAGCGCGGGCCGAGGACAGCGAGGTCACGACGATGGTCGCGAGCGAGGTGCCCAGCGCCAGGTGCATCGCGCTCTCGGGCGCGAAGCCCTTCCGGTGGAACAGGTACAGCAGCCCCGGCACCACGACCTGGCCGCCGCCCACGCCGAGCATTCCCGACAGCAGCCCGGCGCCGATGCCGAGCGCTGCATAAAGTGCGAGAACCTCCATTCCCTGTCTCCCCGTGCTTTTGATTGGGCGCGCATCATGGTCCGGGACGCCCCGCCCTTCATGTCGCGGGCGAGACCTGCCGCGGGGATCACAGCTTCTGCGTCGACAGCAGGATGCTGGTCTCGGTGCTGGAGATGCCCTCGATCAGCCGGATCGCATTGAGCACCTGGTCGAAGGCCTCGAGCGAATCGGCGCGCAGCTCGGCCATCAGGTCCCAGCGGCCGTTGGTCGAGTGCAGGGCCACGACGTTGGAGTGGCCGCGCAGCAGCCGGCTGACCTGCTCCGCGCGCTGGCCTTCGATGCGGATGCTCATGATCGCTCGGATGCGATGGGCCTCGGCTTCGGGCTTGAGCCGCACGGTGTAGCCGACGATGGTGCCGTCCTGCTCCATCTTCGCGATGCGGTTCTGCACGGTGGCGCGCGCCACGCGCAACTTCTTCGCCAGCGCCACGACTGGCGTGCGTGCGTTGTCGCGCAGCAGGGCAAGCAGTTGACGGTCGGTGTCGTCCATGGCGGAAAGTGTCAAAGTGCTGGATGGATCGAGCTGAATGTAAGGTTCGTCAATTGAATTGACAAGTTGCAGGCTTCAATCTGGCAGGTGCGCGCGGAACAATGGACAGACGGCTGCACGCCGCGGCCCGACCCATTCAGGAGGAGCACACCATGACCCGCTTCATCGACGTGCCCGCGATGTCCCGCCTCGTGCAGGAGATCGGCGTGGCCCCTTTCATCGGCGCGCTGGCCGAGGCCCTCCGCGAGGATTTCGTTCGCTGGCCGGATTTCGACAAGTCGTCGCGAGTTTCAAGTCATTCGGACATCGGCGTGATCGAGCTGATGCCGGTCTCCAACGCCTCGCGCTACGCCTTCAAGTACGTCAACGGCCATCCGGCCAACACCGGCCGCGGGCTCTACACGGTGATGGCCTTCGGCGTGCTGGCCGATGTGGACACCGGCTACCCGGTGCTGCTGTCGGAGCTCACGCTGGCCACCGCCCTGCGCACCGCCGCGACCTCGCTGCTGGCGGCCCGTGCGCTGGCCCGGCCCGATGCGCGGCGCATGGCGCTGATCGGCAACGGCGCGCAGAGCGAGTTCCAGGCGCTGGCCTTCCACCATCACCTGGGCATCGAGGAGATCGCCGTCTACGACAGCGACCCCCGCGCGACCGACAAGCTGCTGCGCAACCTCGCGGCCTTTCCCGCGCTCGAGCTCATCCGCGCCGGCTCGGTGGCGCAGGCCGTGCGCGGCGCCGACATCGTGACCACGGTCACCGCGGACAAGGCCCATGCGACCATCCTCACGCCGGAGATGATCGAACCGGGCATGCACCTCAACGCGGTCGGCGGCGACTGCCCCGGCAAGACCGAACTGCATGCCGACGTGCTGCGCCGGGCGCGCGTGTTCGTCGAGTTCGAACCGCAGACGCGCATCGAGGGCGAGGTCCAGCAGCTGCCGCCGAGCTTCCCGGTGGTCGACCTCTGGCGCGTGTTGACCGGCACGGCGGCGGGACGCGAGAGCGCGGGCCAGGTCACGGTCTTCGACTCGGTCGGCTTCGCGCTCGAGGACTACACCACCCTGCGCTACGTGCATGCGCAGGCCGAGGCGCGCGGGATCGGGGTGGAGGTCGAACTGGTGCCGCGGGCCGAGGACCCCAAGGACCTGTTCCGCCACACGCGTGGTGACGGCGGCGCGCGCGCCTTGTTGCGAAGGGTGGCCTGAGGGCGGGCGAGGTGCGTCCGCCCCGTCAGCGCAGGAAGGCGTCGGCCGCCACCGGAATCGCCGGCGCCTGCCAGCGGTAGCCGTCCGACAGCACATTGCGCTCGGGCATCTGGCCGTTCCACTGGATGTGGAGCAGGTCCATCAGCGCCCAGCCCGTCCAGTCCGCGCGGAAGGCTTGCTGCGCGGTGGGGGAGCTGAAGGGCTGCTGGTTGCGCCACAGCACGGTCGGGATGCGGTAGCCCGACGCGGTCGAGGGGCTGTGGCCCGCGCGGTCGCTGCCGTGGCCGACCTCCTGGCCGTGGTCCGACAGGTACATCCAGGCCCGGTAATCCTCGGGCGTGCCCGCGCTGCGCACCTGCTGCAGCAGCGCCGACACCACGAAGTCGTGATAGAGCAGCGCGGCGTCGTACTGCTGGCGAAAGTGCCGCACCCAGGCCGAGCGGCCGCTGTTCACCAGGCCGGTCTCGACCGCGTCGACGTCGTCGTCGAAGGGGTTGGCGTTCTCGGGGAAGCGCAGGCTGTAGTGCGGGTGCGCGCCCATGAGATGCACCACGATCAGCTTGCGCTCGCTGCCCGTGTCGGCCAGCGCTTCCTGCACGCAGTCGAGGATCTCGCCGTCGAGCGAGGCGCTGGCACGGCCGGGCGTGCGGTTGACCATGTCCACCACGTCGGCATGGCGCGCATGCTGCTGCTCGATCGCGATGTCGTCATGGTTGCTGATCCACCAGACCTTGTAGCCCGCGGCGCGCGCCAGGGCCAGCACATGCGGCGGCTGCTGGCTGTCGGGCAGGCCGAAATGGAACATGTTGCGCAGCGCGGGCACGGTGCTGGCGTCCACCGACCAGGCGTTCTTGAGCACGGCCATCTGCGGGCCGGTCTGCGCCTGGTGCGCCAGCAGGCGCGGGGTGGTCGGGCGGCCGTAGCCGTAGAGCGCCATGTTGTCGCGGTTGATGCTGTCGGTCACGACCAGCACCACCGTCGACGGGCCGGCATGCGTCACCACCGGCGCGATGGTTCGGGCCTGGGCCGCGAGGCGCTCGCGCACCTGCTGCTGGTCGGCCCAGCTGGCGCGCTGCTGCTGCACCGATTGCGACCAGTGCGTCCAGAACAGGACGGGATGCAGCCGGCGCCAGGGCTTGCTGGCATAGGCCAGGCAGGCACCGAGCAGCAGCAGGCCCACCAGCGCGACGGCCCAGCGCGGCGGCCGGCGGCCTGGCACATCGGAAGCGATCGCGCCGCGGCGCGCGAAGAGGGCGGCGATCACCCCGGCGGTGACCAGCGCGGCCGACCAGACAAAGGCCGAGCGCCAGTGCATCCAGAGGTACTCGGCGCTTTCGCGCGCATGGGTGTTGGCCGCGGCGCCGAGCACCAGCGCGCTGTCGGGCGCGGCTTGGTAGGTGTCGAGCAGGTAGGCGCGCAGCACGGCATCGAGCCCGAAGCCCAGGGTCCAGAGCGTGACCAGCAGGGTGCGCAGCCGGCGCATCCGCACGCCGCGCAGCGGCCAGGCGAGCCACAGCACCAAGGGTGATGCGAGCAGGGCCAGCTGGGCGATGCGGCGGCCGTCGTGGCCCAGTGTGATCAGCACCGCCAGCGTGGCGCCGACCACGGCACAGGCGAGCAGGGCGGAGGAACGGGAAGAGGGCGGTGTGCGCGGTGCTTCGGCGGAGGGCGTGTTCAAGAGGGGCGGCGGCAGTCGAGGGCCGGCGGATTCTGCGCTGCGTCCCTCGGCCGCTGGCCGGCAGTGTCCCCAGCGGGGCGAGGTGTTTGGCCGCCGCGCCTCAGGTGGCCGTCGCCTGGCGCACCGCGCGTTCCCAGCGCGCCATCGATTCCTCGGCCTGTGCGCGGCCCAGGGTCGGCAGGAAGCGGCGCTCCACCTTCCACAGCTGCGAGAGCTGGCGCGCGTCGCTGTAGACGCCGGTCGAGAGGCCCGCGAGGTAGGCGGCGCCGAGCGCGGTGGTCTCGATCACCTGGGGCCGCACCACCGGGATGCCCAGCAGGTCGGCCTGGAACTGCATCAGCAGGTCGTTGACGCTCGCGCCGCCGTCCACGCGCAATTCCGAGACCGGTGCGCCGCCGGCCGCCACCGCGTCGCGGCTCATGGCCTGCAGCAGCGCGGCGCTCTGGTAGGCGATGCTCTCCAGCGCGGCGCGCGCGATGTGGGCGACGGTGGTGCCGCGCGTCAGGCCGGTGATGGTGCCGCGGGCCTCGGCGTTCCAGTAGGGCGCGCCCAGGCCGGTGAAGGCCGGCACCAT
This sequence comes from Variovorax sp. UMC13, assembly GCF_014170375.1. Classification (GTDB taxonomy): domain Bacteria; phylum Pseudomonadota; class Gammaproteobacteria; order Burkholderiales; family Burkholderiaceae_C; genus Variovorax. Next base: position 207,175 of record NZ_LZZW01000031.1, on the reverse strand, counting down.
CATCACGCCGCCCGCGTCGGGCACGCTCTCGGCCAGGCCCTGCACCTCGGCGCTGCCCTTGATGGCCTGCAGGCCGTCGCGCAGCCACTGCACCACGGCGCCGCCGACGAACACGCTGCCCTCCATCGCGTAGCGCGGCGTGGCGTCGACCTGCGCGGCGCTGGTCACGAGCAGGCCGTTATGCGAGGGCTGGAAGGCGGCGCCGGTGTGCATCAGCAGGAAGCAGCCGGTGCCGTAGGTGTTCTTGGCCATGCCGGCCTCGAAGCAGGCCTGGCCGAACAGCGCGCTCTGCTGGTCGCCGGCCACGCCGCCGATGGGCAGGGCGCTGCCGAGCAACGTGGGCTCGGTGTCGGCGAAGTGCGAGCTCGAGGGTTGCACGGTGGGCATCAGTGACGCGGGGATGTCGAGCAGCGCGAGCAGCTCCGCGTCCCACGCGTTGCGGTGCACGTTGAAGAGCATGGTGCGCGAGGCGTTGCTGACATCGGTGACGTGGGTCTTGCCGCCGGTGAGCTGCCAGATCAGCCAGCTGTCGATGGTGCCGAAGGCCAGTTCGCCGCGCTCGGCCTGTTCGCGCGCGCCGGGCACGTTGTCGAGCAGCCAGCGCAGCTTGGTGCCGGAGAAGTAGGCGTCGATCACCAGGCCGGTCTTGTCGCGGATGGTGTCGGCCATGCCGTCGGCGCGCAGCTTCGCGCACAGCGGCTCGGCGCGCCGGTCCTGCCAGACGATGGCGTGGTGCACCGGCTGGCCGGTCTTGCGGTTCCACAGCACGGTGGTTTCGCGCTGGTTGGTGATGCCGATGGCGTGGATGTCGGAGGCCTGCAACTTGGCCTTGGCCAGCACCTCCTGCGCGGTGGCGAGCTGGCTGCGCCAGATCTCCATCGGGTCGTGCTCGACCCAGCCCGGCTGCGGGTAGATCTGCGTGAGTTCCTTCTGCGCGATGGCGACGATGTGGCCCTCGCGGTCGAACACGATGCTGCGCGAGCTGGAGGTGCCTTGGTCGAGGGCGAGCAGTTAGGTGGTCATCGGTGTCATCTCCTTGGTGTTCGGTCTGGCTTCTTCCCCCTCCGGGGGAAGGCGGGGATGGGGGCACGCAGCCTTCGATCAGGCGCCGCGCCTTCTTGGCGGCTGCGTGCCCCCACCCCAACCCTCCCCCGGCGGGGGAGGGGGAAAAACGTCATGGCTTGTCGGCGATCTCCAGGCGCACCTGCGCCCGCTCGAGCAGCGCCGGGAACGGGGCCGGTGGCGCCGCGTCGGTGAACAGCCGGTCGATCTGCGCCAGCGCCGCGAGCTGCACCATCGCCGGCCGGTTGAACTTGCTGGCGTCGGCCGCGAGCCAGACCTCGCGTGCCTGCGCCACGATGGTCTGCGCGACCTTGACCTCGCGCAGGTCGAAGTCGCGCACCGTGCCGTCGGCCTCGATGCCCGAGCAGCCGATCAGCGCGATGTCGACCTTGAACTGGCGGATGAAGTCCATCGTCGCCTCGCCCACGATCGCGCGGTCGCGCGCGCGCACCGCGCCGCCGGCCACGATCACCTCGCAGTCGGGGTTGTCGGCCAGGATGTTGGCCACGTGCAGGTTGTTGGTGATCACGCGCAGGCCGGTGTGGCGCAGCAGCGCCTTGGCGATGGCCTCGGTGGTGGTGCCGATGTTGAGGATCAGCGAGCAGTCGTTGGGCACCTGGGCCGCGACGGCGCGCGCGATGCGGGCCTTGCCGTCGGCGTTGAGCGATTCGCGCAGCCGGTGGCCGAGGTTCTCGGTGGTCGAGCTCGGCACCCGCACGCCGCCGTGGAAGCGCGCCAGCAGGCCGTCGTCGGCCAGGCGCTGCACGTCGCGCCGCACGGTCTGCAGCGTCACGCCCAGCATTTCGGCCAGCTGCTCGACGGTGGCCGAGCCACGGCCGCGCACGGTGTCGAGCAGGCGGATCTGGCGGGGGTTGGAGTTCACGTTGGGGTCGTTGGAGCGAGGAAAGCAGTTTAAATCGAAAAAAAACGAATTGATCTTAGGGGAAACTACAGCGAAAATCGCACCATAAGGAAACGAAATGGACAAATACGAAGCGCCTGCGGGTGATCTGAGCTGCGACGTGCTGGTGGTCGGCGGCGGCATCAACGGCTGCGGCATCGCGCGCGACCTGGCGGGCCGTGGCCACCGGGTGGTGCTGTGCGAGAAGGACGACCTGGCCTCGCACACCTCCTCGTCCTCGACCAAGCTGATCCACGGCGGCCTGCGCTACCTCGAGTACTACGAGTTCTCGCTGGTGCGCAAGGCGCTGCAGGAGCGCGAGGTGCTGCTCAAGAGCGCGCCTCACATCATGTGGCCGCTGCGCTTCGTGATGCCGCACGACCCGTCGATGCGGCCGGCCTGGATGATCCGCATCGGCCTGTTCATGTACGACCATCTGGCCAGGCGCGAGGTGCTGCCGGGTTCGCGCTCGGTCGACCTGCGCCGGCACGCGGCCGGCCAGCCGCTCAAGCCCGAATACAAGCGCGGCTTCGTCTATTCCGACGGCTGGGTCGACGATGCGCGGCTGGTGGTGCTCAACGCCATCGACGCCCGCGCGCGCGGCGCGCAGATCCTCACGCGCACCTGCTGCACCAGCGTGCAACGCGACGCCACCGGCTGGACCGCCACGCTGGAGGGCCCCGAGGGCGTGCGCAGCGTGCGTGCCCGCGCGGTGGTCAATGCGGCCGGCCCCTGGGCCGAGTCCTTCCTGCGCGGCACGGCCAAGGCGGCGAAGGGCGAGGCGCTTGCGACCAAGAGCCTGCGGCTGGTCAAGGGCAGCCACATCATCGTGCCGCGGGTGTTCGCGCACGACCACGCCTACATCTTCCAGAACCCCGACAAGCGGATCATCTTCGCCATTCCCTACCAGGACGACTACACGCTGATCGGCACCACCGACGTCGAGGTCGGCGCCGACGACGCGGGCGCCTCGCGCATCTCGACCGAGGAGATCGACTACCTGTGCGAACAGGCCAGCCGCTACTTCGAGAAGCCCATCGTGCCGGCCGACGTGGTCTGGACCTACTCGGGTGTGCGCCCGCTGCTCGACGACGCCTCGGGTGACCCGTCGGCGGTCACGCGCGACTACCTGCTCGAAGCCAACACCACGGCCGCGCCGCTGCTGTCGGTGTGGGGCGGCAAGATCACGACCTTCCGCAAGCTGGCCGAGGACGCGGCCGATGAGATCGGGCGCATGCTGGGCGACCAGCGGCCGGCTTGGACCGGCGGCGCCTACCTGGCCGGCGGCGACCTGTCGGGCTGGATCGGCGCGCCCCAGCGCCCCGACACGGACTTCGAGCGCTTCGTCGCGGCCGTGCAGGCGCGCCATGGCTGGCTGCCCGCGCCGCTGGCGCGCCGGCTGGCCCATGCCTACGGATCGCGCATCGAAAAGCTGCTGGGCGACGCGGCCTCGATGGCCGACCTGGGCGAGGAAGTGGCGCCCGGCCTGCATGCGCGCGAGCTGCGCTACCTGCAGGCGGAGGAATGGGTGACCACGGCCGACGATGCGCTGTGGCGCCGCTCCAAGCTGGGGCTGCGCTACACGCCCGAGCAGCGCGCGCAGGTCGCGCAGTGGCTGCAGCGCCTCAGCTGAACTCGACCACCACCGGCTGGTGGTCCGAGGCCTGCGTGACGCCGTCGACCTCGATGCGGCGCACGCGCGGCGCCAGGCCCTCGCTCACGAAGACGAAATCGCAGGCCACGGGCTCGGGCCCGTAGCTGCGGTCGAACAGGCGGAAGGTGGGCGCATGGGGCGTCGCGCCATGGCGGATGCGCCAGGCGTCCTGCAGTTGCTGCGCGCCGTCGGTGCCGAAGCCCTGCTGGATCGCCGCGTACTCGGGCTCGGTCGGCTCGAGGTTGAAGTCGCCGCAGAGGATCGCATGGCCGGTGTGCACCTTGGTCTGGAAGGGGGAGCGGCTGTCGTCGTCCAGCGGCGGCGCGGCGGCATGGGCGCAGGCTTCGATGTGCAGGTCGCGCAGCGCCAGCGCCTGCGCCATGCGCTGCGGTTTCGAGTAGTACTCGAGGTGCGTGCTCATCACGCGCACCGGGCCGAGCACCGGACTCTGCAGCGTCACGACCGTGCACATGCGCGGCATGCTGCGCACGCCCGCGTCGGCCGGCCAGGGCAGCGCATGGTGCTGCACCTGCGCGACCGGCAGTCGCGTGGCGATCAGGTTGCCGAAGCGCATGCGCCGCCCCTTGGCATCGAACTCGTCGACCGCGGCGCCGAAGAAGAGCTGGAAACCCGGTAGCAGGGCCTGCAGCTCGGCCGGCTGGTCGCCGGGTGCGCCCGGCATGTCGGCATAGCCCTGTGCGATCTCCTGCAGGCACAGCACGTCGAAGTCGGCCATGGCGCGCGCGCCCTCGACGATGCGTTGCGGGCTCACGGCGCCGTCGAGGCCGCGGCACCACTGGGTGTTCCAGGTCACGAGTTTCATTTGATCCCCGCCCGCATGAAGCTTTGGACGAACTGGCGTTGGAAAAGAAGGAAGGCGATCAGCAGCGGCGCCGAGGTCATCAGCGTCGCGGCCGTGATGATCGACCAGTCGATGCCCTGGTCGACCGAGGAGAAGACCTGCAGCCCGACCGTGAGCGGCCGCGCCTTGACGCTGTTGGTCACGATCAGCGGCCAGAGGAAGTTGTTCCAGTGGTAACTCACCGACACCAGCCCGAAGGCCACGTAGATCGGCTTGGCCAGCGGCACGTAGACGCGCCAGAGGATCTGCAGCGCGCTCGCGCCTTCCATGCGCGCGGCCTCGTCGAGCTCCTTCGGGATGCCCATGAAGGTCTGACGCAGCAGGAAGATGGCCAGCGCCGAGGCGAAGTAGGGCAGGCCGATGGCGAACAGGCTGTCGATCAGGCCCAGGCTGGCCATGGTGCGGTAGTTCTCCACCAGCAGCAGGTCGGGCATCACCGTGAGCTGCACCAGCACCAGCGAGAACACGATGTCGCGGCCGCGGAATTCGTAGCGCGCGAAGGCATAGGCCGCCATGGTGCTGAGCACCAACTGCGCCACGAGGATCATCAGCACCAGCAGCGTGGTGTTGAGGAAGTAGCGCGCGAAGGGCGCGGCCTCCCAGGCGCGGGCGAAGTTGTCCAGCGTGAGCGGCGCGTTCCAGACGAAGCGCGCCGCGTACTCGGGCGCATGGAAGGCGGTCCACACGGTGTAGATCAGCGGCAGCACCCAGGCCAGCGCGAGCAGCCAGGCGGCCAGCGTGTCCAGCCGGGTCGGCGCGTTGTAGGCGAGCCGTTGCGAGGGCGCGGCCTTCATCGGTAGTGCACCTTGCGGTCGAGCACGAAGAACTGCAGCAGCGTCACGCCGACCAGCGCCACGATGATCACCATGGTGAGCGCCGAGGCGTAGCCGGTGTCCCAGAAGCTGAAGCCGACTTCGTAGAGGTGGTAGAGCAGCAGCGTCGAGGCGTTGTCGGGGCCGCCGCGCGTGAGCACGAACAGGTGGTCGACCATGCGGAAGGCGTTGATCACGCAGTTGATCAGCACGAACAGCGTGGTGGGCATGAGCAAGGGCCACTGCACGCGGCGGAAGAAGTACCAGCGCGACGCACCCTCGATCGCCGCCGCCTCGCGCAGGCTCGGGTTGAGCGACTGCAGCGCGGCCAGGTAGAAGATCATGAAGAAGCCGGCTTCCTTCCACACGGCCACCAGCGTGACGGCACCGAGCGCGGTGCTCGGGCTGCCCAGCCAGTTGTGCGAGCCGAAGCCCAGTGCGCCGCTGAGCTGCTCGAGCAGGCCGTACTGCGGCGTGTAGAAGAAGAGCCAGATGTTGGCCACCGCGATCATCGGCAGCACGGTGGGCGTGAAGTACGCCATGCGCAAAAAGGTGCGGCCCGCGATGCGCTCGTTGACCCACAGCGCCATCGCCAGCGCCAGGCCGATCGACAGCGGAATGGTCGCGCCCGCGAACCACAGGTTGTTGGTCAGCGCCTTCCAGAACACCGGGTCGTCGAGCATGACTTGGTAGTTCTCCAGGCCCACCCACACCGCCGGCCGGCCGCCCTTGGGCGTCGACTGGAAGCTGTGCCACAGCGTGCCGATCACCGGCCAGTGGGTGAAGGCCAGCAGGATCAGCGAGGCGGGAAGCAGCAGCAGCCAGGCCTGCACGGCCGTGTGGCTGCCGCGGTGGACGGTCGGGCTGCCGCGCGTGCTCACTTGTAGTTGCGCAGGATGCGGTCGGCTTCCTTCTGCGCGTCCTGCATCGCCTGGGCCGGTGTCTTGGTGCCGGTCAGCGCGGCCTGCAGGCCGTCGTTCAGGGCCTTGGTCACGCGCTGGTTCTCATGCGTGGAGAACTCGGCCACCGACACCGGCAGCTGGTCGCGCGCCACCAGCGCGGCCGGGAAGTCCTGGCCGTACTTCTTGAGCGTGGGCGTGTCGTAGGCGGCCTGCGAGACGGCGACGTAGCCGGTCTCCATGCTCCACTGGGCCGCGCGCTCGGGCTGCGTGACCCACTTGGCGAACTTGAAGGCGGCTTCCTGCTGCGCCGGCGTCGACTTCTTGAAGATGTAGAAGTTGCCGCCGCCCGTGGGCGAGCCCTTGCGCTTGTTGCCCGGGATCATGCCCACGCCGAAGTCGAACTTGGCGTTGGCCTTGATGTTGGTCAGGTTGCCGGTGGTCGTGTAGATGATCGCGGCCTTCTTCTCGAAGAAGTCCTTGGGCGTGGTGCCCCATTCGACGACGCCCGGCGGGTGGATGCCGGCCTTGCCCAGGTCGACCCAGAACTGCAGCGCCTCGATCACCTTGGGGTCGTCGAACTTGACCTGCGTGCCGGCCTCGTTGGCGAGGATCGTGTCGTTGGGCGTGGTCAGCGTCTGGAACAGCCAGTAGGGGAAGCCGCTCGACGGGATCTGGATGCCGTACTGCGTGGTCTTGCCGCCCGCGTCCTTCTTCGTGAGCTTGGTCGCGGCGTCCTTGAGTTCGGCCCAGGTCGTCGGTGCCTTGTTGGGGTCGAGGCCGGCTTCCTTGAACAGCTCCTTGTTCCAGTACATCACGACGGTCGAGCGCTGGAAGGGAATGCCCCAGGTCTTGCCGCCGGTCTGGCTGTTGGCCATGAAGGCCTTGTAGAAGCTGCCCATCCAGGCCTTGTCTTCGGCTGTCTTGGCGAAGTCGTCGAAGGGCACGATGGCGTCCTCGTCGATCAGCGTGAACATGTCGGTCGACAGCAGCACCGAGGTGACCGGCGGCGTGCCCGACTTGTGGGCCGTGAGCGCCTTGACGATGGTCTCCTGGTAGGTGCCGGCGTAGATCGGCGTGACCTTGATGTTCGGGTTCTCCTTCATGAAGCCGGCCGCGAAGCCGTCGATGGTCTTGGCGATCGGGCCGCCGACCGCCACCGGGTAGTAGAACTGCAGGTCGACCGGTGCTTGTGCCTGCGCGAGGCCGGCGAAGCTGGTGAACAGGGCCGTGGCGGCCAGCGCCTTGACGAAGGTGTTGCGTTGCATGGGGGGACTTCTCCTCGAAATGAAATCGTTGATGGCGATGGGGTGGTGCGCCTCAGTGCGCCGTTTCGGTGCGCCGGCCCGCGGCATCGAAGCCGTGGGCTTCCTCGGCGGCCCAGCGCAGGCCGACCCTGTCGCCCGGGGCCGCCAGGTGCTGGCCCGCGGCGCGCACCAGCAGCGTCTCGCGGCCGACCGCGCAGCGCAGCACCAAGTCGGCGCCCAGGTACTCGACGCTGCGCACCACGGCGGGGATGCCCTGCGCATCGAGCGTGATCGCCTCGGGCCGCACGCCCAGCATCGCGGCCCGCACGCCCGACTCGGCCTCGCTGCCCGCGATGCAGCCGTCGGCCTCGAGAGCGACCAGGTTCATGGGCGGCGTGCCGATGAAGCGCGCCGCGAAGGTGGTGGCCGGGCGTGCATAGAGCGCGCGCGGCGTGCCGGCCTGCTCGACCCGGCCCTGGTGCAGCAGCACGACCTGGTCGGCCATGCTCATGGCCTCGGTCTGGTCGTGGGTCACATAGACCACGGTCAGGCCCAGCTTCTGCTGCAGTTCGCGCAGTTCGCGCCGCATGTCCTGGCGCAGCTGGGCGTCGAGGTTGGACAGCGGCTCGTCCATCAGGCAGACCTTGGCCTGCGCGACCAGCGCGCGGCCCAGCGCCACGCGCTGCTGCTGGCCGCCCGAGAGCTGGCCGGGCTTGCGGTCGAGCAGCGCGCTCAGGCCCAGCAGTTCGGCCGCCTCGCGCAGCCGGCGCGCGCTCTCGGCGGCCGGCACCTTGCGCACCGACAGGCCGAAGCCGATGTTGTCGGCCACGCTGAGATGGGGGAAGAGGGCGTAGTTCTGGAACACCATCGCGATGCCGCGCTGGGCCGGCGGGAGATCGGTGACATCGCGGCCATCGATCAGCACCTGGCCGGCGCTGGCGGTCTCGAGGCCCGCCACGATGCGCAGGGTGGTGGACTTGCCGCAGCCCGAGGGACCGAGGAGGACGCAGAAGGAGCCGGATTGGATCTGCAGGTCGACGGCATGCAGGGCCGTGCTGTCGCCCCAGGACTTGGCGACGCCGTTCAGGGCGATGGAAGACATGCCGCAGTGTAGGAACGAAGTGTGACAAGTGTGTTGTCTCCGGGGTCAGTGTTTTCCTAGGAGGGAGGGCATGCGAAACTTCGCTACAGTGATCTCGCCTGTCCGGGCTTCGTATATCTAAGGAAAATTCATGAGCAAGAAAGTCGCTTACGTCACCGGTGGCATGGGAGGCATCGGAACCGCCATCTGCCAACGCCTGCACAAGGACGGTTTCACGGTCATCGCGGGCTGCGGCCCCACACGCGACTTCGGCAAATGGCTTGCCGAGCAGAAGGCGCTGGGCTACGAGTTCCACGCGTCGGTCGGCAACGTCGGCGACTGGAACTCCACGGTCGAGGCCTTCGGCAAGTCCAAGGCCGAACACGGCAGCATCGACGTGCTGGTGAACAACGCGGGCATCACCCGCGACCGCATGTTCCTCAAGATGACGCCCGAGGACTGGAGCGCGGTGATCGAGACCAACCTCAACAGCATGTTCAACGTCACCAAGCAGGTGGTAGGCGACATGGTCGAGAAGGGCTGGGGCCGCATCGTCAACATCAGCTCGGTCAACGGCGCCAAGGGCCAGGCCGGCCAGACCAACTACTCGGCGGCCAAGGCCGGCATGCACGGCTTCACGATGGCGCTGGCGCAGGAGCTGGCGTCCAAGGGCGTGACGGTCAACACCGTGAGCCCGGGCTACATCGGCACCGACATGGTCAAGGCCATCCGCCAGGAAGTGCTCGACAAGATCGTCGCGACCATTCCGGTCAAGCGCCTGGGCGAGCCCAGCGAGATCGCCTCGATCATCTCGTGGCTGGCCACCGACGAGGGCGGCTATTCCACCGGCGCCGACTTCTCGGTCAACGGCGGCCTGCACATGCACTGAGCGCTGCCGGCGCCTGCAGAAGAAAGAACCCGCTGCGGCGGGTTTTTTCTTGCGCGTCACGCTGCTGCGGGAGTGTGGACGCTACAGTCGCAGCAACCCCTTGCGCCTGTTCATGGCGCGAGTCCTCTCCAGCGATTTCCCTCAGCCAGCGACACCCACCGGATGCCCCACAGCGTTTCATTGATCAACACCATTGCCGCGGGTCTGGGCCTGGCGCTCATCCTCGGCTTCCTGGCGGCGCGCGTGCGCCTGCCGGCGCTGGTCGGCTACCTGCTGGCGGGCGTGATCATCGGACCGTTCACCCCCGGCTTCGTGGCCGATGCCGAGATCGCCGCCCAGCTGGCCGAGATCGGCGTGATGCTGCTGATGTTCGGCGTGGGCCTGCACTTCTCGCTCGACGACCTGCTGGCGGTGCGCAAGATCGCGGTGCCCGGCGCGCTGGTGCAGATCGGCGTGGCCACGCTGATGGGCGGCGCGCTCGCCACCTGGTGGGGCTGGAACCTCGGCGGCGCGCTGGTCTTCGGCCTGGCGCTGTCGGTGGCCAGCACGGTCGTGCTGCTGCGCGCGCTCGAGAGCCTGGGCCTGCTCGATTCCTATACGGGCCGCATCGCGGTCGGCTGGCTGGTGGTGGAAGACCTGGCGATGGTGCTGGTGCTGGTGCTGCTGCCGCCGCTGGCCGGCACTCTGGGCGGGGCCGCCGATGGGGCCGACGCCAGCGCCATCTGGACCACGCTGGGCATCACGCTGCTGCAGGTCGGCGGCTTCGTGGCGCTGATGCTGGTGGTCGGCCGGCGCGTGTTCCCCTGGATCCTCTGGCAGGTCACGCGCACCAATTCGCGCGAGCTCTTCACCCTGTGCGTGGTGGCGGCGGCGGTGAGCATCGCCTTCGCTTCGGCCGCGCTGTTCGGCGTGTCCTTCGCGCTGGGTGCCTTCTTCGCCGGCATGGTGATGCGCGAGTCGGAATTCAGCCAGCGCGCAGCCGAGGAATCGCTGCCGCTGCGAGACGCCTTCGCGGTGCTGTTCTTCGTCTCGGTGGGCATGCTGTTCGACCCCTCGGTGCTGATCGAGCGGCCGCTGCAGGTGCTGGCCGTGGTGGGCGTGATCGTGGTGGGCAAGTCGATCGCGGCCTGCGTGCTGGTGCTCGCCTTCCGCTACCCGCTCAACACCGCACTCACGGTGAGCGCGAGCCTGGCGCAGATCGGCGAGTTCTCCTTCATCCTGGTCGGCCTGGGCGTGGCGTTGAAGCTGCTGCCGCCCGAGGGCCAGAGCCTGATCCTGGCCGGCGCGCTGATCTCCATCGCCACCAACCCGCTGTGGTTCAGCCTGATCGCGCCGATCCAGAAATGGCTGCGCGCGCATTCGTCCTTCGCGCGTTCGCTCGATGCCCGCGACGACCCGCTGGCCGAGCTGCCGACCACCACCGAGGCGCGCTACCTGTCGCGCCAGGTGGTGCTGGTCGGTTACGGCCGCGTCGGCCGGCGCATCGCCGCGGCACTCACGGCGCACCACATTCCCTTCGTGGTCGCGGAGCAGAACCGCGAGCTGGTCGAGAAACTGCGCGCCGAAGGCGTGGCCGCGGTGTGGGGCGATGCGGCCGAGCCCGCGGTGCTGATCCAGGCCCACATCGCGCGTGCCCGGGTGCTGGTGGTGGCCACGCCCGACGCGATGAACGTGCGCCAGATGATCGAGACCGCGCGCACGCTCAACCCCAGCATCGAGACCGTGATCCGCAGCCACAACGAGGACGAGGCCCGCCTGCTCACGCAGGAGGCCGCGGTGACGGTGTTCCTGGGCGAGGAGGAACTGGCCCAGGCGATGGCGCGAGACGTGGTGCGCCGGGCCGTGCCGGCCTGAGCGCCCGTCGGCGTATCAGAGGTCCTCGATCACCAGCATCCGGTAGCGCTGCGCGATGGCGTAGGGCACGGTGCGCACCACCTTCATCAGGCGCTCGGCCGCTTCCTCGTCCTTGGTCTCGACCAGCAGCGCCGTGTGGCCTTCGCGTGCGAGCTTGGTGTAGGCCCGCACGGTCGCGCCCTCGGTGCCGGCGGAGGGCAGGGGGTTGTCAGCGTCGGAGGTGGTCGGCGTGATCTGGGACAGCACCACCTCGGGCGGGATCAGGTAGATGGCGCCGGCGTCGAAGCCGTGCTCGCGCAACTGCTGGCCCACGTGCCTAGCGTCGTCCGCGCTCGGGAACATCACCATGGAATGGCCGGTGGGATAGAAGGCGCCGCCGAGGGTGGCGGTCATGTGGGAGGTGATCGCGAAGTTCTTCATGAGAGGGCCTCTTCAGTGGCGGCATTGGGCCGAAAGAATCAGCCTAGGAGGCCTCTCGCGCCGCAGGTGTAGGAGAAGCGTGGATGCGCGTGAAGCCTTCCGGCCTGCCATGGCGCCTGGCCTCCTCCCATGACAAAGGCAAGACGCATTACAAAATAAGACGTTTGTGATTAATCGTGACTTTGTGCCCTGCCAAAGTGGCGGCCCTTGCATAGCATCGGGGGCGTGCCGCCGATCACTCCCTCTCTCCCTTCATGTCCCCCCTGCGAAACATCGCGTTGACCGTCCACGAATTGGAGGAAGGTGAGTTCCATTGGGTGCTGGTCGAGGCCCCCGGTGTGGAGGAAACGCTGCCCTACCAGCCCCTGGAAGCCTCCGACGACGCCTACGACAACTACGGCACTGCGCTCGTCGCGGGCCTGGCGGCCATGCGGCGGCTGTTCGGCAAGGAAGGGCCGCGCGGCTGAGGCCTCGTCGGCGGAGCGGCGGACGGCTGTCCGCGCGCGCCGTGCCGGATTGGAACGGGTAAACGCGCATGCAGCTCGCCCGTGAATGTTGCCCGCCTCTGTGACAATCTGTGTCCCATCTCCCTGCGAGGACTGCAGATGTCGAGCTTGCGTGCTGTTCCGTCGACCCTCCTGGCCGCGACCGTCGCGGTTTTTGCACTGGCCTCCTGTGGTGGAGGTGGCGGAGGCGGCGGCGGTTCAGGCGGTGGTGACGGCGCTCCCGCGGCCGGCCCCCCGCTGCCGGCGCCCGCGGCCATGATCGCCCGCGCCAAGGCGCTCGAACTCAATACCCCTTATGTCCCGCCGCCCGGCGACGTGCTGGAACTCCACACCTCGGGCTACGCGAAGACCATGTGCTCGGCCGCCTTCATCACCGGCCTGAACCCGGACGTCGCCGTCGAGAACGTGGGCTTCTTCACCGGCCCCTACGCCTGGCGCCAGGCCGTGGGCAGGCCGGTGTTCGATTACGCGAAGAAGGAAGTCCGCATCACCCTGCCCAACGGCCGGGTGATCACGGCCCGCCACTTCGGCTCCCAGGGCTGCGTGACGCTGCCCTCCGGGCGCGACGACGTGCTCTTCACGCCAGTGCGAGTGAGCAGCGCGCTGCCCGGCGCCGACAGCCTGCCCTGGCCCATGGGCGACGTGCTGCCCACCGACCCCGTGTCTGGCCTCGACACCGCCAAGCTCGCGCAGGCGGTGGATGCGGCCTTCGCAGCCCCCGAGGCCTACACGGCCGCCTTCGTGGTCACGCACAAGGGCCGCATCGTGGGCGAGCGCTACAGGCCTGGCATCACGCCGAGCACGCCGCTCGAATCGTGGTCGATGGGCAAGAGCGTGGTGGGCACGCTGATGGGCGTGCTGATCAAGCAGGGCGCCTACACGCTCGACCAGCCAGCGCCGATCCCCGAATGGCAGGCGGCCGGCGACCCGCGGCAGAAGATCCGGATCTCCGACATCCTGCACATGTCGAGCGGGCTGCGCATCAAGGCGCCCGAGGACCCCGACTTCGACCCCCAGGGCACCTACCCCGACCACACCTACTTCTACACCGGGCGCATCAACATCTTCAACTACGCGGCGACCCGGCCACAGCAGTGGCCGCCCAACACCGTGGGCCGCTACCGCAACACCGACCCCGTGCTCGCGAGCTACCTGGTGCGGCTGGCGGTAGAGAAGCGCGGCGAGGAATACCTGTCGTTCCCGCAGCGCGCGCTGTTCGACAAGATCGGCATCCGCTCGATGGTCATGGAGACCGATCCCTACGGCAACTTCATGACCCAGGGCTACGAGTTCATGGCCGCGCGCGACTGGTCGCGCCTGGGCAACCTGTACCTGCAGGACGGCGTCTGGAACGGCGAGCGCATCCTGCCCGAGGGCTACGTCAACTTCGTCAGCACGCTGGCGCCCGCCTGGGCCGCCGACAAGCGGCCCATCTACGGCGGCTTCTTCTGGCTCAACGGCTCGGCCCAGTACCCGGTGCCCACCTCGGCCTACTACATGCTCGGCGCGGGCGGGCAGATCACGCTGATCGTCCCGTCGCACGACCTGGTCGTGGTCCGCATGGGTTTCGACCGCGGCGCCACGCCCTCGGAGACCTCGCTGCGCAAGGCTCTTTCACTGCTGATGGAAGCGGTGCCGCGTACCAACGGGAAATGAAGACATGCACAACAGTTCTCTTCTTCGCCTGCCGTGCGCGCTGCGCCGGGCGTCTTGCACGTTGATGGTCGCAGGCACGCTGCTGCTGGCGTCCTGCGGTGGTGGGGGAGGCGGCGGCGGTGCCGCGCCACCGGCGCCGACTCCACCCGCGAACCCCGGCAGCGGCAACGGCTATCCCCACGCCGCGGAGCCGATCGGCACGGTGCGCCAGATGTACGACGGCGTGCTCACGCCCGAGTTGGCCGTGAGCACCTACCGCAACATCGACCGCCTGTTCCCGACCCGCACGATCGACGCCAGCGGCACGCCCTACGCGCTGCCTGCGGCCGCCACGCAATTGACGCAACTGCGCTTCGTGGCCGGGACGCGCGACTACGGCCTCGACGAGTTCTTCGCCGCCAACCGCGTGGCCGGCCTGCTGATCCTCAAGGACGGCAAGATCGCCCACGAGAGCTACCAGTACGGCAACACGCAGAAGACGCGCTGGATGTCGATGTCGGTCGCCAAGTCGGTCACCTCGACCCTGATCGGCGCGGCCGTGCAGGACGGCCTGATCGCGAGCATCGACGATCCGGTCGTGAAGTACGTGCCGCGGCTCAAGGGCAGCGCCTACGACGGCGCGACCGTGCGCGACGTGATGATGATGGCTTCGGGCGCACGCTGGAACGAGACCTACACCGATCCCACATCAGACCGCCGCCAGATGCTCGAGGCCCAGATCGGCCAGACGCCCGGCGCGCTCATGACCCTGATGAGCAAGCTGCCGCGCGCGGCCACGCCCGGCACGGTCAACAACTACAGCACCGGCGAGACGCAGGTGGCGGGCGAGATCGTCTACAACGCGGTGAAGCGGCCGCTGGCACAGTACTTGTCGGAGAAGATCTGGTCGCGCATGGGCATGGAGGCGCCCGCCAACTGGTGGCTGGATTCGCCCAACGGCGTGGAGATCGGCGGCAGCGGCATCAGCGCGACCCTGCGCGACTACGGCCGCTTCGGCCTGTTCATGATGAACGACGGCGTGATCGACGGCCAGCGCGTGCTCCCGCCCGGCTGGGTGGCCGAGGCGGGGTCCCCCAAGCGGCTGAGCGGCGGCACACCGCTGGCCTACGGCTATCTCTGGTGGATCCCCGGCGGGCGCTCGGGCGACGACGGCGCCTTCTACGGCACCGGCATCATGGGCCAGTACCTCTACATCAACCGCAAGGAGAAGGTCGTGATCGTGGTGTGGGGCGCGCAGCCGCAGCCGACGGGGGCGGGGCTGCCGATGGTGCCCTTCTTCGATGCGGTGGTGGGGGCGCTGCAGGGGGCGAATTAGGGCGGCTTCGCCGGCTCCGTGTTTCCCCTGAGGAGCCGAGCTCGGTGCTTGTCTAGAGTGGGGCGCCATGGAGGATGTCCGGGCGGGGCTTTTGACCCCGCCGCTCATCCTCTCCTCGAGCGTGGTGATGATCAGCTACTTCGCACTCTCTGCGTGGGGTCGGCGGTTGAGCGGCACACCGCTCGACTGCCTCGTGGCCGTGCTGATCCTGACGGTGGTCGCCTGCTTCGCCATCCACGAGAGTTGCGCGACGGAGGGCGGGCATTCGCTGCGGTGCCTGTTGTATGCCTTCGGGCTCCAGGAGCAGCCGTGAAGTGATGCCGCGGCGGCGGTCGTGCAGCCCGAATGCCCCACCCGAGACGGGCGCTGCCGCCAAACAGGGAAAATGGCAGATTCGAGTGAATCCGAGCTTGATGCCGAGGCCCGCGCCTGGTGCAGGGCGGATTCGCCTGTCCGACAAAGAAACCATGCCCCTGAATCCCACGCTTCGCGCCGATCGCCTGTCCATCGCCCCCATGATGGATTGGATGGTTTGTCTTTGAAAATATTATATAAATCAACGGCTTAGCGTGATGGTGGTTGCTCAATGTGGCACTAATGTGGCACTGCCGCCCATGGAGGCGAGTGCTCCATAGGCATGGCGGGCGCGAGAACCGCTGTCAGTCCAAGCTCCGCAGAAAGGAACGGCCCGGGTTCTGGCGTCAAAGTCCGCGACAACCAAGCTTGCTGGGCGAGTCGGGTCGCCGCCAAAAGCAGCGGTCGGTGGCTGCTATCGGCCCCACAGTCGACCCTCGTCTGAACTTTGCCAACGTCTGCTTTGCAGCGGTTCCCTTGTCAAGGGACCCGTCCAACGTCACCGGCGACTAGGCGAAATTTGTCCCTGAACGGGTAAGCTGCCGCAAGGAGTACATGCGGCCTCATTTTAAAGCAGTGGGGTTGTGGGCTTTCGGAAAAAGTCGCCGGCGGGTGCCAGGCGGAATCGCCTCTCGACCTTTCAATCCTGCGAGTAGGCCGGGCGCCCCTGAAAATCCTAACTTTTTGTGAAGAAGCTGGCGGTCGTTGTTTCTCGATGGACGCAGAAAATGATCTGCTAATCTTCTGCCAAGATAACCAATTTCTGGACGGCAGCGCACTATGACCAAATCACTCATGTTTGACGCGCCACGTGAAGGCGAGTTCACCCAAGGCTCGGTGTTCTCCTGCGCGTATGCTGAGGATTATCCTGAGGTCTCGGTCTACGGCCTCGTCATCACTGCTCGCTGCGACGCAGCGCAGGATAAGACCCCTATCTTCAGCTACATCCCGACCGTCTCGCTTCATGATTGGATGCTCTGCGATGGCGGAAACATCGCCATGGATCGCCTCAATGCGGATTGCCAAGGCAACTTGAGGAAAGCTCTCAAGGATGCGGAACTATCGGAGTCGCTACTCGAGACAAAGACTATGGACGAGATCTATGATTCCCACTTTAAAGAGCGCGAGGGCGACAAGACATGGCGTGCACGTTGCGTCAAAATTCGGACGACGATGGATACCTATGTGAGAACAAAGGAGCTTCGAACGGCACGGGATATGCGTGAAGAGCGCAGAATTCACTTGGCTGCGAATCCTGCACCGGTTGATGCAGTGGTTAAGGAACTGTCCGGAAACCGACTATCTGGCTTCTATCTCTTACGAGATATGCCGACACTGAACGGCGATGAATTAAACTTTGTTGCTTTACTTCGCGAAATTCATCATATGCCTACAAAGCTAACGCGCGATATTGTGGTTGGTGTATCGAAAGAATCGTGGGCAGGAAGAGACAAAGATGGAGTGCGTTGTCCAAGGTTTGCTGCGACCGACGATCTGGCGGCACCAGTAGCCAAGTTGAAGTCCCCATGGATTGAGCATGTGATGCAAAGCTTCACCATGCTATTTGCGCGTATCGGCGTAGTGGATAACGACTTTTCAACGGTAAAGCGTTCTCTCTCACCATTAGGACTGGGGTGATCAATGAAATTTTTGTACTTTGACGAAGGAGCTTGCTCCGAAATAATTTCAGAGCGGGTTTTTCAGTCACCCGAGTTCGAATTGGGGAAACTGCTCATCTCGGTATTGCGAGGCACAACGCCCAAGGCACGACTCACCTTCCGCTGCGTTGCGACTTCAGCGGCAGATGGAGTCTTTGTGCTGACACCGGAAAAGGGTGTACAAAACTATATAGTCATCGACCTGGAGGAGGCTAAAGACCTCTTCCAACTCGACGACAGCGGCCTACTTCTTTCGATTCAAAAGACTTTTCGCTTCGCTACAAAGTGTTGGGGCGGGCTGAAGCCAAGCGTTAACGAGCGAATTCTTACGAACAATAAAGGCATTGTCTTCCCGTACCCAATTGGCATGCAGACAGCTCTTCGAGTCTGTATCGACCGAAATCCCGATGCAAAACGGAGAGTTTCGCGCGATACGAAAAAAGCTCTGTTGCTATACAAGTTTTCTGACAACGAAGGCATCGGGGTGGCCGAGGAGCCGCGTCTGACGAACTTCAGAAAGGCCTGGGAGAACCGCAGTGAGGGCTATGCCCTTGCCGCGCAGCAACTACAAGATTTAGTTAATTTGACCGGCAACGGTTCTACTTCACTCGCCGTTACTGAACTGCGAGGAGCCAATAAGCCTCGCTTGGTCGAGGCCGGCTTGGAAGGGTGGATTAGTGTACTCACTAACTCACAACTAGCGTTTGTGAATTCTTCCCTAACGGTGCCTCATCGAATCGAGGGGCCAGCTGGTACGGGAAAAACACTCTGTCTTGTCCTCAAAGCATTAAAAACGCTGAAAGACGCATCGACGGCACACATCCCACATCAGCTACTATTCATTGCTCATAGCGAACCGACACGACGCACTATTGAGAACCTTTTCGCCATGAATGGCGGCGAGGATTTCATAAATGCGGATTTTGAGGTGCTGGCCAAACCGCAGTCAATCAAAGTTACGACACTTCAGGGGCTATGCGCACATCTGCTAAAACGCGAGATCTCGGACTCGGAATTGGTGGACCGCGATGCTTACGAGTCGAAGCTAATACAGAGGTTATACGCTATCGAGGGCGTGGAAAATGCGCTGCGCGACGAATATGAATCTCACTTGCCGTTTCTCTCGGAATCGTTCCGAAAGTTCTTGACGGAAACAGAAAAATGGGCAATTGCTGAGATGCTCCAGCACGAGATTAGCGTTCAGATTAAGGGTCGCGCCGATCAAGACTTGAATAAGTACAAGAAGTTGGACCGACTCAAAATTGGATTCCCCGTTGAGAATGATGGCGATAAGACATTTTCATTTCTGATGTATCAGAAGTATCAGGGCGAATTAGAGGCTGCTGCTCAGTTCGACACCGATGACGTTGTGCTTAGCGCGATCTCTCAACTAAATACGCCAATTTGGCGTCGACGGAGGGCACGGGAAGGATTTAGTTCTATTTTCATCGACGAGACTCACTTGTTCAATTTGAACGAGTTGTCAGTCTTTCATCGGCTTACAAAGAGTGAGCTGCAGCAGCCAATCGCTTACTCTGTGGACCGCTCTCAGGCTCTGGGAGATCGTGGCTGGACAGACTTGTCGTTTGAAGCCGCCTTCGATCCATCCGGCACTCTTGGCCAATCAGACCCCACCCGTATACGTTCGGTCTTCCGGTGTTCGCCAGAGATTGTCGATCTTGCATTTTCAGTGACGTCGAGTGGTGCGACGCTATTTACCAACTTCCACAATCCACTTACGGCGTCAGTTAGCGCGTTCACTGCGGAAGAGGAGCGCAAGTCGCGGACGCCTGCATACCTCAGCTTCGCGTCAGATGACGCAATGTTAGAAGGCGCATTTGATCGGGCGGATGTGCTTGCTCGAGAAATGGGAGTCCTTAAGGCTGACGTTGCAGTCATTGTTTTTGGCGATGACCTCTTTGCCCGCTGCCAAGAATTTGCAAAAGCAAATCGCAAGCCGATTGAGGTCGTCAAAAGTCGAGGAGACCTCGACGCTGTGACGCGTGCTAAGAATTCTGGACGTTTCGTCCTTACTGCGCCTGAATTTGTAGGCGGATTGGAGTTCGCAGGGGTGGTGCTTGTAGGGGTTGATGGAGGAAGGGTCCCTCCAAATGGATCAGGGCTCGAGTTCGAGCCCAGCCAAAACTTTCTCAACTATGCAGCACATCAACGTCTGTACGTCGCCATAACGCGAGCACGATTTCGCGTCGAAATACTTGGAAATATGGCCCGTGGAATGAGTGACATCTTGCGAAGTAGCGTTTCCGCTGGTCTCCTGGACGCGAATGCATCGGCTGCTTAGCGCCTCGGTATCCGCTTCAGGAAATCTGCCTGTCATCACGACCGACCGCCCGGTAACGGCAAACCATACCAACTTTTTTAGTGGTGGATCAGACCGGCAACAACGGGTCGAAATGCCGGAGCTCGACAGAGTGCGTTGAGCGACCGGATCCAGCCAGAGGCGGTCGTCCGCCCGCCGGCGCCGAACGACCCCTTCTGGCCGACTGCTGCCTGTCGTCGCCTCTGAGTTTTGGGCCTTCGCAGGCCTGGATGGCTAGGACAGCCCGCATAGTGCGGGCGGTTTGTCATTTCGGACGAAGCTGATCTAGCTCCTTGCGTGCCGCCTGCTGGCGGCCGTCGAGGTATTCAGCGAGGTCTAAGAGGCCCACCGCCTTCTGCGATTTCTGGCTGCTTGGGTCTGTCCTGACTAAGGGCAATCGGATCTCTCCCGTCGTGCACTTTGCCGCCAGCTTCTTGACATCAAGGTGTGTGAAGTAGTCGCGCTGCACCCATTCCAGGGGGATGACTGATCGTGCGTCGTACTGCGCCATGAGCAGGAACAGGGTCTTCATACTGCGATGCCCTCCGGCGGGCTGATGTCGACCACGCGGCCTCCAGCGGAGCGCACCATGGCTTCTCCATCGATGGCCGCGCTGGGCAGTGCGCTGCGTAAGCGATCGATGCGACCGTCATCTTTGTGGAACTTACTCGCGATTCCATACATATCTGTACATTCAAAATAATCATTGCCTTCTATTTGATCGTATGTACAATTAAATGAATGCGCTACTCCTTCGATCCCGCCAAGCTCGCCGTCAACGTCGCTAAGCACGGCGTTTGGTTCTCGGCAGCTGAGGACTTCGAATGGGAGTCGGCGCTTGTGGCGGTGGATTCGCGCAAGGCCTACGCCGAAGCGCGGCTCACAGCGGTCGGCCTGATTGGCGAGCGTCTGCATGTGATGGTGTTCAACCTGCGCGACACCACGGTGCGCCTTATCAGCCTGCGCAGGGCAAACAGTCGAGAGGTGAAGCGATATGTCGATCACAGCTAAGTCGGGCCGGAAGGTCCGCATGCCTACCGCCGCTGAGGACGCGAAGATCAACGCGGGTATCGCGGCCGACCGGGACGCACCAGAGGTCACAGACGGGGCCTTCAAGAGGGCACGGCCAGCGGCGGAAGTGTTGGGCACCGAAGTCGTGGCCAAGCTGATGGCCCAGCGCCGCCCGCGCGGCCGGCCGGCGGGCAGCACCGCGGCCAGCACCAAAGTACCCGTTACCGTGCGCGTTGACCCGGACGTGCTCGAGGCGCTGCGCAGTACCGGCGCGGGCTGGCAGACGCGCGTGAACGACCTGCTGCGCCGTGAGTTCATGCCGCACCGTTGACTGGCTTGGTTCATGGCTTCACGTTGACGAACGGCATGGGCGCGGCCGCGGCGACGTACTGCGGCAGCTTTCCGTCACACTTGGCGGCGGGCTGTAGCTGCACGTAGCCCCTGCGGTTGGCCTGCATGCTTAGCATGAGCTGCGCGAAGCGATCGAGAAAGGCCTGGCGCCAGTCCTTCCAAGTCATCGCCTCGCGCTCCGGTGTGTCCAGCGAAACCCAGTCGAGCGGCTCGTGACGGTCGTGAGCCAGCGGCTCGCCGTCGCCGAGGACTTCCCACCCGCTGTGGGTCAGGTCGCGCCAAGCCGTCAGGTCGCGCCGCTCAGTGGCCAGCGCGCGCAGGTCAATGCTCCGCAGGAGCAAGCGATACGAGGTGAACACCGTGGAGATGCGGAAATGCAGGCGTAAGGCCTTCTCGTGCTCGGTCTCGAACACGGTCCATGCGTTGGTGCCGCCTGCGGCGACGCTGCGTTGGTTCACTGCGCGCTTCGCCGGGCTGCTGAGGTCGGCGGTGTAGGCCTCGTGTGCGTCGTGCATCAGAGCGGCGAGCTGCACGTGCGCCGATGCCTTGCCGCGCTGCGCGATCTCGCTGCAAAGCAGGCTGTGCTCTGCCACGCTGTACGGGCGCTTGCAGGCGCCGGTGAAGCGGTTGAGCTGCGCCAGGTGGTGCGCGATGTCTTCGATGCGGAAGTGGCGGCCCTGGTCGGTGACCGAGTCGGGTCCGGTGAAGTGGTACTCGATGCCGGTGGCGGTGACCATAAAACTCATGAGAGGCTTTCTGCGGCCAGCGCTTGCAGCGTGGCCTTGCGGAGGATGAAGAACTGCTTGAACTGGCGGCCGGCATCGCTGTAGAAGGGCCATGGGCAGGACTCGTTGAGTGATTCGCCGCGCTCTGCTGCCGCATGGGCGGCTTTCTTCACGGTGTCGATGGAGACGATGGGGAAAGGCATGGTGTCAGGAGGCTTGCGCGGCGGGCTGCTGCTGTGCGGCCGCAGCGCGGGGTGGCAGCAGACGGCAGGCCGACACCTGCGCATGGATCTCGGGTACGCGCGGGCCGAGCTGGGCTCTCGGATTCAGCAGCTCAAGCTGCAGCGCGGCGCCTGCCCTGAGGGGACCGTTTGCGGTCCACCAGGCCTGCGCCTCGGGCCCGCGCCAGCGCACGAGATAGGGCTCGTTGGCATGCAGGCCCTGGTTGTCGACGACGCGCAGCGTGAGCGAGAAGGTTCCGTCTTGCTCGACTTGCGTCGTGGCGGCCTGACGGCCCACGAAGAATCTGCCAGAGGTGAGCGTCGGCATGGTCAGAACCTCAGGAAAGAAGCGGGGGCGATGGCCAGTGCAACAGCGCTCCCAAGGATCACGGCCCAGACGGCGCCGATCATCCAGGGGGAAAGGGGTGGCGTTCGCGAGCGGAGTTGCTCCATAAGCAGTTCTTCCGCTTCGTCGGGCGTGAGAGGTGGCAGGGGGCGCAGCGCGCGGTCCGTGTCGCTGCACTCGCGTGTGACGTGCTGCATGGCTTCGAGGTGTTCGGGCGTGTTGTCGCGCGGGCCGCGCGCGCCGCGATCGGCAGTGTTCACAGGCGCTCTCCTCGTGCCATTTCGGCGCGCACGCGGCGGAACGTCTTGGCGATATCCGTTTCGAGCCGGCGCACGTAGCGGAAGCGCGGATCGGTGAGGCCGCCGACGGGGCCTGTGGGCAGTTGCTGCGGCGCACGGAGCAAGCGCTGGGGCTTGAGCACGACGATGGTCATGGCGTGCTCCACCCGAAGGCGATCATCGCGGCGAAAACGACCGGCAGCAGCACGGGCACGGCGAGCATCGCGAAGGTCTTGAGCATGCTCATTACGCGCCCCGCGCGGCAGCGTTGAGGGTGTCGATGTCGCGATTCAGTAGCTGCGCGTTCTCGCGGAACGCCGCGGCGGCCGGGTGCTCGTCTTCAGCGGATGGGGCGCGTGCGACGACGGCCGAGCCGGCGAACTCGCCTACGGTCAGCTTGCCGGTTCGGAGCGCCTTTTCGGCGTGTGCGACCTGCATGCCGTGCCAGTTGCGCGTGCGCTGGCCGAGAGGCTGGATTGGCCGGGCGAAGGCCTGGCGGCGCGACCCAACGGTGCGAATCCATATTTCGCAGGTGGGGCTGGTGGTTTGTGCCGGCTGGGCGGCGCATGCTTGTTGCACTTGCATCTCCTTTGCTGCAGAAGGGGCTGCAGCGCGGAGAGACTCTAATCCCGTGAATGGGATTAATCAATCCCGTCCATGGGATCTAGATGGAGGTGAAGGGTTATTCGGACGGATTCGGTCGTGTCCGCTGTCCGCATCTCTTCATGCATCGACTCATTTCCGCCTTCGTGCGTGGCCACAGGTGTCTGGCATCGCGCCCGCCGTCGGCTCTGCTTCCGTCCGTACACACCAATAGGACGAGCTTCGTACGCATATGCCTCTCACCCAGCCGATGGATGAGCGAGAACGAGCCGGATGCGTCTTTCCTAGTACGTAGATCGACGCGGGGCCCGTCAGGCATTCACTCTTTTTCCCGGCTTATCCACTTCGATATCAATTTCGAGGTTCCTGGCTATTCGCAGCCAAGCACGTTCGAGATCTTCGGCATCGGCCGCTGAGAGATTTCCTACTTTCACCGGATCTATGGATGGGAACGGCCACCTCTTTCCTCTTGCGCTCTCGAGCTGGGCGACAGGAGGTTTCTCCTCCGGTGAGGCATTCCCCAGAGGCTGCTTCAGCAACTGCCACGCCTCCAAGCCAAACGCTTCGGCCAGTTGTTCGACGGAATCAATGTCGGTCGCCACAGCCGCGCGCCTGATTCGGTCTAGCTTGCCATTGCTGAGCCTTCCGAAGGTCTTGGCCGTGATCTTGGGTAGCGTGTCGAGCGCTGGTCTGGACGCCATCAGCGCCCTCAGATTTTCCGACAGAACTTCTTTGATTCCCATGGAGGGAGTGTTGCAATTCGCGACTCCCGTGCACGGGATTGTGGCAATCCCACGAATGGGATTATGATCGTGACCCATGGAACCCATCATCGACTTTTTGAAGCGTCGCTTGCGGGAGGTTGGGCCGAGCCGCTGGGAGGCCGTAGCGTTAGCAGCAGGCATTGCCAAAACGCTTCCTCGGAAGATCGCTTACGAGGATCGAGGAAATCCCGGTGTGCAGACGGTGCAGCCCTTGCTCGACTACTTCAATGCGCTGGACCGCGGAGAGGTGCCTCTGCCTGTGCCGGTAAGTGCCAGGGAGATGCCGAAGCCCGCCGATTTGGCAGGGCAGGGGCCGTGACGTGACTTCGTCGGGTGCTACTACCACGCACGCCCGGATCGCGAAGCTCAGCGCAGCCGGCACGCGACAAGCACACAATTTTTCACCCATCGTCGTATCAATCAATACGTTCGCCTCCATTCCGGTTGGACTTGACGGCGCGCGCGGGCAGGCGCGCGTCGGGCTGCGCGTCGGGGAGGCGGGTGCGTTCCTTTTCCACGGCTATGACTGTGCCGCGCCCCGCGCGGCGCGTCACTGCCAACAAACCTAACGTTATGACAAGGAGCATCTCCAATGGACGATGTGACCGCACTGCTGCAGGACGCAGTGAGCAAATTTCGCAGCACTGATCCCAATGGCTCGAACGGCGCGGCCGGGCTCTCGAAGCTGATGGGCATCACGGCGGCAAGCCTGAGCCACAAAGTGAGCCCCACTTATCCCACTGCGCACTGCAGCCCGCGCGAAGTGCTGCAGATCTGCAAACTCACGGGCGACATGGTCCCTATCCAGGCCATGGCTGCCGCGCTTGGCGGCGTGTTCGTGCCGCTGTTCTGTGCCTCGGAGGCGGATGCAAACTCCGTGTCCTGCAAGGTGGCCAGTGCCTTCAAGGAGAACGGAGAGTGGTTGGCCGCAGCGGGGTCTGCGAATGCGCAAGCCGTCCTGAACGCCAACCAGCTCGCAGTCGCTAAGCGCGAAATGATGGAATCGATCATGGCCAGCGTGCGAGCGTTCGCAGCGCTGGAGGCGAAGCACAGTGCCAGTCAACCAGAGCAGGGTGCGCAAGCGCCAGGACTGCGTGTAGCGTGAGCATCAAGGTCATGACGATGGTGTTCGATCGCTACCCCGAGGGTGGCAACGAGCGCCTACTAGCACTTGCGATGGCGGACCACGCGCGTGACGACGGCACGCGCATCTGGCCATCGCTCGAAGAGCTTTCCCGCAAGACACTCCAGAGCCGCCGCACGGTTCAGCGCCAGATCGCGAAGATGGTGGAGACGGGCTGGCTCGAGCCGGTCCGCGCGGCGAACGGCCGGCCTGGTGGCACCAACGAATACCGCATCAACGCCGCATGGATTGCTGGCGAGGAACTGCCGAAGAGGGGTGTCAACTTGACACCCCTCTCGACTAGCGAAGTTATCCACACGGGTGTCAATTTGACACCCCTTGAAGTTATCCACACGGGTGTCACCAGTGACGCGAGGGGTGTCACCAGTGACGCAAGGGGTGTCATAGCTGTGACACCCGAATCTTCAGAACCGTCAAGAACCATAACCCCCCTACCCCCCGACGGGGGGGCGACCGGCTTCGAGCGAATCGCATCGGCCTACCCGAACAAAGCGAACCGTTGCAAGGCCGAGCGGCGGTGGATGCGGCTTCGACCAGACGCGGGCCTTGAGGAGCAGATGCTCGCCGCGATCGACGCGCAAAGCCGGACGCCGAAGTGGCGCAAGGACGGCGGGCAGTTCGTCCCCGAACTTGCGACCTGGCTGCGCAACCGGTGCTGGCTCGACGACACCGGGACCCACGTTGCTGTCGATTGGTGGAACTCGATCGATGGCGTGAAGGCGATGGGCGAGAGGCTCGGGATGGTGTTCTCGCTCGCGGCCCTCGGCAACGCCTACACCGACGACGAGCAAAACGCGCATTGGCGCAGGTACCGAACCGGCGTGCTGCTGGCCGCCGGCGCAGGGCCTTGGTCCGAACGGCGGATCGCATGACGACCCAGACCGCCATGGCCTACAGCCTGATCTGCGACTTCGCGCTGGGCTCACTCGGCGAACTGCAGGGCCTGACTCCCGCTGAACTGGGGCGGGCGTATGTGGCTCGACACGGCGTCGTCCCGACGCGCCGCGCGCATGCGCTCCTGAGCGAGGACTTCCTCGTCGTGCGTATCGCCCCGCGCAACTGCGCCATCACCGGCCGGCGCTATGCGCCGTATGTGCCGTCCGTGCAGATCGCACACCGAACCGAAATCATCAAACCTGAGGACGCACAGCATGCTTGAAGACGACCGCCGCCGCGGCGTGGAAGAGGCCTACACATCGGCCGGCAATTCATCGGACCTTCGCCATGACGCCAGTCGTCCGGGCGCGGTCGACCTCCTAATTGCCGCGGGACTGTCGGACTCTCGGCTCGGCATGGCGCTGCTGCGTCTGCACTCCGAATGGGACAAGGCCGAGAAGCCGCGCAAGCCTACGCCCGCTGCGATCAATGCACTGGCCGCAGTCATGCCGACCACGGTCAAGCGTGAGGGAGGAGGCGAGTCGGTGCTGACGAAGTCGCAGCGTCACGAGATGGCTCGACAGCGCGCGCAAGCGTGGTACCTGGGCGAGATGGCCTCGTTGGTCGGGAAGCTGCGCAGCTTGGCGAGCGTGCGGCACGCGCTGGCGACGTACGCGCACCGGTGGAAGATGGAGGAGGCCGAGACGAAGGTGCCCTCGATCATCGCCTTCTGGCTCGATCAGACCTGCTCGCATTGCCACGGCCTAAAGTTCCTTCAAGCTGTCGGAGCGCCTTCGCTCTCGACGAAGGCATGCCGCGCTTGCGATGGGACCGGCGTGGCGCGCATCCCGCATGCGCAAGACGGCAGGCGCATCGCCAACTACATGGACGACTGCGTGTCTTGTGCGCGTGATGCGTTGAGAAAAAGATTGCGCGCCCTTCAACCGCACGCATAGAATCGCCGCCGAGGAACGCGCTGGCTGCTGAGCCTGCTGCACCTCAACTCTCTGTCGTAGGTCTGCCCCGGTTGTCACGGAGGCCGAAGCTCTCGATGGAAGCACTCGTCCTCAAAAGCCCGCTCTTGCGGGCTTTGTCGTTTCTGCCATGCCCGTCTCCGCTCCACGTCCCTGCAGTCACGTCGGCTGCCGCAACCTGGCTGTCGCTGGCGGCCGATGTGCCGATCACCCGCGCGACCTTTGGGTCAAGAAGCCGACGGCGGCCAAGCGCATCACTGGCCGACGATTGCAGGCCATGCGCGCGGAGTTGTTCCAGCGCGAGCCGTTGTGCCAAGAGTGCAAGCGCCAAGGGCGCGTGACTGTAGCGACGCAGCGCGATCACATCGTGTCGCTTGAAGAGGGCGGTGAGGACATCGCGTCGAACACGCAGGCCCTGTGCGAGGAATGCCACGACGCGAAGAGCCTCGCCGAGCGCACGCGGGCGCTTCGCAAGCGTTGAGCGGCCCGCAGCGGCGGCATCGATTTCGCACCGTTTCGGTGCCCGGGGCGGGTCAAAAGTCTGGCCGAAACCGCCGGAAACCGAGCCCCTATCTGGAAATTTATGGAGAGCGAAAACTACCCCCCCGGGGGGTAAGAGCTGAGGCCTATGAACGACAAAGTCAACTTCGCCGCAGCACTGCCAGCCGTTGGCGGAGCTCACGTTGTCGGTAGCACCGACGCCATCGAATCGCCGCCACCACCGAAGGCAATGAAGCTTTCCGACGTGGAGCTCGGTCTCTACCAAGAGATATGCGACGCGCTGCGAAAGGCAGGCATCGAGCACACCACGTCGGGCTTGGCGATCTCGTTCATCGTCCGCACCGTGGCGCAGTACCTGGCGGCGAATGAGCGGTGCGAGACAGAGGGACGTTCGCAGACGTCGAAGAACGGTTGGATCGCTCCGACGCCTTGGGCCGAAGACGAGAAACGGCTGAAGATGGAGTTAGGCCAATGGCTGCCAAAAGCGTGTCTCACGATCCCGTCTCTGGCCCGCGTCCGAAAGGACATGGGCGACCAGGGCAAGCAGGACGATCTGTTCGGCGACCTCGTAAGGCACGGCACGTCCTTACCCGGGCAGCCGTCGCGGCACTGACACCGGCGAGCCTGGAGGAGTGGGACGAGGGCTATGGCCTGCCGGTGCTGCGAGGCGAGATCCTCACGGGAAAGCTGGTCTACCTCGCGGTCCTTCGACACTATCGCGACCTGAAGGACGGGCACAAACGGGGTCTCGCGTTTCGCGTGGAACATTCGTGGCACGTCATCGACTTCATCGAGAAGTTCTTTGTGCACATCAAGGGACCGCTCGCCGGCAAGCCCATCTTGCTGGACCCTTGGCAGAAGTTCTGGACCGCGGTGCTGTACGGCTGGCGGTGGGCGGAGACGAATCTGCGTCGCTTCACGCGCGGCTATGAGGAGGTAGCCCGGAAGAACGGGAAAAGCACATGGAAGGGGCCGCAGGGCGCCTACCTATTCGCGATGGATGGTGAGGCCGGCGCGGAGGTGTACGCCGTGGCCACGACGCGGGCGCAGGCCATGACCGTGTTCAAGCCGGCCTTCGACAACATCAAGCGCTGGGTGCGTCGGTCAGCCGGCGTGGCGCGATCGTTCAAGGTGTTCTCTGGGTTGAACCAGGAGAAGATCGAGATGGATGGCAGCGTGTTCGAGCCGCTGCCGAGCAACGCGGAGAACCAGGACGGTCGCAACCCTTCGGCTATTCTGTTCGACGAACTGCACGCGCAGAAGACGCGCGACGTGTGGGACGTGATGGAGTCCGCGCTCGGTGCGCGCGCGCAGCCGTTGCTGTCGGCGATCACGACCGCCGGGTTCATCCTCGATGGGATCTGCACCGAGGTGCGCGGCTACCTGATCTCCGTGCTCGAAGGCAAGCGGGTCGACGACGCCTTCTTCGGCTACGTCTACACCCTTGATGCCGACGACGACCCGTTCACCGAGAGGAACTGGATCAAGGCCAATCCAGGCTTGGGCAAGTCGAAAACGCTGGAGTACATGCGCGGCCAGGCGCGCAAGGCTGCAGCGCTCCCTGGAGCGAAGGCGAACTTCCTCACGAAGGACTTGAACATCTGGTGCAACAGCGCCGATGGCTGGTTCGACATGAACGTGTGGGACAAGGGAGGGAAGAAGCTCGACCTCGAGCCGCTAAAGGGGCGTCGATGCTTCGGCGGCCTGGACCTGGCCAGCACTCGAGACCTGACCGCGTTCGCGCTGGTGTTCCCGCCAGATGAACCTGGCGGGCAGTGGCATGTGCTGGTGTGGTTCTGGTGCCCTCAGGGAAAGATCGATGCGCAGGAGCATGACGACGCCGCGCCCTACAAGCGCTGGCAGGCCGAGGGCTGGCTGACCGGCACCGAGGGGGATGTCACCGACTACGGGCCGGTGCGTCGAGCGGTGACGCGGGCGATGGAGGATTTCGATGTCGTCGACATCGGCTTCGATCGCTGGAACGCACAGCAGCTGTGCAACGAGATGATGGAGGCGGGCGTGCCCCTGGTCGAAGTACCGCAGAACACCGGCGGCATGTACCCGGGCGCGAAGGCGCTCGAGGAGCTGGTCTATGGACGCATCCTCGCGCATGGCGGCAATCCCGTGCTGCGTTGGTGCGCGATGAACGTGGCCTTGCTGTTCGATACGAACGGCAACTTCAGGCCGGACAAGAAGAAGAGCAACCTGAATGGTCGCATCGACGGCATCGTCGCTCTCAACGTGGCGTTGAGTCGGTGCGTCCTCAGCGATGGCGAGCCCGACATGAGCGAAATCCTGAAAAACCCAATCATGGTGAACGTCTGATGGCAGCAAGCAAGAAGCCTGGCCGCGTGCGGTCCGCGTTGGTGAACTGGCTGGGCGAGACCATCCGGCTCACGGACGGCGCATTCTGGCGCGAGTTCTTCGGTGCCACGTCGACCAGCGGCAAGACCGTCTCCGTCGATTCGGCGATGCAGCTCGCGGCCGTGTGGGCATGCGTTCGTCTGCTCTCGGAGACGGTTTCGACTCTGCCGATCAAGGTCTACCGTCGCAACGCTGACGGCTCCCGCACGACAGCCCGCGACCATCCGCTGCACCGCCTGCTGAGCCAGTCGCCAAACTCCGAGATGACGCCCGGCCGCTTCATGTTGTTCGTTGTGGCTTGTCTGTGCCTACGCGGTAACGCCTTCATCGAGAAGATGAGGATCGGCGGCCGTGTGGTCTCCCTGCACCCTCTGCTGCCGCAGAAGATGGAGGTGAAGCGACTCGACAACGGCACGCTGCAGTACAGCTACGCCGAGCGGACGGGGCGCCGCATCATCGCGGCGAAGGATCTCATGCACATCCGCGGGTTTGGCCTCGATGGCGTGTGCGGCCTGCATCCGATCTCCACAGGGCGCGATGTGCTGGGCGGTGCCATGGCGGCGGAAGAGGCATCGGCCAAGGTCTTCGCGCAGGGCCTGCAGGCCTCCGGCTTCCTGAGCTCGGACAAGGATCTGAAACCCTCGCAACGGGAGGACCTGCGGACGAGCCTGGCAACCTTCGCCGGCTCCAAGAACGCCGGGAAGCTGATGGTGCTCGAGGCGGGCATGAAATATCAGGGTGTCACGATGAACCCGGAAGCCGCCCAGATGCTGGAGACGCGGGCCTATGGAATCCAGCAGATCTGCAGCTGGTTCAAAGTGCCGCCCTTCATGATCGGCCACATGGACAAGCAGTCGAGCTGGCCGTCGAGCGTCGAAGGGCAGAACCTGCATTTCCTCACGCACAGCCTGCGCCCGATGCTCGACAACATCGAGCAGGAGATCAGCCGATGCCTGGTCGACGCCGGCGAGCGAGACGAGATCTATGCCGAGTTCGGCGTCGAGGCCCTGCTGCGAGCCGACAGCGCCGGCCGCGCGAGCTTCTACAACATCGCGCTGCAGAACGGCTGGATGTCGCGCAACGAGGTTCGGCGCCTCGAGAACATGCCGCCGATCCCCGGCGGCGACATCTACACCGTGCAGACGAACCTCTCCCCGCTGGACCAATTGGGCCAGGCCAAGAGCCCGGCTGACGCAGCTCGTGCTGCGCTGCAGGCCTGGCTCTCGAACTTGCAGACGAACCCCGACGCCTCGGCCGCCGAGCAGATCGCCCGCGATCGCGCCGAGATCGACGCTCTCACTTCCGCTTAGAGGACTTCCATGTCGCTTTTGACCCTGCCCGCGGCACCCGCGGCGCCGGCCGCTTCTGTGCGCGCGGCCGTTTCGTCCGATATCTCGCCGAAGGCGTTGCAGCTCTGGCAGCCCGGCGTGCGCGCTGCGGCCGAAGCGGAGGACGACCAGGCCACCATCTCGGTTCTCGACCCCATCGGCTACGACCCGTGGTCAGGCGAGGGCGTGACGGCGAAGCGCATCAGCGCGGCGCTGCGCTCGATCGGAAAGAACCCCGTCACCGTCCATGTCAACTCGCCTGGCGGCGACATGTTCGAGGGGCTGGCCATCTACAACATCTTGCGCGAGCACCCGGCGAAGGTGACCGTCAAGGTGCTGGGCCTGGCCGCCTCCTCGGCTTCGATCATCGCCATGGCAGGCGACGAAATCCAGATCGGCCGCGCCGCGTTCCTCATGGTGCACAACTGCTGGGTTATGGCGGTCGGCAACCGTCACGACCTGCGGGATGTCGCCAAGACCCTCGAGCCGTTCGACGCGGCGATGGCGGGCATTTATTCCGCACGAGCTGGCATCGACGACAAGGCCGCCGCCAAGCTGATGGACGCCGAGACATGGATCGGCGGCGCCCAGGCGGTCGACGACGGTTTCGCCGACCTGCTGCTCGCGGCCGACGCGATCGGCGAGGACGGTGGGCCAGGCCGCGGCGCCAATGCCGCGCACCGCCTGGACGTACTGCTCGCCAAGCAGGGCCTGCCGCGCAGCGAGCGCCGCAAGCTCATTCAAGAAATCAAGGGCACGCCAGGCGCTGCCCTCGATGGCACGCCCAGCGCTGCCGAAGAGGGCATGACGCCCACCCATGTGTTCGACCTGCACCGCGCTCTGGCGCGCTTCGAGGCGAGCACCACCACTCGCACCATCTGAAAGACACGAAATGACCAACGACGAACTTCTCAAGCAAGTAACGGCCAGCCTGGAAAAGGCATCCGGCGAATTCACCGCCAAGGCCGAAGCGGCATTCAAGGAAGCCAAGGCCGCCGGCGACATGACCACCGCCACGAAGGCCGCCATCGACAAGGTGGCTTCGGACTTCAACGCGCTCAACCAGGCGCAGACCGCGCTCAAGGCCCAGCTCGGCGAGGTCGAGCAGGCCGTGGTCGCAAGCTCGAGCGGTGCCGGTCAGCGTGCTGTCGCGATGTCGGCAGGCGCCCAGGTCATCGGCCATGAAGGCTTGAAGGACTTCGCTGCGCGCGTCGCCGGCAATGAGCGCAGCCGCGTCAGCATCCCCGTCAATGCTGCGCTGATCTCGACCGGTGTCGCCCAGGGCATCGTGGAGCCGCAGCGCCTGCCCGGCATCGACGTGAAGCCGAAGCAGCGCCTCTTCATCCGCGACCTGATCGCACCCGGTCGCACGACCGCACCGGCGATCTTCTGGGTGCAGCAAACCGGCTTCACCAACGCCGCCCGCGTCGTGGCCGAGAACACCGCCAAGCCGTACAGCGACATCACTTTCGGGTCGAAGATCACCGCCGTCAGCACGATCGCCCACCTGTTCAAGGCGTCCAAGCAGATCCTGGATGACTTCTCGCAGCTGCAGAGCCTGATCGATCTGGAGATGAACTACGGCCTGAAGTACGCGGAAGAACAGGAAATCCTGTTCGGCGACGGCACCGGCGTGCACCTGCTGGGTATCGTGCCCCAGGCGACCGACTACAGCCCCGCCGGCATCCCGGATGGCGCGACACCCATCGACGCGTTGCGCTGGGCGATGCTGCAGACCCAGCTCGCACGCGTGCCGGCCTCGGGCCACGTCCTCCACTTCACCGACTGGGCGAAGATCGAACTGCAGAAGGACACGCTGGGCCGCTACATCATCGGCAACCCCCAGGGCACGACCGAGCCGCGGCTGTGGAACCTCCCGGTCGTCCCGACCGAGATCCCGGCGTTCCTGGGCAAGTTCCTGACCGGCGCGTTCGCCACCGCCGCCCAGCTCTTCGATCGTGAAGATGCCAACGTCGTGATCTCCACCGAGAACACCGACGACTTCGAGAAGAACATGGTCACCGTGCGTTGCGAGGAGCGCGCCGCGCTGGCTGTCTATCGCCCCGAAGCTTTCGTGTTCGGCACGCTGCCGGTGCCGCCGGCCGCCTGATCTCGATCCACCCCCAAGGGGCCGCCACTGTGCGGCCCTTTTTCATGGAGATTCACATGGTCAAGATGACATCCGATCGACCGCTATTGGTCAACGGCGAGGCCGGCACCGAGTTTGAGACCGACGAGCAGCACGCCAAGGAGCTGGAGCTCAAGGGCTTTGCCGTCCGCGTGCAGGGCAAAGGCGCAGCGGCTTCGCTGGTGAGCGCCGAGGGCGGCCCGTCTACGGATACGACCGAAGCCTCGGCACCGGCACCGGCACGGTCGGCTCGCCGCGCGTCCAACAAGGCGAGCTGATGCTGGTCTCGTTCGAGGAAGCGCGCGCGCATCTGCGCGTGGACGACTGCTATCCCACCGAGCAGATCGCGCCGTATCTCCTCGCCGCGGAGCGGTTCGCGGTGGAGTTCCTCAATCGTCGGCTGTACGCGAGCGAGGCTCAACGCGCCGAAGCCGTCGCCACCGTCCCTCAAGCCCTGGCCGCTGCTAGCGCTGCCTACGCTGCGGCCATGCAGAGCGCGACAGCGTTGCCGATCGGCATCGAGCGTGACGCGGCCCTTCAGCATGCGACCTGGGTCTATGAGGCGGCGAAGACGGCCGCGCTCGAGATCCGGCGATCCATGGTGGTCGACGACCTCATCAAGGCGGCCATTCTTCTGATCCTCGGGCACCTGCACGAGAACCGTGAGGAGGTCGTCACCGGGACGACTGCGACCACGTTGCCGATCGGCGCCAAGGCGTTGCTTTCTCCGTACCGCGTGGGGCTGGGGGTCTGATGCGAACCGGAAAGCTCCGCCATCTGGTTAGCCTGCAGCGCAACGTGCCGTCGCAGGACATGGCCACCGGCGCCATGGTCGACAACTGGGTCGAGGTCGCCAGGACCTGGGCCTCCATCGAGCCCGTGAGCGCCCGCGAGTTCGTGGCCGCCCACGCGGTGCAATCCGAGGTGACCACCCGCATCACGATCCGCTTTCGCGCCGGCATAACGGCCGCGATGCGGATCGTCTACCGCGGCTCGATCTACAACATTGCCGGCGTGCTCGCCGACCGCCAGAGTGGCGTCGAGTACCTGACCTTGCCCTGCAGCGAAGGCGTCAACCATGGTTGAGATCAAGTTGAACGGCTTCGATGAGTCCGTCGAGAAGCTGCTGAAGCTGCCGCAGGATCTGCGCAAGCGGGCTCTCGTGCGGGCCATGAGCCGCGCCACCCGCATAGTGACCAAGGCGGCCAAGGCCAATGCGCTGCGCGTGGATGACTCGCATACCGGTCGGCGCATCGCCAACAACGTGCAACAGCGCTTCGCCAGCCGGACCTACAAGCGAACGGGCGACGTGATGTACCGCGTCGGCGTTGCGACGCCAAAGGGTCGTATCCCGAAAGGCAACCCTGACGAAGGCGCGAAGGGCCCGACTCCGCACTGGCACCTGGTCGAACTCGGCACCGAGAACATGCGGGCCGAGCCCTTCATGCTGCCCGCGTTGACCAGCAATATCGGCGCGGTCATCGACAAGGCCGCGGCAGAGCTGGCCGCCTCGCTCAAGGAAATGGGCGCATGAGCGCGCCGATCTTCGAGGTCGTCAGGGCGCACGCACCTTCGCGTGCGTTGCTCGGCGGGGCGTCCCTGCGCTTCAGTCTCTTCGGCGTGTCGGTGCAAGGCGGCGCGCTTCCTTATGCGGTGTGGCAGACGGTTGGGGGTGCGCCGGAGAACTACCTCGGCGATCTGCCCGACGTGGATTCGATGGAGCTGCAAGTCGATGCTTATGCGGACGACCCGATCACCGTCCGCGCGGTGGGGCACGCGCTGCGCGATGCGATCGAGCCCCACGCCTACATCACCGCCTGGATCGGGGAGTCGCAGGACCCCACCACGAAGCGATGGCGCTTCACGTTTCGAGTCGATTGGATCGTCCAGCGCTAGTTCTCAACCAACCGCCTTCGGGCGGTTTTTTCATTTCAGAAGGACTGCAACATGAGCATGCTCACACAAGGCACCCAGATCTACGTGCTCGCCCCCAAAGAAGAGGGCGACGGGTACGAGGTCCTCAACATCCAGTGCGCCACGGCGTTCAACCCGGGCGGCGCACCCTCCGAGCAGATCGAGGACACCTGCCTCGAGGAGACGGACGCGCGCACCTACCTGCGCGGGCTGCGCACGCCTGGCTCGGCCAGTCTGACGATCAACGCCGATCCCCGCAACGCGTCGCACGTGCGGCTGCATCAGCTCTCCGAGACCGGTGAGCAGGTCCCGCTGAAATGGGCCGTCGGCTGGTCGGATGGCAAAGGCGTGGCACCCACGGTGGCCGCCGGCGCTGGTGCGGACGATTTCGTGCTGCCGCCCGCGCGCACCTGGTTCACGTTCCAGGGCTACGTCTCGGACTTCCCGTTCGACTTCACCGGCAATGCGGTCGTGAGCACGCAGGTCGCGATCCAGCGCTCGGGCGGCTCGGCCTGGCTGCCGAAGGTGTCGCCATGAATCTCAGTGAACTCCGCGAAGCCGGTGCCTTCGTCGAGCCCGAGCCCGTCAAGGTGCCGGTCACCTGGACCCGCCAGACCGCCGATGGCGAGAAGACCAGCAAGTTCGACATCTGGGTGCGCCGCCGCGCCTTCGGCCTGATCGACAAGATCATGGCGAGTGACGGCGACCGCAGCCGGTCGTCGCAAATGATCGCGCACTGCGTCCTGCTGGGCGACGAACGCGAACCCATGACCTACGACGAGGCCTTCAGCCTGAACCCGTCGCTGGCATGGGCGATGGTCAACGCGATCAACGAGGCGAGCGCTCCAAAAAACTGACCGCCACCGATGAGGTGTGGCACGAGCTCGTGCTGCACGGCATCGGTGGCCGAACGATCGCGGAGGCCAAGACGCGGATCTCGGATCACGAGCTGCGCGCCTGGATCGCGTACAGGCAACTGCGCGGAAGCCTCAACACGGTGCGCGCCATCGAGCATGGCGCAGCGCTGGTGGCCTTCGCCACCAACCGCGCCAGCGGCGGCACTGCTGTGCTCGAGGACTTCCTTGTTGAGCGCACCCCTGTCGACGACTCGGCCGAGCTCGAGAAAGCGATGCGCGAATGGAAATGAAGTGCAGTGGATGTGCCCGTCGGGGCGAATGGATAAACAAGTGGAGAGCAATTGCATATGAACGATTCCGAGAGCGCTTTGGCCGATCAGGTGCAGCTTCTCTTGAAGGTGGTGGCCACCCAGACGGAGACGATCCAGTTGCAGGCCGAGACGATCTACCACCTGATGGGGGAGGGAGTGGAGGAGGGCGACCCGACCTTGTCGACGACCTTTCTTGACGGATCACCACGATGAGCAGCCGTAGCCTCGGCACTCTGACGCTCGAGCTGATCGCGAAGATCGGAGGGTTCGAGCAGGGGATGGACCGCGCCGCGCGCACCAGCGACCGGAGGGGCCGCGAGATTGCCAAGGCTGCCAAAGAGCGGGCGAAGGAAACCGAGCAGGCCTGGAGCAAGGTGGGCGACCTGATCGGCAAAGCCATCGCGGCGGTGACGGTCGGCGTGGTCTTTCAGAAGTTCATCTCTGAGACGCGCAACGCTGAACAGGAGCAGGTGCAGCTCGCGGCCGTACTCAAGTCCACCGGCGAGGCAGCCGGCTGGAGCCAGGACAGGCTGAACGAAATGGCCGAGTCAATGTCGAAGGCCAGCATCTTCAGCGGCGGCGACATCAACAAGGCTCAGACCACGCTGCTCGAGTTCACGGGCATCGTCGGCGACACCTACCCTAAGGCGCTGCAATATGCGGCGGACATGGCGACACGCCGCGGCATGGAAATCGGCGCGGCGGCCGAGGTCATCGGTCGCGCGCTGGACTCGCCGAAGGACGGCATGTCGGCGCTGTCGAAGCAGGGCTTCAAGTTCACCGAGGACCAGAAGGCGCTCGCCGAGCGGTTGCAGGAGACCGGTCGAACGGCCGAGGCACAGGGCAGCATCCTGGAGGCGCTGGAGACGACCTACGGCGGCGCTGCCGCCGCGGCGCGCGACACCTTTGGCGGCGCTCTATCGGCCCTGCAGAACACCATCAACGACCTGTTGACCGGCGATACCGGCAGCATGAAGAAGATGAAGGCCAGCGTCGAGGAGATGAACAGCACGCTGGCCTCGCCCGAGACCAAGGCCGCCATTCAGACGTTGATCGGCTGGATGACCGATCTGTCCACGGCGTTCGTTCGCGGGTCGGCCAACCTCATCGCCTTCATCAATGCCAAGAACAAGCTGGAACTGCTCACTGGAAGCGATGAGTTCGGGAAGCTCAGCAGCGCCGCAGCCGAGCACAGCAATCATCTCAAGATCTTGACCGAGCGCTATGAGCGCTATCAGGAGGCGTTGGCGCGCGACCCTGGCAACGAGCAGTTGATCCGCAACCTGGCGCGGACCCGCAAGAGCATCGACGAGACGCAGGCGAAGGCCCTTGCTGCGACCAAGGCGGTGAAGGAGTACGCCAACACCCAATCCCCGCTCGACCCGGGCACCCCCAAGGGCTCGGACGCCAAGGCGACCCCGCTCGATGCCACGGGCGAGGCTGCGCGCGCGAAGGCTGCGAAGGCGGCGGCCTCGGCATCGGAAGCGGCGGCGAAGAAGGCCATTGCGGCGGAGAAGGCCGAGCGGGAGAAGGCGAAGACCTTCATTCAGGGCTTGAACGATCAGATCGCTAAGACGCAAGAGCTGACCAGCGTCGAGGATGTGCTGCGCCAGATGCGCGAGGGCAAGATCGCACTCAACGACACGGAGCGCGATCGGGCGATGGGCCTGGCCACCTTGATCGACATGCAGAAGGATCTCACCAAGCAGCGGGAGCGTGACCTCGCCATGAGCAACGCGCAGACGGCTGCACAGCGCGAGTTCAACGCCGAGCTCGACCGATACGCGGCCGAGCTGCGCGGCATGGGCATGGGCACTGCGGCCCGCGAGAAGCTCGCCGGCATGAACCAGATCGGCGACAAGTACGCCGGTCAGCGTGACCGCCTCGAGGACGTGCGGCGGGAGGCGCAGCTCAAGGGTGAATGGAAGCCCGAGGCGCAGGCGCAGTACGAGCGCGAGCTCGAGCTCATCGACACGTTCCACAAGAAGTCCCTTTCCGCCTACGAGACCTACTACGCGCAGATGCGCGAGAAGCAAGGCGACTGGAACGTCGGCGCCTCGGAGGCGCTGGCCAACTATCTCGAGAGCAATCGGAACGTTGCCGCCCAGTCCGAGCAGCTGTGGAGCAATGCCTTCAGGAGCATGGAGGACGCGCTTGTCGGCTTCGTCACGACGGGAAAGCTCGACTTCAAGTCGTTGGCGAACTCGATCATCGCGGACATGGCGCGCGTCGAGGCGAAGAAATTCATGACGAAGGCGCTCGAAGGCGCGGGCGGATCTGGCGGCTGGATGAAGGCCATTGCCGGGCTCTTCGGCTTCTCCGAGGGCGGCTACACCGGCCCCGGCGGCAAACATCAGCCGGCGGGCATCGTGCACGCCGGCGAGGTTGTATGGAGCCAGAACGACGTGCGCAACGCCGGCGGCGTTGGTGTGGTGGAAGCCATGCGTCGGGGCATGCGTGGTTATGCCGACGGCGGCGTGGTGAGCAGCGGGGCAGGGCGCGTTCCCTTCCTCGATTCCGCGGGTGCCGGCGCAGGGGGCCGGGTCATCATCCAGAACTTCGCCGGCGTCGATGTCTCGAGCCGCCAAGAGCCAAACGGCGAGGGCGGTGTCGATACCGTCGTGATGCTGCGGCAACTCGAAGGCGCGATGGCCTCCAACGTCTCGGCCGGTGCCGGTCCGATGTACCGGGCCATGAGCCAGCAATTCGCACGCGCGGGAGCCCGTTGACCATGGCAGCACTACCTTCCTACGTGCGGTTCAAGCTCGCCGGCGCGAGCGAACAGCCGAGCCCGATCGTCGCGCGCAGCGAGATGGAGCGCGGCGTGCCGCGCACACGCCGAACCGCCACCGACCCGCTGATCACGCTCAGCGCAACGCTGATGTTCCGCACGGCCGCCGATGAGGCTGGATTTCGTGCCTGGTACTACAGCCCCGCCGGTGGCGGCGCCGGTGCCGCCTGGTTCGATTGGACCGACCCGCGCACGAACACCGTGCGCAGCGCGCGCTTCGTCGCGAGCTCCATGGGTGCCCTGGTGCCCCTGAAGGGCCGTTACGAGATCTGCGAGCAGGCCTGCGCCATCGAATACGTCCTGAGGACCTGAATTCATGACCACACTCACCCAAGCGGCTCGCGCGCAGCTGCAGCGCGTCGACGACCCTGACGGCCTGCTGATGCTCGTGCTGATCGATCACCCGAGCTTCGTGGGTGGCATCCGTATCGTGCAGGACACCCGCGACTGGACGATCGGCGGCACCTCTTACATCGGCCTGCCCATGAGCATCCAGCTGCCCCAGGATGTCGACCGTGAGGCGTCGCGCGCCCAACTGCGGATCGACAACGTCGGACGCGACCTGCTGGCCGAGCTCGAGGGCTTGCCGCCGGGCGCCTCGCTCGATGTGATGCTGCGCCTGGTCAGTCGCGCGGCGCCCACCGTGATCGAGTGGGAATACATGGCCGGCGCTTCGGCCGCCAGCGTCGACACCGATGCTGTCGCCTTGACGCTGGGCGATGAGGAGCTGCTGCGGCGCAACGCCGTCGCGCTGCGCTACGACCCGACCACCGCCCCGGGCATCTTTGCGGACTGACCCGCAGATGACCTTGGCACCCACGTCCCACGTTCCCATGACCCTCCCCACCCTGAGCGACGCTGAGCGCTACGTCGGCCGCGCCTACGTCGAGGGCGAGTTCGACTGTGCATCGCTCGCCGTGCTCGTGCAGCGCGAACTGTTCGGCCGCGAGATCGCATTGCCGGCGGCAGCCGATCGCGCGCGCGGTCGGCGCGGCCAGGCCCGTGACATCCGCGCCTTCCAGCCCACCCTTGCAGACCCCATCGACGCGCCGCAGACAGGCGCCGCTGTGATCTTCTGGCAGCACACCGCCCAGGGCGTGCCGCCGCTCAATCGCCTGTGGCACGTCGGCACGGTGTTCGTGCAGGCCGGCGAGGCCTGGGTGCTGCACTGCGCGAATGAAGCGCAGGGCGTCGTGCTGCAGCGGCTCGATCAGATGCTGCGCCACGGCCAGCACCTGGACGGGTTCTATGCCTGGCACGACGAGCCCAAGCACCTCGAGCTGGCGATCGCCGCGCATCCGCTGATGGGCCAGGTCGAGACCCGCACCACGCCGGCGGGCCGGACGCTGGCCGAGACGCTGGCTGCGGAGGGCGTCACTGGCTCCGGCTGGACCGTCACCGTCGGCGGCCTCGCAGTGCCTCCGGCGATGTGGTCGCGCATGCGCGTGAAGCCTGGGCACCTGATCGAGGCGCACGCGGTCGTGCGCAAGCAGGCGCTCAAGATCATCGCGATCGTGGTGCTGAGCTACTTCACCTTCGGCGCGGGCGGTCTGGGCGCCGGCGGCCTTTTCGCGGCGGGCGGCGCGATCGGCGGCGGCTTCCTGGCTGCGGCGGCCGTCTACGTCGGCGGCTCGATGATGATCAACAAGCTGCTCACGCCCAAGGCGAGCAGCGCCGGCGACCAATCCGCCAACCAGCCCCCGCCGACCTATGCACTGCAGGGCGGCCGCAACCGTGCCCGGCCTTACGAGCCCCTTGCCCTGGTGCTGGGCGAGACGAAGGCCGTCCCTGACAACGCGAATCAGCCGTTCACCTGGTTCGAGGGAGACGACCAATATCTCTCGACGATGTTCCATGCCGGCATCAACTGCGGCACGGTCTCCGACATCCGCCTCGGCGACACCGTGATCGAGGCCTACGACGGCGCGGCCGTCACGCGCTACGGCTTCCCGGACGGCAACAGCGCGCAGCCGCCGATCCTCGGCACGTCGGTCGACAGCGTGCAGGGTGGGCTGCTCGATGCTCCCACGGCCCCAGGCCCGTGGGTCACGCGCACCACCAGCGCGGGCACGGTGCAGATCGCCGTCGACCTC
This sequence comes from Variovorax sp. UMC13, assembly GCF_014170375.1. GTDB lineage: Bacteria > Pseudomonadota > Gammaproteobacteria > Burkholderiales > Burkholderiaceae_C > Variovorax. The sequence goes on along the minus strand of NZ_LZZW01000031.1, from coordinate 166,105 downwards.
GAGATGAGCCTGTCGTCCATGAATGGGAAGGGCAACTACGAGGCGATCAGTGTCTGGGTCGAGGTGCAGGCCCGGCAGATCGACGGCTTCGGTGGCGCCTGGTACGCCCTTGCCGTGCCGCAGTTCTCGAACAACGGCAGCAAGCCGGTTCGCCGCACGCTCAGCTACACGATGCCGACGCCCGGCCAGTACGAGATCCGGCTGCGGAAACTCGACATCAACGCCAGCGCCGTGGGCGCGTCCAACACGGTGAGCTGGGCCGCCCTCAAGAGCTACCAGAGCGACACGGCGGACTATGGCAGCCAGCCCCGGGTGAATCTGCAGCTCAAGGCCAGCGGCCAGCTCAGCGGTGCGCCGGATGAGGTCAACTGGATCGCACGCGCGGCCGCGATGCCTTATTGGAACGGCTCGCAGTGGGTCACGGCCACCGAGCCCGGTGCTGCGGGGCTGAGCAACCCGGGCGCTCAGATCCTGATGCTGCTGCGCGGCCTCTACCGTGCGAGCGACGGCCGGCTCATCGCGGGCGCCGGGCTCTCGGACGCCCGCATCGACATCGAGAGCCTGAAGGGCTTCATGGTGCGTTGTGCCGCTAAGGGCTTCCGCTTCGATGCCTTGATCCAAGAGGCGATGAACCTGCAGGATCTGCTCGAGAGCATCGCAGCAGCGGGCCTGGGCTCGCTGTCGCGCCATTCCGGGCGCATCGGTGTCGTCTGGATGGCGGAGGACCAGCCGATCGAGGGCGTGGTGAACATGGCCTCGATGAAGGCGCGTTCGTTCACCGTGCAATACGACCTGATGGCGACGGCCGACGAGTACCAGCTCGAGTTCTTCGACGCGGAACGCGGGTGGTCCTGGCAGCCGGTGCGGGTCCAAGCACCTGGCACCGTCACGCCGCAGCGCACCAGCACGGAGAACGTGCGCGGCGTCACACGCGCGGCGCACGCCGCCGTGATGGCGCGCTTCGCGATGGGGCAGAACATCTATGGCCGCAAGTCGATCAGCTTCGAGATGGACCTCGAGCACCTGGTGTACCGGCGCGGTGCGGTACTGTCCTTGTCGCACGATCTGACCCAGTGGGGGTATGGCGGTCGAGTGGTCGCCGTGACGACGGCCGCCGGTGCGTTCACCGTCGAAGTGGACGAGCCGGTGCCCACGGTGCAGCAGCCGGGCCGCACGCTCGGCCTGCGCCTGGTGGGCGAGCAGCAGATGCGGGTCTTCAACGTCGCGAGCGTCTCCGTTGACGGTCGCGTGCTCAGCATCGCGCAAGCCTGGCCAGCCAGCGCGGCGTTACCTGGTGTCGGCGGCGCCGCGCATGACGCGCTGTGGATGTACGACTTCAAGGCCACGCCCGGCTATCGCGTGCGGGTCACCAGCATCGAGCCAGGTGACAACATGGGCGGCGCCCAAGTCACCGTGGTGCCAGAGTCGCCGGAGTTCTGGAACTACGTGCTCAACGGCACGTATGTGCCACCGCCGAACAACTCGTCGCTCGCGCAGGATCTGCCGGTCGCGATGAACCTGCGCGTGACGCGCGCGAGGGTGCGACAGGGCGAAGGGTGGGGGCACGAGCTCACGGCCACCTTCGACGTGGTGGGGCGCTTCGATCACGCGCAACTCTGGGCGGCGCCGGCTGGCAGCGCGTTGGCCCAGATCGGCGGGCCGGTGCACGGCACGCAGGTGACCTGGGCGGTGCCGTCCGATCAGGTCTGGACGGTCGAGATCCGGCCCTTCGACCCCCTGGGCCGCATGGGCACGCGGGTGTCGGTGAACTTCGTCGATCCGGCTGAAGTCGTGGCGGGGGTGACCGCCTTCACGGTGACGGTCGAGGCGACCGGCGTGGTGGCGCGTTGGAACGCACCGCAGGGCCTGGACGCGGTAGCGTGGGCGGTCACGCAGATCCGGGAGGGCACCACCTGGGAGACCGCCTCGCCGATCTTCGAGGGGCGCGTCGACAGCGCCTCTCTCGGCTGGCTCGCGGCCGGCGCTCACATCTTTTGGGCGGCACACCGCAACAGCGCGGGCGATTGGTCGGCCCCGGTGGCCGCTGCGATCCAGATTGACGCGCCGTCGCAGCCGGTGGTGACCGGCGAAGCCTGGCGCGATCAGGTTGAACTCGGATGGCAAGAGTGCACGACCACGCAGCCTCTGCGCGGCTACGAGATCCGCGTTGGCGACATCTTCGACCAGGCGGCCGTCCTGAGCTTCGTCAATGGCCTGGGCTACGTGCGGACTGAGAGCGAGCCGGCCACTCGGCTGTATTGGGTCACGGCGGTCGACCTGGCCGGCAATCGGGGTGCGCCTGGCTACAAGTCCGTCACCACGCTGCCCGGCATCACCGAGGCGCTTGATGAACTGCAGGAGGGGCTCGACGGCGTTCTCGAGAAGATCGACGGTCTGGAGACCTACGAAGGGAAATGGGGCGTGCGGGTGGTCGACGCCGACGGCAAGAAGGTCAGCGGCATCATCCTGAACAACGACGGTGAGCAGAGCGACTTCATCGTGCTGGCCGATCGCTTCGCCTGGGCCAGCGAGATCAATGGAGAGGTGAAATACCCGGTGGTCTTTGGGCAGATCAACGGAGAGGCGTCCTTTGGTTTCGCGGGGAACATGTTCCTCGACGGCGTGCTCAAGACGCGCATGCTCGAGGCCGAGGCGGTCACCGCAGACAAGATCCGGGCGAAGAGCATCACGGCAGACCAGATCAAGGCCGGCGCGATCACCGCGGACGTGGTGAACGTCGGGACCGGCCGCAACATGCTGCCCAATGCCTCGTTCACCGCGAGCCTGGACTACTTCGGCACGGCCGACACCATCGGTGGCCAGGTCTTCGGGATCGACGTCGCCGGCGCCGACTGGAAGCTGCCGAACTACGGCACGGCCACGATCCAGCAGCCGAACGCCAGCTATGCAGGCCAAGACAAGAACCTGCGATATGGGGAGATCTACTCGACCGAGATCCCGGTGCTGCCCGGCTCGCGCTATGAGTTCTCGATCTACACGGCCGCGCACCGCTGCGAGGTCTATGCCGTGGTGGGCTACAAGGACGCGGTGGGCGCGTGGATCAGCACGGGCTACGTCGAGACCAACACGAACAATGAGCAGGCCAACGGCGGGCGGGTGCTGTCGGCGTTCAAGCGGATCTCGTGCTTCTCGGTGGCCCCGCAGAACGCTGCGAATGCGGTCGTGATCCTGCGCAAAGGCCCGACCAAGCCGGGCCAGGCGAACAGCTACGGCTTCTTCACCTTGGGGTTCTTCGGTGAGGCGACAGCCTCGCAGACGGTGCTCTCGGCCTGGTCGAGCAGCGGGCAGGGCGTGAAGATCACCGCCAGCGGCATCAGCACGCCGAGCATCTCCGCGATCAGCGCCAACCTCGGGACGATCACTGCGGGTCAGATCAATCTGCAGGGCACCGACGGCACAGCGAGCTTCGTTCGCACAAACAGCAAGTGGTATGGGGACGGGCAATGGGGTTTCGTCATCGCCCGGGAAACGAACGGCGTGGTGTTTCTGGACTTCAAGGCCGGCCCCTGCACGATGTGGATGCACAGCGATGGCTCGGCAGGCTGGCAGTCGCCCGGCATCACGATGAGCAATGGCGGGTTGACCATCAGCCAGGCCAACGTCATCAACACGCTGAACGTGGCCGGAGGCGCGGTGGCGTTCTCCGAATGGACCCAGGGCAACATGAACGCTGCGATGGGAATCTCGGTGCCAAGCGGCGTGATTTTTCGTGTCCTCCTCGTGGCGCACTTTGCCGGTGCGCTTGGCCATGCCGCAGGGACACGCGGAAACGTAGTTGACTGCAGTTTGACCGGTGTCGCTCCATCCACTGTGCTCATTCAGTCGTATGCCGCAGGCGACAGCGAGGGCGGCACGAACTACGGTTCTGTGCGCTCGCCACAGACGATGACGAGTCTGATCGACCTCGGCCCCGGCTACCACACCCTCAGCGCATCCATGACGCAGCTTGGCGGTATGAGTTGCCTCATCACCTTGACTGCAAGCATCGTTAAGCGGCCCCAGTAATGCAAGCTCAGATCACATACCTCGAAGGCACCCCGCTGGAGGACGACCTACCGGTCGTCGTCGACGGCGAGCCGCACACCTCCTTCCCATTCACCGTCTACGAGGATGCGACCGGTCGAGCTCTCTTCGGCGGCACCACCATGCACATGCGCGACCTCGCACCAGAAGGCTGCATTGCCGTCGCCGAGCCATTCGTGCCGAACAGCTACCGCAAGGACGGCGTGGTGAAGTTGTACCCGGCCCAGCCCTTCGACGGCGCGACCTTCAACCATGCGACCGAGATGTGGGAGGACGGCCGCACCCTCGAGCAGGTGCAAGCGGACAAATGGACTCAGATCAAGCGCACCCGTGACTCGCTCGAGGCCACCAGCTTCCCCTACCTCGGCAAGGTGCTCGACAGCAACAGCCGCAGCGTGCAGCGCATCAATACCGCGGTGCAGGCGGCACAGGCCGCCATGCTGGCCGATGAGCCTTTCGAGATCGCCTGGACGTGCTTCGACGACACGGTGCTCAAGCTCGATGCGGTGGGAATGATCGGCATGCCGGCAGCGCTCGCGCTGTACGGCGACCAGCTGCATCAGACCTCCCGAGCGTTGCGCGCCCAGATCTACGCAGATGACGCGACGCGCGAATCCATCGCGGCGATCGCCTGGCCCGCATCTGCGACGGCGCCGCTGCCGTGAGCACGCCACAACAACCTGACCAACCCGCTACGGCGGGTTTTTTTATGCCCAAAGGGAATGCATGAAGCAAGAAATCAAAGACATCGCCGTGGAGCTCGCTGTGCGGACAGCGCCTGCGAGCGGAGTCGCCTGGTACACAGACATCAGTTGGACCACGACACTGACTTGCGTGCTGGTGGTCCTGCAGATTCTCTACCTGCTGCGCAAGTGGTGGCGCGAGGAGTCGGAGTGGGGCGTGAAGCTGCGCGACTGGGCAGAGCGCCATGGCATCACCAAACCGGCGCCGCTCGAATGAAGGCGCGCATGGCCATCGGCGCGCTGAGCCTGAGCGCGGCCGCACTCGTCGGCATCTTCGCGCGCGAGGGCTACACCGACCGCGCCGTGATCCCTACCAAGGGCGACGTGCCGACCGTGGGCTTCGGCAGCACGATAAAGGAGGGGGGCGTGCCTGTTCGCATGGGCGACACCACCAACCCCGTGCAGGCTGCGAAGCGCTCCCTGGCGCATATCCAGAAGGACGAGGGCGTCATCAGGCAGTGCGTCAAGGTGCCGCTGAGCCAGGCTGAGTACGACGTTTATGTCGATCTGGCCTACAACATCGGCGCCGGCGCGTTCTGTGGGTCGACCATCGTCAAGCGGCTCAACGCAGAGAACTATGCCGGTGCGTGCGAAGCGATCTTGATGTGGCGCTACGCCGCAGGCTTCGACTGCGCGACGCCGGGCAACAAGCGCTGCGCCGGGCTGTGGACTGACCGACAGCGGTCGCATGCCAACTGCCAGGCGGCGCAATGAAGACGCTGCTGTCGATCTGGCGCCTGGTCCTGATCGCCGTGCTGCTGGCCGCGCTGGGCCTGCAGACCGTGCGCCTGGCCAGCCGCGGCGAAGAGCTGGCCGCCGAGCGCTTCGCGCGCGCCACCGAGACCAATGACCGCAATCGCGCCGCGCTGCGCGAGTCCGAGCGTGTCGCCACCCTGCAACTCACCCACGCTGCCCAGCAGCAGGAGACCGTCCATGCCTTCGAGCAAACCATCCGCACCCTGGAAGCTGGCCGCGCTGGCGATGCTGCTCACGCTGAGCGCGTGCGCCTCCAGTTCGCCGCCACCGCCGCCCGTGATCGCGCCGCGGCCCGTAGCGACCCCGCTGCCTGCGAGCGTGTCGCAGATCGATCCGAACTCATCGCAGCCGCTGCTGCAGAGGGTGGAGAGCTACTTGCAGAAGCTCGACGTGCTCTCGCGCGGCGAGACGCCGAAATAGCCCTGCTGCTGGGCATCGTGCGCAGCGACCGTGCACTGCTCGCACCCTGAACAAGACATCGAACAGAAAGGTTCACTCAATGTCCTCTTGCTACGACTCGTGGAGGGACTTCAAGGCCGGCAGCACGTTTGCCCAGGTAGGCACGGCCGCGCTGCCACCGGGCCTCTGGTCAGCGTCCTGCCAGCTGCGCCACTTCGACACACACGAACTCATTGCGCCGCTCGAGATCGCGCTCGGCACGCCCGTGGACGGCCTTACGCCCTTCACGCTGAGTGCTGATGCCTCAGTCACCAAGGCATGGAACAGCGGCCCGATCGCGCGCCTGTTCGTCTTCGACTTTCGCTTCGTCGACCAAGACGGAAATTCTCTCAACAGCCAGACCAAAGGTCTGCGCGTCCTCCGCGCCATCACGGAACCCTCAGCATGAACCAGGTAGCAATTTCTTTCGGATCGGACAACCCGCTTGTCGTGGCCCAGTGGCAGGCGATGCTTCGCGGTCTTCGCGGGCTCAGCGCCTACGAGGTTGCCGTCAAGAATGGCTTCGTCGGCACCGAAGCGGAATGGTTGGAATCCCTCCATGGCGGGGGCTCCGGCGGAAGCGGACCCCCTGGCCTCAGTGCATATCAAGTCGCCGTGAAGAACGGCTTCGTGGGCACGGAAGCGCAGTGGCTGGCGTCCCTCGAAGGCCGGCCAGGAGTCGATTCGACCGTGCCAGGGCCGCCGGGTCTCAGTGCTTACGAGATCGCGGTCAAGAACGGCTTCGTCGGCAGTGAATCGGCCTGGGAGGCCTCTCTCATCGGACCACCTGGCCAGGACGCCCCGGGCGGCGGCGAGCGCTCGCGCGCCGATCGCGTGCTGCAGACCCTCATCAGCAAAGCCGCCTTCACGATGGGCAACAACCGATTCCGCACATCGGCGCTGCGAGACGCGCCCACGATGACGCCGGTGGGCGCGATCGAGGGCGCCATGACGCGCGGCTACAGCGCCATCACGGACGGCCCTAAGCCATGGCAGATCCTGGGCGGCGCGCCGGTGGTCGACGGCTTCGGCATCCGAGGCATCAATACTAGTTTCAAGCCGGGCGTGCAGCTCAGCATGCTCTACTGGGTCGACCAGATCATCGACGGCAACGCCTGCAATGTGATCTTGGAAAAGGGCACCCCGTACCGGCTGCTGGTCGAGGAGGACAGCGTCATGAAGTACGTGCCCGATTCGAGCATCACCCTCGCTACCGGCACCGGCCAGCAGGTGTATCGCATCGCGTTCCCGAACCCGACCGGCCCCCGCGCGCGCCGCCGCTTCTGGATCGAGTCGCCATTTTTCCAACCGGTCGAGGCCACGGCCACCGCCGGGCGCTTCGGCGGCACCTATGTCGCCAAGCAGGATCAGATCGTGCGGCCCGCGAAGCAGCTCCTGCGCGCGGTTCACATCGGGGACAGCAACATCCAAGGGGTCAACGGCCCACACGGTGGCAGCCACTCGTGCGTCATGGCCGCCCACCTCGGCATCGAAGACCACTGGATCTCGGCTATCCACACCACCGGCGAGCTGCAGGCCAACATCGGCGGCTTCGTCTGGCACGAGCGCCGCAACGACTGGCGAGACCCGAAGCCGGACATCCTGTTCTTCAATCTGTCGTGGGTCGACCGGGAAGTGGTGAAGAACGGGGAGTTCACCCTGTCGGCCGCCGTGACGCGGATCATGGGCGAGTTCAACGCCGCGCGCTTCGAGTTCCCGCAGATGCCCGTCATCGTGCTGGGCCTGCTGTGGTCGGCGGAACAGTACGCGCTGAACCCCGACATCCAGGCCTTCAATGACGCCTTCCAGGCCGCTATCGCTGCCAAGGCGGACCCGTTGCTGATCTTCGTGGACGGCGCACGCTACCCCGAAACTCCCATCACCGGGCTTGGCAAACAGGGCAGCGAGACGGGGGAGGGGAACGCCGATGTCTACCTCGGCAGCGATGGCCACTACACGCAGGCGGGTGACGAGTGGGTCGGCATCACCGGGGCCCAGAGCGTGCTGGAGAAGCTGACCGAGGCCTTCTACGGCGGCATCTCGCCACCGCCCAGCGTGGCCATCAGGCCGTCGTCTCTGACAATCACCGGCGCCCCGGGTAGCTCGGCCGCAGGCAACCTCGGCACCGTCTCCAACGGCACCGCGACCGGCATCGTGTCGGTCACGCCGGCCGTGCCGGGCGTCACGTTCTCCATGTCCGGCCAGACCCTCGTGGCGGCTGGCACCTTCCCCTCGACCGCCGGCACCTACCAAACGGCCATCGTGGTCGGCACCTCGGCGGGTAATGTGACGTTCAACCTGGTCGCGAACGTCGTGGCTGCAGGCCCATCGATCAATCCGGCCTCGGCAGATGTCGCGGCCAGGGCGAATGAAGCGATCGACGTGCTCCTGACCACGGTGTCGGGTGGAACGCTGACCGGCATTACCGGCGCCCTGCCGGCGGGACTGAGCTACACGCGCAGCGGCCAGGAGGTGCGGCTCACAGGCACGCCCTCGGCCCCAGCTGCACAGTCTGCGCGCGCGGCGGTCATCGCCACGTCGACCGGCAACATCACGCTCAACTGGAGCCTGACGATCGGCGCAGCCGCGGCCGATGAACGGACAGTCGCGGAGCTGCGATTCGAGGGGACGCAGGGCTCGCAGGTCATCACCAACTCGGCGACCGGGCCGGGCGCGCTGACGTTCTCGATCCCCAGCGGGGCAACTTGGATCAGCACCGGCCTCGGCGTGAAGGAAGGTCTGCGCGCGCTGCAGCGCCGCGATCCGGGCTTCAGCGACCCGGGCGTTGTGTCGACCGAAACGCTGACGCTGAACGGAAAATTCTTCTGGGGCGGCTGGGCCGTGCATGACGGCAATGGGTGCGTGTTCGCGCTCGGCGACTACAACGGCGCCAGCTATCTCGACATCGAGATCAACGGCGAGAAGCTGGAGGTCTACCGCCAGCAAAGCGCCGTGGGCGGCGATCAGTTGATCGAAGCCTCTGCCGCCGGCTGGCCTGCCAACACGCCGGGCTATCTCTCGCTGAGCCGCGACGACGCCAACACGCTCGCCCTCGGCCTGAACGGCATCGCGCTGGCAACTCGCACAAACGTCACGGACGTGTTCACCGGTCGCTTCGGCATCCTGAACCAGCCCGAGAACCCAGGCTATGGCCTGCAGGGCGGGTGGGCTGACCTGTGCAAGGTCATCGTCGGGGGCAGCGGGCCGGCCTTCCCCTTCATGCCGCCGACAACATGAGGCCTGGGTTCGTTGAGCCTGACCAGTCCGCCGTGTAGCCCCTGGCGCTTCGGCGCAGGGGGGGCGGCGTTGCCAAACCGCTTGCAGATGTCCTTCCGTGCGCGCACAGTGACGCCGATGAACCAAGCCATGACTATTCGAAAGATGGTCGAGCTGGCGAAGGCTGGTGGCAGTCCTCCTGCCGATGAGGCCCTAGCTAGTCTTGCCGCGGTGATCGACCGTCTCGACATGAACAGCGACACCTATGAGGCAGATGTAGTGGCCCTAATAGGTGCAGGCGCGACGGTATGGGCGCTGAGCGGGCCGGGCGATGAACAGGCTAGGGCAGCCCCTCATTAGGGTCCGCGCTGCAGAAAGCCAACTGGCGCCACCGCTGAGTGCGTGCAACGCTACGCGTCGATCCTCACGGGCGTATCGTCGGCAGAGATCAGCACAGCCGGCGCTCCATCGTCGATCTCTATCGCTACACCCATGAAGCGTGTGGGGTCGACCTGGGCCGCCTCGGTTTCGGTCTTCGTCATCTTCCGCCGGCGCATCAGGTCCGCGTGCTGTGAGGTCGACAGGATGAGCTTCTGCGGGTTCTTGTTGGCGTGCGCTTTCCAGTGCGCCGACAGGGCCTTCGTGATCGCGTCGTAGATGTTGCTCATTCTGAAATTCGGGCTTGCGCGTTCAGGTCGTGCTTATCGCCCCGCTCCTCGAGCGTGCATCTCAGTGCATGCAGTGCGCTCTCCGTCGCGTCCAGCATATGTGTCACTTCCTCCGAATTCAGAGCAGGATATCCCGGCGTTGCCTTAAGAAAGTGGTGAAGCTTCTCGCAGGCAGCGTTCCAAGCAAGGGCGGCGCTCTTCTGTTCGAACGTGAGGCGAGGGTTGTTCTGTGGCATTGAAATATCGTAGCGCTCGCACTTCTCGCAGCTACAAATCCCCCAACTCAAGTAGCGTTTTGCTCAGTGCAAGGTGGGCGCCGCGGCGCTCGGTTCTTCTTCGCCGATCAACTGGAAATACTCGCACTGGGCCCGGAATTTGCCGTCATCGGCGGGGGTGAAGGTGTCGGGGCACTCGTAGACCCCGCGCGCCAGGTACGCATTCGCGGACTCGTAGAAGGCGGTGTCGCTCGGGAACTCGACTAAGCGAGTGCCGAGGTACTTGAATGTCAGGTTTGCCGGGGTCCCGAGTGGAGCCTCCCCCACCATCGTGTGCGTGCTGGTGAGCAGGAGGGGGCCACGGACGGCGGCCAGCGCGCTCACGAGCGAATCAAACGGCTTCAGCGGCCCTTCCAGCTCTTCCTTCGAGATGTCGACCAGGCCGATCGAGATCTGGCCTTCAGCGGTTTCGAGGTAGGCGATGAACATGGCGCCACCTCAACCCAGCCGAACTTCGAAGTAGGCCTCGTCGGAGCCGCCGAGGTCATGGAAGCCGGCCATCTTCGCCTTCTCGTAAGCCTTGGGCCAGGCGCTGGCCAGGGCGTGCTCGTCGGCCGACATCTCGTCGGCGCCAGACTCGGCCGCCGAACTGTAGGCCTTGAGCACCAGCTCGAGGCTGTCGCCCAGGTCCTTGTCCAGGGTGGCGCAAAACCGCTTCTCGGCAGCAGCGATCAGATCGGCCGGAAGGCCTGGAAACTCTCTCAGCTTGGCGGTGTAGGCCATGGTGGGACTCCTTCAAAAGATCAGAATGGCGCCAGCGACGTCGACACGTCAACCGGTCCGATGCCGTCATAGACCACCTTGCCGGTGGCGCGCTCGACGACCTGCACGCGATCACCCTTCCGGACGATCTCGTATTCCTCGGCGGGCAGCACCAGGGGGATCTCGCTGTCGAGGCCCGGAATCCACGAGGGAGTGCGCAGTAGGGTGGGGTGGCGTTGTTCGGTCATGTTTCGGGATGGGTACGGTGGTACGTGGCTCGTGCCCAGTCGGCCTCGGTGCCGGCCGCGGGCTGGCACAGCCACACCTGGCGGTGCTCCCAGATTTTTCGCCCGCCGTCCGTGCAGTGGATTTCTGTTCCGGCGATGAGCAGGCCCTCGCTCTTGTTGGGCAGCAGCACAGGATCTATCAGCGTGGCCAAGCCACGCATATGCGACACGCCGAAAGCGGCCCAGAGCTCAACCTTCAGGATGTTGCGCTTGAAGTGGTTGGTGTCGCGGTCCATTTCGGTGATCTGAAAGGTGCCACGCAGGGGCGGCTCCCACTGGCTGCGTGGCAGCCGGAGGCCCTGTTTGCGAAGAAGTTGGACATCAAAAAGCACTGGATGAATATACAGTGTTTCGGTAGACTGGCGCAATGGACCAGAGACCCGGCACCGAATGGATAGCCGCCTGCGCCCACCGGCTGCACCGCCACTGGCGCACCGTCGACCCGCTCGAGCTGGAGGCCGTGGCCACCGATATCTCGCGCGACCAGCGCCTGCGCGCGATGCGTCCGTCCGAGGCTGCCACGGAGTGGCTGAAGCCAGTAGAGTCCGCCCATGTGCACTCGCTACATCCCGCCGGAGGTTGCTGAGATCGAACGCTTCTGGAGCCTGCCTCGGGGGCACCAGCCGGACCTGTGGCCGCGCGAGATGTTTCCGCGGTCGCCGGGCCCGTTCATCCGCCGCCGGCGCGACGCCACTTTCTACGAGCGTGAGCTGGTCGTTGGGCGGTGGGGCCTGATCCCTGAGCGCTCGGAGACATCCACGCCGCGCAAAAAGGACGGCAAGCTCTTGAGTACTGAAAATTCGCGCGGGGAAGAGGTCCACTGGAAGGACAGCTACAAGGGCCCCTGGGGCCTTGGACAGCGCTGCATCATCCCGGCGGCCACCTTCGACGAGCCGAACTGGGAGACGGGCAAGAACGTGTGGTGGCGCTTCCGCCGCGCGGATGGCGCGCCATGGGGGCTGGCCGGCCTGTGGAACACTTGGACTGACAAAGCCACGGGCGAACTGCACGAGAGCTACACGATGCTCACGCTCAATGCGAATGCCCATCCGTTGATGAGCCGCATGCACCTGCCAGTGGTTGACCCTGTCACCAAAGTGCCGCTGCCGCTCGACAAGCAGGACAAGCGCAGCGTCATCCCGCTTGACGCCAGCGACTTCGACCAGTGGCTCGAGGGGACAGTCGAGCAGGCGAGGGCGCTGATCGACGTATTCGACGCCGGGCCGGTCACCGAGTCGGCCTAGCGCCGAAGCGCGTGGACTCCGGTTTGTGTCTGAGCCTGATACCTAGGCAACCGTCAACGCGTCGACCGCTCTTCGGCATTCATCAAGGCGCTTCTGCAGCAGCATCAGTTCGGTGAGTGCGCCGGGCGCTCCCGCTCCAGCTCAGTTAGCTGAAGAGCATATGCATCTGAAGCGAAGTGCCAACGAGCGCATGCCGAACTTAGACTTTCGATCGGAACCGTCATTCGAATCCTCCTATCTTGGGAAGCGGCGGAAACGGCTACTGCGTCAGTACGCTGCCATGGGGAAACGTCGAAGAAGCACGGACAGGCGCATCAAGCCCTCCAACGCGGGACGAGCCAACATTCGCCGATGACTATCCAGCGCCTTCAGCCAATCGGCAGCAGAAGGCTGTCGTCTACCCTCCTCTGCCGAAAGGGCTTGGATGCGAGCGATAGCCTCGAGGCGACGTGACATCTGCGCAGTGTGTTGCACGAAGACACGCGCTAGCGTAGGGGAAAGACCTCAATCTGCTGAGGTTCCACCTGTTTCCCGAGTTTCGACCCAGTGAGTGCGAGGCCCGTAGACGACGTCTCCCGCCCTGACCATCAACTCAAGGTTTAGTGCGCAGGCGTCCGTCCTCACGCACCAATCGCGCAAGACCAGAATCTCTGCTCGGACGTGGAGGATTTCTGGGCTCCACTGCAGACGTATTTCGGTCATCTGTGCGCATTTTCCTTCACGCGCGTACAGACTTCCAATGTCTTAAGACAGTGCCGACCTGACTGCTCACCCAGCACTCGACTCTACTGTTGACAGATACGAACAGCGTCTGCAACTACTTAAACAACAGTTGGCGTGCTTTTTTGAGTGCGCCTCAGCCATTGCCATTCCGAGTATTTATCCCCCCTTTGGCGGATGTGCGTGTAGCGGCGAAGCGAACTCCAAGTCCGATGGCCGGAGACGCCCGCTACATGGGGAATATTCCAGCCCAGCTCAAACAGCCGGCTGATGCCGTCATGCCTCAGGTCATGGAAGTGCAGATCCTCAATGCCTAAAAGCGTGCATGCATCTGAGAAAAGCCGGCTGATCGTGTTGCTGTTGTAGGGGAAGATTCGGCCTGTTTGCTCGGGTGACTTGCGTCGATTTAAGACGATGGCCAGTGCCTCGGGCGTGAGGGTGCAGCGGACGTCGTTCCCATCCTTCTCGCCCGGATGTTTCATGTCTCGAACCCATAGGTCAGGTTGCGCTTCGTCCAGATCCTCGAAGGTCTGTCTAGTGATCTCTTCTTGCCGGCGCGTGCTGAAGATCGCGTAGCAGATGATCTCCTGCATCGGTGTGGTGTGTTTGCGCTTGACGCGACCGAAGTGGGCCATCAGCTTGTCGAGTTCCTCCAGGGTCGGACGCCTGTCGCGGCTTCTAGACCTCGACGTGAGGCCAAGAGATTTGCTGACCTTGCGTGCATCGGCAATAACCTGAGGGTCTAGCTGGTAGTTCCAAGCAGGTCGGGCCAGGCTATAGATCGAGGAGATGTGAGAGAAGTAGTTGCCTACCGTCTGAGGCTGCACGCCCAGGTCCTTGCCGAACTGCACCCAGTCGGCGCTGGTGATGGTCGATCCGCGCCGTTTGGCCAAGCTGCTTGCCGCCACCTTCTTGAGCACCTGCGCCTTGGTCGTTCCGAGTTCCCTGCGTGACTCGTCGATGTACTTCTGAATGGTCTCCGCAAAGGTTGGGTCCGGCGCTCGGAGCTTTTCGAGCGCGCCGGGCTTGCCCAGTTCGGCCTCGCGGGTCCTCATCCAGAGCTTGGCCGCGGCCTCGCGATCAAACGTCTCCGTTTCGCTATGGACGACCAGGCTGCCTTCCTTGATTCGGATGCGGGCCATGTGCGCTACGCTTCCGTCTGCGCGCTTGCGTTTCGTGATGGTACCCAAGGGTGCCTCTCTGGTGGTACATGAGTTTTTTGTGGCACGAAATGTACCACCGAGGGCGAAAAAACAGCGTTAAACGAGATCGAATGACACTAAACGAGAACCGCATAAACACTGGGCTGCAGCCTGATTCTCCTCTCGGCGCTTGGGTGGTCGATCCGATGCGCATGTCCGTTGCGCCGATGATGGACTGGACCGACCGCCACTGCCGCTACTTCCACCGCCTGCTCACCCGCCACGCGCTGCTCTACACCGAGATGGTCACCACCGGCGCGTTGATCCACGGCGACGTGCCGCGGCACCTGCGCTTCAACGCCGAGGAGCATCCGGTGGCGCTGCAGCTGGGCGGCAGCGAGCCGGCCGACCTGGCGCATTGCGCGAAGCTGGGCCAGGACTGGGGCTACGACGAGATCAACATCAACTGCGGCTGCCCCAGCGAGCGCGTGCAGCGCGGCGCCTTCGGGGCCTGCCTGATGAACGAGCCGCAGCTGGTGGCCGACTGCGTGAAGGCCATGGTCGACGCGGTCGACGTGCCGGTCACAGTCAAGCACCGCATCGGCATCGACAAGATCGAGAAGTACGAGTTCGTGCGCGACTTCGTCGGCACGGTCAGCGAGGCGGGCTGCCAGACCTTCATCGTGCATGCGCGCAACGCCTGGCTCAAGGGCCTGTCGCCCAAGCAGAACCGCGAGATCCCGCCGCTGCGCTACGAGCTCGTGCACCGGCTCAAGCACGACTTCCCGGCGCTGCGCTTCTCGATCAATGGCGGCATCTCGCAGACCGCGCAGGTGCACGAGCAGCTGCGCCTGCTCGACGGCGTGATGGTGGGCCGGGAGGCGTACCACAACCCCTGGTGGCTGGCCGAATGGGACGCCGCCTTCTTCGGCGCCGCGCCGCGCGAGATCGACCGCGAAGAGATCGAGCGGCAGATGTGCGACTACATGGTGCGCGAAGCGGCCGAGCACGGCACGCCGTGGTCGAACATCGCGCGCCACATGCTGGGCCTGCGCAACGGCCTGCCCGGTGCGCGGCGCTGGCGCCAGGTGTGGAGCGACCACAAGCAGAAGGGCCGGCCTCCGCACGAGGTGATGGCGCTGGCGCACGAGGCGGTCGAGCAGCCGGTCTGAGGCCGGCCCGGAAACTCAGGCGGCTTGCAGTGCCGCCTGGGGCTTGAAGGTCTGGGGGATGCCCGCGGCGGCCACGCCGCTTCGCATCGGCTCGTCGGGCAAGGACTCGCGCAGCAGCGCGCGCGCGGCCAGCAGCGCCGGCAGGTCGATGCCGGTGCGGTGGCCCATGGACTCGAGCATGAACACCAGGTCCTCCGTCACGATGTTGCCCGAGGCCCCCGGCGCGAAGGGGCAGCCGCCGAGGCCGGCCAGGCAGCTGTCGAAGTCGTGGATGCCCTGTTCCAGCCCCGCCAGCGCATTCGCCAGGCCCAGCCCCAGCGTGTCGTGCAGGTGCAGCTTGGTCAGGCGCGCGCCGATGGCGTCCTGCACCGCGCGCACGGTGTCGCGCACCAGGGCCGGGTGGGCGTAGCCCACGGTGTCGGCCAGGGCCACGCGGTCGACGCCGGTGGCGGCCAGGGCCGCGGCCACCTGCACCACGCGCTCGCGCGACACCAAGCCTTCCATCGAGCAGCCGAAGGCGGTGGCGGCGGCGGCGTCGATGCGCATCGGGCGCGACTGCGCGCGCACCCAGTCGACGATGCTACGCACCATCTCCACCTGCACGTCGGTGCCCTTGTTGACGTTGGCGTGGCTGTGCGTGTCGCTCACCGAGATCGGGATGGCCAGCACGTGCGCGCCGGCCTCGTGCGCGGCGATCGCGCCCTTGAGGTTGCAGGCCAGCGCGCAGACCGTCAGGCCCTCGATGGCCAGCGCGCCGCGCACCACCTCGCCGGTGTCGGCCATCTGCGGGATCATGCGCGGCGAGACGAAGCTGCCGACCTCGATCTCCTTCAGGCCGGCCGCGGCCAGCTGGCCGATCCAGCGCAGCTTGGTGTCGGTGGCCATGCGGCCGTGGGCCATCTGCAGGCCGTCTCGCGGCCCGACTTCGCATACGTTGACGTCAGGGGTCATGGTGAAGATTCCTGTGGTGCTCACTCGATCTTGATGCGGGCGGCGGCGATGATCTCGCGCGACTTCTGGATGTCGGCCCTGATCAGCGCGGCGAATTCTTCGGGCGAGCTGGGCGCGGCGTCGAAGCCCTGGGCCTGGAAGGCGGTCTTCACGTCGGGGCGGACCAGGATCTTGTTGATGTCGGCGTTTAGCCGCGCGACCAGCGGCGCCGGGATGCCGGCCGGGCCCATCACGCCGTAGAAGCTGATGGCGTTGAAGTCCTTGTAGCCGAACTCGGCCACGGTGGGCACCTCGGGCAGGCTGGCGTTGCGCTTGGCCGAGGTCACGGCCAGCGCGCGCACCTTGCCCGCATGGATCAGCGTGGCGGCCGACGAGATCGACGAGCCGGCGAAGCTCAGGTGGCCGCCCATCAGGTCGGCCAGCGCCGGGCTCGAGCCCTTGTACGGCACGTGCTGCATCTTGCAGCCGGCGGTGATCTGCAGCAGCTCCATCGCGATGTGCACGCCGCCGCCGGTGCCCGAGGTGCCGTAGGTCAGCTTGTCGGGGTCGGCCTTGGCGGCCTTGATCAGGTCGGCCAGGGTCTTGAAGGGCGAGTTCTCGTGGACCAGGATCACCAGCGGCGTGACGGCCGCCAGCGCGATCGGCGTCAGGTCCTTGATCGGGTCGTAGGCGGTCTTCATCAGCAGCGGGATCAGCGAGACGTTGTCCGACTGGGCCACGACCAGCTCGTAGCCGTCGGGCTTGGCCCGGGCCGCCTCGGCCAGCCCCAGCGCGGTGCCGGCGCCGGGTCGGTTGTCGGGCACCACCGACCAGCCGTTCATCTCCGACAGCTTGGTGCTCAGCAGCCGGCCCGTGAAGTCGGTGCCGCCGCCCGGTGTCGACGGGATGATCAGGCGGATCGCCCGTGCCGGCCAGGCCTGGGCCCAGGCGGGCAGGGCGCTCAGGCCGCCGGCGGCGCTCGCCAGCGCCATCAGGTTGAAGTGGCGTCGTTGCATTTTTTGTCTCCTGTCGTTTTTGGGATTCGTTTTCTTGGCGCGCAGCGTGGCCCCTGAGGGCTCGGGGCTACACCGCCACCACGCCCTGGCGCACCAGCTGCGCGATGCGTGCCGCGTCCAGGCCCAGGCCGTGCAGGATGTCCTGCGTCTGCGCGCCGATGGGTTGCGGGTCGAGCCGTTTGCCCACCTTCTGGCCGTCGAATTCGATGGGCAGCGCCGCGGCCGTGACCTGCTGGCCGTCGGGCATGGTGGTGGCGATCAGCGCGCCGCCGGCATGCAGGTGCGGGTCGTCCAGCAGGTCGTGCGGCTGGCGGATCGGGCCGTAGGACAGGCCCGAGGCCTCCAGCGCGGCGCACAGTTCGACGGTCTTCCAGTCCTTGAGGATCTCGGCCACGGCGGGCACCAGCCAGGGCCGGGCGGCTTCGCGGTCGATGGCGGAGAACAGGCGTTGGTCGTCCGCCCAACTGGGCGGCAGGAAGTCGCGGCAGAAGGTGCGCCAGTTGGCGTCGCTCACCACCGCCACGAACACGCGGCCGTCCTGGGTGTCGAAGATGTCGTACACGCCCCAGGGCGGCGTGCGCTTGTCGCCCATGGGGATGGGCGGCGTGCCGGTCAGCTGGTACTGCGCGATGAACTGCGCCACCAGCAGCAGGTTGTTCTCGAACAGGCCGGCGCGCACATGGCGGCCGCGGCCGGTGCGCTGGCGGTCGTTGAGCGCGGCCAGCGCGCCCACCACGCCGAAGGTGCCGCCCAGGATGTCGTTGACCGAGGGCGCGACGCGCTGCGGCGCGCCGGTGCCGCCGTTGATGTAGGCCATGCCGCCCATCATCTGCACCACCTCGTCGAGCGCGGTGCGCTGCTTGTACGGCCCCGAGAGGAAGCCCTTGAGCGAGACGTAGATCAGGCCGGGGTTGTCGGCCGAAAGGGATGCGTAGTCGAGCCCGTACTGCGTCAGGCTGTCGTCGCGGAAGTTCTCCACCAGCATGTCGCAGCCCTGCGCCAGCTGGCGCACCAGCGCCTGGCCTTCGGCCGACTTGAGGTCGACCGCCAGGCTCTTCTTGTTGCGGCTGAACACCGGGAAGTAGCCGATGCCCGAGCCCTTGAGCCGGCGCGTGCGGTCGCCGTCCAGCGGCTCGACCTTGATCACCTCGGCGCCCAGGTCGGCCAGCACCAGGCCGGCGGCCGGGCCCATGATCATGTGCGAGAGCTCCAGCACCTTGATGCCGCGCAGCGGCAGGTCGTCGTCGGGCAGGAAGTTCGGGGTCTTTGTCGAAGGGGTTGCAGTCATCCGGGGATGATCCGCCGCCGCCGCGAAACGAGAAAGTGGTGCTTCGGCACCGTTGCGCTCTCGTTCGAAGAGGGCCGGGTCAACCCCTAGTCCGTGACCGCGGCGCTGGCGCGCAGGTGGTCGACGAAGGCCCGCGCCGCCATCGGCAGCGTGTCGAGGTCGCGCACGGCGATGAAGCTGCGCGGCTGGGCCCAGTCGTCGGACAGCGGCACGAAGCGCAGGTCCAGCGTCTTCTTCTCGGCCGCCAGGTACAGCGGCGCCACGCCCACGCCCAGGCCGCGCGCGACCAGCGTGCAGATGGTCTCGAAGGAGCTGACGCGCGCGCGCACCGTGCGCGAGGTGCGCGCCTCGCGCGCGGCGTCGTCGAACACGTGGCTGATGCCGCTGTCGCGCGTGAGCTCGACCAGGTCGTCGCCCAGCAGCTGCGCATAGCGCAGCTTTTGCGCGCCCGCCAGCGCATGGCCGCCGGGCAGCACCGCCGCCAGCGCATAGCGCCGGTAGGGGAAGACATGCAGGCCTTCGTGGCTGGCGAACTCCGAGGCCACGCCCACGTCGGCCAGGCCTTCGCGCACGCGGCGGTAGATCACGGGCGTGGTGCGTTCCTCCACGTCGATCTCGATTTGCGGGCGCTCGGCGCGGAACTTCATGATGTCGGCCGGCAGGTCGCCCGACAGCGAGGTCACGCTGGCCAGCACCTTGATCAGCCCGCGCACGCCGTCGACGTAGCCGGCCATCTCGCGCTGCATGCGGTCCATGCCCTGCAGCAGCGCGCGCGCGTGGTGGGCCAGCGCCTCGCCGGCCGGCGTGGGGTGCACGCCCTTGACGCTGCGGTCGAGCAGCGGCACGCGCAGTTCGGACTCCATCTCGGAGATGCGCTTGCTGACCGCCGAGGGCACGATGTTCTCGCGCGCCGCGGCGCGGGCGATGCTGCCTTCCTCCAGGGTGGCGAGGAAGAGGCGGATGGAAACGGGGTCGAGGTCTCGCATGGTGGTCCGCCTTTCACATGCCCGAGGCATAGGGCGCGAAGCCGCGCTGGTTCTCGTCGATCTGCAGCGTGCGGCCCAGCGGCGGAAAGGCGCGCTGGGCGCAGTCGGCGCGGTCGCAGACCTTGCAGCCGGCGCCGATCAGCGTGGCGGCGTCGGGGTCGATCAGGTTCACGCCCTTGGCGTAGACCAGGCGGTCGGCATAGCGCGCGTCGCAGCCCAGCGCCACCGCGAACATGCGCTTGGGCGTGCCGTAGCCGCTGCGCCGGTGCTCGACGGTGCGGGCGATCCAGAGGTAGGTGCGGCCATCGGGCATGCGCGAGAGCTGCGTGAGGATCGTGCCGGGTTGGGAGAAAGCCTCGTAGACGTTCCACAGCGGACAGGTGCCGCCATGGCGCGAGAAATGGAAGTCGGCCGTCGACTGCCGCTTCGACACGTTGCCCGCGCGGTCGACCCGCACGAAGAAGAAGGGGATGCCCTGGCCCGGCGCGTGCCGCATGGTCGACAGCCGATGCTCGATGGTCTCGAAGCCGACGCCGAAGCGGTCGCTCAGCAGTTCCAGGTCGTAGCGCAGCGCATGGGCGGCTTCCTGGAACAGCCGGTTGGGCAGCACCAGCGCGCCCGCGAAGTGGTTGGCGAAGCCCAGCCGGGCCAGGCTGCGGGCCTGCGAGCTGTTGAAGGACTCGGCCGTGGTGAAGGCATCGATGCGGTCGCCCATCTCGAGGAAGGCGAGCTGCACGCCGAGCTGGAAGGCCTGCTGTCCCGCGTCCATGTCGGTCGCCAGCGAGAGCGTGCCGGTGGCCGCGTCGTAGCTGCGCAGCGCCTGGTCCGATGTGCGGCCGGCCGTGTCCTGCCGCTCCTGGATCAGCACCTGCACGCCGTGGCGCTTGCGCAGCCGCTCCAGCAGGCGGGCGCGCAGCTCGACCGCGCTCACGGTGCCGGGCGGCAGGCCGGCCATCAGCGTGGCGTGCAACTGCTCCGCGAGCTCGTCCAGCACGGCCATGTGGTGGTGGCGCGCATAGAAGAACTCGCGCACTTCCTCGTAGGGCTGCAGCCGGGCGGCGGGGTCGCCGGCCAGCCGGTCGCCGTCGGCGCCGGCGGCCAGCGAGGACAGCTGTTCCTCGACCGCGCGCGAGCGCTTGTGCAGGTTCAGCAGCACCCGGGTGACCGCCGGCAGCTGCGAGGCCACGACCTTGGCTTCGGCCAGCGGCACCGCGTTGGCCTCGGAGCCGTCTGCGAACACCGGCTGCAGTTCGCTCAGCCGCCGGGCGTTCTCGTCATCCGAGAACAACTGCAGGTCGATACCATGGGCGGCCTGCAGGCGCAGCAGCACGGGCACGGTCAGGGGGCGCTGGTCGTTCTCGATCTGGTTGAGGTAGCTGGGCGAGATCTTGAGCGACGCGGCCAGCGCGGCCTGGGTCAGTCCCTGCTGTTCCCGCAACGTCTTGAGGCGAACGCCCATGTAAGCTTTGGTCATCTTCGCAAACCTTGCAAATTTACAGGGGCCATTGTCCACATTCCTTGCCCTCTGCCGTTGTTGATCGCCTCTATTTTTGCGAAGATTGCAACGTTATGACAGACTCGATTGAGAAAAACATGAGCAACGCCGCGGATCTGGAATCCTGGAACAAGGCCGCCGCCAAGTCCGCCCCCGGCGGCGACGTGAGCGCGCTGAACTGGCGCACGCCGGATGGCATCACGGTCAAGGCGCTGTACACCGCGGCCGACCTGGTGGGCCTGAAGTACACCGACACGCTGCCCGGCTTCGAGCCCTACCTGCGCGGCCCGCAGGCCACCATGTACGCGGTGCGCCCCTGGACCATCCGCCAGTACGCGGGCTTCTCGACCGCGGAAGAGTCGAACGCGTTCTACCGCAAGGCCCTGGCCGCCGGCGGGCAGGGCGTGAGCGTGGCCTTCGACCTGGCCACCCACCGCGGCTACGACAGCGACCATCCGCGCGTGACCGGCGACGTGGGCAAGGCCGGCGTGGCGATCGATTCGGTCGAGGACATGAAGATCCTGTTCGACCAGATCCCGCTGGACAAGGTTTCGGTGTCGATGACCATGAATGGCGCCGTGCTGCCGGTGCTCGCGGGCTACGTGGTCGCGGCCGAGGAGCAGGGCGTGGCGCAGGACCAGCTGAGCGGAACCATCCAGAACGACATCCTCAAGGAGTTCATGGTCCGCAACACCTACATCTTCCCGCCCGCGCCGAGCATGCGGATCATCGGCGACATCATCGAGTACACGGCGCAGAAGATGCCCAAGTTCAACTCGATCTCGATCAGCGGCTACCACATGCAGGAAGCCGGCGCCAACCAGGCGCTCGAACTCGCCTTCACGCTGGCCGACGGCAAGGAGTACGTGAAGACCGCGCTGGCCAAGGGCCTGGACGTCGACGGCTTCGCCGGGCGCCTGAGCTTCTTCTGGGCCATCGGCATGAACTTCT
This sequence comes from Variovorax sp. UMC13, assembly GCF_014170375.1. Classification (GTDB taxonomy): domain Bacteria; phylum Pseudomonadota; class Gammaproteobacteria; order Burkholderiales; family Burkholderiaceae_C; genus Variovorax. The sequence goes on along the minus strand of NZ_LZZW01000031.1, from coordinate 144,032 downwards.
ACCTCGAAGTGGCCAAGATGCGCGCCGCGCGCCTGCTGTGGTGCAAGATCATGAAGGAGTTCAACCCCAAGAACCCCAAGAGCCTGATGCTGCGCACGCACTGCCAGACCTCCGGCTGGTCGCTGACCGAGCAGGACCCGTACAACAACGTGGTGCGCACCACCATCGAGGCCATGGCCGCGGTGTTCGGCGGCACCCAGTCGCTGCACACCAACGCGCTCGACGAAGCCATCGCGCTGCCCACCGAATTCAGCTCGCGCATCGCGCGCAACACGCAGCTGATCATCCAGGAAGAGACCCACATCACCAGCGTGATCGACCCCTGGGCCGGCAGCTACATGATGGAGAAGCTCACGCAGGACATGGCCGATGCGGCCTGGACCATCATCGAGGAGGTCGAGGCCATGGGCGGCATGACCAAGGCGGTCGACAGCGGCTGGGCCAAGCTCAAGATCGAGGCCGCGGCCGCCGACAAGCAGGCGCGCATCGACTCGGGCCGCGACGTGATCGTGGGCGTGAACAAGTACAAGCTCAAGACCGAGGACGCGATCGACAGCCTGTCGATCGACAACGTCAAGGTGCGCGACGGGCAGATCGCCAAGCTGCAGGCCATCCGCGCCACGCGCGACACCGCTAAGACCCAGGCCGCGCTCGATGCGCTGACGGCCGCCGCCGAAAGCGGCGAAGGCAACCTGCTGGCACTGAGCATCGACGCGGTGCGGCTGCGCGCCACGGTGGGCGAGATCAGCGACGCGCTGGAAAAGGTCTACGGCCGCCATCGCGCCGACACCCAGAAGGTCACGGGCGTCTATGCCGCGGCCTACGACTCGGCCGAAGGCTGGGAAGCGCTGCAGCACGAGATCGCGGCCTTCGCCGAAGAGCAGGGCCGCCGCCCGCGCGTGATGATCTCTAAGCTGGGCCAGGACGGCCACGACCGCGGCGCCAAGGTGGTGGCCACGGCCTTCGCCGACCTGGGATTCGACGTCGACATGGGCCCGCTGTTCCAGACGCCCGAGGAATGCGCGCGCCAGGCGATCGAGAACGACGTGCATGCGGTGGGCGTGAGCACGCTCGCCGCCGGCCACAAGACGCTGGTGCCCGCGATCATCGCGGAGCTCAAGAAGCAGGGCGCCGACGACATCATCGTGTTCGTCGGCGGCGTGATCCCCCGCGGCGACTACGAGATGCTCTACGAGGCCGGCGTGAAGGGCATCTACGGCCCGGGCACGCCGATTCCGGCGAGCGCCAAGGACGTGCTCGAACAGATCCGCGCGGCCGTCGCCGCCTGACGATGGCGGTGGTTCCAACTTCCGTCACGGCCGAGGGGCTGCTGGCGGCCCAGGGTCCGTTGCAGCGGCGCGCGATCGCCAAGGCCATCACGCTGCTCGAATCGACCCGGGCCGACCATCGCCTGCGGGCCGACGAACTGCTGACCGCGCTGCTGCCGCACACCGGCCGCTCCTTCCGACTCGGCATCTCCGGCGTGCCCGGCGTGGGCAAGTCGACCTTCATCGAGACGCTGGGCCTGTTCCTGATCGAACAGGGCCACCGCGTCGCGGTGCTGACCATCGACCCTTCTTCCACCGTCTCCGGCGGCTCGATCCTCGGCGACAAGACGCGCATGGAGCGGCTGTCGGTGCACGAGCAAGCGTACATCCGGCCCAGCCCGTCCAGCGGTACGCTGGGCGGCGTGGCCGAGAAGACGCGCGAGGCCATGCTGGTCTGCGAGGCCGCGGGCTACGACGTGGTGATCGTCGAGACCGTGGGCGTGGGCCAGAGCGAGACCGCGGTGGCCGGCATGACCGACATGTTCGTGCTCATGCAGCTGCCCAATGCGGGCGACGACCTGCAGGCCATCAAGAAGGGCGTGATGGAGATCGCCGACCTGGTAGTCATCAACAAGGCCGACCTCGACCGCGACGCCGCCACGCGCGCCCAGGCGCAGATCACCTCGGCGCTGCGGCTGTTCGGCCACCATGGCAACCCGGCGCATGCCGAAGCCATGAAGGCGGCCCATGCCGCGCCCGGTTCGCCCGATGCCGAGATCCGCTTCTGGCAGCCGCAGGTGATGCAGCTCAGTGCCTTGCTGGGTACCGGCGTCGATGCCTTCTGGGCCGCGGTCACGCGCTTCAGGCAGCTGCAGTCCGCCAACGGCAAGCTCGAGACGCGGCGCGAGAAGCAGGCGCTGTCGTGGATGTGGGAACGCATCGACGCCGGCCTCAAGCAGGCCTTCCGCCAGCATCCGCGGGTGCGCGAGCTGCTGCCCGACACCCTGGCCCAGGTCGCCGCGGGCCAGCTGCCCGCATCGACCGCCGCCCGCAACCTGCTCGCCGCGCAAGCGACGCGAGCCTCCTGAATCCCATCGCTCTTCCGATTCATCTTCACGATCGAACGCCATGAAAGAAATCCTCGAACAACTCGAAAAACGACGCGCCCAGGCGCGCCTCGGCGGTGGCCAGAAACGCATCGACGCCCAGCACAAGAAGGGCAAGCTCACGGCGCGCGAGCGCATCGAGCTGCTGCTCGACGACAACACCTTCGAAGAGTGGGACATGTTCGTCGAGCACCGCTCGACCGACTTCGGCATGGCCGACAACAAGATCCCCGGCGACGGCGTGGTCACCGGCTACGGCATGATCAACGGCCGCCTGGTCTTCATCTTCAGCCAGGACTTCACCGTCTTCGGTGGCGCGCTCAGCGAAGCGCATGCCGAGAAGATCTGCAAGGTGATGGACCAGGCCATGAAGGTCGGCGCCCCGGTCATCGGCCTCAACGATTCGGGCGGCGCCCGCATCCAGGAGGGCGTGGCCTCGCTCGGCGGCTATGCCGACGTGTTCCAGCGCAACGTGATGGCCTCGGGCGTGGTGCCGCAGATCAGCATGATCATGGGCCCCTGCGCGGGCGGCGCGGTGTACTCGCCGGCCATGACCGACTTCATCTTCATGGTGCGCGACAGCTCCTACATGTTCGTGACCGGCCCCGAGGTGGTGAAAACCGTGACGCACGAGGACGTGACGGCCGAGGAACTGGGTGGCGCGCTCACGCACACCACCAAGAGCGGCGTGGCCGACATGGCCTTCGAGAACGACGTCGAGGCGCTGATGATGCTGCGCCGGCTCTACAACTACCTGCCGCTCAACAACCGCGAGAAGCCGCCCGTGCGCCCCAGCGGCGACCCGGCCGACCGCGCCGACCTGTCGCTCGACACGCTGGTGCCCGACAACCCGAACAAGCCCTACGACATGAAGGAGCTGATCGGCAAGGTGGTCGACGACGGCGACTTCTTCGAGCTGCAGCCCGACTATGCCAAGAACATCGTGATCGGCTTCGCGCGCATGGAAGGCCAGAGCGTGGGCATCGTGGCCAACCAGCCGCTGGTGCTGGCCGGCTGCCTGGACATCAAGAGCTCGATCAAGGCGGCGCGCTTCGTGCGCTTCTGCGACGCCTTCAACATCCCGGTCGTGACCTTCGTCGATGTGCCCGGCTTCATGCCCGGCACCAGCCAGGAGTACGGCGGCATCATCAAGCACGGCGCCAAGCTGCTCTACGCCTATGCCGAGTGCACCGTGCCCAAGATCACCGTCATCACGCGCAAGGCCTACGGCGGTGCCTACGACGTGATGGCCTCGAAGCACCTGCGCGGCGACGTCAACCTGGCCTGGCCGCGCGCCGAGATCGCGGTGATGGGCGCCAAGGGCGCGGTCGAGATCATCTTCCGCGAGGACAAGAACGATCCCGAGAAGCTCGCGGCCCGCGAAGCCGAGTACAAGGCTCGCTTCGCCAACCCCTACGTGGCCAGCACGCGCGGCTACATCGACGACGTGATCCTGCCGAGCGAGACGCGCAAGCGCATCTGCCGCTCGCTGGTCATGCTGCGCGAGAAGAAGCTCGAGAACCCGTGGCGCAAGCACGGGAACATCCCACTGTAAAGGCTTGCCCCCAGTCTTCGCGCACTTCGTGTCGCTTCGCCAACCCCCTACCGGGGGCAACACCAGCGGCCCGGCAAAGCCGGTTCCGCGGTGTTTCCCGAACAGACTTTCTGACGGACAGAACCATGTTTAAAAAAATACTGATTGCGAACCGCGGCGAGATCGCTTGCCGCGTGATCAAGACCGCCAAGAAGATGGGCATCCTCACGGTGGCCGTCTATTCCGATGCCGACAAGGACGCGCGCCATGTCGAGCTGGCCGACGAGGCGGTGCACATCGGCGGCTCGGCCAGCCGCGACAGCTACCTGCAGGCCGATCGCATCATCGCCGCCTGCAAGAAGACCGGCGCCGAGGCCGTGCACCCGGGCTACGGCTTCCTGTCGGAGAACGAGGCCTTCGCGCGCAAGGTCGAGGAAGAGGGCATCGTCTTCATCGGGCCCAAGCACTACTCGATCGCCGCGATGGGCGACAAGATCGCCTCCAAGAAGCTCGCGAACGAGGCCCAGGTCAACACCATCCCAGGCTGGAACGAGGCCATCGAATCGGCCGAGCGCGCGGTCGAGATCGCGCGCGACATCGGCTACCCGGTGATGATCAAGGCCTCGGCCGGCGGCGGCGGCAAGGGCCTGCGCGTGGCGCACGACGACAAGGAAGCGCTCGAGGGCTTCACCGCCTGCCGCAACGAGGCGCGCAACTCCTTCGGCGACGACCGCGTCTTCATCGAGAAGTTCGTGGTCGAGCCGCGCCACATCGAGATCCAGGTGCTGGGCGATTCGCAGGGCAACGTGATCTACCTCAACGAGCGCGAATGCTCGATCCAGCGCCGCCACCAGAAGGTGATCGAGGAGGCGCCGTCGCCCTTCATCTCCGAGGCCACGCGCAAGGCGATGGGCGAGCAGGCGGTGGCGCTGGCCAAGGCCGTGAAGTACCAGAGCGCGGGCACGGTGGAGTTCGTGGTCGGCAAGGATCAGAGCTTCTACTTCCTCGAGATGAACACCCGGCTGCAGGTGGAGCATCCGGTGACCGAGTGCATCACCGGCCTCGACCTGGTCGAGCTGATGATCCGCGTGGCGGCCGGCGAGGCGCTGCCGCTGGCGCAGGCCGACGTGAAGCGTGAGGGCTGGGCCATCGAGTGCCGGATCAACGCCGAAGACCCGTTCCGCAACTTCCTGCCATCGACCGGCCGGCTGGTGAAGTTCCAGCCGCCCAAGGAGAGCATGTTCTCGGCCGACACCGAGCACCTGTACGGCGTGCGGGTCGACACCGGCGTCTACGACGGCGGCGAGATCCCGATGTTCTACGACTCGATGATCGCCAAGCTGATCGTGCACGGCAAGGACCGCGCACATGCGATCGCGCTGATGCGCGAGGCGCTCAACGGCTTCGTGATCCGCGGCGTCAGCAGCAACATCCCGTTCCAGGCGGCGCTGCTCGCGCATCCGAAGTTCGTCTCGGGCGACTTCAACACCGGCTTCATCGCCGAGCACTACGGCAAGGGCTTCCACGCGGAAGACGTGCCGCATGCCGACCCTTCCTTCCTGGTGGCGCTGGCGGCCTATGTGCACCGCCGCTACCGCGCGCGTGCCTCGGGCATCAGCGGCCAGCTCGAAGGCCATGGCGTGAAGGTGGGCGAGCAGTTCGTGGTGGTGGAACTGGGCGCGGACGGCCGGAACGTGCAGCATCCGGTCTCGGTGTCCGACTTCCATGGCAAGACCGGCGCGAGCGCGGTGGCCGTGGGCGACCAGCACTACAAGATCGACAGCGGCTTCGCGCTGGGTGCGATCCGGGTCGAGGGCATCGTCAACGACAAGCCCTTCGTGGCCCAGGTCGAGCGCGGCGCGGGCAAGAACCCGCTGGCGCTGCGCATCTCGCACAACGGCACGCAGATCGAGGCCATGGTGCTGTCGCCGCTGGGCGCGCGCCTGCAGCAGCTGATGCCCTACAAGGCACCGCCGGACCTCAGCAAGTTCCTGATGTCGCCGATGCCGGGCCTGCTGGTCGAGGTGTCGGTGCAGCCGGGCCAGCATGTGCAGGCCGGCGAGAAGCTGGCCGTGATCGAGGCGATGAAGATGGAGAACGTGCTGTTCGCCACGCAGGACGGCGTGGTCGGCAAGATCTCCGCGGCCAAGGGCGAATCGCTGGCGGTCGACCAGGTCATCATGGATTTCGTCTGATGGGAGCCAACGACATGAACCACGCCGTCACGCTGCACCGCCCCGCGGCGCCCGTCGCTGCGCCGACTGCCGTCCGCTGGTCGGTCGAGGCCGTGCAGGCCCTGCTCGACAAGCCTTTCATGGAACTGCTGTTCGAGGCGCAGACCGTGCACCGCCGTCATTTCCCCGAGGGCGACATCGAGCTCGCGACCCTGCTGTCGGTCAAGACCGGCGGCTGCCCCGAGAACTGCGGCTACTGCCCGCAGGCGGCCGAGTTCGACACCGGCGTCAAGGCGCAGAAGCTGATGGAGGTCGACGAGGTGGTGCGCGCCGCGCAGGCCGCCAAGGACGCCGGCGCCACCCGCTTCTGCATGGGCGCGGCCTGGCGCGCGCCCAAGGACCGCGACGTGGAGAAGGTCGCGGTGCTGGTCGAGGCGGTCAAGGGCCTGGGCCTGCAGACCTGCGCCACGCTGGGCATGCTCGAGCCGCACCACGCCGAGCAGCTCAAGAACGCCGGCCTCGACTACTACAACCACAACCTCGACACCGCGCCCGAGTACTACGCCGACGTGGTGGGCACGCGCACCTACCAGGACCGGCTCAACACGCTGGCCCATGTGCGCGCGGCCGGCATCAGCGTGTGCTGCGGCGGCATCATCGGCATGGGCGAGACGCCGGTGCACCGCGCCGGCCTGATCGCGCAGCTGGCCAACATGGCGCCGTACCCCGAGTCGGTGCCGATCAACAGCCTGGTGCGCGTGCCCGGCACGCCGCTGGCCGATGCCGACCCGGTCGACCCGCTGGACTTCGTGCGCGTGATCGCGGTCGCGCGCATCACCATGCCGACCGCGCGCGTGCGCCTGTCGGCCGGCCGCCAGCAACTGGGCGACGCGGTGCAGGCGCTGTGCTTCATGGCCGGCGCGAATTCGATCTTCTACGGCGACAAGCTGCTGGTCACCGGCAACCCCGACGTCGAGGCCGACGTGCAGCTGCTGCGCAAGCTGGGCCTGAAGGCGCGACAGGTGGCCGCCACCCACGGAGAGCACGCATGAGCACCCGTCCCTTCAAGGTGCTGGGCATCCAGCAGATCGCCATCGGCGGTCCCGACAAGCTGCGGCTGCAGAAGCTCTGGGTCGAGATGCTGGGGCTGGAGGTCACGGGCACCTTCCGCAGCGAGCGCGAGAACGTCGACGAAGACATCTGCGCGATGGGCGTGGGGCCGTTCAAGGTCGAGGTCGACCTGATGCAGCCGCTCGACCCCGACAAGAAGCCCGCGGTGCACACCACGCCGCTCAACCACGTCGGCCTGTGGATCGACGACCTGCCCCGGGCCGTCGAATGGCTCACCGCGCAGGGCGTGCGCTTTGCGCCGGGCGGCATCCGCAAGGGCGCGGCCGGCTTCGACATCTGCTTCCTGCACCCGAAGGCGAACGAGGAGTTCCCGATCGCGGGGGAGGGCGTGCTGATCGAGATGGTGCAGGCGCCGCCCGAGGTGGTGACGGCCTTCGCGGCGCTGGCGGCCGGCCGTCCGGCGCCCTGAACCCGTTCGACGCCAGGCGCCTTGTGCGGTGTCAGGCGCCGGGTCGGCGCCACACGGCCAGGGTCGCGGCGAGCAGCCACATGCCGGCCGCGCAGCCGCGGTTCAGGGCCTTCACGCCGCGCTGCGAGAGAAAGCGCACGGCCTGCGTGCCGGCGCCGGCATAGGCCAGCATCACGCAGGTGTCGAGCACCACGAACACCGCGCCCAGCAGCAGGTACTGCGGACCCTGCGGCTTCGCGATGTCGACGAACTGCGGCAGGAAGGCGGCGAAGAACAGCACGGTCTTCGGGTTCGACAGCGCCACGGCCAGGCTGCGCAGCAGCGCGATGCGGCCATGCGGGCGGACGTCGTGCGGCGACCTGCTGGCCAGCGCGGCGCCGAGGTCGGTCGCCTCGCTGCGCCAGAGCTTGATGCCCAGCCACACGAGGTAGGCCACGCCGGCGATGCGGATCGCGTTGAAAAGCCATTCCGAAGCCGCGAGCAGCGACCCCAGCCCGAGGGCGACGACCGCGATCAGCGTGATGCTGCCGAGCGATGCGCCTGCGATGCCCCAGCTCGCGCGGCGCATGCCGCCCTCGATGCCGTTGGACAGCGCCAGCAGCATCGTCGGGCCCGGAATCAGGGCCAGTGCCAGCGATGCGACGGCGTAGAGGAGCAGGGTGTCGAAGCTCATGGCTTCGTCGCCTGGGTGCGTTGCTGCGAGGCGGCGCGGGCACGCGCCATCGCGGCCTCGACGATGGCGCGCTTGCGGTCTACCGGGGCGGCCGCCGGGTCCGGCGCTGGCGCGGGCTTGGGCTTCTGCAGGCGCGCCTGGTGCAGCGCGTAGCGACCGAGCGCCGCATCGGCCTGGGTCTTCGACCAGGCGGCCCAGCCGGTGTGGCCGGGCGTGGCATCCTCGAGCGCGATGCAGTCCACCGGGCAGACCGGAATGCACAGCTCGCAGCCCGTGCAATGGGCCTCGATCACGGTGTGCATGCGCTTGTTCATGCCGACGATGGCGTCGGTCGGGCAGGCATCGAGGCACAGCGTGCAGCCGATGCACCAGGCCTCGTCGATGACCGCCATGGCGCGCGGGCCCTCGGTGCCGAACTGCGCATCGAGCGGCAGCAGCGGCCGGCCGGTGAGTTGCGCCAGCCGCGCGACGCCTTCGGCGCCACCGGGCGGGCATTGGTTGATGGCGGCTTCGCCCTCGGCCACGGCCTGGGCGTAGCCCGCGCAATCCGGATAGCCGCACCGTGTGCACTGCGTCTGGGGCAGTGCGTCGTGGATGCGTGCGGCGAGTCCGTTCACGGGAGCAGTGCGCGCGGCTCAGCGCGTGGCGCTGGCGCCGGCCTTCTTGCGTGCCGCTGGCTTCTTCTTCGCCGCTGCGACGGGTGCCGCGACCGGAGCCGCCACGGCCGCCTTGGCCACGGCTTTCCTGGCCACGACCTTCTTGGCGGCCACCTTTTTGGCCGCCGGCGTGGCCGCGGTCACCGGCTTTGCATCTTCGGCCGCGAGCAGTGTCTCGTCGGCCGGCAACGCTTCGCCCGCACGGCTTTGTGGCGCGTCGTTGGCCGCGATGAATTTCTGCACCTTGGGGTAGACCAGTTCGCGCCAGCGGCGGCCGCTGAAGATGCCGTAGTGGCCCGCGCCCTTGACCTCGTAGTGCTCACGCTTGCCGTCGTCGATGCCGGTGCACAGTTCGTGCGCGGCCTCGGTCTGGCCCGAGCCCGAGATGTCGTCGAGTTCGCCTTCGACCGTGAGCATGGCGGTGCCGCGGATGTCCTGCGGCTTGACGCGCTCGACCGCGCCGTCGGCCGCCTTGACGTCCCAGGTGCCTTCGACCAACAGGAAGTCCTGGAACACCGTGCGGATGGTCTCGAGGTAGTAGTCGGCGTCCATGTCGAGCACGGCGTTGTACTCGTCGTAGAACTTGCGGTGCGCTTCGGCGCTGGCGTCGTCGCCCTTGATCAGGTCCTTGAAATAGTCGTAGTGGCTGGTCGCATGCCGGTCGGGGTTCATCGCGACGAAGCCGGTGTGCTGCAGGAAGCCCGGGTACACGCGACGGCCGGCACCGGGGAAGTTCTCGGGCACGCGGTAGATCACGTTGTTCTCGAACCACTCGAAGCTCTTGTTGGTCGCGAGGTTGTTGACCGAGGTCGGCGACTTGCGGGCATCGATGGGGCCGCCCATCATGGTCATCGACAGCGGCGTCTGTTCGCCGCGGCTGGCCATCAGCGAGATCGCCGCCAGCACCGGCACGGTGGGCTGGCACACGCTGATCACATGGCAGTTGCCGTATTCGGCCTGCAGGTGGCGGATGAAGTCCTCGACGTAGTGGATGTAGTCGTCGAGATGGAATTCGCCGTCGGTGGTGGGCACCGTGCGGGCGTTCTTCCAGTCGGTGATGTAGACCTTGTGGTCCTGCAGCATGGTGCGCACGGTGTCGCGCAGCAGGGTGGCGTAGTGGCCCGACAGCGGCGCCACGATCAGCACCACCGGCTGCTTCTTGAGCTTCTGCAGGGTTTCGGGCTGGTCGGTGAAGCGCTTGAAGCGTCGCAGCTGGCAGAAGGGCTTGTCGAGCTCGATCGCTTCCTGGATCACCACGTCGGTGCCGTCGACCTTGACCGAGGTGATGCCGAATTCCGGCTTCTCGTAGTCCTTGCCCAGCCGGTAGAGCAGGTCATAGCCGGCCGCCATGCGCTGCGCGAGCGGCGTGTGCGACAGCGGCGTGCCGTTGCTGTAGAGCTTGGCCGCGGCCTGGGCGAAGTCGGTCAGCGGTTCCATCAGGGACCGCTGGGCTTCATAGAGGTGGTAGAGCATCGTGATCCCTGTCGTTGATTGCTGCAGTGCAATATATCAACTTGGGACGACGCGCGTGTAGGGGCCTGCCCCTACACGTACGCTTCCCTCGCCCGTCAGATCACCTTGGCGATGCTCTGGCAGACGTAGTCGATGTTCTTGCTGTTGAGCGCGGCCACGCACATGCGACCGGTGTCGGTGCCGTAGACGCCGAATTCGTTGCGCAGGCGGACCATCTGGTCCTTGCTCAGACCCGAGTAGCTGAACATGCCGATCTGGGTGGTGATGAAGCTCATGTCCTGCTGCACGCCGGCCGCCTTGAGGCCATCGACCAGGGTCTGGCGCATGGCCTTGATGCGGGTGCGCATCTCGGCCAGTTCCTTCTCCCAGACCGCGCGGCGGGCCGGGTCGTTGAGCACGGCCGCGACCACGGCGCCGCCATGGATCGGCGGGTTGCTGTAGTTGGTGCGGATCGTGATCTTGAGCTGCGACAGCACGCGCGCGGCCTGGTCCTTGTCCTCGCACAGCACCGACAGCGCGCCCACGCGTTCGCCGTAGAGGCTGAAGCTCTTGGAGAAGGAGGTCGAGACGAAGAAGCTCAGGCCGGCTTCGACGAACTTGCCGATCACGGCGCCGTCTTCCTCGATGCCGTTGCCGAAGCCCTGGTAGGCCATGTCGAGGAAGGTGACGAGGTTCTTCGCCTTGACCGCCGCGACCACCTGGTCCCACTGGGCCGGGGTGATGTCGTAGCCGGTCGGGTTGTGGCAGCAGGCGTGCAGCACGACCACCGTGCCGGCCGGGGCGGCGTTGAGCGCAGCCAGCATGCCTTCGAAGTTCACGCCGCGCTTGGCCGCGTCGTAGTAGGGGTAGCTTTCGACCACGAAGCCGGCGTTGGTGAACAGCGCGCGGTGGTTTTCCCAGCTCGGGTCGCTGATCAGCACCTTGGCGTCGGGGTTGAGCTTCTTGAGGAAGTCGGCGCCGACCTTGAGGCCGCCCGTGCCGCCGATGGCCTGGATGGTCGCCACGCGGCCGGACTTGACCGGTTCGCTGTCGGCGCCGAAGACCAGGCCCTTGACCGCGCTGTCGTAGGCGGCGATGCCGTCGATGGGCAGGTAGCCGCGGGCGCTGGGCGCCTTCATCATGTCCTGCTCCACCGCCTGAACGCAGGCCAGGAGCGGCAGCTTGCCGTTGTCGTCGTAGTACACGCCGACGCCGAGATTGACCTTGTTGGGGTTGCTGTCGGCGGCATATTGCTCGTTGAGACCCAGGATGGGATCGCGCGGCGCCATCTCGACGGCGGTGAACATAGACATGAAGAAGTCCTCAGGATGAATCGGTTCGCCGGCGGTTCGGGAAGCAAACCGCCTCTGGCTCTGGGCCCGAAGCTGTATTAGGCTTTCGGGTTGCCTTGAATTTTACCGACCGCACGCCACCTGGTACGGACCCGCCATGCCCGAAATTTCCGAAGTCAGCTCCAAATCCCCCCACGCCGACCCCGTGGGACCCGCCAAGGAGGGGACTTTCATCTCCTATCCGGGCTCGCCCTTTGAGCTTTTCCAGCCCTATCCGCCCGCGGGCGACCAGCCCGCCGCCATCGAACAGCTGGTCGAGGGCGTGGAAAACGGCGAGGTGTTTCAGACCCTGCTGGGCGTGACCGGCTCCGGCAAGACCTTCACCATGGCCAACGTGATCGCGCGCATGGGCCGCCCGGCGATCGTGTTCGCGCCTAACAAGACGCTGGCCGCGCAGCTCTACAGCGAGTTCCGCGAGTTCTTCCCCAAGAACGCGGTCGAGTACTTCGTGAGCTATTACGACTACTACCAGCCCGAGGCCTACGTGCCCCAGCGCGACCTGTTCATCGAGAAGGACAGCTCGATCAACGAGCACATCGAGCAGATGCGGTTGTCGGCCACCAAGAGCGTGCTCGAGCGGCGCGACACGGTGATCGTGGCCACGGTGAGCGCGATCTACGGCATCGGCACGCCCGAGGACTACACCCAGATGCGCTTCATCATGCGCACGGGCGACAAGATCGGCCAGCGCGACGTGATCGGCCGGCTGATCCGCATGCAGTACATGCGCAACGAACAGGACTTCTCGCGCGGCACCTTCCGCGTGCGCGGCGACACCATCGACGTGTTCCCGGCCGAGCACAGCGAGCTGGCAATCCGGATCGAGCTGTTCGACGACGAGATCGAGACGCTGCAGCTCTTCGACCCGCTGACCGGGCGCATCCGGCAGAAGATCCCTCGCTTCACGGTCTACCCGTCGAGCCACTACGTGACGCCGCGCGACAAGGTCATGACCGCGGTCGAGACCATCAAGCTGGAGCTGGTGGACCGCGTCAAGGAATTCGTCGGCCAGGGCAAGCTGGTCGAGGCGCAGCGGCTCGAGCAGCGCACCCGCTTCGACCTCGAGATGCTGGCCGAGATCGGCCACTGCAAGGGCATCGAGAACTACTCGCGGCACCTCTCGGGCGCAGCGCCCGGCGACCCGCCTGCGACGCTGACCGACTACCTGCCCAAGGACGCGCTGATGTTCCTCGACGAGAGCCATCAGATGATCGGCCAGCTCGGCGGCATGTACAACGGCGACCGGGCGCGCAAGACCACGCTGGTCGAGTACGGCTTCCGGCTGCCCTCGGCCATGGACAACCGGCCGCTCAAGTTCGAGGAGTTCGAGAAGCGGATGCGCCAGTGCATCTTCGTCTCGGCCACGCCGGCGCAGTACGAGAAGGACAACTCCGGCAATGTGGTCGAGCAGCTGGTGCGCCCGACCGGGCTGATCGACCCCATCGTCGAGGTCCGGCCCGCCACCCACCAGGTCGACGACGTGCTGGGCGAGATCCGCATCCGCGTCGAGAAGAACGAGCGCGTGCTGATCACCACGCTGACCAAGCGCATGGCCGAGCAGCTGACCGACTACCTGGGCGACAACGGCGTGAAGGTGCGCTACCTGCACAGCGACGTCGACACGGTGGAGCGAGTCGAGATCCTGCGCGACCTGCGGCTGGGCGCCTTCGACGTGCTGGTGGGCATCAACCTGCTGCGCGAGGGGCTGGACATCCCGGAGGTGTCGCTGGTGGCGATCCTCGACGCCGACAAGGAAGGCTTCCTGCGCGCCGAACGTTCGCTGATCCAGACCATCGGCCGCGCGGCGCGCAACCTCAACGGCAAGGCGATCCTCTACGCCGACCGCATGACGGATTCGATGACGAAGGCGATCGGCGAGACCGAGCGCCGGCGCACCAAGCAGATCGCCCACAACGAGGCGAACGGCATCACGCCGCGCAGCATCGTCAAGAAGGTGCGCGACCTGATCGACGGCGTCTACAGCGAGAAGACCGGCAAGGAAATGGCCAAGCTGGAATTGGACCGCGCCAAGGTCGAGGACATGAGCGAGAAGGACGTGGCGCGCGAGATCAAGCGACTCGAGAAGCTCATGCTGGAGCATGCCCGCAACCTGGAATTCGAGAAGGCGGCGCGGGTGCGCGACCAGCTCTCGGTGCTGCGCGAACAGGCCTTCGGCGCCTCGGGCGGCGACCACATCCCGCCGGCTTGAACCGGTCTCGGGTTTACCCGAGCGCGGCAGAGGGCTTTCTGCTATACTTGAGCGAAACAGTCAACAACAAGAAAAACTTCGCGATGAAGGACCGGTTCGCACCTCGCGGTGACGGGTCGGCAAGGGCGGAGACCACGCCACCGGGCCTCGGCTTCGGTGTCTATGTTACGAGCACACAAGGAGCTTGCGATGCGTCTCACTACCAAAGGTCGTTTTGCGGTCACCGCCATGATCGATCTGGCCCTGCGCCAGAACACAGGGCCGGTCACGCTGGCGGCCATCAGCCAGCGCCAGCAGATCTCGCTGTCCTACCTGGAACAGCTGTTCGGCAAGCTGCGCCGGCATGAGCTGGTCGAGTCCACCCGCGGCCCCGGCGGCGGTTACAGCCTGGGCCGCAAGGCGGCCGACATCACCGTGGCCGACATCATCGTGTCGGTCGACGAGCCCATCGATGCCACGCATTGCGGCGGCAAGGAAAACTGCCTGGGCGAAGCCGGCCGCTGCATGACGCATGAGCTCTGGGCCTCGCTCAACCAGCGCATGGTCGAGTTCCTCGACTCCGTCACCTTGCAGAAGCTGGTCGACGACCAGATCGCCAAGGGCGTGCAGATCGAGAACAAGCCCGCGATCAAGCGTGCGATTTCGAGCCAGCCGGTCGTCAAGCCCATCCGCGTGAACGCGCCGAATTCGGTGTTCGCGCTGGGCAACGTGTTTGCCAAGTCGTGATGAAGGGCGGCGCCTCCGGGTGCCGCATCCCCGCATCGCCTGAGATCAACAACATTCCCACGCAGTCTGAGTGAGCCATGGACGTCACCCCGCATTTCCCCATCTACCTTGACTACGGCGCGACCACGCCGGTCGACCCGCGCGTCGTCGACGCGATGATCCCGTGGCTGCGCGAGCACTTCGGCAATCCCGCTTCGCGCAGCCATGCGTGGGGCTGGGAAGCCGAAGAGGCCGTCGAGAAGGCCCGCGACCAGGTCGCCGAGCTGATCGGTGCGGATCCGCGCGAGATCGTCTGGACCAGCGGCGCAACCGAGTCGATCAACCTGGCCCTGAAGGGTGCCGCCCAGTTCTACAAGGGCAAGGGCAAGCACCTCATCACGCTCAAGACCGAACACAAGGCCGTGCTGGACACCATGCGCGAGCTGGAGCGTGTCGGCTTCGAAGTGACCTACCTCGATGTCAAGGAAGACGGCCTGGTCGACATGGAGGCCCTGAAGGCCGCCATCCGCCCGGACACCGTGCTGATCAGCATCCTGTTCGTCAACAACGAGATCGGTGTCATCCAGGACATCCCCGGCATCGGCGCGCTGTGCCGCGAGAAGGGCATCCTGTTCCACGTCGACGCGGCGCAGGCCACCGGCCGTGTCGAGATCGACGTCAAGACCCTGCCCATCGACCTGATGAGCATGACCGCGCACAAGACCTACGGCCCCAAGGGCGTCGGTGCACTGTATGTGCGCCGCAAGCCGCGCGTGCGCCTGGAAGCGCAGATCCATGGTGGCGGCCACGAACGCGGCATGCGTTCGGGCACTCTGCCCACGCACCAGATCGTCGGCATGGGCGAAGCCTTCCGCATCATCAAGCTCGAGATGAACGAGGTGAATGCCAAGGCCGCGATCCTGCAGAAGCGTCTGCTGGACGGCCTGAAGGACATCGAACAGGTCTTCATCAACGGCAGCGTTGAGCACCGTGTGCCGCAGAACCTGAACATCAGCTTCAACTACGTCGAAGGCGAGTCGCTGATCATGGGCATCAAGGGCCTGGCGGTGTCGTCGGGCTCGGCCTGCACCTCGGCCAGCCTCGAACCCAGCTACGTGCTGCGCGCCCTGGGCCGCAGCGACGAGCTGGCGCACAGCAGCCTGCGCATGACCATCGGCCGTTTCACGACCGAGGAAGAGATCGACTACGCGATCTCCACCATCAAGCACAACGTCGCCAAGCTGCGCGAACTCAGCCCGCTGTGGGAGATGTTCAAGGACGGCATCGACATCAGCACGATCCAGTGGTCGGCCCACTGAACGTTCTTCCCAACATTCCGAAAAGAGGTACCCCATGGCTTACTCCTCCAAGGTCATCGACCACTATGAAAATCCCCGCAACGTCGGCTCCTTCGAAAAGGGCGACGATTCGGTGGGCACCGGCATGGTCGGCGCACCGGCCTGCGGCGACGTGATGAAGCTGCAGATCAAGGTCAATCCCGAAACCGGCGTGATCGAAGACGCGCGCTTCAAGACCTACGGTTGCGGCTCGGCCATCGCCTCGTCCTCGCTCGTGACCGAATGGGTCAAGGGCAAGACGCTCGACGAAGCGGCGGCACTGAAGAACGCGCAGATCGCCGAAGAGCTGGCGCTGCCGCCGGTCAAGATCCACTGCTCGATCCTGGCCGAAGACGCGATCAAGGCCGCGGTCAACGACTACAAGCAGAAGCACGCCGTCGGCGCTGCGGCTGCTGCCGAAGCGGTTCACTGACATGGCCGTGACGCTCACCGAGGCCGCCGCGCGCCACGTCAATCGATACCTCGGCAAACGAGGCAAGGGCGTGGGCGTGCGGCTGGGCGTCAAGACCACGGGCTGCTCGGGCCTGGCCTACAAGCTCGAGTACGTGGACGAGTTCACGCCCGAGGACGTGGTCTTCGAGGACCAGGGCGTGAAGGTGCTGGTCGACCCGAAGAGCCTGGCCTACATCGACGGCACGCAGCTCGACTTCGTGCGCGAAGGCCTCAACGAGGGCTTCAAGTTCAACAACCCCAACGAGCGTGATCGCTGCGGTTGCGGAGAGAGTTTCAGGATCTAGTCCACCCCCCGAAGCGGCTCACAACGCGCAAGCCGCCTTCCCCTCAAGGGGGCGACACCAGCGGCCCGGCAAAGCCGGTTCGGCGGTGTTTCTGGAATGAACAACGCCGCCGCCTCATTTGGCGGCGGCATTTTTTTGCGATGAACCTCAACGACACCGACTTCGAACTCTTCGCCGTCCCGGCGACCTTTGCCCAGGACCGCGGCGCGCTCGACGCACGCTGGAAGGAACTGCAGCGCGAGGCGCATCCCGACCGCTTCGCCGCCCAGGGCGCCGCGGCACAGCGCGTGGCCATGCAGTGGTCGGTGCGCATCAACGAGGCCTACCAGCGGCTCAAGGACCCGGTCCGCCGGGCCAGCTACATCTGCGAACTGCACGATGCGCCGCTGAACGCCGAGAACAACACCGCCATGCCGCCGGCCTTCCTGATGCAGCAGATGGAATGGCGCGAGGCGCTGGACGAGGTCGGCGACGTGGCCGCGCTGGAGGCGCTGCAGGCCGAGGTCGAAGCCGGCCGTGCGCGTGCGCTGTCCTCGCTCGACTGGCTGATCGACGAGAAGGGCGACTACCCGGCCGCCGCGCAGCAGGTGAGAGCCCTCATGTTCATTGAGCGCTTCGGGCAGGACGTCGAAAGCAAATTCGATCAATTGGGACAATAGCGGCATGGCTCTTCTTCAGATTTCCGAACCCGGCCAGGCGCCCGATCCGCACCAGCGCCGCATCGCCGTGGGCATCGACCTTGGCACCACGCATTCGCTGGTGGCCTCGGTGCGCAACGGCGTGGCCGAATGCCTGCCCGACGAGCAGGGCCGCGTGCTGCTGCCCTCGGCCGTGCGCTACCTCCAGAACGATCGCCGCCAGATCGGCTTCGATGCCCTGGCCGCGCGCGCGCAGGACCCGGCCAACACCATCACCTCGGTCAAGCGGCTCATGGGCCGCGGCCTGGCCGACATCGCGAACCGTGAGGACATGTCCTACCGCATCGGCGGCAGCGACGCCGGCATGGTGACGGTGCAGACGCTCGCGGGCGAGAAGTCGCCGGTCGAGATCAGCGCCGAGATCCTGGCCACGCTGCGCTACCGCGCGCAGGACACCTTCGACGACGACGAACTCTACGGCGCGGTCATCACCGTGCCCGCCTACTTCGACGAAGGCCAGCGCCAGGCCACCAAGGACGCCGCGCAGCTGGCCGGCCTCAACGTGCTGCGCCTGATCAGCGAACCCACGGCCGCCGCCATCGCCTACGGCCTGGACAACGCGAGCGAGGGCGTCTACGCGGTCTACGACCTGGGCGGCGGCACCTTCGACATCTCGATCCTGCGGCTCACGCAGGGCGTGTTCGAGGTGATCGCCACCGGCGGCGATTCCGCGCTGGGCGGCGACGACTACGACCACGCACTGGCCGACTTCGTGCGTGCCGAAACCGGGGTGCAGGTCGGCAGCGACGCCGACAAGGCCTCGCTGCTGGTGGCCGCGCGTGCCGCCAAGGAAGCGCTGACCGCGTCGACCTCCACCACCTTCAGCGCCGAGGTAGCGGGCCAGCCGGTCGTGTTCGCGCTGAGCCGCGCGCAGTTCGATGCCGCCACCCAGGCGCTCACCGATCGCACCATCGCCGCCGTGCGCAAGGCGCTGCGCGATGCCAAGCTCAAGCCCGATGCGCTGCAGGGCATCGTGCTGGTCGGCGGCTCCACCCGCATGCCGCAGGTGCGCAGCGCGGTGGCCGCGTTCTTCGGCCGCGAGCCGCTGGTCAACCTGAACCCCGACGAGGTCGTGGCGCTGGGCGCGGCGATCCAGGCCAACCAGCTGGCCGGCAACAGCAGCACCGGCGACCTGCTGCTGCTCGACGTGATCCCGCTGTCGCTGGGCATCGAGACCATGGGCGGGCTGGTCGAGCGCATCGTGCCGCGCAACCAGACCATCCCCACCGCGATGGCGCAGGACTTCACCACCTACCAGGACGGTCAGACCGCGCTGGCGCTGCACGTGGTGCAGGGCGAGCGCGACCTGGTCGCCGACTGCCGCAGCCTGGCGCGCTTCACGCTGCGCGGCATCCCGCCCATGGCGGCGGGCGCGGCGCGCATCCGCGTGACCTTCACCGTCGACGCCGACGGCCTGCTGAGCGTGAGCGCGAAGGAGCAGGGCAGCGGCGTCGAGGCCAGCGTGGCCGTCAAGCCCTCGTACGGGCTGTCGGACGATCAGGTCGCGACCATGCTGCGCGAGAGCTTCTCGACCGCGCAGCAGGACATGCAGGCGCGCGCGCTGGTCGAGGCGCGGGTCGATGCCGACCGCATGCTGCTCGCCACGCAGAGCGCGCTCAATGCCGACGGTGACCTGTTGGCCGAGGCCGAGCGTGCGGCCATCGACGCGCTGATGAGCGCACTGCGCGGCACGCTGGCCACCGCCACCGAGGCGGCCGTGGTCGAGGCCGCCACCAAGGCGCTGGCCGACGGCACCGAGGCCTTCGCGGCCCAGCGCATGAACCAGGGCATCGCGCGCGCGCTGTCCGGACGCAAGGTCGAATCCCTCTAGAACACAATGCCCACGATCAAGATCCTTCCCCATCCCGAGTACTGCCCGAACGGCGCCGAAGTGAGCGCGCCCGCGGGCACCTCGATCTGCGAGGCGCTGCTGGACCACCACATCAACATCGAGCACGCCTGCGAGATGAGCGCGGCCTGCACCACCTGCCATGTGGTGGTGCGCCAGGGCTTCAACTCGCTCAATGCCTCCGAAGAGATCGAAGATGACCTGCTCGACCGCGCCTGGGGCCTGGAGCCGCAGTCGCGGCTGAGCTGCCAGGCGATCCTGGCGCAGGCCGACGTGACGATCGAGATCCCCAAGTACTCGATCAACCACGCCAAAGAGAACCACTGAGAAAGAGTCGTCGCATGTCACGCCAGATCGTCCTCGACACCGAAACCACCGGCCTGTCCGCCGAGAACGGCGACCGCGTCATCGAACTCGGCTGCGTCGAGCTGCTCAACCGCAAGCTCACCGGCAACGACCTGCACATCTACTTCAACCCCGAGCGCGAGAGCCACGAGGAAGCGTTGAAGGTGCACGGGCTCACGACCGACTTCCTGCGCGACAAGCCCAAGTTCGCGACGCTGGCCCAGGACGTGATCGAGTACCTGCGCGGTGCCGAGCTGATCATCCACAACGCGGCCTTCGACGTGGGCTTCCTCAACAAGGAGTTCGAGTTGGTCGGCCTGCCGCCGCTGCGCACCTTCGTGAGCGAGGTGACCGACACGCTGGCCATGGCCAAGCTGGTCTACCCCGGCAAGCGCAACTCGCTCGATGCGCTGTGCGACCGTTTCGGCGTCGACCGCTCGAACCGCACCTTCCACGGCGCCAAGCTCGACGCGCAACTGCTGGCCGACGTCTACATCAACCTCACGCGCGGCCAGGACGCGCTGCTGATCGACGAGGCCTCGAACGAGCCGACCACGGGCACGGTGGTGGCGGTGGACCTGAGCAGCTTCGTGCCGCCGGTGCTGATGGCGGCGGAGCACGAGTTGAGCGCGCACGAGGACCTGCTCGCGCAGCTCGACAAATCGAGCAAGGGAAAAACGATTTTTCGACAAATTGACGTGACGTCCCAAAACTCTGTGGCATAATCAGAGGCTTCGCAGGACGCGAAACACTGAGTGGCACGAAGGTGCTGCAAGGGCGGTTAGCTCAGGGGTAGAGCACAGCATTCACACTGCTGGGGTCGGAGGTTCGAAACCTCCACCGCCCACCAACACAACGGCAAAAGCCGCTGACTGAATTCGGTCAGCGGCTTTTTTCATGGGTGCATCGGAAGGACGGAAGCGGCTTCGTTCTGACGCCGCCTTCGGAGAAGCGATCGGCTCATCGCCGTGCGGTGAGCCAGGACGCATAGAGCGCTTCGACGGTGGCTCTCCATTCCCGCACCGCCTGCTCGTACAGGGGATCGATCTCCTGCCCACGCCCGCCGCCTTCGTCCCGCCTGCTGTATCGCGGCCGTTCCATGACGTTCCGGTTGGGAAACGTGGGAACAACGGCGCCCTCCTTGCGAAGGATCGATTCCTTTTGGCCTATCGAGAGCATGTGGAGGCTCCTGAACTTCAAGCGATAGTTTAGTCATCTGGGATAAAAATACTATCTCCGACAGGCTCGCAGTGTTACCGCCGGATTCTCTTGGTCCGGCCCCTGCGAAGGGCTACGCTCGCAGCCATGAACCGGACGCAAGCGATGGTGCGGATCGAAGAGATGGCGAAGCTCGGTGGTGCCTTGCCGCTGCCGCAGGCCATCGCGAACCTCGCGGCCGTGATCGACCACCTGGACATGTACAGCGACACCTATGAGTCGGATGTGGCCGCACTGGTGGGCGTGGGCGCAGCCATCTGGCGTATCGATGGTGAAGCCGGGCCTGTGCGGCCGGCGCCTCAGGAGTAAGGCATGACGATTCAGGTATTCCAGCGTGCGGACGACCGGTGGCTCTGGGCGCTGCACGGCCCCGATGGTGTGCCGCTCGCGGCAAGCCGCCGGGCATTTTCGACTTCCGTGCAAGCGATGCGCGATGGAGAGGCGGTGCTGGGGCGCATGGGCGCGCCGGTGGTCGAGGACAGCGGGTACATCGCCATACCGCCGCCTGCGCACCTGGAGGGTTCGGTGCTGCGGCCTTAGGCGCGTGTCCGGCGCTTGCGATGGGCGGGCCTTGTCCGACGCGCCTTGCCTTCTTTTTCTTGCCTGCTGCGCGCCCGGACGGCCGCAGCGTCGTCATCCCTCACTGGAGAACGCCATGGCAGACGACAAGAACATCCGCGGGCCGGCAGATGCCGCGCGGATCGACATCAACGAAGACCACGAGCTGCGCTACTGGACGAAGACCCTGGCCGTGTCGGAGACGAAGCTCCGATCGGCCGTGGCCTATGCGGGCGTGATGGTCACGGACGTCCGTACCTACCTCGGGCTGCCGGAGCGTTGACATGCCCGGCGCCTTGCGTGCCATCGCCGTGACGGTGGAAGAGCCGGAGCCCGGCGCATTCGTCTGGGTGCTGGTGGAGCAGGGCTGCGGATGGGCGCAGCTCTCGCAGGCGGAGAAGGCCCGCGGCAGCTACGCCCAGGCCATGGCCGACGGTCTTCTGGCGCTGCAGGACCTGATCGAAGACCTGGAGATTGGCCCCCGCATGCCCGAAGTCCGGCACAGCCCGGCGGAGCGGGCCTCGTTCGGCTTCGGCTTCGGTGGGCTGAAGTAGGACCGCCGGCCCCGCGGCCTCGCGGTCCTGCGTAACGGAATCAGCCCGACGCGCGTGCCGTGAGCCACTGCGCGGGCGGCAGCGGCTTGGCGACGATGCGGATCTCGCCCATGGCGCCCAGGAAGCCGCCGCCGGGGCCGTTGCCCTGGTAGTAGCCCGCGCCCACCACCCACGGCAGGTTCTGCGATGCCAGGCCCACGGTGTTGACCGTGTTGCGCAGGATCGGCGCGCCTTCCACGTACATCGTGGTCTCCTTGGCCACCGGGTCGTTGACCACCGCGATGTGCAGCCAGCTGTCGAGCAGGATCTCGCCCGACCAGTTGGCGCGCGAGGAGGTCGGCGCGGGCTTCTGCGGGATCACTTCGAACTGCACCTCCTTGAGGTTCGAGATCGCGAACTGCACCGGCGGCGAGGCGTCCCAACCCTGGAAGCCGGGGAAGTTCCGGTTCCAGCCGCCGCGCGTCATGATGTTCATCCAGGCGTTCTTGTCGGTCCAGTTCTTGTCGAGCTTGATGAAGGCCTCGATCGTGTAGCCCGTGGCCTCGAAGGTCTCGCTGTTCAGCGCGGCGGCGGCATCGGTCATGAAGTAGCTCAGGCGCGCGCTCTCGGCGTTGCTGAACTGCACGCTGCCGGGTGCCGACGACAGGCGATGGCGGTCGCTGCTCCAGCGCAGGTCGGCGAGCTGGGCGGTGTTGCCCGCCGGTGCGTTGAGCGCGCCGCGCGTCAGCTTCGCACCCTTGCCCGAGGCGTCGGCGATGACCTCGCGGTCGTTGAGCGCCGCGCCCACGGTGCCGCCGAAGAAGCGCCAGTGGGCCAGGGTCTCGGCGATGTGCGGATAGTCTTCCGCATTCGCCGCGGGCTTGGCTGGCGGGGTCTCGATGGCATTGAAGCCATCGAGCATCAGCGACGTGGCGGCCAGCGTGCGCGGCGTGGCGCTCGGCGCGGCCGGCTTGAAGTTGGGCGCGAAGCGGGCGAAGCGCTTGGCGAAGTCCATCTGGATGGTGAACTCGTTGTTGGCGTCGCGCAGCATCACGTGGTCGAACTCGTTGAGCGTGGCCGCCGGCTTCTGCCGTACCCAGGGCGAGAAGGACAGGGCGCGGATCTCCTTGGCCGTGAGGTCGAATTCGTAGAAGCGCATCAGGCCGTTGCCGCCCTGGTAGGCCATCTGGTAGTCCACCACCATCTCCTCGACCGCGTTGCCGAAGTCGTTGGTCTTGGTCAGGTGCGCCGAGCCGTGGTGGTGGCCGTTGACCGTCATGAAAATCTGGTCGTTGTCGCGGATCAGCTTTTCCCACAGCATCAGGCCGTAGTCCACTTCGAGCGGCTTCACGCCGTCGGGCGCGATCGCGATCAGCTGGTGGTTGACCAGGATCGCGGGCAGCGTCGGGTTGTCCTTGAGCACGCGGCGGGCCCAGACGATGCCGTTGTCCGACACGCGCCACGAGAGCGAGAGCACCAGGAACTGCTGGCCCTCGGCCGTGAAGACGTGGTACTCGTGGAAGCCGCTCGGGTCGCGGCCGCCGAAGGTGCTCTGCTTCTTCGCGCGCTCGGTGCCGAACCATTGCAGGTAGGGCTCCTTCGCGAGGTCGCGCTGCGCATCGGTGCCCACCGACTGGCCGTTCTCGAAGCCGATGTCCTGCAGCACGTCGTGGTTGCCGGCCAGGATCGAGTAGGACAGCTTCTTCGTCTCCAGCGCCTGCATGGCCTTGTCGGCGATCTCCCATTGCTGCGGCTTGCCGACCTGGTCGACGATGTCGCCCACGTGGATCACGAAGGGGATCTTGAGCGCGGCCGCGTTGTCGGCCAGCCACTGGGTCTGCGCGAGGAAGGGCGTGCTGCCGAAGCGCTTGTCGAACTGGTTGCCCGTTTCCGCGCTCGCGTAGCGCGCATAGAACTGCGTGTCGGGCAGCACCGCCAGCCCGAAGCTCGAGACCCGCGTGTCGACCACCGGTTCACCGGGATTCGGTGGCGGGTTGGACGGATTGCCGCCGCCGGGCGGCGGCGTGCCCGCCCCCGAGTCGCTGCCACCGCCGCAGGCGGCGAGCAGCGAGGCCGCGCCGAGCGTGGGCACCAGGGAGCCGGCCTTCAACAGGCTGCGGCGATGGAGGAGGGGGCTGCGGGACGAGGAATCGGAAGACAAGGATGCTGCTCCAGTGAATGCATGAAGAGGAGCAGCCAAGCCTAGGGAGGCTGGATGACAGCGCGGCGATGACCTTGCGCGCGCTGCGCATAGCGAGACGATGTGACACACGGACCTGCTAGCGCCGGCCGCGCGGGCCGGCGCCTTGCTCAGTTCGCGTCCACCGCGTTCGCGGCCAGCGCCGCCGCGTCGCGATGCCACCAGCCGCCGCCCAGCGCCTGGAACAGCAAGGCGCTGTCGGCCAGCCGCGCGGCCCGCGCCTGCAGCAGGCCCAGCTGGCCCTGCCGGTGGTTCTGCTCGGCCGCGATCAGCGCGAGCCGGTCGAGGTAGCCGAGGCCGTGCTGGCGCCGCGTCAGGTCGAGCGCGGTCTTTGCGGTGTCGTTGACCGCAGCGGCGGCGGTGAGCGCCGCGGCATCGGCCTCGATCGCATGCAGCGTGTCGGCCACGTTCTGGAAGGCCACGATGACCGTCGCGCGGTACTGGGCCGCGGCCTGGCGCTGCTGCTCGATGGCCGCGCGCTCCTTGTGCCGCAGCGTGCCGCCGTCGAACAGCGGCTGGGTGATGCCCAGCGCCAGGTCGAAGAAGCGGCCGCTGTTCCAGAACATCACCGGCCTGCGCCTCGGGTGGCGCGGGCGGCCGAGGCGCCGGACACGGCCTCGATGCGCGCGGTAGTGAACGAACTGGGCGCCACCACGCAGCGCACCGCGCGGCTGGTGCAGCAGCTGCTGTCGATGGGGCGGCTGGACCTCGAGGGCCGCAGCGACCTGGCGCTGGTGCCGGTCGACCTGGGCGCGCTGGCGCGCGAGGTCGGCGAGACCTACCTCGATGCGGCGCTGGAAAAACAGATCGAACTGGAGCTGGTGGCGGGCGACACGCCCGTGTGCGTGCGCGGCGAGCCCGACCTGCTGGGCGAGGCGCTGGGCAACCTGATCGACAACGCCATCCGCTGCACGCCGGCCGGCGGCAGCGTGCTGATCGCGATCAGGCGCTCGCCGCCCTCGCTCGGCGTGGCCGACTCGGGGCCGGGCGTGCCGGCGGAACAGCGCGCGGCGATGTTCGAGCGCTTCGTGCGCGGCCCGGAGCCGAGCGGGGAGGGCACTGGCCTGGGGCTGGCCATCGTGCGCGAGATCGCCGTGCTGCACGGGGCCGAGGTCCAGCTGGGCGACAGCGAGGCGGGCGGGGCCAGCGTGACGATCCGCTTCCCGGCGGCCGAGGCCGCGACCGGCTGAGGCCTTGCCCGCCGCGTCGGGCCCTGTCGGTCCGCACCGACGGCGAGTGCGGGCCTGGGCTGGCGCGCGGCCAGGGGCAGGCTCGTAGAAGGAAGGCCTGAACCAAGGAATCCATCATGGCCACCAGTCCCGACCTTCCCCCGCCCATCACGCCCGATCTGCCCGACACGCCCGAGCCCGCGGATCTCCCGGTCGAACCGGACGAAGGCAGTGTCTCGCGCTTCCCGGTCCGCCTCTCGCTGCACCTGCAGGCGCACCGCCAGTTCATGAGCGCGGCCTGCTTTCGCTGGACGCTGGGCCGCACGCGCGCCTGGATCCTCTGAGGCGTCGCTCAACCCGTCGGTTGCCGCGCTAAGCTCGCGGCATGGACGAATTCGATTGCGCCGTGATCGGCGCGGGTGTGGTGGGGCTGGCCGTCGCGCGGGCCCTGGCGTTGGCGGGCCGCGAGGTCATCGTGCTGGAGGCCGAGGGGGCCATCGGCACCGGCACCAGTTCGCGCAACAGCGAGGTGATCCATGCCGGCATCTACTATCCCCAAGGCTCGTTGAAGGCCCGGCTCTGCGTCGAGGGCAAAGAGGCGCTCTATGCCTATGCGGCCGAACGCGGTGTGCCGCACCGCCGCTGCGGCAAGCTGATCGTGGCGACGTCCGAGGCCCAGGTCGGGCAACTCGAAGCCATCGTCGCCAAGGGCCGCGCCAACGGCGTCGACGACCTTGTCATGCTCGCGCGCGACGAGGCCCGCACCTTGGAACCGGCCCTCGAATGCCTGGCGGCGGTGCATTCGCCCAGCACCGGCATCGTCGACAGCCACGCGCTGATGCTGAGCCTGCAGGGCGACCTGGAGAACGCCGGCGGCGTGGTGGCGCTCAAGTCCGCGGTGCGCCATGCGGAGTGCACGCCGCAGGGCATCGTGCTGCACACCGAGGACGGCACCGTGCTGCGCTGCGCCAGCGTGGTCAACGCCGCGGGCCTGTCCGCGCCCGGCCTGGCGCGCGGCTTCGAGGGCCTGCCGCCCGAGACCGTGCCGGGCGCCTGGTTCGCCAAGGGCAACTACTTCACGCTGGCTGGCCGCGCGCCTTTCGGCCGCCTGATCTACCCCGTGCCCGAGGCCGCGGGCCTGGGCGTGCACCTGACGCTGGACCTGGGCGGCCAGGCCAAGTTCGGGCCCGACGTGCAATGGGTGGAATCGGCGGATGACCTGGTGGTCGATGCGCGGCGCGGCGATGCCTTCTATGCCGAAGTGCGGCGCTATTGGCCGGCCCTGCCCGACGGCGCGCTGATCCCCGGCTATGCAGGCATCCGGCCCAAGATCTCGGGGCCTGGGGAGGCCGCGCGCGACTTCGTGATCGACGGGCCGGCGCGCCACGGCGTGCCCGGCCTGGTCAACCTGTTCGGCATCGAGTCGCCGGGGCTGACGAGCAGCTTAGCCATCGGACGACATGTGGTTGAACTGCTGGCGCAATGATCGTCAACCTGTACCATGGAATGCCGCGCCGTTTGTGCCGGCGTCCAGTCGCCGGCGCCTTTGCCGGCAGTCCACCCACGGAGGAAGATTTCAATGAGTGCATCCAACAACCTCGAAGCCGCAGCCAACGCCGTCGTCGAAGACATCGCCAACGACGTCAAGGGCGTGCTGGGTGGCAAGGACCTAGAGTCGAATCCGCAGATCAAGGCGCTGCGCCAACGCGTTGAGGCCAAGCTGGCCATCGCGCGCGAGCTCGCGGCCGAGAAGAGCAAGATCGCCGCCAAGAAGGCCAAGGACGCCGCCAGCACGGCCAACGCCTACGCCCACGACGAACCCTGGCAGATCGCCGCCGGCGCGCTGGCCGTGGGTGTGCTCGTGGGCCTGCTGCTGGGCCGTCGCTGAGCGCATCCGCGCATCTGAGGAGAGCCGCGCCGCCGCGCGCGTGACCGGGAGGATCGAATGAACAAGTTGCTGTCACTGCTGGGACTGGATGCGCGCATCCGCCGCCTCAAGATCGCCGCGGGCGAAAGCGCGATGGCGATCGAGGACCGCACCCAGCTCCTGCGCATGGCGTGGGACGACGAGAAGGACCGGCTGCAGCGCATGCTGCTGCTGGTCATCGCGGTGCTCGGGTTGACGACCGTCGCCGTGGCCCTGCTGTCGGTGGCCGTGGTGGTGCACTTCTGGGACACGCCGCACCGCGCGACCGCCGCCTGGTCGGTGGCGGGCGTGTGGATCGCCCTGTGGGCCGTGTCGCTGATCGGCCTGCTGTCGACGCTGCGCGGCGCCAGCGGCGCTTTCGCACCGAGCCGGCAGGAATTCGAACGCGACTGGGCCTGGGTGCAGGACCGGCTGGGCATCGGCAACCAGGGCCAGCCCGAAGGCACGCCGCGTCCGACGCGCCCGGCAACCCGCGAGGAACTGCTCGCGCGCATCGCTCGCCAGCGCCAGCGCATCGCGGTGCTTCAGGCTGCGAGCGAAGATGCGGCCACGGCCCAGGCGGCACCGCCGCCGCCCGACGAAACCCCCAGCGAGACCGCCATGCGCCTGCTGCGCGCCCATCCCGTGGCCGCGGGCGTCGCGGCCGCCGCCGTGGTGGCGGTCGTCAAGCCGCGCCGGCTATTGCGCTGGGCCGCCTTCGTGGCCCCGGTGCTCTGGCGGATGCGCTGATCAGGCGGCGCGGGCCTTCAAGGCCTGCGCCACCTCGCGGACCAGCGCCGGTCCGCGGTAGATCAGGCCGGTGTAGACCTGCACCACGTCGGCGCCGGCCGCCAGCTTGGCCTGGGCATCGGCACCGTGGAGGACGCCGCCCACCCCGATGATCGGATAGCCCGTGCCCAGCGCGGCGCGCAGCTGAGCGATCACGCGGTTGCTGGCCTCGCGCACCGGCGCGCCCGACAGGCCGCCGGCTTCCTCGGCATGCGGCAGGCCCGCCACCGCCGCGCGCGACAGCGTGGTGTTGCTGGCGATCACGCCGTCCACGCCGTGGCGTTGGAGCGTCGCGGCGATCACCGTGACCTGCGCATCGTCGAGATCGGGTGCGATCTTGAGGAACATCGGCACCCGGCGGCCATGCTGCTGCGCCAGTTCGGCGCGGCGTGCCACCAGCGCGCCCAGCAGCGCATCGAGCGCCTCGTCGCTCTGCAGCGAACGCAGGTTGGCGGTGTTGGGGCTGGAGATGTTGATCGTCACGTAGTCGGCATGCGGGTAGACGCCCGCCAGGCCGATCAGGTAGTCGTCGGTGGCCCGCTCGATCGGCGTGGCGGCGTTCTTGCCGATGTTGAGGCCCAGCAGCATCGGTGCCGCCTTGGCACCACCCTGGCGGAAGCGCGCGCGCTGCACGTTGGCCAGGAACACGTCCAGCCCCTCGTTGTTGAAGCCGAGCCGGTTGATCAGCGCGTCGCGCTGGGGCAGGCGGAACATGCGCGGCTTGGGATTGCCCGGCTGGGCCTTGGGCGTGACGGTGCCGACCTCGACGAAGCCGAAGCCCATGGCCGCGAAGGCGTCGATGCAGCGGGCGTTCTTGTCCAGGCCCGCGGCCAGCCCGACGCGGTTGGGGAAATGCAGCCCGGCCAGCGTGACCGGATCGTCCACCCGCCGCGACGCGTAGGCGCAGGCCAGCGGGGTGTTCTGGGTCCGCGCGAGGCTGTCGAGCGTGAGTTCGTGGGCGTGTTCCGGGTCGAGGCCGAAGAGGACGGGGCGGGCGAGTCCGTAAAGGGACGAAAGCAGCGGCAGGGGCATTGGATAATTCTCGGCTTCGTTAGCTCCAGGATTGTCCCCGATGACCGCACCCTCTTTGACCCAGGATGAACTCAAGGCCCAGGTGGCCCGCGCCGCGCTCGCGTATGTGGTGGAGGGCGAGATCGTCGGGGTCGGCACCGGCTCCACGGTCAACAAGTTCATCGAGGCGCTGGCCACGATCAAGGACCGCATCCGTGGCGCGGTGTCGAGCTCGGTCGCCTCGACCGAACGCCTGCGCGCGCTGGGCATTGAGGTGTTCGACAGCAATGCGGTGGAAGAGCTGTCGGTCTACATCGACGGCGCCGACGAGATCGACGGCCGCGGCTTCATGATCAAGGGCGGCGGCGCGGCGCTCACGCGCGAGAAGATCATCGCGGCCCAGTCGCGCTCCTTCGTCTGCATCGCCGACGCTTCCAAGCGCGTGCATGTGCTGGGCGCCTTCCCGCTGCCGGTCGAGGTGGTGCCGATGGCGGCGCGCCGGATCATGCGGCAGTTCGAGCGGCTGGGCGGCGTGGCGCAGGTGCGCGAGAAGGACGGCGTGGCGCTGGTGACTGACAACGGCCAGCACATCGTCGACGTGAGCGGCCTGAAGATCACCGACCCGCTGGGCTTCGAGACCGAAGTGAGCCAGTGGCCCGGCGTGGTGACGGTGGGCGTGTTCGCGCACCAGCGCGCCAACGTGTGCCTGCTGGGCACGCCCGCGGGCGTGGAAACCCTGCGCTACGACTAGAAACGGATGCCGGCCGGGTTCGACGGCGTCGGGCCTGCCGCGGGCGCGACCGGCGCTGCCGGCGGTGCCGCCTGCGTTGCGGGCGGCGCGCTCACCGGTGCCGGCCGCAGCGCCACCATGGGCTGGGGTGGTGCATTGCGGTAGCCGGTGGGCAGGCGGATGCTCTTCGGGTAGCCGGCCGCGTCCAGGTACTGCGACCACTCGCCGTCCGAGAAGCCCCGCAGCTGCTGCGAACCGATGGTCAGCAGCGGCAGCGAGTTCTGCCCGCTCAGGCGCTGCAGTGCATCGCCATCCTCGTTGGTCTTGACCTGCCGTTCGGCGAAGGGCACGCCGCGCGTCGTGAGCAGCGAGCGGCCGGTGTCGCAGGGCGCGCAGTTGTCGCCGGTATAGAGCGTGATCGGATAGCGCTGCACCACCTGCTGCAATTCGTAGGGCAGGGCGGCCGAGCCGCTCTCGTTGGACCCCGCACCGGCGCGCGGTGCAGCGGGGCGCGCATCGGCCGCCGGCGGCTGGTCGGAGAAGACGACCTTGCCGTTCTTGTCCACCTGGCGGTAGACCTGCTGGGCCGATGCCGCGGTGGCGGCGACGGCCAGCAGCAGAAGGAGGAGGCGCGCGTTGCGGTGCATGAAAAAGGCTCCGGGCTCGGGGATCGAAAGCCGGAGTATCTCAGGCCGCGTGGCGCGCGCAATCCCTGCTTCAGGCCGGCTGGGGCTCGGCCATGCCCTGGTGGCGCAGCAGCGCGTCGAGCTGCGGTTCGCGGCCGCGGAAGGCCTTGAAGGACTCCATCGCGCTGCGGCTGCCGCCGGCCTCGAGGATGGCCTGGCGGTAGCGCCGGCCGGTCTCGATGTTGGGCTCGCCGCTGGCGCCCGCGGTCTCCTCGAAGGCCGCGTAGGCGTCGGCGCTCAGCACCTCGGCCCACTTGTAGCTGTAGTAGCCGGCCGCATAGCCGCCCGAGAAGATGTGGCTGAAGGTGTTGGGCGTGCGGCTGAAGGGCGGCGAGGGCATCACCGCCACCTCGGCGCGCACCTTGCCCAGCAGCGCCATCACCGCGCCCGGCGGGGCGGTGGCGGCCTGGTACTCGGTGTGCAGCAGCATGTCGAACAGCGAGAACTCGATCTGGCGCAGCGTCTGCATGCCGCTCTGGAAGTTCTTCGCGGCGGTCATCTTGTCGAACAGCGCGCGCGGCAGCGGCTCGCCGGTGTCGACATGGGCCGTCATGTGCGCGAGCACGTCCCATTCCCAGCAGAAGTTCTCCATGAACTGGCTCGGCAGCTCGACCGCGTCCCACTCGACGCCGCTGATGCCCGACACGTCGCGCTCGTTGACCTGCGTGAGCATGTGGTGCAGCCCGTGGCCGAATTCGTGGAACAGCGTGGTCACGTCGTCGTGCGTGAGCAGCGGCGGCTTGCCGTCGACGCCCTCGGCGAAGTTGCACACCAGCTGCGCCACGGGCGTCTGCAGCACGCCGGTGTCAGGGCGCAGCCAGCGGGCGCGCACGTCGTCCATCCAGGCGCCGCCGCGCTTGCCGGCACGGGCCGAGGGGTCGAGGTAGAACTGGCCGACCCGCTGGCCGTCGCGCTCGATGCGGTAGAACTCGACGGTCGGGTGCCAGACCGGCGCGGCGTCGCGGCGGATCGAGACCTCGAACAGCGTCTCGACGATCTTGAACAGGCCGGCCATCACCTTGGGCGCCGGGAAGTACTGCTTGACCTCCAGTTCGCTGAAGGCGTAGCGCGCTTCCTTGAGCTTCTCGCCCACGAAGGTCCAGTCCCAGGGCTGCGGATCGGCCAGGCCCAGGGTGGCGGCGAACACCCGCAGGTCGGCCAGGTCGCGTTCGCCGAAGGGCTTGGCGCGCGCGCCCAGGTCGCGCAGGAACTTCACCACCTGTTCGGGCGTGTCGGCCATCTTGGGCACCACCGACAGCTCGCCGTAGTTGCGGTAGCCCAGCAGCTTGGCCTCTTCCTCGCGCAGCGCCAGGATCTCGGTGATCAGCGCGGTGTTGTCGAAGGCCGGGTCGCCGAGTTCGCTGGCGCGGGTCACGTAGGCGCGGTAGAGCGTCTCGCGCAGCGCGCTGCTTTTCGCGAACTGCATGACCGGCAGGTAGCAGGGCATCTTGAGCGTGAGTTTGTAGCCGGGCTTGCTGTCGGCTTCGGCGCCCGCGCGGGCGGCCGCGATCACGTCCTCGGGCAGGCCGTCGAGCTCGCTGGCTTCGGCGTAGTAGGCGAAGGCGTCGGTCGCGTCGAGCGCGTTCTCGCTGAACTTCTGGCTCAGCTCGGCCTGGCGTTCCTGGATCGCGGCGAAGCGCTCCTTGGCCGCGCCCTGCAGCTCGGCACCGCCCAGCACGAAGTTGCGCACCGCGTTGCGATGGGCCTGCTTCTGCTCGGCGTTGAGCGTGGCGGTGTCGATGGCCTTGTACTTGGCGTAGAGGCGCTCATCGGAACCCAGCCGGGTCCAGAAGGCCGTGACGCGCGGCATGGCCTCGTTGTAGGCGGCGCGCAGCTCGGGCGTGTCGGCCACCGCGTTCAGATGGCCGATCGCGCCCCAGGCCCGGCTGAAGCGCTCCGACGACACGTCGAGCACCTTCGAGATCGCCAGCCAGTCGGCCGGGAAGCCGGCGGCGGTGACGGTCTGCAGCGCGGTCTCGGCGTCGGCCAGCAGGGCGTCGACCGCGGGCGCGACATGGGCCGGCCGGATCTGGTCGAACAACGGGAGATCGGTGAAGTCGAGGAGCGGATTGGTCATGGAGAGCATCTGGCGCCGGGCGCCGCAAGTTCAAGTCAGTGGGCGCTGCGTTCAGCGGCTTCTAAGGTGTTGACGAGCAGCATGGTGATGGTCATGGGGCCGACCCCGCCAGGCACCGGAGTGATGAAGCCCGCGACCTCGCGCACGCCGTCGAAATCGACGTCGCCGCAGAGCTTGCCTTCGTCGTTGCGGTTCATGCCCACGTCGATCACCACCGCGCCCGGCTTGACCATGTCGGCGGTCAGCACGTTGCGCTTGCCCACGGCCGCGACGATCACGTCGGCCTGGCGGGTCATGGCGCCGAGGTCGGGCGTGGCGCTGTGGCAGATGGTCACGGTCGCGTTCTTGGCCAGCAGCATCAGGGCCATCGGCTTGCCGACGATGTTGCTGCGGCCGATGACCACCGCGTGCTTGCCGCGCAGGTCGTAGCCGATGGATTCGAGCATCTTCATGCAGCCGTAGGGCGTGCAGGGCCAGAAGCCCGGGGCGCCGGTCATGAGCGCGCCAGCGCTGGCGACGTGGAAGCCGTCGACGTCCTTCTCGGGCGAGATGGCCTCGATCACCTTCTGCGCGTCGATGTGCTTGGGCAGCGGCAGCTGCACCAGGATGCCGTGGATGGCCGGGTCGTCGTTGAGCGCGTCGATGCGCGTGAGCAGCTCGGCCTCGCTCAGTTCGGCCGGGTACTTCTCGAGCACCGAGTGCAGGCCGTTGTCTTCGCAGGCCTTGATCTTGTTGCGCACATAGACCTGGCTGGCCGGGTTCTCGCCGACCAGGACCACGGCCAGGCCGGGCGTCACGCCACGGGCCTTGAGGGCCGCGGCGCGCGCGGCGACCTCGGTGCGCAGGGTGCGGGAGAGGGCGTTGCCGTCGATCAGTTGGGCAGTCATCGTGATTTGATTTTCCAAGTAGAAACGCCCGCTTGCGCAGGCGTCGGGGGACTTTGTGGCTATCTCGCCGATAGCGATCAGGAAGCCTTGGCGGTGGGCTGGGCCTGGCCGAGCGCGATCTTCAGCAGGTCGGCCACGGTGTTGGCGTTGAGTTTTTCCATGATGTTGGCGCGGTGCGCCTCGACCGTCTTGATGCTGATGCCGAGGTCGTCGGCGATCTGCTTGTTCAGCCGGCCGGCGACGATGCGCTCGAGCACCTGGGCCTCGCGGCCGGTGAGCTTGGACAGCAGCGCGTCGCGGCTGGCCGACTGCTGGTGCTGGGCGAAGGCGCCGCGCGCATGCTCGAGCATGCGTTCGACCAGCGAGACCAGCTCGTCTTCGTTGAAGGGCTTCTGGATGAAATCCATCGCGCCCTTCTTCATCGAGTCGACCGCCATCGGCACGTCGCCGTGGCCGGTGATGACCATGATCGGCAGCGGCGAGCGCCGTTCGATCAGGCGGTCCTGCAGCTCGATGCCCGACATGCCGCCCATGCGGATGTCCACGATCAGGCAGGCCACCTCGCGTGGGTCGTAGCGGGACAGGAATGACTCTGCGGAGTCGAAGCAGCGGACTCGGTAGTCCTTGCCTTCGAGCAACCATTGCAGCGAGTCACGCACGGCTTCGTCATCATCGACGACATAGACCGTGCCCTTCTTCGGAATCAAACTCATGCGGGTACCTTTGCCTCGTCGTTTGCTACGGAACTGCTAGCGTCCATCACCGGAATCCAGAAGGAAAAACGGCATCCGACCACGTCCGGACCATTGTAGATGTTCTCCGCCTGCATCCGGCCGCGATGCGACTCGACGATGGTGCGGCACAGGTTCAGGCCGATGCCCATGCCCTCGGGCTTGGTGGAGAAGAAGGCCTCGTAGAGGCGGTCCATGACCTCGGGCGCCAGGCCCATGCCGGTGTCCTGGACCGAGAATTCGATGGTGTTCTGGCCGTCGATGACCTTGGGCAGCACCCGCAATTCGACGCTGCGGCGCGCCAGCGGGCGCTGGGCCAGGTCGATCGATTCGGCCGCGTTCTTCAGCAGGTTGACCATCACCTGCTCGATCAGGATCGGGTCGACCCGCACGATCGGCAGCCGGGCCGCCACGTAGTGGTTGAGCCGCACGTTGCGCCGGCGCAGCTCGATGCCCGCGAGCTCGACCGCTTCGCTCACCATGGTGGCGACCTCGGCCGGCGTGCGGTTGGGCTCGCTGCGCTTCACGAAGGAGCGGATGCGCTGGATGATCTGGCCCGCGCGCTGGGCCTGCTTGGCGGTCTTCTCGAGCGCCGCCAGCAGCGCGTCGTTGTCAATCGACTGCCCCTTGATGCGCGACATCATGCCGTTGCAGTAGTTGGTGATCGCGGTCAGCGGCTGGTTGAGCTCGTGCGCGACGCTCGAGGCCATCTCGCCCATGGTGATCAGCCGGCTCGACGCATGCGCGCGATCGGCCTGTGCCGCCGCCTGCTCCTCGGCGTCGCGCCGGGGCGTGATGTCGGTGGCGATCACCAGCTGCGCCAGGCGGCCGTCGACCCAGGTCAGGTAGCGCGAGCGCACCTCGAGCCACTTGCCCAGCTCGGGCACGAAGATCTCGTTGTTGGCGGGCTGGGCCGTGGTGAGCGTGTCGATGGGCAGGCCGGCGAAGGGGTCGACGTCGTCCAGCTCCTCGTCGTGCGCTGCCGAGGCCGGCACGCCGGCCTGCGCCACCATGCCCAGGTGGCCCACGGTGTCGGAACCGAACCAGAGCCGGTAGAGCTTGTTGGCGAACAGCAGCTCCTCGCTCCCGATCGGCGCCACCGACACGGCCGCATCCAGCGCCTCGAGCACCGTGGTGAAGCGCTCGTAGGAGGCCGACAGCTGCTCGCGGATGCGGGTGGGCTCGGTGATGTCGGTCATCGAGGTCATCCAGCCGGTCTGGTGGCCGCGCGCGTCGATCAGCGGCGAGACGTAGAGCCGGGCGTTGAAGATGCTGCTGTTCTTGCGCTTGACCCGCACCTGGAAGCCGCCGGGCAGGGCGCGGCCGTGCAGCTCTTCCTCGAGCCGCTCGTTCATCACCTCGCGGTCGGACTCCAGCCAGTAGGGGAAGGGGGGCGTCTGGCCGACCAGTTCGGTCTCGCTCCAGCCGGTCATGGCGCAGAAGGCGGCGTTGACGTAGGTGATGCGGCCTTCGAGGTCGAGCACGCGCATGCCGGTCAGCATGGAGTTCTCCATCGCGCGCCGGAAATTGGTTTCGGCGACCAGCGCCTGCTGCGCCTGCAGCCGCTTGCGCGTGTGGCGCCAGGTGCCGATCAGCATCCAGGCCGTGAGCACGCTGAGCGCGCCCACCAGCCAGAACAGGCCGTTGCCCACCAGGCCGGGCGAGGTCCGGTAGGCCTGGGCGCGCAGCATCATGGCGTTGCCGATGGGCGAGACCGGCACTTCGTAGTCGTTGGTGTGCTCGATCCAGGGCAGCAGCCGGGTGCCGGCCTCGCGCGGGTTGACCGTGTTGCCGGCCAGCAGCCCGCCCTTGGCGTCGAGCAGCGCCACCGCGTAGCGCGCGCTGACCTCCGGCGGCACGCCGTAGCGCAGCAGGCTGTCAACCGAGAACTCGCCCAGCACCATGCCGGCGAACAAGCCCTGGTCGAACAGGGGGATATGCAGCTGCAGCATGCCGGGCGGCTCGCCACCGGCCACCGGTTGCGAGAACACCGGCTGGCGCAGTTCGCGGGCCAGCGCGTAGTTGCTTTCGATGTCGCCCGGCCGCAGCACTTCTTCCAGCGCATGCTGCTGGGCCGGTGGCACGCCGGGGGCCGCGTAATTGGCCTTGAAGCGCCGGCGGTCATCGATCCAGCTGATGGCCTGCAACTCGGGATACTGGCTGATCAGGGACTCGGCGCGGCTGGTGAATTCGGCCGCGTCGATCTCGCGGTTCGAGGCATCGCGCGCGATGCGCATCAGCTGTTCCTGGCGTTCGAGCAGGCGCAGCCGCAGGCGCTGCTGGGCGTACTCGACGTCGCGCTTGACCGATTCCTGCTCGCGCTCGATCTCCTCGGCGCGCAGGTACCAGAAGGCACAGACGATGGCCGCGAGGAACAGCATCACGGCCGCCAGGGGGGCGAGCATCGCCACGGTGTCCTGCAGCACCGGCGTCTGGCGCTTCCACCAACGCCGCCACCAGGAAAGGGGCGACGATTTGACGGCGCTGCGAGCGGCGGCGAGCGGACTGAAGAAAGGCATCTCTCGAGTGTAGGGGAACCCCTAGTGAGAGCGATGCGGTGGGTTCATCAAAAGCGTTCAGACTGACAGCGGCGTGCCGCCCGGCGCGATCCCCGTGAACACAAGTTATTTCACATTAAGAAAAGACAAAACACCATTTGAAATTTGACCTGTTCTGTGCGACATTTCCGCCCAGTTTCAGATCCACAGCCACGCCCACAAGGAGACAAGCATGTCGGCAACCCCCGAGAGAGCATTCGGCTCGGCCGCGAACGACGCGGATGCGCAGGAAACCCGTGAATGGATGGACGCGCTGTCCGCCGTCATCCAGAGCGAGGGCCCCGAACGGGCGCACTTCCTGCTCGAACAGCTGCTCGAGCATGCGCGGCAGAACAGCATCGACAAGCCCTTCTCGGCCAACACCGCCTACGTCAACACGCTCGAGACCGACCAGGAAGAGCGCTCGCCGGGCAATGCCGAGATCGAGGAGCGCCTGCGCTCCTACATGCGCTGGAACGCGATGGCGATGGTGGTCAAGGCCAACCGCCTGCACCCGGCCGACGGCGGCGACCTGGGCGGCCACATCGGCTCCTTCGCCTCGCTCGCGACCATGTTCGGCGCCGGCTTCAACCACTTCTGGCGCGCCGAGAGCGAAGGCCATGGCGGCGACTGCCTCTACATCCAGGGCCACGTGTCGCCCGGCATCTACGCGCGCGCCTTCCTCGAGGGCCGGCTGAGCGAAGAGCAGTTGCTGAACTTCCGCCAGGAAGTCGACGGCAAGGGCCTGTCGAGCTACCCGCATCCCAAGCTGATGCCCGAGTTCTGGCAGTTCCCGACCGTGTCGATGGGCCTGGGCCCGCTGATGGCGATCTACCAGGCGCGCTTCCTCAAGTACCTGCATGCCCGCGGCATCGCCAACACCGAGAACCGCAAGGTCTGGGTGTTCTGCGGCGACGGCGAGATGGACGAGGTCGAGTCGCTGGGCGCCATCGGCCTGGCCGCGCGCGAGAACCTCGACAACCTGATCTTCGTCATCAACTGCAACCTGCAGCGCCTCGACGGCCCGGTGCGCGGCAACGGCAAGATCATCCAGGAACTGGAAAGCGAATTCCGCGGTGCCGGCTGGAACGTGCTCAAGCTGATCTGGGGTTCCAACTGGGACCCCCTGCTGGCGCGCGACAAGGACGGCGCGCTGCGCAAGCTGATGATGGAAACGAACGACGGCGATTACCAGTCGTTCAAGGCCAACGACGGCGCCTACGTGCGCAAGAACTTCTTCGGCCGTGACCCGCGCACGCTGGAGATGGTCAGCAAGATGAGCGACGACGACATCTGGCAGCTGCGCCGCGGCGGCCACGATGCGCAGAAGGTCTTCGCGGCCTTCGACTCGGCCGTCAAGCACAAGGGCCAGCCCACGGTGCTGCTGGTGAAGACCGTCAAGGGCTTCGGCATGGGCAAGATCGGCGAAGGCAAGAACAACGTCCACCAGACCAAGAAGCTGGCGGACGAGGACATCAAGCTCTTCCGCGACCGCTTCAACATCCCGATCCCGGACAGCCAGCTGGCCGAGATCCCCTTCTACAAGCCGGCCGACGACACGCCGGAAATGCAGTACCTGCACGAGCGCCGCAAGGCGCTGGGCGGCTACCTGCCGCACCGCCGCGTGAAGGCCGACGAGAGCTTCACCGTGCCCGCGCTCGAAACCTTCAAGGCCGTGCTCGAGCCCACGGCCGAGGGCCGCGAGATCTCGACCACGCAAGCCTACGTGCGCTTCCTCACGCAGCTGCTGCGCGACCAGGCGCTGGGCCCGCGCGTGGTGCCGATCCTGGTCGACGAAGCCCGGACCTTCGGCATGGAAGGTCTGTTCCGCCAGATCGGCATCTACAACCCGCACGGTCAGCAGTACACCCCGGTCGACAAGGACCAGGTCATGTACTACAAGGAAGACAAGGCCGGCCAGATCCTGCAGGAAGGCATCAACGAGGCCGGCGGCATGTCGAGCTGGATCGCGGCCGCCACCTCGTACTCGACGAACAACCGCATCATGGTGCCGTTCTACGTCTACTACTCGATGTTCGGCTTCCAGCGCATCGGCGACCTGGCCTGGGCGGCCGGCGACATGCAGGCCCGCGGCTTCCTGCTGGGCGGCACCTCGGGGCGCACCACGCTCAACGGTGAAGGCCTGCAGCACGAAGACGGTCACAGCCACATCCTGGCCAACACAATTCCGAACTGCGTGAGCTACGACCCGACCTTCGCGCACGAAGTCGGTGTGATCCTGCACCATGGCCTGAAGCGCATGGTCGAGAAGCAGGACAACGTCTACTACTACCTGACGCTGCTCAACGAGAACTACGCGATGCCCGGCCTGCAGCCCGGCACCGAGGAGCAGATCCTCAAGGGCATGTACCTGAGCAAGCAGGCGCCGGTCGTGAAGCCCGCCAAGGGCAGCAAGGAAGCGCCGAGCGTGCAGCTGCTGGGCAGCGGCACCATCCTGCGCGAGAGCTTCGCGGCACAGGAACTGCTGGAGAAGGACTGGGGTGTGAGCGCGGGCGTCTGGAGCTGCCCGAGCTTCAACGAACTCACGCGCGACGGCCAGGACGCCGAGCGCTGGAACCTGCTGCACCCGACCGAGGAACAGCGCGTGTCCTTCGTGGGCCAGCAGCTGGCCGCGAGCACCGGCCCGGTGGTGGCATCGACCGACTACATGAAGGCCTATGCCGAGCAGATCCGCCCCTTCATCCCGAAGAGCCGGACCTACAAGGTGTTGGGCACCGACGGCTTCGGCCGCAGCGACTTCCGCAGCAAGCTGCGCGAGCACTTCGAGATCAACCGCCACTTCATCGTGGTGGCTGCGCTCAAGGCCCTGGCCGAGGACGGCGTGCTGCCCGCGACCAAGGTCGCCGAGGCGATCAAGAAGTACGGCATCGATGCCGACAAGGCCAACCCGCTCTACGCGTAAACCAACCCGAACAACCGACGCGCCCGACGGGCGGGAGACAACGATATGGCAGCAGTGGATGTGAAAGTGCCGGACATCGGCGATTTCGATGAAGTCGCGGTGATCGAGGTGCTGGTGAAAGTGGGCGACACGGTGAAAGCCGAGCAGTCGCTGATCACGGTGGAATCGGACAAGGCCTCGATGGAGATTCCGTCGTCGACGGCCGGTGTCGTCAAGGAGATCAAGGTCGCGGTGGGCGACAAGGTCAAGGAAGGCTCGGTCGTGCTGGTGGTGGAAGCCGAAGGCGCGGGCGAGGCCGCGGCGCCGGCCCCGGCCCCGGCGGCCGCGGCACCTGCCCCTGCGGCGGCGGCCCCCGCGCCGGCCGCCGCACCGGCGCCCGCCGCATCGGCCGGCCCGGTCGACGTCAAGGTGCCCGACATCGGCGACTTCAAGGACG
Organism: Variovorax sp. UMC13; assembly: GCF_014170375.1. Taxonomy (GTDB): domain Bacteria; phylum Pseudomonadota; class Gammaproteobacteria; order Burkholderiales; family Burkholderiaceae_C; genus Variovorax. The sequence continues at coordinate 103,985 of NZ_LZZW01000031.1, read as the reverse complement.
TCTCGGTGATCGAGCTGCTGGTCAAGCCCGGCGACACGATCGCGGCCGACCAGTCGCTGATCACGGTGGAATCGGACAAGGCCTCGATGGAGATCCCGTCGTCGGCCGCCGGCGTGCTCAAGGAGCTCAAGGTCAAGATCGGCGACGTCGTGAACATCGGCGACCTGATCGCGGTGCTCGAAGGCGCGGCTGGCGCGGCACCGGCACCCGCGCCGGCGGCCGCTCCTGCGCCCGCAGCCGCTGCGGCAGCACCCGCCGCGGCCACGGCTTCGGCCCCCGCGCCGGCGGCTTCGGGCCCTGCGCCGGCGGCGCACAACCCGACCACGGCCCCCACTGGCAGCCTGCCGCACGCCTCGCCCTCGATCCGCAAGTTCGCGCGCGAGCTGGGCGTGCCGCTGGAAGAGGTCAAGGGTTCGGGCCCGAAGGGCCGGATCACGCAGGAAGACATCCAGGCCTTCACCAAGGCCGTGATGAGCGGCGCGGCCAGCACCAAGGCGTCGGCGGCCAAGGCCCCGGCCGGTGGTGGCGGCGACGGCGCGGCGCTGGGCCTGATCCCCTGGCCCAAGGTCGACTTCACCAAGTTCGGCACGGTCGAACGCAAGGAGCTGTCGCGCATCAAGAAGCTCAGCGGCGCGAACCTGCACCGCAACTGGGTGATGATCCCGCACGTCACCAACAACGACGAGGCCGACATCACCGCGCTGGAAGCCTTCCGCGTGGCGACCAACAAGGAGAACGAGAAGTCGGGCGTGAAGGTCACGATGCTGGCCTTCGTGATCAAGGCGGTGGTCTCGGCGCTGAAGAAATTCCCCGAGTTCAACGCCAGCCTCGATGGCGACACCCTGGTCTACAAGCAGTACTACAACGTCGGCTTCGCGGCCGACACGCCCAACGGGCTGGTGGTGCCGGTGCTCAAGGATGCCGACAAGAAGGGCATCCTGCAGATCAGCCAGGAGATGGGCGAACTCGCCAAGAAGGCGCGCGACGGCAAGCTCGGCGGCGCCGACATGCAGGGCGGCTGCTTCTCGATCAGCTCGCTCGGCGGCATCGGCGGCACGCACTTCACGCCCATCATCAACGCGCCCGAAGTCGCGATCCTGGGCCTGTCGAAGAGCGCGATGAAGCCGGTGTGGGACGGCAAGCAGTTCGTGCCGCAGCTCACGCTGCCGCTGTCGCTGTCGTACGACCACCGCGTGATCGATGGCGCCTCGGCTGCGCGCTTCAATGCGTACCTCGGCCAGGTCCTGGCGGACTTCCGCCGCGTGCTGCTCTGAGAACAAGGAACCCGAGATGAGTGAACAACAGATCAAGGTTCCGGACATCGGCGACTTCGACGAGGTCGCGGTGATCGAGGTGCTGGTGAAGGTGGGCGACACGGTCAAGGCCGAGCAGTCGCTGATCACCGTGGAGTCGGACAAGGCCTCGATGGAGATCCCGTCCTCGGCCGCGGGCACGGTGAAGGCCGTGGCCGTGAAGATCGGCGACAAGGTCAAGCAGGGCTCGGTGGTGCTGACGCTGGAGGTGGCGGAAGGTGCCGCGGCGGCACCTGCGGCTGCGCCCGCGCCGGCCGCCGCTGCGCCTGCGAAGGCTGCCGAGCCCCCACCCCAACCCTCCCCCAGCGGGGCAGGGAGCAAGCCCATGCCGGTGTCGAACTTCGGCGGCCAGGTCGATGTCGAGTGCGACGTGGTCGTGCTCGGTGCCGGCCCCGGCGGCTACTCCGCCGCCTTCCGCGCGGCCGACCTCGGCCTCAAGGTGGTGCTGATCGAGCGCTACGCCACCTTGGGCGGCGTCTGCCTCAACGTGGGCTGCATCCCGTCGAAGGCGCTGCTGCACGTGGCCTCGGTGATGGACGAGGTCAAGCACTTCGCCGACCTGGGCGTGGATTTCGGCGCGCCGACCATCGACCGCGCCAAGCTGCTGGGCCACAAGAACAAGGTGGTGGGCAAGCTCACCGGCGGCCTCACGGCCATGGCCAAGATGCGCAAGGTGACGGTGGTGCGCGGCGTGGGCAGCTTCATCGACGCCAACCACCTCGAGGTCGACGAGACCTCGGGCACGGGCTGGGACACCAGCGGCAAGAAGCAGGTCGTGAAGTTCCGCAACGCGATCATCGCGGCCGGTTCGCAGTCCGTGAGCCTGCCCTTCATGCCCAAGGACGACCCGCGCATCGTGGACTCGACCGGCGCGCTGGAGATGGGCATCGAGCCCAAGCGCATGCTGATCCTGGGCGGCGGCATCATCGGCCTGGAGATGGGCACGGTGTATTCGTCGCTGGGCGCGCGCCTGGACGTGGTCGAGATGCTCGACGGCCTGATGCAGGGCGCCGACCGCGACCTGGTCAAGGTCTGGCAGAAGATGAACGCGCCGCGCTTCGACAACATCATGCTGAAGACCAAGACCGTGGGCGCCGAGGCGACCAAGGACGGCATCAAGGTCACCTTCGAAGGCGAGAACGCGCCCAAGGAGCCGCAGCTGTACGACCTGGTGCTGCAGGCCGTGGGCCGCAGCCCCAACGGCAAGAAGATCGGTGCCGAGAAGGCCGGCGTGACCGTGACCGACCGCGGCTTCATCCCGGTCGACATCCAGATGCGCACCAACGTGCCCAACATCTTCGCCATCGGCGACATCGTGGGTCAGCCCATGCTGGCGCACAAGGCGGTGCACGAGGCGCATGTGGCGGCCGAGGTCATCGCGGGCGAGCAGAAGGGCGACAAGGAGCTCTCGAGCGCGGCCTTCAACGCCCGCGTGATCCCCAGCGTGGCCTACACCGATCCCGAGGTGGCCTGGGTCGGCCTCACCGAGGACCAGGCCAAGGCCGAAGGCATCAAGGTCAAGAAGGGCCACTTCCCGTGGAGCGCTTCGGGGCGGGCGATCGCCAACGGCCGCGACGAGGGCTTCACCAAGCTGCTGTTCGACGCCGAGACCCATCGCATCCTGGGTGGCGGCATCGTCGGCACCCACGCGGGCGACATGCTGGGCGAGATCGCGCTGGCCATCGAGATGGGCGCCGACGAGATCGACATCGGCAAGACCATCCACCCGCACCCCACGCTGGGCGAAAGCATCGGCATGGCGGCGGAAGTCGCGCACGGCACCTGCACCGACCTGCCGCCGGCCAAGCGCTGAGCGGCGCGCCCGGCCTGCACGAAGAATCCCGCCGCCGGCGGGATTTTTTCTGGGTGCGCGGGCGATACCATCGAGCGAGCGCTCCTGCTCCGTCGCGATGAACGCCATCGCCCCTCCACGCCATCCGCCGCGGCCCGCCCGCGCCATCGAGGTTCGTATCCAAGCCCTGCTCGACACCATCGCCCGCATGGAGCGGCCCACCGACGCCGCCCGCATCTTCCACGGGCGCGGCGGCCTGCACCCGGGCTGCGAAGACTGGGCGCTCGACGCCTTTGCGCCCGTGCTGCTGCTGACCTGCTTCCGGCCCGTCGGCGACGCGGAACTGATCACCGTCGGCGAGGCGCTGGCCGCGCGCTGGCGGCAGTTCGATGCCGGCCCCCTGAACTGGGTCCTGCAGACGCGCGAAGGGGGCGGGCAGACCGAGACGCGGCTGATGGCCGGCGAAGTGCCCGAGGTGCATGAAGTGGCGGAGCAGGGCACGCGCTACCGCGTCCACCTGCTGCAGGGGCAGAACCACGGCCTGTTCCTGGACATGGCCGCCGGCCGCCAGTGGACGCGCGCGCATGTCGCGCAGCGCGCGGCCGCCAACGCCACGGCACGCGCGGCGGGCGGCTGGGCGCCGGGCCTGAAGGTGCTCAATCTCTTCGCCTACACCTGCGCCTTTTCGGTGGTCGCGCTGCAGGCCGGCGCGGACCAGGTGCTGAACATGGACATGAGCAGCCGCGCGCTGGCCGTCGGCCAGCAGAACCACCGGCTCAATGGCGTGTTGAAGGGGGCGAGCTTCCTGGGCCACGACATCTTCAAGAGCTGGGGCCGCATCGGCCGCGCCGGGCCCTACGACCTGGTGATCGTCGATCCGCCGAGCTACCAGAAGGGCAGCTTCGTCGCCACCAAGGACTACGCCCGGCTGCTGCGGCGGCTGCCGGAGCTGCTCGCGCCCGAGGGCCGTGTGCTGCTGTGCCTCAACGCGCCGGAACTGGGGCCGGACTTCCTGCAGGCGCAGGTGGCGGCCTCGGCGCCGTCGCTGGCCTTCGTCGAGCGGCTGGCCAATCCCCCGGCGTTCGCCGATGCGGCGCCCGATCGGGCGCTCAAGGTGCTGCTCTACCGCGCGGGCTGAGGCCGTTGCCCCATGAAAAATGTCCGCTGTCAAGTCTTTGATGTAGACGGACAGTTCCGTAAAAGGTCTTATGGAATAACAGGTTAGTCCATATTTTGGTCGCTACGCATCCTTGCTGATTTGCGAGCTAGGTGCCACATAGGCGCTTTGCAGTGGCAAACGTAAGGATGTCTCAGCGAGCAAAGTCGCATCATCAAAGTTTCGGTCTATCACCATCTTCCTACAGAAGGCAGTTCGAGAAGGGCGTTTATCGTGTTTGCCCCCCCAATCTGCCAATCGATAGCTCGCACCGTCGAAGCCGATGATGCGGGCGATCCATTTCGATGTGGCATTTGCGCCTGCGTCCGGTGATGTTGGCCGCGTGTGTCCTGTGCCAATGGGATCGCGCCCATGGGGCGCTTGCGCAACGCGAAGGCTGAGGCGGGCGGTAGGATGCTCTCGAAGCGTTCGCCCCAACGAGGTCTGCTTCTATGGGGCATGCCAGTGCAAGCGACTGCTGGAGGCGCAGTAATCACATGGGAGCCGTGTCGATGGGTTGTTCAGGCTCGGCACGCGAGCAGTACTGCTCTACCCACTTCACGGACTGAGCGATGCCTCCGAATGGAAAGAAATGCAGGCTCACCTTTCCATGTGCTTCGGTCAGGCGGGTGGTCAGACGATCCACAAAGAGATCCGGGCCTGCTATGCCGAACAGCTTGCTGATCGAGATGCCGTACTTGGACAACATCGACGCGCATGCGCTAACGCCACACAAGGCGGCATAGCGCGCCAGCACCGCCACGCCTGCAGGGCCCGGCACGCCCACGCGTACGGGATGTTCGACGCCACGCCCGCGCAGGGCTTCCAGCCAGGCCAGCACGATGTCGGCATCGAAGGCAAATTGCGTGACGATCAAGGGCGCCATGCCGCGCCCTTCGATGCAGCGACACTTGTGTTCGAGCACTTTCCAACGATCAGATGTGCTCATGACCGGATGGCCCTCGGGATGGCCACCCACGCCGACCATCTGAATGCCCGAGCGCTCGAACACGCCTGATTCGATCAGTGAGGAGCTGTCGGCAAACGGCCCCAGCGGGGTGGACGGATCTCCAGCGATCACGAAGCAACGCTTGACGCCGGCTTCCGCGACCGCGCGCTGGATGAACGACTCCAGTTTTGCGAACGAGGCGATACGGCGTGCAGCGAGGTGAGGCATGGGCTCAAAGCCGAGTCCGCGAACGGCCTGCGCTGCGGCCAGTCGCGCGTCGTTGTCCTGGTTCGCCAGGTAGGGAATGGAAATGGTTGACCCGGGCAATACACGCGGCGCCGCTGCGGTCAGCGCAGAGATATCCTTCGCGTTGACCTCTAACGAATAGGCGTCGGTGATGTTGCCGATGGGCTTGGACTTGTCGGAATGAAGCAAGGGGCTTGCCATATCTGGCGACTGTTGGGAGAGTTCCGACCCGCCAGCGCTGATCGGGTCGGTTGGAAGCCATGGAGCGGCATCGCTCACCCGGCAGGGCGCGTCAATCTTTGGGGGGCTGTTCGTCACCGTAGAACGTCACGCCGAGCTGGATGCGCTCGCGGCCGCTTTCCACGCGGTGGCGGTTCGTGTCGCGCAGCGAGTAGACGCAGCCGCAGTATTCCTGTTGGTAGAAGTTCTCGCGCTTGCTGATCTCGATCATGCGCGCCGAGCCGCCGCCCTTGCGCCAGTTGTATTCCCAGTACATCAGGCCAGAGTACTTGGCCGCCGCACGCACGCCGCAGTCATTGATCTGCTGCATGTTCTTCCAGCGCGAGATGCCCAGGGAACTGGTGATCACCGGAAAGCCGTGCTCATGCGCATACAGCGCCGTGCGCTCGAAACGCATGTCGAAGCACATGGTGCAGCGCACGCCGCGTTCGGGCTCGTGCTCCATGCCCTTGGCGCGCTCGAACCAGTTGTCCCGGTCGTAGTCCGCATCGACGAAGGGCACGCCGAACTGCTCCGCGAAGCGGATGTTCTCGTTCTTGCGCAGCTCGTATTCCTTGAGCGGATGAATGTTGGGGTTGTAGAAAAAGATGGTGTAGTCAATGCCCGAGGCCAGCATGGCCTCCATGACCTCGCCTGAGCACGGCGCGCAGCACGAATGCAGCAGCACCTTGTCGTGGCCTCCGGGCAGCGCAAGCGCTTTGCGTTCGACGGTGGTGTTCATCCCTTGGCTCCTTGGGCAATAGCGGTGGTGGCAGTTGCAGGCTGGCGGGCCAGTTCGACGAAGGCCCGCACGTAGTCAATGGCGGTATCCGCCTCGCGTGCGCCCAGGAAGATCTGCTTGGCAATACCGCGCGCGCCCAGCCGCACAGGCACCACGTCCATCCTGGCCGCATATTCCTCGACCAGCCAGCGCGGCAGCGCGGCGACACCGCGGCCGCTGGCCACCATCTGCACCATGATGTCGGTGGTTTCGATGGCTTTGTGGCGCTTGGGCGTCACGCCGGCCGGCAACAGGAACTGGCTGTAGATGTCCAGGCGTTCGATGTCCACGGGGTAACTGATGAGCACTTCCCGGGTCAGCTGCTGGGGCTTCACGTAGGCCGTAGAAGCCAGGGGGTGGTCTTTGGCCACGACCAGCACCTGCTCGTAGTCGAACACGGGTTCGAACTTCAGCCCCGGCTTGAACAGCGTGTTGATTTCCACCCAGAAGTGACCCACTAGCCCCCGGTGGGGGTGCGGATAAAAACTTGGACTGGTTTTATGCGGCTAGGCCAAGTTTGTGCCGGTATTCCACAGGACTTAAACGTCCCAGAGATACCTTGATACGTTTTTCGTTGTACCAACGAATGTACGCATCGACAGCTTCAATGAACTGCTCAATCGTTGTTGATTGCCAGTTGTTGGGATAGAACAGCTCCATCTTTAGCCTTCCAAAAAAGCCTTCGCACGCAGCGTTGTCTGGTGAGCACCCTTTGCGAGACATCGAGCGAGTCAACTTTGCATCATGGACCCTCGAGAGCCAGCCTGGCCAGCGGTAGTGAGCTCCACGATCAGAATGAATCACAGGGCGGCTCTCGCTGCCTTGAACAGCATCAATGGCCGCATCCAGCATTGTGTTGACGAGATGTGCGTTGGGATGAGTCCCAATCGACCAGCTCACCACCAGCCCGTCAAAGCAATCAATGACTGGCGACAGGTAAACCTTGCCAGCAGGAATCTGGAGTTCAGTAATGTCGGTGAGCCACTTCTCATTGGGCGCAGCGGCACGGAAGTCTCGATTGATGAGGTTTTGCGGGGCGGCACCTATCTCTCCAAGGTAGGAGTTATATCTGCGGCGTTTGGGCTTGGCCACGATCAACCCCTCCTGCTTCATCAGCCGACGAACCACCTTCTCTGAGATGCCCGTGCACTCCTTGAGCAGAGATGCCTGCACCCTGCGATATCCATAGCAACGGTAGTTGTTGTCGAAGATCTCTGTGATGCTTCGGCGTAAATCAACGTATTTGTCAGCCAGCTTCAGCCGAGCACGATGGTAAAAATACGAGCTTCTAGCAAGGCCAACAAGAGAAAGCAGTTCTGGCAATTCATACTGCCCGTGCAACGCTTCAACCAGCACAGCCTTATCTTTGTTTGCCAGCCTATGCAGATCAATGTCAGCCCCATTTTTTAAGATTTCATGGGCCTGCTTGAGAAGCTCACGTTCTATCTTCAGCCGCCGAACATCCTGGCGCAATGATTCAACTTGGCGCCTGAGTGCTGCTTCATCCAACACTGGCGATCGCTTTGGACTGTGTTTCATTGAGGCTGGGGCACAAGGGCCAAGCAACTGATTTTTCCAGTTGTACAAGGTCCCCCTACACACCCCTAACTTGTCCGCAATCTGCTGTGCACTTGATCGACGGGCACACAGCTGCACCACGCCCTCACACATCAAGGCATCAGGCTTTGTAGCCGGCCAAGATCTGCCTACTCTCGATTTGCAGGTGTCAGGGCAGTCTTGCCGAACCCACGCAGTCAACGTTCCTCGACCCGGATAACCCAAAGCCCTCATCGTTGCAGCAATACAGCGATCATGGGCGAGGTAATGAGCAATAGCCACCTGCCTTTGCTGCAGCGAATATTTTGGTGCTCTTGGAGCTTGGCTTGCTGGCAAATCCTGATGCTTCAGGTAGTGCTGATACCAGCCTTTCAATGCGTTCTTGGTTGGGTACCCCAACTGGCGAATCGTGGCTCTGACACGCAAGCCAAGCTTGATGTAAAGCGCAACTGCACGAATCCTGTCTGCGTATGAGTACATGAACTACCTCCCCTGGTAGTCCAAGTTTTTGTCCGCATCCCCGGCGGGTCAGTTCTGCGTGGAAATCAACAGCCTAGATTCATTGAGATGCATCAAAGCAGTCTATCGGCGACAACGCACCTCGTCGTCTGCGTGAACTCTAAGGCAGACCCTAAAGGGGCGAGGGAGACACTTTCGGCGGTGCATCTCAACACTCTGCGCAGTGCGGTTGTATTAGACCTAGGGTTCAGCCGTGCAGTCCAAGAACTCGCAAAGCAGCGTCACCTCTACTACGAGCCGAATGTAATGACCTCAGCTGAAACGTCCTGGGTTGAAACCACTATCAGAGGCCAAGAACGATCAGTGTTGTAGCCTGACCCCTCGAAGTATCTGGTGTTTGCCATGCGCCCATTTGGGCTTACCCCATGAGCTGCGCCGTGCAGAGAACATCATCGCTAAACCACTTCGATGATGACTCAAGTCATTTCCCCTTGGCGAGCAGGATGGCATCACACGGGCAGGTTGCACCCAGCCATAGGACATAGGCTCTGAAGCCGCGCCCATTTCAGCTGGCGTGCAAACCGCCGAGCAACCATACCTATGCTGCCGCGCTGGCCTCGACAGCAACATCACTCAAACTCTCGCCCCTGAGTGAGCGGACTAGGTTCTCAGCAGCCCGCATTTCAATTTCGAACCGTACGCGTCTCACAGCCGAGCCGATGTGGGGAGTGAGTACTGTTCTGGCGTTGTTGGTCAATCCCGGATGAATTTCGCGAGGTCTGTCTGGAAGTAGCCAATCTTCCATCTCATAGACGTCAGCGGCGTACGCGCCAAGTTGCTCATTCGCCAAGGCATCGACAACCGCCCTTTCGTCGACCACAGACCCCCTACCCACGTTTACAAGGATCTGGCCCTTTTTCGATAGTTGAAGCATCCTGGAGTCAACCAGGTGGCGCGTATCGCTAACAAGAGGCACTGCCAGGAACACATAGTCCGATGTGCTGACAGCCTCATCAAGCGTGACCAGTTCGACCTGATCTAGACGCACACTTGGGTCTACACCAAGCAGCCGCGCGCAGCCAAAGCCCGCGAGTCGCGCCAATATGGCCTGCCCAACTTTTCCGAGACCGATCACGCTGGCCACCGACCCATGAAGCCCGGTTCCGTATAGAGCTGGCCTCCACCCAGAGTAGCCTGCTCTTGTAGCGGCGTCACCCTGAAGCACGTTCCTGCCAGCAGCAATAGCCAATCCGATGGCCAGCTCGGCTGTGGGCTCTGTGAGGAGGTCAGGAACAAAGGTGACGCTCACCCCGGCTTGTGCGCAAGCCCTCAGGTCGAAGTTGTCGTACCCCTTGAGTGCACAGGAGATGGTCTTGAGCCTGGGAGCGTTCAGCAGCGACTCTTTGGTCACACTGTCTGTCATGAAGGCCATCATGGCATCAGCATCCACGAGGTACTCCCTGAGCTGGCTGGGGCTCCAGGGGTCAGGCCCTGGATTCATGATGACCTCACCCTCAGCCTGGAGCTTCCTTAGAACCTCTTCATGAACTGGCTGCGTTACGACGATTTTCCGATGATTCATTTTTCGATTTACTTGAGACGCTTTCGCAGCATCGATCCAATGCTGTCAACCACGAGGACACAGGCAAGAATCGACAGAAGGATGGCTGAGACCTCGTCATACTTGACAAGGCGAAGTGCTGCCATCAACTCGAAGCCGATGCCACCTGCACCGACAATGCCAAGTACTGCGGAGGCCCTGAAGTGGTACTCCCAGCGATAGATGGTTATGTCTGCCAACTGTGGAAGGACTTGGGGGATAACGGCATGCGAGATGACCTGAAAGCGGCTTGCGCCTACCGCAGCAGCTGCTTCAAGTGGCTTCGGATCCACGTGCTCAATGGCTTCCGCGTAAAACTTTGCGACCATTCCCGTGGAATGCAACGCTAGTGCGAGCACCCCAGGTAGAGCACCAAACCCTACGGCTGCCACGAACAGAATGCCAAGAATGATTTCTGGCACGGACCGGAATGCCGCCAGGATGACTCTGGCCACTCTTCCCACCAAAGGATTGGGGGTGGTGTTTGGAGCCGCCAGGAGCGCCAGCGGAAGTGAAAGCACGATAGTCAGTGCTGTGCCGGCAATCGACATCGCCAAGGTGTCCCTCAGCGGGATGACCCAGTGCTCCCAGCGGTCGAAGTTGGGAGGGACCATCTCAGATGAGAGCTGCTTGACAGCCGGGGCGCCTTCGATGAACCGCTGTGCATCGAAGAACCCCGTGACGTACAGGGCTACAAGGCAAACCAGAAGGACGAACGCTGTATTGCGCAGTCCAATGAACTGCTCCCGCTTGTCGCGACTGATGATGTTCTCGAATGCAGCCGAGGTCATTGCATACGGCCCAAATCAAGCTTCAGGATGGTTGCGGTATCCCTAAGGACGTCATATGCAGCGTCATCAGTGGCGGCAAACGCCTGGACACGAAACGCCTTGAGCACCTCAGCATCCTTCATGTCCAGAAAGGCAGAGCGGATGGCAGCTTTGAGCTCAGGCTTGAGGTCCCCCTGCATGACGACCGGATAGTTTGGAATGGGAGCAGAAAGGTCAAGCTGAACAATCTTCGTGGCATCAATGCTTCCTCGAGCGATGAGGTTGTCCAGAATCGGCTTGGACAGAGCCCCGGCTGGAATCTGACCCGACTGCACCGCACGTGCGACCGCGTCATGTGCCCCAAGGTGAACTGGCCGATAGTCCTTCTCACCATCAAGCTTGTACTTCTTGAGCAGGTGTGCACGTGGTGCAAGGTGGCTTGATGTGGACGCCTGGTCGCCAAATCCGAAGGGCTTGCCGCGCACGTCTTCAAGCGTTTTCACCGGCCCTCCGGCCGTTGCGATGAGGACCGACTGGTATGTGGGCGACCCACGTTCAACGCCCACCGCAAAGGGCTCAATCCCGGACGCCTTAGATTTGGCCAAAACGTACGAAAACGGTCCAAAGTACGCTACCTCAATCCGACCGAACCGCATTGCCTCGATCATCGAGGAGTAATCGGTAGTCACCACAATCTCAACATCCTTCTTGAGCTGCTGTTCAAGATAGCGCTTAAGAGGCTGCGCGTTCTGGATGATGCTGGCAGCGTTCTCATCTGGAAGAAGGGCGACACGAAGCTTTGATGGATCCTTTCCCTGCGCATGAGCCCACAGAGGAAGGAGTGCAGCAAAAGAAGCTGCGCTGACAACAAGAGAGAAGTTACGGCGATTCAGCATGGCAAGAGCTCCTTGGTTTGACTGGATTGAAGAGTTCGGGGGCTATCAGTGGACGCACTCGTGTTGGAAGCGTTGGACTGCTTTGCATAGAGGTTCCGCGCAACATCAGGACTCAGCTGCTCTGCCCTACCCTCGAATACAACAGCTCCCTGGCGGAGCCCAATGATTCGGTCTGCAAACGAGCGCGCGAGCTCCACCTGGTGAAGACTCACGATTGCGGTGAGGTGGTCCTTTTTGCAGATCTCATGCAACAAGGTGAGCACGCTATGTGCGGTTGCCGGGTCCAGGCTGGCAACAGGCTCATCGGCCAGCAGGATTCGTGGCTTCTGTATTAGCGCCCTAGCTATGCCTACGCGCTGCTGCTGCCCCCCAGACAAGGCATCAGCCCGGGAGAGCGCCTTTTCGAGCAGCCCGACACGCTCAATCACTGTGAGCGCCTCCAGCTTGTCCTTCTTGCTCCACGGCCATAGCGAAGCGAATGCACCCCTGTCACCGAGCTTTCCCATCAGAACATTCCTGAGGACCGACTGACGTCCAATCAGATGATGCTGCTGGAAAACCATCCCACAGCGCTTGCGGTGCTCTCTCAGCGTCTTTGCGTTGACTACCCCACCTGCCAGGCCAGGTATCGATACCTCGCCTTTTGTGGGCAGCACCAGTCCATTGATGCTTCGTAACAAGGTGGACTTCCCTGCGCCCGAGGCGCCCAGAAGCACCAAAAACTCTCCCTGCTTCACATCCAGACTCGTCGGGTGCAAGGCCACGGTCGAGTCAACGTAGCGGACGGAAACTCCCTTGAGACTCAGAACGTCTCGGTCCTTCTCCAACTTCATGTTGTTACCTTTGCAAGTTTCTGCCTGCGAGCAGCGCGAGAGCGCTTATGACGCACATTTGCCGCAGAAAGAAGTTCGATACGGCTAGGCATGCGTGCAGTTTGTTCGTGGAACGTGTCATCAATATGAAACTTGCACCCCGAAAAATAGGGGTATCTATAGATAACACCTATGTCTGGACTCACGCTACTTGCGGCTTTGAAAGCCTTTGATGCGACGGCAAGGGCCGGAAGCATGACTGCTGCTGCGAAGCTGCTTGATCTACAGCAGCCCACCATCTCAGCGCATATTCAGCGCCTGGAGAATGAGTACGGCGTGGAGCTTTTTCTTCGTCAAGGCCGCCGGCTTGAGCTGACTACCTTTGGCAGGACTCTGCTGGACTACACGCGGCGGGCATTCAGCGGCGAGGAAGATGCGCACGCCCTTTTGGCAGCAGCCAAAAACCGATTCGTCGGGCGTCTTGTGATTCACGCGATCGGCCCGTACAACGTAGTCCCTGTTCTGAAGGCCTTCGGGAGCCGCCATCCCCAGGTCGAGGTCTCTGTCCGTGTAGGCGACTCCCGCTCAATCACGGAAAAGCTCCTCGACTACCAGGGTGATGTCGGCGTGGTCCTCAATCACGCCGAGCACCCCGAACTCCATTGCATGCCATACAGGTCACAGCGCCTGGTGGTCTTTGCGAACCGAGAGCACGCCCTAGCCCGGTGCGGTGAGATAGTGCTCAAGGACCTTCAGAGCCAGCGCTTCGTCATACGTGAGGAAGGTTCAACGACAAGAAGAGTCTTCGAGAGCGAGCTAATTGCCCGCAATATCAACATCCAGGTTGCGCTGGAGATGGGAAGCCGGGAGGCTGTCCGCGAGGCAGTCGCACAAGGAATAGGACTAGGCGTCGTTGCCGAGACAGCCTATGTTCCAGATCCGCGTCTTGTGAAGCTGAAGATTCTGGATACAGCAATGGCCACCCACGTCGACTTCATCTGTCGTCGCGAACGACAGAACGCTCCGCTGATAGCAACGATTTTCGACTTGGCAAAAGAGGTGAGAAGAGGCCTGGCCTAAAGATTCACGAACTTGGCGACAGGGCCCGAGTGGATCATTCATGCCAAGCCTATCGTTAGCAGCCATGCTGTCAGTCAAACAGGCCTGAGACGTCCCCACGTACAAAGGTGTCGATCTGACCGGTGCAACCTATGCCACGGACATCCGGCTCTCCGACCCGGATGGCAATGAGCGCACGCTGGCGGACTTCCGAGGCAAGGCCATCCTGGTCTTCTTCGGCTTCACTCAGTGCCCAGATGTCTGCCCGACGGCCCTGGCGCGGGCGGCCGAGGTCAAGCGGCTTCTCGGCCCCGACGGCGAGCGCTTCCAGACACTGTTCGTCACGGTCGATCCCGAGCGCGACACGCCCGAGGTGCTCAAAGCCTACACGGCTGCATTCGACCCCAGCTTTATCGGTCTGTACGGCGACCTGGAACGCACCGCACAGATCGCCAAGGACTTCAAGGTCTACTACAAGAAAATGCCGACGGGATCGTCCTACACCATGGACCACACATCGCTCAGCTACGTCTACGACCCGCTAGGAAAGCTGCGCTTGGCCCTGCGCCATGAGCAACCCGCCCAAGACTATGCGGACGACATCCGCAAGCTCTTGAACCCTGCCTGACCCTCTATCCCCTCAAGGAGAACACCATGAAACTCGTCATCCGCACAGCCATCGTCGCCGCCTCGCTGCTCGCGGCCACCGCCCAGGCGCAAGTCACCGTCAAAGATGCCTGGGTGCGCGCCACCGTACCGCAACAGAAAGCCACCGGCGCCTTCATGCAGTTGAAGGCAACCAAGAATAGCAAGCTGGTCTCGGCCAGCTCGCCGCTTACGCCCGCCGTCGAGGTCCACGAGATGGCCATGCAGGACAACGTGATGAAGATGCGCCAGGTGCCGGCCGTCGAGCTGCCCGCAGGCAAGACCGTGGAACTCAAGCCCGGCGGCTACCACGTGATGCTGATGGACCTGAAGCAGCAGGTGAAGGAAGGCGACACGGTGCCTCTGACCCTCGTCATCGAGGGCCCGGACGGCAAGCGCGAATCGGTCGAAGTGAAGGCTCCCGTGCGTGCGCTCAACGCCAGCGCCCAGCCGGCTGGCCACGATGCCCAGGGCGGCCACAAGCACTGAAGCACTTGGCGGGTGGGTGAATGGCGCACCTGTAGCACACCCCACCGCTTGCAGCCCTCGAAATTCGAAGCCGCGATGCCAACTCCCGCAACCTAGGTCACGCATAGCCAAAAAGCTCACGGCGTACGGCAACCGGAGATGGTTACTCCACCAGCGTTTTGCAATGCGTGTTTACTAGCGCTGTTTCTCTGAAACCCACGGTCTCCTTGCATGAAGGCCTCTAGCATGTGCGGGATCAGCGTCGTGGCATCGACCGCTTCGCCGTACACCTGCGCGTGCAGCGCGGCGTAACGGTCGAGGTCGGCTTTCAGGCTGACCGGGCACGCAAAGGCCAGCTTGACGCTCTCGACCTTGGGCAGCGGCCCAAGCCGCAACTTCCTGGTGGTGTTCATTTCGCAATTCCACGGTTGAAGAACATAGGCTGGTACGGCCGCAGCACAAAATCGCGGTTGACGATGATCCGCACCGGCAGGCCCGGCCGCTCGGTCAGCGTCGGCTGGATGTTCATGTTGCGCCGGGTCATCTCTTGGCCGACCTGGTTGATGCTGTCCTGCGCGCTATCGCGCCCAGCGATCACGATGCGGTTGCCATCCTGCCGGTTTTCCGGTGCGGCCAACTCGGCACCCACGCCCAGCAGGGTCGTCAGCGCCGCACCCGCGAAGACGCGATCCCAATGCCAATCGACGCCATCCTCCAGGCCGGAATAGCCGGCAGGGTCAGTGCCCGCCAGGTTGTCTAGCTTCAGCGAGGACGTGTCCGGCAGGATGACGCGGTTCCACACCACCTGTACGCGGCTCTGCCCGTAGCTCACCTGGCTGTTGTACTTGCCCAGGATGCGCGATCCCTGTGGGATCAGCAGGAACTTGCCAGTGGCCGTGTCATAGACCGGCTCCGTCACCGTGGCTATCACGTCGCCCGGCAGATCGGACTTGATGCCCGTCACCAGCGCGCCCGCGATCACCGTTCCCGCCATGACCTGATACGGCGAGGCCGGCATCTGGAGATTGCCGGAATTGCGGGTTTCCGTAGAACCGCCTTTCAGGAAAGCCTCTTTCTGGTCTTGCCGGTTCTGCACGGCTGTCGGGTCGGATGGCTGGGCCGCCGTCGAGGCCGGGCCAGCGGCCAGCGGGTCGAAGCCCGCCAAGGCGCTGCCGGGCGCAGCCGCAGCGGCTTGCGCCGTGACCGGCGCGGTGGCCTTGCCTTGGTTGCCCGAGCGGAAAAACACCGACGAGTTCGCCGCCGCATCGGCCTCCTTGCGCCACGCATCCGCCGGATCATGTCCCGGCGGTGCGTAGGCCGGCGTCACCGGCTGCTGCGACTTCACGATGGCTGGGCCGAGATCACCCGGCAGCGGCGGCCCCAGCTCGGGCACCTTCGGCGGCAGCTTCGAGTAGTCGGCCGGCAGACCATCCAGCCCCTCGGACTTCGAGACGCGATCGACGTTGTAAAGCTCGGTCTGCTCGCCCGTGCCGCGCCGGTGCGGCTGCAATGACCAGATCGTGGCCCCGAGCACGGCGACCGACAGGACGCCGACGAGGATGGCCAGCGTGCGCCGGTTCAGGCGCGTGACCGGGCGCGGCTGGGCGCGCAGCGCCACCGCCTCGGGCGCGACCTTGCCCGCCTGCGCCGCAAGATCAGGGGAATCGTCCTGGCTCATGGTCAGTTCCTCCGTGTGCCGTCCGTGCGCTCAATCCGCACCACGTCGCCTTTGTCCCCGCCCAGGCGCAGTTCGGCCGCGCCGAACAGGCGATCAACGATGTAGTACGGCGCACGGAATCGGTAGTTCACCAGTTGCCCGTCGCCTTGCGCGCCGATCACGAACAGCGGCGGCAGCTCGCCCTGGGCGATGCCGGGCGGGAACTGGATGTAGACCTTCTCGCCGTCATCGAAAGCACGCAGCGGCTTCCACGGCGGATTGCTGCCGCTGATGGCATAGCGGAAACGGATCTTCTCCAGCGACAGGCCGCTATCGACCGGGGCGGCGGCGCTGGCCGCCTGCGCCTGGCGCTGCAAGGCCAGCATCTTGTCCTTCGGGTACTCCCAGGACACCGACGCCATCCACGTCTTTTCGGTCGAAGTCAGCTCCAGCAGATACGTCCGGCGGCTGGTGGTGATGACCAGATTGGTCTTCAAGCCCGAGCGGATCGGCTTGACCATCACGTTGACGCGCAGAGCCTCACCGCTGCCGCTCGACGTGTCCCCGACGATCCAGCGCACCGTGTCGCCGGCCGCGACCGTCACCAGTTCCTCGCCGGGCTGCAGCGAAACCACCGTCACGCGGCCCACGGCCGCATAGAGCTGGTAAAGCGCGCCATCGGTAAAGGGCCAGACCTGGATCGCGTTGACGTAGCCTTCGCGCGTGGGCGCGACACGGGCCTCGGCATTGGCGCGCGAGACGCGCACTTTCTCATCCGCGGGTTCCGGCGCGGGCTTGGCCTCCTCGGTCTCTGGCAGTGGTTTCAACTGCGACGGCAGCGCGAGCGGCTGCGGCACCGTGACCACCTCCACCGGTTTTGGTGGCTCCGGCAGCGGCTGGGCCTGCACCGGCTCATCGAGCGAAATGGTCGGTGGCGGCTTGCCCTGAGTAGCGCAGCCAGAGAACAGCACGGTCGAAGCCAGAAGCATCACCGGCAAGGCGGATTTACGGAAAAGATCATTCATGGTTTTGCTCCTTCGTTAGCTTCCAGTTCGCGGCTCCACGACAGCCCGTTGACGTAGATGCCCAGGGGGTTCTTGCGCAGACGCTGCTCGGTGCGCGGGGTTTGCAGCACCGTGGAAATCACCGCGTTCCAGCGTTCGGTGCGATCCAGCGCGCCATTGACGAAGCGCGTTTCCGTCCAGCGCACGTTGAAAGACGTGTCGCTGGCGCGGGTCACGCTGGTGATCTGCACCGTCACCGACTCCTTGCCGATGCGCGCGAACGGGTCATTCGTGCGGGCGTACTCGTTGAGCACGACCGCGCCTTTGTCGGTCGTGTAGTCGTAGGCATCGAGCCAGTTCTGCCGCACCACGATGGGGTCGATGGACAGCGAGCGCACCAGGCCGATGAAGCGGCCCAGGTGGTAGGCGATCTGCGCATCGCTGGGCTTGTAGGGCGTGGCGGCCTCGCCGACAGCGCGCACCTGGCCCGCGTTGTCCACCTCAATGACGTAGGGCGTGACGATGGACTGCGCCGAGCGCCAGACTAGGCCGCCCGCCATCAGCACGGCCAGCGTGAGGCAGCCAAAGGCCATGAAACGCCAGTTTCTGGCCTGCACGCGGGCCGAGCCGATGCGCTCGTCCCAAACCTGGGCGGCGGATTGATACGGAGTAGCAGGCTGTGGCGTATCGGCGTAGCGCACCTGCGGTCGTTTGAATCGCATGGGAGTTCTCCTTGAAGATCAGGAATCGGAATCGCGCAGGCTCGGGCCTTGGCTGGAGCTGCCGCCATCGCCGCCGCGCAGCGTGTGGGCGGCGGTCGTCGCGGCATGGGTGAGCTGCTGCCTGCGATGCAGGCGCTTGGCCCAGGCGGGTTGCGCGGTGGATGGGGTTGGCTCGTTTGCAGCCTGTGCGGCACCGCCCCCTGACGCCGATCCGGCGTCATCGGGCCGGAAGGCGGCGGCGACACGCTCCTTCATCGAGCGCGCACCATCAGCCACCTTCTGCCCGGCCGCCTGCGCGCCGGTCTTGGCGACATTGCCCACGCCGGCGGCGGCGCCCTTGAGGCCACCGCCGGCGGATGCAGAACCCGCCTGAAACGCCGACCGCGCGCTGCTGGCGGCCCCAGTGGCGGCACGCGCTCCGCTACCGGCCAGCTTGGCGGCTGCGGGCGCCATGCGCGCCCCGGCGGCGACTGCGCCGCCGACGCCCGTAGCCGCAGCGCCCACGGCAACAGCAGCGCCGGCCGCGCCCAGCGCCGCACCGGCCATCGCACCTGCGCCGAGCTGCGGGCTGCCGGACACCAGCCCGGTTGCAATGCCCGGCCCGAAGATGCCCAAGGCCAGCAGCGTCAGCGAGGCCAGCATCACGACCACGGAGTGGTCGATGGATGGTTCGGCGGGCTGTACCTGAAACTCGGCGAACAGGCCCGAGCCGATGCCCACGATCACCGCCAGCACCAGCACCTTGATGCCGGACGACACCACGTTGCCCAGCACCTTCTCGGCGAGAAATGCGGTCTTGTTCCAGAGCGCGAACGGCACCAGCACGAAGCCGGCAAGCGTGGTCAGCTTGAACTCGATCAGCGTGATGAAAAGCTGGATCGCCAGCACGAAGAAGCACAGCAGGACGATCAGCCAAGCGAGGAACATCACGACGATGGGCGTGATGTTCACGAAGACTTCGGGGAAGCCCGCCATGTCGCCGATCTGTTTCAGGATCGGCGCACCGGCGTCGATGCCGACCTTCGCCAGCCGGCCCGGTTGCAGGAAGTTCTCCATGCTCAGGGTCGAGCCGCTGGCCGTCAGGCCCAGCCCGGCGAAGGAGCGGAACACGATGCCAGCCAACCAGTTGAAGTTGCCGATGATGTAGGCGAAGGCGCCGACGTACAGCACCTTGCGGATCAGCTTGGCGATCACGTCCTCGCCCTGGCCGGTGGCATGGCTCATCGCCCAGAACAGCCCGGCGAGCGTCATGTCGATGACGATCAGCGTGGCGGTCAGAAACGCCACTTCGCCGTGCAACAGGCCAAAGCCCGAGTCGATGTAGCGCGAGAAGGTGTCAAGGAAGCGGTCGATGACCGTCACGTCGTTCATGGCGAGTCCTCCTGCCCAGGCAGAGCGATTGCCGCGCTGCCATCGGCGGGTTCATCGAAGCTGGGCGGGATCGGCGGCAGGTCGGCCAGCGTCTGGTACTCATTCGGCCCGGCCTGGCCGGAGAGAAAGCGCCGCAGGTCGGCCTGTGCCACCTGCGCGCAAAACGCGCCGTCGTGCGCGCCCGCGCGGCACTGCGCGCGCAGCGCGTGCAACCGGGCCGGGTCGGCGGCGAGCGCATTCACCGACACTTGCTGCGGCCGGTCACAGCCGGCCAGCACCAGCGCATGAATGGCGAAAGCAAACACGACGGGCGTGCGTTGCATGGCAGCCTCCGTCAGCGGTTGTAGAAATTGACGGGCTGCGGCGTGTACGGCGTGCCTTCGCCCAGGAAGCGGCGCGTCACTTCGCGCCCGCGCTCCGTGGCCGCCGCCTGCCGCGCCAGTTCCAGCGAGGCCGCGCGGTCTTGCGTGATCTGGAGCCGCTGCGTCTGGATCGACTGCTTGGCCTGCAAGGCCAGCAACTGGTTCATGGCCTGCATCGCTTGCAGCGCGCCCTCGGCCGACTGGCTCTTGCCCACGAGGTCGGCCAGCACGCTTTCGTCGTCGCTCAGGTTCTGCGACGCCTGGGCCTGCATCTGCATGGTCGTTTGCAGGCCGTTGAGCGTGTTCTTCCAACGCTCCTGCGCATCGAGGTACATCTGATTGCCGCTCACCGTGGCGGCGTACTTCTCGGGATACAGGCGCACGAATTCGCGGTCGATGCTTGTCACTTCGTAGGCCAAGCCCTTGGCCTGCGCGATCAGTCGCTGGGTGGTCGCCAGGTTCGCGCGCAACTGGCCGACCACGCTGGACGGCAGGCTGGCCAGGTTGCGCGCCTGGTTGATGAGCATCTGCGCTTCGTGCTGGAGTTGCTGGATCTGGTTATTGATCTGCTCCAGCGTGCGAACGGCGGTGAGCGTGTTCTGCACCAGATTGGTCGGGTCGAGCACGATGTCGCCGACGCCGAACAAGGCGTGGGCGGGTTGCGCGATGCCGAATGCGAGCACGCAGGCGGCGGTCAACGCGGCGAGCTTGGGGGTATGCAATTTCATAGTTGGTTCTCCTGGGGGTGGTCAGCGGTACGGAGGGAACCCGGCGCGTAGCCGGGGAACGAGGGCAGCAGGTCGGCCGCCCAATCGAGGCCGCGATGGCGCAGCCAGGCGCCCGCGAAGCCGGGCACGCCGGCGTCCTGCGGCACGCGGCCAAGAACCTCATCAATGGCGCGCTGGTCTTGCGGCGTGGAAGCACCCGCGAAGGCCAGCGTCGCCGGCCCCAGGTCGAGGTCGAACACGCGGTTGCCGAGGCGGGATTGGTAGTAGTAGTCGCGCTTGGGCTGCGCGGTGGCGACGATCTCGATCTGCCGGCTGTTGAGGCCGAAGCCCTCGTAGATCGCGCGAATCTGCGGTTCGGTCGCTTGCGGGTTCGGCAAGAAAATCCGGCTCGCGCAGCTTTCGATGATGGCCGGCGCGATGGCCGAATCCTTCACGTCCGCGAGCGACTGCGTGGCGAAGATGACACTGACGTTCTTCTTGCGCAGCGTCTTGAGCCACTGGCGGATGCGCGCCGCAAACACCGGGTCATCGAGGAACAGCCAGGCTTCATCGAGGATCAGCAGCGTGGGCGCACCATCCAGCCGCTCCTCGAAGCGCGCGAACAGGTAGCGCAGCACCGCGAGCACAGCAGCCTTGCTGTGCATCAGCTCCTCCATCTCGAACGCCTGCACGTCGGATGTGCCGAGGCGGTCGTGGTCGGCATCCAGCAGCCTGCCGTGCGCGCCGCCCAGGACGTAGGGCGCGAGTGCCTGGCGCAAGGTGTTCGATTGCAGCAAGGCCGTCAGGCCCGTGAGCGTGCGCTGCTCCACCGGCGCGCTGGCCAGGCTCCCCAGCGCAGACCAGATGGCCGCCTTCTCGTCCGGGCCGACGGCCGCGCCTTCGTGCAGCAGGCGGCCTTCCACCCATTCGCTGGCCCAGGTGCGGTAGCCCTCTCGGTCGATGCGCGCCAGCGGCTGGAAGGCGATCTCGTCGTCCGCGCCCAGGTCGTAGTGCTCGCCGCCCATGCCCAGGATGGCCGCGCGGATCGAGCGCCCCATGTCGAAGGCGAAGATGCGCGAGCCGCGATAGCGGTGGAACTGCATCGCCATCGTCGCCAGCAGCACCGACTTGCCCATGCCGATGGGGCCAACCACCAGCGTGTTGCCCACGTCGCCGATGTGCGTCACCAGCCGGAACGGCGTGGCGCCGTCTGTGCGCGTGACGATCAGCGGCGGCCCATCGAGATGCGCATTGCGTTCCTGGCCGGCCCATACCGCCGACACCGGCATCATGTGCGCCAGGTTCAGCGTCGAGACGATGGGCTGGCGGACATTGGCGTATGCGTTGCCCGGAATGGACGACAGCCACGCATCCACGGCGTTGAGCGTTTCGGGGATGGTGACGAAGCCGCGCCCCTGGATGACGCGCTCCACCATGCGCAGCTTCTCGTCGGCAACGGCGGCGTCCGCGTCCATGACGGTGACGGTCGCCGTCAGGTAGCCGAAGGCGACCTGATCGCTGCCCAGCTCCTGCAAGGCAGCATCGGCGTCGGCGGCCTTGTTGTTGGCGTCGGTATCGACCAGCGGGCTTTCCTGCTGGAAGATCGTCTCGCGCAGCAACGCGATGACGTTCTTCCTTTTCGCAAACCACTGGCGGCGCAGTCGGGCGAGTTCTTTTTCCGCCTCGGCTTTGTCGAGGCACAGAAAGCGCGTACTCCAGCGATACGCGAAGCCCAGGCGGTTGAGGTCGTCCAGAATCCCCGGCCAGGTCGAGGTCGGGAAACCGCGCACCGACACCACGCGCAGGTGCTGGTCGCCCAGCATCGGCGCCAGGCCACCGACCAGCGCGGAATCGGTCAGCAGCGCGTCGATGTGGAACGGCACTTCGGGAACGCCGACGCGGTAGCGGCGCGTCGAGACGGTCGAATGCAGGTAGGTCAACGTCTGGCTGTCATCAAGCCAGGCGATCTCCGGCATCACGCCATCGAGCAGGTCGAAGATGCGATCCGTTTCAGCGACGAAGGCGTGCAGCCGCTCGCGCCAATCCACGCCTTCGGTGGGCCGGTTTTCGTACAGCAGGCCCGCGGCCCGAGCACGGGATTCCTCGGACGGCAGGTAGGCCAGCGTCAGGTGATAGCCGCTCTCGAAGTGGTTGCCCGAATCCTCGAAGGCGGCGCGGCGTTCTTCATCGACCAGCCAGGACAGCGGTTCGGGGAAATCGGAGTGCGGGTAGTCGGCGGCAGACCGGCGCTCGGCTTCGATGAACAGCGCCCAGCCCGAACCCAGGCGGCGCAGCGCGTTGTTCAAGCGCGCCGATGTGGCGATCAGCTCGCCTTGCGTCGCGCTGTCGAGGTCGGGGCCACGAAAGCGCGCCGTGCGCTGGAAGCTGCCGTCCTTGTTCAAGACGACGCCCGGTGCCACCAGTCCGGCCCAGGGCAGCCAGTCGGCGAGCAAGGCCGGTCGCTGGCGGTATTCGGCGAGGTTCAGCATCGCGGCGTCCTCCCCTACACGTCCAGCAGCGGGCGGTGCTTGATGTGCCGCGCGAACACGGCCATGAACTGCGGATCGACGCGCGCGCCCCGCATCGCCAGCGAATGGCCGACGATCCAGAGCACGACACCGGGAATCCACAGTTGCAGGCCTAGCCCGACAGCGGCGGCCAAGGTGCCGTTGGCGATCGCCACGGTGCGCGGTGCGCCGCCCAGCAGGATCGGCTCGGTGAGCGAGCGATGCAGCGGCACCTCGAACCCGGCCGCGAAGGTGTCCGGGGCACTCATACGACGGCCCCGCCCGAGAAGCTGAAGAACGACAGGAAGAACGAGGACGCGGCGAAGGCGATGCTCAAGCCGAACACGATCTGGATCAGCTTGCGAAAGCCGCCCGACGTGTCGCCGAACGCGAGCGCGAGGCCCGTGGCGATGATGATGATGACCGCGACGATGCGCGCCACCGGCCCCTGGATGGATTCAAGGATGGATTGCAGCGGGCCTTCCCACGGCATCGAGGAACCGGCGGCCTGTGCAGTGCCCGCAAGCAGCAGCATGAAGGCAGCGAGCATCAAGCCTTGCATGGCCGGGCGGGCCAGGCCATCCAGCCGCGCGGGACTGGAGCGGCGGGAAAGCGGATTTACAGAAATACGGAAAGCATCAACGTGCGTCATGGCAGTTCTCCAGAAAGGTCGAGGGATGGGGAAGTCGCCGCAGCGGGTGCGGCATCGGGAAGTGGCGGCAGCTCGGGAAACGGCGCGTCCATCGCATCCGCCAGTCGGTAACCCACGCCGTCGAAGCCGACGACGCGGGCGATGCTCTCGATGCGGCGCTTGCGTCCGCGCCCGGCGATGTGGATCACCACGTTGACCGCCTCGGCGATCAGCGCGCGGGGCGGGTTCACCGCCACTTCGAGAATCAGTTGCTCCAGGCGCAGCAGCGCGCCGAGGGCGGAGCCGGCGTGGATCGTGGCAATGCCACCCGGATGGCCCGTGCCCCACACCTTGATGAGATCCAGCGCCTCGGCGCCGCGCACCTCGCCCACGACCACGCGGTCAGGCCGCAGGCGCATGGACGAGCGCACAAGCTCGGTCATCGACACCACGCCTGCGCGGGTGCGCAGCGGAACGTGGTCGCGGGCCGCGCATTGCAGTTCCACCGTGTCTTCGAGCACCAGCACGCGGTCGCCCGTGGCGGCGATCTCGGCCAGCAGCGCATTGGCGAGCGTGGTCTTGCCGCTGCTGGTGGCGCCGGCGATCAGGACGTTCTGCCGCTCGCGCACGACACGAACGAGAAAGCCCGCCTGCGCGCTGGTCATCATCCCGTCGATGACGTACCGCTCCAGCGGAATCACACCGATGGCGCGCTTCCGCAGCGCGAAGGCCGGCCCTGGCGCGGCGGGCGGCAAGATACCCTCGAAGCGTTCGCCGGTTTCGGGCAGTTCGGCGGACAGTAGCGGCTGGCCGCGATGGACTTCTGCGCCAACGTGGGCGGCGACAAGGCGGATGATTCGCTCGCCGTCCGCCTCGGACAGCTCCACGCCCATCGGTGCGCGGCCCGATGAAAGCCGATCCACCCAAAGGGTGCGATCAGGATTGAGCATGACTTCCACCACGTCCGGGTCTTCGAGCGCGGCAGCGATCAGCGGCCCCATCGCCGTGCGCAGCATCTGAATGCGGCGGTCGAGCGAGGTGGCGAAGGACGAAGGTGCGACGCTCATGAGGCGCGCTCTTGCGCTTCGGCAACTGCCGCCGCGTCATCCATCCGCGCCGGGTCGGGGTGCAGTTCCTCCACCACATCGCGCACCAGGCTTCGACCGCGCAGCAGGTGGCGACCCAACTGTTCAACGAACTGCTCGAAGCGCGCTTTGCCCTGTGCGCGTGCCGCGTCTTGGTGCGCCTCGGGAACTGGCGTGCTGACCGTGAGGTAATAGCGGATGAACAGCGCCAGCGTTTCGATGGCGATGTTCTGGTCGCGCTCCATGCGCTCGGCCTGGCGCGAGAGGCGATCAAGCCGCTTGGCAATCGCTGCCTCGCGCTGGTCGGCAGCATCGGGCGACAGCCACGATGCGAGCGCCGCCGCGACGATGCTGGATTTCGATACGCCTTTCTTGGCGGCCAGCTCGTCCAGACGCTTGGCATGCTCCGGCTGGATGAACAGGTTGAGGCGGTAGTGGCTCATAGCTCGATTCCGTCGTTGGGGTCGAGGGAAGCCAGCCGGGCCGTGCGCTGCATGGCCGGGTCAAGCTGGCGAGGAAGGGGAAGCGGCAGGTCGTCATCGTCATCGAGCAACCCGAGGTCGGCTGCGGACGCGGCCAGCTCGGGGTCGTAGGCGACGGCTTCGGAAAGTTCGGGCTGACGGCGCGGTCCGCCGTCGTCGGCCGAACCCAAGTGCTCCAGGCCATCAGTAGGTGCAGTGGCCGCTGCGGCAGGCACGGCGGGAATCGCCAGCCCGCTCCAGTCGTCGGCTCGCGAGGGCGGAACGTCGGCATAGCGTCCGGCCGCAAGCACGGGCGGCGGCAGCACGCGCCGCTTGAAATTGGTGTCCGCGTAATAGCGCAGCTTTTTGGCCTTGATCGGCGCCACGCTGGACACCATCACCACGGCTTCATCCGGCGGTAACTGCATCACTTCGCCCGGCGTCAGCAGTGGGCGCGCGGTCTCCTGGCGCGACACCATCAGGTGGCCCAGCCACGGCGCGAGCCGGTGGCCTGCGTAGTTGCGCTGTGCGCGCAGCTCGGTTGCAGTGCCCAGCGTTTCGGAGATCCGCTTGGCCGTGCGTTCGTCGTTGGTGGCGAACGTCACGCGGACATGGCAGTTGTCCAGAATCGAATGGTTCTGCCCATACGCCTTGTCGATCTGATTGAGCGACTGCGCGATGAGAAAGCTGCGAATGCCATAGCCCGCCATGAAGGCCAGTGCCGTCTCGAAGAAGTCGAGCCGCCCGAGCGCCGGGAACTCGTCAAGCATCAGCAGCAGCTTGTGGCGGCGCTCGATGCCGTCGGAGCCATCGAGCGATTCCGTCAGCCGTCGCCCGATCTGATTGAGGATCAGGCGGATCAGCGGCTTCGTCCGCGAAATATCTGAAGGCGGCACCACAAGGTACAGCGATACCGGATGCTCGGCCGCGATCAGGTCGGCAATCCGCCAATCGCAACGCGACGTGACTTCGGCCACCGTAGGGTCGCGGTACAGGCCGAGGAACGACATGGCCGTGCTCAACACGCCGGAACGCTCGTTGTCCGACTTGTTGAGCACTTCGCGCGCCGCCGATGCGACGACCGGATGCGGGCCATAGCCGAGATGCGGCGTGGTCATCATCCGGTGCAGCGTCAGCTCGAATGGGCAAGCCGGATCGGAGAGGAAGTTGGCGACGCCGCGCAGCGTCTTGTCCTCGCCCGCATAGAGCACGTGCAGGATGGCGCCGACCAGCAGAGCATGGCTGGTCTTCTCCCAATGGTTGCGCCGCTCCAGCGCGCCTTCGGGATCGACCAGGATGTCCGCGATGTTCTGCACGTCGCGCACCTCATGGGCGCCGCGACGCACCTCCAGCAGCGGGTTGTAGGCCGCTGACTTCGCATCGGTCGGGTTGAACAGCAGGCAATGCGAGAAGCGCGAGCGCCAGCCTGCGGTGATCTGCCAGTTCTCGCCTTTGATGTCATGGATGACGGCGGACGCGGGCCAGCTCAACAAGGTGGGCACCACCAGGCCCACGCCTTTGCCCGAGCGGGTTGGTGCGAAGGTCAGGACGTGTTCCGGACCTTCGTGGCGCAGGTACTGGCGTTCGTGCTGGCCGAGGAACACGCCGTCCGGCTGCGTGAGACCGGCCTCGCGAATGTCATCCGCGTTCGCCCAGCGCGCCGAGCCGTAGGTCGTGACCAGGCGCGATTGCCGCGAGCGCCAGATCGACATGCCGATGGCCACCAGCACGGCCACCAGGCCGCTGCCACCCGCAATGGCGCCGCCGATGTCAAAGACGCTGGGCGCGTAGGCATCGAAGAAGAACCACCACTCGAACAGCCGCCACGGGTGATAGACCGGCGTACCGAAGAAGTCGAACCAGGGCGAGCCAAGGCGTAGCTGATAGCCCAGGGCGGCGGCTGTCCATTGTGTGGCTGCCCACACGCCGGCGATCACGATGCCGAATACCACGGCGATCTGACCGAACAGCACGTTCGTCCCTTGCATGATCCCGCCTCCAATCACGGCACAACAACGTGCCGCGTGCATCAGGATCAAGGCGTGTGCATAGGTCGGTCAAAGACCGTTATGGCGGGGATTTAGGCCGAAAAAGCCTGATTTCTTGCAGGAGCGAAGGCAATAAAAACGCCGCAGACGGGAGCGCGTTGCGGCGTAGTGAGGTGTCAGCGAGAACTTTGTCGCTGCGAAGCGACTACAACAGAGCTATTTGGACTTCTGCTCAGGTCGGTCACCGAAGAAACGCCGATTGGCGGCTTCGGCAGCACGGCGGCAAAGTTCATCACCGACTTTTGTGCGATCTTCCTTGCATTGCCGTTGAATCTCCTTGATGCGCTCGGGATGCGCCGCGAGGAAATCCACGGTTTCCGAAGGTTGAGACGAGCCACATGCGGTCAGTGCGACGGTCAGCATCAGTAGCATCACTCTGTTCATGATTCCAGTCCTTTCGTCGGATGGTTCAGGCATCGTCGGCAGCGTCGATACCGTCTGCCGAATCAATGAAGGCCACACGCTCGATGAACCGAGCCAGCATCTCGGACGGCTCCGCATCGCGGCGTAGCAGATAGGTCGTAAGCATGTATGGCTTGCCTGCCAAGCGGCGGGCCACGACACCCGGCTCGCGGCTGGAGGCGATATGCGCCTCGCCCGCTAGGCCCAAAGCCAGGCCAGCGGAAACCAGCGTCATCATCACGTCGAAGGTTGCCACGCGCTGCGCAATCAGCGGCTCCTGATCGAGCTTGCGCAGAAAACGATCGATCTGCCGCGCGTGGCCTTCGCAGACCGCCGGGTCGCCCAGTGCCAACGGATAGCGCAGCACTTCTTTCAGCGGAACCTGTTTGAAGGCGAGCACGGGATGGCGGGCTGGCACCGCTACCATCAGTTCATCTTCCCAAGCAGGTGTGACCAAGATCCCATCGCCTCCATCCTCTGCCATCGAAAAACCTACGTCATACAGATCTTCATGCAAACCCTTGATCTGCAGCCCGAGCGGCACCTCAAACAGACGCATCTCAACTTCAGGGTCCTCTTCACGGCATCGCGCCAGCAAAGTTGACAATCGTGTGGGTGTTACACCATCAGACAAGGCAATGCGTAACTGGCCTAAAAATCCGTTGGTGGCCGACTTGACGCCATCACGGGCCTGATCCAATGCGGTAAAAATGCGCGGGACATGCTCCAAAAGCTGTCGCCCGGCACGGGTTAGTTGAGTGCTTCGGGTAGTACGAATGAATAAACGAGCACCAAGTTCCTCTTCTAATTCTTTGATAGTGCGTGAAAGTGGAGATTGGTCGATATGTAGTCGTTCAGCGGCGCGAGCGAAATGAAGTTCCTCCGCAACGATGAGAAAGCAGCGAAGATGTCGAAGCTCCATTGTGCTCACTCCACTTTAATTCGTCTAATTTCATTTGCGCGGCTAATTAATCAGCCTTTGCCAGAGTGCTGACAGCCAAACCCCCCCAGTCAGCAAAGTGGCTAACAGCACGGCAGCGCTTCCCATGTCCTTTGCACGCTTTGATAGCTCATGCCATTGAGGGCCAATACGATCAATCGCCGATTCCACAGCAGTATTGAGTAGCTCCACAATCATCAAAATAAGGATACTTCCTGAGAGAAGAGCGACTTCGACCCATCCCTGCCCCAACCAGAAGGCCAATGGGACCAACACAAAGGAAAATACTGACTCAAGTCTAAAGGCCGGCTCATTCCATCCAGCGCGCAATCCCTGAATTGAGTAATGGGACGCATGCCAAATTCTCAATATTCCTCGGCGAGATTTTTGTTTATTTTCGAATGCGGACATGGAATCAGCTGCGATTGTGTGTTTTTTATCTTTCATGAGAACAACTCTTATATATTCTTATCATCACAGCCAAAGAAAAAATCGAAATTCCTATCGTACTCACTTGTTTTAACCTGCATTAGCCCCAAGACAGACGAAAACAATGCGTCGTGATTCGCATAAGAGCGGGCTCGCTCACTCAAACAGCCAATATTCAGCCCTCGACTTTGAGTAAACGTTGAAGAGAACCACATAACCAAAGGAACACGAGTCTGCTCTTGTGGAGCAATCGCATAAGGCATGCCGTGCAGAAAAAGTCCCTTCTCGCCCAGGGATTCGCCGTGATCCGAGACGAATATCATAGCTGTGTCGTAGTCGGAAAGGCCCTGCAATTTTTTAATGACTTGGGTTAGGAAATGATCTGTGTAGAGAATAGCGTTGTCGTAGCTATTCACAATCTGTTCGCGGGTGCATTTCCCCATTTCCGGTGTGTCGCATGTTGGGATGAATTTTCGATACGCTGCTGGGTATCGTTGAAAGTAGCTGGGGCCATGATTTCCAAGCTGGTGCAAAAAAATCACACGATCACCGGGATTTTTGCGAGCCTGAGCTGGTAAGTCTTCAAGCAAAATCTCATCGAAACACCGACCATCAACGCATAAAGAGGAACTTTGTGCATTCCCTAGGCTTTGATATTCGAGACCATCGCACACCCCTTTGCAACCTGACTGGTTATCTCTCCATAAGGTGGTAATACCGGCGCGCTCCAGAACATGCAGTAAGGATTGGTGTGAGCGAATCTTGTCTTCATCGTAGTTTCGGCGACCAAAGGACGAGAACATGCAAGGCACAGAAACCTCGGTATTAGTTCCACAGGAGTGCATGTCGGAGAAATTGATCACACCCATCTGAGTCAATTGAGGCGTTGTTTCGCGTGCATAGCCGTTCAATCCCCAGTTTTGGGCGCGAGCCGTCTCGCCTACGACAAAGACTAATAAACGTGGCCGACTGCCTTCGGGCCTGACTGTTGCAACGGCATCAGCTCCAATGGGTATTTTTTCGGCGGACTGCGTGATAGAGGAACCTGTCAGTGCCTTCGGCAAACCCACCAGATAGTTTCCCGGTGTAATCAAGTATCGCACTTCGCGATGATTTCTCATCAGTGCGGACATGTCCTGAAATGACAGCATGACACCGCCCGAAATCATCAGTGTCGAAAACAGCATCAATCCCATACGCCACACGGTTGCTTTCAGCCAAGTACGCCCGAGCAATCGGATTCGCCAAAGAAAAATAATCGGAACTACTGCCAGTAGGCTTAGTGGAGCAATCAATGCAGGCGTCAGTAGCTCGCGACTTTCCTTGAAGTCTGTGGCTAGAACATTGCGCAACATGCTCGAATCGAGGTAGATATGAAAGCTGCGCATGTAATGTGTTGCGAGGGCAGAGGCAACAAAAAGCACCGCAAGTAAAACCTTGGCATTCCAGCGCCACACAACCAAACTCAACAGCAGACTGTGAATTCCCACCAGAAACAGCAGTACGGATGTACCCATGCGTAAGCTGGACTGGACGCCTAAGGCGCTACTCCAAAATAGACCATTGCAGGCTAGTGCAAAGAAAATACTGGTCATCAAGATCAGCCACTCGACGCTGCATTGTGGTCGCCAATGGCTTAGGTCCTTGAGGTTTGCAGTTCTGAATCGCGGCATCAGACCGAGAGCCTGTTTGAAAGTTCTCATGCTTGGAACCCCGATGAATAGACATCGCCTGAGCCATCAACAAACCAGCGTTGCCAGACCATGAAAAGACCCAAGGCAACGACCCAACAAATCAGGAGCGTCCACAAGTCATGGGAAAGGAAGTGGGCTCCGCGCACCTGCTGGGTCCATCCAAAGATGGCACCTATCATCAAACTTGCAGCCAAGGCCATCCAACGCCAGGCAGGACGAACCATCAAGGTAAAGAAATATAGGCTGACCCATGCATATCCGGCACTTGCATGCCCTGCGGGAAAGCACACACCGCGCGGCATACCGGGCGGGCGTGTTTCAAACAGGCCCACAAACACTCGCGCTCCGCCATAGCGCACCAAGTTCCAGGGGCAATCCATGTTAGTGAACGATTTCAGCGCCGAAACCGTCAGTGCCCCGATCAAGTACGCACAAAAAAGATACAGTAGCGGCCAGCGTAGGTATGCCGAGCATTTGTTGCTACGTTTTTTTCTCCAAGCCCAGATGCACGTTGCTGCAACCGCAATTGCCAGGAAGGTGGAAAGATTCTTCCCACCACGATGCAGCAGGTTGCTGGTTAGCCAGGCATCCCGCAAAGCCCATCGGCTGCCCTGCAAGCGATAGAGATGATCGGCGACCCAGAAGTCCCCACCGCCATCCATCAATAGACTGCTGATGATCAGCGCCGCACCCGCTGGTAGCGCTAAATGAGTGATTAAGAATCGAGGTGCGAATGGTGCGTTGGATAGTGGGGCGTTGCCCAGTAGTCGGGATTCATTGAGGGGCATCGGCATGTGCCCCCTTCGAATGCCACAGCGCATGCGCATCGATACGCACCAGTGCTGACGCTTGCAGCGCATCGATGCGAGCCTGTGCCTCACCGAGGCGTGTCTGGCGCAGGTTTCGCAACGTCAAGAGGTATTCGGCCAAGGGGGCCTCTCCCAGTTCCCAAGCTCGCCGCGTGCGGTTGCTGGCCGTGGTCTGCGCGGCCAGCGCCTGCGCGAATGACTGCCACTGCGTGCGCTTACTTTCAGCTGCCTGCGCGGCTACCCACGCACTTTGCTCCACCGCGCGCCGCACGCCGAGCGCCTCTGCCTCTGCGGCAGCTGCGTTGGCGCTTTCCGTGGCAGCCATTGCACTGCGATAGTCAGTGCCAAATGGCACCGTCAGGACAACGCCAATGACACGTTCCGTCCCACCGCGTTCAGACATCATCCGTACCCCGACTGTGGGGTCGGGCGTGCGGTTGGCGCGAGCTCGCTCGGCCACCTTGGCAAGGCGCGCTGCCTCTCCATCGGCAATGCCGATTTCGACGCTTTGTCGCACAATTCGCGCCAGCCACTCCTGTACCCCGCCCGGCAAAGGATCGGGATCTGGCAGCGTGGATGGCCGCGCGGGAGTCTCAATGCCCGGGAACTCGATCACCATCGTTTGTCGTGCTGCCCGTTCTGCGTCGCGCGCAGCGCTAACCTGGGCTGCAAGCATCGCGCGTTCGGCTTGCAGAACGTCGCTGTCCCGCTGCGCTGCATCGCCCAGGGCCACGCGGCGGGCCATTGCTTCCTGCTCACGTCTAAGCAACTTTTCCTGAGCTTGCATCTCGTCGGCTACGACGAAACTGCGCAGCCATCCGGCCCAGACTTCCAACAGTCGCCTTGCCATTTGGTGCTCGGCATCTTCAAGGCGCATATCGGCCACCCTACGGGTGCGGCTGCCGATGTCCCGATCTATACGCGCCTTGTTTGGCAAGCGAACAGCACGGCTGAGCTGGATTTCCCATTCGTTGTAGCGACGCGCTTCGTTGGTCACGTTGCGACGTTGTAGGCCACTACTGAGTTCAAATTCGTGGCTACCGGCTTCAAGGGCGCTTTGCGTGGCGGCCGCCGCGTCCAAGCGAGCGGCTGCGGCATTCACGACCGGCTGGATTTTTATCGCCGCTTCGACTTGCGCCTGCGCAGGCAGCCACGAAAGATCATCGGCGCGCGCTTGCGCGGGATGAAATGTCAAAGCCGCGATAGCCACCATGACGGCACCAGTCGGTAGTACCAGGCTGCATCCTTTGTTTTTACTCGTCATACCAGTCTTCCACTTGCCAACACCGACTCCACCCACCAGCGGACATCGCTAGACGCGATGCGCTGGCGCAGATGCGCCAGGACCTGTTCCAGTTGTTCATATTCGATCAACACCCAAATGACGCGCCGATCCACACGGCCGCGAACCTTCTCGCGAATGGACGCGCGCGCGAAGTCGCCGGTATGCCCTTCGGCGTGCAACAGGGTGAACCCTGGCAGCACCGGGTCGGCCATCAGGGCATCGGTGACGGCGTCTTCGAGCGTGGGTGGAAACACCAGATTCAGGCGCACCAGTTGCGCTTCTTTCAATCCGTTCATGCGTGGACTCCTTGTTGTGAGGAGATGGCCTGGCCGAATCGCCGGTACAGCACCGGCAGCAGGACCAGGGTCAGCGCAGTGGAACTGACCAGTCCGCCAATCACCACGATGGCGAGTGGGCGCTGGATCTCAGAGCCAGGGCCACTGGCCAGCAGCAGGGGCACTAGGCCAAAGGCGGTGATGGAAGCCGTCATCAGCACGGGGCGCAACCGTCGCAGCGAACCTTCGCGCACCACCTGTTCCATGGGCAGGCCTAGCGCGTGCAGGTGGTTGAAGTGCGTCATCAGCACCAATCCGTTGAGCACGGCGATGCCCAGCAGCGCGATGAAGCCGACCGAAGCAGGCACCGACAGGTACTGCCCCGACAGCCACAGCGCCGCCACGCCGCCGACCATGGCAAACGGCACGTTGCCGAGGATGAGCGCGGCCTGCCGCACCGAGCCGAAGGTCATGAACAGCACGAAGAAAATCAGCCCCAGGGCCACCGGCACCACCATGCCAAGGCGGGCCGCTGCGCGTTGCTGGTTCTCGAACTGCCCGCCCCATTCGACGCGGTAGCCGGGCGGCAGCGGCACGTCGCGCGCTACGGCGGCGCGCGCTTCATCCACGAAGCCGACAAGATCGCGCCCGCTCACGCTGGACTGGATCAGCGCGAAGCGCGAGCCGTTCTCGCGCCGCACCAGCACGGGGCCATCAGTGGTGGCGATGCGCGCCAGCGAGGTCAAGGGGATTTCGCCCTGATCGCCGCGGGCGAGCTGCAAGTCCTTGAAGCGCTCGGCCGAGCCGCGCAGGCGGGCGTCGCCGCGCACCACGATCGGCGTGCGCCTGTCCGGCTCAATCACCAGCCCGGCCGGAACGCCTTCGAGTTGCGCGCGCAACTCGTCCTGAACCTGTGTCACGGCCAGCCCGGCGCGCCCCGCCGCCTGCGCATCCACCTTCACCTGCAGGTATTCCACGCTGTCGCTGGCCTGGGTGAGCACGTCGCGCGCACCGGGCACTTTCTCGATGCGAGCGGCCATGCGCTGCGCCAGATCGCCCAGTGTTTGCAGGTCAGGGCCGAACAGCTTGACGGCCACGTCGCCCCGGCTGCCGGTGAGCATTTCCGAGATGCGCATCTCGATGGGCTGGGTAAAGCCGAATTCCAGGCCGGGGAAGGCATCCATCACCTTGCGTATCTCGGCACTCAACGCGTCCTTGTCGGCTGCATGCCAATCCTTGCGCGGTGCGAGCTGCATGAACAGGTCGGTTTCGTTCAGGCCCATCGGGTCGAGCCCCAGCTCGTCGGAGCCCACCCGCCCGATGCTGTGCCGCACCTCGGGCACCGCCGCACCGATGGCCTTCTGCACCGCCAGGTCAATCTCCAGCGAGCGCTGCAACCCAATGGACGGGGGTTTTTGCAGTTGCAGCAGGATATCGCCCTCGTCCATCGTCGGCATGAACGCCTTGCCCGTGCCAAGGTAGGCCACCACACCCAATGCCAGGGCCGCGATGGCGACCGCCGATGCGCGTAGCGGGTGGTGAAGCGCAGCCTCCAGCAGCGGTTGGTACAGGCGCGTGGCCCAGCGCATCACCCACGGCTCGGTGTGAGCATGTTCCTTGAGCAGCAGCGAGGCCAGCACCGGCACCAGCGTGAGCGACAGCAGCAGCGAGACGCCCAGGGCGAATACGATGGTCAGCGCCACCGGCACAAACAGTTTGCCTTCCAACCCTTGCAGTGTGAGCAGGGGCATGAAGGTCAGACAGATGATGAGGATGCCCGAGGCCACAGGCATGGCGACCTCGCGCGCCGCGGCGAATATGCGGTGCAGGCGCGGCTGGTGCGCACTGGGCGCGTGCGGGTCGAGCCGACTGACGGCGTTTTCCACCACCACTACGGCAGCGTCCACCAGCATGCCGATGGCGATCGCGAGGCCCCCCAAGCTCATCAGGTTGGCGCTCATGCCGACCAGACGCATCAGCAAGAAGGTGCCCAGTGCCG
The DNA here is from genome assembly GCF_014170375.1 of Variovorax sp. UMC13. Lineage (GTDB taxonomy): Bacteria > Pseudomonadota > Gammaproteobacteria > Burkholderiales > Burkholderiaceae_C > Variovorax. The sequence continues at coordinate 68,875 of NZ_LZZW01000031.1, read as the reverse complement.
CCAAAGGCACCATCACCGCCACAACCAGCGCGGCGCGAAGCTCGCCGAGGAACAGAAGCAGCAGGATAACGACCAGTACCGTCGCTTCCAGCAAGGCGCTTTCCACCGTGCCCACGGCGCGCTCGATCAGCGTGCTGCGGTCATAGAACGGCACCACCTTGACGCCGGGCGGCAGGCTGGGAGTCACCTCGTCCAGCCGGGCTCGAATGGCTTTGACCAGCGCCGAGGCATCGGCCCCGCGCAGCGCCACCACGATGCCTTCCACCGCTTCGCCCGCGCCGTCCCGGGTGACGGCGCCATATCGCGTCACGCCTTCGATGCGCACCTGGGCCACGTCGCCCAGGCGAACTGGGGCCGTACCATTGGCCCCCGCGCGCAGGATCAGACGGGATAAATCGTCCAAAGTGTGGATCGCGCCTTCGGCGCGCACGATCAGCGTGTCTTCGCCTGCATCCAGGCGGCCCGCACCGTCATTGCGGTTGTTGCGGCCGATCGCCGTGATGACATCAGAGAAGCTGAGGCTCGCAGCGGAAAGCCGTGCGCGATCCGGCACCACAGCAAAGCTCTTGGCTTCTCCACCCAGCACGTTGACATCAGCAACACCGGGCAGCGTGCGCAGGGCCGGGCGCAGCGTCCAGTCCAGCAGGGCGCGGCGCTCGCTCAACGTGAGGCCACCGCCTTCGATGGTGAACATGAACACGTCCGACAGCGGTGTCGAAATCGGCGCCAGCCCGCCGCTGACGCCTTCGGGCAGGCTGCCCGAAACGCCGGCATAGCGTTCAGCCACCTGCTGACGCGCCCAGTAGATGTCGCTGCCTTCGGCAAAGTCCACCGTGATGTCGGCGATGGCGTACTTGGCCGTGGAGCGCAACATCACGCCCCGGGGCACGCCGAGCAACTCCATCTCCAGCGGCGTGATCACGCGCGACTCCACCTCCTCAGGCGTCATGCCAGGAGCCTTGATAATCAGCTTGACCTGCGTGGGGGAAATATCCGGATAGGCGTCGATCGGCAGTTGCAGGAAGGCCGCTAGGCCCGCACCCGCCAAAGCCAGCACGCCAAGCAGTACCAGCGCACGTTGGCGCAGGGAAAATTCAATCAGACGGGACAACATGCGTGGTCGCCCCTCATTGCAATGGAATCATGGATTTGAGCAGTGCCGTACCGCGCACGACGACCTGCATGCCTGCCGCAAGCGGCGCAGTGTCTGGCGAGACTGCACGCACGGCGCTTGACGCCTCTGATTCGTCTTGCCCCAGCAGTTGCACCGGAACAGCGCGGACGCGTAGGTCGCCTTGCTTGTCTTGCGATGACGGCTCAGCAACGTAGACCACGTGGGCGCTGCCCGCTGGCAGCAGTGCGGCCGATGGCACGCTCAAGGTGCCCTGCGGTGCTGGCAGCAACAGCGCGACACTGATCTGCTGCCCGGCCGCATAGCGGTCTGCCCCTGCCTGATCTGCATCGACGCGGGCACGTACCCGCAGGCTCTGACTACTGAGGTCAGTGTCGCCACCAACAGCCGTCACGCGAGCGATCGTGCCATCGGGAAGACGCACTTCCAAGCCTGGGTGGAGATCTGAGCGCCAGCGCAGCGGAACCGCGACGCTGACATCCAGCGGGCCAGGCTGAGCCACTATAAAGGCGATGTCGAGCGGCGCGACCGCCTGCCCGAGGCTCAGGTGACGACGCATCACCCGCCCGGACAAAGGCGCCAGCAATTCATACTCGCCGGCCTGCCCGCCGCTAACGGGTCGAAGCCGTGCGAGGGCGCCATTGGCCTCTTGCAACGTACTTTGCGCAGCCGCTGCGCGCGCCTGAGTTTGCTCGTTGCGCGCGGCGGGGATGATGCCCTCGGCGAGCAGGGCAGCATCGCGCCTGGCCTGCGTGGCGGCTGCGGTCGCGTCCGTGCGGGCACGCGCCAGATCGGCTTGCGCCGCCAGAACATCCTTGCTCTGGATGCGCGCCAAAGCCTGTCCTTGGCGCACTGCGGCACCTTCATCGACCAGAACGCGCGTCACCACACCGCCATAGGGTGCCACAACCTGCGCGCTGGCCGAGAGCGGTGCCACGGTCTGCGCGGGCAAGCCATCCAGCGGTATTGCTGCGGCGTCCTTGACGATGGCGGTTTCCACGCCCTGCGCGCGGAGTTGAGCGGCGTTGAGCTGAACGCTGCCAGCACTCGGCTGGGCGACGGCTTCGTTCGCGTCTTTATCGGCTACGGTTGTCTGCTGCGTTGCCCAAGCCCACCAGCCGTACCCTACGGCAGCCAGAACTGCCACACCGACGGCGGACAGGGCCAAGGTCTTGGTTCGGCTGGAGGTGCCCGCCGCTTTCAAGGTCGGGAAGCTCATGCTTGTGCCGCCCCAAATGACGTAGAGCAGAGTAGAGAGCACACAGCGCGAATTGAAAATTCGTCGCATATGAAGCGGTGCGCGAGGTTAATGAGGCGAAACATGCGGTCGATCTCTTGTAAAGATCAGCTCATGTTCTTCGGTGAAGCTTTGAGAAAGCTTTGGAGAAAGCGAAATTTTCTCTGTACGATCTATTCAGAAAAAAACCGCTTGTCTTGAGCCACAAGCTGCCGGCAAGTTGACTTCTCAGTCACTTGATCCGATAGCCAGGATAGCCAGCGGTTCGCTTTTTTGCCATCTCAAACATCGGGGCCATGCGCCATGGACATCAAGAATTCCGAATACCGTTTCAGTCCCTTGGTCATAGGCTTGCACTGGCTGACCGTGATTCTCATCATTGCGGTCTATGCGAGCATGGAATTGCGCGGACTGGCACCCAAGGGAGCCTTGAGAGACGCCATGAAGTCCTTGCACTACCTGCTGGGCCTCAGCGTTCTGGTGATCGTCGTGATCCGTATCGGGGTGCGCATCCAGGCGGGCGTGAAGCCCGCGATCCAACCACCCATGCCACGCTGGCAGGCCACGCTCGCCGATGGCATGCACTATGCGCTCTACAGCTTCATGCTCGCCATGCCGCTGCTCGGATGGCTCACCTTGAGTGCGGCGGGCAAGCCGATTGTTCTGTTTGGCTTGCCCGTTCCCTCTCTGATCGGCACCGACGTTGCTTTGTCGCGCCAACTCAAGGATGTCCATGAGGCGCTGGCGACATTGGGCTATGTCTTGATCGGATTGCATGCGATGGCGGCGCTGTTGCACCACTACGTCATGCGTGACAACACACTGGTTCGCATGCTTCCCGGTCATCGCACCTGAACTGCTGGCCTTGGGCTGCTTCACATGGATTTGATTTTTCAATGACAAAATTTCATCATCGCGCTCACCCTGAAAGTCATCGCACTGAACATATCGGATGGCTACGCGCAGCTGTTCTGGGTGCCAATGACGGCATCATTTCCACGGCCAGCCTAGTTGCAGGCGTGGCTGCGGCCCATGCAAGCCATGCCAGCATCATGACCACGGCCATCGCGGGGTTGGTAGCCGGTGCCATGTCCATGGCTGCAGGCGAATTCGTATCGGTCTATTCACAAGCTGATACGGAGAAGGCGGATCTGGCGCGGGAACGTGATGAACTGAAGAACAGTCCGGAAGCCGAACATCGCGAACTCACGGCCATCTATGTTCGGCGTGGCCTGGATCATCGACTCGCGGATCAGGTCGCCACGCAATTGATGGCGCATGATGCGTTGGGCGCGCACGCGCGCGATGAATTGGGCATTTCTGAAACCTTGAGCGCTCGCCCGCTGCAAGCCGCCATGGCGTCCGCTGGAAGCTTCGCCGTGGGTGCGGCCATGCCGCTGGCCGTGGTTCTGTTGGCGCCGGAGCAGAGCCTGCTCTATTGGATCGTCGCGACGGCGATTGTCTTCCTGGCCCTGCTCGGCGCTGCGGCTGCTGCCGTGGGTGGTACGCCGCTGTTCAAAAGTGCACTGCGCGTCGCGTTCTGGGGCACATTTGCCATGGCGGTGACAGCGGGCGTGGGAGCCATGTTCGGCACCGCGGTGTAAATCTGCGTCAATCTCAGAGCAGCGCTGGCCAAGGGCCAAGCCGCGCGGACAGCCGACCGTTGTCCAGTGAGAACGCCAGCGGCAGGTCTATGGCATGCGCGAGCGCCAGGGCCAGTGCAAGTCCCAACCCGGCGTGGTGCGCCGTGCCACCTTCGGAATCCTTGCGCCAGAAGCGAAGGCCGAATTGATCCAGATCGGATGCCAGCAAATTGGGAGCTGTGTTGACGATGGTCAACATCCAGCCGGAAGCTTCGCGCTCCAGCCCGCATTGAATGTCGTCGCCTTCGGGCGCGTATTCAATGGCATTGCGCAAGAGGTTGGAGACGATGCGTTCGATCACGCCCTGATCACTTTGCACCCATGCCGATTCAGGCAAAGTCACGCGGATGGGTGACTTGGGTGCCATTTGCTGGACGTTAAGTCCCGCCAGCAACTCTCGCAGCAAAGCAGTTAGATCCAGAGGATCCAGCGCCATTGTGTGTTGGCCGGACTCAAGTCGCGCCAACAACAGCAGAGTGTCCACACTGCGCTGCATGCGTGAACTGGCCTGGATCATTGCATTCAGGGCGCGCTGGATTCGGGCCGGGTCGGCATCGATCAAAGCGCTTTCTGCGCTGATGCGGATTTCCGCCAGGGGCGTGCGCAACTCGTGGGCCACATCGCGGGAGAAGCGGCGCTCGCGGACAATGGCCACATACAGGTGATGCAAGCCCTGATTGAAGGCTTCGGCAAATGGACGCAGTTCACGGGGAAAGTCCGCTCCGATCCGCGCAATCGGCCGATCCGAACGCAGATCGGCCAGTTGCTCGCCGACCCGCTCCAGCATGACCACGATATGCCGAACCATGAGCAGCGCCAGGCCCGTCGCTAGCAGCGTTGCCAGCACAATACCGCCCAAGAGCGCAAAGTGGATGCGCCGCTCGGTTTGATCCCAATCCCGGCGTTCTGTTGCGACGACTAATAGCTGAGACCTCTCTCCAGTTACCGACACGCGCGTCGCCAGCGCGCGGCCCGCGTGGCCATCCGGAAGTGTCACGTCGTAATAGCGCGGGGTGCCTTGCTCCACCGGGCCAAGCGATAGCTCGGCGCCTGCACTGCTGGGAGAGCGTAGCAAGGCCCGGTGGGTCTGCGAATCGAAGACCGTGAAGAACTCGGTATGCCCGCCAGGCTCATATTCCGGCATGAGGCTTTCGAGCTTTCTCGCATCCAACTCCTGCAGCACGCGCCCCACCGCCGCTGATCGTTGCATCAGGGTGGTATCCATCCGTCGATAGATTTCGTGGTCAATCCAGTAGTCGAGGACGGGAAACAGGATCGCGAAGGTTCCTCCAATGCAGATCACCAAGCTGGCAGCCAGCCGCCGCTGCAAGGACCAGGATCCGCCTTGACTCGCATCAGAAAGGGCTTCGGAATCGGGACGTACCATCGTTCAGGGCAGGATGTAGCCGAAGCCACGGCGTGTCACGATCAGTTCATCCAGGCCGCACAGGGCAAGCTTGGTTCGCAAGGTGCTGACGATCACCTCTACCACTTTGTCCGATGCATCGCTGCGGCTGTCGTACAAATGTTCAAAAATCTGCGAGCGCGACAGCGTGGCGCCGCGCCGACGCAGCAGCAAGTCGAGCAGTCCATACTCCTTCGGCGTGAGCCCAAGATCAATGCACTTGAACCTCGCGATGCGCGAGCGCGGATCGACCTCCAGATCGCCGTGGCGCAGAACTGGAACGTCCCGTTGCGGCGGACGCCGTACTAGCGCCCGCAGGCGAGCCAGCAGTTCGGCTAGCTCGAAGGGTTTTGTCAGGTAGTCATCGGCACCCGCATCCAAGGCCCGCACCCGGTCGTCGAGCAGTTCGCGCGCGGAGAGCACCAACACCGGTGCGGCATGGGCCTCCCGGCCCAATGCGCGCAACACGCCAAAGCCGTCCAGCCGGGGCAGCATCAAGTCCAGAATGATGGCGTCGTACCGGTAGCTGGCAAGAAACTTCAGCGCGGACACGCCATCGGCTGCTGTATCGCAGGCATAGCCTTCCGACTGAAGGCTCTGGCTCAGGGCTTCGGCCAGCGTTTGCGAGTCTTCCACGATCAATACGCGCATGTGCTTTCTTCCATTCAGCGCATCTCGAAAAGCTCCTGGTGGAACGCCTCCGGCTCCAGCCCCTGGGCCAGCAGGTCGGCGCGCAACGCGCGGCCGAAGGCCGTGGGGCCGCAGAACCAGACGCTGGCGTCTTTCCAACCCGGCACCATGGCACGCAGGCGTTCACCCGTCAGGCGACCGTTCTGCTTGTCGATGAGCAAGTGCAGCACAACGCCGGCCGCCTGGCTGTCGGCGCGCAGTTTCTCGATGGCCTGCGGATCAACGTCGCTCGTAGGATGAAACAAATCGACCGGGCGTGCGTCTTGGCCTTTATGCTGCGCCAAATACTTCATGCGCGCAATGAATGGCGTGATACCGATGCCGGCGCCGATCCAGATCTGGCGGGCCTTCTCGTCGTCGAAAGTGAAGCAGCCGTAAGGCCCCTCGACCGTTACCTGGTCGCCTACCCGTAGGCGCTCAGGCAGCCGGCGGGTGTGGTCGCCCAGCGCCTTGGTGATGAAGGTAATGCGCCGGTCTTCCGGCACCCAGGCTGAGGCTAGCGTGTAGGGGTGCGGGCCTTCTTTCGGGTTGGACATGGCGAAGGCAAACTGTCCGGGCCGGTGGCCGGGCCAGCCCGGGTCCATCCGCAGGGTGGTTTCCAGCACGTTCAGCGCAGGGTAGGTCTGCAGCGATTCGATGACACCGTGCGCGGTGCGCTGCGCACCGACTCGGCCCAGCAGCACCCACACCGCCGATACCGTGCCGCTCGCCAGCAGCATAGCCAAAGCCCAGCCCACGGGCTGGGCCCAGTAGGAGAACTGCACCAACACCAAGGTGTGGAAGGCCAGCACCAAGTAGATCGCTGCCATCCAGTGGTGCGTCTTGGCGAACAGCCGGTAGGGAAAGCGCTTAACCAAAGCCAGCACCAGTAGCACGGCGACGGCGTAGAAGGCCCATTCGCCCAAGTCCTCGGCCAGTCCACGCCAGCCACGCAGCGCCGATTCAATGGAGCCCATTGAATCAGCCGTTGCGCGGGGCTTGCGCGCGGGGCGCGTCAGCCAGCCCCAGCCTACGGCCCATTTAGTACCCTGCGCCCACAGCCAGTGTACTGTTGCAGCGGCCAGAGCAGCGATGCCGAGCCACTTGTGCAGGCGGTATATCTTGTCCAGTCCGTTCAAGCTGGGCTCCAGCCACGCCGGGCGCGTGGCCAACATCATCGCCACGGACATCGCGCCGATGGCCAGTACGCCGCTGTATTGAATCCATACCGTTCGCAGGGCGAAGTAGTTGGACTGTGCAGGCCAGAGCGTATCGGTAAAAAGCCATAAAGCGCTCAATGCCAGCGCAAAAAACCAGAACGTCCAAATTATTCTCTTCATCGTGGATTTGCCCCAAATTCTGCGGAAGGCGCATGCGGCACTGGTCGGAAACCATCAATCCATATACGCGATAGCGTGCCTTTGAATGTGGCCGTGTATCCGAAATTACAGATAATTCTAATTTTGACATCCCAACCTTTGGTAACGCTTTGGATTGATCACCCATCTATGGATAAAATCTAATTTTGCCCACCGGCTTGTGGCTTTACCTTGACTCAAGAAATGGTTGGCCCCCGATGCCGCCCAATCTCCCAGGACGCCCCGCCGCCGCGAACCGTCGCGGAAAGCTGCTGCCCCAATCGCTGTTCGATCACCGGCTTCCACGGCACCAGCGAGAAGCCCATGCCGTCATCAAGCATCGCGTAGCGCCCGCTGGCGAGCATGACGCTGCGCCGGTAGATGCCGGCCACGCGCTGCCCGTCGGCCACGGGCCGATGCTCCAGGCCCGTTTCGCCTGCAATGTCCTTCGCGGCCTGCGCCAGCTCCCGGTTGCGCAGCGTGCCCAGCAGGTTGCGCGCCAGGATCACGCGCTGCCCGCGCCGCTCGGCCAACCCCTGTTCGGCCAGGAAGTCGGTGCGCTGCTGCATGGCCTGTTTGGCCTCGCCGCCAAAGCCCAGGTCGCCCAGGCCCGAGCCGCCGCCGATCAGTTGCTGGTCGAGCCAGGTGGCCCCGATCACGCGGGCCTGCCGCTCGATGGGCAGGTGCGATTTCAGTTCCACGGCCACGCTTCCCAGGCGCTGCGCGTCGTACTGACGGCCACGCTCGGGCAGATCGTCCGGCACCTTCCATAGACCTTCGGCCACACGCTCCACGATGCCGGCGCGGCGCAAGGCTTCCAGTCGGCGGACATGGGCCGCGACGACTTCCTGCGGATCGCGGCCGGGCACGGCCTGCCCCTGGGCGATGGCGAGGTGATGGTCGGTACGGTACAAGCCATCGCTCGCCAGCGCGGCGATGTTCTTGTCCGCCGCGCGCACGTCGGCCGATCCTTTCACCTCCACCACGGCGCCGCTGGGATAGTTCGCCAGCTCGTCGCGGGCATTGAGCGCGACGTAGTGGGCCTTGCCGTCCACGCCGTCGATGACCAGATAGCCCCGGTCGCGCAGTTCGTCGGCCAGCCCCTTCGCGGCTACGCGGCCGAGAATAGTTCGGCCATCGTCGCCCGGCTCGAACACCGCCAGCTCGCGCGGCTGGCCGCTCATGGCCCGCTGGATGGTGCGGATGATGTCTCCACGCTCGCCCAGGGCGCGCAAGGTCTTCTCGGCATCGGCATGGACGGCCCAACTGCCGGGCTGCGTCTCGTCGACCAGGCCCAGGTGCTGCAAGCGTTGCAGGCGGCTGATCAGCAGCAGGCGCTGGCGTTGCAACGTCGGTTCGTTGAAGCGTTCGATCTGTACCCGGCCATCCTCGCCGGCCTCGCGTTTCAACGTGCGATCCAGGCTAGTCCACCGCTCTTGCTCCACCTCGCGCTGCAAGGTCTGCTGGATCTCCAGCTCGGTGCGTGGCCCCAGCCATTCGGTCGCCAGCTCGGCGGCGCGATGACGAAAACCATCAGTGATGTAGTCGCCCGCGATGATGAGGTCTTTGCCGGTGTCGTCGCGCCCGCGCACGATCAGGTGGGTGTGCGGGTTGTCGGTATTCCAGTGATCGACCGCCACCCATTCCAGCCGCGTGCCCAGGTCGGCCTCCATGCGTCCCATCAGGTGCCGCGTGTAGGTGCGCAGGTCTTCCAGCTCGGCCCCTTCCTCGGGCGAAACGATGAAGCGAAAGTGGTGCCGATCATCGGCGCAGCGCTCCTTGAATGCGTTCAGATCAGCTTCGTCGGTCTGCGGCCCATAGGCCCGACCCGGTTCGCCGTCGCGGCCCACGCCGTCGCGCTCGATGTAGCGCAGGTGCTTGGCGAGCGACTGCGGACTGGCCCGCTGCTGGTTGACCAGTAGTGTCTTGATGGTCACGCGCCGCGACATAGGCGTGAGCTTCGCCCCTGCGAAGCGCGCCGCCGTGTGGCCGCGTCCCAGGCGCGATCCGGGCCGCTGGCCGGTGCCCTTGCCACTGCCGCCAGGACGGCGCACCGTGGACTTGCCGCCGCTGGCCTTGCCTGCCTGCTGGAGCACCTTGGATACGAAGCCCTGGCCCCGGTTCTTCGGTGCGCTGGGGCGGATGCGGAAATCATCGTCGCGGCGGTTGGTCATGCCTGCGCTCCCTGCAAACTCTGGCGTGTCCGGGCGTGCGAAGCACGCGGACATGCCTGTATCGGTGCGTGCCTCACGCCCCAAGCGGCACGGCGGCAAAGCCGCTGCGTGCCTCGCCCCCCCACGTGCAGACTGGCTTTGCGGGCCGACAGGTGCCGCCCCCTTTTGTCTTGCCTTCCGCCTTTGCCCCTCGCTGGCGCTCCGGGCAGCGGCGGCCCGGCGGCGCTGCTGCGCGAGCAGCCAGCGCGCCGGCGAACGCGGACACGGCCGCAGGCCGGGCGCGTTCGAGGCAAGACGCCTGCACGTTGGATGGCTGCGCCGAAGGCAACGCGAAGTGCGGCGCGAATGCGCTCGCACTGCACGCGCGACGACACGGCGACGAACGGCAGAACGACACGCCCGATGGCACGATGAGATGCACGGCGACGTGCAGCGAGTCGGCGGCCATCATGGGCGGGACTCCAGCCAGACCGGATGCGCGACGCCGATCACGGCGGATGCGCTGACCGGCCCGAAATACCGGCTGTCGAACGATGCAGGGTTGGTCACACTGAGCAAGAACAGTTCGCCGGGTTCAAGGCGGCGGCATTGCTGCCAGGATGGCAGAGGCCGGCCCCAGCGGTCGGCAGGCAGCACGGCGGCCGAAGGCACGCCGTCGATGCGGACAATGTCGCCAGCGATGCACACTTCCTGCGGCGCGACGGCGCCCACGCGCTTGAGCAGCGGCAGGCGCGCCGGCAGGTAGCCGCGCTGCGCGGCCAGCGCGGCGGCATCTGGCGGCAGCGTGGTCAGGACGATGCTGCCCACGGACAAAGGACGTGGCAGCGAGTCGGTGCCGTGGCCCTGCGGATCGACGCGATACCAGCCGACCGCCACGCTGTCGGACGGGTTGTAGATCAGGCGCGGCAGCGGATGCACGAAGGACGCCCAGGCCAGCGCAGCGAGGCCGCAGGCGGACAGGCCCGCCAGCACGATGCGAGCGCGCAGGCGCGAGTGAGGACGCGGCGGAATGCCCGCTGCACCGGCAACGGCGGATGGAAGCGTCATGGCAGGGCCCTCCCGGTCAGCCAGGCGGCGTGCCGCTCGGCGGTGTATTCGGGCAGCGGCAGGCGCGCAGCGAGCCGGTTGGCGAGCGTGCGCCAGTACGCGGGCGAGGCACCGACAGGTGCGATGCCCAGCGCCTCGATGGCGTCGATGCGCTCCAGCACGGCGCGCACCTGATTCTCGCCCTCGGCGTGCAGCAGCAGGCGTGCGCCCGGCTGCACGCCGGGAATGCGCTGCGCCGCATCGAGCGGCGTGCAAGCCTGCATCACCATGAGCTGCCAGCGGATCGTGCCGTAGTCGTTGGCCTGCCAGCGGATGCGGCACAACATCGCGCCCGGCAGGAACACGGCGCAGCGCCGCCAGCGGTCGAGCTGGTGCGTGCGCGCAGGTTCGCCGAAGCGCAGGTAGAGCTTGAAGCGCGGTTCGATGTAGGCCAGTGCCACGCGCGTCAGCGGCGCCCTGGCAGGATGGCCGGAAGGAGCTGCGAGCGCAGCCGTAGCCGCGCCAGCGGCAGGCGAAGCGGATGCGGTCATGGGGTGTTCTCCCTGCGATGCTCGGGAAACTCCCGCTCCAGCAGGCCCCGCAGCAGATCGGCCACGGTCACGCCTTGCGTGAAGGCCGACACCTTGATGCGCGCGCGCAGCGCGGGCGTGATGTCGAGGGTCAGGCGGGCGGTGTAGAGGTCGCCCTTGTTGAGCGCATCGGCGTCGCCTTGGCGAATCCACGCCTCGGCGTGCGGATTCGCGGGCGGACGCGCGCCGATGCCGACGCGCTTTGCCGTGCGTCTGCTGTTCGGTGGCGGCTTCTCGGTCATGTCGGCCACCGCAGCAGTTCGTCCACCAGCGCGGTGATTTCACGCGCGGCGGCGCTGTCCGGCGCCGTCTCGCGTGCGAGCCGACCGGCGGCCACGCTGTCGGCGAAGACGATGCGCTGGCGAACCTCGGCGCGCAGCGCCGGCAGCGGTTGGTCGGCCAGCGACTGCCGCGCCTCGCGCCCGATGATCGTGGTGCTGACGCGCCGGTTGATGACGAAGGCCGCGCGCAGCGCAGGCCGGAACACCTGGGCCTCGCGGATCAGCGCCACCATCTCGGCGCTGGCCCACAGGTCGTAGGGGCTGGGTTGCACGGGGATCAGCACGCGCTCGGCCGCCAGCAGCGCGGAGCGCGCCAGTGCCGCGATGCGTGGCGGGCCGTCGATGACGACGTGATCGGCCCGCCTGGCGAGTTCTGGTGCTTCCTGATGCAGCGTTTCGCGTGCCAGGCCCACGGCGCTGAACAACCTTGGCAAACCCTGCTGGCTTCTGCGCTGTGTCCAGTCCAGCGATGAACCCTGCGGGTCGGCGTCCAGCAGGACGACGTGCTGGCCGCGCATCGCCAGCTCGCCGGCGATGTGTGTGGCGAGCGTGGTCTTGCCCACGCCGCCTTTCTGGTTGAGCAGAGCGACGATCATGGCGCGGCCCTCCATGCTGGAAAGCCTTGCATTGATCGGCCTGCAAAACCTGTCGGCTGGTGGCTGGTTTTGCCTGCCGTTTGTGGCCGCGTGGTGGTTGTCCACCGCAGCGGCGTTTCCCTACTAAAAGTTAGAGAAATTAAGTTAGGGAAGTTAGAGGACGCGCAATCCCAATGCTGGCGCGGGTTTGCGGCCGATTTTGTTGCCTGATAGCACGAGGATTCGTTGCCTGATAGCACGATACCTTTGTTGCCTGATAGCACGAGCCCATCCACAGGCTTTGCCGTAGTTATCCCCGTGCCGTTTGCGGCACGGGCCGGAACGTCAGCAGCGGCGAGGAAATCCCGGATACGTACTCGATTCCCAACTGGTAGCCGGGCAAGGTTTGCCGCGCCACCAGCGCCCGCAGGTCGGCGGCGAAGTCGTAGTACCGCGCCACGCTGCCCGATTTGCGATACAGGTGCTGGAAATCGAACTGCCAGCCGCCCGGCTGCCGTCCACCATGCTTGCGCACCAGGCGGTACAGCCATCGCTCGATGCCACCCGTCAGCCGGAAGTACGCCGGGTCGATGGTCAGCACCAGTGCCGCATCCAGCACGCCCCCATAGAACCAGTCCGGCAGGATCAGTTCGATGCCCAGCGGCGTACCGCTGGCATCGGCCAGCTCCTTCCACTCGTTGATCCACGAGAAGCGGTGCAGGCGCCGCCCGGTCGTCTCGCGAATGGACGTGGCCACCGTGGTCGATTGCAGGCGGTCCAAGGCCGCTTTGAGGCGCTGGTAGTCGCGCAGCGACGTACCGCGCCCGATGAAGCGCAGGATCTCGTAGGGCGTTGCCTGCATGAGTCGTGACGCGCGCAGCCCCGCGTCGCGGGCTTCCACGATCTGCGAGGCCGCCCAGATCAGCACGTCCGCGTCCCAGATCGTGGCGATGCCGTGTTCCTGCGTGCCCTCCACGCGGATCGTGATGCCGCTGGCGCGGAAGTCGATCAGCGCCGTGCGCCGCGACTTCGCCAGCGAGAAGAACGGAAAGGCCATCAAATCCTGGCTGTCGCGCGGCGCCATGTCGCCCGGCAGGGCGCGGAACAGATCGAGCTGTTCGCGTTCCTGCGAGGGTTTGGACATGGCGAAGCCCACCCGCGCACCGCCGATCAGCGCGCACGGCTGTCCGCCGCATGGTGCTCGGCGTACTCGGGATCGGAAGTGGTCTCGAAGCTGCGGTCGGCCGCCCAGGCATCGAGGTCGGCCACGGCGTACATGACGCGCCGGCCGAACTTGCGAAAGCGCGGGCCGCCGCCGATCACGCGCTGCTTCTCCAGCGTGCGCGGCGACAGCCGCAGGTACTCGGCGGCTTCGTCGTTGGTGAGATAACGCTGCGGCTGCGCGGCAGCGGTCGAGACAGTGGCGGCAGGCCGCAAGGGAGCGGGACGCATGGTGTGAACCTCCATCGGTTTTGAAGCTCCGGCCACACAGCGCAACCGGATGGAGGCAGTCTCAGAAAACGAAGCTCTCCTGCTCAGGGACGTTTTGCGTCCCCTTCAAAACGTCCCTTCTCAAACGGCGGAAGCTGTGCTAGTCGGCGGTAGCCGCCGCGCATCAACGCATCGCCGCGCCGTGCCAGACGCCGCACGCGGGCGCGCAGGTCGCCATCGGCGTGCCAGTCAGCGGCCACGGTATCTGCACCGAACAGTCCTTCGGCCACCTCGCGCAAGGACGCGCCCGCCAGGGTCGCGTCAAGCGCCTGTAGGGTGTGCAACTCCAGCAGCGCGGCAGGCGTTGGCCTGGGCTTGGTATCGGCCAGGGCTGCGCCAGGCACATGACCGCGCGCAGGTGCGGTAGCGCCGCCGCGATGGGCATAGGCCACGGCCATGCCGTCTTCCAGGCCATGCGCCAGCACGAAGCGCAGGCACTGGCCGGGGCGGAGCGCGATCAGCGCCAGCCCTTTGCCGTCATGCAGCAGCTGCTTGTGGCCGGGGATACGCCAGAACGCGAAGGTCACAGCGTCGGACGGCGGATCGGCATCGGGATAGAGCTGCACCACGCCGGCATGGCCGGGCAGCCAAGCCGGATGCGCGTCGCGCGCATCCAAGGCCGGGTCTTCCAACAGGCGCAAGCCCCAGCGATGCGCCGCCTGCTGTGCGGCTTGTGGCCGGCGATGCTGGCGCAGCCAGTCGAGCCGGTAATCGGGATGACGGCGCAGGTACTCCCAGGCCAGCGCGAGCGCATCCAGCCACAAGACGTAGAGGTAGGCGGCGGTGGGATACCAGTGCGCAAGATGGTGAGGATCGACCATGACGAAAGCTCCTGTCGAATTCAGGAACGCCGCCACGGCGAGAAACGCGGAGCTATCGCATCAAGGTCAAAACATCATCAGAATCGGGGCAGGCTGTAACCATTGGTAGTCAAGACCGATGGGCTCCGGTGCATTGCGAAATCCGTCCGAATGCGACGGCCGCATGAGCCAAAAAATGTCACGGCGGCACAAAACACCATGCCGCAAGCCGCGTGAAAGATCGTGACTTTTTCAAGCAGAAGCGCAGGGCTTGGATGCATGAGTGCCAATTGAGACTTGGCGAGTCTGGAATAAGACTGAAATAGTCTCAATACGCCCGGTTTCGCCGGTGCGTGGGCGGTTCAATCGACGATGGAACCGTTCTCTTGCGCCAGCCGCAGATATTCCGACAGCGGGCGCACCGCCTGGAAATACCGATCCCGCATCACGGGCAACTTGTTCGGCCCGACGATGGACGCGAGGTCGGACAGCTTCACGCGGCCCAGCTCGGGCATGCTGATTCCCAGGTCGATCAGGCCGTAGGCCGTATCGCCGTCAGTGGGATCGAGCGCGGTGAGCAGCCAGGTGGCGTGCGCGTCGGGCGTGAACAGCCGCACGACCGGCAACGGGTCGTTCGGTTCGCCAGTGGCAGCAAGCCACCCGTTCACCAGCAGCGCGGCGCGCTGTTCATCGGTGACAAGGGGAGCGTTCATCACGGTATTCCTGCTTCAACATGGGAGTGCCCAGCCGGTTTTGCGTTTCCACGTCGAAGCGCGGAGGCGTATTCCACCCAAGCCGTGGAAGTACGGAAGCGCAAAAGCGGAATTGTAGAAATCTGGAAAGACACGATGGCGGTTCTCCGGTTTTGGCGGAATCCGCAAAAGCGGATTTCCGTAAAAGCACGAATACGGCCAATGGCATGAAAGAGTTAAAGATAACGTGGTTTTAATTGTGCTGCGACTTGACGCTTCTGTCCATGCAGAAGCGATCCGTTCAGCGCGGCCGACCGGCCGGCTCCACCACCCATGACGCCGAGTTGGCTCACGCCTTCGGCGCGGCGGTGCGTGCGCTGCGGATGGAGCGCGGCATCGCGCAGGAATCACTGGCGCACCTGGCTGGCGTCGAGCGTTCCCACATGGGCAAGGTCGAGCGCGGCGAGCACATGCCCACGCTGGCCATCATCTTCAAGATCGCCAGCGCGCTTGAATGCAGCACGGCGGTGCTGATGACCGCGACGGAAGGCCAGCTCACAGCGGCGCAGCCGTAGGCGCTGGCCGGGCCGATCCGGCGCACGCCGGTTCGGCGGCATCGAGGGGCGCCAAGCCCTGCGCGGCGGGGATAGCCCGCAGGGCTTTCCCCCGGAGGCAAGCGGAGCGCGCAGCGCCGCAGGCGCGAAGGCGTGAGGGATTGGAGCCGAATGGCCGTGACGGCGAAGTCGGCACGGGGCGCAGCCCGAAAAGCCCGGCGGTGCAAGGCACCGACACGCCCGGCCATTCCTGCAGCCTCAGACTCACCACATCCAGACAGAAGCAGCCCAACAGTGAGAGCACGCTCCCGCAATGATTGGGCTTCCATGCAGCGCTGCGAAAGCAGCACAGCGCCCCGCCGCAGTGGGCGGGGCGTTGCGGCCGTCAGGCCGCCTGGGGCTTGCTGCGCGACCAGATCAGCGTGTGCGTGCCGTCCTCTTCCTCGATCAGCCGGGCATAGACCGTTGCCGGGAACGAAGGATCGTCGAGGGTCACGGACACGTAGGGCCGCTCGGCCTTGCTGACTTTCTTCCACGCCGCGCCGATGTCGAAGCCCGCCGCCTGCACGCGGTAATCGGGGGCGTGTTCGTTGTCCCCCTTGTCATTGGGAACCAGCTTGGCCTTGACGTTGAGGGTCAGGGTGCGCAGCGCGCCGGTGAAGCCGTCTTTGTCCGCGGTGAAGGTGCCGATGGTTGCCATGATGAATCTCCTTACGGTTGAACAAGGTTCGCGCCCATCGCGTCGTTGTTGTGATCCGGACGGCGGGGGACGGGCTGGCTGCACCGCTTGCGGCCGCAACGCAGTGGAGGGCCGGGAGGCGACAACAATTTGTCCCGCGAGGAATGCGCCGAACGCAGTGACAAAGCAGGGGAAACTGTTTTCGCCGGACGGTTGCAGCCATGAAGCCCGAGGCGCAGCCGCGCCACCGCCAGGATTCACAACAACACAAGGACGCCTTGGGCCGCCCCCTCCCAATCCGAAAGGAGACATGGCCGACTCGGCATCCCTGCGCAAAGGTTTCACCGGCACGCCCCCTGACATGAAGCCAAGGCCCATCCCCAACGACAGGAGGAATGCGCCCCTGCACCTTGCGGCGGCCCTGCTGCAAGCGCGGTGCGGAAGCTCCCCACAAGGCCGGGCGGCGTGTCCGTGAACCATCCTTCGTGACACACGCAGACAACGAACTGCCAGCGTCGGGGACGGCACGCTTTCGTACAACCTGCCGCAGCAAGCCCAAGCGCATCAGCCACGCCATGTCCGCTGCGACGGGGCGCTGGCCGGGCCGATCCGGCGCAGCCGGTTCGGCGGCATCGAGGGGCGCCAAGCATCGCGCGGCGGGGATAGCCCGCAGGGCTTTCCCCTGGAGGCAAGCGCAGTGCGCAGCGCCGCAGGCGCGAAGGCGTGAGGGATTGAAGCCGAATGGCCGTGACGGCAAAGACGGCACGGGGCGCAGCCCGAAAGCCCGGCGGCGCATTGCGCCGACACGCTCTACCATGATGGGCATGAACAGCGATGGCCCAAAACCAGGGAGCACCGATGGAAGAAAAGTTCATCCATGAGTTCTTCAAGCGATACCAGGACTTCTTCCGCCAAGGCCTGAAAAACGAAGCGGACATGGAGCAAGTCGCCTCGTCCTATGCCACAGCTTTCATCGCTGCCTCGCCGGCCGGTGTCATGGCCGGCCAGAACGACAAGCAACTGAAACAGGTCATGAGCCAAGGATTCGAGCGTTACCGCCAGCTCGGCAAAAAGGATATGGTTCTGCGCGGTGTTCGCATCGACCCCATCGACGAACACCATTGCCTTGCACACGTCGCCTGGACGGCGACCTATGACCGGGGCGCAACCTCGGACGTGTCCATCGACTTCGACGTTCACTACCTCGTGCAGCAGCTTGACGGCGAACCCAAGATATTCGGCTGGGTATCAGGCGATGAACAGGCGCTGTTGAGGCAGCACGGCATCGTCTGACGCCGCCGCGAAGGCGGCGGCGCTCTGAACCGGCTGTTGGCCTTCAACACCGGGCGCGGCCACTGCCGCGCCCGGATTTTTGAATCCACCGGCCCCAGCGCGAAACGCTGGGGCCAGTGCCGGCGTCATTCCTTCGTCTCGATGAGCCACCACACGGCACGCGGCAAGGTGCGGCCCGTGATGGGATGAATGTCGGTGAGGTCAGCGCGGGCCGTCCAGCCCGAAGGCGGATGGTAGCCGCGCACGTCGCCTGCGCCGTGCCAGCGGCGGGCGCGCACCGTGCCGGGGCCATAGATCGCCACCATGCGCGGGGGGGGGTCGTGGTATGGTTCATGGAGCTTCTCCTTCCTGCGAAGCGCCCCGGTTGAAGCCGGGGCGCTTGCCTTCGGCGCGGGTCAAGCGGCCAGCGCCACGGCGGGTTCATCCGCCATTGCCTCGGCATCCTGCGGGGCGTCCTGCTCCGGGCCTTCTTCCTGCGCGCTTTCCTGCGCTGCCTGCTGCGGGCCTTCGGCCTTGAAGATGGCGGGCATCCAGCCCGTGCCATCCGCCAGCCGTTCGGCCTCGCTGGCAATGTCGGCCTTCTTCAACTTCGCCAGCCGGGTGACGTGCTCCGGCGCGTACTCGCCCACGGCATCCAGAATCACGGCCTTGGAAACGTGCTTGAAGTAGCCTTCTGCGGTCGGCGTCCACCATGCGGCCATGTCGAAGCCCACGGCCTGCGCCAGTTCCCCGCCGGGCTGGCGCTGCGTGGTGCGAAGCGTTACCACGTCCACCGTGGAGGCCACGCATACCGCCAGCAGCCGCACCAGTTCATCTTGCGGCTTCGCCAGCAGCGCGGCGAACAGTTCGGCGCTGTCCTCCGGCAAGGCTTCGCCCACCACCTGTTGCAGTTCGCGCAGCGCCACGGCCGCAGGGGATTCCGGCCAGTCCGGGGCCATGCCTTCCAGCCGGTCTTGCACTTTCAGGCTTACTCCCAGCGGTAAGCCGTGGCCGTAGTGGCGTTCCTGCAAGACGGTCTGCACCATGCTATGCACCACAGCAGCCAACGCGGTTTGCGGATGCCGGGCGACTTCGATCTGCAGCGCGGCGGTACGGTGGGCGCTCAACCGCTGCGCCAGCCGATCGGACATGGCGGCGGTCTTGGGCTGCTCGTCGTCCTCAGTTTCGTTGCCGCTCTCGGCTTCGCCTTCCACGCTGCCGAAACCTTGGCGCAGCTTCTCCAGCGTGCGAAGTGCTTTCGCTTCCGCTTCGCGCAGCAGCCCACGATGAACCACGGCCTCACCGTTGCGGTCGATGGTGACGATGGCACCGGCTGCGGCCTTCACGCTCGGGGCATACCCTTGCAAACCATCTTCCATTGCCTGCAACTGCTCGCCCAAGGCTTCTCCTTCCTCCTGCAAGGCGTCTGCCTTGTCCTCGTCCTCGGCGTCCATTGCGGCATCCACCGCTTCGCCAGTTCGTGCATCTTGGCTTGCAGCTTTTCGATGCGCTGCGCCTCACGCTTGTTCGGCTCGCGCCGTTCCCTCGGCGCACGCTGAAAAGCGTGCAGATCGGTATGGGTCACGCCCGGCGTGGCATCCACCCATGCCCAACCCTCGGCGCGGACAGCGGCGGCGATGCCTGCCAGCCGGTCTTGCGCCAGCCGTTCCAACAGCGCGGCGTCGGCGAGATACACGCCCGTATCGCCTTCCGCGAACAGGTCACGGCGCACGCCACCGCCTGCGGCCTCGTAGGTGTCCAGCCCGACGAAGCGCACCAGCGGATGCCGGTAGGCGTCGATTTCCCGCTCGGTCAGGCGTTCGCGCAGCGCGGAGGGGCCGCGCTGCCATGTCGGCGCGTCGTAGAAGGCGCTTTCCTGCGCGGCGTGGTCGTCGGTGATGGACAGCGCCATCAACTGGTCAAGGCTCACGGCATCGGCCCGATAGTCGGCCATCAAGCGCGGCGAAACATTCGCCAGCTTCAAGCGGCGCTGCACCACCAGCGGCGTGACGGAGAAATCCGCCGCAATGTCCTCGATGGGGCGGCCTTCGGCCACCAGCGCCGCGAAGGCTTCAAACTGGTCTGCCGGGTGCATGGCTTCGCGCTGCACGTTCTCGGTGAGACTGGCGGTGCGGGCCGTGCCATCGGCCACCAGCAGGCAAGGCACCGCCCACTCCTTCGGGATGCGGTGTTTCTTCGCCAGCAGCTTGAGGGCTGCGAGGCGACGGCCACCGGCCACGACTTCGTAATGCTCGCCATCGGCGGATGCAATCACGATCAGATTTTGCAGCAAGCCCACGCGCTGAATGCTCGCGGCCAGTTCGTGGATGGACATGTGCGGGGTCTTGCGCACATTGCGACCCGTGGGGCGCAGCACCAGCCGCGACAGCGGAACCAGAATCAGGTTCTTGGTCGGGTCGGCGGCTTCCAGCGCAGGGGCTTGGATGGCACGGGCTTCGGTTTGGGTAACGGCGTTCATGGTGTATCTCCAGTCAAGTGAAACAAAGGAATGGAGGGGAACCGCCCCTCCGGCGGGGGAACGGCTCAAGCCTTGAGCTGGCGCATGCCATCGGCCAGCAGCCACAGGGCGCGATTGAGGCGCACATCGGAATCAATGCCCTGCACGGGGCGGGTGCGCTGGCGGCGTCCGTTGGCGCTGCGGCCATGCAATCCGCCCTTGGTCAAGTTCTCCTGCGTGCGGTTGAACACGCTCCACAGGTCGGGACGGCGGTCGTCGAACCGGCGCGGTATCAAGATTTGCGATTCGGTGATGGGCGCGGGCTTGTCCGGGTCGTCGTACTTGAGGGAAAGCGCGGCGCGGGCGAACACTTCGGATTCGCCATCGTCCAAGGTGATGCCGCGCATCAGGTCGCGGGATTCCTTCACGCGCTCGAAGCCGCTCAACACCTCGAAAGCGCCTTCGATAACGGAACCGGCCACGTCGCCTTTGTGGGGTACGCGCACGTCCGCCACGGTGTCGCCGCAAACAAGGCCATTGCTGCACACGAAACGGAACATTCCGGCCAGCATCTGATAGCTGCTGGTGCCGTCGTGCGAGTTCAGCAGCACGATTTCGTTAGCCTCTGCGCCGTTGATCTGGCTGGCGTGGCGCAGGCGAATCATGTGTTTGGTGTGTTCGCGCTTGCCTTCATCGCGCACGCGGGTCTGCGTCACCATGAAGGGCTGAAACCCCTCCTTGCGCAGCTCGGTCAGCACGGCTGCGGTGGGGATGTAGCTGTACCGCTCGGAACGGCTTTCATGTGGCGCGTCCGCGAAGATGGACGGGGCCACCCTACGAATCTGGTCATCGGACAGCGGGTAGTCGCTGCGCAATGCTGGGGAGTGGGAAGCGAAACGGGTTGCAAGCATGTCTTTCTCCTGACTTGGCTGTTGAAGAAACCGCACACCGGATTCCTAGATTCGGAGCCCAGCCTTTCGGCTGTTCGGTGCGGTCGGCACGAAGAACCCGGTTGGCCCTGTTGCCACCGTCTTTCCTGAGTTCATCGCCCGCGACGGTCAGGAGCGCGCGGACGGGGGCCGTCAAGGAGACAAGCGCAGGGTGGGTGCGGCCCGCAGGCGCAGCCGAGGACACGGCCCTGCGCGCCTTGACGGCACACGGGCGCGGGCTACAGTCGCGGACAAGGTGATGAGGTCAGGGAAGACGGCTGGACATGGCAACGGCCCTCTACATGCCGACCGCACGGCAAGCGAAGCGCGCAGGCCCGAAGCTGGAAGCCGGGCCGGAGGCGTCAGCCGAGCGGAGCGAGGGAACGATGGAAGCCCGTCAGGGGGCGAGATGCCGCAGGCGGCTCGATGCGCTACGCGCACGACAGCGCGACCGGCCATCTCCCAGGTGGCCGGGGACGCCCGGACTTCAAAGACGAAGGAACGACAGAATCAGGACGAGCACACGCAAGGCATCGTGGGCCTGATGCGGCTGCTGTCTGGCCGATCCGGCGCAGCCGGGTCGGCGGTGTTCAGGGGCGCCAAGCCTGCGCGGCGGGGATAGCCCGCAGGGCTTTCCCCTGGAGGCAAGCGAAGCGCGCAGCGCCTCGCCAGGGGCGCGAAGGCACCGGCACCAGGCGTAGCAGAAAAAAAGTGCGTCGCTCCCGAAGGAATGACGCACCGAAGGCAGCACGGCGAGATCAGTTCGCCGCTGGCGCCGTCATTGACTGCAAGTGGTCGATCACGCCAGGCTCCACGAACACGCAGGCCTGCTCATCCGCGATCGGCACATTGAACACCTGGGCGAACACTGTGCGCCGCAGATGGGCCAGCCGCCCCGTCCGGTACGCCTGCTCGGGCTTCATGCGCCCGTCGGCCTGCGAGCCGCTGCGCTGCGGATCACATTCGACCAATGCGACAAAGCCGTCATCGGCCAGCTTCTGGTGCTCGGGACACAGCCCCCAGCCCGTCTTCGTGTGATGCTCCATGCTCGCGCGCAGGCGGCGGTCCAACAGGATGCTGCCCGTCTCGAAGGCCGCGCCGCAGACCAGGCAAATGTGCTGTTCGATGGAAACGTGTGATTTGTCGCTCATGATGAACTCCGGTTACTCGGGCGGAATTGCCCGGAACCGTCGCCAGCACGGCGCAGCGCAAGCGGTCAAAGATCGAAGACGGCCACCAGGCCGCAAGCGTGCAAGCACGCGCAGTCATTGACGGCGAGAACGCCGTGATACGGTGAAGGGAACAGCAAGACCGCCCACACCCCGCCCCCTACACATGCCTGCCTTTGGCAAGCGAAGCGCGCAGGCCCGAGAGGGCCGGAGGCGTCAGGGATCAAAGCCGAATGGCCGCGACTCGGAACGAGGCGCGGGGCGCAGCCCGCGAGCCCGACGGCGGTACGCCGAGACGCCATCAACGGTTTGCCGTGCCCCAGCCATCACTCAGCTACACCAAAAATTTAGAGATAAATATTTCAATATCTGTAGCGTATGATTCATTGGATGTGGTCCATCCTGATCGTCACGCTCCCCACCCAGCCCAACGCCGTGCGCCTGCGCATCTGGCGCGCCCTCAAGGCGCTGGGCTGCGCCGCCCTGCGCGATGGCGCCTACCTGCTGCCCGATAAACACGCGGCGGCGCTGGAGTCCCTGGCCACCGAGGTCCGGGAGCACGGCGGCACGGCCTCTGTCCTGATCCTGTCGCCGCGCGACGAGGCGCAACGCGCCGAGGTGCTGGCCCAGTTCGACCGGACCGAGGCCTACGCGCAATGGCGCGACACTGCCACAGCGCTCCAGGCCGAACTCGAGAAGCTGGGCGAAACCGAGACACGGCGCCGCCTGCGCGGCGTGGCGGATGCCCTGCAGACGCTGCGACGCATCGACTACTACCCCGGCCCCGCCGCGCAGCAGGCCGACTCGGACCTCCTGGCGCTGCGGCGCGCTTTCGACAACCATTTCTCCAAGGGCGAGCCACAGCCGCGCGCCGACGATGGCATCGAGCGGCTCGACCCCGCCAAGTTCAAAGGCAAGGCCTGGGCGACCCGGGCAAGGCCCTGGGTGGACCGGCTGGCCTGCGCCTGGCTGGTCCGGCGCTTCATCGATCCCAAGGCCAAGTTCACCTGGCTGAGCGATGCCAGGAAGGCGCCGCGCGGCGTCATCGGCTTCGACTACGACGGCGCCCGCTTCACCCACGTCGGCGCACGCGTGACCTTCGAGGTGATGGCCGCGAGCTTCGGCCTGGACGCTGATCCGAAGCTGCAGCGCATCGCCGGGGCCGTGCATTACCTCGACGTCGGCGGCATTCCCGTGGCCGAAGCGGCTGGGCTGGAAGCCGTGCTCGACGGCCTGCGCGAAGTGCATGCCGACGACGATCGACTGGTCCTCGCCGCATCCGCGGTCTTCGATGCGCTCTACGCGGCGCCGGGAGCCTCTTCATGAGTGCCGTTCTCCAACGCCCGCAGCAGCAAGATGCAGCGCCCGCGCCCGTGAGTTTTCGGGAGGCCTTCTGGTTCTGGCTCAAGCTCGGCTTCATCAGCTTCGGCGGGCCGGCCGGGCAGATCGCGATCATGCACACCGAACTGGTGGAGCAGCGGCGCTGGATCAGCGAGAAGCGCTTCCTGCATGCGCTGAACTACTGCATGCTGCTGCCCGGCCCGGAGGCGCAGCAGCTCGCCACCTACATCGGCTGGCTGATGCACCGCACCTGGGGCGGCATCGTGGCCGGCGCACTGTTCGTGCTGCCCTCGCTGTTCATCCTGATCGCGCTGTCGTGGATCTACCTGCGCTTTGGCGACGTGCCGGTGGTGGCGGGCATCTTCTACGGCATCAAGCCGGCCGTCACGGCGCTGGTGCTGCATGCCGCGCACCGCATCGGCAGCCGGGCGCTCAAGAACGGCTGGATGTGGGGCATCGCGGCGCTGGCCTTCGTTGCGATCTTCGCTTTCGGCACACCCTTCCCGGCAATCGTCCTGGCCGCCGCGTTGATCGGCTACTTCGGTGCCCGTTGGGCGCCGGGCGTGTTCGCACTCGGCGGCGGCCATGGCGGTGCCCAGCAAGGCTATGGCCCGGCCCTGATCGACGACGACACGCCGACGCCGGCGCACGCGCGCTTCTCGCGCAGCCACCTGGCCAAGGTTCTCGCCGCCGGGTTGGGGCTGTGGGCGCTCGCGATGGGTACGCTCGTCGCGGTACAGGGGCTGCAGGGCACGCTGACCCAGATGGGCTGGTTCTTCACCAAGGCCGCACTGATGACCTTCGGCGGCGCCTACGCGGTGCTGCCCTACGTGTACCAGGGCGCGGTGGAGCATCACCAGTGGCTCTCGGGCGCGCAGATGATCGACGGTCTGGCCTTGGGCGAGACCACCCCGGGGCCGCTGATCATGGTGGTGGCCTTCGTCGGCTTCGTCGGCGGCTGGCTCAAGCAGGTGCTTGGCCCCGATGCGCTGTTTCTCGGCGGCGCACTGGCCGCTGCCGTGGTGACCTTCTTCACCTTCCTGCCGTCCTTCGTCTTCATCCTGGCGGGCGGCCCGGCCATCGAGGCCACGCACGGCAAACTCGGCTTCACCGCACCGCTGTCGGCGATCACGGCGGCCGTCGTGGGCGTGATCCTCAACCTGGCGTTGTTCTTCGCGTACCACGTGTTGTGGCCTCAGGGCTTCAGCGGCGCATTCGACTGGCTTTCGGCCCTGATCGCACTGGGCGCCGCGGTGGCCCTGTTCCGTTTCAAGCTGGGCGTGATGCCACTGCTGGGTGCGTGCGCAGTGATCGGCCTCGCGGCCACCTTGGCGCGTCCGCTGGTAGCTTGAGCCCTATGTGGCGGCCAAACGGGCGCTTGAGCGTGCACCGAGACATGCTTTCGCATTTCGATCCAGCCCGTTCAAGGTCATTCTGAGCAAATGTCAGTGCTCGTGTCGATGGTGCGCATCCGGCACATGCGGGTGCACATGCACCATCGGCTCGTGTACGTGGGCATGGCTGTGCGTGCCTACAGGCATGGGATCGTGCGCGTGGTCATGGTGGCCGTCGCCGTGGCTGTGTGCGTGCTCGTGTTCCAGCCGCTCATGTGCATGCTCGTGTCCGTGCGACTCCGCCAGGTGCAGCACTACCCCCAGCACCATCAGCAGGCCCCCCACCGCCATGATCCACGTGCCGCTGCGGTCTCCCAGGGCCATGGCGATCGCGGCGCCGATGAAGGGTGCAAACGCAAACACCGACCCCGTGCGCGCCGCGCCGAAGGCCCGCTGGGCCAGCAGGTAAAAGCGCAGGCTCAGGCCGTAGCCCGTGGCACCCACGGCCATCAGGCTCAGGGCCGCGCCCAGCGTCGGCAACGGATCCCCCGCCAAAACGGCCAGTAGGGCCGTGGCCGAAGTCCCCAGGACGGCCTTGCCCAGCACCACCTGGCCGGGATCACGCTCGGCCAGCGCGCGCGACAAGGTGTTGTCCGTGCCCCAGGCCATCGTGGCGACGAGCACGGCGAGCAACCCCCAAAGCTGGCTGCCGCCCTCGCGCCCCTGATCGAGCACCAGGGCCAGGCCTCCGGCCAGCAGCAGGAGCATGGCGGCCCAGACACGCCGGTCCATGGTCTCGCCATACAGCAGCCGTGCCAGCAACGCGGTGAACAGGGCTTCGAGGGTCAGCATCAGCGAAGCGCCTGTGCCGCTGGTGTGCTGCAAACCCCAGGCCAGCGCGACCGGCCCCAGGACCGCCCCAAAGGCGGCCATGGCCAGCAGGCGCGGAAAGTCGCCGCGCACCAGCCGCGCTTCCTTGTCCACCCGCTGACGCGAGAGCAGGCCAACGATGGCTGCGCCTGCGTAAAGCAGCGCCGCCGTCGAGAACGCACCCACGCCCGCGCCGATGCGCTGCACCAGCGGCGTACTGATGCCAAACAGGGCTGCGGCCAGCAAGGCCAACAGGCCGCCCCGCAGGGCGGGCCAAGGCATGGAAGCGTGTTTCATGGTGCGCCAGCGTACCCTTGGTGCGTTACTTGACCGTAAAGCGAACGGTCACGGTCTTCTTGTCGGCGGTCTGCAACGCAGCCACAGCCTTGGCACCCTTGCCCAGCTTCACGCCCTTGGCCTCCAGCTTGTTGCCACCGGCGGGTTTGAGGTCGGCCTCGGACTTGTCCGCACCATTGAGCACGGTCAGCTTGCCACTCACGCCGGCGGTGTCGTAGTCCTTGCCGTGGTCGATGACATACAGCGTCGCGCCATCGGCGGCGGCCACCAGCTCGAACGACAGGTCGCTGGCGGTTCGCACGATGCCGCCATGCTGTGGCTTGGCATCGCCATGCGCGAAGACAGTGGGAGCAGCCAGCAGAGAAGCCGCGCACAAGGCAGAAGCCGCCAGCAGGCGCAGGGAGGCAGGTTTGAAGTTCATCGGATCATCCTTTCAGGGTGCAGCGCGCTTGCAAAAAAGGCGGCGCCGCAAAGCCTTGTCGAAACAGCATTCAGGCGGGGTGTGCGTCACCCCGCATCAGTACGCCTCCTGCGGCACTGGCACCTGGCCTGCGGCCTCCGGCTCCGCCTGCAGCAGCCGCTCGGTGGGCTTGCGACCCAGCAGCCAATACAGCACGGGCGTGAGCAACGTATCCAGCACGGTCGAGCTGACCAGCCCACCGAAGATCACCACCGCCACCGGGTGCAGGATTTCCTTGCCGGGCGCATCGGCGGCCAGCAGCAGCGGCGTCAGCGCAAAGGCGGCCACCAAGGCCGTCATCAGCACCGGCGTCAGCCGCTCCAGCGAGCCGCGCACGATCATCGGCATGCCAAAGGTCTCCCCCTCGAACTTGCACAGATTGATGTAGTGGCTGATCTTCAGGATGCCGTTGCGCGTGGCGATGCCCGCCAGGGTGATGAAGCCCACCATCGAGGCCACAGACAGGCTCACGCCCGCGATCCACATCGCCACCACGCTGCCGATCAGCGCCAACGGGATGTTGGCCATCACGATGCCGGCCAGCACCGCCGAGCGGTAGCGCGCGTACAGCACCAGGAAGATCATCGCCAGCGAGACCAGCGACAACGCGCCGATCAACTGCGCCGCCTGCTCCTGGGCCTGGAACTGGCCCTCCAGGCTGATGAAGTAGCCCGGCGGCAACGGTGTCTCGCCGATGGCCTGGCGGATCTGCGCGACGATGGCGCTCATGTCGCGGCCATCGGTGTTGGCATAGACCACGATGCGCCGGCGTCCGTTCTCGCGGCCGATCTGGTTGGGGCCGTCTTCTTCCGCCACCGTGGCGAAGGCAGAGACCGGCAGACGCCCGGCTGGCGTGTCGATCAGCGTGGCGGCCAGGTCCTGCGGGCTGCGCCGCTGGTCGGGCAGCCGCAGCACCAGGTCGTAGCGGCGCGGGCCGTCCACGATCTCGGCGCTGTGCGCACCGTCGGTCAGCGCTTTCAGCAGCCGCACCGCCTCGCCAGGCGCCAGGCCCGTCTGCGCCAGCTTGCGCGGGTCGATGCGCACGGTGATCTGCGGGATCAGCACCTGCTTTTCTACCGTGAGGTCCACCAGGCCCGGAATGCCGGCCAGGCGGCCGCGCAACTGCTCGGCCAGCCCCCGCAGCGCATCCGTGTCATCGCCGAAGACCTTGAGCGCGATCTGCGCCCGCACGCCCGAGAGCAAATGATCCAGGCGGTGCGAGATCGGCTGGCCGATGGTGGCCTGCGCGGGCAGCAGGGCCAGGCGTTCGCGGATGTGGGCCATGATGGCCTCGCGGCTGCGCGCCGAGGGCTTGAGGTCCACGTCGATCTCGGCCGCATGCACGCCCTCGGCATGCTCGTCCAGCTCGGCGCGGCCGGTGCGCCGGCCCACCTGCCGCACTTCGGGCACCTCGGCGATCAGCCGCTCGGCCTCGGCGCCGATGCGGTTGGCCTGTTCCAGCGAGGTGCCCGGAGAGAGCACGAGCCCGAGAACCAGCGAACCCTCGTTGAACGCGGGCAGGAAAGCGCGCGGGAAGAACGGCACGCTGGCCCCAGCCAGCAGCACCGCCACGGCAGCGCAAGCCACCAGCGCCCTCGCCCGTGGGAAAGACCAAGCCAGCACCCTCGTATCCAGTCGCTTGAGCCACGCGACCAGCGGGCTGTCGCCGTGGTCGATGCGTTTCATGCGCGGCAGCAGGTAGTAGGCCAGTACCGGCGTCACCGTCATCGACACCAGCATGGAGGCCAGGATGGAGACGATGTAGGCCACGCCCAGCGGCGCGAACAAGCGCCCCTCGATGCCCGGCAGCGCGAACAGCGGCACAAACACCAGCACCACGACCAGCGTGGCGTAAACGATGCCCGAGCGCACCTCCACGCTGGCGCGGCGCACCACCTCCAGCACCGACAGCGGATCGTCCGCCGCGCGGTTTTGCTTGAGGCGGCGCAGGATGTTCTCCACGTCCACCACGGCGTCGTCCACCAGTTCGCCGATGGCGATGGCCAGCCCGCCCAGCGTCATCACGTTGATCGACAGGCCAAAGGCGCGGAAGGCCAGCGCCGCCACCGCCAGCGACAGCGGGATGGCCAGCAGCGAGATCAGCGTGGTGCGCGCCGACAGCAGGAAAGCGAACAGGATGACCGCGACCATCACAGCGCCGTCGCGCAGCGCCTCGCCCACGTTGCCCACCGAGGCCCGGATGAAGTCGGCTTGGCGGAATAGCACCTGCGGCTGGGCCAGGCCTTTGGGCAGGCCGGGCACCAGCTCCTGCAGCGCCGCCTCCACGGCAGCGGTGAGCTTCACGGTGTCGGCGCCGGGCTGCTTCTGCACGCTGGCGATCACGGCGGGGCCGCCGTTGTAGCCGCCATCGCCGCGCTTGAGGCCCGGCGCGAAGCCGACCTGCGCCACCTGCTCCAGCAGCACGGGGCGGCCGTCCTTCCAGGCGACGGCCACGCCGGCCAGGTCACCGCCCAGCGCATCACGGTCGGCCGTGCGGCCGACGTGGCGGATCAGGTACTCGCGCCCGTTCAGGTCGATGAAGCCGCCACCCGCATTGGAGGCATAACCCTTCATGGCCTGCTCCACCTGGTTGAGCGAGACGCCGAACTGCGCCATGCGCGCCGTGTCCGGTGCGACGCGCAGCGTGCGCACGTCACCGCCGATCGGAATCACCTGCGACACACCGGGAATGGACAGCAGGCGCGGGCGCAGCACGAAGTCCGCGTACTCGCGCGCCTGCATGGGCGAAGCGCCGTCCTGGGCCTGCGCGGTGATCGGCAGCGCGATCAGCATGATCTCGCCCATGATCGAGGACACGGGTCCCATCGACGGCTCGATGCCGGCGGGCAACTGCGCGCGCGCCAGCGCCAGGCGCTCGGCGACGAGCTGACGGTTGCGGTAGATGTCGGTGCCCCAGTCGAACTCGGCATAGACGATGGACAGGCCCACGCCGGACATCGAGCGCACGCGGGTGACGCCCGGCATGCCGTTGAGCGCGGTCTCCAGCGGGAAGGTGACGAGCTGCTCCACCTCCTGCGGCGCCATGCCGCCGGCCTCCGTCAGCACGGTGACCAGGGGCTTGTCCAGGTTGGGGAACACGTCCACGGGGGTGCGCCAAGCGCTGACGGCGCCCCACACCAGCAGAAAAGCCGCGACGGCGAGCACGAACAGGCGATTGCGCAGGCTGCTGCGCACGATCCAGTTGAACATGGCGTGCTCCTCAGCGGATCTGCGCCAGCAGCGCGGTGCCTTCGACCACGACGCGGTTGTCCGCGCCCAGCCCTTGCACCACGACCACCGTGGCCGCGTCCAGCGTGCGCACGCGCACCGGCTGCGGGATGTAGCGCTCCGCGCCCGACTTGATCCACACCACCTGCTCGTTGGCGGCATTGCGCACCACGGCCTGAGCGGGCAGCGTGAAGCCTTCGATGCGCTCGGCAAGCTGGGCAATCAGCGTCACGGGCTGGCCCACCGCGAGCGGCAGGGCTTGCCCTGCGCCAGCGGCTTGCAGGCGGAAGTTGACCGGCATCACGCCGTCGCGCAGCGCGCCACCCGCACCCACCAGTTGCAGGCGTGCGCCGGGCGCCTCGCGCAGCGAAGCGCCGGCCATGCGGGCCGGCAGCGCCGCGTCCGCGGTCGAGGCCTCGACCATCAGCCGGGAGGGATCGACAATCTCGAACAACAGTTCGCGGTCATCGGCCACCTGGCCGGCCACCGCCTGCGCACGGGCGATCACGCCCGAGACCGGGGCCACCAGTGCTTCGCGTGCGCCCAGGCTGGCGCCAATGCTTTTTTCTCGTGCGGACAGGCTTTGCAACTCGGCTTTCGCGGCCTCGATGTCCTTGCGCGGCACCGTGCCTTCCAGCGACTGCAGGCGTTCAACGCGCTGGGCGGCAAGCTGGCGGCTGCTGCGCAGTTCGGCCAGTTGCGCTTCCTGGTTGGCCTGGGCATAGGGTTCGGCATGGTGGCGAACATAGGCCAGCACCTCGCCTTTTCGCACTGCCTGTCCGGCGACGGGCAGGCCATGTGGGCCGGCCTCGACGCGGCCGCCATGCACCGCCTGCACGCGACCACCGGCATTCGGGTCCATCACCACGCGGCCCGCCAGCTCCACCGTGGCCTGTGCCTGCGAAGCGGCCACGATCTGCGTACGGATGCCCATGCGCCGCTGCGCGAGCATCGGCACGTTGACGCTGCCGTCGGGCAGGCGCATCAGCCCGTTGACATTCACAGCCTGCGGCGCATCGAGGTGTTCGCCGTTGGGGCCATGCGCGCCAGGGGCCGACCAGGCATTCCCAGCCGCCAGCATGTGGATGGCCGTCACAAGAATCGACACAGAAATCAGACGGGTGTTCATTGGGCGCCTCCTTGGGCTTTGCGGGAACGGCGGGTCCTCCAGGCGCTGGCCGCTGCCAACAACAGCATCACGAGCACGACCCAAACCACGTTGGAGATGCCGTGCCCGTCGCTGTGTCCAGCGCCATCGTGTGCATGTCCGTGGTCATCGCCACTGGCCGTGGTTGCCGGGCCTGTTTGCAGCGTCCCTTCCAGCAGGTCCGACTCCTCGCCGGCCAGGATCGTGACCACCAGCGGATGCGACCCCGGGGCCTTCAGCGCCTTGAGGAAAGCCGGGTCATCGACGGCGTAGTCGCCCATGTCCTCGTGGAACTTGGCGGTCGCCTTCGCCGTGCCGGATTCAACCTCGACCTGGGCTTTGAGCACCGGCTCGTTGGTCTCGAAGCGGTTGATGAGCATCGACAGCTCATCGCCCCGGAGGTGGGCGACCAGCTCGAAACTCTCGGAGCGGGCCTCCATGCGCGGCGCGGTGCTGGCGCTGCCTGCCGCCGCCGTGGGAGTGTCCAGGTGTTCGCCATTGGGGCCATGGGCGCCGGGCGCAGCCCAGGTACCCGCGCTGGAAAGAATCAGCAGGAAGGCCACCGCGGCGCCGGACAGCCATTGCTGCCAGCCATCGGACCACGAGCCACGTCGGGAAAGGGATAGGGAATTCATGGAAGGAGTCCGAGGGTTTGTTGCAGTTGGGCCTGGCTCAGGCCCAGCGCCGCTTGTTGGCGGGCCAGGGCGGCATCCGCCTGTGCGGCGGCATTGGCTGCGCGCAGCAGCTCGGGCAGCGGTGTTTCTCCAGCCTGGAACGATTTGTCGATGAGCTGGGTGCGCTCGCGCAGCAGCGCGGCGCGGTCGCGGGCGTCTTCGAGTTGGCGGGCAGCGTTGCGCATGGCCGAGCGGGCCAGGCCGAGGTCGGCTTCCTGGCGCTCGCGCAGTCGCAGTTCGGTGGTTTCAGCGACATCCAGTTCGCCCAGGGCAGCGGCTTGCAGCGGCGCATTGCGGCCATCGGTGCCAAAGGGGATGCGCACGCCAATGCCGATGCTGCGCTGAGTCGTCTGGCCGGTGCCCGGCGATTCTTCACGGTAGCGCAGCAGCAGCTCGGGCGGATCACGCCGGGATGTGTTGACCACGCCCACCCGCTTGCGCGCCCGTTCCACGGCCTGCGCGGCCAGTCGCAGTTCGGGGTGCACGTCACTGGTCGCAACGTCGAGTCCCGCCGATGGCGTGGATGGAGGTGCCATCTCCGGCATGGCCTCCAGGCCGGTCAGATTGCGCCACTGCGCCTGCGCACCCTGGCGCTTCTGGCGCACCTCGCCCGCCAGGGATTGGGCATCCAGCAGCTCGGCCCGCGCCGCCAGGGCATCGGCGCGCGCCAGGTCGCCGGCGCGGACACGGCGCTGCACGTCGTCGGACAGGCGCTGCAGGTATTGCACCTGGGCTTCGGCCGCATCGGCTTCGGCCTGGGCCGCCGACCAGCGCCAGGCCGCCTCGCGCACCAGGCCCGCCACCCGCAGGCGCGCGGCCTGGGTTTGCGCATCGGCAAGCTGGAGTTCGGCGCCAGCCGCAGCGGAACGTGCGTCGCGCTGACCAGGCAACCACAGCGGCAATGCGACGCCGATCTCGTTCTCGCGCCGCCCGACGTTGGTTTGCCAGCGGTCATTGCGGTGGTTGAGTTCGAGCGCCGGTGGCGCGGCCCAGAGGCTGGAGGCGGCGGTCTGCTCGGCCTGGGCGCGCCGGCCCTGGGCCTGAACTTCGCGTGCCTGCACGGCGCGCTGCCATGCGGCCTCCACGGCTTCGGCCAGGGTGACTCGGAGGTTGTCAGCCGGAGGGGCTGGGAGAGTTGGCGAAGGGGTTTGCGCGGCGGCGGGCAAGGCGCCCCCCACAGCCGCACAGCCTGCGATGGCGCAGGCCACGAACCAAGGAACGGGTTTCACGAAAGTCCTGACTCATTCGATGGCGATCCACAGGCACGCGATGCCTGCCCACATGGACATGCGCGGGCGGGCAAAGAGATGAGGGAATCGCCGGCTTGAAAACAGCCCGGCCGCGCGGGGAGCGCAGCGGGGGGAGGAGTTTTCAGAAGGTCAGGACAGCCGGGGGGGTCTTCGCGGGCCGTCGAGCACAGGCGGCGGCAGTGGCCATTCGTCCATCATGGGCGGACGCGCGGAACCGGTGGGAATGAGCGAGAAGGATGTGACAGCCCATAGGAAGGGGCTGCTCACGCCGCCATCGGCAACGACATGCTGCCGGGACTCGTCGGAGTCGTCCTGGACGACCGAGCCATCGTCATGGTGGTGGTGCGCCTCGCTCAGCGAGTGCATCGCCATATGCGCCACTTCGTGAACATCCGCGAATGCCGCAGCTTGCCCTCCTATGGCAAGGGACTGCCACAGCATGGAGAGTAACATCAGGGCAAGGGCGAACTTGCGGCGCATCATGCGATTCTAGTTTGCCAATGAATGCCAGAATGATTGAGGGGGAGGTGCATCGTCATGTGGTGGCCCGCTGCACCTCGACCGTGACATGCGACAGCTCGTGGATATGCGCCAGCAGCGCCTTGTAGTGCACGGGCTCCTTCGGTTCCCTGGCCATCAACGAAACGATGGCCGCGAAATGTCCCGGCCCCACCTGCCAGACATGCAGATCGGTGACATGGCTTCCGGTGGGCTCCATCGCCTCCCGAATCTCCTGCCGCACTTCCTGCCCCTCGGCGGCGGCGTCCAGCAGCACGCTGCCGGAGTCCTGGATCAGCCCCCATGACCAGCGGGCAATCACCAGCGCGCCAATCACGCCCATGAGCGGATCGGCCCAGAGCCAGCCATAGCTGCGGCCCAGCAGCAGCGCGACGATGGCCAGGATGGAGGTCAGGGCATCGGCCAGCACATGCACATAGGCCGCACGCAGGTTGTTGTCCCGTCCCTTGCCCGGCGCATGGTGATCGTCGTCGTGATCGTGGTGATGCCCATGCCCATGCCCATGCCCATGCGCATGACCGTGATGGGCATGGTGCGCGTGGTCATCCTTCAGCAGCCAGGCGCAGACCAGGTTGATGAGCAGCCCCACGACGGCCACGGCGATCGCCTGGTTGAAGTCGATCTGGATTGGCTGGGTCAGGCGCACCAGGCTTTCCCAGCCAATCAGCAAGGCGATCAGGGCCAGCACCACCGCGCTGGCAAATCCCGCCAAGTCTCCGAGCTTGCCCGTGCCGAAGGTGAAACGCGGATTGCCGGCATGCCGGCGCGCGAAACGGTAGGCCAGCGCGGTGATCAGCATCGCACCCGCATGGGTGGACATGTGCCAGCCGTCCGCCACCAACGCCATCGAGCCATAGACGGTGCCCGCAACGATTTCTACCAGCATCATGCTGGCCGTGAGCGCAATCACCAGCCATACCTTGCTCTCGTTGCGCTGGTGGTTAGCGCCGAGGAAGAAATGGTCGTGTGCGGGCGTGGTGGGGGCGTGGAGATTCATGGCTGAATTTCTGCAATGAGAGGCGCGGGCAACAAGGTCATTTCATGTAGGCCCGAATGACTTCGATCATTTCCTCGCCGCCCTGGTGGCGTTCCTTGTCGGTCGATGGCGCGATGACGTGCTCGCGCAGATGGTCTTCCATCACCTCCGCAGTCAGGCCGTTGACCGCGCCACGCACGGACGCGATCTGGCGCAGCACCTCGACACAGGCTGCATCTGCTTCCAGGGCGCGCTCGATGCCTTCAAGCTGACCCTTGATGCGGCGCACGCGCGCGATCAGCTTGGCTTTTTCTCGGGAAGTGTGGGACATGGCGAGGTCAGTCAATATAGCCTAGGGGGCTATATTACATTGACCATGCTCACCGCTGAGACGGGGTTTGGTCAAAACATGACCAGGCGGATGGGCTTCAAGGCAATTAGCGTCTGGCGGCACTGCGTGCCGGCACGCCCTGAGGCTCATTCAGTCATCACTGTTTTCTGACTCCGCTTGGCAGGAACAGATCGAATTTCCGAGACACTGTCTGGGAAATTGCCAACGCCGGGGATGTGGTTGCCAGCCCCGAAGACCTGGAAGGAAATTCGCCAGACAGTGTCTGGCGAATGGACTCAAGGGGCGTGAGCAATTGTCGTATCAGCGATACGACAATCTCCAACTCCATCCTGCGCCAGCAGGGCATCAAATGCCTGCACCACCTCCCGGCTGACAGCGCCTCCCGCGCACAGCGCAACCAGTTCACCCCGCAGGGATTCAATGATCGGGCTGCTCTCCATTCCACCGAGAGCTTGCGCTACCTGCTGCAGCACGCTTGGCAGTTCGGCGTGATCGCTGTCCGCTTCGATGCCTTGGATGACCTCCAGCGCCAGAGCCGGATCGCTGCGGTACAGCTCGGCCATTGCTTCACCATGGGGCCTGCTTCTTCTCATCTGCGCTCCATTGGCCCGGCTTGACTGCATCGCCGCACAGGCTCCACTCAATGTTGGGGAAGTTGGCCAACTCAAAAAATGAATCTCAGCCCGCCACCAGAATCCCCGGCGCATGCGCCCGCCGTGCAGGCTGCACCACGATCTTGACCTGCTGATCCAGCGACACCAGCGCCTGCATCAGCCGCTCCAGCGAGATGTTCTGGAGCTTGTAGCGGCGCACCTGCGACACCTTGGGCTGGGTCATGCCCGTGATCGCCGCCGCCTCGGTCTGGCTCAGACCGCGCTGGTCGATCAAGGTATTGAGCTTGAGCGCAAGCGCGGCCTTGGCCGTCAGTTCCTCGGCATCGTCAAAGCCTAGATCCATCAGCACGTTGTCGGTGCCTTGGGGATGCTCATTGCGAATCATCACTTTCTCCCGCTCGCCCCGTGACGGGCGAGCACTGCTTTCAGCCGCTTCTCGATCAACTCCACGTCCGGCTGCGGCGTGGCGATGCCGGACTTGGACTTCTTCTGGAACGCATGCAGCACATGCACCGCATCGCCCACCTTCACGGTGTAAACCGCCCGGAAGGTATCGCCCCGGTGGTCTTCCACAAGTTCGTACACGCCAGAGCCCAGCCCCTTCCAAGGCTTGGCCGAATCCGGCGTACTGCCCAACTGGACGATGAACAGCGCCACGCCCATGTCCTTCTGCACGTCGATGGGAAAGTCCTTGAAGTCCTTTTTCGAGGAGCCTTCCCAGTACAGCAGCTTTCGTTTCTGCTCCATGATTATATCCGTTCAGGTATAGATCGCAAGAGCCCGAATTGTCGTTTCAGCGGTACAACAATTCGGGCTAGCTGTTCAGGCGGTCGCTGCCTCGGCCGGCGCGCTGCGTCGAGTTCCTGCGATGGCCTGGCGCCGGTTTGCCACCAGCTCGGCCGCTGCGCGCACCGGCGCATCCTCGGTGTGGACGTAGCGCATGAACATGGCCACGGTCTTGTGCGCCGTCAGCGCCATTCCCACCTTGACCGGGATGCCCGAGTTAGCAATGTCGGTGGCCGAGCGGTGCCGAACGCCGTGCGTACCCACATGGGTCACGCCAGCGCGCTTGAGGATGCGCGTCCAGCCACCGTAATACTCGCCCGTGGTCATATGCTGTCCCGGATGGTTGGGGGACGGGAACACATGCGGGCAGCCATCCTGGCGCGGTGCGGTGGACAGCAGCCGGCAGGCTTCATCGCTCAAGGGCTTGGACATGCCGCCAGTCTTGCTGTCGGGCCAGACCACACGCCTGTTCTCCAAGTCCACCCAATCCCACTGCAGCGTGACGATCTCCGAGCGGCGGGCCGCAAACTCGAATTGCAGCCGGATCGCCAGCGGAAGAACCGCATGGTCTAGGCCCAGCCCGTCGGTTTCCAGAAAATCGAGATGCCGGAACAGCTTGCCCATTTCCTCATCGCTGATGAGGTGCGTGGCCTTGCCATCGGGGTAGGTCGGGACATGGCGGCACGGATTGGTGCCGTCAGGCCGGTAGCCCCACACCTCGGCCAAGTTGAACATCTTGCGCATCACGCTGAATGTGCGGTTCGCCTCGGCCGGCTTGTGCGCCATCTTCTTCATCGTTCCGGCCACATCTGGGCGCTTCACGTCCTGCACCTTCATGCGACCCAGCATCGGGATGATGTTGCGGTCGATGACGCCTTGGTAGCCGTCCTGCGTGCTGGGCTTGTTGCGCTGCTTGGAGTGATCCTCCATGAACTTCTCGCACAACTCCTTGACCGTGGGGGCCTTGCGCGCCGCTGCCTTGTCGGCGGCCGGGTCGCTGCCCCGGCGCACCTGCGCCAGCCACTCCTGCGCCAGCGAGCGGGCTTGCTCGACGGTCAGTTCCCCGAACAGGCCCAGGGCGGGCTTGCGCCGCTCACCGGCGTTCGTGCGGTACTGGAGCATGAACACCTTGCGGCCGGCTGGTGTAATCTTGCACAGGAAGCCGGGCACCAGCGTGTCCCGGAGTTCGACGGCCTGAGCCTGGGGTTGCGCCGCCTCAACAGCGGTCTTGGTGAGCTTGGTTTTCGCCATGATGACTCCTCGGAAAGACCCGTTTCCCAGGAGCCTCATAGGGGCCAGCAGAGGGGAAGCCGGGTCAGGTTTCGGAAAGCACCGGCATATGTTGAACTCGCCTAAGTTATTGATAAACCTGCTGTATCGGGCTTCGGCGTAGTCCAGCGAAGTTCGGTGCTGGAGTCATGGTGAAATGAAAAAACCCGCCAGCGGCGGGTTCCTTCATGGGAGAGCGGAGGGGTCGCCGGCCTTACTTGCCGGAAATGGCCGCCGTGGTTTCGGTCTGCGCTTCCTGGACCCGGCGGGCGCCGTCGAAGCGGCGTTGCCAGTAGCTGCCGTTCATGTCCTCGACCCGGACCTGGGCGCCGCTGCGCGGCGAATGGATGAACTTGCCTTCGCCGACATAGATGCCCACATGGCTGAAGGCGCGGCGCATGGTGTTGAAGAACACCAGGTCGCCGGGCTTGAGTTCGCTGCGGTCGATCTTCTCGGTGGCGGCGGCCTGTTCCTCGGCGCGGCGCGGCAGCAGGTGGCCGACGGTCTGGTTGTACATCGCGCGCACGAAGCCGCTGCAGTCGAAGCCGGTCTCGGCCGAGTTGCCGCCGCGGCGGTAGGGCACGCCCAGGAAGCCTACGGCCGTGACCACCAGGTCGGAGGTGCGGTCGACGACCGTCTGGCTGACGTGCTGGATGTGGCCCATCAGGCCCCTGTCCGTCAGCATGCGCTCCATGTCGTCCGAGCGGTCCTGCGGTGGGGCGGCGTGGGCCGCACTGGCCAACAGGAGGGAG
The DNA here is from genome assembly GCF_014170375.1 of Variovorax sp. UMC13. Lineage (GTDB taxonomy): Bacteria > Pseudomonadota > Gammaproteobacteria > Burkholderiales > Burkholderiaceae_C > Variovorax. The sequence continues at coordinate 30,872 of NZ_LZZW01000031.1, read as the reverse complement.
GCGAGTAGGAGTGGAATTCGCATGGGCTCGTAGGATGGGGATGACAGCATGCGCCGTCAAATTCAGACGAAGTCGCGATTCTGCATGCAAATGGCTGTGGCGATTGGGGTTTTCGGCTTTTTTGACCGACAAAGATGTAACGATGGACGCTCCGGCGGCCCTTGTGCGGTCGGCAGTACCTCGAAGGTTTTCGTATTTTCGTGCAGCGCCCCAAGGAGTCCCTGATGCATCCGAAGCAAAAAATCCCGGCCCTGGGCCTGCTGTTCTGCCTGCTGGCGCTGGGCGCCACCGGGGCCCAGGCCCAGTCCGAGGTCCGGGCCGAGCGTGTGGCCGCCGGGCTGCAGAACCCCTGGGCCGTGGCCTTCCTGCCCGAGGGGCGCTTCCTGGTCACCGAAAAGGCCGGGCGGATGCGCGTGGTCGGCGCGGACGGCCAGGTCGGCGCGCCGCTGGCCGGGATGCCCGCCATCGCGGCCGGCGGGCAGGGCGGCCTGCTCGACGTGGTGACCGACAGCGGCTTCGCCGGCAACCGAACGGTCTATTTCTGCTTCTCCGAGCCCGAAGTCGGCGGCTCGGCCAACAGCACGGCGGTGGCGCGCGCGCAGCTGTCGGCCGACGGCGCCCGGCTCGAGGGCACGAAGGTGATCTTCAGCCAGCGGCCCAAGGTGGCGAGCAGCGCGCATTTCGGCTGCCGCATCGTCGAGGCCCGCGACGGCACGCTGTTCGTCACGCTGGGCGACCGCTTCAGCCGCAAGGAGGACGCGCAGAAACTGGACAACCACCTGGGCAAGGTGGTCCGGATCCAGAAGGACGGCATGGTGCCGCGCGACAACCCCTTCGTGAGCCGCGCGGGCGCGCTGCCCGAGATCTGGAGCTACGGCCACCGCAACGGCCAGGGCGCCACGCTGGCGCCCGACGGCCGCTTCTGGATGCACGAGCACGGCCCGCAGGGCGGCGACGAGATCAACGTGCCGCAGGCCGGCCGGAACCACGGCTGGCCCGTGATCACCTACGGCGAGAACTACGGTGGCGGCAAGATCGGCGACGGCCTGACGGCCAAGGAAGGCATGGAGCAGCCGCTGCACTACTGGGTGCCCTCGATCGCGCCCTCGGGCATGGCCTTCCTCACCAGCGACCGTTACGGCGCGGCGTGGAAGGGCAACCTGTTCGTCGGCTCGCTCAAGTTCGGCTACCTCGACCGCATCGAGCTCAAGGACGGCAAGGTGGTGGCCGAGCACAAGCTGCTGGAGGAGGGCCGGGCGCGCATCCGCGACGTGCGCCAGGGCCCCGATGGCTGGCTCTATGTGCTGACCGACGAGGCCGACGGCAAGCTGCTGCGCCTGCGGCCGCGCTGAGCCGCGGGCTCAGGGGGCGCAGCGCGGCAGCGGCAGGGCCGGCAGCAGCGCGGTCCAGAGCCGGCGCCACGGCGCCCAGTCGTGGCCACCCTCGGTGGTGCGCACATGGTCGGCCGGCAGCACCGCGGCCAGCAGGCCGTCGGGGGCCGCGAAGCGGTCGGCCCGGCCATAACCCAGCCACAGCGGCGGCATCGCATTCGTCGCGGGCGATGCGTAGCCCTGGAGCGCCGTCCACAAGGCCGTTTCGCGCCGCAGGCGGTCGTTGCCCGGTGGCACCGGCGCCGGCTGCCATTGGCGCAGGCCGCCGGCCTTCGCCACCTCCTCGGCCACCGCCGGCTCGCCCAGGTAGGGCGCGAGCGCCACCAGGCCGGCGATCTCGCCGGGCCGCTCCTGGGCATAGACCAGTCCGCCGAAGCCCCCCAGCGAGATGCCGACGAGCCAGATCGCGCGGTAGCCGCGGGCCCTCGCCGGCGCGATCACGTCCTGCCGCAGGCGTTCGACGAAGGTGCCTTTCTCGTAATAGCCCAGGTGCGCATCGACGCGCAGCACGTCGACCGCGAGCCGCTGGTCCTGCACCGCGCGCACGAAGCCCTCGCGCTGGAACTCGTCGGGGTGCGAGTACACGCCGGGCAGCAGCACGAGCAGCGTGTCGGGGCGCAGCGCGCAGCTGCTGGGGTCGCTCAGGGTGTAGAGCGGCGCATCGGCCGAGCGCAGGCTGGCGCAACCGGCCAGCAGGCCGAGGGCGAGGATCGTGGCGAGCGGGCGGAAGCGCTTCATGGAGGATGGAGCGGGGGGGTCTGTCGACACCCCCCGCGATACGGTCTAATTCTGCGCTGCACGGGCCGAAGTCGCCCGTCCTGTTTTTCCGAAGGATTCCCCATGCTGCTCGACGTCTCCCTTTCCCAACTCGTGCTGGTCGACTACCAGGCGCGCCTGATGCCCGCGATCTTCGAGGCCGATGCCACGGCCGCCAATGCGGTGCGCCTGGGCAAGATCGCGCAGTTGCTCGAGGTGCCGGTGTTCGGCACCGAGCAGAACCCGTCCAAGCTGGGCGAGAACCTGCCCGAGATCCGCGCGCTGTGCCAGCGCACGCTGGCCAAGATGCACTTCAGCGGCGTGGAGGAGGGCCTGGGCGAATGGCTGCGGCCGCCGGCCAAGCCGCCGCAAGGCAACGCGCGCAGCCTGCCCAAGCACCTGCAGAAGCCCGCGGGCGGCGCCCAGGAAGAGCGCAACACCATCGTGATCGCCGGCTGCGAGGCGCACGTGTGCCTCTTGCAGACCGCGCTCGACCTGCTCGAGGACGAGTTCGAGGTCTGGGTCGTGACCGATGCCTGCAGTTCGCGCACCGAGCGCAACCGCGACGCGGCCTTCGACCGGCTGGCCGGCGCCGGCGCCGAGCTCGTGACCACCGAGATGGTGGGCTTCGAATGGCTGCGCACGGCCGAGCATCCGGCCTTCCGCGACTATCAGGCGCTGATCCGCTGAGCGGGGGGCAGGGCGGGCGGGTGTCAGGCTGCCGAAAGCCCGCCGAACCATGATGAATTCAGCCCCGCACCATAAGCGGGGCGTCTCAGGAGACATACCGACATGCGTTCGTACAGCGACTTCTATCGCCGGTCCGTCGACGACAGCGAGGCCTTCTGGGCCGAGCAGGCGCGGCTGATCGACTGGCAGACCCCGCCGGAACAGATCCTCGATGCGAGCCGTCCGCCCTTCGCGCGCTGGTTCGTGGGCGGCACCACCAACCTGTGCCACAACGCGATCGACCGCCACCTCGACGCGCGCGGCGACCAGCCCGCGCTGATCTGCGTCTCGACCGAGACCGGCCTGGAGCGCAGCTACAGCTTCCGCGAGCTGCACGCCGAGGTGCAGCGCACCGCGGCCAGCCTGCTGGCGCTGGGTGTCAAGCGCGGCGACCGCGTGCTGATCTACATGCCCATGATCGCCGAGGCCACCTTCGCGATGCTGGCCTGCGCGCGCATCGGCGCGGTCCATTGCGTGGTCTTCGGCGGCTTCGCCAGCGGCTCGCTGGCCTCGCGCATCGAGGACGCCGAGCCGACCGTGATCGTGAGCGCCGACGCGGGCTCGCGCGGCGGCAAGGTGCTGGCGTACAAGCCGCTGCTCGACGAGGCGATCCGGCTGTCGAAGCACAAGCCCGCGGCCGTGCTGCTGGCCGACCGCGGCCTGGCCGCCATGGATCTGGTGGCCGGCCGCGACCACCTGATGCGTGACCTGGCAACGCAGCACCGCGACGCGCTCGTGCCCTGCGCCTGGCTCGAGTCGACCGAGATCAGCTACACCATCTACACCAGCGGCACCACCGGCAAGCCCAAGGGCGTGCAGCGCGACACCGGCGGCTACGCGGTCGCGCTGGCGGCCAGCATGCCGCACATCTTCGATGCCCGGGCGGGCGAGACCTACTTCTGCACCAGCGACATCGGCTGGGTGGTGGGCCACAGCTACATCGTCTACGGCCCGCTGATCGCGGGCATGGCCACCATCCTCTACGAAGGCCTGCCCACCCAGGGCCTGGACCGCCAGCCCGACGGCGGGATCTGGTGGCAGCTGGTCGAGAAGTACAAGGTGACGGTGATGTTCAGCGCGCCGACCGCGGTGCGCGTGCTCAAGAAGCAGGATCCGGCGCTGCTCAAGAAATACGACCTGTCGAGCCTGCGCGCGCTGTTCCTGGCCGGCGAGCCGCTCGACGAGCCCACCGGCCGTTGGATCGGCGAGGGCCTGGGCGTGCCGATCATCGACAACTACTGGCAGACCGAATCCGGCTGGCCGATCATCACCATCGCCAACGGCGTCGAGAAGAAGCCCGGCAAGCTGGGCAGCCCGGGCGTGCCCATGTACGGCTGGCGGGTGAAGATCCTCGACGAGTCGACCGGCGAGGAACTGACCACGCCCAATGAGAAGGGCGTGGTCGTGATCGAGGGGCCGACGCCGCCCGGCTTCATGCAGACCATCTGGCGCGACGACGCGCGCTTCGTCAACACCTACTGGAAGACCGTGCCCGGGAAAATGGTCTATTCGACCTTCGACTGGGGCATCCGCGACGCCGACGGCTATTTCTTCATCCTCGGTCGCACCGACGACGTGATCAACGTCGCGGGCCACCGGCTCGGCACGCGCGAGATCGAGGAGGCGATCTCGGGCCATGGCAACGTGGCCGAGGTGGCGGTGGTCGGCGTGGCCGACGCGCTCAAGGGCCAGGTGGCGGTCGCCTTCGTGGTGCCGCGCAATGCGGATGGCGTCGACGGCGCGGGCGCGCTGGCCCTCGAAGGGCAGATCATGCAGCGCGTGGCCGAGCAGCTTGGCGCTCTGGCCCGGCCGGCGCGTGTGCACTTCGTGACCGGCCTGCCCAAGACGCGCAGCGGCAAGCTGCTGCGGCGCGCGATCCAGGCCGTTTGCGAGGGGCGCGATGCGGGCGACCTCACGACCATCGACGATCCCGCCACGTTGCAGCGCATCCGTCAACTGCTGCGCCCCTAGAAGGGTTGCTCGGCGGCCACGGCTGTCACGAGGCTGACGTGGCACAATGCCAAGGTACTCAGGCCCTTCCCTAGCCACAGTCGCATCCGCCAATCGGTTCAGCCGTGTAGCGGAAGGTTTCTTAAACCAGCTAATGCTTCCTTCAGGGAAGCGAAAGTCAGCGGAATATGAGCGATTCCTCGACGTCCAACGTCTACCAAGCCTATCAAGGCAACACCTACCTCTTCGGCGGCAACGCGCCCTATGTCGAGGAGATGTACGAAAACTACCTCGCCAACCCCGGCAGCGTGCCCGACAACTGGCGCTCCTACTTCGACGCGCTGCAGCATGTGCCGGCCGCCGATGGCAGCAGCGCCCGCGACGTGGCGCACCAGCCCGTCATCAACGCCTTCGCCGAGCGCGCCAAGCAGGGCACGACCAAGGTCGTGCATGCCAGCGGCGCCGATTCCGAGCTGGGCCGCCAGCGCACCGCCGTCCAGCAGCTGATCGCCGCCTACCGCAATGTCGGCGCCCGCTGGGCCGACCTCGATCCGCTCAAGCGCACCGAGCGCCCCGCGATTCCCGAACTCGAGCCCTCGTTCTACGGCCTGCGTGATGCCGACCTCGAGACGGTGTTCAACACCAGCAACACCTTCTTCGGCAAGGACACCATGTCCTTGCGCGACCTGCTCAACGCGCTCAACGAAACGTACTGCGGCACCATCGGCGCCGAGTACATGTACACCACCGACCAGAACCACAAGCGCTGGTGGCAGCAGAAGCTCGAGAGCGCCCGGACCAACCCCAAGCTCAACGGCGAGCAGAAGAAGCACGTGCTCGAGCGCCTGACGGCCGCCGAAGGCCTCGAGCGCTTCCTGCACACCAAGTACGTCGGCCAGAAGCGCTTCTCGCTCGAAGGCGGCGAGAGCTTCATCGTGGCGATGGACGAGCTGATCCAGGAAGCCGGCGCCAAGGGCGTGCAGGAAATCGTGATCGGCATGGCCCACCGCGGCCGCCTCAACGTGCTGGTCAACTCGCTGGGCAAGATGCCCGCCGACCTGTTCGCCGAGTTCGACCACACCGCGCCCGAAGACCTGCCCAGTGGCGACGTCAAGTACCACCAGGGGTTCAGCTCCGACGTGACCACGCGCGGCGGCCCGGTGCACCTGAGCCTGGCGTTCAACCCCTCCCACCTCGAGATCGTGAACCCGGTGGTCGAAGGCTCGGTGCGCGCCCGCATGGACCGCCGCGGCGATCCGCTGGGCAAGCAGGTGCTGCCGATCATCGTTCACGGTGACGCGGCCTTCGCCGGCCAGGGCGTCGTGATGGAAACGCTGGCGCTGGCCGAAACCCGTGGCTATTCCACGGGCGGCACGGTGCACATCGTGATCAACAACCAGATCGGCTTCACCACCAGCGACCCGCGCGACAGCCGCTCGACGCTGTACTGCTCGGACATCGTCAAGATGATCGAGGCCCCGGTGCTGCACGTGAACGGCGACGATCCCGAAGCCGTGGTGCTCGCCACCCAGCTCGCGCTCGAGTTCCGCATGGAATTCCAGAAGGACGTGGTGGTCGACATCATCTGCTTCCGCAAGCTGGGCCACAACGAGCAGGACACGCCTTCGCTGACCCAGCCGCTGATGTACAAGAAGATCGCGGCCCACCCCGGCACGCGCAAGCTGTACGCCGACAAGCTGGCCGCGCAAGGCCTGGGTGATACGCTGGGCGACGACATGGTCAAGGCGCAGCGCGCCGCCTTCGATGCCGGCAAGAACACCTCGGACCCGGTGCTGACCAACTTCAAGAGCAAGTACGCGGTCGACTGGAGTCCCTTCCTCAACAAGAAGTGGACCGACGCTGGCGACACCGCCATCCCGACCTCGGAATGGAAGCGCCTGGCCGAACGCGTGACCTTCGTGCCCGAAGGCTTCACCGTGCATCCGCTGGTGAAGAAGGTGCTGGACGACCGCGCCGCCATGGGCCGCGGCGACGTCAACGTCGACTGGGGCATGGGTGAGCACATGGCCTACGCCTCGCTGGTGGCCAGCGGCTACCCGGTGCGCCTGTCGGGCGAAGACTCGGGCCGCGGCACGTTCACGCACCGCCACGCCGTGCTGCACGACCAGAACCGCGAGAAGTTCGACACCGGCACCTACACGCCGCTGCAGAACGTGGCCGACAACCAGGCCCCGTTCGTGGTCATCGACTCGATCCTGTCCGAAGAAGCCGTGCTGGCCTTCGAATACGGCTACGCCTCGAACGACCCGAACACGCTGGTGATCTGGGAAGCCCAGTTCGGCGACTTCGTCAACGGCGCGCAGGTCGTGATCGACCAGTTCATCGCCTCGGGCGAAGTGAAGTGGGGCCGCATCAACGGCCTGACGCTGATGCTGCCGCACGGCTACGAAGGCCAGGGCCCCGAGCACAGCTCGGCGCGCCTGGAGCGCTTCATGCAGCTGTCGGCCGACACCAACATGCAGGTGGTGCAGCCGACCACGGCCAGCCAGATCTTCCACATCCTGCGTCGCCAGATGGTGCGCAACCTGCGCAAGCCGCTGATCATCCTCACGCCCAAGTCGCTGCTGCGCAACAAGGACGCGACCTCGCCGATCTCCGAGTTCACCAAGGGCGCGTTCCAGACGGTCATCCCCGACCACAAGGAACTCAAGGCCGACAAGGTCAAGCGCCTCGTGGCCTGCTCGGGCAAGGTCTACTACGACCTGGTGAAGAAGCGCGAGGAACGCGGCCAGGACGACACGGCCATCATCCGCGTCGAACAGCTCTATCCCTTCCCGCACAAGGCCTTCGCGGCCGAGATCAAGAAGTACCCGAACCTGGTCGACGTGGTCTGGTGCCAGGACGAGCCGCAGAACCAGGGCGCCTGGTTCTTCGTGCAACACTACATCCACGAGAACATGGCCGACGGCCAGAAGCTCGGCTACTCGGGCCGTGCCGCCTCGGCGTCGCCCGCGGTCGGCTACTCGCACCTGCACCAGGAGCAGCAGAAGGCCCTGGTCGAAGGCGCGTTCGGCAAGCTCAAGGGTTTTGTCCTCACGAAGTGAGCGCGCTCCTTCCTATCCATCCCACAAAAAGTACAAGTCGGAGCACTCTCCAAAATGTCTATCGTTGAAGTCAAAGTCCCCCAGTTGTCCGAATCCGTGGCCGAGGCCACCATGCTCACCTGGAAGAAGAAGCCGGGCGAGGCCGTCGCCGTCGATGAAATCCTGATCGAGATCGAGACCGACAAGGTCGTGCTGGAGGTGCCCGCACCCTCGGCCGGCGTGCTGGCCGAGATCGTCCAGGGCGACGGCGCCACCGTCGTGGCCGATCAGCTGATCGCCAAGATCGACACCGAAGGCAAGGCCGGCGCGGCTGCACCCGCACCCGCCGCTGCGCCCGCACCGGCTGCCGCGGCTCCCGCACCGGCGCAAGCCGCCGCGGCCGCCACCGGTGGTGCCAAGTCCGACGTCGCGATGCCCGCCGCGGCCAAGCTGCTGGCCGACAACAACCTGACGACCGGCGACGTGGCCGGCACGGGCAAGGACGGCCGCGTGACCAAGGGCGACGTGCTCGGCGCCGTGGCCTCGGGCACGACCGCCAAGGCACCGGCCGCCGCGCCGGCCGCCAAGCCCGCGCTGCAGCAGGTCGCCGCACCCGCGAGCCCCAAGGACCTGGGCGAGCGTCCCGAACAGCGCGTGCCGATGAGCCGCCTGCGCGCGCGCATCGCCGAGCGTCTGCTGCAGTCGCAGTCGACCAACGCCATCCTGACCACCTTCAACGAAGTCAACATGGCCCCGGTCATGGAGATGCGCAAGAAGTTCCAGGATGCGTTCACCAAGGAACACGGCGTGAAGATCGGCTTCATGAGCTTCTTCGTGAAGGCCGCGGTGCATGCGCTCAAGAAGTACCCGGTGATCAACGCCTCGGTCGACGGCAACGACATCGTCTACCACGGCTACTTCGACATCGGCATCGCGGTGGGTTCGCCGCGCGGCCTGGTGGTGCCGATCCTGCGCAACGCCGACCAGATGAGCTTCGCCGAGATCGAGAAGAAGATCGCCGAGTTCGGCCAGAAGGCCAAGGACGGCAAGCTGGGCATCGAAGAGATGACCGGTGGCACCTTCTCCATCAGCAACGGCGGCACCTTCGGCTCGATGCTGTCGACGCCCATCATCAACCCGCCGCAGTCGGCCATCCTGGGCGTGCACGCGACCAAGGACCGCGCGGTGGTGGAGAACGGCCAGATCGTGATCCGCCCGATGAACTACCTGGCCATGAGCTACGACCACCGCATCATCGACGGCCGTGAAGCCGTGCTGGGCCTGGTCGCGATGAAGGAAGCGCTGGAAGATCCTTCGCGCTTGCTGTTCGACATCTGATTCGAACGCAATGCGCCGCCTGGCCGTTGTCATGCTCTGCGCGATCGGCGCTTCGGCTTCGGCCGGGGCGGTGGAGCGCGATGCGTGGAGCGGCCTCTACCGGCATGAATGGGTGGCCAACACCCAGGCCGCCCGCGAGCGTCCAGGCGGCGAGCCGTCGCAGCTGACGATCGCCCGAGCGCCCGATGCCGACCCCGCCAAGCTGGTGGAACGCTACCAGGCGGCCTGGCCCGCTGGACCCTGGCCGAGGGCAGCGGCGGCGGCGAGAAGAGCGAGCCGCTGCGCCGCTTCCTGCCGCGTGAATACGCCGAGTGGGGCTGGACGGCCCTGCACGCGGCCGGTCGCATGGAATGCCTGGACGGCGGCCATCTCTTCCTTTGCAAGACCACACCCGACAGCACGGTCGCCTTCGGCCCCGAAGGCCCGAAGCAGGAAACCCTGCGCGTCAAGACGGGTGTCTTTGGAATCGCCCTGCATGCGGGCGCATTCGAACTCAAGAAACTGGACTGAAACATGAGCAAGCAATTCGACGTCATCGTCATCGGTGGTGGCCCCGGCGGCTACATCGCCGCCATCCGCGCGGCCCAACTGGGCTTCAACGTGGCCTGCGTCGACGAATGGAAGAACGCCAAGGGCGGCCCCGCGCTGGGCGGCACCTGCACCAACGTCGGCTGCATCCCCTCGAAGGCGCTGCTGCAGTCGTCGGAGCACTACGAGCACGCCGGCAAGCACTTTGCCGACCACGGCATCAACGTCAAGGGCCTGGAGCTCGACGTCGCCAAGATGCTGGCCCGCAAGGACCAGGTCGTGAAGCAGAACAACGACGGCATCACCTACCTGTTCAAGAAGAACAAGATCACCTCCTTCCATGGCCGCGCCTCCTTCGTGAAGGCGGCCGAGGGCAGCTACGAGATCAAGGTCGCGGGTGCGGCCGAGGAATCCATCGTCGGCAAGCACATCGTCGTGGCCACGGGCTCCAACGCCCGCGCGCTGCCCGGCACGCCCTTCGATGAGGAGAACATCCTGTCGAACGACGGCGCGCTGCGCGTCGGCGACGTGCCGAAGAAGCTCGCGCTGATCGGCTCGGGCGTGATCGGCCTGGAAATGGGCTCGGTCTGGCGCCGCCTCGGCTCGGACGTCACGGTGCTCGAAGGCCTGCCGACCTTCCTGGGCGCGGTCGACGAGCAGATTGCCAAGGAAGCCAAGAAGGCCTTCGACAAGCAGGGCCTGAAAATCGAACTCGGCGTCAAGGTCGGCGAGATCAAGTCGGGCAAGAAGGGTGTGAACGTCGCCTACACCAATGCCAAGGGCGAAGCGGTGTCGCTCGACGTCGACAAGCTGATCGTCTCGATCGGCCGCGTGCCCAACACCATCGGCCTGAACGCCGAAGCCGTGGGCCTGGCGCTGGACGAGCGCGGTGCGATCAACGTCGACGACGAGTGCAAGACCAACCTGCCCAACGTCTGGGCGATCGGCGACGTGGTGCGCGGCCCGATGCTGGCGCACAAGGCGGAAGAAGAGGGCGTGGCGGTGGCCGAGCGCATCGCGGGCCAGCACGGTCACGTCAACTTCAACACCATCCCCTGGGTCATCTACACCTCGCCCGAGATCGCCTGGGTGGGCCAGACCGAGCAGCAGCTCAAGGCTTCGGGCCGCGCCTACAAGGCCGGCACCTTCCCCTTCCTGGCCAACGGCCGCGCGCGCGCGCTGGGCGACACCACCGGCATGGTCAAGTTCCTCGCCGATGCCGCCACCGACGAGATCCTGGGCGTGCACATGGTCGGCCCGCAGGTCAGCGAGCTGATCTCCGAAGCCGTGGTGGCGATGGAGTTCAAGGCCAGCGCCGAGGACATCGCCCGCATCTGCCACGCCCACCCGTCGCTGTCCGAAGCGACCAAGGAAGCGGCATTGGCGGTCGACAAGCGCACGCTGAACTTTTGAGCGTCAAGAAAGCCTACGAGGCCGAGCTTGTTGCTCGCGGCTTCCAGAGCGACCCCGCGCAACTGCGCGCGGTGGACGCGCTGGAGCGCTGCGCCAGCGAGTGGGCCGATTACAAGGCGCAGCGCTCCAACGCGCTGAAGAAGCTGATCAACCGGCCGGAGGTGCCGCGCGGCGTCTACATGTACGGTGGCGTGGGCCGCGGCAAGAGCTTCCTCATGGATTGCTTCTTCAACGCGGTGCCGATCAAGCGCAAGACGCGGCTGCACTTCCACGAGTTCATGCGCGAGGTGCACCGCGAGCTGGCCGACCTGCAGGGCACGGTCAATCCGCTGGACGAACTCGGCCGGCGCATGTCCAAGCGCTTCAAGCTGATCTGCTTCGACGAGTTCCATGTGGCGGACATCACCGACGCCATGATCCTGCACCGGCTGCTGGCCGCGTTGTTCGAGAACGGCGTGGGCTTCGTCACCACCTCCAACTTCAAGCCCGACGACCTGTACCCGGACGGCCTGCACCGCGACCGCATCCTGCCCGCGATCGCGCTGCTCAACGAGAAGCTGGAAGTCATCAGCGTGGACAACGGCACCGACTACCGGCACCGCACGCTGGAGCAGCTGCGGCTCTACCTGACGCCCAACGGCCCCGAGGCCGACGCGGAGATGACGCAGGCCTTCGATCGGCTGGCGGAGTCCGCGGACGAAGACCCGGTGCTGCACATCGAGGCGCGCGAGATCCGTGCGCGGCGCAAGGCGGGGGGCGTGGTCTGGTTCGATTTCAGGACCTTGTGCGGCGGCCCGCGCTCGCAGAACGACTACCTCGAGATCGCGACCCAGTTCCACACGGTGCTGCTGTCCGACGTGCCCCAGATGACGGTGGCGCGGGCCTCTGAAGCACGCCGTTTCACCTGGCTGGTCGACGTGTTCTACGATCGGCGGGTCAAGTTCATCCTGTCGGCGGCCGTGGAGCCGGAGGCGTTGTACACCGAGGGCCCGCTGGCCCACGAGTTTCCGCGCACCGTTTCCCGGCTGACCGAGATGCACTCCGCCGAATTCCTCGCGCTCGAAAGGCGCGTGGTGGACACCCGACTCACATGAAGCTTCGCACCCTGTTCCTGTCGCTGCTGTTGGCCCTGGGCGCGCTGCCCGGCATGGCCCAGACCGCCGCGGCCGACGGCAACGTGGACCTGGCCGCCGAGCGGGCCCGCCTGACGGCGGAGCGCGCGGCGATCGAGGCGCGCACGCAGAAGGAGCAGGCGGCCTGCTATCAGAAGTTCGCAGTCGAGGATTGCCTGATCGACAGCCGTCGCAAGCGCCGCACGCAGGAAGACGACATCAAGCGCCAGGAGGCGGCGCTCAGCGACATCGATCGCAAGCGCCGCGCCGCGGCCCAGCTCAAGCGCCTCGAAGAGGCGGCGCCGCGTCCGCAGGACGATCCGGCTCAGCGCGAACGCGCGCAGGCGGCGCAGCAGGGGCGCGAGCAGCGCGCCGCCGACCACGCCAAGACCCGCGAGGACGCGGCCGCAGAGGCCGCGGTCAATCGCCAGCGGTTCGAAGCCAAGCAGCGCGCGCAGGCGGAAGAGCAGGCCAAGGCCGCACGCACACAGGCAGCGGCGCCCGAAGCCCGCGCGCGCTACGAGCGCAAGCTCGAGAAGGCGAAGGAGCACCGCGAGGCCCGCGAACGCAGCAACGCCGAGCGCGCCAAGCCACGCTCGCCCGCGCTGCCCACGCCGCCGCCCTGAGCGGGGCGGGGCTGGCAGCCAGGCTGCCAGCAGGGGCCGATCAGTACTTGTCCAGCACCGCGCCCGAGCTTGCGCTCGAGGCGTTGAACGCGAACTTAGCCTGCACGCCGCGCGTGTAGCGCGGTGCCGGGGCCTTCCAGCCTTCGCGGCGCTTGGCGATCTCGGCTTCGGGCACGTTGAGTTCGAGCACCAGCTTGTGCGCGTCGATGGTGATCGAATCGCCTTCATTGACGAAGGCGATGGTGCCACCGGCCGCTGCTTCGGGCGCCACGTGGCCCACCACCATGCCCCAGGTGCCGCCCGAGAAGCGGCCGTCGGTGATCAGGCCCACGCTCTCGCCCAGGCCGGCGCCGATCAGCGCGCCCGTGGGGGCCAGCATTTCCGGCATGCCCGGACCGCCCTTGGGGCCGAGGTAGCGCAGCACCATCACGTCGCCGGCCACGATCTTGCCGGCCAGGATGGCGGCCAGCGCCGACTGCTCGTCGTCGAACACGCGCGCCGGGCCGGTGATGACCGGGTTCTTGAGGCCGGTGATCTTGGCGACCGCGCCTTCGGGCGACAGGTTGCCCTTCAGGATCGCCAGGTGGCCTTCGTCGTACATGGGCTTCTCGATCGGGCGGATCACGTCCTGGTCGGCGCGCGGCACGTCGGGCACGTCCTTGAGGACCTCCTCGATGGTCTGGCCGCTGATGGTGATGCAGTCGCCGTGCAGCAGGCCGGCCTTGAGCAGCACCTTCATGACCTGCGGGATGCCGCCGGCCTGGTGCAGGTCGACCGCCAGGTACTTGCCCGAGGGCTTGAGGTCGCAGATCACCGGCACCTTCTTGCGCATGCGCTCGAAGTCGTCGATGGTCCAGTCGACGCCGGCCGTGTGGGCGATCGCCAGGAAGTGCAGCACCGCATTGGTCGAGCCGCCGGTGGCCATGATCACGGCCACCGCGTTCTCGATCGCCTTCTTGGTCACGATGTCGCGCGGCTTCAGGTCCTTCTTGATGGCCTCGATCAGCACCTTGGCCGATTCCTTGGCCGAGTTCTGCTTCTCGTCGTGCGGGTTCGCCATGGTCGAGGAGTAGGGCAGCGACATGCCCAGGGCCTCGAAGGCGCTGGACATGGTGTTGGCGGTGTACATGCCGCCGCAGGAGCCGGTGCCGGGGATGGCGCGCTTCTCGATCTGCAGCAGGTCCTCGTCGCTCAGGTTGCCGGCGGCGTTCTGGCCCACGGCCTCGAACACGCTCACGATGTTCAGGTCCTGGCCCTTGTACTTGCCGGGCAGGATGGTGCCGCCGTAGACATAGATGGCCGGCACGTTCGCGCGCAACATGCCCATCATGCCGCCGGGCATGTTCTTGTCGCAGCCGCCGACCACCAGCACGCCGTCCATCCACTGGCCGCCGACGCAGGTCTCGATGCAATCGGAGATCACTTCGCGGCTCACCAGCGAGAACTTCATGCCCTCGGTGCCCATGGCCATGCCGTCGGAGATGGTGGGGGTGCCGAAGACCTGGGCGTTGCCGCCGGCTTCCTCGATGCCTTCGATGGCCGCGTCGGCCAGCTTCTGCAGGCCCGAGTTGCAGGGCGTGATGGTGCTGTGGCCGTTGGCCACGCCGACCATCGGCTTCTTGAAGTCGGCTTCCTCGTAGCCCATCGCGTAGAACATCGAGCGGTTGGGCGCGCGCGACTTGCCTTCGACGATGTTGGCGCTGCGGCGGTTGATCTGGAGCGGTTTGTCGGCCATGGGTCTCTTCTCGTGGGTTGTCTTGTGGGGGGAGGGCTCGGGGCCAAGTATCCGCGCTTTGACTGATTGGTTCCAATCCATTTTTGGAGCTTGATTGATATGCTCGGCATATGAATGAAGCCTTGATCGACCTGCGTGCCTGGCGCCAGTTCGTCGCCGTGGCCGAGGAACTGCATTTCGGCCGTGCGGCCCAGCGCCTGCACATGACCCAGCCGCCCGTCACGCAGGCCATCGCCCAGCTCGAGAAGACGCTGGGCATCGTGCTGTTCGACCGCACCCGGCGGCGCGTGGCGCTCACGCCCGCGGGCGAGGCGCTGCTGCCCGACGTGCGCGACATGCTCGAGCGCGCGCAGGCACTGCCGGCCCGTGCGCGCGCCGCGGCCGCGGGCGAGGTGGGGCGGGTGCGGCTGGCCTTCGTCTCGACCATCGGCTTCGAGCGGCTGCCGGTGTGGGTGCGCGAGTTCCGCGCGCTGTGCCCCGAGGTGGCGCTGGAGCTGGTCGAGGCCACCGGCGACGTGCAGCTCGAGGCCTTCGCGCGCGGCGAACTCGATGCCGGCCTGATGCTGCATTCGCCCGGCTTCGCGCCGCCCGGGCTCGAGCGGCTGGTGGTGGCGCGCGAGCCGCTGGTGCTGGCGCTGCCGGCCCGGCATGCGCTGGCGCAGGTCGCGGCCCCCACGCTGGCCGAGGTGCTGGCCGAGCCGCTGGTGATCTTCCCGCGCCGCATCGTGCCCTCGCTGCACGACGCGATCTACGGGCTCTACCACGCGGTCGGCCGCACGCCGGTGGTGGCGCAGGAGGCGATCCAGATGCAGACCATCGTCAACCTGGTCTGGGGCGAGCTGGGCGTGGCGTGGGTGCCGCAGAGCGTGCGGCAGTTCCGGCGCGAGGGCGTGGTGTACCGCGCGGCCGCCGAGTTCGCGCCGGCGGGGCGCCAACGCCGGCCAGGGCCGTTCCCGGCCTGCGAGACAAGCCTGGTCTGGCCCGCGGCGCTCGACAACCCGGCCCTGGCGCGCTTCGTCGCCTTCGTGCGGGAGCGCGCGGGCGACGCCTGAGCCGGCGGCTCAGGCCACGGCCTTCGGCTGCCCGCGGGCGGTCCACAGCAGGCTCGCCGCCACAGCCAGCAGCGGCAGCATCGCGAGGTTGATGGCCGGCCAGCCCAGGCCGTGGAGCAGCGCGCCTGAAGCGAAGGACATCAGCGCGGCGGTGCCGCTGTTGGTGAGTTCCATCAGGGCCTGGGCCTGGCCCCGTTCCTGGGGCGCATGCGACTCGCCCAGCAGCGTGGTGCCGGCGATGATCATCAGGTTCCAGCCCACGCCCAGCAGGAAGGAGCTGGCGAAGAAGGGCGCGAAGGTGCTGCCGCCGAGGGCCACGCAGGCGCTTACCGCGATGCAGGCCGCCCCCAGCGCCGCCACGCGCCGGCTGCCCCAGCGGTCGACCAGCGCGCCGGCAAAGAAGGCCGGCAGGAACATGCCGATCACATGCCACTGGATCACCTGCGCGGCCGAGGCGAGCGAGAGGCCGCAGATCTCCATGGCCAGCGGCGTCGCGTTCATCGCCAGCACCATCAGCCCGTGGCCGATGGCCGTCATGCAGACGGCGGCCCGCAGCGCCGGGCGCCGCAGCAGGGCCGGCAGCGTCGACCAGCCGCCGCCGGCCGGTTGCGGCACGGCGCCTTCACGCAGCCGCGACATGACGAGCAGCCCGATCGCGGCCAGCGCGGCGATCGCGAGGTAGGCGCCCGCGAAGGGCGTGGCCAGCGCGTCGCGCGACCAGAGCGCGATGGACGGCGCCAGCAGCGCGGCGCCGATGCCGCCGCCCACCACGCAGGCGGCCGCGCGGCCTTTCTGCGAAGCGTCGACGGCTTCGAGCGCCGCATAGCGGTAATAGCCGGCCGAGGCCTGGTAGACGCCGATGCAGGCGATGCCCGCGCAGAAGACGAGGAAACTGCCCAGCACCACGCCGGCCGCCGCCACGCCGCCGCCGACGATGCCGAAGGCCGCGCCGCGCATGAGCCCGCGCCGGCGCCCGTGGCGCTGCATGAACATCGACAGCGGGCGCACGGCCGCGAGGTTGCCCAGCACCAGCAGCGCCAGCGGCAGGGTCGCCAGCACGGGCCAGGGCGCGAGCCGGGCGCCGACCAGCGAGGTCAGCGTGATGCCGATGATCGAGCACGACCAGTAGAGCGCCTGGCCGAGGAACAGCAGGCGCAGCGAGGCATTGCGGAGCAGCAGCATCGGGCGCGGGCTCAGTCGGCCTGGGCGGCGGTGCCGAAACGCTCCGCATAGGCCTGCGGGCTCACGGCGCGGTGCTTGTGGAAGCTGCGCCGCAGGTTCTCCGGGTGCGCGAAGCCGCACAGCCGCGCCACGGTGGCGATCGAGGCCTGCGCCTGGGCCAGCAGCGCGGAAGCCGCCTCGACCCGCACGCGCTCGACATAGCGGCCGGGTGCCATGCCCAGTTCGCGCTGGAACACGCGCGAGAGGGTGCGCGGTGGCATGCAGGCGCGATCGGCCAGCGCCTGCAGCGAGAGGTCGCTGCCGATCTGGCCCGGGATCCATTCGAGCAGCGTGGCCAGGCGCGGCGCATGCGAGGCCTCGGGTGCGAGCAGGTGGCTGAACTGCGCCTGGCCGCCGGGCCGGCGCATGAACATCACGAGCCGGCGCGCGACCGCCAGCGCGAGCGGCCGGCCCAGGTCCGCCTCGACCAGCGCCAGCGCGAGGTCGATGCCGGCCGTGACGCCGGCCGAGGTGAACAGGTGGCCGTCCTGCGGGCTCGCGCTGTCGTAGGTGTGCAGGCAGTCGGGCTCGATCCGTACCGCCGGATGGCGCCGCCGCAGCGTCTCGGTGCGCGACCAGTGGGTGGTGGCGCGGTGGCCGTCGAGCAGCCCGGCCGCGGCCAGCAGCAGCGCGCCCGAGCAGACCGAGCCCAGCCGCCGGACCTGCGGTTCGACGGCGCGCAGCCAGGCCAGCAGCGAACCGTCGCCCAGCTGGGCATCGACGCCGTCGCCGCCGGGCACCAGCAGCGTGTCGAGGCCCGCGAGTGCGAGGTCGTCGCGCGCCGTGTCGGCGGTCAGCGCAAATCCCGCGGAGGTCAGCACCGGCCCGGCCGTCGCGCCCACCAGCTGCAGGACGTAGGCGGGCGGCAGGCCATGGCCCTTGCGCTCGGCGTTGGCCGAGGCGAAGACCTGCATCGGCCCGACGACGTCCAGGCTCATGAGCTCGGGATAGAGCAGGCAGGCGATGCGGCGCGGCGTGTGCATGCGTCGAGTCTGCGCCGAAAGCGCCGTGGCCACAATGACATCGAGCCCACGGATCTGGCCAATCTGCCGCGGTGGCCGGCGCGCCGGCGGGGTGTAGGCGAACCGTCACGGCGGCCACGGCACAATGCCCGCATGCTCATGTATCCGCAGATCAATCCGATCGCCCTCCAAATCGGGCCCGTCGCCATCCACTGGTACGGCCTGACCTACCTCGCCGCCTTTGCGCTCTTCTATTTCCTCGGCACCCGCCGCCTTCGGCACGAGCCCTTCCGCTCGCTGACCGGGCCCGGCCTTTGGAGCCGCAAGGACGTGGAGGACATCCTGTTCCTCGGCGTGATGGGCGTGATCGTCGGCGGCCGCCTGGGCTACTGCCTGTTCTACAAGCCCGGCTACTACCTCACGCATCCGCTGGAGATCCTCATGGTCTGGCAGGGCGGCATGAGCTTCCATGGCGGGCTGCTGGGCGTGATCGGCGCCATGGTGTGGTTCGCGCATTCGCGCGCCCGGCCGTTCTGGCAGGTGATGGACTTCGTCGCGCCCTGCGTGCCGACCGGCCTGGCCGCGGGCCGGGTGGGCAACTTCATCAACGGCGAACTCTGGGGCCGCTTCTCGAGCCCGGACCTGCCCTGGGGCATGGTGTTCCCGCAGAGCGGCTCGATGCTGCCGCGCCACCCCTCGCAGGTCTACCAGTTCCTGCTCGAAGGCCTGCTGCTGTTCGTGATCCTCTGGCTCTACGCCCGCAAGGAGCGCGTGCAGAGCCGGGTGGCCGCGGTGTTCCTGATCGGCTACGGCGCGATGCGCTTCATCGCCGAGTACTTCCGCGAGCCCGACGACTTCCTCGGCCTGCTGGCGCTCAACATGAGCATGGGCCAGTGGCTGTGCGTGCCGATGATCGCCTTCGGCATCTGGGTCTACCTGAGCGCACCGGCGCGCGCCGCGCGCCGCTGAACCTTCAACTGCCGAGCGACAGCGTGCTGCGGAACACGCGCGCGTCGCCCGTCACCGGATCGGTGAAGCCCAGCGTCTGCGCCAGCAATTGCAGCGGATGGGCGTGGTCCTCGTCGCCTTCCGCGCGCAGCACCGGGTAGACCGGGTCGTTGACGATCGGCATGCCCAGCGCCGCGCAGTGCACGCGCAACTGGTGCTTGCGGCCCGTGACCGGCGACAGCCGCAGGCGCAGCCGGCCGCCGTCGAGCGCCGCGAGTTGCTCGATGCGGGTCTCGGAGTTCGCCTCGCCCGGCACCTCGCGCATGCGCATGAAGGCCAGGTCCTCGGCCAGCCGGCTGCGGTGCACCGCGGGCAGGGGCCGCGGCCCGGGGCCGTGCACGATGGCCTCGTAGGTCTTGTGCACCTCGCGTTCCGCGAAGATGCGCTGGTAGTGGCCGCGCGTGGCGGGCTCGACGCTGAACAGCACCAGGCCCGCGGTGCTGCGGTCGATGCGGTGCACCGGCGCCAGCGTGTCGATGCCCAGCCGGCGCTTGAGTCGCACCAGCAGGCTCTCCTGCAGGTACTTGCCGCCGGGCGTGACCGGCAGGAAGTGCGGCTTGTCGGCCACCACCAGCTGCGCGTCCTGGAACAGCAGCACCTCGTCGAAGGGCACGCGCGGCTCGTCCGGGATCTCGCGGTAGTAGTAGACGCGGCGGTGGGCCCGGTAGGGCAAGGTCCGCGTGACCGTCTCGCCGTGCTCGTCGATCACCTCGCCGGCGTCGATGCGCGCCAGCCAGGTGGCGGAGCCGACCGCCGGAAAGCGTTCCAGCAAAAAGTCCAGCACCGTCGGCCAGGCGCCCGGCGGCAGGCCCACGCAGCTGGGGCCGACGCCGTCGCGGGTCGGCAGGGGGAGGGGAGGGGCAGGGGCGCGCACGGCCTCGACTGTAGCCGTCCCGTGGGCGCGGGCCAGGGTTTCCACCGGCGCGCGGCCATTGCCAGCACGCGCTGTTGTTCCCATAATTACGCGTAATTATCGGAAATTACGGGTCGCACGCAGCGAGCAGAGCCGCACTGCAGCGGCCGTCCGCCCCACGCCGATCCACCCGCCAGGGCTATCTACACCATGCGCATCGTTGCCAACTCGCTGCACGACGAAGTCGCCACATCGCTGCGGGAAGAAATCTTCGCGGGCACGCTGGCACCGGGCAGCTTCCTCGACGAGGCCGCGTTGTGCGAGCGGCTGGCCATCTCGCGCACGCCGCTGCGCGAGGCCTTGAAGGTGCTCACGGCCGAGGGCCTGCTGCGCCACGAGCCGCGCCGCGGCTGCTTCGTGGCCGAGGTGACCGAGCGCGACCTCGACGAGATCTTTCCGGTGATCGCGTTGCTCGAGGGCCGCTGCGCCTGGGAGGCCGCGCGCAACGCGAGCGATGCCGACATCGCCACGCTCGAAGGGCTGCACGACAAGCTGGTCAAGCATGCCGCGGCCAAGCGCATCACTGCCTACTACGCGACCAACCTGGTGATCCACGAGGCCATCATCACGCTGGCCGACAACCGCTGGCTGGCCCAGACCATCGGCGACCTGCGCAAGATCCTCAAGCTCGCGCGGCTGCAGCAGCTCAACGCACCGGGCCGGCTGGCGCAGAGCCTGTCGGAACACCTGGCCGTGTTCGCGGCGCTCAAGGCGCGCGACAGCGACGGCGCCGAGGCCGCGATGCGCACCCATCTCCACCGCCAGCGCGAAGCCCTGCGCGCCGTGGCGCTTCAACAGAAATCGAGGCTGGCTTCATGAATGCTTCCACCTGGCTCACGCGCAGCGTGTCGCGCCTGCGCCCCGGCGCCACCCCGGCGGCTGAGCCCGAGGCGGAGACCACGGCGGCGGCCCCGGCCAGGAAGAAGGCCCCGCTGCCGCCGCGCACCCTGAGCGAGCGGCTCGAGGCCACGCTGCGCCGCCATGGCGAGGCGATGGCACCGCGGGCGCTGCGGCGCGCGCTGACCGATCTGCAATCGGTGGTCGACGCGCGCGTCAGCGAAGTCGAGGCCGGCCGGCGCGCCTGCGAAGTCATGCGCTGGTATGCCGAACTCGATGCCGCCGAGCGGCGCGACGTCTGGCTGCTGATCAGCGAGCGCTTCGCGCCCGACGCCAAGAAGCTCAGCAGCGCCCGCGCGCGCCACGAGGCGGCGGCCGGCACCGCCGACGAAGGGCAGGCCGAGGTGCACCTGCGCCGCGCGCTGGCCTCGCCGCGCGCGCGCCTGCTGCAGCGCTTCACCATCGACCCCGACGGCATGCGCTTCCTGATCGACCTGCGGGCCGAGCTGCTGCCGCAGGTCAAGGGCGAGCGTCGCCTGGTGCCGCTCGATGCCGAACTGGAACACCTGTTCTCGACCTGGTTCGACGTCGCCTTCCTCGACCTGCGCCGCATCAGCTGGGACTCGCCGGCCTCGCTGATCGAGAAGCTGATCCAGTACGAGGCGGTGCACGACATCAAGAGCTGGGCCGACGTGAAGAACCGGCTCGACAGCGACCGCCGCTGCTACGGTTTCTTCCATCCGCGCCTGCCCGACGTGCCGCTGATCTTCGTCGAGGTGGCGCTGGTCGACCACCTGAGCGACGGCATCGTGCCGCTGCTCGACGAGGCCGCGGCGCTGGCCAGCGCGGACAAGGCCAGCACCGCGATCTTCTATTCGATCAGCAACACCCAGACCGGCCTGCGTGGCGTGAGCTTCGGCGATTCGCTGATCAAGCGCGTGGTCGAGACGCTGCAGGCCGAGCTCCCGCGGCTCAAGGTCTTCGCCACGCTGTCGCCGATCCCGGGCTTTCGCCACTGGCTGGCCAAGCACGCGGCCGAGATGCTGCTGCGGCTCGACGACAAGCGCGCCGCCGAGCTGGGCCGGGCGCTGGGCTCGCTGCCGCCCACGCCGGAGCGCCTCTTGGCCGCGGCCGACGATGCGCTGGCGCTGGATGCGAAATCGCCGGTGCGCCAGATGCTGATGCAGTGCGCGGCCGAGTACCTGGGCCGCGCGACGGTCGAGGGCAAGCCGGTCGATCCGGTGGCGCGCTTCCACCTGGGCAACGGGGCGCGGGTGCAGCGCCTCAACTGGGCTGGCGACCCCTCGGGCAAGGGCGTCAAGCAGGCCTACGGGCTGATGGTCAACTACCTCTACGATCTCAAGCGGCTTGACAAGCACCGCGCGCTGCTGGCGCAGGGCAAGGTGGCGGTGTCGGGCGATGTCGACGGGCTCTTCTTCAAGAACAAGAGCTGAGCGCACGGTTTTTCGACGGGCCGATTTCCACGGCGTGCCGACGGCCCCGGCACATGAGCGTTGCAGAAAAACAGGAGACAAGACAATGAACCACAGCTTTCAGCGCCGCGACATGCTGCGCCTGGCCGCGGCGGCCGCGGCCGTCCTTGGCGGCGGCGCGCAGGCGCAATCCGGCTGGCCCTCCAAGCCCGTTACATTGGTCGTGCCGTTCCCGGCCGGCGGCGGCACCGACGCCTTCGCGCGGCCCTTGTCGGCGCAGTTCTCCAAGAGCACCGGCCAGACGCTGGTGATCGACAACCGCGGCGGCGCGGGCGGCACGCTGGGCGCGAGCGTCGCGGCCAAGCTGCCGCCGGACGGCTACGGCCTGTTCATGGGCGCGGTGCACCACGCGATCGCGCCCTCGATCTATCCCAAGCTCGACTACGACATCGAGAAGGACTTCATGCCGCTGATGCTGCTGGCCAACGCGCCGCAGGTGGTGGTGGTCAACCCCAAGCGCGTGGCGCAGACCACCATCCAGGAGTTCATCGCCTATGCCAAGCGCAACCCGGCCAAGATGAACTACGGCTCGGCCGGCGCCGGCACCTCGCACCACCTGGCGGGCGAGCTGTTCAAGCAGCAGACCGGCACCTTCATCACGCACATCCCCTACCGCGGCGCGGGCCCGATGCTGCAAGACCTGATCGCGGGCAACGTCGACGTCTGCTTCGACGGCCTGGGCTCGTCCTCGCAGCACATCAAGGGCGGCCGCATCAAGGCGCTGATGATGGCCGGCGCCAAGCGCAACCCGGCCTTCCCCGACGTGCCCTGCGCGGCCGAGGTGGGCCTGCCCGACTACACCGTGACCACCTGGTACGGCCTGTGGGCGCCCAAGGGCACGCCGGCCGAGGTGCAATCGCGCATCATCGAGGACATGAAGAAAGCCCTGGCCACCGACGAGCTCAAGACCATCTGGGCCGCCAACGGCTCGGAGATTCCCAACCTCACGAACGCGGCCTATGGCGGCTTCGTCAATGCCGAGATCAGGCGCTGGGCCGCGGTGGTCAAGGCCTCCGGCGCCAAACTGGAATAAGGAAAGAACCATGGCGGGTGAGATTCGCGTCGAACGCGAGGGCGCGATCGCCTTCGTGACGCTGGTGCATGCGGGGCGCCTGAACGCCATGTCGCGCGCGATGTGGCGTGAACTGCGTGCGGCCTTCGAAGCTTTCGCGGCCGACACCGCCCTGCGCTGCATCGTGCTGCGCGGGAAGGGCGGGGCCTTCTGCGCCGGCGGCGACATCTCGGAATACCCGTCCTTCCGTTTCGACACGGCCGTGCTGCGCGTCTTCCATGAAGACGAGGTCGGGGCCGCGCTCAAGGCGCTGCGCGGCTGCGAAGTGCCGATGCTCGCGCAGATCGAAGGCGCCTGCATGGGCGCTGGCCTCGAGATCGCGAGCTGCTGCGACATCCGGCTGGCCGGCGCCTCGGCGAAGTTCGGCGCGCCCATCGCCAAGCTCGGCTTCCCGATGGCACCCTACGAGGCCGCGCTGGTGCATCGCGCGGTGGGCGACGCGCTGGCGCGCGACATGCTGCTGGCCGCGGGCGTGCACGGCGCGCCCCGGCTGAAGGAGGCCGGCTTCCTGCTCGAGGTGCTGCCCGATGCGGCCGTCGCCGACGCGGTGCGGGTGCATGCGCATCGCATCGCCGCACTCGCGCCCGAGGCCGCGCGCGCCCACAAACGCATGCTGGCCGCATTGGCCGGCGTCGACAGCGGCGGGGTCGAAGCCCTGCTGCCCACGGCCTACGATTACGCCGATTCCCCCGAACACCGCGAAGGCATCGCCGCCTTCCTTGCCAAACGTCCTCCTGTTTTCCGAGACCCCGCATGACGACCCACGCCAACCTCTTCGCCGCGCTGCGCGCCGCCTTCCCCGCCGACCTCGATGCGGTCGCGGTCGAGACCGACGACGGTCTGCTCTATTCCTGGCGCGACCTCGACCGCGCGAGCGCGATGATCGCCAACCTGTTCGCCGCGCTGGACCTGGAAGAGGGCGCGCGCATCGCGGTGCAGGTCGAGAAGTCGGTCGAGGCGCTGATGCTCTACCTGGCCACGCTGCGCGCGGGCTATGTGTTCCTGCCGCTCAACACCGCCTACCGCGGGGCCGAGATCGAGTACTTCATCGGCAACGCCGAGCCGGCGGTGGTGGTGTGCAGCAGCGCCAACGCCGGCTGGGTCGGCCCGATCGCGCAGGCCGCGGGCACGCGCCATGTGTTCACGCTCGACGACGACCGCACCGGCACCTTGCTCGAACTCGCTGCGCAGTGCAGCGACCGGCACACCGTGGCGCGCAAGCAAGACGACGACCTGGCCGCCATCCTCTACACCAGCGGCACCACCGGCCGCAGCAAGGGCGCGATGCTCACGCACCGCAACCTGCTGTCGAATGCCGAGGTGCTCAAGGACTACTGGGGCTGGACCGAAGGCGATGTGCTGATCCATGCGCTGCCCATCTTCCACGTGCACGGCCTGTTCGTCGCGATCCACGGCGCGCTGCTCAACGGCAGCAAGATGATCTGGCTCAACAAGTTCGACCCGAAGCGCGTGGTGGCGCGGCTGCCCGAGGCCACGGTCTTCATGGGCGTGCCCACGCTCTACGTGCGCATGCTGGCCGAGCCCGGGCTCACGAAGAAGGCCTGCAAGCGCATGCGCCTGTTCATCGCGGGTTCGGCGCCGCTCTTGATCGAGACCTTCCACGCCTGGCAGCAGCGCACCGGCCACACCATCCTCGAGCGCTACGGCATGAGCGAGACCGCGATGCTCACCTCCAACCCCTACAGCGCGGTGCAGGGCGAGCGTCGCGGCGGCACGGTGGGCTTCGCGCTGCCGGGCGTGCAGCTGCGCGTGCGCATCGCCGACGAGAACGGCGACAGCCGCGAGGCCGGCACGGGCGAGATCGGCAACATCGAGGTCGACGGCCCCAACGTGTTCGCGGGCTACTGGCGCATGCCCGAGAAGACGAAGGAGGAGTTCACCGCCGATGGCTTCTTCAAGACCGGCGATGTGGGCCAGATCGACGGCCTGGGCTACATCACCATCATCGGCCGCAGCAAGGACCTGATCATCAGCGGCGGCTACAACGTCTACCCGGCCGAGATCGAAGGCTTCATCAACGAACTGCCGGGCGTGGCCGAGAGCGCGGTGGTGGGCGTGCCCCATGCGGACTTCGGCGAGGTGGGCGTGGCCGTGGTCACGACCAAGCCGGGCGCCCAGATCGATGCGGAAGCCATCGTGGCCGAGCTCAAGGCGAAGCTGGCCAACTTCAAGGTGCCCAAGCGCTGCTTCGTGGTCGGCGAACTGCCGCGCAACGCCATGGGCAAGGTGCAGAAGGCGCTGCTGCGCGAACAGCACAAGGGTCTGTTCGCGCGCGCCTGATCCTCAATCGGGCAGCGCGCTCAGCGCGCGCGGCTCTTCGACCTGGGTTGCGTTGTGCTCGGAACGGTAGCGCGAGGCCATCGCATAGACCGCCTTGCGCACCCGCATCACCGAGCCGATGGGCCGGTGCGCGGCCAGGCCGTGCCAGGGGCTGAAGGACATGCCGTCGTCCACCGCCGCCGAGCGCGCGGCGCTCCAGGCCACCTGCGGACGGGCCACGATGCGCGCCACCGTGAGGTAGGGGCTCAGGTCCTCGGGCCATTGGACCGAGGCATCCTCGATCGGCATCTTCTCCAGATCGGTGCACAGCTGCACCCGCAGCTCCCAGGTGCCGCCATGGACGCCGAAATGCGCGACCACGGCATCGCGCAGGGCGTTGGGCCGCTCGCCCAGGTCGACCGGCGCATCGGTCAGCGCCGTAAGTTCGGGCGACACCGGCACCAGCTGCAGCTTGCCCATGTAGGGGCCGAAGCGCATGGGCACCTGCGTGTAGAAGGTCTCGCCCAGGATGTTCGTCGCGGGATGGCCGCCCAGCGCCTTGAGCGTGCCGCTCTCGCCGCCGGCCTTCTCGATCAGGCTCTCGAGTCCGCGCAAGGTGGCCGACAGCGCCTTCTTGAGGCCCGGCGCCTTGTCGGTGCTGGCCGCCAGCAGCTTGAGCGTGCCCAGGAATTTCTTCGCGGTCGGAGCGCTGAACACCGGGCCGTTGACCATCAGGAGGTCCTGCGTGACGTCTTCTTCCGAGCCGGGCAGGCGCTCGCCCGGCACGCCCACGATCTTCAGGCCCAGGCCGCGCGGCGTCGACACGCTGTCCTCCAGCAGGTCGCCGGGCACGGTCGACAGGCGCATCACGACCGGGTAGCTGGCGGGCGTCGCGAACACACCCTGCGCGAGCATCTCGGGCAGGCCGGCCGCGACCTGCAGCTCGCCGAACAGCAGGCCATGGCTCTTCGCGTGCACGCTGCGGTAGGCGTGGCCCTCGTCCTTGCGCACGGTCTCGTTGATCTCGTAGAGCGTCTCGTTGAGCGCGCGCTCGGTCTCGGCCTCGTCGTCCTCGAGCGCTTCGTATGCCGGCTGGTAGGGCAGCGGTGTGATGGGGTGCGTGGTGGGGTCGCTCATGGCATTTCCTTTGAATCGTGGGTGAAAACTGGCGGGCGGCTGCCGGTGCGGCGCAGCCGGATCGGGATCGCCTTGAAGGCCGGCACCTGGCTCCCCTCGGCGTGGTGTGCGAGCGGCACCAGCGGATTGCATTCGGGGAAGTAGCCGGCCGCGCAGCCCGCGGGGATGTCGAAGGGCGTCACACGCAGGCCGGCCACTTCGCGCGTCACGCCGTCGTCTGTGGCCGTGCAGGCGGTCACGGTGTCGCCCTCGGCGAGGCCCAGGCGCGCGATGTCGGCCGCATGCAGCAGCAGCACCTGGCGCGTGCCGTAGATGCCGCGGAAGCGGTCGTCGAGGCTGTAGATGGTGGTGTTGAACTGGTCGTCGCTGCGCATCGTCATGAGGTGCAGCACGTCCGGCGCGGTCTCGGGCGTGTCGGGGTCGGCCACCAGCGTGTCGGGCGCGATGAACTGCGCCTTGCCGCTGGGCGTCTTCCAGATGCGCTCGCGCGCCGGGATCGGCCGGTGGAAGCCGCCGGGCGCACGGAAGCGGCCGTTGAAGTCGCGGAAGATCTCGGGCCAGGTGGCCTCGATGGCGTCGCGCACGCGGCCGTAGTCGCCCGCCCAGGCGTCCCAGGGCACGTGGTCGTTGGGCTCGAGCGTGGCCTGCGCGATGCCCGCGATGATCGCGGCCTCGGAGCGCAGCGTGGCTTCGGCCGGTTCCGCCATGCCGTCGGAGGCGTGCATGAAGCCGGTGGAATCCTCCACCGACACCGTCTGCGCGCCGCCCGCCTGCCGGTCGATCTCGATGCGGCCCAGGCAGGGCAGCAGGTAGGCCACCTCGCCATGCACCAGGTGGCTTCGGTTGAGCTTGGTCGCGATCTGCACCGTGAGCCGCAGGCGCCGCCAGGCCGCCTCGACGCGCGCGGTTTCGGGCACCGCGCGCAGGAAGTTGCCGCCCAGGCCGACGAAGGCGCGCACCGAGCCGTCGAGCACGCCTTCGCAGGTGGCGACGGTGTTGCGCCCCTGGTCGCGCGGCGGCTCGAAGCGGTAGAGCGCGGCCAGCGTGTCCAGCGGCGCGAGCTCGGGCTTCTCGGTGATGCCCACGGTGCGCTGGCCCTGCACGTTGGAATGGCCGCGCACCGGGCAGATGCCCGCGCCGCGCCGGCCGATGTGCCCGCCCAGGAGCAGCAGGTTGGACACCATCTGCACGTTCATCACGCCCTTGCGGTGCTGCGTCAGTCCCATGCCGTAGATGCCGATCACGGCCCGTGCGCGGGCATAGACCGCGGCCGCCTGTTCGAGCGCCGCGCGTGTGAGGCCCGATTCGGCTTCGATCGCCTCCCATGGCGTCTCGCGCATGCGCGCGGCGAAGCCATCGAAGCCCTGCGTGTGCTCGGCGATGAAGTCCGCGTCGACCACGCGTGCGGCACCGCTGCGCTGCGCTTCGTCGTCGGCCGCGATCAGCGCCTTGCACAGCCCGCTGATGGCCGCGATGTCGCCGCCGATCTTCAGCTGCAGGTACTGCGTGCTGATGGCGGTCTGGGCCGGCGTGAGCATCTCGATCGGCGACTGGGGGTTGGCGAAGCTCACCAGCCCGCGTTCCTTGAGCGGGTTGAAGCTCACGATCGGCACGCCGCGCTGCCGTGCCTCCTGCAGCTGGTGCAGCATGCGCGGGCTGTTCACGCCCACGTTCTGGCCGAAGAAGAAGATCGCGTCGGTCTGGTCGAAGTCGTCGAGCGTCACCGTCCCCACCGGCACGCCGATGGTCTGGGGCAGCGCCACCGAGGTGCTCTCGTGGCACATGTTGGAGCTGTCGGGCAGGTTGTTGTTGCCGTAGAGACGGGCCAGCAGCTGGTACATGTAGCTGGCTTCCAGCGAGGCGCGGCCCGAGGCATAGAACACGGTCGACTTCGGGTCGGCCGCCCGCAGCGCGCGCAGTTCGGCGCCGATGCCTGCATAGGCTTCCTCCCAGCTGACTTCGAGGTAGCGGTCGCTGGTCGCGTCCCAGCGCAGCGGCACGGTGAGTCGGCCGCCTTCCTCGAGCGCATGGTCGCTCCAGCTTTCGAGCGAGGTGAGCGTGTGGTCCTGGAAGAAGCCGGGCGGCATGCGCTTGGCGGTGAGCTCCCAGGCCGTGGCCTTGGCGCCGTTCTCGCAGAACTCGGCGCGGTGCGGCTTGGCAGGCTTGGCCCAGGCGCAGCTCACGCAGGCGAAGCCGCCGTGCTGGTTCTGCTTGAGCAGCGCCTTGGCACCCTGGATCGGAATGCGTTCGCGTGCCAGCACGCCGGCCACGGCCTTGAGGGAGCCCCAGCCGCCGGCCGGATGTTCGTTGGGTTCGAAGGTGGGGGTGTCGCTCACGTCGCCGGCCATTTCGTGGGGCCGCGCGATCGGCGGCCGATGGCCTGCAGTATTCGGACTGCCGCAAAGGCCCGCGTAGGGCAGTGCTGCCGCGCGGTGTCGGACGGGCCGCCACCGACAATGCGCGCATGAAAACTCTCGCGCTCTTCGTCGCCACCGCGCTGGCCGAAATCGTCGGCTGCTACCTGCCCTGGCTCTGGCTCAAGCAGGGCCGGTCGGTCTGGTTGCTGCTGCCCGCGGCGCTGAGCCTGGCGCTGTTCGCCTGGCTGCTCACGCTGCACGCCACGGCCGCGGGACGGGTCTACGCGGCCTATGGCGGCGTCTACATCGGCGTGGCCATCGCCTGGCTCTGGGCCGTGGACGGCATCCGGCCCACGCCCTGGGACGTGGCCGGCGTGGCGGTCGCGCTCGCCGGCATGGGGCTGATCATGTTCCAGCCCAAGTGAAGAACGAGCCTACTTGACGAGCAGCACCGAGACCGGACTCTCGGCCACCACCTTGCTGGCCACCGAGCCCATGAGCGCGCGGCCGAACAGGCCGTGGCCGTGCGTGCCCATCACGATCAGGCCGGCGCCGGCTTCCTTGGCCGCGGCGACGATCTCCTCGGGCGCATGGCCATGGCGCTCCTGCGTGGTGAACGCGCTCACGCCGTGCTCGGTCAAGGTCTTCTTCACGGGCTCGAAGACCTTGGCCGCTTCTTCGGCGTAGTAGCCATCGACGATTTCCTTGGCCACATGGCGCTTCACATTGCCCGGCAGGGCGGTGCAGACGTGCAGCACCAGCAACTCATGGCCATCGACGAACATGGTGCGGTGCTCGGCCAGGTAGGCCAGGGCTTTCTGGGTGTAGGGGCTGCCATCGACGGCGACGAGGATTTTCATGGGAGTCCTTTCAAGGTCATGGAAGAGGTGCGACCGTGGGCACGGCCCCTCTGCGACATGTGACCACAGCCGGATGCCTCCGGGGGCGCTTGCCCCCGAAGACGCTGCGGTCTTGACCCCGAGCGTAGGGCCCCAGTCGGCCCGCCGGCTTGACGCAGGTCAAGCCGCGGGGCCGGACATCCTCAGCGCTTGGGCTTGAGTTCGACGATCAGCGCGGGCGGCACCCGGCCGTCGACGTCGCGCGGCAGCTTCTCGGTCTTCTGCAGCGCGCGCAACGCGGCTTGGTCCCAGGCCGGCAGGCCGCTGGACTTGACCAGCCGCGGCGTGCCCACGATGGTGCCGTCGGGCGCCAGCCGCACGTCGAATTCGGCCGCCGGGTTGCCGTTGACGAGTTCGGCATCGGGGAACACGACGTTGGGCCGCACGGCCGCCGCCACCCGGCCGCCGTAGCTGCCCGAGGGGCCGGAGGACTTCAGCGCGTTGCCGGTGGCGTTGTCGTCGCCGCTGGCGCCGGCCAGGCCCTGCATGCGCTTGAGCGTGGCAGCGCGGTCGGCCGCGGCCTGCTTGGCGGCATCGGCTTCCTTCTTCTTCGCCGCCTCGGCCTGCTGCTGCTGCTGTTGCTGCTGCTTGGCCTCGGCTTCCTTCTTCTTGCGCGCGTCGGCCTGGGCCTTTTCCTGGGCTTCGCGGCGGTCCTGCGCTTCTTCCTCGGCGCGGCGCTTGGCGTCGAGCGCCTTCTTTTCCTGGGCCGCCTTCTTCGCGGCTTCCATCTTCTTTTCCTGCTTGGCCTGCTCGATCTCCTGCTCGCGTTCCTTCTGTTCGCGGGCCTTCTTCTCGCGCTCGAGCGCGATGTCGGGCGGACGCGGGGCGGGGGCAGGCTCGGGCGCCTTAAGGCCCGCGAACAGAAGGAACGCGAGCAGGAGATCGAGCAGGCCAAGCAGGAAAAGAAGATGGAAGCCGCGAAGAAGGCGGCCCAGGAAAAGAAGGCGCTCGACGCCAAGCGCCGCGCCGAGGAAGAAGCGCAGGACCGCCGCGAAGCCCAGGAAAAGGCCCAGGCCGAC
>NZ_LZZW01000030.1:247500-326566 GCF_014170375.1 Variovorax sp. UMC13 | reverse complement strand
CGGCACGGCCGGCGCGAACCCGCCGCCGGCCATCGTCTACTCGGGCGGTGGTGGTGGCGGTGGCGGCGGCCTGGTGCTGACGGGCGCGAGCGCGACCGTCGACACCGCAGGCCACACCGTCACCGGCGGCGCGGGCGGCTCCACGATGTGGGACGGCGCGGGCGGCGGCGGCGCCGGCCTGGCATTGGCCAACGGCGGCAGCGTGGTGAACGCCACCGGCCGCATCGTCGGCGGCGCGGGCGGCAACGGCTACAACGGTGGCGAAGGCGGCAGCAGCGTCTTCCTCTACCAGGGCGGCAGCCTCAACAACGGCGCCGGCGGCCAGCTGACGGGCGGCGCAGGCGGCACCGGCGGCATCGTCGATGTCGGCGGGAATGAACCCGGCCGCGGCGGCAACGGCGGCGACGCGGTGCGCAGCAACGGCGGCCAGATCACCAACGCCGGCACGGCACAGGGCGGGACCGGCGGCGTGGCCACCCTGGGCGGCAACGGCGGCAACGGCGTCGTCGCCAGCGGCTCGGCCAGCGTGACCAACACCGCCACGGGCCAGATCCTCGGCGGCACCGGCGGTGCCGTGGGCGGTACCGAAACCGTGTCGGTGGCCGGCCGCGGCGGCAGCGGCGTGGTGCTGCTGGACGCCGGCGCCACGGTGAGCAACGACGGCACGGTGCGCGGCGGCAACGCCGGCCTGGCCACGGCCGGCACGGGCGCGGCAGGCGGCGTCGGCATCACGGGTTCGGCCGCGGGTGGCAACACCGTGGTCAACGCCGGCCGCATCTCGGGCGGCTTGGACAGCAGCGGTGCGGTACGCGCCAACGCGGTCGAACTCCAGGGTTCGGGCAACCGGCTCGAACTGCGCGCCGGCGGCGTCTTCGACGGCAACGCCGTCGTGGCAGCGGGCGGCAGCAACAACACGCTGGCGCTGGGCGGCGACGCCACCGCGACCACCTTCGACGTGGCCACCATCGGCACCGCCTTCCAGGGCTTCGACGCCTTCCACAAGAGCGGCACCAGCGTCTGGACGCTGACCGGCGCGCAGGCCGGCGTCACGCCCTGGACCGTCGACGCCGGCGTGCTGGCGCTGACCGGCAACGCCAACCTGGGTGCCGCAGCCGGCACCCTGACGCTCAACGACGGCACGCTGCGCCTGGCGGCCGACGGCCTGCAGATCGCCAACGCGGTCACGCTGGGCACGGGCCAGCCGACGGTCGACACCGGCGCCTTCACCGGCACGCTGGCCGGCGCGATCGGCGGCAGCGGCGCGCTGACCAAGACCGGCACCGGCACGCTGGTGCTGACGGCGGCCAACACCTACGGCGGCGCCACCACCGTCGGCCAGGGCACGCTGCGTGCGGGCGCGGCCAACACGCTGAGCGCGGCCTCGGCCCACACGGTGGCGGCCGGCGCCACGCTCGACGTGGGTGGCTTCAACCAGACCGTGGCCTCGCTCAACAACGCGGGCACCGTCTCGCTGCTGAGCGCCACCCCGGGCACCACCCTGACCGTGAACGGCAACTACGTCGGCAACGGCGGCGTGCTGCGCCTGGGCACGGCCCTGGGCGACAGCGGCAGCGCGACCGACCGCCTGCTGCTCAACGGCGGCAACGCCAGCGGCAACACCACGGTGCAGATCACCAACCTGGGCGGCCTGGGCGCGCAGACTACGGGCAACGGCATCGAGGTCGTGGCCGCGCGCAACGGCGCCACCTCGACCGCCAACGCCTTCACCCTGGCCAACGGCCACGTCGACGCGGGCGCCTACGCCTACACGCTGCACGGCGCCGACCAGAGCTGGTTCCTGCGCTCGGAAACCGACGCGGCCCCGCCGGTGAACCCCGGCACGCCGGTCACGCCCGGCACGCCGGCCACGCCGCCGGCCACCGTGCCGACCTACCGCAGCGAAGTCCCGCTGTTCGCGGCGCTGCCGCAGCAGCTGCGCCAGGCCGACCTGGCCATGCTGGGCAACCTGCACCAGCGCATCGGCGACGAGCCGGTGGCCGGCGCGCCGGCCGCCAACGGCCCGCGCAACGCCTGGGGCCGCGTGATCTCCAGCGACATCGACGTGCGCCAGCAAGGCACGGTCTCGCCCGCGAGCAAGGGCCGCGTCGACGGCTTCCAGGTCGGCACCGACCTGTTCGCCGACGCCAACTGGCACGCCGGCGTCTACGTCGGCCAGCTCGACGGCGACGTGCGCACCAGCGGCTTCGCCAACGGCGTCTGGGGCGGCGTGGGCAGCAACGACCTGCGCACGCGCTACCTCGGCCTCTACGCCACCTGGACCAACGGCCGCGGCTTCTATGCCGACGCCGTGCTGCAGGCCGGCGACCACCGCTACACGCTGCGTCCGCAAGGCAATGCGTCGGTCACGGGCAAGGGCGACAGCCTGCTGGCGTCGATCGAACTCGGCCAGTCCTTCGCGCTGGGCCAGGGCTGGACGATCGAGCCGCAGCTGCAGCTGATCCACCAGCGCGTGGACCTCGACGACGTCGTGATCTCCGGCGCCCGCGTGCAGCAGGACGCCGACAACGGCTGGATCGCCCGTGCGGGCGTGCGGGTCAAGGGCGAGACGAGCACCGCGCTCGGCGCGCTGCAGCCCTACGGCCGCTTCAACCTCTACCGCGCCTCCAGCGGCACCGACATCGCCCGCTTCATCGGCCCCGCGGCCACCACCGACATCGCGACGCGCACCGGCGGCAGCTGGGGCGAAGTGGCCGGCGGCGCGACGCTGGCGCTGAACAGCACCTGGAGCGTCTACGGCGAAATTGGTCGACTTTTTGCGCTGGGTGGTGACGCGCGCGTGAAGAGTGGCGTACAAGGATCGCTGGGCCTCAAGGCTCGCTGGTAATCGACCATGGTCACCACCGACGCCCTGAAGCTCCGTCAACGCCACGTGAAACGCGGTCTCTGCCTGTTCTTCGTTCCTTCCATGCGACCTCCGCCCACCGAGCCATGACCACCACGCCCGACGCCGCATCCTCCGCCAGTCCCGAGCTTTCGTCCCACGCGCCCGCACCTCCGCCGGCCCGCGGGGCCGAAGGCGAGCGGTCCGCGCGGATGGCTGCGGTGGCGGGCGTGCTCGAACTGCCGCGCGCCGCGACGCCGGCCGGCGATGCGGACATCGGAAGCGTGCCCTGGTCGCTCGATGCGGCCACCTCGCTCGACCTGCAGGCCTTCGCGCTCGCACGCGAAACCTCGCTGCAGACCCTGTGCCTCGCGGCCTGGGCCGTGGTGCTGGCGCGGCTGAGCACGCAGGAGGAGCTGCTGCTGGCCGCGGCGGTGGACGCGGAAGGTCTGCAGGTGCTGTGGGCCGACCTGCGCGGCGAGCCCACCGTGGAGCAGCTGCTGTCGCGCCTCGACGCCGAGCGGGCGCTGCCGCCGGCCGCAGCCGACGCGCCATGCGCCGTCGCCGGTCTGCGCTTCGGCGCCTCGACAGCGCTGCCCGGCATGGAGCTGTCGTTGGCGCTGGCCCTGCGCAGCGACGGCACGCTCGAAGGCGTGCTGCATTTCGACGGCACCCTGTTCGACCGTGCCACGGCCGAACGCTGGGCCGGCCATGTGCAGACGGTGCTGGCCGCCCTGCCCGAACACGCGGACCGCCCGCTGGCCGCACTGCCGATGGTCGGCGCGGCCGAGCAGCGCTGGCTGCAGGGCTTCAACGCCACCGAGGCGGACTGGCCCGCGACGCTGCGGGTGCACGACCTGGTCGAGGCCCAGGCCCGGCGCACGCCCGAGGCCGAGGCGGTGCGCTTCGGCGACGCGGTGCTGCGCTACGTCGAACTCGAACGCGAGGCCGACCGCCTCGCGCGCCGGCTGCGCGCGCTGGGCGTCGGCCCCGACGTGCCGGTGGCCCTCTATGTGGAACGCAGCCTGGCCATGGTGGTCGGGCTGCTGGCCGTGCTCAAGGCCGGCGGCGCCTACGTGCCGCTGGACCCGAGCCATCCGCCGGACCGCACGGCGATCATCCTGGCCGGCGCGAAGCCCCAGGTCATTCTTTCCCAGACCACGCTGCGCGCCGCGCTGCCGGCCGACGAGACGACCCCGGTGCTGCTGCTCGACGCGCTGCCTGCGCAGGACGAGTGCACCGATGCGCCGGCCGCCGACGTGCAGCCGCAGCACCTGGCCTACGTGATCTACACCTCGGGCTCGACCGGCACGCCCAAGGGCGTGGCCATGCCGCACCGCGGCCTGGTCAACCTGCTGCACTGGCAGCTCGACCATCCGAAGGTGCCGAAGCCGCAACGCACGCTGCAGTTCGCGGCGCTGGGCTTCGACGTCGCATTCCAGGAGATCTTCGCCACACTCGCTGCCGGCGGCACGCTGGTGCTGATCGACGAGAGCGTGCGGCGCGATCCGCAGGCGCTGGTCGCGGTGCTGCGCGAACAGCGTGTGCAGCGGCTGTTCCTGCCCTTCATCGCCTTGCAGAACCTCGCCGAGTACGCGGTCGCGGCCGACGAGGCCCTGCCCGAGCTGCAGGACGTGATGACCGCCGGCGAGCAGCTGCACGCCAGCCCCGCGGTGCGCGCCTTCTTCACCCGCCATGCCGGCTGCCGGCTGCACAACCAGTACGGCCCGACCGAGAGCCACGTGGTCACGGCGCTGCAGCTGGCGGCCGACCCGGCGCAGTGGGCCGCCCTGCCCTCCATCGGCCGGCCCGTCGCCAACAACCGCATCCACGTGCTGGACCGCCACGGCTGCACGGCGCCGCTCGGCGTGCCGGGCGAGATCCACATCGGTGGCGTCGGCGTGGCCCGTGGCTACCTGCACCGGCCCGAACTCACGGCCGAACGCTTCGTGGCCGACCCCTTCAGCGCCGATCCCGACGCGCGGCTCTACAAGACCGGCGACATCGGCCGCTGGCGCGCCGACGGCGAGATCGACTACCTGGGCCGCAACGACCACCAGGTCAAGGTGCGCGGCTTCCGCGTCGAGCTGGGCGAGATCGAGAGCGCGCTGCTCACGCACCCCGCGGTGCGCGAGGCCGCGGTGCTCGCGCGCCACGACGGCGGCGGCGACGCCCGCCTGGTGGCCTACCTCACGGCCCAGCCCGGCATCGCGCCAGGTGCCGAGGCGCTGCGCAAGCACCTCCAGGCCACGCTGCCGGCCTACATGGTGCCCGCGCTGTTCGTGACGCTCGATGCGCTGCCGCGTTCGCCCAACGGCAAGATCGACCGCCGCGGCCTGCCCGAGCCGCTGGCCCAGCGCCCCGAGATGGCCGAGCCCTACGAAGAGGGCCGCACCGACACCGAGCGCCGCGTGTGCGCCGCCTTCGCGCGCGCACTGGGCATCGACCTCGCGGGCCGCCTCGACAACTTCTTCGAGCTGGGCGGCGATTCGCTGCGCGTGCTCAAGGTGCTGGCCGAGCTGCAGGCCGGCAGCGCGCGGCGCCTGTCGACCAACCTGTTCTTCCAGAACCCCACGCCGCAGGCCATCGCGCGCGAACTCGACGGCGCCGACCTGCCGGCGCCGGCCGTTGCGCGCAGCGCGCGTTCGAGCGCCGACGACGCGCAGGAGCCGATCGCGCTGGTCGGCATGGCCGGCCGCTTCCCCGGCGCCGCCGACGTCGAGCAGTTCTGGGCCCACCTGCTCGAAGGCCGCGACACCATCCGCTTCTTCGACGACGCCACGCTCGACGCCGGCGTGAGCGCCGCGCTGCGGGCCGACCCGAGCTATGTGCGCGCCCGCGGCGTGCTCGACGACGTCGACCAGTTCGACGCCGCCTTCTTCGGCATCAACCCCAAAGAGGCGACGCTGATGGACCCGCAGCAGCGGCTGTTCCTCGAGATCTGCTGGGAATGCATGGAGCGCGCGGGCTATGCGCCCGACCAGCAGCAGCGGCCGGTCGGCGTCTACGCCGGCATGCACAACGCGACCTACTTCCAGCGCCATGTGATGCCGCGCCCCGACCTGATCGACACGGTCGGCGAGTTCGCGGTGATGCTGGGCAACGAGAAGGATTACCTGGCCACGCGCGTGGCCCACCGGCTCAACCTCACCGGCCCGGCGATCAGCCTCAACACCGCCTGCTCGACTTCGCTGGTCGCGATGGCGCAGGCCTTCCATGCGCTGCGCTCGGGCCAGTGCGACATGGCGCTGGCCGGCGGCATCGCGATCACCTGCCCGCCCCACAGCGGCTACCTCTACCAGGAGGGCGCGATGTTCTCGCCCGACGGCCGCACGCGCAGCTTCGACGCCAACGCCCAGGGCACGGTGTTCAGCGACGGCGCGGCGGTGGTGATGCTCAAGCGCCTGTCCGATGCGCAGGCCGACGGCGACACCATTTACGCGCTGCTGCGCGGCGTCGGCGTGAACAACGACGGCGCGGTCAAGGCCAGCTTCACCGCGCCCAGCGTGGACGGCCAGGCCGCCGTGGTGTCGATGGCGCTGGCCTCGGCCGGCGTCGACGCGCGCAGCATGTCCTATGTCGAGGCCCACGGCACCGCCACGCCGATGGGCGATCCGGTCGAGGTCGCGGCCCTGGCCCGCGCCTATGCGCGCCACACGGCCGACAGCGGCTTCTGCGCCATCGGCTCGGTCAAGAGCAACATCGGCCACACGCTGATGGCCGCCGGCGCGGCCGGCGTGATCAAGACCGCGCTGGCGCTGCACCAACAGCAGCTGCCGGCCTCGCTGCATTTCAGCGCGGCCAACCCGTCCATCGATTTCGACGGCACGCCCTTCCGCGTGAATGCCGAGCGCTCGGCCTGGCCGCGCGAAGCCGGTGCGCCGCGCCGCGCGGGCGTGTCCTCCTTCGGCGTGGGCGGCACCAACGCGCACGTGATCCTCGAGGAGGCACCGCTCGCAGTGCCCTCGGAGCCGGTGGCCGGCCCGCAGCTGCTCACGCTCTCGGCCCGCACGCCGGCCGCGCTGGCCCGCATGGCGGCGCAACTGGCCGACCACCTCGCAGCCGACCCCGCGCTCAACCTCGGCGACGTGGCCCACACCTTGCGCGTCGGCCGCAAGGCCTTCGCGCAGCGGATGGCGCTGGTGGCCGACGGCACGGCCGAGGCCGTCGAACTGCTGCGTGCCGCCGACACGCCGTTCAAGCTGGCCGGCGCGGTCGCCGCGCGCGCCCACGAGCAGGTCTGGCTGTTCCCCGGCCAGGGCGCGCAGTACGCGGGCATGGGCCGCACGCTCTACGTGCACGACGAGGCCTTCCGCGCCGCCATGGACGCCTGCTTCGCGGCCTTCGACGGCGTGCTGCCCTTCGACCTGCAGGAGCGCATGTTCTCGGACGACGCCGACGCGCTGCGCCCGACTTCGGCCACCCAGCCCGCGACCTTCGCGCTCGAGTACGCGCTGGGCGCGCGCCTGCTGGCCTTCGGCCTGCGCCCCGCCGCCATGATCGGCCACAGCGTGGGCGAGTTCGCGGCCGCGGTGCTGGCCAACGTGATGTCGCTGGCCGACGCGGCCCGGCTGGTGGCCCAGCGCGGCGCGCTGATGCAGGCGCTGCCCGCGGGCCAGATGCTGTCGGTGCGGCTGTCGGCCGCGCAGGTGCAGCCCTACCTCGGCGAGGCGCTGTCGCTGGCGGCCGAGAACGGCCCCACGGCCAGCGTGATCGCCGGCCCCTTCGAGGCCATCGCGGCGCTGCAGGCCCGGCTCGAGACCGAGGGCGTGGCCGCGCGCCTGCTCGAGACCTCGCATGCCTTCCACTCGGCCATGATGGCGCCGGCGCTCGCGCCCTTCGAGGCGCTGGTGCGCGGCGTGACGCTCAACGCGCCGCAGCGCACCATCGTCTCGACGCTGACCGGCCGCGTGCTCACCGCCGACGAGGCCACCGATCCCGCCTACTGGGCGCGCCACCTGCGCGAGACCGTGCGCTTCTCGCCCGCGGTGCACGAGGTGCTGGCCCGCTTCACGCAGCCGCTGTTCATCGAGCTCGGCCCGCGCAACACCCTCTGCACGCTGGTGCGCCAGCACGCTACGCGCGAGCGCCCCGCGCCCGCGGCCTGCGCGCTGCTCGGCGCCGCGCCGGCCGACGAGCTGGTCGCGCACCGCCTGGCGCTGGGCCGGCTCTGGACCATCGGCCTCGCGCCCGACCTGCAGCAGCTCGACACCCGCGCCCGCAAGGCCCGCGTGCGGCTGCCCACCTATCCCTTCGAACGCAAGCGCCATTGGGTCGACAGCGCGGCCCCGGTGGCCGCCGCTGCCCTCGCCGTGCCCGCTGCCGCCGCCAACGCGGCCGTCGTTCCTCCTTCTCCTTCCATCGCCCCGACCTTGGAGTCGCCCATGCCCACCACGTCCACCGCCCGCCGCCCCGCCCTCCACGCCAAGCTGCGCGAGCTCTTCGAAGACATCTCCGGCACGCCGATGGCCGATGCCGACGGCGCGACCACCTTCATCGACCAGGGCCTCGACTCGCTGGTGCTCACCCAGGCCGCGCTGCAGGTCAAGAAGCACTTCAAGGTCAACATCAGCTTCCGCCAGCTGATGGAAGGCTGCCGCAGCTTCGACCTGCTGGCGGCGCACCTCGACGAGACGCTGCCGCCCGAACCCGCAGCGGCGGTCGCGGCACCGGTCGCGCCCATCGCGGCGGTCGCGTCCGTCACGCCGGTGGCCATGGCGGCACCCGTGGCCTCCGCGGTGGCCGTGCAGGCCTTCGCGCCCATGGCCGTGGGCGCCGATGCGTCCATGGTCCAGCAACTCATCGCGCAGCAGATGCAGCTGATGCAGCAGCAGCTCGCGCTGCTGGCCGGCGCCTCGGCCGCGCCCGCGGTGCAGGCGGCACCGGTGGCCGCGCCCGTTGCGGCACCTGTGGCAGCGCCGGCCGCCGCGGCCGCCGACACCCCGCTGGTCGGCGGCGGCGTGCCCTACGACGTCAAGAAGGCCTTCGGCGCGATCGCGCGCATCCACACCACGCCCAACCGCGAGATCACCGGCCGCCAGCAGGCCCGGCTCGATACCTTCGTGCGCCGCTATGTCGAACGCACGCGCGGCAGCAAGGACTTCACCGCGAAGAACCGCGGCCACATGGCCGACCCGCGCGTGGTCAACGGCTTCCGCCCCGCCACCAAGGAGATCACCTACCAGATCGTGGTCGACCGCTCCAAGGGCTCGCGCGTCTGGGACATCGACGGCAACGAGTACGTCGACACGCTCAACGGTTTCGGCATGAACATGTTCGGCTGGCAGCCGGACTTCCTCAATGACGCGATCCGCCGGCAACTCGACATCGGCTACGAGATCGGCCCGCAGCATCCGCTCGCGGCCGAGGTCACGCAGCGCATCTGCGAGCTCACCGGCTTCGACCGCGCGGCGCTGTGCAACACCGGCTCCGAGGCCGTGATGGCCGCGCTGCGCATCGCGCGCACCCACACCGGCCGCAGCACCGTGGTGCTGTTCAGCGGCTCCTACCACGGCACCTTCGACGAGGTGCTGGTGCGCGCCGGCCGCGGCGCGCGCGGCATCCCGGCCACGCCGGGCGTGATGAGCGGCATGTTCGGCGACGTGCGCGTGCTGGACTACGGCACGCCCGAGTCGCTGGACTTCATCCGCGCCCACGCCGACGAGCTGGCCGCGGTGCTGGTCGAGCCGGTGCAGAGCCGCCGGCCCGACTTCCAGCCGCGCGAGTTCCTGCAGGAGGTGCGCGCCATCACCGAGAAGAGCGGCACCTGCATGATCTTCGACGAGGTCATCACCGGCTTCCGCACCCATCCGGGCGGCGCGCAGGCGCTGTTCGGCGTGCGCGGCGACCTGGCCACCTACGGCAAGGTGATCGGCGGCGGCATGCCCATCGGCGCGGTCGCGGGCCGGCGCGAGTACATGGACGCGCTCGACGGCGGCGCCTGGAACTACGGCGACGACTCGATCCCCACGGTGGGCGTGACCTACTTCGCCGGCACCTTCGTGCGGCATCCGCTCACGCTGGCCGCGGCCAAGGCCTCGCTCGACCACCTGCATGCGTCCGGTGGCGCGCTGCAGACCCAGCTCAACCTGCACACCGCGGCCATGGCCGACGAGCTCACGGCCTTCTGCCGCGAGGTCGGCGCGCCGCTGGAGATCCGCTACTTCGGCTCGCTGTGGCGCGTGAGCTGGCTCGAGGACCATCCGCTGCAGGACCTGCTGTTCGCGATGATGCGCAGCCGCGGCGTGCACATCCTCGACAACTTCCCCTGCTTCATGACCACGGCCCACACGCCGGCCGACATCGCGCTGCTCAAGTCGGCTTTCAAGGAGTCGATCGCCGAGATGCAGGAGGCCGAGTTCCTGCCCGGCGGCGCGCCCGCGGCCCGCCGCTTCGACGCCGCCAGGCCGCCCGTGC
This sequence comes from Variovorax sp. UMC13, assembly GCF_014170375.1. Lineage (GTDB taxonomy): Bacteria > Pseudomonadota > Gammaproteobacteria > Burkholderiales > Burkholderiaceae_C > Variovorax. Next base: position 316,308 of record NZ_LZZW01000030.1, on the reverse strand, counting down.
CCAACGCCCGCCTGGGACGCGACAAGGACGGACAGCCCGCTTGGTTCGTGCCCGACGCCGCACAGCCCGGCAAGTTCCGTAGGATCGACGCATGACCCCCTCGCGCTACACCCCCGGCAGCCCGGACCTCCACGACGGTCTGGGCCAGGATTTCGACCCCTTCGCGTTCGGCGCGATCGCCGGCGTGATCCCGAGCACCGAGGCGCAGCGCGAGGTCTGGCTGGCGCACCAGCTGGGCAGCGAAGCCTCGCTGGCCTACAACGAATCGGTCGACCTGGCGCTCGACGGTCCGCTGGAGCCGGCCGCGCTCGAGGCCGCACTGGTGGCGCTGGTGGCGCGCCACGATGCCTTGCGCGCCAGCTTCTCGCTCGACGGCACCGAGCTGATCGTGGTCGAGGCCGGCGCCTTCGAGCTGCCGCTGCACGACCTGAGCGGCCTGGAGGCCGAGGCCCGCGACCAGGCGATGGCGGCCGCGCACGCCGAGGCCGTCGAGACCCCGTTCGACCTCGAGCGCGGTCCGCTGCTGCGCGCCGCGCTCTACCGCCACACGCCGACGCGCCACGTGCTGCTGCTGACCGCCCACCACACGGTGTGCGACGGCTGGTCTTGGGGCGTGATCGCCGACGAACTGGGCCAGCTCTACGCCGAGCAGACCGGCCAGGGCCCGGCGCTCGAGCCCGCGCCCAGCTACGCCGACTACGCGAACTGGGCGCGCGAGGAGGCCGAAACGCCGGCTGCGCGCGCGCAGCTCGCCTACTGGCTCGGCCGCTACCCCGACGCCACGCTGCCCACGCTTGAGCTGCCGCTGGACCGGGCCCGCCCCGCGCGCCGGCGCTTCAACGCGCGCCGGCTCGACGTGCTGCTGCCCGCGGCCTTGGCCGAGGCCGCGCGGCAGCAGGGCGCGCGGGCCGGCGTGAGCCTGTTCGCCACGCTGTTCAGCCTGTTCGCGGCGCTGATGCACCGGCTCTCGCAGCAGGACGACCTGGTCATCGGCGTGCCGGTGGCCGGCCAGGCCGCGAGCGACATGCCGCGGCTGGTGGGCCACTGCGTGAACCTGCTGCCGGTGCGCGTCGCGGTCGAGGCGTCGCAGCCGGTCGAGACGCTGCTCAAGACCGTGGGTGGCACGCTGCTCGATGCCTTCGAGCACCAGACGCTGACCTACGGCGCGCTGCTCAAGAAGCTGCCGGTGGCGCGCGACCCGAGCCGGCCCTCGCTGGTGAGCGTGATGTTCAACCTCGACCGTGCCCCGGCCTCGCCGGGCGGCACCTTCCCCGGCCTGCACAGCACGCTGAGCGGCAACCCGCGCCACTTCGAGAACTTCGAGCTCTTCCTCAACGTGGTGCCGGTGGCCGACGGCCTGATGCTCGAGCTGCAGTACAACACCGCGCTGTTCGACGAGCGCACCGTGCGCCGCTGGCTGGCGCTGTACACCACGGCGCTCGAGCGCCTGACGCGCACGCCCGGCACGAGCGTGGCCGAGGCGCTGGCCTGCAGCGCCGACGACGTGGCGCTGCTGCGGTCCTTCAACGCCACCGCCGCGCCCTTCGATGCGCAGCTGCGCATCGACGCGCTGATCGCGCGCCAGGCCCAGGCCACGCCCGAGGCGCTCGCGGTGCGCGCCGGTGGCGCCTCGCTGAGCTACCGCGAACTCGACCGCCGGGCCAACGGCCTGGCCGCCGCGCTGCAGGCGCAGGGCATCGGCCCGGGTGACCTGGTGGGCCTGTGCTGCGGCCGCAATGCGCACATGCTGGTCGCGCTGGTGGGCATCCTGAAATCGGGGGCGGGCTATGTGCCGCTGGACCCGGCCTTCCCGCGCGAGCGGCTCGAATTCATGACCGGCGATGCGCAGCTGCGCGTGGCCGTCACCGACGCCGACACCGATGGCGCGGCGCCGCTGCAGGCGCTGGCGCGCGTGCGCGCCGACCAGGTGGCGCCGGCCGATGCGGCACCCGGCCATGCCGGCGACGCCGAGGGCGTGGCCTACGTGATCTACACCTCGGGCTCCACCGGCCGGCCCAAGGGCGTGCGGGTGCCGCACCGCAGCGTGGGGAACCTGCTGACCAGCCTGCGCAGCGTGCCGGGCATCGACGCGCAGCGCCGCGTGCTGGCCGTGACCACGCTGTCCTTCGACATCGCGGTGTCCGAGGTGATCCTGCCTTTGACCGTGGGCGCCTGCATCGTGGTCGCCGACAAGACCCAGGCCATGCAGGGCGACCGCCTGCGCGCGCTGATCGAGACCGATGAGGTCGACTTCGTCGACGCCACGCCCTCGACCTGGCGCATCCTGCTCGACGCGGGCTGGCCGGGCCGGCGCGACCTGCTGGCCATCTGCACCGGCGAACCGCTGCCGGGCGACCTCGCGCGGCAGCTGCTGCCGATGGTGGGCGAGCTCTGGAACGGCTACGGCCCTACCGAGACCACCGTGTGGTCGAGCTTCCACCGCGTGCTGCAGGCCGACGGCGTGATCCCGATCGGCCGGCCGATCGCCAACACCGAGTTCCATGTGCTCGATGCCGCGCTGCGCCCGCTGCCCGTGGGCGTGACCGGCGAGCTCTACATCGGCGGCGCCGGCGTGACGCTGGGCTACCTGAACCGGCCCGAGCTCACCGAGCAGCGCTTCGTGCCCGTGCCGGGGGCGCCGGCCGGCGCGGCGCGCTGGTACCGCACCGGCGACCTGGGCCGCTGGCGCGCCGACGGCGTGCTCGAATGCCTGGGCCGCGCCGACGACCAGGTCAAGGTGCGCGGCTACCGCATCGAGCTGGGCGAGATCGAATCGAACCTCGCGCGCCATGCGGGCGTGGACCGTGCGCTGGTGGTCACGCGCGAGGACGCGCCGGGCGACGTGCGCATCGTGGCCTACGTGGTGCCGCGCGGCCCCATGCCCGAGGCCGCGGCGCTGCGTCAGCACCTGGCGGCCTTCCTGCCCGAGTACATGCTGCCGCAGCATTTCGTGGCGCTCGACGCACTGCCGCTGCTGCCCAACGGCAAGGTCAACCGCCAGGCGCTGCCGGCGCCGCAGAGCGCGGTCGCCACGCGCAGCGCCGCGGCCGTGCCGCCGCGCGACGAACTCGAGCAGCAGATCCTCACGGTGATGGAGCAGACGCTGAGCCTGCCGGGCCTGGGCATCGAGGACGACTTCTTCGCGCTCGGCGGCCACTCGCTGCTGGCCGCGCGCTTCACCGCCCGGCTCGGCCGCGAACTGCAGCTCAAGCTGCCGATGTCGATGCTGTTCGAGGCGCCCACGGTCGAGCGCATCGCGCAGGCCGTGCGCCGCCTGCGCGGCGAGGGCCAGTCCGAGGCGCAGGCGCCGATCGTCGCGCAGCGCGACCGCCGCAGCGCGCCGCTCACGCCAATGCAGGAGCGCATCCTTTTCCTCGAGGAGCTGCATCCCGGCCGCCCGGTCTACAACGCGCCTTCGGGCCACCGCTTCCTCGGGCCGCTGGACATCGAGCAATTCCGTGCCGCGCTGCGCGAGATGGTGCAACGCCATGGCGCCCTGCGCACGGCCGTGGGCCGCGACGCGACGGGCGCGCCGGTCCAGACCATCGCGGCCCACGTCGACTTCGAGGTGCCGCTGATCGACCTGAGCACGCTGCCCGAGGACGAGCGCGAAGCCGAACTCATGCGGCGCATGCAGCAGCTGGCCGACCAGCCGCTGGACATCCACCGCGCGCCGCTGTTCCACATGGCGCTCTACCGCATGGGGCCCGAGGACCACGGCTTCATGTTCGTGCCGCACCACCTCATCTGGGACGGCTGGTCCTTCGACATCTACCAGGCCGAGCTGTCGGCGCTCTACGGCGCGCGGGTGCGCGGCCGGCCGCACACGCTGCCCGAGCCGCCGGTCGCGATGGGCGACTACGCGCAGTGGTACGCCGACTGGATGCAGCAGCCCGACTTCGCGCGCCAGCTCGACTTCTGGAAGCAGCGCTTCGCGCGCATGCCCGCATCGCGCGCGGCGCGCACCGACATGCCGCGCAAGGCCGGCATGTCCGGCAACGGCGGCGTCAACTGGATCCACATCGACCCGGCCGCCACGCAGCGCCTGCGCGAGGTGGCGCGCCGGCACGACGTCACGCTCAGCATGCTGACGCTGGGCGCCTACGTGCTGATGATGAGCAGCGCCATCGACAGCCCCTCGGTCGTGATCGCGACGCCGGTGCGCGGCCGCGAGGCGCCCGAGCTGGAATCGGTGATGGGCTTCTTCAACAACGTGCTGCCGCTGCCCTTCCAGGTCGAGGCCGGCCAGGACTTCGGCGCCTTCATCCGCTACGTGAAGCAGGAACTGGTGGCGGTCATGCGCTACCAGCAGGTGCCGTTCGAGCGCATGGCGACCGAGCCCGAGTTCGTGCGCCTGGCGCAGGGCGCGGGCCTCTACCAGGGGCTGTTCTCGTTCCAGGACGCGCGCGAGCGCCCGCACGATTTCGGCGGCCTCACGCACCGGCAGGTGCACCTGCTGCAGCGCGGCGCCACCGACGACCTGGGGTTGTGGCTGCTGGAGAAGCCGCAGGGCCTCGAGGGCCCGATCGCCTACAACGCCGACATCTACCTGCCCGAGACCGGCACCGCCTTCCGCGACCGCTTCGTCGAGATCCTGCACACCATCGCCGAGCGCCCGGACGTGCCGCTGGCCGAGCTGCTGGCGCCGGCCGACTCGGCCAGCGCGCGCATCCTGCGCCGCCTGTCCTCGTCCGCCGAGGCCTCGCCGGCCGCGCCGCGCGCGCCGGTCGCGGCCGCGCTGCTGCCGGCGCAGGCGCAGCTGGCCGCGGTCTGGGCCCAGGTGCTCAACATCGACATCGGCGACATCCGCGCCGGCGACAACTTCTTCGACCTGGGTGGCGATTCGCTGCTGGCCATGCGCGTGGTGCAGCAGTCGGAGCAGAGCCTCGGCCTGCGCATCGAACCGCGCCGCTACATGTTCGAGAGCCTGGCGCAGCTGGCGGCCACCGAGGCCGCGGTCGACATCGCTGCCGAGGCCGGCGCCACCGCCGAGGCCCCGCGCGGCGGGCTGCTGAACCGCATGTTCTCCGGCTGGGGACGCAAGCCATGACGCCGCTGCTGTTCGGTCCCCCGTCGCGGCGGCTGTTCGGCCTGTTCCATGCGGCCGACAGCGCGCGCGTGTCCGACACCGCGGTGCTGCTGTGCCCGCCCATGGGCCACGAGGCCCTGCGCAGCCATCGCTTCTACCGCCTGCTCGCGCTGCGGCTGGCGCGCGCCGGCATGCCGGTGCTGCGCTTCGACCCCTACGGCACCGGCGATTCGCCGGGCGACGACGAGGACGGCGAGCTCGACGGCTGGCGCCGCGACATCGCATCGGCGCACCGCGAACTCGCGGCCCGTTCCGGTGCCTCGCGCATCGTGTGGTTCGGCGCCCGCATGGGGGCCACGCTGGCCCTGCAGGCCGCGGCGATGGCCGAGCCGCGCATCGCGCGCCTGGTGCTGTGGGAGCCGGTGCTCGACGGTCCCGCGTACCTCGAGGAGCTGCGCGAAAAGCATGTGAGCGAGCTCGAACTCAGCCATTCCCTGCCCGATCCCGGCTGGCGCCGCAGCCTGCGCGTCGATCCGGGGGCCTTCAGCGACGAGGCCTTCGGCTTCGCGCTGTCGTCGGTGCTGCGCGCGCAGATCGCCGCGCTCACGCCGCCCTCGGGGCGGGTGCTGGGCGACGGCGTCGAACTGGTCACCCTGGCCAAGCCCGAGGATGCGCGCACGCGCCAGTGGATGACGGTGCAGGCCAGCCGTGGTACGGTGCGTCACGTGCCGCTCGCACACCCGCTGATCTGGACCAGCAACCCGTCCCCCGGCAACGAGATGGTCCCGGCCGAGGCCCTCCAACGCGTGATGGCGGAAATCCATGAGTGACTTCTCCGAAGCACCGGTGCTGTTCGGCTCCGACGACCATCTGTTCGGCCTGCTCACGCGGCCGCAGGGCCTGACGGGCCAGATGAGCGACATCGGCTGCCTGGTGCTCAACACCGGCGTGAACCATCGCATCGGCCCGCACCGGATCAACGTGAAGGCCGCGCGCCGCCTGGCCGGCGCCGGCCTGCCGGCCCTGCGCTTCGATCTCTCGGGCATCGGCGACAGCGTGGCGGCCCAGAGCCGCAACGGCTACCGCGCGCAGGCGCTAGAGGACATGAAGGCCGCCATGGACTTCCTGTCGCAGCGCCATGGCCTGCGCCGCTTCCTGGTGTTCGGCATCTGTTCAGGCGCCGAGAACGGCCTGGCGCTGGCGCTGGACGATCCGCGCGTGATCGGCCTGCTGTCCTTCGACGGCGAGATCTACATGACCCGCACCGTGCGGCTGGAGCGCAAGCTGCGCCGCATGGCGGCCTTCCCGCGCAATGCGGCGGTGCGCGCGAGCTATCCCTGGTGGCACGACCTGGTCGGCTGGCTCGGCGACGGCGATGCGGCGGCGCGCGAGCGCAGCCTGGGGCGCCTGCGTGCCCTGCTGCCGCACCGCGCCGCGGCGGCGGAAGCGGGCGGTTTCCTGGGCGGCGGCGAGGGCAAGGTCTTCTCGGCCGCCGACTACGAGCGCGCGCTGCTGTCCCTGGTCGACCGGGGGGTGGCGCTGTCGCTGATGTATTCGAACACCTACAACGGCTTCGACCGCGACCACAGCATGCTGAGCCAGCTGCGCGGCTCGCGCCTGTTCGGCCTGGTGCAGTACCGCTTCTGGCCGGACATCGACCACACCGCGACCACGCTGGCGATGCAGGCCCGGCTGCTGGACGCGGTCGACAGCTGGGCCCGCGGCGTCGCCTTCGGCCCGGCGGCTCAGAGCCAGGCGGCTTCGGGCGCCATCACCACCTCCGGTCCGGCCGAGATGGCGGCCGCGAGCGACTGCGCTTCGGGCAAGAGCCGCGCGAAGTAGAAGCGCGCCGTGGCGAGCTTCGCCGCATAGATCGGCTCGGTCCCCGCGCCGTGCGCCAGGCCGATGTCGGCCATGCGCGCCCACATCCAGGCCAGCGAGACATGGCCCACCAGCCGCAGGAAGGGCGTGGCGGCCGCGCCCGCCGCGTCGGGATTCCTCTCGGCCAGCAGCGACAGGTGGCGCGCGGTGCGCAGGGCCAGTGAAGCCGCCTCGCGCAGCGGCGCGCAGAAGGGCTGCATGGCCTCGACGTCGGCCCTGGCGTCGGCGAAATCGGTGATGACCTGCAGGTAGCGCGCGAACTTCGCGGTGCCGTCGGCGAGCACCTTGCGGCCCAGCAGGTCCATCGCCTGCACGCCGTTCGAGCCTTCGTACAGCGGGATGATGCGGGCATCGCGCAGGTGCTGCTCCACGCCGTTGTCGCAGATGTAGCCATGGCCGCCGAAGACCTGCATCGCCATGCTCGTGCATTCCACCGCCAGGTCGCTGCTGAAGGCCTTCACGATCGGCGTGGCCACCGCCAGCAGCTCGGCCGCTTCCTGCCGCGCCGCCGGCGTGTCGCCGCGGTGCTGCAGGTCGATCAGGTGCGAGGCCCACAGCGCATAGGCGCGCGTGCCTTCGACGTAGGCCTTCTGCGTGAGCAGCATGCGGCGCACGTCGGCATGTTCGATGATCGGATCGGCCGGCGCCTCGCGGCGCTGCGCCGACGGGGCCCGCCCCTGGGTGCGGTCCTTCGCGTAGGCCAGCGCCTTCTGGTAGGCCGCGTCCATCAGGCCGATCGCGTTGACGCCGACGATGATGCGCGCGTGGTTCATCATCACGAACATCGAGGCCAGGCCCTTGTTCGCCTCGCCCAGCAGCCAGCCCTGGGCGCCGTCGAAGTTCATGGTGCAGGTGGCGTTGCCATGGATGCCCATCTTGTGCTCGATCGAACCGCACTGCACCGCGTTGCGCGCGCCGAGGCCGCCGTCGGCATCGACGATGAACTTCGGCACGATGAACAGCGAGATGCCCTTCACGCCGGGCGGCGCGTCGGGCAGGCGCGCGAGCACCAGGTGCACGATGTTGGCCGTCAGGTCCTGCTCGCCGCCCGAGATGAAGATCTTGGCGCCGGTGAGCTCGTAGCTGCCGTCGAGGCGCGGCACGGCGCGCGTGCGCAGCAGGCCCAGGTCGGTGCCGCTGTGCGGCTCGGTCAGGCACATCGTGCCGGCCCAGGCGCCCGAGGCGATCTGCGGCAGGTAGGTCGCCATCTGCTCGGCCGAGCCGTTGGCCGCGAGGCAGGTGTAGGCCGCGTGCGACATGCCCGGGTAGGCGGCCCAGCCCATGTTGGCGCCGCACAGGATCTCGAACAGCGCGTTGTTCAGCACCGTCGGCATGCCCTGGCCGCCATGCGCGGGCTGGCAGGCCAGCGCGGGCCAGCCGGCCGCGACGAACTGGTCGTAGGCGGGCTTGAAGCCCGCGGGCGTGGTGACCACGCCCGCGCTCGGCATGCGGCAGCCCTCGCGGTCGCCGCTGCCGTTGAGCGGCGCGACCACCTCTTCGGCGAAGGTGCCAGCGGCGTCGAGGATCTGGTCCATCACCTCGGGGTCGAAGTCGCTGCCGTCGGTGCCGCCGAGGACCTGCGGCAGGTTCAGCAGTTCGTGGAGGACGAAGCGGATGTCGCGCAGCGGCGCGTGGTAGCGAAGGCTCATGGCGTGGGGTCTCGGTGGGGTGTGCGGATTCAGGCCGTGGCGGCGGGCTGGCGCAGTTCCTTGCGCAGGATCTTGCCGACCGTGGACTTGGGCAGCGCGGGCACGAAGCTCACGTGCTTGGGCACCTTGTAGGCGGCCAGGTTGCCGCGACAGTGGGCGCGGATGGCGTCGGCGCTGAGCTCGGGCTGCCGGCTCACCACGAACAGGTGCGGCACCTCGCCCGAGCGCTCGTCGGGCACGCCGATGCAGGCGCATTCGACCACCTCGGCCATCATCGCCACCACGCCCTCGATCTCGTTGGGATAGACGTTGAAGCCCGAGACCAGGATCATGTCCTTCTTGCGGTCGACCACGTACATGTAGCCTTCGGCGTCCATGGTCACGACGTCGCCGGTGCGGAACCAGCCGTCGGCGGTGAAGGCGCGCCGGGTCTCGTCGGGGCGGTTCCAGTAGCCCGCGAACACCTGCGGGCCCTTGATCAGCAGCTCTCCGCGCTCGCCGATGGCCACCGGCCGGTCGCTGTCGTCGACGATCAGCACGTCGGTCGAGGGCACGGCGCGGCCGATGGTGCCGTTGCGGCCCGGCGGGTTGAAGGTCACGCTGGGCGAAGTCTCGGTCAGGCCGTAGGCCTCGGTGATCGCCGGCGCGCCCGCGGCGACCCAGCGCTGCGCGACCGCACTCTGGATCGAGGCCCCCGCGCCCGCCACCAGCCGCGTGCGCGAGAAGTCCACGGCCGACAGCTCGGGGCTCGCGACCAGCGCGTTGAACAAGGTGTTGACGCCGATCAGGATCTCGAAGGGCGCGCGCTGCAGCTCCTCGATGAACTTCGGCACGTCGCGCGGGTTCTGCACCAGCCGGTTCTCGGCCCCCGCGTCGAGCGCGAAGAAGGCCATGGCCAATGGATAGACGTGGTAGAGCGGCAGCGGCGTCACCATCGACTTGCCCTGCATCGGGCCGGCCTGCTCGATCCACAGCCGGATCTGGGCCAGGCTGGCGCCGAAGCTCGCATGGGTGAGCACCGCGCCCTTCGAGACGCCGGTGGTGCCGCCGGTGTACTGCAGGAAGGCGGGGTCGGCCGGCCGCACCGTGACCGGCGCCAGGCCGGCCTTCGCGCCCCAGGCGATGGCGTGCGCCAGGCTCAGCCGGCTCACACCGAAGGGGCCGGTGGACAGCGCCTCGTTGCCGGCCACGACGCCGGTGGCATCGGTCGACGCCCGCAGGCCGGCCAGCGGCGCGAGCAGGATGTGCTGCACGTCGCAGTCGCCCATGCCGGCCTGCAGCGCATCGGCCAGGTTCTCCGACACCACCACGCAGCGCGCGCCGGCGTCGCGCAACTGGTGCTCGACTTCCCGCGCCGTGTATTGCGGATTGACCGTGACCGCCACCAGGCCGGCCTTGAGCACGCCGGCCAGCGCCACCAGGTAGGCCAGGCTGTTGGGCATCATCAGCGCGACCCGGTCGCCGGGGGCCAGGTCCAGGCTCTGCAGGTGGCCGGCCAGGCCGTCCGACAGCGTGCCGAGCTGCGTGAAGCTCAGCGATTCGCCGAGGCAGGTGGCGGCGGTCGCGTCGCCGTGCGTGCGCACCGCGCGCGCCAGCAGCGTGAGCAGGGTTTCGTCGGCGGGCAGCGCGATGTCGGTGGCCATGCCGGGCGGGTACGAGGCATGCCAGAGGCGGTGTTCCATGGTCTTGTCTCCTTGTCTTTCTGATCGATCGGGTGGCTTGCCGGCTAGGCCAGGGCCTCGCGGATGAAGTCCAGCCGGTCCTGGCCGAAGAACATCTCGCTGCCGACGAAGGTGGTCGGCGCGCCGAACACGCCGCGCGCCACGGCCTCCTCGGTGGTGGCGCGCAGCAGCGCCTTGACCTCCGGGTCGTTGGCCAGCGCGGTCGCCTCCTCGGCCGTGAAGCCGGCCTCGGCGACGGCCTGGGCCGTGAGCGCGGGCTCGTTGAGGTTGAGCGCGTCGATCCAGAGCGCCTTGAAGACCGACTGCAGCAGCGGCTGGAAGCGCTCCGGCCGCCGCAGCTGCGTGCCCGTGACCAGGCGCATCAGGTAGAGCGTGATGATGGGGAAGTGGGGGTTGGTCTCGATCGGCACGCCGTAGCGCCGTGCGAAGCGTGCGTAGTCGATGCTGGTGTAGCGGCCCTTGGCCGGGATGGTGGCCGGCGAGGCGTTGCCGGTGGCCTGGTAGACGCCGCCCAGCAGCATCGGCCGGTAGACCAGCTCGGCGCCGGCCTCGGCGCACAGCCGGGGCAACTGCGTCCAGGCCAGGTAGGACGCGGGGCTGCCCACGTCGAAGAAGAACTCGGCTTTCTTTGTCACGGAACACTCCTTAATTGAACGATCGTTTGTCAAACGCAAGTTATGTTATTGTTTTTTCCTTGTCAACAAGGGAAACACCGGAGTCGACGCATGCGTTACCCCTCTACCCACAAGGAAGAAGTCCGCGAGAAGCTGGTCAACAGCAGCCGGGCCATCGCCAAACGCGGTGGCTTCGACTCGACCGGCGTCGATGCACTGATGGGCGCGATCGGCCTCACCGGCGGCGCCTTCTATGCGCACTTCCCGTCCAAGCGCGCGCTGTTCACCGCGGTGATCGACGAAGAGGTCAAGAACAGCACCGAGATGCTCGCGGGCGACGAGGAGTCGCCCAGCGACCACGTCGCCAAGCGCATCCGCAGCTACCTCAGCACCTACCACGCGCTCAACCCCGAAGAGGGTTGCGTGCTGCCGACGCTGGGCCCCGAGATCGCGCGTGCCGCACCCGAAGTGCGCGAAGCGGTCGAGCGCGGCCTCAAGCAGACGCAGAAGAGCTGGAGCGCGCGCATTGGCGACCCCGACGCGGCCTGGGCGTTGATCGCGCAGTGCGTGGGCGCGCTGGTGCTGGCCCGCGCGGTGGAGAGCGACGCCACGCGCAAGGAGATCCTGGCCTCGAGCCGGCGCTTCCTCGACAAGACCCATGCGCTGGACGGCCCGATGCCGGCGCCCAAGGCTGCCGCCAAGCCGGCTGCCAAGCGCACGCGGGACTAGCTTCTGCCCGGCGCGCCGCGCGCGCCCTCTTCCTTCGATCCGCGAAACCGCCATTGACGCGGCGCCGCCTTTTGTTTAACGTCCTATTGCCAAACGGTCGTTTTTTAAAAGGATGCGTATGCAGTCGAGCGAAGAGAAGAAGGTGGCACTGGTCATCGGTGCAGGTGATTCAACAGGCGGCGCGATCGCCGAACGCTTCGCGCAGGAGGGCTATATCGCCTGCCTCACGCGACGCTCGGCCGACAAGCTCGAGCCGCTGCTGGGGGGCATCCGGGCCCAGGGCGGCCAGGCCTTCGGCTACGGCAGCGATGCGCGCAAGGAGGAAGAGGTCATCGCGCTGATCGAGCAGGTCGAGGCCGAGCACGGACCGATCGAGGTGCTGGTGTTCAACATCGGCGCCAACGTGCCCTGCAGCATCCTCGAGGAGACCGCGCGCAAGTACTTCAAGATCTGGGAGATGGCCTGCCTGAGCGGCTTCCTCAATGCGCGCGAGGTGGCCAAGCGCATGGTCAAGCGCGGCCGTGGCACGATCCTGTTCACCGGCGCCACCGCCGGCCTGCGCGGCTCCGCGAACTTCGCGGCCTTCGCCGGCGCCAAGCATGCGCTGCGCGCGCTGGCGCAGAGCATGGCGCGCGAACTGGGCCCGATGAACATCCACGTCGCGCATGTCGTGGTCGACGGCGCGATCGACACCGAGTTCATCCGCACCTCCTTCCCCGAGCGCTATGCGCTGAAGGAACAGGACGGCATCCTGAACCCCAAGCACATCGCCGAGAACTACTGGTACCTGCACACCCAGCCGCGCGACGCCTGGACCTTCGAGCTCGACCTGCGCCCCTACATGGAACGCTGGTAAGTCCCGCCCCACGAAAGACCCACCCATGAGAGAAGCCGTCATCGTCTCCACCGCGCGCACCGGCATCGGCCGCGCGTTCAAGGGCGCACTCAACCAGATCAAGTCCCCCACGCTCACCGGCCATGTGATCGCGCATGCCGTGGAGCGCGCGGGCATCGCCGGCGACCAGGTCGACGACGTCGTGATCGGCGCCGTGCTGACCGGCGGCACCGCCGGCATGAACCTCGCGCGCCTGGCCGCGCTCGCCGGCGGCCTGCCGGTCTCGGTGGCCGGCCAGACCATCGACCGCCAGTGCGCCTCGGGCCTGATGGCCATCGCCACCGCGGCCAAGCAGATCACCGGCGACGGCATGGACATCGTGGTGGCCGGCGGCCAGGAGAACATCTCCGCGGTGCAGAACGACTACACGCGCTGGGTGGCGGAGACCACCGACCCGGCGCTGATCGCACGCGTGCCGCATGCCTACATGCCGATGCTGCAGACCGCGGAACTCGTGGCCAGCCGCTACGGCATCTCGCGCGAGGACCAGGACGCGTTCGCGGCCCGGTCGCAGCGCCGCACCGCGCAGGCGCAGCGTGAGGGCCGCTTCGATGCCGAGATCGTGCCGATCACCACGCGCATGGCCGTGACCGACAAGCAGAGCGGCGCCGTCAGCCATGTCGAGGTGACGCTGGCGAAGGACGAGGGCAACCGGCCCGAGACCACCGAAGCCAGCCTGGCGGGCCTCAAGGCCGTGCTGCCCGACGGCGTGGTGACGGCCGGCAACGCGAGCCAGCTGTCCGATGGCGCCTCGGCCAGCGTGCTGATGGATGCGAAGCTCGCCGAGCGCCGCGGCCTCGCGCCGCTGGGCTTCTACCGCGGCATGTCGGTGGCCGGCTGCGCACCCGAGGAGATGGGCATCGGCCCGGTGCTGGCCGTGCCCAAGCTGCTGAAGCAGCACGGCCTCAAGGTCGAGGACATCGGCCTGTGGGAACTCAACGAGGCCTTCGCCAGCCAGGCCCTCTACTGCCAGCGGCAGCTCGACATCGACCCCGAGCGGCTCAACGTGAACGGCGGCGGCATCTCCATCGGCCATCCCTACGGCATGACGGGTGCGCGGCTGGTCGGCCATGCGCTGATCGAGGGCCGCCGGCGCGGCGTGCGCTACGTCGTCGTCACCATGTGCATCGGCGGCGGCATGGGCGCCGCGGCACTGTTCGAAGTCGCCTGAGGCGGCACCCGCTTTTCCACAACACCCGACAACGAGGACCTTTCATGAAGACACGCATCACCGAACTCTTCGGCATCCAGCACCCCATCATCCAGGGCGGCATGCACTACGTCGGCTTCGCCGAGCTGGCGGCCGCGGTGTCGAACGCCGGCGGGCTCGGGCTGATCACCGGCCTCACGCAGCGCACGCCCGAGCTGCTGGCCAAGGAGATCGCGCGCTGCCGCGAGATGACCGACAAGCCCTTCGGCGTGAACCTGACCTTCCTGCCGACCTTCTCGGCGCCGCCCTATGCCGAGTACATCGCCGCGATCGCCGAAGGCGGCGTGCGCATCGTCGAGACGGCCGGGCGCAGTCCCGAGGCCTACATGCCCGCGCTCAAGGCCGCGGGCATCAAGGTGATCCACAAGTGCACCTCGGTGCGCCATTCGCTCAAGGCCGAGCAGATCGGCTGCGACGCGGTCAGCGTCGACGGCTTCGAATGCGGCGGCCATCCGGGCGAGGACGACATGCCCAACATGATCCTGCTGCCGCGCGCGGCCGACGAGCTCAAGATCCCCTTCGTGGCCTCGGGCGGCATGGCCGATGCGCGCAGTCTGGTGGCCGCGCTCGCGATGGGCGCCGAAGGCATCAACATGGGCACGCGCTTCGTCGCGACCCAGGAGGCGCCGGTGCACCAGAACGTCAAGGACGCGATCGTGGCGGCGTCCGAACTCGACACCCGTCTGGTCATGCGCTCGCTGCGCAACACCGAACGCGTGCTGAAGAACGCCGGCGTCGACCGCCTGATGGAGATCGAGCGCGAGAAGGGCGACGCGATCAGGATCGAGGACGTCTACGAGCAGGTCGCGGGCGTCTATCCGCGGGTGATGGTCGACGGCGAGATGGACGCCGGCGCCTGGAGCTGCGGCATGGTGGTGGGCCTGATCCACGACATCCCGACCGTGAAGGAACTGATCGACCGCATCATGGCGGATGCCGAAGTGCTGATCCGCCAGCGGCTGCAGCGCATGCTGACGCTGAGCCTGGCGCAGCGCACGGCCGAGATGGCCTGAAGCGATGGGAAAGACGCCGCGGTGCTTGCCTGGCCTGCGTCAGGCCGGGCGCGCCGACCAGGCCAGCAGCAAGGCCATCGCGACGATCAGCAGGCCACCGAGCAGGTTGATGCGGCGCAAGCGCGCCGCATCGAACACCGCGCGCGTGCTGACCGAATGGGCCGCCATCACCCAAGCGACATCGATCAGGATGCCCAGGGCGATCGGCACCAGGGAATAGCCCAGCAAGGTCGGCGTGGAGAGCGTGGCGTCCTGGCCCAGGTAGCCCGGCACGATGGTGCCGAACATGATGAAGGCCTTGGGATTGGTGAGTCCCACGATCATTCCCGCGGTGAGTGATTTGGCGCCTTTCCCGGCGGACGGGTCGCGGCCTGGCGGGGCGGCCGAAGGCCTGGAAAAGATGTACTGCAGGCCGATCAGGAGCAAGGCCGCGGCACCGAGGAGCCGCATGACCGTGAGCAGGTTCGGCGAGCGCAGGACCAGCGCCCCCAGGCCCAGCGAACAGACGATGGCCACGCTGTACATCCCGAGGGCGTTGCCCACCACACCGTGCACGGCCCGCCGGCGGCCCGCGCTCAGCGTCTGCCCGATCAGGAACATGATCGTCGGGCCCGGGATGGCAATCAGGATGGTGCTGGTGATGAGCAGGCCCCACAGGCCTTGCAGCGATGCGACGCTCTGGTGCATGGTTCCCCCTCGATCTAAATCATGTCTTTTTCGGGTCCGGCTTTGAGAAGTCCAAGTGTCGGCTGAACTCTTAGAGCTTCGACGACTTCGTCCGGCGTCATGAGCGGGTAGCACTTGTCCAGATGTTCGTCGAGCACAGGCAGCATGCTGCGTCGCTCCGGCCACCCCAGTGCGGCGGCGCATGCATTGAACGCCGTGTTCCTGTACTGGTCGACATTGGTTTCGGGATCCACATAGTCGTCCATATCCCAGCGTCCGATGAGACTCTCTTGCATGTGGAACTGATGCGTTTCGATGCCGTCGCGGACAACGTGGAACACAGGGTGAATGTAGGCGCTCTTGGATGTGTCGAAGTGATCCGCTGGCAGCGTGAAGTAGTGTGTGGGGAGGGCGCCATCGCCATAGCGATGGAATCCATATTCGAACACCACTTCGAGCTGATTCGGCACGCTGCCCCAGCGTTCCTTGTTGTACTGTCGCGGGAATGGTGGCCAAACGCGCGCCAGCACTTCATGGTCACCCTCCATCTCGAAAGTGACCATGCTTGCGAAATATCCGAACAGTTCGAACAAGGGCATGGTGGTGCTCACCAGTTTCACCAGGAACGCCGACAACTCCTCAAGGGCATGCGAAGGGCTCAGGCGCGAGAACTGTCTTTCGAGCACAGGGCGGAGCGGCTGTGCGTGGTACTTCTCCGCAACAATCTGGCCAAGCGCTAGGATGTTGCAGCGGAATCCATGGACAAAGCCCGAGGCCGCATCGGGATCATTGGTCCGTGTCGGTGCTCCGATGAAGTAAAGACCTGGAACATTGACGGACTCCCATGTCGAATTGAGCAAGCAGTACTTGCCCTTCTCGTCACGCAGCGGCCGCACGGTGTCCATGTCGAAGATGTCGGCCATCGTGTAGTTGAATCCGCTGCAAACGATGATCTCATCGACCATCCCGGTTCGTCGCAGCCACCGCGGCGGTGTCCAGTGCGGGCAGGCCGTGTCATATCGGAGCAGCAGCCGGCCGGCATCCTTGCCGCTCGGAATCCTTGTCACTTCCACGATTCTGTCGCTGACGATGTTGTTGTTCGATTTGAGTTGCATCAGATCGAACACATCGGCCACCTGCGCACGGATGTCGTGAACGTTGTGGCTCTGGCGTGCGAACTTTGGCAGAGACTTGGTGAGA
This sequence comes from Variovorax sp. UMC13, assembly GCF_014170375.1. GTDB lineage: Bacteria > Pseudomonadota > Gammaproteobacteria > Burkholderiales > Burkholderiaceae_C > Variovorax. The sequence continues at coordinate 299,740 of NZ_LZZW01000030.1, read as the reverse complement.
ATGCGGGTCTCGGCCGTGATGCCGACAAGAAAATGAGCGATTTCGAAAGCCGAGTTTCCCCGGCCGATGACCGCGACGATCTTGTTCCTGTAGCGCTCGACGGCCAGCACCGGGTCGAAGTCTTCGTACATCGTGCAGGTATCCGAATTCAGCCCCTTCACGTCGGGCAGGAGGGCCTCGCTCTTGCCGGTTCCGCAGAAGATCCGATCGGCCGTCAAGCTCGACTCACCGTTGACCTCAATGACGAAAAGATCGTGGGGACGTGAGATCGCCGTGACGCGGGAATGGGTGCGGATGGAAGAGGCCAGTCCCATGTTCTTTGCCAGATACTGAAGGTACTTCTTATACGTCTTTGCGCATGGCCAGTGCTCTGAACTCCATTCCGTGAAACGTAGCTTGGGATCTTTGCGAGCGTCTTCTTCGCTGATTGAACTCAGCGTGTGCCAGTCATAGCGCATGCGGTACGTGTGGCTCTCGCCAGGGACGTACTTTTTGTTGAGGGAAATCAGCTGCCCACATACCGGCACGCGATCCCATTGACCGCCCACTGCTTCGCTGCCTTCGAGCAGAAGATAGTCGATGCCTGATTTGCTGAACTCCAGCGCCAGATTCAGCCCGGCCGGGCCACCTCCGACAATCAGGTTCGGGTAGTGGTTCTTCATGTCTGTTACTCCCTTAGAAAACGACGCACACGTGAAAGAAATGAGGTTGAGAAGCCTCAAGCGAGCGCTGACATCTGGCAGTCGACACCGGCCTGTACGTTGTCCACGACGGGCTGGCTTTCCGCCAGCGAACCAGATTGCACTGCCGAGGAGGACTTCGATGCCGCCGGAGCGCCTGCCCAGAGAGGAATCAAGGGACGTGGCAGTGCGACAAGAAGACTGGGGCACTTGGCAGGAGGCCGACCGGCCGCGCCTTCAAGAGGGTCGCCCAGGTGCCACGTCTCGACAATGGCGATGTCGGCCTGGTCGAGAAGATCAAAGGCCAAGCCCCTGCGCTGGACAGGTCCCTGTGCTCGCATGGTGGCGACGGCCTCGGGCTTAAGAGGCGCGCGCACTCCCGCAACGCCTGTCGCCAGCTCGTTTGACCTTTTTGCAAGGATCTCCACAAGCGCTTCCTCCCAGAAACTGGGAAGATTTCACCTCGCGAAGACTTGTAGCGCAATCACCAATTTGGTTTAAATCGCCAAGATCGAGGGACGGTCTCCACTGCGAGGGCAGCCTGCGCGTCGTCGGTATAGCAGCACCAGATCGCACGGGGTTACCGCATCACGAGCTGAGGCGCTAGGCGTACAACCCGTCGATCATCCCCGCGTACTTCGACTCGATCACGCGCCGGCGCAGGCGCAGCTGGGGCGTGAGTTCCTCGTCGTGCCCGCCCAGCAGCCGGGGCAGGATGGCGAAGCGATGGATGCGCCGGGCCGCGGGCAGGCCCGCGTTGAGCGCTTCCAACTGCTGCGCGATCAGCTGCTGGATCTCCGGCTGCGCGACCAGCTGCGCATAGTCGGTGTAGGGCACGTGGTGGTCCTGCGCGTACTTGAACACGCGCTCGGGTTCCAGCGCCAGCACGCAGGTGCAATGCGCGCGCCGGGCGCGCACCAGCATCGCATCCGACACATAGGCGTTGGCGCGCAGCAGGCGCTCGAGCTCGTCGGCCACCAGCGTGTCGCCGGGCGCGGCCTCGATGCGCTCGCTGCGCCGGCCGAGGATGCGCAGGCGGCCGTCGGCCTGCACGGTGACGAGGTCGCCGGTGGCGAACCAGCCCTCGGCCGTGGCCTCGCGCCGCTGCAGCGCGCCGGCCGACCAGTAGCCCGCCAGCACGGCCGGCCCCCGGAGCAGGATCTCGCCGTCGGCGGCCAGCCGCACCTCGGTGCGTGGCGCCGGGGGCACGCCCTCGGCCTGCAGCCAGACCATGCCGCAGGCTTCCGCGAGCCCGTAGACCTCGGCCAGCGGCAGGCCCAGCGCGGTGTACCACTGCAGCAGCGGCTCGGACAGCGAGGCGGCGCTCACCAGCGCGAGCCGCGCGCGCGCCAGGCCCAGCGAGGCGCGCACACGCCGCAGCGCGGTACGGCCGATCCAGCCGGGGCGCCGGGCCGCCACGCTGCGGCGGTAGAGCCGCTGGAAGGCGGGGCGGGTGTCGCCCGCGAGGATGTCGGTGCGCGCATGCAGCCGCTCCCAGAAGCGCGGCGGCCCCGAGACCCAGTGCGGTGCGGCTTCGCGCAGATCGTTGAACACCGTGCCCGGGCTTTCGGCGAAGTGCACCAGGCCGCCCGCCACCAGCGGGATGCCGGTGGCCAGCAGCCGCTCGTCGGCCTGCGCCAGCGGCGCGAAGGACAGCGAGTGGTCGCCGGCCTGCGCGCCCAGGCCGGCCTGCAGGGCCTGCACCTGGTGCAGCAGCGCCTGCTGCGTCACGGCCGCGAGCCGCGCGGGCGCGCTGGTGCCCGCGGTGCCGATCAGCGCCGCGACCTGCGCGCCGGTGCCGGCCGCGATGCGGGCCTCGAACAGTGCGGTGTCCGGGTGTCGACGGCCTTGCTGCACCAGCGCGGCATAGGTGCCCACGGCCGGGTCGGCCAGTCCCCGCAGGCCGCGGTCGTCGATCACGCAGATGCGGCGCAGCGCCGGGCAGCGGCCGCGCGCCTGCAGGGCCTTCATCAGCTGCTCGGCGTTCTCCACCAGCAGCACGCGCGTGCCGGCCTCGTGCAGCGCATGCGCGACCTCTTCGTCGGAACTCGAGGGGTAGAGGCCGTGGCTCACGAAACCCATGGCCTGCGCGGCCAGGTCCATGCAGAGCCACTCGGGGCGGTTGTGCGAGAGGATCGACACCACCTCGCCCCGCTGCAGCCCGGCGGCGTCGAGCGCCAGGCCGAGCGCGCGCGCCTCGTCGAAGTAGCAGCCCCAGTCCATGGTGGTCCAGATGCCCAGCCGCTTGTGGCGCAGCGCGGGCTGCGCGGCCCACTGCGTGCAGCGCTGGCGCCACCACTGCGGCAGCGTGGCGACGCCGTGGGGCAGTGCGTGGTCGGCCATGGCGCTCACGCGCTCTTCGCCGGATCGAGCACGCCCGAGCGGCCGATCCACTGGCCCTTGACCACCTGCTCGACCTGGATCCACTCGGGGTCGACGTGGCCGTTGCTGTAGTGCTGCGCATCGTAGGAGGACAGGCCGCGGTACTTCGAGGCCTGCAGCGCCTTCACCAGGCTGTCGGTGCTGAGCGCGCGGCCGGCCGCCTCCACGCCCTGGAAGAACCATGACGCGTAGTCGTAGAAGGCCAGCGAGATGTCCTGCGGCTCGAGCTTGAAGCGCTTGCGGTAGCTGTCGGCCCAGGTCTTCTCGGCGGCCGAGACCTGGTCCGCCGGCGTGATGCGCCAGGTGCCGATGCCGTAGAGCCCCTCGACCGAGGCCTTGCCCAGCGTGGCCGTGAGTTCGGCGCGGCCCGGGCTGGAGGTCAGCACGTTGACATCGGTCCAGCCCAGCTTCTTCACCTCGGCCGCCACCGCGATCGTCTCGCGCGTGGTGGTGGCGGCCACGATCAGGTCGGCGCCCGCAGCCTTCATGCGCGCCACCTGCGAGGAGAAGTCGATGTCGCCGACCTTGTAGCTGGCCTCGGCCACCAGCGTGAGCTTGCGGGCCTGCAGCGCGCTCTTCACGCCCTTGCCCACGAGGTCGCCGAAGGGGCCCTCCTGGTAGATGAAGCCGACCTTCTTGCTGCCCAGGTTCTCCACCGCCCAGCGGATGCCGGCGGCGGTGCTGGTGTCGTAGTGGATGTTGTTGGTGAACAGCAGCGGCGAGTTGCCCGCGGCCTGGCGCACCAGCGCCGAGGCGGCATAGGGCGCGAAGCAGACGATGCCCGCGTCGACCAGCTTCTTGGCCGTGGCCACGGTCGGGCCCGAGCCGAAGGGGCACAGCATCGCGAAGATCTCGTCGCGCCGGATCAGCTTGTCCACCGCGCGCACCGCCTGCGAAGCCTGGCTCGCGTTGTCCTCGATCACGAAGCGGATCTTGCGGCCGTGGATCCCGCCGGCTTCGTTGAGCTCGTCGACGCGCATCTGCAGGCCGTTGCGGATCGGCGGCGCAGCCACCGACACCGGCCCCGAGAGGTCCAGGTGCGTGCCGATCACGATCTCCTTGTCGGAGATGCCGCCGGCGCGCGCGGGCAGCGCGAGGAAGGCCGGTGCGAGCCCGGCCAGGCCCGAGCTCAGGAGGGTTCTGCGTCGAAGGGTCATGGGTGTCTCCAGTGGATGTTGAAAGTGATGCGTCGCGTGCTCGTCGTCAATGCCAGCTCAGGCTGCGCCGCGGCGGGCGCACGCCGCCCGCGGTGCCGTGCGCCACGTGCGCGACCGCGTGGCCGAGGTAGAAGCGCTGGACGTCGTCGCGCGCGCTCAGCTCGGCGCAACGGCCGGCCGCGACCACGCGGCCCAGCTCGACGATGTAGCCGTCGTCGGCCGAGGCCAGCGCGATGGCGGCGTTCTGTTCCACCACCAGCACGGCGGTCTGGGTCTCGGCGCTGATGCGGCGGACGATGCCGAAGATCTCCTTGGTGAACAGCGGCGACAGGCCCAGCGAGGGCTCGTCGAGCAGCAGCAGCCGGGGCTGGGCCATGAAGGCGCGGCCAATGGCCACCATCTGCTGCTCGCCGCCCGATAGCAGGCCGGCGCGCTGCCGGCGGCGCTCGCGCAGCCGCGGGAACCAGTCGTAGACGCGTTCGAGGTCGCGCGCGATGCCCTCGCGCGGACGCCGCGCGAACGCGCCCATGCGCAGGTTCTCCTCCACCGTGAGGAAAGGAAACAGCTGGCGGCCTTCGGGCACCAGCACCACGCCGGCGCGGCAGACCGCGTCGGCGTCGAGGCCATCGATGCGCCGGCCGTCGAAGTGCACGCTGCCGCGCGCCGGGTCGATCACGCCCGCGATGGTGTTGAGCAGCGTGGTCTTGCCCGCGCCGTTGGCGCCCAGCACCGCCACGATGCGGCCGGCCTGGACCTCGAGGCTCACGCCCCGGATGGCGTTGACCGGGCCGTACCAGGTCTCGATGTTGCGCACGGAAAGCAGCATGTCCATGGCTCAGGTCCCCAGGTAGGCCGCGATCACGCGCGGATCGGACTGCACTTCGGCCGGCGTGCCCGTCATCAGCACCTGGCCCTGTTCCATCACGAGCACGCGGTCGGCCACGGCCGAGACCAGCGACATGTCGTGCTCGACCATCACCACCGTGATGCCCAGTTCGTTCTGGATGTCCTCGATCCAGTAGGCGAGTTCGCGCGTTTCCTCCGGGTTGAGGCCGGAGGCCGGCTCGTCGAGCAGCAGCAGCGAAGGCTCGGCCGCGAGCGCGCGGCCGAGCTCGACGATCTTGCGGATGCCGTACGGCAGGCCCGCCACCGGGCTCATGCGGTAGGGCGTGAGCGCGAGGAAGTCGATCACCTGCTCGACGCGCTCGCGGCTCAGGAGTTCGGCGCGCTGCACCGAGGGCAGGTTGAGCATCTGCGAGAACACGTTGCCGTGCGGCGCGCGGTGCCGCCCCAGCAGCAGGTTCTCGAGCACGGTCGCGCCCTCGAACAGCTCGATGTTCTGGAAGGTGCGCGCCACGCCGCGCCGCACGATGTCGTGGCGCGCCACGCGCGTGATGTCCTGGCCGGCCACGCGGATGCGGCCGCTGCTGGCGTCGAACACGCGCGTGACCAGGTTGAAGACCGAGGTCTTGCCCGCGCCGTTGGGGCCGATGATGGCGAACACCTCGCCGCGCTGCACCGAGAAGTGCACGTCGCGCACCGCCTTCACGCCGCCGAAGGACAGGCTCAGGCCGTCGACCTCGAGCAGCGGCTCGGCCGCGGCATCGCGGATCGCGGCCGATTCGGGAATGCTCAGCGCTTTCATGCGCGCTCCGATCGCATGTAGGCCTTGGCGCGCTTGGCGCTGGCGGTGCGCAGGAAGGGGAAGTCGCGGGCCAGCGCGCGGATGCGCATCCAGCGGCCGTTGAGGCCCGTGGGCTCGAGCAGCACGAAGAAGGTCAGCACCGCGCCGTAGACGAAGAGCTCCAGCCCGAACTGGTCGGCGATGCGCGAAGGCAGCGCGCCCTTGAGCAGCGAGATCGCCGAAGGCAGCAGGCCGATCAGCAGCGCACCGAGGATCGCGCCGCGCAGGCTGCCCATGCCGCCGATGAACACCATCAGCACCAGCTGCAGCGACAGCGCCAGGCCGAAGCTCTCGGGCGTGATGAACTGGATCTGGTGCGCCATCAGCGCGCCGGCGATGCCGCTGATGCCGGCCGACAGCACGAAGGCCGTGACCTTGGTGCGCGCCACGTGGATGCCCAGGCCCTGGGCCGCGGCCTCGGAGTCGCGCACGCCCACGAAGGAGCGGCCGATGGACGAGCGCATCAGGTTGAGCAGCCCCAGCAGCACCACCACCAGCACGGCCAGACAGAGGAAGTAGAAGGCGCGCGGCCCGCCCAGGCTGAAGCCGAACAGCAGCGGCTCGGGCACCGCCAGGCCGCTGTGGCCGCCGGTCACGCCCTTCCAGCGGCCGATCACGTGCTCGGTCACGATGGCGAAGGCCAGCGTCACCACCGACAGGTGCAGCCCCGACACGCGGATGGCCGGCAGCCCGATCGCCAGCCCGGCCAGCGCCGCCACGCAGGCGGCGCCCAGCAGCGACAGCGGCAGCGACACGCCGGCCGTGAGCAGCAGCGCATGCACGTAGGCGCCCAGGCCGATGAAGGCCGATTGCCCCAGCGACACCTGGCCGGTGAAGCCGGTGAGCGTCATCAGGCCCAGGCTGGCGATGCAGAGGATGAAGACGAAGGCGACCTCGCCCACGTAGAAGGTCGGCAGCAGCAGCGGGGCCGCGAGCAGCACCGCGGCGAGCGCCAGGTAGGCCAGGCGGCCCGGCAGCGTGGGCAGCAGCCGGCGGCCTTGGCGGTAGTCGGTTTCGTAGCGCATGGCGCTCAGACCCTCCGGCCGTGGGCTTCGCCCAGCAGCCCCTTGGGGAAGAACACCAGCACCGCGATCAGCACCAGGTAGGGCATGACGTCCTTGAAGCCGTCGGGCAGGTAGACGCCCGAGAACTGCTCGATCAGCCCGATCAGCAGGCCGCCGACGATGGCGCCGGGCACGCTGCCGAAGCCGCCCAGCACCAGCGCCGAGAAGGCCTTGAGCATCACGAACCACAGGCTCAGGTCGACCAGCGAGATCGGCGCGAGCAGCAGCCCGCACAGCGCCGCGATGGCGCCCGAGATGGCCCACACCAGCGAGTTGAGCCGCTTCACGCGCACGCCGCTGAGGTAGGCCGCGAGCTGGTTCTGCGAGGCGGCCTGGATCGCCACGCCGAGCGAGGTGCGCGCCATGAAGACGAACAGCAGCGCGGTCACGGCCAGTGCGGCCGCGACGATCACCAGGTTGAGGTCGGCCACCACCGCGCCGCCGAAGCGCGTGGTCTGGCCGGTCCAGGGCGTGTCGTAGGTGCGCGAGTCGGGGCCGAAGACCATGCTCACGCCGCCGCGGATCATGAAGCCGATGCCGATGGTCAGCATCACGCCGGCGAACTGCGGCTGGCCGACGATCACGCGCATGACGCGGGCCTCGAGCAGGTAGGAGAACAGCGCGATGACCAGCACCACCAGCGGCAGCACGGCCCAGAAGGGCAGGCCCACGCCCTCGATCAGCCACCAGCCGAGGAAGGCCGACAGCATCAGGATGTCGCCGTGCGCGAAGTTCAGCACCTCGGTGGCCTTGTAGCCCAGCACCAGGCCGAGCGCGACGAGGCTGTAGATGGCGCCGGTCGACGCACCCTGCAGGCCCAGTTGAAACAACTGCGAAGTGTCCAAAGCGTGTGCACCCTTCTATGAAAAACGGTGGTTAACCAAACGATCGACCGACTATAGATTCGGCCGAAGCGCGCGGTCAACGGCGCGCGTCGCGTATTCGCTAGGGGTATGCCCTAGACGCGGAAGGTGGGGAGGCGGTGTTCCCGCGCGCGGTGTGCGCGCGGGTTTTCTTCGACGCTCCGGGCGATGGCCGGGCCTCGCCGGAAGGGGTCGGGCCCGGCCGGCGTGGGCCTAGAAGCGGTAGCCCAGCTTGACCCAGGCGCTGCGCGGCGTGCCTTCGGTGTAGCCGTTGTAGCCGCCCAGGCCGCTGTCGTAGCGCTTGTTGCCGAGGTTCTCGACGTTGACCGAGGCGCTGAGCTGCCGGCTGAACTCGTAGCGCGCCATCAGGCCGACCAGCGTCAGGCCGCCCTGCGTGGCCCGGCCGAGGCCGTAGTACTCGTCGTAGTAGATGCCGCTCTGGTAGCTCAGGCTGCCGCCCACGGTGAGCCGCTGCCAGTCGCCAGGCAGCCGGTAGCTGGTCGCGATGCGCAGCAGGCGGCGCGGCAAGGAGGTGTTGAGCAGCAGCGCGTCCGCGTCCCGCTTGGCGTGGTACGTGTAGCCGCCCATGAGCTGCCAGCCGCGCGCGAGCTCGCCCGACACGGTGGCCTCGAAGCCCTTGCTGCGCGCGCCCCGCACGGCCCGCGAGGGAATGGTGCCGTCGGGCAGCGGCGCGGCGCCATCGAGGGTCACCGCCAGGTTGTCCTCCTGCGTGCGGAAGACGGCGAAGCCGGTGTTGAGCTTGCCGTCCAGGTGCTCGCCCTTGACGCCCACTTCGACATTGCGGCCACGCCGCGGCGCGAGCACGCTGTTGTTCACGTCCTTGGCGGTGTTGGGCTGGAAGATGTCGGTATAGCTCGCGTAGACCGAGAAGGCCTTGCTCAGGTCGTAGACGACGCCGAAGTAGGGCGTGAACACGCCGTTGGCCCGGTCCTGCGGCGCGCGGGCGGTGCTGGCGACGCCGTCGGTCCATTCGGTCGAGAAGCCCGCATTGCGCCACCAGCTGAGCCGGCCGCCGACGATGACCGACAGGTCGTCGGTCGGCCGCAGGCGGGTCGATCCGTAGAGGCCCCGCTGTTCGGTCTGCTCGCCGAAGCGCAGCACCGGGTAGATGAAGTCCGGCCGCACCGAGGCCGCCAGGTTGCCGAGCGTGATCGCCTCCTGGTCCTGGCTTTGCGGCACCGAGCTGTTGGCGGTCACCGCGTAGGTGTAGCGGTTCAGGTTCAGGCCGAAGCTGGCCTGGTGCGTGCGGCCGAACAGTTCGAAGGGTCCGGTGGCGTGCAGGTCGAAGGACTTGTTGCGGCCCTCCGCCGGGTTGTCGCCACGGTCGAGCACGCCTTCCTGCGTGACCGGATCGAAGGACGAGGGATAGAGCCACAGGTCGCCGCCCGCGCGGTCGCGCCGGTTCTTCACCGTCGCCGCCTCGGCCTTGACGCGCCAGCCATTGGCCAGCCGGTGCTCGAGGTTCAGGAACAGACGGTCGGTGCGCATGTCCCAGTGGCTCCAGGGCGCGCTCGAGTTGAAGGACACCGGCAGGTGCGTGCGCGAGCCGTCGGTGTAGAACAGCGGCGTCTGGCCGAAGTTGGCGCCCTGGATCGCGGTCTTCTGGTATTCATAGCCCAGCGCCACCGTGGTGTCGGGCGATGCATCGATCTCGACGATGCCGTAGAGCAGGTCCTCGCGGCGCTTCTTGTACGCGGTGAAGGTGTCGCCGTCGGAATGCGAGGCCACCACGCGGCCGCGCACCGTGCCCGCCGCGTTGAGCTTGCCGCCGATGTCGGCCTCGGCGCCGTAGCGGTTCCACGAGCCGGCGCCGATCGACACGCTGCCGGCGAACTCCGGGGGCGGTCGCTTGCGCACCAGGTTGATCGAGCCGCCGGGCGTGCCCACGCCATTGAGCAGGCCGGCCGCGCCGCGGACGACCTCGACGCGGTCGTAGATCGCGGTGCCGACCATGCTCGGCTCGCCGGCCACGCTGTTGAAGGCCAGCGTGGGAATGCCGTCGAGCATGGTGCTCAGGTCGAAGCCGCGCGACGAGTAGGTCACGCGCTCGTCGATCCGGTCGGCCACGATGCCGGGCGTCTGCCGCAGCACGTCGTTGAGCGTGACCAGGTGCTGGTCGTCCATCTGCTGGCGCGTGACCACGCTGACCGATTGCGGCGTCTGGCGCAGCGACAGGTCCATGCGCGTGCCGGCACCGGTGATGCGCGTGGTGTAGGCGCCCGTGCCCTCGGTCGTGCCGTCGATGCCGGCCTGCGCCGTCACGTTCACCTGCGGCAGGGTGGCGCGATCGGCCGCCGCGGCCGCGGCGCGCTGGATCGTCACCTGCGAGGCGCCGCTGCGCACCGCGACCAGGCCGCTGCCGCCCAGCATCCGGTCGAGCGCCTGCTGCACCGTGAGGCGGCCCGCGAGCGCGGGCGAGCGCAGGCCGCTCAGCACCTCGCCGGCGGCGAAGACCTGGAGGCCGGTCTGGCGCGAGAGCGCCTGCAGGGCCGAGGCCAGCGGCTGGGCCGGCAGTTCGAGGTCGAACACCGCGGCCGTCAGTTCGGGGGCCTGGGCCGCGGCCGCGCCGTGCCAGCCGGCGAGGGGAAGGCCGAAGGCGGTGGCGAGCGCGGCGTTCAGCAGGCGCTGACGCGGCGAGGAAAAAAGCAGGCGAGGCATGGATCGGGGCTCCGGTAGGGTCGATACAGCCAAGACGTTCGGGCGCGCGAAACGGAGACAGCCCCGTCGTAAGGCGCGTGCGGTGCGCGGGCGCTCAGCGCGGCTTGAGCACCACGCTGCCATCCGTCTGCGGTACGGCGGCCAGCGGCAGGATCGACGGCAAGGCCGCGAGCAGGCCCGCGGACTCGTTGCTGCGGAAGCGGCCCGACAGGCGCATCGCGTCGACGCGTGCGTCGGCCGTGACGATGGGCTGCGCGCGGTAGCTGTTGACCGTCGCCAGTGCCTCGCCCAGCGGCGTGTTCTCGAACACCAGCCAGCCCTCGCGCCAGGCCGCGAGCGCGGCGGTGTCGGCCTGCCGCACCGGTTCGGCGCGGCCCTCGCGGATCTCCAGCAGTTCGCCGCCGCGCAGCTCGATCACGCTGGCTCCGGCCGGTGCGCCCGGTGGCGCATGCAACTGGACGCGCACATGACCACGTTCGACCCCGATGCTGACCGGCCCGCCGCGGTCGCGCACGGTGAAGGCGGTGCCGACCACCTCGATGGTGGCCGCGCGGGTGTGGATCCAGAACGGGCGCTCGCGGTCGTGCGCGACCTCGAAGCGCACCTCGCCGCGCGCCATCGCGACCATTCGGCGCTGGCGGTAGAGCGTCACGTCGAGCTGGCTCTGCGGCGCCAGGTCGAGCCGGCTGCCGGGTGCGCCGTCGAGGCCGTCGGCCAGCATCACGCGCAGCGTCTGCGCGGTGCGCGTGGCATAGGCCGCCGCGAAGACCGGTTGCTGCCAGTACCACTGCACGCCGCGGCCCGCGGCCAGGCCGGCGCCCAGCAGGCCGGCCACCGAGAGCAGCAGCTTGCGTCGCTGCGCCCGCGCCGGGGCGAGCGGAGGGCGAGCGGGTTCGTCGAAGCGCGCGCGCAGGCCATCGGCCATGCCGCCGAGCGCATCCCAGCGCGCGCGGGCCTCCTGGGCCGCCGCCGCATGTTCGGGGGATCGGCCGCACCACCGGTGCAGCGCCAGCCGGGCCTGCTGCGCGGCCTCGCCGGGCGCGATTTCGCTGTCGACGATCAGCGCCAGCGCGCCTTCGATCAGGCGCTCGTCCGGCGCGCGCATCGCCAGGCCGCGGCTCACGGGTGGTCTTCGGCCAGCGTCGCGTCGAAGCCGGCGCGGTGCGACACCACGGCGGGCTCGATCAGCTCCGCGCGCAAGGACGCGAAGACGCGCGAGCAGTCGAGGGTGGCGCGCAGCACATGCTTGGCCACGGCCATCTCGGTGATGCGCAGCCGCTGTGCGATCTCCGCGCGCGAGTGGCCGTAGGCGCGGAACAGCAGGAACACCTCGCGCCGGCGCGGCGGCAGCTGCTCCAGCGTCTGGACCACCCGCGCCAGCACCCGCTGCTGGGCCAGCAGGTATTCGCCCGAAGGCGCTGCGTGGTGGGTGCCGAGCACGGCCTGCGAACGGACCCATTCTTGCGCCACCTTGTGGCGGCGCGCCTCGTCGATGCAGAGGTTGCGGGCCACGCGGAACAGCAGGGCGCGGGGCGATTCGATGGCATCGCCCGCGAGGGTGTCGGCGCTCCCCGCCGGGCCGCGCCGGCCCGTGGCCTGCGCGTACACGCGCTCGAAGCTGGATTGCGCGATGTCCGCCGCATGGTGCGGGTCCCGCAGCTCGCGCGCGAGCTGCCGACGGAGGTCCGCACAGTGGGCAACAAGTTCCTGGACGAGATCGCGCATCCGACCGTCTTCTCGCAAGCGTGGACCCTGCGCCCGGCCGAAGGGCGCCGCGTGATCCGGAGGGGTTGTAAATGGGAATTATTCTTATCAAAGTGTATCACCGGGCCGTGGCGGCCTGGGCCTCGCCGCGGTGCGGCGTGCCTGCGCGGCACCCGGGCCGGGCATACTCGACCCGCCAACAACTTGCCTGAAATCTCTCCGAATGGACAAAGAAGTCGACGCCGCGGTGCTCGCGGTCATCAATGAAAAACGCCTGCTGGGCGACAAGCGCACACCGGTCGAGATCATCGCCAAGATGGGCGTGTTCGACGCGCGCCAGCAAGCCTCCGAATCCGCCTGGCTGGCGACGGGCGACAACGTCATCGCCACCATCTGGGCCGAGTTCGTCAGCGTGGGTGCGGGCGGGCGCTGGTTCTACCTCGAGTCGCTCGACGCGCAGCAGCGCCTGGGCGGCAACGGCGAACGCACCGCGCTGCAGGTGCAGCGTGCCAAGGACCGCTTCAAGCTGCTCAAGCGCTCGCTCGACGCGGGCCAGTCCTTCCGCGCCGTGCTGCAGACCAACCGCGTGGCCATCGCCGACCTGGAAACCGACAAGGCCGCCAAGGTCTCGATGCGCGTGCCGGACGACGAGGAATGGCATGTCGCGAGCTGGGACGCCGACCTCAAGGTCGCGGTGCTGGTGCGCGGCCCGCGCGGCTGGCTGCCCAGCGACGACGAGATGAAGGCCGCCCGCGCGCGCGGCAGCGTGCCGCCGCCGGCACCGGTCGTCACGTCCGGCCCGATGTCGCGGGACGAGGTCCAGGCGGCCGCGATGGCCTACCTGACCAAGCACTTCTCGAGCTATGGCTACAAGGCCGAGGACGTGTCGAGCCAGGGCCTGGGCTACGCGATCGAGGTGTCGGACAAGAAGGGCAACACCCTGCTCAAGCTGGCGGTCAAGGGCACGGCCCGCGGCGTGCCCAGCTTCCAGCTCGACAGCGTGGAACGCGCGGCCGCCAAACGCGGCGACCCGTGGCGGCTGGCGGTGGTGATGGACATCGGCGGCCCCGCCGCCCAGCACAAGATCTACAAGCCCACCGAGATCGACAGCGCGCCGGGCCTCGAGCCTTTGCTGAGCTGAGGTCTACCGCATGCGAAAAAGCCGCTGGCGCCTTGCGGGGCCAGCGGCTTTTTCGTGGGCGAAGCGAATCAGAAGTCGACCAGGCTCACACCGATGCTCAGCACCGTGCGCTTGCGGTTGTAGTCGACCAGCGTGTCGCCGTAGCCGTGGAACAGCTGCGTGTGGAAGCGCAGGTTGCTGGTGACCGGGTTGCCGATGGCCTTGAACCATTCGAGCCGGATCGAGCCGCGGCCGCTGTCGCGCAGGTTGTTGCGCACGGTCATACCGAAGGTGTTGTCGCGGTCGTAGTTCCAGCGGCCGGTGACCTCGGCGCGGCCGATGTAGTCGGCGATGTCCGGGTTGTCGTCGCTGTCGGCGTTTTCCTTCCAGCGCTTCCAGATGCGGGCCGAGACCTGGAAGCGGTCGTCGAGCTCCATGCCGCCCATCAGGTAGGTGCGGTTCCAGCTGCGCGACAGCGGCAGGCTCTGGCCGTTGGACTGGTGCACGATGCCCACGCCCAGGTAGCGCCAGCGCCAGCCGAAAGGCAGCCGGAAGTCGGCCGGGTAGACGTACATCATCTCCGGCTCGTGGTCGGTGCTGCGGAAGGGGCGCGAGATCTCGCCGTTGAACAGCTGCCAGGTCGACTGCTGGGAGTAGGCGAACCAGAGCGAGTCCTTCTTCTGCGGATCGTTCGAGGTCAGCAGGCCCTGGGCCAGCTTGGTGCGCATCGACAGGCCCAGGCGCATCTCGTTGGCCTGGTAGTCCACGGCCGTGCCGGTGTGGTCGGCGGCGGGCGACGTGGGCACGTCGGGCTTGTGCGTGGCAGCGGAGATCGAGACGTTGAGCGGGCGGTAGCCGCGGAAGCCGAAGGTGCCGCAGTCGCTGCCCTCCTCCAGTTCCCAGAAGCGCGAGAAGGTCGAGTACTGGCGGTCGCGGCAGCCCTGCTCGGTGGCCACGGCCACCACGCGCGTGGCGGGGATGCTGGCATCGACCGGCGGCGCGGGCTGCGTGCTGGCGAGCACCGGCGGCGCGCCGGGCACGGCCGCGGCGGGCAGCGTCTGCTGCTGGGCCCAGCGGTCGAAGCAGGCCAGGCGCGCGTCCTTGCTGTCGGCCAGGCGCTGGCACTGCTGCCAAGTCAGCTGGTCGCTGGCGAGCGAGCTGGCGGGCTTGTCGGCCGGCTGCGCATGGGCCGCGCCCACGCCGGCCAGCAAAGCGGCCAGGGCGGCGCCGTGCCAGGTCGTCAGGGGGGACCGATCTTGCGCAGCACGAAGGGCTGCTCGCTGTCGTCGCTTGAATTTCGCCATGTACCTTTGAACTCCTTGCCGCATGAGCCGGCCTGCATTTCGCCCGACCAGACTGCGCTGATGGCGCGGCCGTCCAGGGATTCGTCGAAGACCAGAAAGCCTTCGTCGCCGATGTCGCCCGACAGCTGGGCCGTCTGGGTGCCGCGCGTGATGGTGCCACGCACGCTGCCTTGGTATTCGGGATGTTCGGCCAATCGCACGTCGGCCGGCGCCGCGAGATTTCCGAAACGTGCCTCCCAGCGGCCGTAGAGCGCTTCGGGCGGCAGTTCGCCGGTGTTGGCCGGGCAGGCCTCGGTGGCGTGCGCGGGCGCGCCCAGCAGGCCGGCGAGCGCCACCAGCAGCCACAGCGATGCGATCCGGCGCTTCATCGGTCGGCGGCCGCAGCGGCGGCGGCCGCGGCGGCGTTGTCCTGCACCTTGCGCGCGAACTCGGCGCGCAGCGCCTTGAGCTTCTCGCGCGGGTCTTCCTTGATGGTGGTCTTGTCCAGGCCCATCTCGGCGATGAAGCGGCTGGGCTGGGTGGCGATCATCTCGCGGCCCTTCTTGCGCCGCTTGGTCCAGCTCACGGCCAGCGTGCGCTGCGCGCGCGTGATGCCCACGTACATCAGCCGGCGCTCTTCCTGCAGCCGCTGCAGCGTGTCGTCGCTGACCTTCTGCTGGCGGCCGTCGTCGTCGTCGAGCTTGAAGGGCAGCGTGCCCTCGTTCACGCCGATCAGCAGCACATGCGGCCATTCGAGGCCCTTGGACGCATGCAGCGTCGACAGCGTCACCACGTTCTGGTCCTTCTCGCGCTCGCTGATGGTCGACAGCAGCGAGATGGTCTGCGCCACCTCGAGCAGGTTCTTGCGCTCGCTCTCGACGGTGGCGCCCGAGGTGTCGTCGATCTCGCCGCCGCAGCGCGCGGCCATCCAGTCGCAGAACTCGAGCACGTTGGTCCAGCGCGTGGCGGCCGCGGACTCGCTGTCCTCGCCGTCGTAGAGATGCTGCTCGTAGCCGATCTCCTTGAGCCACTCGGTCATGAAAGCGCGCGCGGCCTCGGCGCCCACGGTGTGGCGCGCCTTGTATTCGAGGTCGTTGATGTAGCGGCCGAACTCGAGCAGGCCCTCGAGCGTGCGCTTGGGGATCACGCTGGGCAGCGAGGAACTGAACAGCGCGCCGAACAGGCTCAGCTTGTACTGGCTCGCGAAGGTGCCCAGCGAGGCCAGCGTGGTGTGGCCGATGCCGCGCTTGGGCGTGGTCACGGCGCGCAGGAAGGCCGGGTCGTCGTCATTGTTGGTCCAGAGCCGGAACCAGCCGCAGAGGTCCTTGATCTCGGCGCGGTCGAAGAAGCTCTGGCCGCCCGAGACCTTGTAGGGGATCTGCGCCTTGCGCAGCGCCTGCTCGAAGACCCGCGCCATGTGGTTGGCGCGGTAGAGGATCGCGAAGTCGCGGAACTCCTTGTGCTGCTCGCCCTGCGTCACCGCGGTGCCGGCGCGCAGGCTCACGATGCGGGCCACGGCGCGCTCGGCCTCGTGGGCCTCGTTGTCGGCGTCGACCACGCGCACCGGCTCGCCTTCACCCAGCTCGCTGAACAGCGTCTTGGGGAACAGCTTGGGGTTGGGGCCGATCACGTTGTTGGCCGCGCGCAGGATCGCGCTGGTGGAGCGGTAGTTCTGCTCCAGCTTGATGACCTTGAGCTTCGGGTAGTCGATCGGCAGCTTGCGCAGGTTGTCCAGCGTGGCGCCGCGCCAGCCGTAGATCGACTGGTCGTCGTCGCCCACGGCCGTGAAGTGGCCCTCGGTGCCGACCAGCGCCTTGAGCACCTCGTACTGCGTGGCGTTGGTGTCCTGGTACTCGTCGACCAGCACATGGCCCAGCGTGTTCTGCCATTTCTCGCGCACCGCCTCGTGCTCGCGCAGCAGCTTGAGCGGCATGCCGATCAGGTCGTCGAAGTCCACGCTCTGGTAGGCCGTGAGCCGCTCTTCGTAGCGCGCCATGATCTGCGCCGTGATGCGCTCGTTGTCGTCGGTGGCGATGGCCTCGGCCTGGGCCGCGTTGAGGCCCATGTTCTTCCACTTGCTGATGGTCCACTGCCAGATGCGCGCGGTCGCGGTGTCGACGCTGCCGCCCGCATCCTTGAGGATCTTGGTGACGTCGTCGCTGTCGAGGATGCTGAAGGCCGGCTTCAGGCCCAGCACCGCGCCGTCCTCGCGCATCATGCGCACGCCCAGCGCATGGAAGGTGCAGACCACCACATGCTTGGCGTCGCGCCCGATCAGCCCCTTGGCGCGCTCGCGCATCTCGGCCGCGGCCTTGTTGGTGAAGGTGATGGCGGCGATGCGCTTGGGCGCCATGCCGGCCTGGATCAGGCGGCCGATCTTGTGCGTGATGACGCGCGTCTTGCCGGAGCCTGCGCCGGCCAGCACGAGGCAGGGACCATGCAGGTAGTTGACGGCTTCCTGCTGGGCGAGATTGAGACCGGAAGACATGCGGGCGTGAGCGGCGACGAGGGCAGGCGCAAAGCGCGCAATGATACTGGCGCGCCGAAAAGCCCGGCCTTGACGGAACGCCTTCCGGCGTGCATGCGGATGGGTGTTCGTCGCACGCGCCAAGGGGCCGCCGCGTGTTAAGACCGCGGCCTCCTTGTGTGCAACACCATGAAAAAAACAAGACATCCGCTCACGATCGTGCTCTGGACCGCGCTGCTGACCGTACTGGCCACGGTGCTGGTGCTGAACTTCATCCCCGGCGAGAAGAAGATCGATCAGCACATCGAACGCGAATACGGCCTGCGCGACCCGCAGTTCCGCCGCGCCATGGGCGTGCTGCTGGGGCCGGCCATCGTGCAGGGCAACCGCTTCGAGGCGCTGCACAACGGCGACCAGATCTTCCCGCCCATGCTGGCCGCCATCCGCGGCGCGCAGCAGAGCATCACCTTCGAGACCTACATCTACTGGTCGGGCGACATCGGCCGGGCCTTCGCCGATGCCCTGGCCGAGCGTGCGCGCGCCGGCGTGCGCGTGCACGTGCTGCTCGACTGGGTGGGCAGCGCGAAGATCGACGAGCGTTTCCTGCAGGAGATGGAGAAGGCCGGCGTCGAGATCCGCAAGTTCCACAAGCCGAGCTGGTACGACATCGCGCGCATGAACAACCGCACCCACCGCAAGCTGCTGGTGGTCGACGGCGCGGTGGGCTTCACCGGCGGCGTGGGCATCGCGCCCGAATGGACCGGCCATGCGCAGGACCCCGAACACTGGCGCGACTCGCATTTCAAGGTCGAGGGGCCGGTGGTGGCGCAGATGCAGGCGGTCTTCATGGACAACTGGGTCAAGGTCTCGGGCCAGGTGATGCACGGCGAGCGCTACTTCCCGGCGCTGCAGGCGCACGATGCGCGCGCGCCGGGCGCGGGCGGCGGGGCGCAGATGTTCAGCAGCTCGCCCTCGGGCGGCAGCGAGAGCATGCACCTGATGTACCTGCTGGCGATCACCGCGGCCGAGCGCTCGATCGAACTCTCCAGCGCCTACTTCGTGCCGGACGCGCTCACGCGCGACGCGCTGGTGGCCGCGGTGCGGCGCGGCGTGCGGGTGCGCATCATCACGCCCGGGCCGATCATCGATGCACAGACCGTGCGCGGCGCATCGCGCGCGGCGTGGGGCCCGCTGCTGGAGGCGGGCGTGCAGATGCACGAGTACCAGCCGACCATGTTCCATTGCAAGGTGCTGGTGGTCGATGACTTCCTGGTCTCCGTCGGCTCGACCAACTTCGACAACCGCTCCTTCCGCCTCAACGACGAGGCCAACCTCAACATCTACGACGAGGCCTTCGCCAGGGCGCAGGTCGCGACCTTCGAGGACGACCTGCGGCAAAGCCGCGCCGTCACGCTGGCACAGTGGCAGGCCCGCCCGCTGCGCGAGAAGGCGATGGAGCACCTGGCGAGCCTGCTGTCGGCGCAGCTTTGACGGCGGCGACAATGCCGCCGTGCTGCCGATCTTCCTCGTCACCTTCCCCTTCTTCGCGCTGATCGCGGCCGGCTATGCGGCCGCGCGGCTGCGCGTGCTGCCGCTCGAGGCGATCCCCGGCCTCAACGTCTTCGTGCTGTATTTCGCGCTGCCCTGCATGCTCTACCGCTTCGGCGCCGGCACGCCGATCGCGCAACTGCTCGACGGCAGCGTGGCGCTGGTCTGGGGGCTGTGTGCGCTGGCGGTGGTGGCGGCCACCGTTTGGCGCACGCGCGGCGCGCGCATCGGCTGGAACGACGCGTCCTTCGGCGCGCTGGTGGCGGCCTTTCCCAACACCGGCTTCATGGGCGTGCCGCTGCTGGCCGCGCTGCTGGGGCCGGGCGTGGCGGGGCCGGTGATCATCACGATCACCTTCGACATGGTGGTCACGTCCTCGCTGTGCATCGCGCTGTCGCGGCTCGACGGCGCCGACGAGCACGGCGCGGCCAAGGCCGTGCGGCAGGCGTTGCGCGGCATGTTCATGAACCCGCTGCCCTGGTCGATCCTGCTGGGCGCGCTGGCCTCGGCGCTGCAGTTCCGGCTGTTCGGGCCGATCGACCGCACGGTCACGATGCTGGCCGACGCCGCCTCGCCGGCCGCGTTGTTCACCATCGGCGCGGTGCTCGCGCGCTCGGCGCTCGCGGCCCGCCGCCAGCCCGCGCTGGGACTGGCGCGCGTCGGCGACGTGCTGCCCGTGGTGCTGGTCAAGCTGCTGCTGCATCCGCTGCTGGTGTGGGCCGTGGCGCGGGTCGCGGTCGCGTGGGGCCTGCCGCTGAGCCAGTCGGCGCTGGTGGCGATCGTGCTCGTGGCCGCGCTGCCGAGCGCCAGCAACGTGTCGATGCTGGCTGAGCGCTTCGGCGCCGACAACGGGCGCATCGCGCGGATCATTCTCTGGACCACCGTGGCGGCCTTCTTCACCTTCCCGCTGGCGGTGGGCTGGTTGAACTGAGCGCTCGCCTCGGGGCTAGTTCGTCAGGACGCCGAGCTGGTAGGGATCCGCTCCCGACAGCAACTCGCACTTGGAAAAGTCGCGTCCCTGCGTGCCATCGCAATAGAAGGTGTTGTAGACGCGGCCGAACAGCGTGGGCGAGGAAGTGAACAGCACGCCGTGGTCGGCGCGCCAGTTCTCGCGCGGGGCGCTGCCGCCGGTTTCCACCAGGGCCGGCGTGGCGGCCGGTGCCGGCGCTGTGAACTCGGCCAGCGTGCGGTGGGTGTCGTCGCCGCGCCAGCGGGTTGCCATCTCCTCGGCCGTGGGCCGGGCGGCGACCGGCAGCAGCAGGCCGTTGATCTGCAGGCCCGAGCCGAAGCGGTGCGACTTGGCGGCGAGGAAGGCGTAGGCGCAGGCCGCCTGGCACTGGCCGCGCACCTCGGTCTGCACGCCGCTGCTGCGGATGGCCGCGGCATAGGCGCCGGCCGCCTCGGCGGTGCCGCCGAAGGCGTCTTCGAACACCACAGTGCGCACCTTGCCCGAGGCCAGCTGTTCGCTGAAGGCGGGCAGCGTCTCGGCATCGAGCTGGCCGATCACGAGCAGGCGGTTGCCCTCGTGCTTGAGCTCGGCGGCGGGGGCCACCGAGGCGGCGGCCAGCAGGCACAACAGCCCGGTCAGGCGAGACAGGGTTCCCAGCAGCGTCATGGCGTCACTCCGGTGCGGGCCCGCGCGGGCCCGTGGGCTACAGCTTGCGCAGCCCGCCCTCGGCGTCAACTGCACTTGCAAAGTATTGCCGATGCCAGGGGGCCGGCGCAGAAAAACTTAGATCTGCTGCGGGTCGACGTCGATCAGCCAGCGGATCACGCCCTTGCCCTCGGGCGTGCGGCGCAGCGCATGCAGCACCGGCTGCCACTGGGCCAGCAGGCGCTGCAAGGCGGCGCGCGAGTGGCTTTCCAGCAGCATCTGGGCACGCTCCACGTTGGCCACGCGCTGGATCGTCAGCGGCACGGCCGGGTAGCGCACCACCTGCGCGCCGCCTTCCAGCGCCTCGGCGGCCGCGCTGGCGGCCTGCAGGAAGGCCTGGGCGGCGGCCTGGGTGCGCGCGTCGGCCCGCAGCAGCGCCTGGAAGGCGAAGGGTGGCATCTGGGCCGCGCTGCGCTGCGCCAGCTCGCCGGCGGCGAAGGCCGGGTAGTCGTGGCGGCGCAGCGCGGCGAACAGCGCGTGGTCGGTGTGATGGGTCTGGAGCCACATCTCGGCGGTGCTGCCCTGCGCCGCCAGGTAGGCCGCATCGCGCCCGGCCCGGCCAGCCGACTGCATCAGCAGGCTGAACAGGCGCTCGGGTGCACGGAAGTCGCTGGAGAACAGCGCGCCGTCGGGGTTCACTGCCGCCACCAGCGTGATGCGGCGGAAGTCGTGGCCCTTGGCGATCATCTGGGTGCCGACCAGCACGTCGACCTCGCCCGCATGCACCGCCGCCAGCTGCGCGGCCAGCGCGCCCTGCTTCTTGGTGCTGTCGGCGTCGATGCGGGCGATGCGCACCGGGCTGCCGTCGGGCCGGGTCACCGCGGCGAACAGCGTGCCCAGGTGCTCCTCCAGCTGCTCGGTGCCGCGGCCGACCGGCGCGATGTCGGGGTTGCCGCAGGCCGGGCAGGCGCGCGGCACGCGCTCGGTGAAGCCGCAGTGGTGGCAGCGCAGCGTGCGGTCGATCTTGTGGAACACGCGGTAGGCGCTGCAGTGCGGGCACTCGCTCTTCCAGTCGCAGTCGCCGCAGGCCAGCACCGGCGCGTAGCCGCGGCGGTTGAGGAACACCATGCTCTGCTCGCCGCGCGCGATGCGCTGGCCGATGGCGTCGAGCAGCACGCCCGAGAGCACCGTCTTCGAGGGCTGCAGCCGCATGTCGACCAGCCGCACCGCGGGCAGCGCGCCGGCGCCGATGCGCGAGGGCATGGCCAGCCGGAGATAGCGCCCGCCCGGGTCGCCGGGCTCGGCCGGGCGGCTCTGGTGCCAGCTCTCGAGCGAGGGCGTGGCCGAACCCAGGATCACCTTGGCGCCCTCGCGGCGGCCGCGCCACACCGCCAGGTCGCGCGCCGAGTAGCGCGCGCCTTCCTGCTGCTTGTAGCTGGGGTCGTGTTCCTCGTCGACCACGATCAGCGCCAGCCCCGGCATCGAGGCGAACACCGCCATGCGCGTGCCCAGCACGATGCGCGCCGTGCCCGCATGGGCCGCCAGCCAGCTGGCCAGGCGCTGCGGATTCGTCATGCCGCTGTGCAGCGAGACCACCGCGCCGGCGCCGAAGCGGGCCTCGAAGCGCTCGCGGAAGCGCGCCTCCAGCTGGGGCGTGAGGTTGATCTCGGGCACCATCACCAGTGCCTGGGCTTCGGGCGCGCGGGCCAGCAGCGTGGCCACGGCCTGCAGGTAGACCTCGGTCTTGCCGCTGCCGGTGCTGCCGAACAGCAGGAAGGGGCCGGGCTCGGCGGCGATGCGCTGCAGCGCATCGGCCTGCTCGGGGCTGACCGGCAGCGCGCCGGCCGCGGCGTCGGCCTCGGGCGTGTCCGCCACTGGGCCGCCCTGGCGTTTGAGCCGGCGCGTGAGCTGCACGCTGCTCAGGTCGCGCAATTGCGGCGGCAGGGCCGACAGTGCGATCTCGCCCAGCGAGCGCTGGTAGTAGCGCGCGGCGAAGGCGACCAGGTCGCGCCAAGCTTCGCCCAGCGGCGCCAGCGCGTCGAGCGCCGCGCCGACCGGCTTGAGTTCCATCGCCGCGTCCGCCTCGCCCATCGGCTGGCTCTGCCAGGCCACGCCCAGCACCTCGCGTCGGCCCAGCGGCACGCGCACCAGGGTGCCTGCCGGCACGGCGGCCGGGGCCACATAGCTCAGCAGATCGCCCAATGCGGCATGCGCGGGCGTGTGGACGGCGACCTGGACTCGCCAATTCATGGGAGGGCTCCGAAAGCGGTGAAAGTTAAAGCGACGTGGAGCAAGGTGCCTTAAGTCGTTGATTTTCTTGCAGTTTGCAATCGATCCAGCGTTTCTGTGGATAACTTTGTTGATATCCAGGCCCGACGCGCCCGCAGCCCTTGAAAATCAAGGCTCTTGCGGAAATGCCCGGAAAAAAAGCAACACGCCAAAGCCATATGAATCAACGACTTAGCGGTGCTATCGCTTTGGGAGCGCGGCTTCCTTGGCTTCGGATAATTTTCCGCACCGCAACACGCGTTTTGTGCATAAGTCAACCGGCGGCTCACTTTGGGCTTGACAAACGGGAAGCGCCACTTTTCCGGTTGCAACCGGATGTAGCCGGCGCCCTGCGTCAGCGGCGCAGCGCGCGGGACTGCGCGTGCACTGCCTGCACCAGCGCCGCCACATGGTCCGGCGGCGTGAACTGGCTGATGCCGTGGCCCAGGTTGAAGATGTGCGTCGGCCCGGTGCTGTCGCGGTCGGTGTGCGGCCGGCCGAAGGCCTGCAGTACTTTCGCCACCTCGGCTTCGATCCGCGCGGGCGGCGCGAACAGCACGTTCGGGTCGATGTTGCCCTGCAGCGCCTTGGCCTGCGGGCCCTCGCCGACCAGCGCGCGCGCCTTGGCCAGGTTCACCGTCCAGTCGACGCCCAGCACCTCGCAGTCGAGCGCGCGCATGGCGTCGAGCCACAGGCCGCCGCCCTTGGTGAACACCAGGCGCGGCACCGGCGTGCCGTCGGCGCCCTCGCGCTTCAACTGCGACAGCACGCGGGCGGTGTAGGCCAGGCTGAATTCCTGGAAGGCGCCGTCGGCCAGCACGCCGCCCCAGCTGTCGAACAGCATCACGGCTTGCGCGCCGGCGTCGATCTGGGCATTGAGATACGCCGCGACGGCGTCGGCATTCACGCTCAGCAGCCGGTGCATCAGGTCGGGGCGGCTGTAGAGCATCGACTTGACCAGCCGGTAGTCGCTCGAGCCCGCGCCCTCGACCATGTAGCAGGCCAGCGTCCAGGGGCTGCCCGAGAAGCCGATCAGCGGCACCCGGCCGTGGAGGGCACGGCGGATCGAGCTGACCGCGTCGAACACGTAGCGCAGCTTCTCCATGTCGGGCACCTCGAGCGCGGCGACGGCCGCCTCGTCGCGCACCGGGCGGGCGAAGCGCGGGCCTTCGCCGGCCTCGAAGGACAGGCCCAGGCCCATCGCGTCGGGCACGGTCAGGATGTCGGAGAAGAGGATCGAGGCGTCGAGCGGGAAGCGCTCCAGCGGCTGCAGCGTGACCTCGGTCGCGTAGTCGACGTTGGTGGCCAGCCCCATGAAGCTGCCGGCGCGGGCACGCGTCGCGACGTACTCCGGCAGGTAGCGGCCGGCCTGGCGCATCAGCCAGACGGGGGTGTGGTCGGTGGCCTGGCGCCAGCAGGCGCGCAGGAAGGTGTCGTTGGTCAGGGGAGCGAAGGCCATCCCCCGATTGTCGAGGAAGTGCGTCCCCGGACTTTTGACTCAGGTCTTGTACTTGATCGAACAGCCGTAAGGCTTGGTCACCGCGGCCGAGATCGGCTGGCCGCCGAAGGCCTCGCGCAGCGCCTGGGTCACGTAGTTGGTGGCGGTCTTGATGTCGTCGGGCCTGGCCGACGGGATGCTGTCGATGCCGCCCGCATACACCAGCGTGCCCTTGGGGTCGATGATGAACAGGTGAGGCGTGGTGCGCGCGCCGTAGGCCTGGCCGATGCTGCCGTCCTCGTCCATCAGCACGGCGGTGGGCGCGGCCGACTGGGTCTTCATCCAGCTGTCGAGCGCGGCCGGCTGCAGGTAGTCGCTGGCGGCGCGCTCGGTGGAGTTGATGGCCAGCCAGACCACGCCCTGGGCCGTGGCGGCCTTCTGCGTGGCCGGCATGTTGCCGCTGCCGTAGTGCTTGCGCACGAAGGGGCAGCCGGGGTTGGTCCATTCGAGCACCACGTACTTGCCGGCGAAATCCGAGAGCTTGTGCTGCGCGCCGTGGGTGTCGACGGCGACGAAATCGGGGGCGGGCTGGCCCACGGCGGGCGCGGCATGGGCCGGGGCGCCGATCAGCAGCGTGCTGCCCAGGGCGACGGCGGCGGCCATCACGGCGCGGCGGGATGCGCGGCTCAGCGCGGCGCCGGCCTGGCGGGCGGCGTGGGCGGAACGCGATGCGGACGATGTCAAAGACGGCATGGTCGGCGGGTCTCCTGTCAGAAAATCAAACAACGGCGACAGCTTAGAACGCTTTTCTCATCGCGATGTGACAAGCCGTAGTGCCCTCAGGAAGGGCCGGGGCTCGCGCCTTCAGAGCCGGTCCAGCGCCGCCCGCACATCGTCCTTGCTCAGGATCTCGGTCAGCACCACCGGCGGCTTGCCCGGCGCCTGCAGCACATAGACCGGCACGCCGCTGCGGCCCAGCGCATTGAGCGCGGCGGTGATCGCCGGGTCCTGCCGCGTCCAGTCGGCGCGCAGCATGGCCACCTGGCGGCGGTCGAACTCGGCCAGCAGCGCGGCGTCGCCGAGCGTGGTCTTCTTGTTGTACTGGCAGGTCACGCACCAGGCGGCGGTGAAGTCGACGAACACCGGCCGACCGGCCGCATGCAGCTCGGCCACCCGGGCGGCCGACCAGGGCTGCCAGCGCTCGCCGTTCGCAGCCGCCAGCGTCGCGGGTTCCAGCGGCCGCACGATGTTGCCGCCGATCGCCACGGCCAGCGCCGCGGTGGAGGCCAGCACCAGGCCGCCCACCACCCAGCGCGTGCGGCCGCGCAGCGTGAGCGACCACACGATGGCCGCCAGGCAGACCAGCAGCCCCAGCAGCGCGCCCGCGCCGTCGATGCCGCTCTGCTGCCCCAGCACCCAGACCAGCCAGGCCACGGTGGCGAACATCGGGAAGGCCATCACGCGGCGCAGCGTGTCCATCCAGGGGCCGGGCCGCGGCAGCAGGCGCGCCACCGCGGGCACGAAGCCGGCCACCAGGTAGGGCAGCGCCAGGCCCAGGCCCAGCGCGCCGAACAGCATCAGCGCCTGCGGCGCCGGCAGCGCGATCGCGATGCCCAGCGAGGCGCCCATGAAGGGCGCGGTGCAGGGCGAGGCGATCACCACCGCCAGGATGCCGGAGAGGAAATCGTTGGCGATCGGGTGCTTGACCTGGGCCGCGCACAGCGAGCGCGGGGCCAGCAGGCCGAACTCGAACACGCCCGCGAGGTTGAGGCCGATCAGCGTGAACAGCGCCGCCAGCGCCGCCACCACGGCCGGCGACTGCAGCTGGAAGCCCCAGCCCAGCTGCTCGCCGGCCGCGCGCAGGGCGAGCATGGCGGCGCCCAGCGCCAGGAAGGTGACGATCACGCCGGCCGTGTAGGCCAGCCCGGCGCTGCGGTGGCCGCGGCGGTCGCCGGCCTGGTTGGCGAAGGCCAGCACCTTGATCGCCAGCACCGGGAACACACAGGGCATCAGGTTGAGCAGCAGGCCGCCCAGCAAGGCGCCGAGCAGGGCGGCGAAGAAGCCGGTGCTGGAGGTTTGAACGGGCGCTGTGACGGGTGCCGCCGCATTGGCCGCCAGCGCGGCCTGCAGCGCGGGCGAGACCTGGGCCGGCGCGGCCACCGTGGCCCAGGTGCCGGTCACCGGCGCCTCGGCGCGCCAGGCGAAGGGCGCGCCGGCCACGCGGTCGGCCTCGGCCAGCGCCACCACCACCGGCATTACCGTCGGGCTGGCGCTGCGGTGCTCGGCCAGGGGCAGCGTGGCGGTCCAGCGCTCGCCCTGCCAGGCCTGGGTCCAGTCGCGGCCGGACACGGCGGCGGTGTGGATCACCTCGCCGGTTTCGGGGAAGAATTCGAGCGTCTTGCCGCGTGCCGCGGCCGGCAGGCCGTCGAGGCGCACGCGGATCGTCTGGTCGACCACCTCGATCGCGCCCTTCTGCGGCAGCGCTGCGGGCTGGGCCGCGAAGGCGGCGTCGAAATCGGCCTTGTGCAGCGCCGTCGAACCCTGGGCCGGCAGCCGCAGCGCGAACTCGCCTTCCTCGGGGATGCATTCCTTGCGGCAGACCAGCCACGAGGCCTTGAGCTTGACGTCGACCCCGGCCGCGCCGGTCAGCCCGGCCGCGGCCGTGAAGCCGGGCGCGACCGTGAGCGGCACCGGCAGCAGCACCGTGTTCTCGTAGCCGTAGTTGGCCAGATTGCCGATCGGGATCTTCTTCGGCACCGGCCAGGCGATGTCGCCCGCGGCCAGGCCGGCCGGCAGCGTCCATTGCAGTTCGGTCGGCAGGCCGGAGTCGCCGGCGTTCTTCCAGTAGGTGTGCCACTCGGGCTGGTGCGCGATCTGCAGGCCCAGCCAGACCGTGGCGCCCGGGCCCACGCCGTCGGGCGCGTGGGCCACCAGTTCGGCCCGCACGTGCGGGGTGGTGACGACCGAGGAGACGCGGGGCGAGAGCTGCGCGGCGACGGGCAGGGCGGCCGCCAATGCGAGCGCGGCCAGGGAGAAACGGGACAGAAAGGATCGGAGCATGCCGGCAGTCGGAGCGGAAGACGGGGAGATGGTTCCTGGCCAGGCCGTGTCGTTGCCAGGCGTCGTCAAGGGCCGATGGTAGCGGTGGCACCGGTTTCAGGCCGGCCCACGCCAGAAAGCGCCCACAGCCGACAGGCGGGAATGGCGGGCGCACGCATGCTCGCGCCCGTTCCGGGCCCGTGTTGCGGCCCTGTGTCGACCAAGGAGCCCTCGAATGAACCGAACCGCCCGCCTCTGCATGATCCCCCTCGCCGCGGCGCTGATGGCGGCCTGCGGCGAAACCGCCCGCCTGCCCTTCGAGGCGGGCGTCGGCCCGACGCCGCAGCTGCCGGCGCCCAACAAGACCTTCATTCCCACGCTCAAGATCGCCGAGGCGGTGGGCTGGACCGACGCGGCCGGCCCGACCGCGCCGGCCGGCTTCACCGTGACCGCGCTGGCGCGCCAGCTCGACCATCCGCGCTGGGTCTACACGCTGCCCAACGGCGACGTGCTGGTGGCCGAGAGCAACAAGCCGCCCAAGGAGCCGGGCGCGCCCGAGGCCAAGAAAGGCCCGATCGGCATGGTCAAGGACTTCGTGCAGGGCAAGGTCATGAAGCGCGCCGGCGCCGAGGTGCCCAGCGCCAACCGCATCACGCTGCTGCGCGACACCGATGGCGACGGCGTGGCCGAGACGCGCAGCGTGTTCATCCAGGGGCTGCAGTCGCCCTACGGCATGGCGCTGGTCGGCAACGAGCTGTTCATCGCCAACGCCAACGCGCTGGTCAAGGTGCCCTACACCGAAGGCCAGACCGCCGCGGCCGGCGCGCCGGTCAAGGTGACCGACCTGCCGGCCGGCATCAACCACCACTGGACCAAGAACGTGATCGCCAGCCCCGACGGCAGCAAGCTCTACGTGACCGTCGGCTCCAACAGCAACATCGGCGAGAACGGGCTGGCGGCCGAGGAGGGCCGGGCCGCGGTCTGGGAGGTGGACACGAAGAGCGGCGAGAAGCGGCTGTTCGCCAGCGGCCTGCGCAACCCCAACGGCCTGGCCTGGGAGCCCGACACCAACGTGCTGTTCACCGTGGTCAACGAGCGCGACGAGATCGGCAGCGACCTGGTGCCCGACTACCTGACCTCGGTCAAGGACGGCGCCTTCTACGGCTGGCCCTGGAGCTACTTCGGCGGCAACGTCGACATCCGCGTGCAGCCGCAGCAGCCCGACCGCGTGGCCAAGGCCATCGCGCCCGACTACGCACTGGGCACCCATGTCGCGCCGCTGGGCCTGACCTTCTCCCATGCGCGCGGCATGCCGGCCGAATTCGCCACCGGCGTGTTCATCGGCGAGCACGGCTCCTGGAACCGCAACCCGCCCGCGGGCTACAAGGTGGTCTTCGTGCCCTTCATCGGCGGCAAGCCCACCGGACAGCCGGTGGACTTCCTGACCGGCTTCCTGTCGGCCGAGGGCAAGGCGCAGGGCCGTCCGGTCGGCGTGGCGCTCGACAAGGGCGGTGCGCTGTTGGTGGCCGACGACGTGGGCAACGTGGTCTGGCGCGTGGCGAAGTCGCGCTAGAAACCCTGCAGCACCACCTTGCCCTGCGCCGTGCCGCTCTCGATCAGCGCATGGGCGCGGCGCAGGTTGGCCGCGTTGATGGGCCCGAAGCTCGCGTTGGCCGTGGTGCGGATGCGGCCAGCGTCGACCAGGGTCGCGAGTTCGGCCAGGATCTGGCCCTGCTCGGCCATGTCGGGCGTCTGGAAGCGCGCCCGGGCGAACATCATTTCCCAGTGCAGCGACAGCGACTTGGTCTTGAGCGGCATCGCATCGAGCACCGGCATGTCGTCGATCACGCCGATCTTGCCCTGGGGCTTGAGGCTTTCGATGATCTGCGCGTAGTGCTGCGCGGTCTGCGTGAGGGCCGCCACCATGTCCACCTCGCCGAAGCCGCCGGCCTGCAGTTCGGCGGCCAGCGGTTTCGTGTGGTCGATCACCGCGTGCGCGCCCAGGCCGAGGCACCAGGCGCGCGTCTCGGCGCGTGAGGCGGTGGCGATCACCCGCAGTTGCGTGAGCTGGCGGGCCAGTTGGATCAGGATCGAGCCCACGCCGCCCGCGCCGCCCACCACCAGCAGCGTCTTGCCCGCGCCGCCGCCCTGCGGCACGCCCAGCCGGTCGAACAGCAGCTCCCAGGCGGTGATCGCGGTCAGCGGCAGCGCGGCGGCCTGCGCGTCGTCGAGGCTCTGCGGCGACTTGGCCGCGATGCGCTCGTCGACCACGTGCAGCTCGGAATTGGCGCCGGGGCGGGTGATGGTGCCCGCGTAGTAGACGCGGTCGCCGGCCCGGAAGCCGGTCACGTCGCTGCCGACGGCCTCGACCGTGCCGGCCGCGTCCCAGCCGAGCACCCGGGCCTGGCCGGCCTCCGGCGCCATGTTCTTGCGCACCTTGGTGTCGACCGGGTTGACCGAGATCGCGTTCACCCGCACCAGCAGGTCGCGCGGACCGGCCACGGGCGCGGGCAGTTCGATGTCCTGCAGCGCGGCGGGATCGTCGATCGGGAGGGACTGGTAGTAGCCGATGGCTTTCATGACGGGAGACCTTTGAGGATGATGGCCTCACTTTAGAAGCCATCGATTCATTTGATAAGCTGCCTCAAGAAACTATGAGTTTCAAATGAAGATTGAAAATCTCTCCGACCTGCGGGTGCTGGTCCAGACCGCCCAGGCCGGCAGCCTGAGCGGCGCGGCGCGCGCGCTGGGCATCACGCCGGCGGCGGCCAGCGCCACGCTCAAGCGGCTCGAGGCGCAGCTGGGCGCGCGCCTGTTCGAGCGCTCCACCCGCGCGCTGCGGCTCACGCCCCAGGGCCAGACCCTGCTCGACTACGCCAGCCGCGCGCTCGACCTGCTGGCCGAAGGCGAATCGCTGGTGACGGCCGAGGGCGGCGCGCTGGTCGGCCGGCTGCGCGTGGCCGCGCCCTCCGACCTCACGCGCAGCACGCTGCTGCCCTGGCTCGACGAATTCCTCGACGCCCATCCCGGCGTGCAGCTGGACCTGTCGGTGGGCGACCGGCCGCTCGACGTGATGCGCGACGAGGTCGACGTGGCGCTGCGCTACGGCCCGCTGGCCGACTCGCGGCTGGTGGCGCGCCTGCTCACCATGAGCCGGCCGCTGCTATGGGCCTCGCCCGAGTACCTGCGCCGCCATCCCGCGCCGCGGGTGCCGCAGGACCTGCTGCAGCACAACTGCCTGACCTTCCACCGCGGTGGCCGGCACCATCGCCTCTGGCGCTTTGCCAGGCAGGGCCAGTGGACGCAGGTGCGGGTCGACGGCGACCGCGTGGTCGACGACGCCTCGCTCTCGCGCCAGTGGGCGCTGGCCGGGCGCGGCATCACCTTCAAGTCCGAACTCGACGTGCTGCAGGACGCGGCCGCCGGCACGCTGGTGCGGCTGCTGCCCGACTGGGACACCGAGCCCTACCCGCTGCATGCACTGATGCCCAGCGGGCGTTTCGTGCCGGCCAGGGTGCGCGCGCTGGTGGACTTTCTCGCGGCCCGCTGCGCGGCGCTCCGTGTGCGCGAAAATCAGGGGCACCCGACCGCCCCATGAAAACGCGCAAAACCCTCACCTCCTCCACGCCCTTCATCCGGGTCTCCGACAGCGGCGTCCACGGCCTGGGCGCCTTCGCGACCCGCGACCTGCCGGCGCAGTCGGTGCTCGGCCTCTACGAAGGCCGGCGCTACACGCCGGCGCAGATCGCGACCAAGGCCTGGAACGACCAGCTGACCTACCTGTTCCGGCTGTCCAACGACGAGACCATCGACGGCGCCAAGGGCGGCAACGCGACCCGCCATCTCAACCATTCCTGCGACCCGAACTGCGAGGCGGTCGAGGTGCACGACGAGACCGGCGAGCTGGTGCTGCAGTTCCAGACCCTGGTAGCGGTCGAGGCCGGCGACGAGCTGTTCATCGACTACAGCCTCACGGCCGAGGAGGGCTCGCCCGCCAGCGACTACCGCTGCCATTGCGGCGCCGCCGACTGCCGCGGCACCATGCTGGCGCCGGTGGCCACCGACGCGGAGGAAGAGAACTTCGATTCCTTCGGCTTCTCGCTGGAACCACGCGCCGCCTAAGATCGCGCGCATGACCGCTCCCGCTCCTTCCGCCGCGCCGCGCCGCTTCTGGGCCCAACTCACGACGCGCGATTTCGCCGCGCTCGACCCGGCCGCCACGGTCGCGGTGCTGCCCCTGGGCGCGACCGAGCAGCACGGGCCGCACCTGCCGCTGGGCGTGGACTCGGTGCTGGCCGACGGCATCGTGGCCGCCGCGCTGCCGCTGCTGCCGGCCACGCTGCCGGCGCTGTTCCTGCCCACGCAGCACATCGGCCTGAGTCCCGAGCATGCGAACTTCCCGGGCACGCTCACCTTGTCGTCCGAGACGTTGATCCGCCTGTGGCGCGAGATCGGCGCCGGCGTGGCGCGCGCGGGCGTGCGCAAGCTGGTGCTGTTCAACGCGCACGGCGGCCACACGGGGGCGATGGACATCGCCGCGCGCGAGCTGCGCGCCGCGCACGGCCTGATCGTCTACAGCGTGAGCTGGTTCAACCTGCCGCTGGGCGAGGCCGGCGCGCAGTTCAGCGCCGAGGAGCACCGCTTCGGCGTGCACGCGGGCGAGATCGAGACCGCGATGATGCTGGCGCTGGCGCCCGACCAGGTCGTGATGGGTGCGGCGCAGGATTTCGATTCGACCTCGCGCCAGCGCGCCGACGCCTACCCGATCCTGGGCAACGGCCGCAGCGCCAAGCTGGGCTGGGCGATGGAGGATTACAACGCGCACGGCGCCGCGGGCAACGCGGCCGCGGCCACCGCGCCGCGCGGCCAGGCGGTGGTCGATGCGGCGGCGCGCGCGCTGGCGCAGCTGCTGGCCGAGGTGTCGCGGCTGCCGCTCTCGGTGATCGGCACGCCCGCGCCCTGAGGGCTCAGCCCGCGATGGCGGGCCCGGCCGGTGCGTCCTGTTCGATGCGGACCGAGCCGTCGGGCCGTTCGCAGGTGCCGATCAGCAGGCCGCTCGCGATCGCCTGCGCGCGCAGCGCGTCGATCAGCTCGTCGCGTCCCGGCGTCTCCGAGAACTCGGGCAGCGCGGCGAGCGCATAGAGCTGGAAGGCATAGCGGTGCAGGCCGTGGCCCGGCGGCGGGTCGGGCGGCAGCCAGGCCGCCTGCAGGTAGGAGTTGCGGCCCACGTGCAGGCCGGTGCCAGGCTGGCCCGCGCTCGGCAGCGCGGCCTCGGCCAGCGCGCCGTCGCCGGTCGGCAGCCCCACCACGATCGCATGCACCAGCGGCTGCGGCGTGGGCGAATCGGCGTCCTCCACCAGCAGCACGCAGCAGGCCGCGCCCGCCGGCACGCCGGTCCATTGCAGCGGTGGCGACAGGCCTTCGCCCTCGGGCGCATCGGCGGTGTAGCGCGCGGGCAGCGGGGCATGGTCGGCGAAGGCCAGGCTGCTCAGCGTGATGGCCGCCATGCCCTCGCGCAGGCCCAGCGTGTTGAAGACGATCGCGTCCAGCCCGGCGCGCACGCCGTGCAGCGCATGGCCGATCACATCGGGAAGTTTTTCGAGCATTCGTGCGGTATAGCGCGTCGGCGCCCACATCCGTGTAGGACGCCGCAGGACAGCCAAGCGCAGCGGCTGTCGGCAGAATGCAAGCACCCCGCGCGTGCTGCGCCTTCCCTTCTCTTCCACAGGCTCACGTGCCCATCACTTCCCCTTCCCCCGCCTCCGTGGCCCCGGCCTCCCAGAACCGCGCCGGCACCGGCATCGCCGGCCTCGACAACGTGCTCGGCGGCGGCCTGCCGCGCGGCCATCTCTACCTGGTGGAGGGCACGCCCGGTGCCGGCAAGACCACGCTGGGCCTGCAGTTCCTGCTCGAGGGGCGGCGCAACGGCGAGAAAGGGCTTTACGTGACGCTGTCGGAGACCGCGTCGGAGCTGCACACGGTGGCCGACTCGCACGGCTGGTCGCTCGACGGCATCGAACTGTTCGAGCTGGTCAACGAGGAAGGCCTGAGCCCCTCGGCCGAGCAGTCGATCCTCTACCCCTCGGAGGTCGAGCTGGGCGAGACCACGCGCGACGTGATGGCGGCGGTCGAGCGGCTGTCGCCCACGCGGCTGATCTTCGACAGCCTGTCCGAGATGCGGCTGCTGGCGCAGGACCCGCTGCGCTATCGCCGGCAGATCCTGGCGCTCAAGCATTTCTTCGCCTCGCGCGAATGCACCGTGCTGCTGCTCGACGACATGAGCTCGCAGGGCGGCGACCTGCAGCTGCACAGCATCGCGCACGGCGTGCTGGCGCTCGACCAGGCCACCGGCGACTACGGCCCGGTGCGGCGCCACCTGCGCATCGTGAAGATGCGCGGCGTGCGCTACCGCGGCGGCGAGCACGACGTGAACCTCGACACCGGCGGCCTGCAGGTCTACCCGCGGCTGATCGCATCGGAGCACTCGGCCGACTTCGAGGTGTCCAACGCGCCGACCGGCACGCCCGCGCTCGATGCGCTGCTGGGCAACGGCCTGGCACGCGGCAGCAACACGCTGTTCATGGGCCCGTCGGGCGTGGGCAAGACCACCACCGCGATGTCGGCCGTGGTGGCCGCACTGCGTCGCGGCGAGAAGGCCTCTTACTACCTGTTCGACGAAGGCAAGGGCACGCTGCTGCGCCGCTGTGCCGCGCTGGGCCTGCCGCTGGAACCCTTCATCGAGAGCGGCCAGCTCGAGCTGCAGCCGCTCGACCCGGCCGACATGTCGCCCGGCCAGTTCTCGAACATGGTGCGCACGGCGGTGCAGGTGCGCGGCTCCGGCGTCGTGGTCATCGACAGCCTCAATGCCTACCTGCAGGCGATGCCGGGCGCCAAGTTCCTGCTGCTGCAGATGCACGAGCTGCTGAGCTTCCTCAACCAGCAGGGCACCGTCACGCTGCTGGTGCTGGGCCAGCACGGCATCATCGGCGACGTGCGCAGCGACCTCGACCTGAGCTACCTGTCGGATGCGATCGTGCTGTTCCGCTTCTTCGAGGCCCGCGGCCAGCTGCTCAAGGCGGTGTCGGTGGTCAAGAGCCGGACCAACCAGCACGAACTCAGCATCCGCGAGTTCCGACTGGGCCGCGGCGGCGTCGAGGTCGGACCGGCGCTGACCGATTTCGAGGGCGTGCTGGGCGGCGTGCCCGCCTACCGGGGAGCGATCCCGCTGCTGGGCGATCCACCGGCGCCGCTGGTCGCCAGGTCCTGACATGGAGCGACGGGTCCTGATCCACGCGCCGCGCGGACGCGATGCGGCGGTGGTGCAGCGGGTGCTGCAGGAGATCAACCTGGTGGCAGTGATCTGCGACTCGGCCGAGGCCATGGTGGCCGATCTCGACGTGGGCGCGGCCGCAGCCATCCTCACCGAGGAGTCGCTGGTGCAACTGCCCGAGGCGCCGTTGCGTGCCTGGCTCATGGGCCAGCCCAGCTGGTCCGACTTTCCCTTCATCGTGCTGGCCTCGCGCGACGCGGGCGGGCGTTCGCGCCAGGCGCTGGCGCTGCTGCAGACGCTGGGCAATGCCTTCGTGCTCGAGCGGCCGGTCCACACCGAGACCCTGGCGCGCGCCGCCGACGCGGCGGTGCGGGCGCGTCGGCGCCAGTACGCGACCCGGCTGCACCTGCGCCAGCTGGAAGACACGCGCGCCGAGGTCGAGCGGCTCAATGCCGAACTCGAGGCGCGCATCGCCGCCCGCACGCGCGAGCTGGCCGGCGCCAACGACCGGCTGATGGCCGAGATCGCCGAGCGCGAACGCGCGCAGGCGGCGCTGATCCAGGTCCAGAAGATGGAGGCCATCGGCCGCCTCACGGGCGGCATCGCGCACGACTTCAACAACCTGCTGCACGTGGTCAACATGAACCTCGACCTGGTGGCGCGCGTGGCCAAGGACGAGAAGGTGCTGGGCATCGCGGCGCGCGCCAAGGGCGCGGTCGGGCGCGGCGCCAAGCTCACCGGCCAGCTGCTGTCCTTCGCGCGCAACCAGTCGCTGCTGCCGCGGCTCACCGACGTCAACGCGCTGCTCGAGGGCATGCGCGAACTGGTGGTGGTGTCGGTTGGGCCCGCCATCCAGGTCGAGATGGCGGTGTGCGAACAGCCGGCCTGGGCCATGCTCGACGCCAACCAGCTCGAGATGGCGGTGCTCAACCTGGCGGTCAACGCGCGCGATGCCATGCCCGCGGGCGGCACGCTGTCGATCAGCACGCAGCTCGCCGAAGGCACGGGCGGCGAACTGCCCGCCGGCTCGTACGTCACGGTGGCGGTGCGCGACACCGGTGTGGGCATCGCGCCGCAGCTGCTGACCAAGGTCTTCGATCCCTTCTTCACCACCAAGCCGGTCGGCAGCGGCACCGGCCTCGGGCTGAGCCAGGTCTACGGCTTCGCGCGCCAGTCGGGCGGCCAGGCCGTGCTGCGCAGCGAGGAAGGCCAGGGCACGGTGGTCGAGATGAGCTTTCCAGCCTCGCGCGAAGGCGCCGAGTCGCCCGTTGCGGACAAGCTGTTGCCGCAGCAGAGCGCGACCCGGCGCCAGAAGGTGCTGGTGGTCGAGGACGACGCCGAGGTGCGGCGCGTGCTGGTCGAGAGCCTGTCGATGCTGGGCTACGTGGTGAGCGAGGCGGCCGAGGGCGGCAGCGGCCTGGCAGCCCTCGCCTCGGCCCCGCACGACCTGCTGGTGGTCGACTATGCGATGCCGGGACTCAACGGCGCCGAGGTCATCGCCAAGGCACGCGAGATGGTGGGCGACATCCCGGTCATCCTGGTGACCGGCTACGCCGACATGGCGCAGGTCGGCCGGGTGCTGGGCACCCAGTCGGTGCTGATCAAGCCCTTCGACATCGCGACGCTCGCGAGCGCGGTGTCGAAGGCGCTGCCGGTGGCCGCGCCGCTATCATGAGACCGCGTTGCCGCGTACAGGCGCGAACGCCGGTCTTCTCCTTTCGTTTTTCACTTCAAGGACAACTTCCATGAGCATCGTCTGGACCATTCTGATCGGCTTCGTGGCAGGGCTCGTGGCGCGCGCGCTCAAGCCGGGTGACGACTCCGCCGGCTTCATCGTCACCACGCTGATCGGCATCGCCGGCTCGCTGGCCGCGACCTACCTGGGCCAGGCCATGGGCTGGTACACGGCGGGCCAGGGCGCAGGCTTCATCGCATCGGTGGTGGGGGCGATCGTGCTGTTGTTCGTCTGGGGCATGATCAAGAAAAGGTAGCCCACCCCCGAAGCGCCTTCGGCGCTTCCCCCTCAAGGGGGCGATACCAGCGGCCCGGCGAAGCCGGTTCCGCGGTATCCCTGGAAAGGGAATCGTGCGGACGGTGGGTGGCCCCTCTCCGTGAACCATGAAGCGCCCGCACTATCACGTCTACGTCGTCGCGCTCGATGACCGGGTGTGGAACGTCGCGCGTTTCCGGCGCGCGAATCCGGGTTATGTGCTGGGCAGGCCCTTCGTCTATGTGGGCATGACCGGGCTCGACCCGGACCTGCGCTTCGACAAGCACAAGGCGGGCATCCAGGCCAATCGCTTCGTGCAGGACCACGGCCTGCACCTGCTGCCCGCGCTCTACGAACGCTACAACCCGATGCGCTATGCCGAGGCGCAGGCGCTCGAGGTCGAACTCGGCATCCGGCTGCGCGCGCTGGGCTACGGGGTCTGGCAGGCCTAGAAGCACGGGCTGCCGCGGGAGACGCGGCGCCGTTCATGCGTGCGCGTCATGAAAGTGCCATGAGGACGTCACGCGCGATCGACACCATCGCGCTCCTGTTTCGGTTGCCCTTTGTTGCAAAGGCGGCCGGATGGTTCCCTTGGTGTCTTCATTTTTTCCATGACCTCCTCATCACCGAATCCGTCTCGCGCGGCGTCCCTGCTCGTCGCCGCCGCCGCGCTGTCCCTGCTCGCCGCCTGCGGCGGCAGCAACAACACACCGGTCGCCGTGGCCCCGCCGACCACCACGCCCACCCCGCCGGAAGTGAAGCCGCCGCAGCCACCGGTGCCCGGCACCGGCGTGCAGATCGCGTTCATGCCCGACATCCATTTCCACGACGTCTACGCGACCTTCAAGGACGGCTCCTTCAAGGGCATTCCGAACAAGAAGTCCGGCCGCAACGCGACCATCCGCCTGATGCAGGCGCAGATGACCTCGACCCGCCTATTCAACGAGAACTACTTCGCCTTCATCGCCGCGCTCGACGATGCGGTGGCGCGCGGCGTCAAGCTGATCGCGCTGCCCGGCGACTTCTCGGACGACGGCCAGCCGGTCCACATGCGCGGCCTGAAGAAGGTGCTCGACGAGTACGCGGCCAAGTACGACCTGCAGTTCTTCGCCGCACCCGGCAACCACGACCCGAACCGGCCTTTCGAGCGCCCGGGCGGCAAGGACGACTACATGGGCCCGGACCTCAGCGGCCGCGCCGGCTACCCGCAGGCCATCTACAGCCGCGGTGCCAAAGACTGCAACAACTACAGCGGTGACTGGACGCGCACGTCCAACTACACCTACTGCACCGAGGAAGTGAAGGAACTGGGCTACCAGGGCATCGTCGAGGCGCTCGACCAGCACGGCTTCATGCCCAAGGCCAACTACAAGTACTTCGAGACCCCGTACAGCACCTACAAGTACGCCAACTACACGCTCGACCAGGCCAAGGCCCAGGCCGTGTGGAGCAAGCGCGAATACGAGATCTGCGCCCAGGGCGCGGGCGGCACGTACAAGAAGGACGGCTACACGCTGTGCCACACCGTGCCCGACACCAGCTACCTGGTCGAGCCGGTCGACGGCGTCTGGCTGGTGGGCATCGACGCCAACGTCTACGTGCCGACCGGCACCGGCGCGAACGACTTCAACGGTTCGGGCGACGCGGGCTACAACAAGATGCTCACGCACAAGCCGCACGTGATCGCCTGGCTCAAGGACGTGGTCGCGCGCGG
Source organism: Variovorax sp. UMC13 (assembly GCF_014170375.1). Taxonomy (GTDB): domain Bacteria; phylum Pseudomonadota; class Gammaproteobacteria; order Burkholderiales; family Burkholderiaceae_C; genus Variovorax. Next base: position 261,796 of record NZ_LZZW01000030.1, on the reverse strand, counting down.
CAAGGCGCAGGGCAAGCAGGTCATCGCCTTCAGCCACTTCCCGATGAGCGAGTTCTTCAACGGCGCCTCCGACGACATCGTCGCGCTGCTGGGCGCGGGCAAGATGCAGATGGTGCGCCGCCCGGTCGAGGACACGACCAAGGCCCTGGCCGACACCGGCCTGCAGGTGCACGTCGGCGGCCACATGCACTTCAACGACACGGCGATCCGCAAGTACGACGACGGCCATGGCCTGGTCAACATCCAGGCGCCCTCGATGGCCGCCTATGTGCCGGCCTACAAGATCCTGACGCTCAAGGACTCCGAGCACATCGACGTGCAGACCGTGCGCATGGACAAGGTGCCGCGTTTCGACGAACTGTTCGAGCACTACCAGGACGAGCACAGCTACTTCACCGACTACCCCTTCATGATCCCGGGCGGCGGCGAGCTGTGGAACAAGTCCATCCTCGACGCCAAGACCTACGGCGACTTCAGCACGCGCTACATGTCGGAACTGGTGCGCCTGCGCCTGCTCAAGGACGACTGGCGCTGCGAGATGCGCGAACTGGTGAAAAGCCCGCTGTACGGCGCCGACCTGCTGGTGCTGTCGCAGCTCAAGACCCAGGTCACGCTCAAGCAGCTGGGCAACACCGGTAACCACGGCCTGTTCAGCAACGCCTTCTTCTCCTGCCTGTCGGATGCAGGCGGCGACGGTTCGGCCAGCGCCCAGTACGCCAAGGACTATGCCGCGGCCGAGACCAAGGCGCGTGCACTGGCCAACGCGGCCGGCCTGCGGCTGGAAGACTTCAACCAGTGGAAGGCCCTGGACCTGGCCGGCGACTTCGTGCGCCTGGCCAATGCCGGCGACCTGGCGTTCACCGACATCCCGGTCGAGCGCGCCAAGCAATACAAGGTGATCGCCGAAGCGCTGGAAGGCACCAACGCCACGCTCAAGTTCAACGGCGACCAGGTGCGCAACGACAACGAGGTCGGTGCCCTGTTCCAGGCGCGCTTCAAGCCGCTGATGGCGATCCTGCTCAAGCTGGCCCGCGGCGCGCCGACCCAGCACTTCGTGATCGATTTGAAGAACAACACGCTGACCGACATGACCACGGCCCCGATGCCGTTCTGAGAACGCCTTGATGATGAACAACGATCTCCACAACAACGACGCCAGCGCCGTGACTTCTTCCGAAGAAAAGGGCGGCCTGCGTCGCCGCAGCCTGCTCAGCGGCATGACCACCTTCTCGCTGGTGGGCGCGAGCGGCGCCCTGCTCGCCGCCTGCGGTGGTGGCGGCAGCGATGCCGCTGCGCCCGCGCCCCCGGCGCCGCCCGCGCCCGCACCGGCCCCACCGCCGCCGGCCCCGGCGCCCGAACCCGAAGTCACCGCGCCCACGCTGACCGGCCGCGCCATTCTTCCGGCCAACAGCTTCGTCGCCGGCCCGACCTCGGGCCAGTACATCTCGGGCGGCGACCTGGACCGCGCGAAGAACGTCTACGGCTTCACGCTGCCCTTCGCCGACAAGCAGCCGATGCAGGGCTTCTCGGCCCTGGTGCCCGGCCCGGTGCCCGGCGTGTTCTACGTGATGCAGGACAACGGCTTCGGCGGCAAGGCCGCGTCGCCCGATGCGCTGCTGCACATCTACGCGGTGCGCTTCGACTGGACCCAGGGCAAGGTGCTGCCGGCCCACTTCCAGACCGGCGCCGCGCTGGCCTCGTTCACGCCGGACAGCTTCGTGCGCATGAGCGATCCGCAGCGCCGGCTCGGCTACCCGATCGTGGCCGACCTCGCGACCTACCCCGGCCTGTCGGTGTCGCCCGCGAACCAGACGCTGCCGGTGGACCCGCGCATCACGGCCAGCCGCCTCTTGACCGGCTACGACCTCGACCCCGAGTCGCTGCAGTTCGACGCCGATGGCAACTTCTGGATCGGCGACGAGTTCGGTCCCTTCCTGGTCAAGTTCGACAAGCAGGGCCGCGTGCTGTCGCGCGAGGTGCAGATCCCCAACCTGCGCAAGCTGGGCAGCAACCCGCTGGTGCAGACCTCGAACAACCCGTACATCCAGTCCAACACCGGCGTGGCCAACCTGGGCGGCTCGGGCGGCCTGGAGAGCATGGCGATCAACAAGAGCCGCACCAAGCTCTATGCGATGTTCGAGAAGGAGGTCTACGGCGACAACCCGCAGCGCCGCGTGATCAACGTGTTCGACCTGCGCACGCAGAACTTCGATCCGCAGGTTTTCTCGTACCGCGTGAGCACGATCCAGAAGATCAACGGCGACGGCAACCTCGAGACCGAGACCTGCAGCGTCAACGACATGGTCGCGATCAACGACCACGAGTTCCTGGTGATGGAGAAGGACGGCGGCGCGGGCGACGTGCGCACCGGCAAGTTCGCCGCCTCGGGCACCTGGCGCAACGCGGCGCGCTTCAAGCGCGTCTACAAGGTCGATATCGCGGTGGTCGACACCGACGGCTTCCTGGTCAAGGAAGAGATCGTCGACCTGATGGCGCTCAAGGACCCGAAGGGCATCGGCGGCGCCGACACCATCGACGGCGTGTTCACCTTCCCGATGGAATGCGTGGAAGTCGTGACCATCGTCGATGCGCAGACGCTGCTGTTCTGCAACGACAACAACTACCCCGGCGGCTCGCCGTCGCGCATCACGACCGAGCCCGACGCCAACGAGTTCATCCGGGTGCGGCTGCCCAAGCCCCTGGCCATTGGCTGAAGGCCGGGGCTCAGAACATGTGAAGGAACCGTCGCGAGCGCCCCGAGCCTGTATCGAGGAGCGGAGCCGCACGCCCGTGCGGTGAGCACCGCAGATGCGGGATCGGGGTGCGCAGCAGGTTCATTCGCATGTTCTAGGCGGACGTGATCCAGTCCTCATACGCGGGGCCGTCGAGATGCGGCAGCGTGTTGAAGGTCAGGAGCATGTGCCGCTTGGGCGTGAAGACGAACTCGGTCAGCGCGGTGTTGCGGATGCGCAGGTTGAGTTCGATGGTCGTCTCCGGCGAGGTGCCCAGCACATGGCCGACGGCGGTGCTGATCGGCCCGCCGCTGGACACCGCCAGCACGCGCGCGCCGTGGTGGCGGTCGCGCACATGGTCCAGCGCCGTGGTCACGCCGGCCAGGAAGTCCACATAGCTGGGCATGCCGACCGGCGCGCTGCGGCCGTTCATCCAGCCCGCGAGGCCGTCGCGCAGCAGCCTGAAGTGGTGGCGGTACAGCTCCGGCGTGTCGGGCTTCTGCAGCGGCTCGGGATGCACGGTCGCGATCACCGCGTGGCTGTCGTATTCGTTGAGGCCTGGCCATTCGAGCGGCACCGTGCCCGCGTCCAACCCCAGCCCTTCGGCGATGCCTTCCCAGGTCTGCCGATGGCGCTTGAGCGTACCGATGATCACGGCATCGAACTGCATGCCGCGTTCGCGCCAGTATTCGCCCAGCCGCACGGCCTGGCGGCGGCCGAGTGCGCTCAGTTGGTCGTAGTCGGCCTCGCCGAAGCTGGCCTGTCCGTGTCGGACGAGATAGAGGGTGCCCATGGCCGCATTCTGGCCGGGCCGTGGCGCGCTGTCGGTCCCGGCGGCGACGCTCAGCCGCCCGCGAGCACGCGCGCGTAGACCTCGGCGTCGACGTTGCCACCGCTCACCGCGATGCCCACGGTCTTCCCTTGCCAGCGTTCGCGCTGCTGCATCGCCGCGGCCAGCGCCGCCGCGCCCGCGCCTTCGGCCACGTTGTGCGTGTCGGTGAACAGCCAGCGCATCGCCTGCGCCACTTCGTCGTCGCTGACCGCCACCACGTCCTCGGCCTCGGCCGCCAGCACTGCCAGCGATTCGGGCACCGGCGTGCGGCAGGCCATGCCGTCGGCCAGCAGCGTGCTGACCGGCGCTTCGAGCGGCCGGACCGCGCGGAAGGAGTCGCGGTAGGCGGTCGCGTGCGCCGACACCACGCCGATGAGTTTGGTCGCCACGCCGCAATGGCGGCGCGCGGCCGCGGCGCCGGCGAAGCCCGAGCCCAGGCCGATCGGGATGAACAGCACCGCGGGCACGTCGCCGGCCTGCTTCAGCGCCTCGAAGAATTCCACCCAGCCGGTGGCCACGCCGCGCACCAGGTCGCGCGCGAAGGAGGGCACGCGGTGCAGGCCTTCGGTGACGGCGAGCCGGGCCGCGTGTTCGCTCGCGGCCTGGAAGTCGTCGCCGTGCTCGACCAGCTGCACGCCCAGCGCGCGCATCGCGGCGTTCTTCTCGACCGAGTTGCCGTGCGGCACCACGATGGTCGCGGCCAGTCCGTGGCGGGCTGCGGCGAAGCCGATCGACTGGCCATGGTTGCCGCGGGTCGCGCTCACCACGTGGCGCACCGCGGGCTGGGTGCGCGCCAGCGCCTCCATGTAGGTCAGGCCGCCGCGCACCTTGAAGGCGCCCAGCGGCGTGTGGTTCTCGTGCTTGGCCCAGACACGGCAGCCCAGGCGCGCGCCGAGCAGCGGCCACGCGTACTGCGGCGTGGCCGGCATCGCGGCATAGACGGTGCGTTGCGCGGCTTCGATCTCTTCGCGGCTGAAGTTCATGGCGTGGCCTTGCGTCCGTCGAAGGCGATGCGCACCGCCAGCGCGGCGAGCACGCTGCCCATCACGTAGCGCTGCGCGCGCAGCCAGCCCTCGCTGCGCGAGAGCACGGCGGTGATCGATGCGGCGCCCAACACCAGCAGCAGGTTGACCGCGCCGCTCACGCCGATCTGCACCGCGCCCAGCGTCGCGCTCTGCCACAGCACCGAGCCGCGCTCGGGGTGGATGAACTGCGGGAAGAAGGACAGGTAGAACATCGCGACCTTGGGGTTCAGCACGTTGGTCAAAAAGCCCATGCGGAACAGCTTGGCCGGCGGATCGATGGGCAGCGCGCGCGCGGCGAAGGGCGCGTGGCCGCCCGGCTTGACCGCCTGCCAGGCCAGCCACAGCAGGTAGGCCGCGCCCACGAGCCGCACCGCGTCGAAGGCGAAGGGTACGGCGTGCAGCAGGGCGGTGAGCCCCAGCGCCGCGGCCACCAGGTGCACCAGGAAGCCGACCAGCACGCCGGCCAGCGAGACCATGCCGGCCGCACGTCCCTGGCACAGCGCGCGCGACACGCAATAGATCATGTTGGGCCCGGGCGTGAGCACCAGCAGCAGCGCGGCCAGTGCAAACCAGGCGAGTTCGGGGAGGGTCAGCATGTTCAGAGGCCTTTGGATTCGAGTTGGATGCGACCGCGCGGCGTCTGCAGCGTGGCGATGAGGTTGGGCGGGCCGGGCTGCACGTCGAAGGCGGCCAGGCCCAGCGCGAGGTGCGCGGCGCGCAGCACTTCGGGCCGCGGATGGGTGGCGGCCAGCGCGAGCAGCGTGACGCCGGCGTCGGGCATGGTGTCGGCCGGGTGCACCGGCCCCCACTGGATCACCGTGGGCAGCGTGCCGTAGAACAGGCGCTGGCCGTCGTCGCGCACGCTGATCTTCCAGTCGAGCCGGCCGGCCGGCGTGTCGCGCGAGGCCTCGACCAGCGGGCCGCGGTCGATCGGCACCGGGCCGGCCGCGAGCGCGTGCAGGCTGGCGGCCGCATCGGGCACGCGCGCCACGAAGTGCACCAGCTGCGGCCCGTGCTGCGCGAGCCCGGCCTGCAGCGCCGCATCGTCGAGGTCGAACCAGCGGTGCAGGCCCGCGCCGCGCGTGGGCTGCTTGGTCGCATCGATCGCGATGATCTCGAGGTAGGCCTGCGGGAAGGCCGGCGTGGCCACCGAGACCAGCCGGTTGTGCGTGCCCATCAGCGGATGCGCGCCGCCCGGCCCGGGCACCACGCCCAGCGTGGCCTCGCACCAGCGCACGCCCTCGTCGAGCGTGCGGGCGGCGATCACCAGGTGGTCGATGCGGGCGGCCATGGCGCGCTCAGAGTTCGACCTGGCCGTCGATGCAGGTCACGACGTCGCCGCCGACCCAGACCACGCCCTCGGCGTCGCGCGCGATGTGCACCCGGCCGTCGCGGCCCAGGCACTGGCCCTGGCCGGCGATGTACTGCTCGGGCATGTGGCCGTCGGCGATCAGCCACTGGGCGGCGCTGGCGTTGAAGCTGCCGGTGACCGGGTCTTCCTCGACGCCGATCGGGGCCGCGAAGGCGCGCACTTCCAGCGCCACCGGCAAAGGCGCGGCGCGTCCGGCGAAGGCCCGCGCCTCGCGGTTCGAGCGGCCGATGAGCGCGGGCGTGTCGGGCACCGCCACCACGCCGACCTTCTGACCCAGCTCCTTGAGCGCGCGGTGGTCGGGCTCGAGCGCGAGCACGGTGTCGACGTTCTCCAGCAGCAGGCCCATCCAGACCGGGCCGTTGTCGAGCATCTGCGCGCTGCGGATCTGCGAGGGCTTGAGGCCCAGCGCGCCGGCCACGCGGGCCAGCACGCTGGGGCTGGGCGCGCTGCGTCGCAGCGGGGGCGCGGCGAAGGCCAGTCGCTCGCCCTCGCGGCGGATCGGCACCAGGCCGACCGCGCTCTGCTGCACGACCTGCTTGGCCGACTTCGGCTTGCCACCCGCGCGCAGCCAGGCATGGCAGCTGCCCAGCGTGGGATGGCCGGCGAAGGGCAGCTCGCTGCCGGGCGTGAAGATGCGCACGCGGTAGTCGGCGCCGGGGTCGGTCGGCGGCAGCAGGAAGGTGGTCTCCGACAGGTTGGTCCACTGCGCGAAGCGCTGCATCTGGGCCTCGTCGAGGTCGGTGCCGTCGAGCACCACCGCGAGCGGGTTGCCGCGGTAGGGCACGGCCGTGAACACGTCGACTTGCTGGAAGGAGCGATGTTTCATAGGACTTGAATCAGGTGGCAAGAGCCCGCCGCCGGGCCGCCCCAAGGCGGGCTGCGGCCCCCTCGGGGGGCAGCGAGTACACGAAGTGACGGAGCGTGGGGGTCATTTCATTCCAGGGCGAGGTCGAGCACGCCGCGCGCGGCCGAGCGGCTCTTCAATTCGGCGAACCAGCGCTCCACGTTCGGCCAGGCCGGGCGCGTGTACTCGGTGGGCGGCAGGCCGAACCAGCGGTGCGCTTCGCAGCCCAGCGGGATGTCGGCCATGCCGAAGGCGTCGCCGCCCATGAAGGCATGCGTCGCGAGGTGTGCGTCGAGCAGCGCGAACAGGGGCTCGGTGGCGCGCACCGAACGCTCGATGACGGCGGCGTCGCGTTCGGCGGCCGGCGTGCGGATCCATTGCTTGAAGGCGCCGCCGCTGGCCGGGTTGAGCGCGGTCTGCTGCCAGTCCATCCAGCGTTCGGCGTCGAAGCGCGCGGGCAGGTCGTCGGGGTAGAGCGTGCCGGGCGCGTGGCGGGCGCAGAGGTAGCGCACGATCACGTTGGATTCCCACAGCACCACGCGTGCCTCGCCCTCGCCGTCGTCGATGGAGGGCACCATGCCGTTGGGATTGAGCGCCAGGTAGTCGGGCGTGTGCACCACGCCGAACTTGCCACCGGCCTCGGTGCGCTGGAAATCGAGCCCGAGCTCCTGCGCGCACCAGACCACCTTGCGCACGTTGATGGAACTGATCCGGCCCCAGATGTTGAGCATTTCTTTCTTTCTTTCTCTTGTGGTTGTTGTGAGAGGGTGCGTATCGTCTCAGCGCGGCACCGGGCGGTCCAGCATCAGCAGGCGCAGCGCCAGGCCGAGCATGGCCACCGCCAGCAGCCGGTGCTGCAGGCGTGCGGCGCCTGGCCGGCGCTGCAGCCAGCGACCCACCTGGCCACTGAAGGCGCCGAGCAGCGTGTTGAAGGCCAGCGCCGCCAGCGAGAGCACGCCGCCCAGCAGCACCAGCTGCAGCGTGACGTGGCCGCGCGCCGGGTCGACGAACTGCGGCAAAAACAGCATGAAGAACAGCAGCGCCTTGGGATTCACCAGGTTGTTGAGCCAGGCCTGCCGCACGATCCGCGCGAAGGGGGCGGGCGCAGCCGTGCCGAGCGCAGCCGCCCCGCCGTCGCGCCAGGCCTTCACCGCGAGCCAGAGCAGGTACAGCGCACCCGCATAGCGCAGCAGGTCGAAGGCCGGTGCCCAGGCCGCGACCAGCGCGGTGATGCCGGTGGCGGCGCACAGCGTGTGCACCAAGTCCGCCGCCGAGATGCCGATCGCCGCCGCGAATCCGCCGCGCGGCCCCTGTGCCACGCCATGGGCCAGCACGAAAGCCATGTTCGGCCCGGGCGACAGGAACAGCGCCAGCACGGCGAGCAGGAACAGCCCCAGGGTGGCGAGGTCGATCATGGTGCTCGCGGCGCGCCCCGGGTCGTGCGGCTCAGGTCGCGGCCAGCTCGCGCTGCACCTGGGCGGCGGCGTTGTGGGCCAGCTGTTCGCGCAGCGTCGCGGCCAGCGCAGCGATGGCGGTGTCGATCTCCTCGACGCTGGCGGTCACGAAGGACAGGCGCAGCGTGCGCGGATCGCCCTTGCCGTCGGCATAGAAGGGCGCGCCGGGCACGAAGGCCACGCCGCGCGCCACCGCCTTGGGCAGCAGCGCCACGGTGTCGATGCCCTCGGGCAGGCGGGCCCACATGAACATGCCGCCGATGGGCGCGTTGAAGCTCACGTCCAGGCCCTTCATCTCGCGCGTGAGCGCCGCGGCCATCGCATCGCGCTGGCGCTTGTAGAGCGCGCGGATGGTCGGCACGTGGCGGTCGAGGAAGCCGTCCTTCATGACCTCCATCACCATGCGCTGGGTGAAGATCGGCGTGTGCAGGTCCACCGCCTGCTTGGCCTGCAGCAGCTTCGGGTAGATGGCCTTGGGCGCGACCAGGAAGCCCAGGCGCAGGCCCGGCGCCAGCACCTTGGAGAACGAGCCCAGGTAGATGCAGCCCTCGGGGTTGCGCGCGGTCAGCGGCAGCGGCGGCGCTTCGTCGAACCAGAGTTCGCCGTAGGGGTTGTCTTCGACGATGGGCAGGTTGGCCGCGGCGGCAGCAGCCGAGACGGCGGCGCGGCGCGCCTCGGTCATGGTGCGGCCGGTCGGGTTCTGGAAGTTGGGCAGCAGGTAGATGAAGCGCGAATCCTTGGCCTTGGCGACCAGGTCCTCGACGATCACGCCTTCGGCGTCGCTCGCCACGCTCACCGGCGTGGGTTCCATCGGCGAGAAGGCCTGCAGCGCGCCGAGGTAGGTCGGGGTCTCGACCAGCACGCGGCTGCCCGGGTCGATCAGCACCTTGGCGATCAGGTCCAGGCCCTGCTGCGAGCCGGTGGTGATCAGCACCTGCGCCGGGTCGACGTTCCAGGGCAGCATGTCGGCCACGGCCTGGCGCAGCGGGCCGTAGCCTTCGCTCGCGGCGTACTGCAGCGAGGCCGGGCCGTCGTTGGCCAGCACCTCGGCGCAGGCGGCGGCGAAGGCCGTGATCGGGAAGGTCTTGGGCGAAGGCAGGCCGCCGGCCAGGCTGATGATCCCGGGCTGGTCGGTCACCTTGAGGATCTCGCGCAGCACCGAGGGATTCATCTTCTCGGCGCGGGCGGCCATCTTCCATGTCGTCATGATTTTTCCTAGAGAGAGTGTGCGTGGGTGCGCGGCATCATCGCGCGCCCTGTGAAAGTTTCTTGCCGATCAGCACGGTCGCGACCACGGCCAGCGCGAAGCCGAGCGTGACCACGTCCAGCGGCTCGCCCAGCAGCGGCACGGCGGCGAGGATCGAGAGGAAGGGCTGCAGCAATTGTGTCTGGCTCACGCGCAACGCGCCACCCATGGCCAGGCCGCGGTACCAGGCGAAAAAGCCCATCCACATCGAGAACACGCCGACGTAGACCAGGCCGGCCCAGGCCGACACGGCCACCGGCTGCTGCGGCCAGGTCAGCAGCGCGCCCGGCAGGGTGAGCGGCAGCGCCATCACGCAGACCCAGCAGATCACCCGCTCGGCCCCGAGGGACGGCGTGACCTGCGCGCCGTAGATGTAGCCGAAGGAGGCCGCGAAGACCGCGCCGACCAGCAGCAGGTCGGCCCATTCGAAGCCGAAGCCGTGGCCCTGCTGGTAGGCGCGCAGCAGCGAGAAGGCGACCACCAGCAGGCTGCCCACCACCGCGCAGACCCAGAAGCCCAGCCGCGCGCGCTGGTGCAGCACCCAGGCCGCCACGGCCGCGGTCACCAGCGGCAGCAGCGCCGTCACCACCGCCGCATGGCTGGCCGTGACCACGCGCAGCGCATAGCCCAGCAGCAGCGGATAGCCGATCGCGTTGCCCAGCAGCGCCATGCACAGCGGCTTCCATTGGTGGCGCTGCGGCCGCGGTGCGCGCGTGGCGACCAGCACCACGATCGACAGCCCGCCCGCCAGCGCGGCGCGGCCGAAGGTCACGAACCAGGGCGAGAGCTGCGGCGCGGCCTGCGTGCCGGTGGCCAGCCGCGTCATCGGCAGCGTGATGGCGAAGATCAGCACGCCGAGCACGCCCAGCCACATGCCCAGCGTCTCGCGGCGCATGCCGAAGGCCGTCTTTTCCTGTGCCAGCGTACTGCTCATATCTTGAGCATCCAGGCGGCGGTGAGCACCAGCACGGCGGCCATCGCACGGTTGAACCACAGCAGCCGGGCGCCCCGGGCCAGCCAGTCGCGCAGCAGCGCGCCGACCAGCGCATAGGTGAAGTTGCTCGCGAAGGCGAACACCAGCATCACAGGCGCCACGATCGCGAAGCGCCGCGCCGCATCGGGCTGGCCCGCGATCCAGCCGGCCACCAAGGTGAGTGCCAGCAGCCAGGCCTTGATGTTGAGGAACTGCAGCATCACGCCCTGGCCGAAGCCGACCTGCAGCTGCGCATCGCCGGCCTTGCCCAGCGTGGCGCTGCCGCTGAGTTTGAAGGCCAGCCACAGCAGGTAGCCGATGCCCAGGGCCTTGATCACGAAGCGCAGCGCCGGCGCCGCCACCACCAGCGCGCCGATGCCCGCGGCGCACAGCGCAAGCAGCAGGCTCCAGCCCACCGGCACGGCCAGCACGAAGCGCATGGCGCGCGGCAGGCCGCCGTTGGCGGCGAGGGCGGTGGAGAGCGTGGTGTTGGGCCCGGGCGAGAAACTCATCGCCGTGGCCAACACCAGCAGCGCAGTGAATTCTTGCCAGTTCATGACACACACTCTAGACTGATGACCATTACAGTACCGATACAGTTGGGTGGACAAAAATGTAGGCTGTATCGGTCAGCTGCTCGACACAGAACCCGCCATGCTGACACGAACCGCAACCCAATCGCTGACCGGCCAACTGGCCGACCGCTTCGCCGAACGCATCCGCACCCGGCTGCTGCCGCCCGGCACGCGGCTGCCCTCGGTGCGCGAGTGCGCGCGCCAGCAGGGCGTGAGCCCGCACACCGTGGTGGCGGCCTACGACCAGCTGCTGGCGCAGGGGCTGGTCGAGGCGCGGCGCCAGCGCGGCTTCTTCGTGCGCGACGCGGCGCCGGCGCCGGCGCCGCGCCCGGCACGCGCCGGCACGCAGGCGCCGGCGGTACCGGCCGATGCCAGTTCGCTGATCCGCGGCATGTTCCACAGCCACAGCGACAAGCCGCAGCCCGGCATGGGCGTGTTCCCGCCCGACTGGATGGATTCGAGCTTCATGCCGACCTCGCTGCGGCGCCTCACCGGCACGCGCGCGCTGCAGGAGATCTCGCTGCAGTACGGCGAACCGGCCGGCGACGGCGCCTTGCGGCACAGCCTGTCGCAGAAGCTCATGGGCATCAACATCCCGGCCGGGCCGGAGCAGATCGTGACCACCGTCGGCGCCACCCATGCGCTGGACATCGTGAGCCGGGCGCTGCTGCGCGCCGGCGATCCGGTGATGGTCGAGGAGCCGGGCTGGGCCATCGAGTTCGCTCGGCTGGAGGCGCTGGGCATGCGCATCCTGCCGGTGCCGCGCCGCGCCGACGGGCCCGACCTGGCGGTGATGGCGCAGTACTGCGAGACGCACAAGCCCAAGCTCTTCGTCAGCGTGAGCGTGCTGCACAACCCGACCGGCTACAGCCTCACGCCCGGCAGCGCGCACCGGGTGCTGCAGCTGGCCAACCAGCACGATTTCCACATCGTCGAGGACGACACCTACAGCCACCTCGCGCCCGAGCACGCCACGCGGCTGTGCGCGCTCGACGGGCTGCAGCGCACCATCTACGTGAGCGGCTTCGCCAAGATCCTGGCGCCCAACTGGCGCATCGGCTTTTTGGCCGCGCCGCCCGCGCTGTTCGGCCGGCTGCTCGAGACCAAGCTGCTGACCACGCTCACCACGCCCGCGCTGTTCGAGCGCGCGCTGGCCTGGTGCATCGACCAGGGGCAGCTGCGCCGGCATGCCGACCGCGTGCGGCTGCGGCTCGACGGCGCGCGGGCGCGCACGGTGAAGCTGGCGCTGACGCACGGCTGCACCTTCGTCTCGGAACCCGCGGGCCTGTTCGGCTGGGTCGACACCGGCGTCGACACCGATGCGCTGACCCAGCGCATGCTCGACGAGGGCTACCTGCTCGCGCCGGGCTCGCTGTTCCATGCGCGCCGGCCGCCGAGCACGCTGATGCGCATCAACTTCGCGACCGCGCAGGACGCGACCTTCTGGAAGGTGTTCGCGCGCGTGCGCGGTTGATCACAGCAAGGCGTCGGGCGCCAGCGGGCCGAAGAGCTTGAGCAGCAGGCGCAGGCCGGCGCTGGTGTCGGGCTCGGTGCGCGCGTCCTGCAGCTTGCTGCCTTCGGGCGCGCGCCAGACCAGGCCGCCTTCGGCCTGTTCGACGCGCCAGGCGCCCTTGCGCATCGCGGTCTCGATCTGGACGACCGCCTGGCGCGACAGCGCGTCGCTGCGGATCAGCAGCGCGATCTCGGTGTTCTGCAGCTGCGAGCGCAGGTCGAGGTTCATCGAACCGACCACCAGCAGCCGGCCGTCCATCACCAGCACCTTGGAGTGCAGCATCGAACGCGATTCGCCGGTCGCGCTGGCGCCGGAGGAGCCGGAACCGAAGGCGCTGCCCAGGCCGGCCTGCTCGCTGCGCAATTCGTAGAGCTCGACGCCCATCGCCAGCAGTTCCTCGCGGTGCCGCGCATAGCCCACGTGGGCCACCGGCGCATCGTTGGAGGCCAGCGAGTTGGTGAGCACGCGCACCCGCACGCCGCGCGCGCGCGCCGCGGCGAAGGCCTGCTTCATGTCCGCGCCCGGCACGAAGTAGGGCGAGATGATCGTGAGGTCGCTGCGGGCCTGGCCGATCAGTTGCAGCAGGCCCGAGACCACGGTCTCGCTGCCGGCGGTGAGGTCCGAGACGGTCTCGAGCGCGGCCGCGCGCCCGGTGGCGCCGGCGGCATCGCGCGGCTGCGTCACCACCAGGCCGGGCGCCTTGGCGCTGGGCGCGTCGTTCGGGCCGTCCGCCTCGGCGGCGATCTTGGCCGGCTTGTCGGCCATCACCACCGCGGGGGCCCAGACGAAGGCGGCGCTGCGCAGGTCCAGCGGCTTCTCGTCCCAGGCCGCGGCGCGCTGCGCATCGGTCGGGCCGGCATCGGCGGGGCGTGGCTCGCCGTCGGGCGGCTGGGGCGCACCGCTCGGGTCCTGCGCCTGGTCGCGATCGCGCTGTTTGGCGTCGGCGGCCCGCACGTCGTCGCGGATCTTCAGCAGTTCCTCGCGGTCGACCAGCGACTGCACCGGGTAGGCGCGCTCGTCGTTCCAATAGGTGTCGAAGCTGTGCGAGAGGTCCTGCACGATCGGGCCGGCGGCCAGCACGTCGAGGTCGACGAAGTTGCTGGTCTCGGCGATGCCGAAGTAGGCGTCGCCAAGGTTGCGCCCGCCCGTCACGCCCATCACGTTGTCGGCCAGGAAGAGCTTGTTGTGCATGCGCTGCTGCACCCGGTCGAAGTCGCTGATCGCGTTGACCATTCGGCCGATGGTGGAGCCGCGCGCGCCGGCCAGCGGATTGAACATGCGCATCTCGATGCCGGGTTCGAAGGCCAGCCGCATCACCAGCGCATTGCGGCCGGTGCTGTGGAAATCGTCGAGCAGCACCCGCACCCGCACGCCGCGCCGCGCGGCCGCGACCACGCCGCGCAACAGCCGGCCGGTGCTGGCGTCGGCATGGATCGCGTAGTACTGGAGGTCGAGCGTCTTCTGCGCCGCCTCGATCAGCGCGAGCCGGCTGCCGTAGGCGGCCTGCGGGCCGTCGAGCAGCAGGAAGCCCGATTCGAAGCGGCCCTTGGCCGCCTCGCGCCGCTGCTGCACCAGGACCGCGAGCGGCGTGTCGCCGGGCGAGGCCAGCGCGGTCGACACCGGCCGGTCGACGTTCTGCGGCAGCTGGGCACAGCCCGCGGCCAGCAGGAGGGGAAGCAGCAAGGCCAGGCATCCGGAGCGAAGGCGGGATGCAAAAGCGCGGGACGAAG
>NZ_LZZW01000030.1:0-242500 GCF_014170375.1 Variovorax sp. UMC13 | reverse complement strand
GCGAGCGAAATCGGAGAAGCCTGTTAGTGATAGCACAAGACATAACGGAACAGTTTGGAAAGACTGGCCATAGCGGGTGATAGCCCCGTACGTGAAATGACCTGTGTGGTACTGAGCTAACGACAAGTAGGGCGGGACACGAGAAATCCTGTCTGAATATGGGGGGACCATCCTCCAAGGCTAAATACTCATCATTGACCGATAGTGAACTAGTACCGTGAGGGAAAGGCGAAAAGAACCCCGGGAGGGGAGTGAAATAGATCCTGAAACCGCGTGCTTACAAAAAGTAGGAGCCTCGTAAGGGGTGACTGCGTACCTTTTGTATAATGGGTCAGCGACTTACATTCAGTGGCAAGGTTAACCGAATAGGGAAGCCGTAGAGAAATCGAGTCCGAATAGGGCGATCAGTCGCTGGGTGTAGACCCGAAACCAAGTGATCTATCCATGGCCAGGATGAAGGTGCCGTAACAGGTACTGGAGGTCCGAACCGACTAGTGTTGCAAAACTAGCGGATGAGCTGTGGATAGGGGTGAAAGGCTAAACAAACTTGGAAATAGCTGGTTCTCTCCGAAAACTATTTAGGTAGTGCCTCAAGTATTACCATCGGGGGTAGAGCACTGTTTTGGCTAGGGGGTCATGGCGACTTACCAAACCAAGGCAAACTCCGAATACCGATGAGTACAGCTTGGGAGACAGAGCACCGGGTGCTAACGTCCGGACTCAAGAGGGAAACAACCCAGACCGCCAGCTAAGGTCCCTAAAATTGGCTAAGTGGGAAACGAAGTGGGAAGGCTAAAACAGTCAGGATGTTGGCTTAGAAGCAGCCATCATTTAAAGAAAGCGTAATAGCTCACTGATCGAGTCGTCCTGCGCGGAAGATGTAACGGGGCTAAGCCAGTTACCGAAGCTGCGGATTTGCAATTTATTGCAAGTGGTAGGAGAGCGTTCTGTAAGCCTGTGAAGGTGCGTTGTAAAGCGTGCTGGAGGTATCAGAAGTGCGAATGCTGACATGAGTAGCGTTAAAGGGGGTGAAAAGCCCCCTCGCCGTAAGCGCAAGGTTTTCTACGCAACGTTCATCGGCGTAGAGTGAGTCGGCCCCTAAGGCGAGGCAGAGATGCGTAGCTGATGGGAAACAGGTCAATATTCCTGTACCGATATATAGTGCGATGTGGGGACGGATCTTAATAGGTCATCCAGTTATTGGATTATTCTGGTTTAGTTGGATGTAGGCGTGCATTAGGCAAATCCGGTGCACATATACCGAGGCCAACGATCGAGCGGACTTGTCCGTGAAGTGACTGAACGAGGTTCCAGGAAAAGCCACTAAGCTTCAGCTATATACGACCGTACCGCAAACCGACACTGGTGCGCGAGATGAGTATTCTAAGGCGCTTGAGAGAACTCAGGAGAAGGAACTCGGCAAATTGACACCGTAACTTCGGAAGAAGGTGTGCCCTATTAGTGTGTAGTGAACAACGAAGCATGAATGGGTTGCAAAAAATCGGTGGCTGCGACTGTTTATTAAAAACACAGCACTCTGCAAACACGAAAGTGGACGTATAGGGTGTGACGCCTGCCCGGTGCTGGAAGATTAAATGATGGGGTGCAAGCTCTTGATTGAAGTCCCAGTAAACGGCGGCCGTAACTATAACGGTCCTAAGGTAGCGAAATTCCTTGTCGGGTAAGTTCCGACCTGCACGAATGGCGTAACGATGGCCACACTGTCTCCTCCTGAGACTCAGCGAAGTTGAAATGTTTGTGATGATGCAATCTCCCCGCGGAAAGACGGAAAGACCCCATGAACCTTTACTGTAGCTTTGTATTGGACTTTGAACAGATCTGTGTAGGATAGGTGGGAGGCTTTGAAGCAGGGTCGCTAGATCTTGTGGAGCCAACGTTGAAATACCACCCTGGTGTGTTTGAGGTTCTAACCTAGGTCCATTATCTGGATCGGGGACAGTGCATGGTAGGCAGTTTGACTGGGGCGGTCTCCTCCCAAAGCGTAACGGAGGAGTTCGAAGGTACGCTAGTTACGGTCGGACATCGTGACGATAGTGCAATGGCATAAGCGTGCTTAACTGCGAGACTGACAAGTCGAGCAGATGCGAAAGCAGGACATAGTGATCCGGTGGTTCTGTATGGAAGGGCCATCGCTCAACGGATAAAAGGTACTCTGGGGATAACAGGCTGATACCGCCCAAGAGTTCATATCGACGGCGGTGTTTGGCACCTCGATGTCGGCTCATCTCATCCTGGGGCTGTAGCCGGTCCCAAGGGTATGGCTGTTCGCCATTTAAAGAGGTACGTGAGCTGGGTTTAAAACGTCGTGAGACAGTTTGGTCCCTATCTTCCGTGGGCGCTGCAGATTTGAGGAAGCCTGCTCCTAGTACGAGAGGACCGGAGTGGACACACCTCTGGTGTATCGGTTGTCACGCCAGTGGCATTGCCGAGTAGCTAAGTGTGGAAGAGATAACCGCTGAAAGCATCTAAGCGGGAAACTCGTTTCAAGATGAGATCTGCCGGGGCCTTGAGCCCCCTGAAGAGTCGTTCGAGACCAGGACGTTGATAGGTCAGGTGTGGAAGCGCAGTAATGCGTTAAGCTAACTGATACTAATTGCTCGTGAGGCTTGACCCTATAAACTTTGATCAGACCGAAAGGTCGCGAATACATGATCAAGGTGTTATGCCAAGTTGACGCATTCAAAATAATTCGCCAAAAGCTGATTCCAAACTCTATGAATTCGTTTGATTGATCGTGTGATCAGTCAGACAACAAGTTATGCCTGATGACCATAGCGACGTGGTACCACTCCTTCCCATCCCGAACAGGACAGTGAAACGCGTCAGCGCCGATGATAGTGCGGGTTCCCGTGTGAAAGTAGGTCATCGTCAGGCTCTTACAGCCCTAGACAAGCCCCAACCGACCGGTTGGGGCTTTTCTTTTTGGGGAAATGGAATACAAAGCGCCATTGGAAATGCATCTTCAGGCGTTTCTCGGGGCGCTGTTTTCATTGGCGTCTGAAGCGGCCCTGTGAAAAGGCCGCAAGGGTTCAGACATTCACCAGGCTGTCGCCCTCCCGGCGTGCCGCCCCCGAGCCGATGAGCTCCTTCAGCAGTTCTTCGCTCAGGGATGCCAGGTCGTATGTGCTGAAGAAACGCGTCTGGATGGCCTTGAAATAGGGCGTCGCGCCGCGCCATTCGGTCCATTGCGCGCCGGACATGCGCTGCTGCTCCAGCAGCTTGAACTTGATAAGCACCTTGAAGGCATGCCGCGCATGCTTGACCGGATCGCGCACCATGCCGTCCAGCCGTCGGCGGGCCGTGGCCAAGGCCGTTTTCACGTCTGGAAAGACCCGGCCGTGGCCAGGCACCACCCATTCGGGCGCCAGTCGCTCGATCTGGTCCAGCGTCGCGGCCACTTCCGCAAAGGAGGGCTCCCCGATCAGCTCCGGAAACACCACGCCGAAACCGTGTTCCCACAGGGCGTCGGCGGAGACAAGGGTGCGCGAGGCAGGCTCGAACAGCATCACCGAGTTGGGATCGTGCCCGGGGGCGGCATGCACCTCCCAGCGGCGATCGCCCAGCTGCCGTTCGGTTTCGCCGCTCAGCGTGCCTTGCGCCGTGAACCGGGGGCACTGCTGGCCCGTCGCGCGGTAGCTCAGCGCACCCTGGTCCCACAGGGCCACGGCGCTGGCCTCGCCCGCGGGGACCTCGGTCTGCAGCGCCGGATAGCGTTGCTGCAGGGCGGCGTTGCCGCCGCAGTGGTCGCTGTGCAGATGGGTGTTGAGCAGCAGCGACAGGGGCTGGTCCTGCAATGCGTCCTCGACCAGGGCCACGGTCTGCGCCGCGTGGGTGGCGTAGCCGCTGTCGACCAGCACCGGCCGCTCACCGCGCAGCAGGATGTTGTTCGACGACAGCCAGCCGCGTTCGAAGACCGTGATGTCCGCCGGAAAAGGGCGGGTCACGCCGATGTCGTCGCGCTGGTGCGCAATTCGCGCCGAAGGATCTTCCCGACGTTGGTCTTGGGCAGGGCGTCCTTGAACTCGATGTGCCGGGGGCGCTTGTAGCCGGTGAGGTTCTCGTTGCAGTAGCGCAGCACGGCTTCCTCCGTCACGGTCGCGTCCTTGCGCACCACGAAGACCTTGATCGCCTCGCCCTGCTTCTCGTCGGGCACGCCGATGGCCGCGCATTCCACGACGCCGGGGCACAGCGAGATGACGTTCTCGAGTTCGTTCGGAAAGACGTTGAAGCCGCTGACCAGGATCATGTCCTTCTTGCGGTCCACGATGCGGCTGTAGCCGTCGTCCTGCATCACGGCAATGTCGCCGGTGCGCATGAAACCGTCGGCGGTGAAGGCCGCGGCCGTCTCGGCGGGCTGGTTGTGATAGCCCCGCATCACGTTGGGCCCCTTGATGCAGAGCTCGCCGGCCTGGCCATTGGGCAGCGAGTGGCCTTCGTCGTCCTTGATGGCGATCTCGATGCCCGGCAGGGGGAGGCCGATGGTGCCGGTGAAGGCGGTGTTGCTCACCGGGTTGTTGGTGCCGATGGCGCAGGTCTCGCTCATGCCCCAGCCCTCGATCATGGGACAGCCCGTGGCCTCGAACCAGCGCTTGGCCGTGCCTTCGGAGGCGGCCATGCCGCCCGCCTGGGACACGAACAGCGTCGAGAAGTCCAGCTTCTTGAATTCGGGATGCACCAGCAGCGCGTTGAACAGCGTGTTGACCGCGGGCAGCATGTGGAAGGGCCGCTTCTTCAGCACCGCGATGAACTTGTTGAGGTCGCGCGGGTTGGGGATCAGCGTGAGGTGCGAGCCCTGGCGGATCGCCAGCAGGCACAGCGTGAGCGCGAAGATGTGATACAGCGGCAGCGCCGCAATGCTGTTGACCTTGGCCAGGTCGCCCGCGCGGCCCAGCGCCGGCGTGAACCAGGCCTCGGCCTGCAGCGTGGCCGCGACGATGTTGCGATGCGTGAGCACCGCCCCCTTCGACAGCCCGGTCGTGCCGCCCGTGTACTGCAGGAAGGCCACCGAATCGAGCGTGCTCGGGTCCTTGCTCAAGGTGCGCTGCGCACCCTGGCTCATGACCTGCGAGAAGGGCGTGACCGTGCGGTCGTCGTTCAGCGGCAGCTTGTAGGGCGGCACCATGCGCGCGAGATGGCGCACGGCCAGCGTGATCCAGGTGCCGTAGAGCCCGCCCAGCAAGTCGCCCATCGAGGTGATCACCACATGCTTGATCGGCGTGCGCTCGATCACCTGCTGCAGCGTGACCGCGAAGTTCTCGAGGATCACGATGGTCGTGGCGCCCGAGTCCGTCAGTTGATGTTCGAGTTCCCGCGCGGTGTAGAGCGGATTGACGTTCACGCAGGTGAAGCCGGCGCGCAGCACGCCGCACATGGTGACCGCGAACTGCGGCACGTTGGGCAGCATGATCGCGACCTTGGCGCCGGGCTCGAGCCCGAGCGACTGCAGCCAGGCGCCCATGGCCTTCGACTGCCGGTCGAGCTGCGCATAGGACATCCATTGCTCCATGCAGACCGAGAACGGGCGTTCGGCGTAGCGCTGGAAGGCCTCCTCGAACATGTGGCCCAGCGACCGGTATTGCTCGGGATGCACCTCGTGAGGCACTCCCGGCGGATAGCTATTCAAGACGGATGACTGCATGCGCGCTCCTTTGCAACGCATTGTGCGAGGCCGCATGGCAATCCGTTCTGGGGGCTTGCCCCAGTGCGCGCTGCTACTTGAGCCAGCGGTCCATCACGCGCGGCAGTTCGCCGCCGGCCTGCGCGAGGTGCAACCATTGGTCGACATAGGCCTTGAAAGCCCCGTCGCCGCGCGGCAGCATCCACGCCATCTCGCCGTACTGCAGCGGCCGGTCGGGGTTGACCGCGCAGAGGCCCGGCTTGAGCCGCTGCTGCGTCAGGGCCTCGGCCGCCTCGGTCACGAACACATCGGCGCGGTTGGCCAGGATCTCGTCGAAGATCGTCACGTTCTCGCCATGCAAGGTCATCTGCGCGCGCTGGAAGTTGGCGCGGGCGAAGCGTTCGTTGCTGCCACCCGGGTTGAAGATCACGCGCGTGCCGGGCTGGTCGATGGCCGCGACGCTCTGGTACTTCTGAACGTCCGCGCAGCGCGCGATCGGCGTCTTGCCGTTGACCATGTAGGGCGTGCTGAAGAACGCTTTCTTCTGACGGTCCGTCGTCACCGAGACTCCGCCGACCGCGATGTCGCAGCGGTCGGCCACCAGGTCGGGCAGCAGGTTGGCCCAGGTGGTCTTGACCCAGACCGGCTTTGCGCCCAAGCTCGCCGCCAGGCTTTGCACCAGGTCGACGTCGATGCCCTCGAAGCCGGCATCGGGCTTCTGGAAGCTGAAGGGCCTGTAGTCGCCCGGTGTGCAGACCCGCAGCGCGGCCGCGGCCTGTACCTGGTCGAGCCGCGACGGCGCAGAGGCCGCGCCCGGTGGCGTGACGGCGCAGGCACTCAGAAGCGCCGCCGCCGTGGCGGCCAGGGCGAGACGAGGCAAAAAGGACGCATGTGGCATGGGCTCTCTCCAGTGGCGGCGACGCCAAATGTGACCAGGCATTCTGCGCGTCCGCGGCGCCGGCGCAACGCTTTCTGGGGGGAACTGCCCAATCCGTGCACTTCTTCCCATGTCGTGAAAACGGTTTCTTGAGTAATAGGGATTAACCCTTATATTCGACACATGCATCCCGCCAAGGCCTTCCTCCAAGCCTCCTTAGGGCTTGGCTCCTTCCTGCGGCCGCCCGTGGTCGAGGCCCAGGCGCGCAGCCGTCCGGCCGCGCCCGCCCCGGTGATGGTCCCGATCCGCACCATCGGCCCGCGCGAACGCGGGCGCATCGGCCGCCATCTGCTGGCGCTGACCCCGCACGACCGCTACCTGCGCTTCGGCTACGCCGCCTCCGACGAGCAGGTGCAGCGCTATGTCGACGGCCTCGATTTCGAGCGCGACGAGCTGTTCGGCATCTACAACCGCCGCCTCGACCTGATCGCCATGGCGCACGTCGCCTTCGCCCCCGCGGGCCAGCCGCGCGAATGCGCCGAGTTCGGCGTCTCGGTGGCCGAGCATGCGCGCGGCCGCGGCTACGGCGCCCGCCTGTTCGAACGTGCGGTGGTCGCCGCGCGCAACGAAGGCGTGGGCATGCTGTTCATCCATGCGCTGAGCGAGAACGCGGCCATGCTCAAGATCGCCCGCAAGGCGGGCGCGTCGGTGGTGCGCAGCGGTTCCGAATCCGAGGCGCACCTGGAGCTGCCCTCGCCCACGCTCGACAGCCGGCTCAACGAGATCGCGCTCGAGCACTACGCCGAGGTCGACTACCAGCTCAAGAGCCGCGCCAAGCAGTTCTGGTCCTTCCTGGCCACGGTGCAGGAAGTGCGCAGCGGCATGCGTGCCGCGCGCGAGAAATCGGCGCCCTGAGCGGCGCCCCGGGGCCCGCGCAGCGGGGGGCATCGCCTTTCCGTTATCCTTGCGCTTCCCCAACTCCGCCCTCCCGCAGTGGCCGACCCTCACCCTGATCGCACTCCCGTTGAACGGGAAGACAAACGCAGCTTTCTTCAAAAACTCGCCGAATTCATCCATCCAGGACCGGATTCGCGCGACGAGCTGATCGAGACCCTCGCAGACGCCGAAGACAACGACGTGATCGGCGCCGAATCGCGCGTCATGCTCGAAGGGGTGCTGCGGATGGCCGACATGACGGCCGGCGACGTGATGGTCGCCGCGCCGCGCATGGACCTGGTGAACATCGATTCGCCCTACGACGCGCTGCTGCACGTCGTGATCGACACCGCGCACTCGCGCTTCCCGGTGTACGAGGGCGAGAAGGAAAACATCATCGGCATCCTGCTCGCGAAGGACCTGCTCAAGCTGCAGCGCGCGCCGGGGCTCAACATCCGTGCCCTGCTGCGGCCCGCGACCTTCGTGCCCGAGAGCAAGGGCCTGAACGACCTGCTGCGCGAGTTCCGCGGCAACCGCAACCACCTCGCGATCGTGATCGACGAGTTCGGCCGCGTGGCCGGGCTGATCACCATCGAGGACGTGCTCGAGCAGATCGTGGGCGAGATCGAGGACGAGTTCGACATCGCCGAGGACGAGGGCGACATCTTCGGCCTGGCCGACCACACCTACCGCGTGTCGGGCGACACGCCCATCGAGCGCGTGGCCGAGGCCTTCGGCATCACCTTCGACGACGAGGCGCTGAGCGAGGACTTCGACACCATCGGCGGCCTGATCGCCCACGAGATGGGCCACGTGCCCAAGAAGGGCGAGCACCACGCGCTGGGCGGCTTCGACTTCGTGGTGCTGCACACCAAGGGCGGCGCGGTGCGCTGGTTCAAGGTGTCGCCGGCCCGCGGCAGCGACGCGGCCGACTGATGCGCGGCGCGCCGGCTTCCACCTCCGCCAACCTGTTCCGCCTGCTGGGCTTCGGCGTCGCCGGACTGGCCCAGGCCCTGTCGATGGCCTCGCCCGCGGGCGGCAAGCCGCTGTGGTGGCTGCAGCTGCTGTCGCTGGCGGCCCTGGTCTGGCTGCTCGACGGCCTGCGCGCGCAGGGCGCGGGCTGGCGTCGCGCCGGCCTGCATGGCTGGCTCTTCGCCACCGCCTGGCTGGCCGGCAGCTTCTGGTGGTTGTTCATCTCGATGCACACCTACGGCGGCCTGCCGGCGCCGCTGGCCGCGATCGCGGTGCTCGCACTGGCCGCGGGGCTCGGGCTCTACTACGCGGTCGCGGCCGCCTGGTTCGTGGTGCGCGGCCCCACCGGGCGGGTGACGGGCGCGCTGGTCTTCGCCGCGCTCTGGACCGTGGCCGAACTGGTGCGCGGCAGCTGGTTCACCGGCCTGCCCTGGGGCGCCGGTGGCTACGCGCATGTGGAAGGGCCGCTGGCCGCGCTCGCGCCCTGGGTGGGTGTCTACGGCATCGGCGCGGCCGCCGCCCTGGTGGTGGCGCTGGCGGCGCTGCGGCGCGCGGTGCGTGGCCTCGAGTTCGGCGTGGCGCTGTCGCTGATGGCGCTGGTGTTCGCGCTGCCGCAACTGGTGCCCACGCTGGGCGCCGACGTGCAGGGCGACAAGGGTGCGACCGGCAGGCTCGACGTGGCTTTGCTCCAGGGCAACATCCCGCAGGACGAGAAATTCATTCCCGGCGGCGGCATCGAGACTGCGCTGCGCTGGTACGGCGAGCAGCTGCGCGATGCCAAGGCCTCGCTGGTGGTGACGCCCGAGACCGCCTTGCCGCTGCTGCCGCGCCAGCTGCCGCCCGGCTACCTCGATGCGATCCAGGCGCGCTACAGCCAGGGCCAGCAGGCGGCGATCGTCGGCCTGCCCATGAGCGATACTGCCGGCCCGGGCAGCTACAGCAACGCGGTGCTGGGCTTCCAGCCGCAGGCCGCGCAGCCCTACATCTACAGCAAGCACCACCTGGTGCCCTTCGGCGAGTTCATTCCCACGGGCTTCCGCTGGTTCATCGACATGATGCACATCCCGCTGGGCGACTTCGCGCGCGGCGGGCTCGCGCAGGCGCCCTTCCTCTGGCAGGGCCAGCGCATCGCGCCGAACATCTGCTACGAGGATCTGTTCGGCGACGAGATCGGCGCCAACTTCAAGGACGAGGCCACGGCCCCGACCATCCTGCTCAACGTGAGCAACATCGCGTGGTTCGGCGACTCGGTGGCCATCGACCAGCACCTGTCGATCTCGCGCATGCGCGCGCTCGAATTCGCGCGGCCGATGGTGCGCGCCACCAACACCGGCGCCACGGTGGTGATCGATGCACAAGGCCGTGTCACGCACGAGTTGCCGCGCCTCACGCGCGGCGTGCTCGAGGCCAGCGTCGAAGGCCGGCGCGGGCTCACGCCCTATGCGCGCTGGGTCGCGCCCTTCGGCCTGTGGCCGCTGTGGATCCTCGCGCTGGGCACCGTGGCCGCGGCCTTCGTGCTGGGCCGCCGCCGCCCGCGCTGAACCTCAGGCGCCGGTCTTCACCGGCCAGTCGCGCAGCTTGCCCGGGTTGAGCAGGCCCAGCGGATCGAAACGATGCTTGACCGCGATGACCTCGGGCGGCAGCGGGCCGCCGGCCTTGCCGTCTTCCACGATGTTCACGTGCGGGTTGTTGATGTGCACGTCGTGCGCGCGGTGGATGTCGATGATCTCGTTCAGGCGCTCTTCGGTGCGAAAGCGCACCAGCTGCAGCCCGCTGCAGGTCATGAGCCCCGCCACGTTGCGGATGAACTCGGTGTGCATCATCACCTCGCCGCCCAGCAGCTGCTCCATCTCGAGGATCTGTTCGACATGCCGGCCGGGGATGAAGCCGCTCTGCAGGTAGGTCAGCGTCGGGTCGATCTTGAGCGCGTGCAGCGTGGTGTGGTTCCAGGTGAACTCCATCAGGGTGCGGTTGCTCTTCTGCACCTCGGCCGCGGTCTTGCGGTAGCTGACCGTGCCGCCGTGCGCCTCCACCAGCAGCAGCATCGCGGGCTCCGACGACTCGGCCACCAGCGACAGCACCGTGTGGCAGCCCTGGGGCAGGTGCGCCGCCAGCTGCGCCAGGTGATCGGAGATCGGCGCCGCGAAGAAGGAGACGCCGCGCTTCACGATGCCCGGCGCGTTCGCGAGCTTGTCGGCGAAGTTCAGCGCGCGCTCGAAGTCGTCAAAGGTCACGAGCGTCTCGAGCCACGGGTGCGCCGGCGCGAGCGCGAATTCCAGTTCGAGCACCAGGCCGTTGGTGCCCCACAGGTGGTGCATGCGCATCGCCTCGGCGCCGCGCAGCTCGATCATCTGCGGCTCGGCCTCGATGGTCATCGCACGGATGCCGAGCACGTTGCCCGGCGCGCTCAGCGGCCCGTGGTTGATCGAGCCCACGCCGCCGAAGCCGCCGCCGAACAGGCCGCCCAGCGTGGCGCTGCGGTAGGTCGAGGGCACGCAGCGCAGTTCCTGGCCGGTGGCCTTGGTCTTCTTCTCGAGTTCGCCCAGGCGGATGCCGGCCTGGGCGCGCACCACGCCGGGCTGCACCCAGAGGCAGGCGTTGTAGCCGGTCATGTCGAGCACCACGCCGCCCGCGAGCGGCGTGGTCTGGCCGTAGTTGCCGGTGCCGCTGCCGCGGATGGTGATCGGCACGTTGCGGCGCGCGCAGGCGCCGACCACCGCGCGGATCTCTTCCTCGGTGCGCGGGCGCACCACCACGTCGGCGCGCTTGCCCTCGAGCTGGCGCACCAGCACCGGGCTGAACCAGGAGAAGTCCTGCGACAGCCGCGTGACGCGGCCCTCGTCGGTGATCCATTCGAGGTCGGGGAGTTCGAGCAGCAACTGCTCGATGGCGGAGGCGGGAGCGTTCATGGTCGGTTCAATCCTGGGAAAGTTCGCTCGCGTGCCACGAGCCCAGCGCCAGCTTCGAGAGCCAGGCCATGAGCACGAAGAGCGCGACGCCGGTGAGGGAAATCAGCAGCAGGGCCGCGAACATGCGCGGGATGTTGAGCTGGAAGCCGGCCTGCAGGATCTGGTAGGCCAGGCCCGCGCCCGCGCCGCCCGTGCCCGCGACGAACTCGGCCACCACCGCGCCGATCAGCGCGAGGCCGCTGGAGATGCGCAGGCCGCCGAAGAAGTAGGGCAGCGCGCTCGGGATGCGCAGCCGCACCAGCTGCTGCCAGCGCGTGGCGCGGTTGAGCTTGAAGTAGCTCTGCAGGTCGGGGTCGATGCTGCGCAGGCCCAGCGTGGTGTTGGCGATGATCGGGAACAGCGCCACCAGCGCGGCGCACACCGTCATCGCCGCCACCGGGCTCTTGATCCAGATGATGATCAGCGGCGCCACCGCCACGATGGGCGTGACCTGCAGCAGCACCGCATAGGGAAAGAGTGCGGTCTCGATGCGCTTGCTCTGCACGAACAGGAAGGAGATCAGCACGCCCGCCACCGTGGCCAGCCCGAAGGACAGCAAGGTGATCTTGAGCGTGACCAGCAGCGCATTGCCCAGCGGCACCCAGTCGGCGATCAGCGTCTGCAGCATCAGCCAGGGCGAGGGCACGAGGTAGGGCGGCAGCTCCATCGCCACCACCATCCACTGCCACAGCGCCACCAGCACCACGCCGATCAGCACCGGGTAGAGCACGCGCTGCACGCGCGGCTGGTCCAGCAAGGGCACGCGAACCTTGGAGGGCGCCTTCATCGCACGGCCTCCTCTTCGAAGCGGCTGGCGCGCAGCAGGCTGTCCTGCAGCTGCTTGGCGTAGCGCGCGAATTCGGGCGTGACCATGAAGTCGGCGCTGCGCGGATAGGGTTCGTCGATCTGGAACTGCTCCACCACGCGGCCCGGCCGCGCGGCCATCATCACCACGCGGCTCGACAGGAACACCGCCTCGTGGATCGAGTGCGTGACGAAGATCACCGTGAGCTTCTTCTTGCGCCAGAGCTCGAGCAGGTCGGCATCGAGCCTGTGGCGCGTGATCTCGTCGAGCGCGCCGAAGGGCTCGTCCATCAGCAGCAGGTCGGGCTGCGTGACCAGGCCACGCGCGATCGACACGCGCATCTGCATGCCGCCCGAGAGCGCGCGCGGCAGCGCGTCGGCGAACTTCTCCAGGCCCACGAGCGCCAGCGATTCGCTCACGCGCGCCTCGGCCTCGGCGCGCGGCACGCCGGCCAGGTCCAGCGGCAGCCGCACGTTGGTGCGCACGCTGGCCCAGGGCATCAGCGTGGCCGACTGGAACACGAAGGACATCCGGCGCGTGCTGTCGTGCAACTGGCTCACCGGCTTGCGCCACACCAGCAGCCGGCCGTCGCTGGGCTCGAGCATGCCCGCCACCATCTTGAGCAGCGTGCTCTTGCCGCAGCCCGAAGGGCCGAGCAGCGTGACGAACTCGCCCTCGGCGATCGACAGGTCCACTGGCAGCAGCGCCTGCGTGCCGTTGGGGTAGGTCTTCTCGGCCGAGAGGATCTCGACGGCGGGCACCGCGGGAGCGAGCGCCTGGGGTTCGATGCGATTCATGCCAAAGGCCTTTCGAGCACGGCCGCCATGCGCGGCCGTCGGGTGTCAGGGCTGAACGAGGTCCAGGCGATCAGGGCAGGACCTTGAGATCCTTCACGAACTCGGTCGTGTAGGTCTTGGCCACATCCACCTTGGCCGGGTCGAGCAGCTTGGCGCTCACCAGGAAGTCGTAGCTGGCCTTGGCGCGCGCATCGGTGATCACGCCGATGCCCTGCTTGGCCGCGTCGCCGCCGGTGATCATTCCCAGCTCTTTCAGCTTCGCGACGCTGTAGGCCAGCTGTTCGTCGGTCATGTTGGGGTTGTCCTTCTTGATCAGCGCGTTGGCGGGCGCGGGATCGGCGAGGTAGCTCTTCCAGCCTTCGGCCGAAGCCTTGACGAAGGCCGCGACCTGCTTGCTGCGCTCCTTCACCGTCTTGTCCATGCACGACACCGTGACCGCATAGGAGGGATAGCCGTGGTCGCTGAACATCAGCACCGTGGTCTTCACGCCGGCCTTCTGGATGGCGTAGGGCTCCGAGGTCAGGTAACCCTGCTGCGCGGCGTTCTTGTCGGCCACGAAGGGCTGGATGTTGAAGGTGTAGGGCCGGGCCTGTTCGTCGGTGAAGCCGAACTTGGCCTTGAGCCAGGGCCAGTAGCCGCGGTTGGCCTGCGCGCCGATGAGCAGGGTCTTGCCCTTGAGGTCCTCGAACTTCTTCACGTCCTCGTGCGCGATCAGCACCTGCGGGTCCTTCTGCATGAAGGCCGCGACGTTGACCACCGGCACGCCGCCTTCGCGCACCTGCATCATCTGGATGTCGCTCGAACCCATGATGCAGTCGGCCTGGCCGGCGGCCATCATCTGCGTGATGTTGACCTGCGGGCCACCCATCTTGATGGTCACGTCCAGGCCGTGCTTCTTGTAGATACCCTGGGCCACCGCCTGGTAGAAGCCGCCGTGCTCGGCCTGCGCGTACCAGTTGGTCATGTAGGTGAACTTGTCGTCGGCGTGCGCGGACGCGGCGGCGAAGAGAGCGATGGCGGCGGCGCCAACCAGGGAAGGTGCGAGAGAGCGCATGGCGTGGACCTCTTTTTTGAAGATGAAGGGGAAGAAAAAGGAGCGCCGCTTCAGGCCGGCGTGAAGCTCTGCTGGATGAAACCCTGCTGGTGGCCGCGCTCCCAGGTGGCTTCCTCGCGCACGATCCACTGCAGCGCATGCAGCTCGGTCAGTGCCTGGGCCCAGCTGTCGGAGAGCGTGTCGAGGATCGCGTGGCCCTGTTCGCGCGTGGCGGTGGTCGGGTCGCCGATCACGCCGCTGGGGCCGAAGTCGCGCGCGGTCCAGGCGCAGGCCGGGCGGCCGTCGGCCGACAGCAGCTTGATCGGGAAGGGCGGCGGGAAGTTGGCGACCGCGCGCTCCATGTGCACGGTGTCGGGCGCGAGCGCGAGCATCAGCGCGGTCTCGGAATGGCCGGCGTGCATCGCGAGCTTCTTCTCCTGCTCGCTGACCTGCTGGCTGGCCGCGCTCGGCAGCCGCGACACGCCATGCGGCACCACCACGAAATCGCCATGGCGCAGCCGCAGTTCACGTGCCGCCATCTCCAGCACCTGCGGCTGGCCGCCGTGGCCGTTGGCGAACAGCAGCTTGCGAAAGCCCGAGCGGTAGACCGACTCGCCGATCTCGATCACCGTCGAGAGCAGCGTGGTGCCGGTCAGGGTCATGGTGCCGGGGAAGTGCAGGTGCTCTTCCGACTTGCCGTAGGTGAGGGTGGGCAGCGCGAAGGCGCGCACCTCGGCCGGCAGCTTCTCCAGCGCCTTGCCCATCACGCCCGAGCTGATCACGCTGTCGACCGAGCACGGCAGGTGCGGGCCGTGCTGCTCGATGGCGCCGCAGGGCAGCACGATCACGGTGTTCTCGCGCTCGGGCAGTGCGGCGATTTCGGTCCAGCTCAGGTAGGGCAGGAAGCGGTGGGGCGGGATGTAGCCGTGGAGCATGGGAATTCCTGTTCGTCAGGTCGGGAGAAAAGGCGTGGCGTCGCCGTGCGTCACATGGCCGTCGCGCAGCACCACGCGCTTCGCGCTGCGCGAGGGCCAGCCGTGGCGGTCGGCGTCGGTGAAGAGCACCAGGTCGGCGCGTTCGCCGACCAGCGTGGGGCGTGCGGGCGCCGTGCCGCGCCGCAACCAGTCGGCGCGGCACAGCGCCTGCGACCAGGTGTCGAAGGGCGCGTCGAGCTGCGCCACCAGCGCGGCCGTGCCCAATGCCTCGACCGGGTCGAAGCTGCCGAGCCGGCAGAAGGGGTCCTGCACGTTGTCGCTGGCGAACAGCAGCGGGATGCCGCGGGCCTGCGCTTCCTTCACCAGCGTGATGCCGCGCAGGCGCGGCGTGCGGCCGGTGACCGCGTCCTGCAGCAGCAGGTTGGTGGCGGGCAGCGACACCACCGTGATCGGTGCGCGCGCCACGGCGTCGAGCGTGGACAGGGCCTGCGCCTCGGGCTGGACCGCGAGCGCGCAGATGTGGCCGCAGACCACGCGGCCCTCGTAGCCGATCTCGTGCAGCAGGCGCGCGGTGGTCTGCAGGCCCACGGCCACGGCGTTGAGTTCCTCGTCGACGTGCAGGTCGATGTCCAGGTCGCAGGCCTGCGCGGCCACCAGCAGGTTGCGCAACGCGTTCTCGCTCCAGTTGGTCGAATGCACGAAGCCGCCCAGCAGCGCGTGCGGGCCCGTGGCCTTGACCTGCTGCGCGAGCCGCAGGGCCTGCGCCGCGTCCTCGAACAGCGGCAGCTTGATCAGCGCCACCTGCTCGAGCCGCACCTTGCCGGCCCAGTCCTGCGCCAGTTCGGCCATCACCGGCCAGGCCATGGGCACCGAGTCGGGCTCCCACCAGTCGACATGGGTGCGCACATGCGTGGTGCCGCATGCCCAGGCCCACTGCAGGCCGCGCGCGGCGCGCTCGCGCACGTCTTCGGGCGTCCAGTGCGCGCGGTCGGCCAGCATCGCGTCGATGGCGCCGAGCAGGCCGGGCTGCACCGCCTTCATGCGCGGCAAGGTGAAGGCCTTGTCGAGATGCGTGTGGGCATCGACGAAGCCGGGCAGGGCCAGCCGGCCGCCGAGGTCCCAGGCCGAAGGCGATGGCGCGGCCGGCTGCACCGAGCGCACGCGGCCGCCTTCGATCGCCACGCTGGCCAGCACCGGCACGCCGTCCTGCTGGGGCCAGTCGTTGGCCAGCAGCCAGCGGGGCAGACGCAGGTTGTTCAGGAGGACCGGCTCACGCATTTGAATTTGACCGCTTAATCAGAGTAAGTGGTCAGGTTATGCAAGTGACGTGCCAGCGCAGGCGCACCGGCATAGGGCGCCTGGGTCGTTCAGCGGGGAATCAGCGGGCGCGGTGCCCGCGTGGCCTCAGCTCTTGATATCGCAGCCGTGCAGTACGAAGGCGACGAGCTCGCGCGCGATCGGCTCACGGTCGATGGGCGCGTCGGGCGGCAGGCCGAGCATCACGCGGGTCTGGATCGCGTAGTCGGCGTAGCTCTGGGTCATGGCCCAGATGTGCATCAGCAGGATGCGCGCATCGAGCGGGCGCATCTGGCCGCGCGCGATCCAGCCGTTGATCACGTCGACCTTCTTCTGCGTCCAGGCCCGCGCGTTGGGCCAGTAGCGGTCGAGGTTGCGCCCGCCGTCGAGGATCTCGCGCGTGAAGATGCGCGACATCTCGGGGCTGTCGATGGCGTGGTCCAGCTTCTTGCGGATGTAGTCGCCCAGCACCGTGGCCGGGTCGCTCGCGTCGCCGAAGGAGAACACCACCTTCCAGGCGTGCAGCACCTGCATCAGCAGTTCCTCGTAGAGCTCTTCCTTGCCCACGATGTAGTAGTGCAGCTGGGGCTTGGTCAGGCCCGCGCGCGCCGCGATGGCCTGGGTCGAGGTGCCCTTGAGCCCGTGCAGGCTGAACTCCGCGACCGCCGCGGTGCGGATCGCCGCCATGATGCGTTCGCGCCCCGGCCGCGCGCGCGACAGCGGCCCTTCGGGGGCGGGCATTTCCAGGGCGGTCGACAGCGAGAGGGCGGCGGATTCGGTGGTCATGGCAAAGGGGCGCGGGGGTGCGCCCGGCCGATGGTAATCCTTGGCGCATGACGGCATGCGATGGCGGCATGGGCGCGCAAGGCGGGCGGGCACGGTTCCTGTATCTTCCTCGCCGCTTCGCCAAGATTCATCTCAACCCAAGGAGTTTCCATGTACCTTTCTCCCCGTTTTCGCGCCTTCGCGACCGGCGCCGCCCTGCTGGCCGCCAGCGCGCTCGCGCAGGCGCAGCAGGCCCTGCCCAATGTGGTGATCCTGGCCACCGGCGGCACCATCGCGGGGGCCGGCGCCTCGGCCGTCAACAGCGCGACCTATGCGGCCGCCAAGGTGGGCGTCGAGAAGCTCATCGCCGGCCTGCCCGAACTGACGAAGATCGCCAACGTCAAGGGCGAGCAGGTGTTCCAGGTGGCGTCCGAAAGCCTGACCGACGACAACCTGCTGACGCTGGCCAAGCGCGTCTCGGCGCTGTCCAAGCAGAGCGACGTCGACGGCATCGTCATCACCCACGGCACCGACACGCTGGAGGAAACCGCCTACTTCCTGACGCTGACCGTGCACACCGCCAAGCCGATCATCGTGGTCGGCTCGATGCGCCCGGGCACCGCGCTGTCGGCCGACGGCGCGCTCAACCTCTACAACGCGGTCAGCGTGGCGGGCAGCAAGGACGCGATGGGCAAGGGCGTGCTCGTGACCATGAACGACGAGATCCAGAGCGGTCGCGACGTGAGCAAGTCCATTAACATCAAGACCGAGGCCTTCAAGAGCCAGTGGGGCCCGCTGGGCATGGTGGTCGAGGGCAGGAACTACTGGTTCCGCGCGCCGGTCAAGCGCCACACGATGCAGTCGGAGTTCGACATCGACGCCATCACCGCGCTGCCGCCGGTCGAGATCGCCATGGGCTACGAAGGCGTGTCCTCGACGGCCATCGACGCGCTGGGCAAGAGCGGCATCAAGGCCCTGGTCCACGGCGGCACCGGCAACGGCTCGGTGGCCAACCGCATCGTGCCCAACCTGCAGAAGGTGCGTGCCGACGGCGTGATCGTGATCCGCAGTTCGCGCGTGCCCGACGGCTTCGTGCTGCGCAACGCCGAGCAGCCCGACGACAAGTACGACTGGGTGGTGGCGCACGACCTGCGCCCGCAGAAGGCCCGCATCCTGGCGATGGTGGCGCTGACCAAGACCAGCGACACCAGGGAACTGCAGCGGATCTTCTGGGAATACTGATCCGCAACCCGCCCGCTACGCCGCGCGCTTCAGGCTGCGGTGGCGGGCGAACTCGATGCTCGCGATGCACACCGCGAGCCAGGCGCCGCCCGAGCACAGGCCGGCGATCACGTCGCTCGGGAAGTGCGCGCGCAGGAAGATGCGGCTGCAGGCCACGGTGACCACGATCACCGAGGCCGCCACCACGGTCGGCACGCGCCAGCCCGGCGCCAGCAGGCGAAAGCCCAGGTAGCCCAGCATGCCGTACATCACCATCGAGCCCGAGCTGTGGCCGCTCGGGAAGCTGTAGCCCGACACCTGCACGAAGCCGGCCTCGTGCACCGGGCGGGCGCGCTCGAAGATGTCCTTGAGCACATGGTTGAGCAGCGCGATGCCGCCGGTCGCCGCCACCCAGCCGGCGGCGAAGCCCCGGTGGCCGCGCAGCCACAGCCACAGCGCCACCGCCACCGACAGCGGCGCCCCGAACCAGGGATCGGCCAGGTGCGTGAGCTGCGCGAACACGGCGCGCACGCCGGCCGGCGTGTGGGCGCCGACGGCGCTGCTCATGGCGTCGTCGAACACGCCCATCGGCCGGCCCTGGCCCAATTCCTCCGCCACTTCGGCAAAGCCCCAGGCCAGCAGCAGCACCAGCGCCAGGCCCAGCGCCAGCCCGGCGAACAGGCGCCGGGGCTGCGGCTCGCCGCTCGCCACATGGCGATGGCGCAGGTGCTCGAAGGCCCAGGCCGCGCCGCCGGCCGCCAGGGCCACCACCACCAGCAGCACCAGGAAGCCGGGCCAGGCATGCGCGCCCAGCAGTTCTCCAAGGGCGGCGATGTCGGCGTGGTCGTTGGGCATGGGTCGGGAAAGGGGGAAGGCGAGGGGGGCATCGAGCATAGCGGCCGGGGGCGTCTTCTCCCTTCGATGACCCCGCACCGGCCCCACCCTAAAATAGCCGGTTCGTTGCGCCACGGGGTTCTCCCGCTGGGCGGCCGCCATCACGCAGAGCCATGCTGACCTTCCAACAAATCATCCTCAAACTGCAGTCGTACTGGGCCGAACAGGGCTGCGCACTGCTGCAGCCCTACGACATGGAAGTGGGTGCGGGCACCTCGCACACCGCCACCTTCCTGCGCGCCCTCGGCCCCGAGCCCTGGAAGGCCGCCTATGTGCAGCCCAGCCGCCGCCCCAAGGACGGCCGCTACGGCGAGAACCCCAACCGCCTGCAGCATTACTACCAGTACCAGGTGGTGCTCAAGCCTGCGCCCTCGAACATCCTCGAGCTGTACCTGGGCTCGCTCGAGGCGCTGGGCTTCGACCTGAAGAAGAACGACATCCGCTTCGTCGAGGACGATTGGGAGAACCCCACGCTCGGCGCCTGGGGCCTGGGCTGGGAGGTCTGGCTCAACGGCATGGAGGTCACGCAGTTCACCTACTTCCAGCAGGTGGGCGGCATCGACTGCAAGCCCATCACCGGCGAGATCACCTACGGCCTGGAGCGCCTGGCCATGTACCTGCAGGGCGTGGACAACGTCTACAACCTGACGTGGACCGACGGCCTGAGCTACGGCGACGTCTACAAGCAGAACGAGGTCGAACAGTCGACCTACAACTTCGAGCACAGCGACGCCGACTTCCTGTTCTCGGCCTTCACGGCGCACGAGAAGCAGGCCAAGCACCTGATCGAGGCGCAGCTCGCGCTGCCGGCCTACGAGCAGGTGCTCAAGGCCGCGCACAGCTTCAACCTGCTCGACGCGCGCGGCGCGATCAGCGTGACCGAGCGCGCGGCCTACATCGGCCGCATCCGCAATCTCGCGCGCGCCGTGGCGCAGAGCTACTACGAGAGCCGTGAACGCCTGGGCTTCCCGATGGCGCCGCCCGAGTGGGTGGCGCAGATGACGCCGGCAACGAAGAAAGCAGCCTGAGCGATGACGATGACTCCCACCAAGAACCTGCTGGTCGAACTGTTCGTTGAAGAACTCCCGCCCAAGGCACTGAAGAAACTGGGCGATGCCTTCGCCGGCGTGCTGCGTGACCAGCTGGTCGCCCAGGGGCTGGCCTCGGCCGAGAGCGTGCTCACGGCCTTCGCGTCCCCGCGCCGGCTCGCCGCGCACCTCACGGGCGTGCTGGCGCAGGCCGCCGACAAGGCCGTCTCACAGAAGCTGATGCCGGTGAGCGTCGGCCTCGATGCGTCGGGCAACGCCACGCCGGCCCTGCTCAAGCGCCTGGGCGCGCTGGGCGCCGACGCCGCCGCCGTGCCCGCGCTCAAGCGTGCGCCCGACGGCAAGGCCGAGGCCCTGTTCTACGAAAGCACCGCCAAGGGCGCCACGCTGGCTGACGGCCTGCAGAAGGCGCTGGCCGAAGCCATCGCCAAGCTGCCGATCCCCAAGGTCATGAGCTACCAGCTCGAGAGCGGCTGCGAGCTGCCGGGCTGGAGCAGCGTGAGCTTCGTGCGCCCCGCGCACGGCCTGGTCGCGCTGCACGGCACCGAGGTGGTGGCGATCGAGGCGCTGGGCCTCCAGGCCGGCCGCGACACGCACGGCCACCGCTTCGAAGCCCGGGTCGACCCGGTGGTGCTGCGCGATGCCGACAGCTATGCGCCGCAGCTGGCCGACGAGGGCGCGGTGATTGCGTCCTTCGACGCCCGCCGCGCCGAGATCGTGCGCCAGCTGGCCGCGGCGGCTGCCAAGGTCGGCGGTGGCGTCAAGCCCATCCACGACGACGCGCTGCTGGACGAGGTCACGGCGCTGGTCGAACGGCCCAACGTGCTGGTCTGCGAATTCGAGCGCGAGTTCCTCGACGTGCCGCAGGAATGCCTGATCCTCACGATGAAGGCCAACCAGAAGTACTTCCCGCTGCTCGACGCGGCCGACAAGCTGACCCACCAGTTCCTGGTGGTGAGCAACATCTCGCCCGACGACGCCAGCGCCGTGATCGGCGGCAACGAGCGCGTGGTGCGCCCGCGCCTGGCCGACGCCAAGTTCTTCTTCGACCAGGACCGCAAGAAATCGCTGGCCTCGCGCGTCGAATCGCTGGCCAAGGTGGTCTATCACAACAAGCTGGGCACGCAGGGCGAACGCGTGGAGCGCGTGATGCGCATCGCGCAGGCCATCGCCACGCAGCTTGCCGAATCGACCGGCGACACCGGCTTGGCCGCCAAGGCCGTGCAGGCCGCGCAGCTGGCCAAGGCCGACCTGGTGACCGACATGGTGGGCGAATTCCCCGAGCTGCAAGGCACCATGGGCCGCTACTACGCGCTGCACGACGGCCTCGACGCCGCGGTGGCCGACGCCATCGAGGACCACTACAAGCCGCGCTTCGCCGGCGACACGCTTCCGCGCGACACCGTCGGCACCGTGGTCGCGATGGCCGACAAGCTCGAGACCCTGGTCGGCATGTTCGGCATCGGCAACCTGCCCACCGGCGACCGCGACCCCTTCGCGCTGCGCCGCCATGCGCTGGGCGTGCTGCGCATGCTGATCGAAGGCAAGCTGCCGCTGCAGCTGCGCGCGGTGCTGGCCCAGGCCTTCGCCGCCTTCAGCGCCCCGCTGGCCGGCGGCGCCGCGCTGACCGACCCCACCGATGCGCTCGAATCCTTCATCTTCGACCGCCTCGCCGGCAGCCTGCGCGAGCAGGGCGCCAGCGCGCAGGAAGTCGATGCGGTGCTGGCCTCGCGCCCGCAGCGCCTGGCCGAAGTGCCCGCGCTGCTGGCGGCCGTGCGCGCCTTCGCGGTGCTGCCCGAAGCCCCGGCGCTGGCCGCGGCCAACAAGCGCATCGGCAACATCCTCAAGAAGTCGCCAGAGGCCGATGCCCACGTGAGCGAACTGCTGCTGCAGGAGCCGGCCGAGAAGGCGCTCTACGACGCGATGCAGCAGACCGTGCCCGCGGCCGACGCGCAGTTCGCCGCCGGCGACTACACCGCCTCGCTGCAGACCCTGGCCGCGCTGCGCGCGCCGGTCGACGCTTTCTTCGACGGCGTGATGGTGAACGCCGAGCAGGTCGACCTGCGGCTGAACCGCCTGGGCCTGCTGATGCTGCTGCATGCGGCGATGAACCGCGTGGCGCAGCTGGAACGGCTGGCGGCCTGAGGCACCGCGCTCGATAATTCGATCCATGAACCGGCAACAGCAGATCGACTCGTTCCTGCTGCAGGCGCATCGCCTCGCAGTCGCGCGGCTGCGTGCCGATCCGTCGCGGATCGCGGAACTGGCGCACACGCTGTCGCAGTGGCGCGTGCGCGCAGGTGCGACGCGCTCGGATCCGTACTGGGACGAGTGGCAGACCCTGCTCGATGCCGGCATCGACGCCATCGAGAGCGGCGCCTGCGGCGTCGACGACCATGCGGCCGCGCTGCGCAACGTATCGCCGGTGGGCGTTCTGATCAGCGCGACCGAACGCAGCCAGCTGTTGCAGGCCGCCCGCAGGAGCGGCGATGCAGCGCAGTGAAGTCGAGCACGTCCTGCGTGCGGCTGCCGCCATCGCCCAGGAGCAGTCCTTCGTCGTGGTGGGCAGTCAGGCGCTTCTTTTCCTGTTGCCGAATGCGCCCGACGCCTTGCTCGTTTCACGCGAACTCGATCTCTATCCTGCGCTGAGCCCGGAGAAATCGGACCTCATCGATGGTGCCATCGGCGCGTTGTCCAGTTTCGACACCACCTTCCGCTATCCCGCCGACGGTGTCGGGCCGGAGACCGCCGTCATGCCGCCCGACTGGATGCAGCGTGCGACCTTGCACTACGTCGGCGAGCTGACGGTCATCTGCGCCGATCTCCACGATCTCGCATTGTCCAAATGCGTCGCTGCCAGAGAAAAGGACGCGACCTTCGTGCGCGAACTGATCCGGCATTCGCTTGTCAGTGCGGCCTTGCTCAAGGCTCGGGCCGACATGCTGGACGCGGCGCAGCACCTGGTGGCCAAGATCCTTGCGTGGATCGATCGGCGCGCCCTCGAAGCCCGGACGGACACCCCATGAAACTCGTCATCCTCGACCGCAACGGCAGCATCAACGTGCACCGCGACGACTTCGTCAAGAGCGAGGTCGAGTGGACGCCGCTGCCGAACGCACTGGAAGCCATCGCCCGGCTCAACCATGCGGGTTGGCATGTGGTGATCGCCTCGAACCAGTCGGGCCTGGGCCGCGGCCTGTTCGACGTGGCCTCGCTCAACGCCATGCACGCCAAGATGCACAAGATGCTGGCCGCGGTGGGCGGGCGCGTGGACGCGGTCTTCTACTGCCCGCACAGCCCCGACGAGGACTGCGGCTGCCGCAAGCCGCAGCCCGGCCTGTTCCGCCAGATCGGGGAGCGCTACGGCATCGACCTCGCGGGCGTGCCGACCGCCGGCGACAGCCTGCGCGACCTGCAGGCCGGTGCCGCTGCGGGCTGCGAGCCGCACCTGCTGCTCACCGGCATGGGCGCGGCCTGCCGCAACGTCGACCCGCTGCCGCCCGAGTACCCGCCCGACACGCGCGTCCACGAGGACCTGGGCGCTTTCGTTGAATTCCTGCTCGCGCGCGAAGCGCAGCAGGCCACATTGCAGGTGGCTGTCTGATGGCCTTGATTCGTTCGGTGGTCCACATGCTGTGGATGCTGGTCACGGTGATCCCCTGGGGCATCATCATGTGCGTCGCGTCGCTGTGGCGCCGCGGCGAGCCGCTCTACTGGATGGCCGAGCGCTGGCTCGGCTGGGCCATCGGCGGCGCGCGCCTGATCCTGGGCATCCGCACCCGCGTGAGCGGCATGGAGAACCTGCCGCAGGAAAAGCGCGCGGGCGCGGTGCTGCTGGTCAAGCACCAGTCCACGCTCGAGACCTTCCTCATGCCCACGCTGATGCCGCATCCGCTGGCCTACGTGTTCAAGAAGGAACTGATCTACGTGCCCTTCTTCGGCTGGGCCATGGCGCGGCTGGACATGATCCACATCGACCGCAGCCAGAAGGCCAAGGCTTTCAACAAGGTCGTGGCCCAGGGCAAGGACCTGCTCGCGCAGGGCATCTGGATCATCATGTTCCCCGAGGGCACGCGCATCCCGCGCGGCCAGAAGGGCACCTACAAGAGCGGGGGCACGCGGCTCGCGGTCGAGACCGGCGCGCCCGTGATCCCGATCGCCGTGACCTCGGCCAAGGTCTGGCCGCGCAAGGCCTTCATCAAGCGCCCGGGCGTGGTCGACGTGTCGATCGGCCCCGCGATCCCCAGCGTGGGCCGCAAACCCGACGAGCTGATGCGCGAGGTCGAGGCCTGGATCGAAGCCGAGATGCGCAGGCTCGACCCCGAGGCCTACGCATGATGGCTCACCCCCAGTCTTCGCGCACTTCGTGTCGCTACGCCAACCCCCTTCCAGGGGGCAACACCAGCGGCCCGGCAAAGCCGGTTCCGCGGTGTTTCTGGATGAGATAAATGTCGGGACTGCTGCAGTTCACGATGGACCTGTTCGAGGGGTTGGGCAGCGAGTTCGCGCGGCCCGAGCCGCCTCCGAAGAAGCGGGTGCGCAAGGCCGCGCCGCCCGCGCCACCGGTCGTGACGCCGCCACCCGAAGAAGTCCTCGACGCCGGCCCTTCGCTGCCCGCGATCCCGCTGCGCGACACGCTGGCGCTCGCCCGCTTCATGCATCCGCAGGCCACGCGCGAAGCGGTGCTGGGCTCGGCCCGCGTGGGCTACGCGTTCCAGCGCGGCAAGCGCAAGACCATCGGCTTCGTGGTCGGCGCCGAAGGGCTGTCGGTGCGCGCGCCACGCTGGGTCGCGCTGCGCGACGTCGATGCCGCGGTGCAGGAAAAAGCCGACTGGATCCTGCGCAAGCTGGTCGAAACGCAGCAGCGCCATGCGCGCGTCGAGGCCACGCGCATCGAATGGCAGGACGGCGCGGTCTTTCCCTTCCTGGGGGAGACGGTCGCGATCCGGCTCGATCCCAAGCATGCCTTCATCGGCGTCGGCGGCGCGCTCGACGAGGCGGCCGAGGGCACCGGCGTGCCGCGCGCGCTGCGGCTGGCCGTGGCGCAGAACGCCGAGCCTTCGCAGATCCGCGACGCCGCGCAGGCCTGGCTCATGCGGCAGGCGCGCAAGCTCTTCATCGAGCGGTTGGACCATTTCGCGCCGCGGCTGGGCGTGCGCTGGCAGAAGCTCACGCTGTCGAATGCGGCCACGCGCTGGGG
This sequence comes from Variovorax sp. UMC13, assembly GCF_014170375.1. Taxonomy (GTDB): domain Bacteria; phylum Pseudomonadota; class Gammaproteobacteria; order Burkholderiales; family Burkholderiaceae_C; genus Variovorax. The sequence goes on along the minus strand of NZ_LZZW01000030.1, from coordinate 217,137 downwards.
CAGCGCCAGCATCGACGGCTCGATCCGCCTCAACTGGCGGCTGATCCATTTCGGCCTGCCGGTGATCGACTATGTGGTGGCGCACGAGCTGGCCCACCTGCGCGTGATGGACCATTCGCACCGCTTCTGGGAAACGGTCGAGAGCGTGGTGCCGGACTATGGCGCGCTGCGCCAGCAGTTGAAAGACCAGCCCATACCGAAGTGGAACTGACGGGCGCGCGGCGCCGTCATTCCTTCACCGAGCCGGTCATCCCCGAGACGTAGTACTCGACGAAGAAGGAGTAGATGAAGGCCACGGGCAGCGAGCCCAGCAGCGCGCCCGCCATCAGCGGGCCCCACTGGTAGACGTCGCCCTGCACCAGCTCGGTCACCACGCCCACGGGCAGGGTCTTCATCTCGGAAGAGGAGATGAAGGTCAACGCATAGATGAACTCGTTCCACGACAGCGTGAAGGCGAAGATGCCCGCCGAGATCAGGCCCGGCACGGCCAGCGGCAGCACGATCTTGACCAGGATCTGCCAGCGGTTGGCGCCGTCGATCAGCGCGCATTCCTCGAGCTCGGCCGGGATCGAGCGGAAGTAGCCCATCAGCAGCCAGGTGCAGAAGGGGATCAGGAAGGTCGGGTAGGTCAGGATCAGCGCCCAGCGCGAGTCGAACAGCCCGAGGTTGAACACCACGTTGGCCAGCGGGATGAACAGGATCGAGGGCGGCACCATGTAGGCCAGGAAGATCGACAGGCCCACCTGCTTGGAGCCCTTGAAGCGCAGCCGCTCGATCGCATAGGCCGCGAACACCGACACCGCCAGCGAGACGAAGGTCGACACCACCGACACCAGCACCGTGTTCCAGAGCCACTGCGGGTACGAGGTCTCGAACAGCAGCTTGTAGAAGTGCGACAGCGTGGGCTGGATCACCCAGAAGGGATTGCCCTCGCGCGACAGCAGCTCCGCATCGGGCTTCACCGAGGTGATGGCCATCCAGTAGAAGGGGAACAGCAGCACCACCAGGAAGGCGAACAGCGGCAGGTAGACCAGCACCGCCTTGCGGCGGGTCGAGTCCAGGAAGCTCATGCCGACGGTGTCGGACTGGGCGGTGTTGCTGCTCATTTGTCGGTGCCCCCTTGTTGCCATGCGCGCCGTTGCAGGCCGAAGAAACTGAACATCACGCAGGCCAGCAGGAAGGGCACCATCGCGATCGCGATGGCCGCGCCTTCGCCCAGGGCGCCGCCCGAGATCGCGCGCTGGAAGGACAGCGTGGCCATCAGGTGCGTCGCGTTGAGCGGGCCGCCGCGGGTGATCACGTAGATCAGCTGGAAGTCGGTGAAGGTGAACAGCACCGAGAAGGTCATGACCACCGCGATGATGGGCGTGAGCAGCGGCATCGTCACATGGCGGAACTGCTGCCAGGGCGTCGCGCCGTCGATGGCCGAGGCCTCGTAGTACGAGGGCGAGATGGTCTGCAACCCGGCCAAGAGCGTGATCGCCACGAAGGGCACGCCGCGCCACACGTTGGCGATGATCACCGCGATGCGCGCGTTCCACTCCGAGCCGAGGAAGTCGATGTAGGTGTCGATCAGTCCCATCTTCACCAGCGCCCAGCTGATGATCGAGAACTGCGAGTCGTAGATCCACCAGAAGGCGATCGCCGACAGCGCGGTCGGCACGATGTAGGGCAGCAGGATCACCGCGCGGAAGAAGGTCTTGAAGCGGATGTTCTTGTTCAGCAGGATCGCCAGCCACAGGCCCAGCAGGAACTTGAACACGCTCGCCACGAAGGTGTAGAACAGCGTGTTGAACAGCGCCAGCCGCGTGACCGCGTCGCCCCACAGGTACTCGTAGTTCTCCAGCCCGATCCACTGGCCCGGCCGCCCGACCTTGGCATCGGTGAAGCCCAGGTAGGTGCCCAGCCCGAGCGGATAGGTGAGGAAGACCAGCAACAGCAAGGCGGCCGGCAACATGAACATGAAGCCGAGCGCATTGCGACTGTTCTGCATTCTCTGGATCAGCGTCATGAGACCCTCAATGGACAGAGCCGCGTGAGCCGGCTCTTTTCAAGAAATGCGCGGAACCGGCGTTGCCGGCCCGCGAGGCCCCAGGCACTGCCGGGGGCGAGGGGAGCTCTTTAGAGCTTGTAGTAGCGCTCGGCGCGTTTTTGCGCGCGCTCGGCGGCTTCCTTCGGCGTCTTCGATCCGCTCGCGGCTTCGGCCACCATGTTCGGGATGATGAAGTCGGCCGCGGCGCCGGCCGAGGCGTAGCCCAGCTTGCCGTCGTAGCCGGCCGGGCGCAGGTTCTTCACCGAGTCGCGGTAGGGCAGGTTCTTGGGGTCCGAGGTCCAGATCGCGCTGTTCTCGTAATAGCGCAGGGGCTGCGCCACGTAGCCGCCGCCGCCCTGCAGCCAGGGGTCGAACTGTTCCTTCTCCATCATGAAGCGCAGGAACTCCTTGGCCGCCTGCGGAAACTTGGTGTACTTCATGATCATCTGGTTGAAGAACAGATGCGATTCGGTGGGCACGCCCACCGGCCCGATCGGGAACACCGCGTGGTTGATGTCGGCCGCCATCTCCTTGAGCTTGGGGTCGGGCGAGTTCTTGGCCGCGTAGTAGACCGAGATGCCGTTGTTGGTGACGCTGATCTGGCCGTCGAGGAAGGCCTTGTTGTTGTTCGGGTCCAGCCACGACAGCGTGCCGGGAATGAAGTTCGCGTAGAGCTCCTTGCCGTACTCCAGCGCCTTGATGGTCTCGGGGCTGTCGATCACCACCTTGTTGGTCTTGTCGACCAGCTTGCCGCCGTGCGACCAGATCAGCCAGTTGCACCAGGTGCTGTCGCCGGTCGCGTTGCCCAGCGCCATGCCGCCCGGCGTGCCCTTTTCCTTCAACGCCTTGTAGAGCTTGAGGAAGTCGTCGGTGTTCTTGGGGAAGGTGTCGAAGCCGGCCGCCTTGACCATGCTTTCGCGGTAGACGATCAGCGAGCCCGAGGCGCCCAGCGGCAGGCCCAGCCAGCGCTTGCCGTCGGGGCGCATGAAGGTCTCGCCCGCCGGGTACCAGCCGCCGTACTTCTTGCCCAGGTACTCGGCCAGGTCGGTCACGTCGAGCAGCTTGTCGGGGTAGAGGTTGGCGTCGTCGTTGGTCGACAGGATGATGTCCGGGCCCGCGCCGGTGTTGGCCGCCACCGCGGCCTTGGGGCGCACGTCTTCCCAGCCCTCGTTGTCCACGCGCACCTCGACACCCGTGGTCTCGGTGAACTTCTTGACGTTGGCCATGTAGGCGTCGATGTCGCCCTGCACGAAGCGGCTCCAGCGCAGCACGCGCAGCTTGGCCCCCTTCTCCGGCTTGAAGCTCAGCGTCTGGGCCTGCGCGAACGGGGCGAACAGCGCCGTGCCCGTGCCGATGGTCGCGGCGGCGGCGACGCCGGCCGAACCCTCGAGAAACTTGCGGCGATTGAAATCACTCATGGATGTCTCCTTCGTTGTAGGTAAGCGAACCGGGGGGCTGGAAAGGGGAGGGGCGTGTTCAGGCCGCGAGGCGCTGGCCGCTCGCGGCATCGAACAGGTGCGCGCGCTCCAGGTCGGGCTGCAGGTGGATGGTGCTGCCGGGGGCGAAGTCGTGGCGCTCGCGGAACACCGCCGACAGCTCGGCGCCCTCGTGGCGGCAGGCCACGAAGGTGTCCATGCCGGTGGGCTCCATCACCACCACGCGCGAGGGGATGCCGCCGCTCGCGGCCAGCGTCAGGTGCTCGGGCCGGGTGCCGTACACCACCGGCTGGCCGTCGGCGCCGCCGGCCTGCAGCGGCGCCTGGAGCAGCGTGCCGTCGTGGAGTTCGACATGGGCCGCGCCGGCGCCGCGGCGCAGCGTGCCGGGCAGGAAGTTCATCGAGGGCGAGCCGATGAAGCCGGCCACGAATTGGTTGGCCGGATGGTCGTAGAGCTCGAGCGGGCTGCCGGTCTGCTCGATGCGGCCGTCGCGCATGACCACGATCTTGTCGCCCATGGTCATCGCCTCGATCTGGTCGTGCGTGACGTAGATCGAGGTGGTCTTCAGGCGCTGGTGCAGCTCCTTGATCTCGCTGCGCATCGCGACGCGCAGCTTGGCGTCGAGGTTGGACAGCGGTTCGTCGAACAAAAAGACCTGCGGGTCGCGCACGATCGCGCGGCCCATGGCCACGCGCTGGCGCTGGCCGCCCGAGAGCTGGCGCGGGTAGCGGTCGAGCAGCGGCACCAGGGCCAGGATCTCGGCCGCGCGCTTAACCTTGGTCTCGATGGTGCCCTTGTCGGCCTTGGCCAGGGCCAGCGAGAAGGCCATGTTGTCGCGCACCGTCATGTGCGGGTACAGCGCGTAGTTCTGGAACACCATCGCGATGTCGCGTTCCTTGGGCGGCAGGTCGTTCACCCGCCGCTCGCCGATGCGGATCTCGCCGCCGTGGATTTCCTCCAGGCCCGCGATCATGCGCAGCAAGGTGGACTTGCCGCAGCCCGAAGGCCCCACCAGCACCGTGAACGAGCCGTCCGGGATATCGATGTCGACGCCATGCAGGATGGCCACATCGCCGAAGCTCTTCCTGACTGCCTGAATCGTGACACTGGCCATGCAAGGAATCCTCAAGATCGCAAAGAAGGGCGCGACACGGAGACCTCCGCATCGCAGCCAGCGCAGTATCGACACTGCCCCCTTGCTCCGGTATCAGGGCAAACCGGTAGGAGAAAACCCCTGTAGATTTGTATGATCACCTGATAACTGTGCTCCATACATCCGCTGCCGTGCAGGCCCTTTCCGCCCCCGAACCCATCCGCCGCGTGGCCGATCGCCTGTCCGATCGCCTGGCGTCGCGCTTGGGCTCGCAGATCGAATCGGGTGCCTTGCGCCCGGGCGAACGGCTGCCGACCGAGCAGCAGTTGGCGACCGAGCACGGCGTGTCGCGCACCGTGGTGCGCGAAGCGGTGCACCAGCTCAAGTCGCGCGCGCTGGTGGTGTCGCGCCAGGGCTCGGGCGTGTTCGTCGCGCAGGCGCCGCTCAACCAGCCGCTGGCCTTCGACCCGGCCGTGCTGGGCTCGGTCCAGGCCGTGGTGCACGTGGTCGAGGTGCGGCGCGTGCTCGAGGGCGAGATCGCCGCGCTGGCGGCCGAGCGCGCCACCCGCAGCCAGATCGCTGCGCTGCGGCGCGCGCTCAAGGCCATCGACACCGCGGTCGCGGCCGGCCAGGACGGCGTGGCCGAGGACCTGGCCTTCCACCGCGTGATCGGCGAGGCCACCGGCAACCCGCAGTTCCGGCTGCTGCTGGGCTTTCTCGAGCAGTACCTGCGCGAAGGCATGCGCATCACACGCGGCAACGAGGCGCGCCGCACCGACTTCATGCAGGCGGTGCAGCTGGAGCACCGCGCGATGGTCGAGGCCATCGCCGCGCGCGACCCGGACCGCGCGCGACGCTGCGCCACCGAACACATTCTTTCCGGCGAACGCCGGCTGGTCGAGGGCGGCGTGATCGCCGGCCGCCGCCAGGCGGCGCCGAAATCACGAACGAGCAAACCCTGAACATGAAGGAGACACCATGAAACTGATGATCACCGGCGGCGGCGGCTTTCTGGGCGCCCGCCTGGCGCGCACCCTGCTCGCACGCGGCACGCTCGCGGGCGAGCGCATCGACCGCATCGTGCTGACCGACATCGCGCCACCCCCGGGCGACCTGCTGGCCGATGCACGCGTCGAGGCCCGCACCGGCCCGTTGCTCACGCAGACCGAGGCGCTCAAGACCGAGGCCTTCGACGGCGTGTTCCACCTGGCCTCGGCGGTGTCGGGCGAGTGCGAAGCCGACTTCGACCTGGGCCTGCGCTCCAACCTCGACAGCACGCGCGCGCTGCTCGATGCGCTGCGCGCCAACTTCAACACCGGCGGCAAGGTCACGCGCTTCGTGTTCTCCAGTTCGGTCGCGGTGTTCGGGCCCGACCCGGCCATCCCCTTCCCCAAGCTGGTGGCCGACGACACGCTGCCCACGCCGCAGACCTCCTACGGCACGCAGAAGCTGATCTGCGAGCACCTGATCGCCGACTACACGCGCAAGGGCTACATCGACGGCCGCGCCGCGCGGCTCATGACCGTGACCGTGCGCCCGGGCAAGCCCAACGGCGCGGCCTCGTCCTTCTTCAGCGGCATCATCCGCGAGCCGCTGGCGGGCGTGGAATCGATCTGCCCGGTGTCGCCCGAGGTCTCGCACCCGATGGCCTCGCCCACCCGCACCGTCGAAGGCCTGATCGCGGTCTACGAAGCCACGCGCGAGGCCTTCGTGGGCCGCACCGCGCTCAACCTGCCGGGCCTCAACGTGCGCGTGGCCGACATGCTCGACGCGCTGGAGGAAGTGGCCGGCCCCAAGGTGCGCGCGCTGGTGCGCTTCGAACGCGACGAGCGGGTGGCGAACATCGTGGCCAACTGGCCCAGCGGCGCGACCGCGGTGCGGGCGGCGGGGCTGGGCCTGCACCCGCACGACAACTTCGCCGACATCATCCGGCTCTACATCGAAGATTGCAAAGCGCTGCCCAATGCAGCCGAAACCCTGAAAGGCATGTCCTGAAAATGAGCAACAAGAACCCCACGGTGAAAGCGGCGTCGAAGAGCGCGGCAGCGACGAAGAAGAAGTCCGCAGTGAAGAAGGCGGCACCGCAGCAGCTGCGTTCGCAGGCCTGGTTCGACAACCCCGCCAACACCGACATGACCGCGCTCTACATCGAGCGCACCATGAACTTCGGCCTGGGCCTGGACGAGCTGCAGTCGGGCCGCCCGATCATCGGCATCGCGCAGACCGGTTCCGACATCGCGCCCTGCAACCGCCACCACCTGGTGCTGGCCGAGCGCACGCGCGAAGGCATCCGCGACGCGGGTGGCATCGCCTTCGAGTTCCCGATCCACCCGATCCAGGAGACCTGCAAGCGGCCCACGGCCTCGCTGGACCGCAACCTGCAGTACCTCTCGCTGGTCGAGATCCTCTACGGCTACCCGATCGACGGCGTGGTGCTCACCACCGGCTGCGACAAGACCACGCCGGCCCAGCTGATGGCGGCCGCCACGGTCGACATCCCGGCCATCGCGCTCAACTCGGGCCCGATGCTCAACGGCTGGTACAAGGGCGAGCGCACCGGCTCGGGCACCATCGTGTGGAAGGCGCGCGAGCTGCTGGCCGCGGGCGAGATCGACGACAAGGGCTTTCTCAAGCTGGTGGCGTCGTCGGCGCCGTCGACCGGCCACTGCAACACCATGGGCACGGCCTCGACCATGAACTCGCTGGCCGAGGCATTGGGCATGACGCTGCCGGGCAGCGCGGCCATTCCCGCGCCCTACCGCGACCGCCAGGAGATGGCCTACATGACGGGCCGGCGCATCGTCGAGATGGTGCGCGAGAACCTCAAGCCCTCGGACATCATGACCCGCGCGGCCTTCGAGAACGCGATCGTCGTGAACTCGGCCATCGGCGGCTCGACCAACGCGCCGATCCACCTGAACGCCATCGCGCGCCACATCGGCGTCGAGCTGCACACGTCCGACTGGGAGAAGCACGGCTACAAGATCCCGCTGCTGGTCAACCTGCAGCCGGCCGGCGAGTACCTGGGCGAGGACTACTACCGCGCGGGCGGCGTGCCGGCCGTGGTGGCCGAACTGATCGGCAAGGACCTGATCCAGCCCGCGCTCACGGTCAACGGCAAGACGCTGGTCGAGAACTGCAAGGGCCGCTTCACCGAGGACCGGAAGGTGATCTTCCCCTATGCCAAGCCGATGAAGAAAAACGCCGGCTTCCTCAACTTCAAGGGCAACCTGTTCGATTCCGCGATCATGAAGACCAGCGTGATCGGCCCCGAGTTCCACCAGCGCTACCTCGAGAACCCGGCCGACCCGATGGCTTTCGAAGGCACGGCCGTGGTGTTCGACGGCCCCGAGGACTACCACGCGCGCATCGACGATCCCAAGATGAAGATCGATGAGCACAGCGTGCTGTTCATGCGCGGCGTGGGCCCGGTGGGTTACCCCGGCGCGGCCGAGGTGGTGAACATGCGCGCGCCCAGCTACCTGCTCAAGAAGGGCATCACCGCGCTGCCCTGCATCGGCGACGGCCGCCAGTCGGGCACCTCGGGCTCGCCCTCGATCCTCAACGCCTCGCCCGAGGCGGCCACGGGCGGCGCGCTGGCGCTGCTCAAGACCGGCGACCGCGTGCGCATCGACCTGAAGAAGCGCACCGCCAACATGCTGGTGTCGGACGAGGAACTGGCCCAGCGCCGCGCCAAGCTCGATGCCGCCGGCGGCTACGCCTTCCCGCCGAGCCAGACGCCGTGGCAGGAGATCCAGCGCGGCGTGGTCGGCGAGCTGTCGGAGGGCATGGTGCTCAAGCCGGCGGTGAAGTACCAGAAGATCCACGCGACCTACGGGATCCCGCGCGACAACCACTAGTCGCGCAGCACGGGCGATCCGTGGTCAGAATGGGGGGTGCGGCCGCGCCGCATCCCGCCTTTCCATGGGGTCGCCATGAAACGTCTTCTCGCGCTCTGTCTTCTGTCGATCGGCCTCGCCGGCACGGCCACTGCGCAGGTCATGCGCTGTGTCGACGCGGCCGGCCGGGTGAGCTACACCGACGCCGCCTGCCCCGCCGAGACGCGGCGCGCCGAGACGGTGCAGGGCATCGAGGCCACCGAGCGCCGCAGCGAACCCGAGGGCGCGCGCCGGCAGGAGCAGCTCGACAGCGTCGAGCGGGCGAGCCGGCTGCAGCGCGAGACGGTCGAGGCGGCCACGCCGCCCGCGGCACCGCCGGGCGGGCCGATCGTGCTCGACCGGCGCGGCGACGAATCGCGCGCCGCCGAGCGCGAACGGGAGCGTGAAAGGGAACGGGCCGCGGCCGAGGCCTGGTACCCACCCGCCGTGGTCCCGTCGCGGCCGCAGCGGCCACAGGACATGCGCCCGCGCATCCGCAACTGCGGCCCCTCGGGCTGCAACGACACCCAGGGCAACCACTACGACAACACCGGCAAGCTCGACCGCTACACGCGGCCCGACGGCCGGACCTGCCGGCCCGTGGGCACGACGGTCGTCTGCAACTAGCGCGTGTACATCACGCCGCCGTCGACCACCAGCGTCGCGCCCATCACGTAGTCGCCCGCGCGCGAAGCCAGGTAGATGGCCGCGCCCGCCATGTCCTCGGGCGTGCCGATGCGGCCGGCCGGGATGCGGGCCTTGACCTCGTCGCCATGATCGCGCGCATCCTTGTTCATGTCCGAGGCGAAGGCGCCGGGGGCGATCGCGCTCACCGCGATGCGCTCGGGCGCCAGGTGCAGCGCCATCCGGCGCGTGAGGTGCACCAGGCCGGCCTTGCTGGCGGCGTACGAATAGGTTTCCTGCGGGTTCACCGACAGCCCGTCGATCGAGGCGATGTGGATCACCTTGGCCAGGTGGTCGGTGGCGGCCTTCTTGAGCATGGGTGTGAGCGCCTGGGTCAGGAAGAAGGGCGCCTTGAGGTTGAGGTCGACCACCTTGTCCCAGCCGCTTTCCGGGAATTCCGCATAGGGCGCGCCCCAGGCCGCGCCGGCGTTGTTGACCAGGATGTCGAGCGAGTCCTCGTGCTTGGCGTAGGCCGCGACCAGCGCATGCGCGCCTTCCACGGTCGACACGTCGCCCGGCAGCGAGATGCAGGTGCCCAGGGCCGACAGCTCCTTGGCGGTCTGGTCGCAGGCCGCGGCCTTGCGGGCCGAGATGTAGACGCGGGCGCCCTGGGCGAGGAAGCCCTCGGCGATCATGCGGCCGATGCCGCGCGAGCCGCCGGTGATGAGCGCGCTGCGGCCTTGCAGGGAAAAGAGTTGGCGGGTGTCCATGCGATGTCTCCTGAAAACGTCGATCACGCCGTCGAGCGGCGGCGGTGCAGCTTAGTGTCAGCGCGCGGCGGGCGCCGTCGCCAAGGTGCCAGCCAGGGCGCGCACGATCTCGTCGAAGGCCGGGCGTGTGGCCGCGTCGGGCTGCAGGCAGCGCGCGGCCACCGCGGCCAGGGGTGCGAGCAGCGGGGCCGCCGGATCGCTGTGGTGCAGCAGTTCCTCGGCCAGGCAGCCGAAGGCGCGGGCCTCGAGGCCTTGCAGCGCATCCGCGTCGTCGGAGAGAAACGAAGCGGCCCCCAGATCGCCCAGCCGCGCCTCGCCGTCGGCGCGCCAGAGGATGTTGTGGCCGTACAGGTCGCCATGCAGCAGGCCGCGCGCATGCAGGTCGGCCACGGCCTTGGCGATGCCGCGCGCCAGCCGCAGCGCGGCCTCGGGCGCGAAGCGCGCGCCCTCGGCGTAGACGTCGCGGGTGCAGCTGTCGAAGCTGGGCGGGCCGGCCAGCACGGCGAAGCGCGTGTCGGCCCAGGGCATCACCAGGCCTTCGGTTCCGTCGGGATGGCCGCTCAGCCGGCCCTCGGCGCCGATCCGGTGGGGATGCGGTCCGGCCGCCAGGCTCGCGGCCAGTTCGCTCTGGGGCGCGCCGTCGCTGGTGAGGGCGCCCTTGAACAGCTTGAGCGCGACCTGGCGCGCACCGCCCGGCGCCTCGGTCCAGGTCGCGCGATGGATCAGGCCCGAGGCGCCTTCGCCCACCACTTCATGCACCTCGAGTGCCCGCCAGCCGATGGCCGGCAGCGGCGGCGCGGCCAGCACCGCGGCTTCGCGGTCGGCGTTGAGCGGGTTGCCACCGAAGGCCAGCCAGCCCAGGCGTGGCATCCGCGTCAGCCAGGGCGGCAGGGTGTCGAAGCGGTTGGCCGCGATGCGCAGCAGTTCGAGCCGCTCGCAGCCCGCCAGCGTGGCCGGCAGGGCCCGCAGCCGGTTGCCGGCCAGCATGAGCTTCTGCAGCCGGTGGCGCTGGCCGAGCGCATCGGGCAGCTCTTCGATCGCGTTGTCGCTCAGGATCAGCCAGCGCAGCCGCGGCGGCAGGGAAGAAGCCGGCACCTCGGCGATGCGGTTGGCCTTGAAGCCGACCATCTCCAACTGCGCGCAGCGGCCCAGGCTTTCGGGCAGCACGGTGAAGCGGTTGTCCGAACAGAAGAGCACGCGCAGCCGGTGCAGGCGGTGCAGGTCCTCGGGCAGCGCGTCCAGCGCATTGCCCGAGAGGTCGAGGATTTCCAACGTGTCGGCCAGCGCGAAGACCTCGCGCGGGAATTCGGTGAGGCCTTCGCGCAGCGCGAGCCGTGTGGCGCCGCGGAACTGGCCGCCGCGCAGGCGGGAGAGGGTGTCGTTCATGCAGCGCCGAGCATGCCACGGCGCCGCTGCGGATCAGGCGGTCGACGCCAGGCGGAAGCGGTAGATGCCGTCGGCGTCCCGCGTGCGGCGCAGCTGGCCTTCGTGCCACAGCAGGTGCAGGTGGGCGATGGTCTCGCCCATGGCGAAGGTCAGCTGGTGCAGGTCGAGCTCGCGCTTGAACATGATCGGCACGCCGTCGGCCGCGCTCAGCGCGCGTTCGCTGCAGCCGGCCAGCAGTTCGGCCAGGCGGTCGCGGTGGTGCTCCTCGAGCTGCTCGACGCGCCGGTGCACGCCGGTGAAGGGCTTGCCGTGCGAGGGCAGCGCCAGCACGTCGGCCGGCAGCGCGCGGAAGCGCGCGATGCTGTCGAGGAACAGGCGCAGCGAGTTCGCCTCGGGCTCGTCGGCCTGCACGCTCACGTTGGTCGAGATGCGCGGCAGCATCATGTCGCCGCCGATCAGCAGGTTGAGCGCCTCGCAGTACAGCGCGATGTGCTCGAAGGAATGGCCGTAGCCGCTGATGCAGCGCCAGGCCTGGCCGCCGATGGTGACGGTGCCGCCGTCCATCAGCCGCACGTAGCTGGGCGGCAGGCCGGGCACCATGTTGCGGTAGTAGTCGGCGCGCGAGCGGATCTTCTGCACCGCCTCGGGGTCGACCAGGCCGTGCGAGGCGAAGAAGCTGGCCGCCACGTCGCCGCCGGCCGCGTTGTCCATGCCATGGGGGCTGGTGAGGTTGCGCGCCACGTAGTAGTCGGTGGCGCTCATCCACAGCGCCACCTGCCAGCGCTCGCAGAGCCACTGCGCGAGCCCGACGTGATCGGGGTGCATGTGGGTCACGATCACGCGCAGGATCGGCAGGCCCTCGAGCTGGGTGGCGAACACCTGTTCCCATTGCGCCTTGGCCTCGTCGCGCGCGATGCAGCAGTCCACGACGGTCCAGCCCTCGACGCCGTCGAGCGTGTCGCGCATCAGCCAGAGGTTGATGTGGTCGAGCGCGAAGGGCAGGCTCATGCGGATCCAGCGCACGCCGGGCGCGACCTCGACGGTGTCGCCGGGCGCCGGCAGCCGGTCGCCGAGGGGGTAGTGGAGTTCGCGTTCGAGGAGGTTCATGTAAGATTGACGTTGACGTAAACGTCACGTAGTGGGCCTTCATTGTAGGCAGTGGGGCGCCGATGCGCTGTCGCCACCGTGATGTCCCGTGTTTCCGCTCCTTCTTCGCCACAGGCGTCCATGCCCTCATCGACCTATTCCATCAGCGAGCTGGCCCAGGAATTCGATCTCACCACGCGTGCGATCCGTTTCTACGAGGACAAGGGCCTGCTGGCGCCCGAGCGTTCGGGCGCGGGCGGGTTGCAGCGGGTCTACAGCGCGCGCGACCGCACGCGGCTGGCGCTCACGCTGCGCGCCAAGCGGCTGGGCCTGAGCCTGGACGAGGCCAGGGACATCCTCGACATCTACGACAGCCCGCGCGACACGGTGGTGCAATTGCAGAAGTTCCTCGACGTGCTGGGCGTGCACCGCGGCCAGCTCGAGGCGCAGCTGGCCGAGCTGCAGGCCAACCTCGCCGAGGTGCGCGACCAGGAGCAGCAGGCGCGTGACACGCTGGCCCGGGCACAGAAGCCGGCCAAACCCGCGAAGGCGCGCCTGCGATGACCCTGGCCTGCCCCGCGAACGATGTCCCGCAACCCTTCCAAGATACCCGTCACCGACAATACGACCATGCCTGAAAACAACCGCGACGACTCCCTCGACGATCTGTTTGCCCACAACCGCGCCTGGTCCGCCCAGATGGAGCGCGACCGCCCCGGATTCTTCACCGGGCTGGTGAAGCAGCAGACGCCCAAGTACATGTGGATCGGCTGCTCCGACAGCCGCGTACCCGCCAACCAGATCACCGGCCTCGAGCCCGGCGAAGTGTTCGTGCACCGCAACGTGGCCAACATCGTGGTGCATTCCGACCTCAACGCGCTGTCGGCGATCCAGTTCGCCGTCGAGCACCTGAAGGTCGAGCACATCATGGTGGTCGGCCACTACGGCTGCGCCGGCGTCAAGGCCGCGCTCAGCGGCGCGCGCATCGGCCTGGCCGACAACTGGATCCGCCACATCCAGGACGTGCGCGACCGCCACATCGTGATGCTCGAGAGCCTGCCCGAGGAAGTGCGCGCCGATGCGCTGTGCGAACTCAACGTGGCCGAGCAGGTGGTCAACGTGGCCGTGAGCACCGTGATGGTCGATGCCTGGAGCCGCGGCCAGAAGGTGCGCATCCACGGCTGGAGCTTCGGCGTGCACGACGGCCTGCTGCAGGACCTGGAGCTCAGCGTCAACGGCACCAAGCCGCTGGACGCGATCTACAAGGCCGCGGTGCAGCGCATCCGCTACAAGTGGAGCAAGCCCGGCGAGGCGCTGAAGATCGTGCCGCGTCCCCGGGCCGAGGAGCCGGCGCGGGCCCCGATCCCCACGAGCACGGACCTGGACGGCGCGCCCGACCATGTTCCCCCAACGGCTTGATTCGCCGCTGGCCTACGACATCGCCAAGGCGCTGCTCGATGGCTTCAACCGGCACTACCGCCTGTTCCGTGGGGAATCGGCGCGTGCCAAGCACCGTTTCGAGACCGCTGACTGGCATGGCCAGCAGCGGGCCCAGCGCGAGCGCATCGCGTTCTACGACCTGCGCGTGGGCGAGGCCGTGGCCCGGCTCGAGAAGGAGTTCAAGGCCGGCGAGCAGCCGATGGCGGTGTGGCACCAGGTCAAGCTGCACTACATCGGCCTGCTGGTCGACCACCACCAGCCCGAGCTGGCCGAGAGCTTCTTCAACTCGGTGACGACCAAGATCCTGCACCGCGCCTACTTCCAGAACGACTTCATCTTCGTGCGCCCGGCGCTCAGCACCGAGTACATCGAGCCGCGCGGCGCGCCGACCTACCGCCCCTACTACCCGGCCCACGACACGCTGGCCCAGACCGTCGAGCGCATGCTCGAGGACTTCGCGCTGCAGGGCCGCTTCGCCGACCGGGCGCGCGATGCCGAGCGCGTCGCGGCCGCGGTGCGCGGGCGCTTCCACCAGGTCAAGCTGCGCGCCAACTTCCAGCTGCAGGTGCTGTCGGGCCTGTTCTTCCGCAACAAGGGCGCCTACGTGGTGGGTAAGGTCATCAACGGCTACGTCGAGCTGCCCTTCGCGCTGCCGATCCTGCACGACGACCAGGGCCGCTTCCATGTCGATGCGGTGCTGTTCGGCGAGGACGAGCTGCAGATGCTGTTCAGCTTCGCGCGCGCCTACTTCATGGTCGACATGGAGGTGCCCTCGGCCTGGGTGCAGTTCCTGCGTTCGCTGATGCCGCGCAAGCCGCGCGCCGAGATCTACAACGCGCTGGGCCTGGCCAAGCAGGGCAAGACGCTGTTCTACCGCGACTTCCTCTCGCACCTGAACTTCAGCAGCGACCGCTTCCGCATCGCGCCCGGCATCAAGGGCATGGTGATGCTGGTGTTCGACCTGCCGTCCTTCCCCTACGTGTTCAAGCTCATCAAGGACTTCTTCCCGCCGCCCAAGGAAACCACGCGCGAGCAGGTCAAGGCCAAGTACCAGCTGGTCAAGCAGCACGACCGCGTGGGCCGCATGGCCGAGACGCTGGAGTACAGCGACGTGGGCTTTCCCTTCGACCGCTTCGAGCCTGCGCTGATCGAGGAGATCCGCCGCTTCGCGCCCAGCCAGCTCGAGATCGGCGACCGCGACGGCAACGGCGAGATGGAGATCGTGCTGCGGCATGTCTACATCGAGCGCCGCATGATCCCGCTCAACCTCTACCTGCAGGAGACCTTCGACCTGCTCGCGCATCCCGAGAGCGAAGCCCAGGCGAAGCGCGCGAAGGAGCAGCTGGTGCGTGCGGTGGTCGAGTACGGCAACGCGATCAAGGACATGGTGGCGGCGAACATCTTCCCCGGCGACATGCTGTGGAAGAACTTCGGCGTCACGCGCAACGGCAAGGTCGTGTTCTACGACTACGACGAGATCGAGTACCTGACCGACTGCAACTTCCGCCGCGTGCCCGAGGCGCGCAACGAGGAAGACGAAATGAGCGACGAGGTCTGGTACGCGGTCGGCCCGAAAGACGTGTTCCCCGAGACCTTCGCCCCCTTCCTGCTGGGCAACGACGCGGTGCGCGAGGCCTTCATGGCGCACCATGCCGACCTGCTCGAGGCCGACTTCTGGCAGCAGCACCAGCAGCGCATCCGCGCCGGCCAGATGCTCGACGTGTTTCCCTACGACGCGGCGCAGCGCTTTGCGCATGAAGGGAGTGCGACACATTTCTGAACACCCAACCGCCGGACGCAGAAGACGCAGAGATTTCGCAGAGAACGCAAAAGAAAAGCATCAAGGATCTGGATCCTTTTTGCGACCTCTGCGAAACCTTCGCGTCCTCTGCGTCCGGAAACCCGATTCTTTTTTCCCCTACCTCCAAGGAGACCCTCATGTCCGAATCCATCGTCATCGTCGGCGCCGCACGCACCCCCATGGGCGCGTTCCAGGGCGACTTCTCTTCCCTGTCGGCCCATGACCTGGGCGGCGCCGCGATCAAGGCGGCCGTCGAGCGCGCGGGCATCGACCCGGCCGTGGTCGGCGAGGTGCTGTTCGGCAACTGCCTGATGGCGGGCCAGGGCCAGGCGCCGGCGCGCCAGGCGGCCTACAAGGGCGGCCTGCCCGACGCCGCGGGCGCGGTCACGCTCAGCAAGATGTGCGGCTCGGCCATGAAGGCCGCGATGCTGTCGCACGACATGCTGCTGGCCGGCACGCACGACGTCATGGTGGCGGGCGGCATGGAGAGCATGACCAACGCGCCCTACCTGATGCTCAAGGGCCGCGGCGGCTACCGCATGGGCCACGACCGGATCTTCGACCACATGATGCTCGACGGCCTGGAAGACGCCTACCAGCCGGGCCGCTCGATGGGCACCTTCGGCGAAGACTGCGCCGCCAAGTACAGCTTCACGCGCGAGCAGCAGGACGCCTTCGCGACCGCCAGCGTCGAGCGCGCCAAGCAGGCCACGGCCGACGGCCTGTTCAAGACCGAGATCACGCCCGTGACGGTCAAGGGCCGCGGCGGCGAGACCGTGATCTCCATCGACGAAGGCCCGGGCAAGGTCAAGCTCGACAAGATCCCCACGCTCAAGCCCGCCTTCAAGAAGGACGGCGGCACCATCACCGCGGCCTCGAGCTCGTCGATCAACGACGGGGCCGCCGCGCTGGTCATGACCACCGCCTCGCAGGCGCAGAAGCTGGGCGCCAAGCCCATCGCCCGCATCGTCGGCCACGCCACGCACGCGCAGCAGCCCGAGTGGTTCTCGACCGCGCCGGTGGGCGCCGTCGCCAAGCTGTTCAAGAAGATCGGCTGGAGCGTCAAGGACGTCGACCTGTGGGAAGTCAACGAGGCCTTCGCCGTGGTGCCGATGGCGCTGATGAAGGAACTGGGCGTGGCGCACGACATCGTCAACGTGCACGGCGGCGCCTGCGCGCTGGGCCATCCGATCGGCGCCAGCGGCGCGCGCATCATGGTCACGCTGATCCATGCGCTGCAGTCGCGCGGCCTCAAGCGCGGCGTGGCCACGCTGTGCATCGGCGGCGGCGAAGGCACGGCCGTGGCGCTGGAACTCCTGTGAGCGCATCCCTTCGTGGACGGCGCACCGGGCTGCGCCAGACGATGCTCGCCCTGTGCCTGGCGGCGCTGCTGCCGGCGGCCGGGGCGCAGAAGCGCGACAACGTGCTGTTCGATGCGGCCACCGCCAAACAGCCGGCGGTCGTGAAGACGCTCGAGCGGCTGGTCAACATCGAGAGCGGCACCGGCGACGCCGAGGGCATCGCGGCCGCGGGCAAGCTGCTGGAGGACGAGCTCAAGGCGCTGGGCTTCAGCGTCACCCGCCACAAGGCGGTGGCGCCGGCGGTGGGCGACAACATCGTGGGCAAGCTGCGCGGCCGGCTCGACGGCCGGGCCGGCAAGCACCTGCTGCTGCTTTCGCACATGGACACGGTCTACCCGCGCGGCATGCTGGCGCGCGCGCCCTTCCGCATCGAGGGCAACAAGGCCTACGGCCCGGGCATCGCCGACGACAAGGGCGGCAGCGCGGTGATCCTGCATGCGCTGAAGCTGCTCACCACCTACGGCTTCCGCGACTTCGGCAGCCTCACGGTGCTGTTCAACGTCGACGAGGAGAAGGGCTCCTTCGGCTCGCGCGACCTGATCCAGAGCGAGGCGCGCGCGGCCGACTACGTGCTGTCCTTCGAGCCCACCAATGCCGAGCGCGAGAGCTTCTACCTCGGCACCTCGGGCATCGCCTACGTGCAGGCCGACATCAAGGGCAAGGCCTCGCATGCGGGCGCGGCGCCCGAGCTGGGCGTCAATGCACTGGTCGAGGCGTCCGACCTGGTGCTGCGCACCCAGGACATCGACGACAAGGCGCGCGGCCTGCGCTTCAACTGGACCGTGGCCAAGGCCGGCACGGTGTCGAACATCATCCCCGACAGCGCCACCCTCAATGCCGACGTGCGCTACGCGCGCAACGAGGACCTCGAGGCCGCGCTCAAGCTGCTGGAAGAACGCGCCCAGGCGCGCAAGCTGCCGGAGGCCGAGGTCAGGCTGACCATCACGCGTGGCCGCCCGGCCTTCAACGCCGGCGCCGAGGGCCGCAAGCTGATCGACAAGGCCAGTGCCTTCTACCGCGAGGCCGGCGGCCAGCTCGAGGTCGACGAGCGCAGCGGCGGCGGCACCGACGCGGCCTATGCGGGCCTGTCGGGCAAGCCGGTGATCGAGGGCCTGGGCCTGCCGGGCTTCGGCTACCACAGCGACAAGGCCGAGTACGTGCTGGTCGATGCGATCCCGCGCCGGCTCTACATGACGGCGCGGCTGATCATGGACCTGGGCCAGGGCCGCTAAGGCCCGAGAGACAACAAGAGAAACGAAGGAGACCCGCATGCTGCTCACCACCGACCAGGAAGCGATCCGCGACGCGGTTCGCGATTTCTGCCAGACCGAGATCTGGCCGCACGCCCCGCGCTGGGACCGCGAACACCACTTCCCCAAGGAAGTGCACCAGGGCCTGGCGGCGCTGGGCGCCTACGGCATCTGCGTGCCCGAGGAAGACGGCGGCGCCGGCCTCGACTACCTCACGCTGGCGCTGGTGCTGGAGGAGATCGCGGCCGGCGACGGCGGCACCAGCACCGCGATCAGCGTGACCAACTGCCCGGTCAACGCGATCCTGATGCGCTACGGCAATGCCGAGCAGAAGAAGCAGTGGCTCTGGCCGCTGGCGCAGGGCCGGATGCTCGGCGCCTTCTGCCTGACCGAGCCGCAGGCCGGCAGCGACGCCTCCAGCCTGCGCACCACCGCGCGCAAGGACGGCGACGCCTACGTGATCGACGGCGTCAAGCAGTTCATCACCAGCGGCAAGAACGGCCAGGTCGCGATCGTGATCGCGGTCACCGACAAGGCCGCGGGCAAGCGCGGCATGAGCGCCTTCATCGTGCCCACCGATGCGCCGGGCTACAGCGTGGCGCGGCTGGAGGAGAAGCTGGGCCAGCACAGCAGCGACACCGCGCTGATCAACTTCGATGGTTGCCGCATCCCGCGCGAGAACCTGATCGGCGCCGAGGGCGAGGGCTACAAGATCGCGCTGGGCGCGCTCGAGGGCGGCCGCATCGGCATCGCGGCGCAGAGCGTGGGCATGGCGCGCAGTGCCTTCGACGTGGCGCTGGCCTATGCCAAGGAGCGCCAGGCCTTCGGCGGCAGCATCTTCGAGCAGCAGGCCGTGGGCTTCCGCCTGGCCGAATGCGCGACCCAGCTCGAGGCCGCGCGCCAGCTGATCTGGCATGCGGCCGCGCTGCGCGACGCGGGCCGGCCCTGCCTCAAGGAGGCGGCGATGGCCAAGCTGTTCGCCAGCGAGATGGCCGAGAAGGTCTGCAGCGCCGCGATCCAGACGCTGGGCGGCTATGGCTACGTCAACGACTTTCCGCTGGAGCGCATCTACCGCGACGTGCGGGTCTGCCAGATCTACGAAGGCACCTCGGACATCCAGAAGCTGCTGATCCAGCGCGCGCTGGCGTGAAACGCCGCCAGCTGCTGGCCACGGGCGCCGCGCTGGCCGCGGCACCCTGGGCCCATGCGCAGGCCGAGCCGCTGCGCATCGTCGTGCCCTTCCCGCAGGGCGGCCGCACCGGCTACCTGGCCGAGACCTTCGCCGCCGCGCTGCGCCGCGTGCGGACCGGGCCGGTGGCGGTCGCGTACCGCCAGGGCGAGGTCACGGCCGAGATCCGGGCCTTCGCCCAGGGCACGCCCGATGCCCGCACGCTGCTGCTCGCGGGCGTGCGCCTGCCGCGCCGGGGCACGCCCTTGGCGCCGGCCGACGACGACAACCGCCTGATGGACAGCCTGGCACCGGTGACGCTGGTGGCGCGCGATCCGATGGTGCTGCTGATGAACCCGGCGCGCGCCGAGGCGCTGCGCATCCGCGACACCGCGCAGCTGCTGCGCTACCTGCGTGCCCACCCCGGCCGGCTCACCATCGCCACCGGCGTCGACGGCAGCATCGACCACATGGCGACCGAGCTGTTCAAGAGCATGACCCGCACCTACCTCACGCGGCTGCCGGCGAACGGGCTCACGCCCGACGTGCGGGGGGTGGCCGCCGGCCGGGTCGACCTGCTGTTCGCCGAACTGAGCGCCGCCATCGACAGCGTGCGCGACGGCGCCTTCCGCGTGCTCGGCATCGCCTGCGGCGCCGGCGATCCGCAGCCCACGCCGCGCACGCTGGGCATGCCGAAGGGCCCGGTGACGCTGCAGCAGGCCGACCGCTCGCTGGCGCGCTTCGAGGCCTACAGCTACTACTCACTGTTCGCGCCGCCCGGCACGCCCGAGGGCCTCACGGCGCCGCTGCAGCAGGCCGCCACCGAGGCGCTGGCGCTGCCCGAGGTGCGACGCGAACTGCTGGAACACAGCGCCATCCCGGGCGGGCAGACGCGTGCCGGCTACCTGCGGCTCGAGGACGCCGAAGCCGAGCGCTGGCGCGTCGGGCAGGCGCGATGGTGAGCGCCCTCGCCGAGGCCGCGGCGGATGGTGTTCCAATGGAGCCCGTCATGAGCAGCAGCCCGATCATTCCCCCCGCCGGCCCTTGCCCCTGTGGTCGCACCGACCGCCGGGACAAGCCCTTCGCCTTCGCGCTGTGCTGCGGCCGGTACCTCGACGACTTCGAGCAGACGCCGGCGCCCGACGCCGAGTCGCTGATGCGCTCGCGCTATGCGGCCTTCGTGCTGCAGCGCGCCGCGTACCTGCTGGCGACCTGGCACCCGACGACGCGGCCGGCCGCGGTCGATTTCGACGCCGGCGTGAAGTGGCTGGGCCTGGACGTGCGCTCGCGCTCGGTGCTCGACGCCGACCACGCCGAGGTCGAGTTCGTCGCCCGCCAGCGCGATGCCGGCGGCGTCGCCACCCGGCTGCACGAGCGCAGCCGCTTCGTGCGCGAGGTCGAGCCGGCCGTGGGCGAGCAGGCCGAACGCCAGCGCTGGTACTACGTGGACGGCGAGCCGCGCTAGCAGCCGGACTGTCCACGGCGCGCGAACGCAACGATTCGTTGCGGCGTCACACGCCCGGGCCTTGAACGCGGCACACTGTGCGGCTGTTCGCAACCCTCGTGCGGAAGGCGCTCCCGATGACTCCCTTACGTCGTTCCTGCATGGCGGCCCTGGCGCTGCTGTCGTGTCTTGCGCTTCCGCTCGGCGCGCGTGCGCAGGGCGCGCCGTCGCCCCTGTTGACCGCCTTCTCGCCCACCTCGACCGGCGCGGCGCCACCGCCCTGGCATTTCAGCACCCTGCCCAACAAGAAGGCCACGCGCTTCGAGGTGGTGCGGCTGGACGGCCGGACGGTGCTGCGCGTCGAGACCGACGATGCCTACGGCAATCTCGTGCATCCGGTGCGCCTCGCGCTCGATGGCGGCGCCACGCTGGGCTGGCGCTGGCGGGTCGACCGCTTCGTCGAGGGCGCCGACCTGCGCACCCGCGCGGGGGACGACGGTGCGGCCAAGCTCTGCGTGTTCTTCGCGCTGCCGACCGACCGGCTGCCCTTCACCGAGCGCGCCCGCCTGGCGCTGGCGCGCAGCGCCACCGGCGAGGACGTGCCCAGCGAGACGCTGTGCTACGTCTGGGACGGGAAGGAGGCGCGCAACACCGAGCTGGTCAATGCCTTCACCCAGCGCATCCGGATGCTGGTGCTGGAATCGGGCCCGGCCGAGCCGGGCGCCTGGCGCAGCGAGCGGCGCAACCTGCTGGCCGACTACCAGCGGGCCTTCGGCGCGGAGGCGGGCGGGCTGCAGCCCGACGTGGTGGGCGTGGCGGTCTCGGCCGATGCCGACAACACCGGCAGCCAGGGCCTGGCCTATTTCGCCGACCTCGACCTGCGCGGCACGGGAGCCGGACCGTCGATGCAGACGGTGCACGGCCCCTGAGCCCTTAGGGCCTGTTCACCAGCCCTAGCGGGCGATGGTCTTGCCCGTGGCGACGTCGGTCACCGTGCCGTCGACCAGGCTGATGCGGTAGATCTCGCGCGTCACGTTGCCGGCGAAGGCCAGCTCGACGATCGACACGTCGCGGAAGGTGGTGGCGATGCCCTCGGGCAGCACGGCGTTGAACTTGGCCGCTTCCTGGTTCATCGCGGCCTGCACCGCGGGCGTGAAGGGCGCCATGCTGTAGACCAGGGTGTTGTGCGGGTTGTGCAAACGCAGTTCCTTGCCGTCCTTGACCACGTTGACGCCGCTCACGCCCACGGTCTTCACCAGCTCGCGGCCGGCCTCGGCCATCTTGGCGTAGACCGGGCCGGTCACGCGCGGCAGCGGGCCGTCGCGCAGCGGGGCCATGGCGGCGGTGGTCACGGTGTTGTAGGCCATCAGCGCCTCGAAGCCGGGGCCGGTCTTGACGATGCCCAGGTCCAGCCACCAGGGGCGGCCGGCGTCCTTGGCGGCCTCGGTGGTGTAGAAGGTCTTGAGCGTCAGCGCGATCGGCGCGGGCGGCTTGGGCAGCGCCTTGAGCATCTTCAGCGGCGTGCCGGGGTCGGCGCTGTGGATGTGCACCACGGTCACGTGCGGGATGTTGAAGTTCTGCGCTTCGGCCTGCAGGCCCAGGCGCACCAGGTCCTGGCGCAGCACCGGGTACACGCGGGCGTCGAGCACCTCGTTCACTTCCTTGGGCAGCCGGTAGACCACCCCGTAGGTGGCGGTGTGGGCGCGGAACTCGGGCTGGCCGATGGCGCTGTTGTCGATGGCGGGCGCCGACGGACCGGGGGCGCTGCAGGCCGTGAGGAACGAACCGAAGACGACGGCGAGGGCCAGGGGCCGGAGGGTGCGGATCATTGGGAGAACTCCATTTTCAAAGACGCGGCGGCTGGTGGCCACCGACGAGGCGAGGCCCTGCGCAGGCGGATTCCTGCGCAGGCGGGGGAACGGGAGGGGTCAGGTGGGCAGCGAAGGCGAGGCGGGCGGGGCCGCGATCGCGGCATCGTCGCTGCGGTCCTTGAGCTGCACGCCGGTGAGCTGCAGGCGCTTGGCTTCGCGGGCCAGCCACCAGAAGCGGCGGGCGGCGGTTTCGGGGTCCAGGCCCTCGGGCCGGATGTTCGAGATGCAGTTGCGCTCGGCGTCGTGGCGGCCGACCGCGGGTCGCCAGGTCAGGTACAGGCCCAGGCTGTCGGGCGAGCTCAGGCCGGGGCGCTCGCCGATCAGCATCGCCACCAGTTGCGCGCCGAGCAGCGCGCCGGCCTCGTCGGCCAGGGCCACGCGCGCCTGCCGCGCGATCACCACCGGGCCGAGGCGCCAGTCGGCCGGCGCGTGCGTGCGCAGCGCGGCGATCAGCGCGCGTGCGTTGCGCTCGACCGCCAGCGAGGAGAGACCGTCGCCCACCACCAGCAGCAGGTCGCAACCGGCCACCGGGCTCGGGCCCGCGGCCGCGCGCAGCGCCTGCACGCTCGCATCGTCGAGGCGCCGTCCCAGGTCGGGCCGCAGCAGGTAGGCCGCGCGATCGGGGGCGGCGCTGTGGACGGGCACGCTGGCCAGGCCGTCGTCGGCCAGCGCCTGCGCGAGCGCGTCGATATCGAGCACGGCATGCACCGCGTCGCGCGCCTGCGCATGGGCGAAGCCGAAGCGCAACAGCTCGTCCGTGGGCATGCTGGCGCCGCTGCGGCCCAGGGCCAGCCGGGCCGCGGTGTAGGCGCGCAGGTCGTCCCAGGGATCGGCATCCGTCATGGCGTGCCTCCGTCGCCGATGCGCAACTGGCGCATCTGCTGCAGCGCCGGGTGCTGCGCCGTCAACGGCCGCATGCGGCCACTCGCATCGCTCAGCTGCATCGCCTGCAGCCAGGCCTCGAACTCGGGCGCGCGTTTCAGGCCCAGCACCTCGCGCAGGTAGAGCGCGTCGTGGAAGGAGGTGCTCTGGTAGTTGAGCATGATGTCGTCGGCGCCCGGCACGCCCATCAGGAAGGTCAGGCCGGCCGTGCCCAGCAGCGTCATCAGCGCGTCCATGTCGTCGGAGTCGGCCTCGGCATGGTTGGTGTAGCAGACGTCGCAGCCCAGCGGCAGGCCCATGAGCTTGCCGCAGAAGTGGTCCTCCAGGCCGGCGCGGATGATCTGCTTGCCGTCGTACAGGTACTCGGGCCCGATGAAGCCGACCACGGTGTTCACCAGCAGCGGCCGGAAGGCGCGTGCCACCGCATAGGCGCGCGCCTCGCAGGTCTGCTGGTCGACGCCGTGGTGCGCGTCGGCCGACAGCGCGCTGCCCTGGCCGGTCTCGAAATACATCACGTTGTCGCCCAGCGGGCCGCGCCGCAGCGACAGCGCGGCCTCGTGCGCCTCGCGCAGCAGCGCCAGGTCGATGCCGAAGCTGGTGTTGGCCTTCTGGGTGCCGGCCACCGACTGGAACACCAGGTCGACCGGCGCGCCCTGCTCGATCATCTGCAGGGTGTTGGTCACGTGCGTGAGCACGCAGGACTGGGTGGGGATGCCGAGCTTCGAGATGAGTTCGTCGAGCATGTGCACCAGCCGCGTGAGCGCGGGCAGGCCGTCGGTCGCGGGGTTGATGCCGATCACCGCATCGCCCGCGCCGTAGAGCAGGCCGTCGACCATCGAGGCCGCGATGCCGCGCAGGTCGTCGGTCGGGTGGTTGGGCTGCAGCCGCACCGCCAGGTGGCCGGGCAGGCCGATGGTGTTGCGAAAGCGCGTGAGCACGCGGCACTTGCGCGCCACCAGGATCAGGTCCTGCTGGCGCATCAGCTTGCTCACCGCGGCCGCCATCTCGGGCGTGATGCCGGGCGCCACGCGCGCCAGCATGGCGCTGTCGGCCGCCTCGGACAGCAGCCAGTCGCGGAAGTCGCCGACCGTGAGGTGCGCGATCGGCGCGAAGGCCGCGGCGTCGTGCGTGTCGACGATCAGCCGCGTGACCTCGTCACTCTCGTAAGGGACCAGCATCTCCTCGAGGAAGCGCCGCAGCGGCACCTCGGCCAGGCACATGCGCGCCGCCATGCGCTCCACCGCCGTGGCCGCCGCCAGCCCCGCGAGCACGTCGCCCGAGCGCGCCGGCGTGGCCTTGGCCATCAGCGTGCGCAGGTCGGCGAAGGCCCAGGTGGCGGTGCCGAGGGTGTGGCGGTAGGGCATGGCGCGGGTCCGTGGGGGCTCAGGCGACGATCACGCGTTCGCAGGCCTTGCGCAGGCCGGCGAGCGCCGCCACGCCGCGCGCCTTGGCGTCGGTCACGATGACGTCGATGTCGGCGCAGCGCGCATAGGTCACGCGGCTGGCCACGCCGATCTTGCTGTGGTCGGCCAGGATCACCAGCTGCTGCGCCTGCTCGGCCATGGCGCGCGCCACCGCGGCCTCGTGGTGCTCGAAGCTCATCGCGCCGTGCTTGGCGTGCAGGCCCACGGGCGACATCAGCGCCACGTCGACCCGGAAGCGGCGGATGTCCTCCAGCGTGCCGTCGCCGTGCGTGGCCTGGGTGCCCACGTCGATGCCGCCGCCCAGCAGGCGCACCACGTTGTGCGAGCTGCGGCCCTCGTCGGCACCGGCCAGCTTGAGCGCGATGTTGAGCGAGTTGGTGATCACCGTCATGCCGCTGAGCATGGCGATCTCCTCGGCCAGGATCGCGGTGGTGCTGCCGGCGTCGAGGAACAGCGTCTGGCCCGGGCGCAGCAGGCCCACCGCGGCCTTGGCGATGGCGCGCTTCTCCTTCTGGCGCGCCACCAGCCGCACGGCCAGCGGTGCCTCGGGCTCGGGGCCGGTGGCCACGGCGCCGCCGTGCACGCGGCGCAGCTCGCCCGTGCCTTCGAGCTCGAGCAGGTCGCGCCGCACGGTCTCGCGCGAGACCGAGAGGTCCTGCACGATGCGATCGACGCTCACGCGCGAGAAGGTGGCCAGCAGGTTGCGGATGCGCAGGAATCGTTCTTCTTGAAGCATGGTGGACAAACGGTACGGGTTTCAGTGGGCGGCCGGCACGGAGCGGCGCGTGAGCAGGTGCAACAGCAGCGCCATCGCGCCGACCACCGCCATGATGCAGGTGGAGAAGGCCGCGGCCTGGGAGGTGAAGCCGGCCTCGTCGAGCCGCATCACGGTGACGGCGCTCAGCGTGAGCGAGGGCGTGATCAGGAAGATCACGGCCGACAGCGTGACCATCGAGCGCATGAACAGGAACACCGCGATGGCCATCAGCGTGGTGCGCAGCGCGGGCCAGTAGACGTCGGCCAGCACCCGCCCCACGCCACCGCCCAGCACCGTGGTGGCGTCTTCGAGGGCGACGGGGACGGTGCGCATGCCCGTCATCATGCTCACAAATCCCTGCGTGTGGTGGTGGTAGTAGTTGCACATCGCCAGCAGCACCGCGCTGCCGTAGAGCAGGCCCCAGGGCATGGCGGCCGAGTTGAAGGTGAAGACGTAGGCCAGGCCCAGCACCAGGCCGGGCACGGCCACCGGCAGCGCGCTCAGCAGCCGCGCCGCGTTGGCGGTGCGCCCGGGCAGCCGCTGCACGCCGAAGGCCAGCAGGAACAGCAGCAGCGTGCCCACCACCGCCGCGATCAGCGAGACCAGGATCGAGGTCCACAGCGGGGCGTAGCCGCCCGCGATCTGGATGTCGTAGTGCTTGAGCGTGAGGTCGAGCCGGTAGGGCCAGAGCCGGATGAAGCTCGCCACCACCACCGTCAGCACCACCGCGTAGATCGCGCCCACGATCAGCAGCGAAGCCGCGAAGAAGGCGCCGTCGCGCGCCGGCCGGGGCTTGGGCACCGGCGGCTGGGCCGATTCGGCGCCCAGGCCGGCTTGGCGCTGCGCCGCCAGGTGCTCGATGGCCACCGACAGCGCGGCCGGCACCAGCAGCACGATGCCGATCACCGCGCCCATGCCGAACTTCATCTGGCCGCTGACCTGGTTGTAGATCTCGGTGGCCAGCACCTGGAAGTTGCCGCCGATCACCACCGCGTTGCCGAAGTCGGTGATGGTCAAGGTGAACACCACGAAGCCGGCGCTCAGCACGCCGTAGCGCACCCCCGGCAAGGTGATGTCGACGAACTGCCGCCAGGGCGTGGCGCCCAGCACCTCGGCCGCGTCGTACTGGCGCGCGTCGCCGTGGCGCAGCGCGGTGCGCAGGATCAGCACCGCCTGCGGCAGCGCGTAGAGCACATCGGCGATCAGCAGGCCCCAGAAGCCGTAGATCTCGGGCCGCACGCCGAAGGCCTTGCCCACCACGCCGTTGCGCCCGAGCAGGAAGATCAGGCCCAGGCCCAGCACCAGCGAGGGCGCGAGCACCGGCAGCGACATGCCGATGGCGGTGAAGTGGCGCCCGGGCATGCAGGTGCGCTCGATGCCGAAGGCCACCACGAAGGCCAGCAGCAGCGTGACCACCGTGGTCGCCCCGCCCAGCAGCAGGCTGTTGCCCAGCGCGCGCCAGACGCCGGGCGTGTCCCACAGGGCCGCATAGTTGCCCAGCCCGATGCCGCCACTGGCGCCGTCCTGCACCAGGCTGCGCCAGGCGATGGCCAGCATCGGCAGCCCGAAGAACAGCAGCAGCCCGGCCAGCGGCAGCCACAGGCAGGCGCGCAGCAGCCAGCGGTCGGCGACGTGCAGGGGTAGCGACGGCGTCATGCGCGCACCCAGCTGCAGTCGGCCGCGCCGACCGCGAGGAAGACGCTCTGGCCCGGCTGCAGCGGCACGGCGCTCGAGGTCTCGGCCAGCAGGTCATGCTCGTTCCAGCGCAGCCGCACACGCTGGATGCTGCCCAGGAAGGAAATGCCCGTGACCTGGCCCACCGCTTCCGAGGCGGCGCCGAGCCGGATGCGCTCGGGCCGCACGCACAGCAGCGCCTCGGCCTCGGCGAGGCCCGCAGGCAGCGGCGGCAGCGCGGGCACCCACTGGCGCGCGAGCGCGGGCGGCAACAGGTTGCTGTGGCCCATGAAGTCGGCCACGAAGCGGGTGCGCGGGCGCAGGTAGAGGTCCTGCGGTGCGCCCTGCTGCTCGATGCGGCCGTGGTTCATGCAGACGATGGTGTCGGCCATCGACATGGCTTCCTCCTGGTCGTGCGTGACCATCAGCGTCGGGATGCCCAGGTTGCGCTGCACCTCGCGCAGCTCGCCGCGCAGGTCGGCGCGCACGCGGGCGTCGAGCGCCGACAGCGGCTCGTCGAGCAGCAGCAGCGAGGGGTTGACGGCCAGCGCGCGGGCGATCGCCACGCGCTGCTGCTGGCCGCCCGAGAGCTGGCCCGGGAAGCGCGCGCCGAAGCCCGGCAGCTTGACCATGTCGAGCAGCGCGGCCACGCGCTTGTCGATGGCGGCCGCGTTCTCGCCGCGGATGCGCAGGCCGTAGCCCACGTTCTGCGCCACCGTCATGTGGGGGAACAGCGAATAGGACTGGAACACGATGCCGAAGCCGCGCTCGCGCGCCGGCATCTGCGCCAGGTCGCGGCCGTTGAGCGACACGCTGCCGCCATCGGCGGCCATCAGGCCCGCGATGATGCGCAGCAGCGTGGTCTTGCCGCAGCCGCTCGGGCCCAGCAGGCAGACGAATTCGGCGCCCCCCACGTCGAGTTCGATGCGCTCCAGCGCGGGCTGGCCGCCGAAGCTTTTGTGGAGGTTCCTGATCTGCAGTGCCATCTTGTTGCTGTTCCTTCTTAGCTTGCGGGATGCGCCTCAGGCCGGCGTGGCCAGGCCCATCGCGGGGTCGCTGATGCCGTCCGCACCCGTCTCCACCCGGCCGGCGAAGCGGCGCAGGTAGACGTTGCCGCTGTCGACGTTGGCGCTCACCGCGAAGTCGTACCACTGCCGGCTGTAGCTCAGGTCCCAGCGCTGCTGCACGAGCTGGCCCGGCGCCAGCGTGAAGGTCCAGGGGCCGTCGGTGCGATAGGCCGCGGGCGCGATGTGCACGGTGCAGGCGATGTTGCCGAGGTTCTGCAGCTCGAGGTAGACCTCGCCGTTGGCCGTGTCGTAGCAGACGCGGGTCTCGGGCAGGCCCACACCGCCGGCCAGCGTGGCCGGCAGCTTGCCGCGGAAGCGCCGGAAGAAGCCGTTGGGGCCGAACACCGACAGGTCGTAGCCGCCGTCCTTGGCCACCGCCCAGCTGTCGTTGAGCATCTTGCCGGCCTCGACCGTGTAGCGGCGCGGCACCGCGTTGAGCGCGAGGTGGTTGTAGACATGGAACACCGCGCCGGCCTTGCCGGTGTTGCTGAACACCAGCCAGAACTGCTGGCGGTCGACGTCGGGCCGGCCGCTGGTGTGCAGCTCGTAGGGCAGGGCGCGCGAGTGGCGCACGCCGGAGGCCTGCACCGGCAGGCTGCCCGTGCCCGGCGCGGGGGCCGTCGGCGTCGGCAGCAGCAGCTGCTTCGCGATGGCCGCATCGGCCTCGGCGCCGGTGATCACCGGCAGCGCGGGCATCGCCGCATTGGGGGTGGCGAAGTTGAAGCAGGACAGCAGGTCGCTGCTGACCGCGCGGCGCCAGGCGCTGATGTTGGGCTCGACCACGCCGAAGCGGACTTCGAGGAAGCGGATCACCGAGGTGTGGTCGGCGACCTGGGAGTCGACCCAGCCGCCGCGGCTCCAGGGCGACACCACGTACATCGGCACGCGCCAGCCCATGCCGTAGGGCGAGCCGCGGTAGGGCGCCTTGAGGTCGTTGCGTTCGCCCAGCGTCGACACCGTGCTCTGGCCGGCCGGCGTGCCGTCGTCGTTGAGCGAGGGGATGGCGGGCGGCGGCATGTGGTCGAAGTAGCCGTCGTTCTCGTCGAACATGACGAACAGCACGGTCTTGCTCCAGACCGCCGGGTCGGCCGTGAGCGCGTCCAGCACGCGCGAGGTGTACTCGGCGCCCCACAGCGGCGACGAGGGGCCGGGGTGTTCGGAGTACTTGGCCGGCGCCACGATCCAGCTGACCTGCGGCAGCGTGCCGCCGGTCACGTCGGCGCGCAGGTCGTCCAGCGAGCGGGTCGACAGCGCACGGGCCTTGAGCGAGGCCTGGGCCGCGTTCGGCGTGGCGGTGTAGTAGGCGTTGCGGTAGTTGGTGAAGCCTTCGAGCGGGTTGTCGGTGTAGTTGTCCGCCATGTCCTGGTAGACCTGCCAGCGGATGCCCGCGGCCTCCAGCCGCTCGGGGTAGGTGGTCCAGCTGTAGCCCGGTTCGTTGGCCAGGTCGTCGTTGGTGTTGTCGATGGCCGGGCCGCCGCCCTGGCCCAGCGGGTCGTTGGTGCCGGTCCAGAGGAACAGCCGGTTCGAGTTGGTGCCGGTGAGTTCGCTGCAGTGGTAGGCATCGCACACCGTGAAGGCGTTGGCCAGCGCGAACTGGAAAGGCATGTCGCTTTCCTTGTAGTGGCCCAGCGCGCGCGCCGTCTTGGCCGCCACCCACTGGTTCATGCGCCCGCCGTTCCAGGCCTGCTGGCCGTCGGCCCAGCTGTGGGCCATGCCGGTGGTGCGCTGCGCGCTGGTGAGGGTGGTGTCGTAGTGGAAGGGCAGGCAGGTCGCGCTGCCGCTGGTGGCCGGCTGGTTCCAGACCGGCTGGCCGTTGGCCAGCGGCACCGGGAAGCGGTCGCCGAAGCCGCGCACGCCGCGCAGCGTGCCGAAGTAGTGGTCGAAGGAGCGGTTCTCCTGCATCAGGATCACCACGTGCTGCACGTCGTTGATGGTGCCGGTGTCCTGCGCGGCGGGGATGGCCAGCGCGCGCCGGATGCTGGGCGGCAGCAGGCCCATCGCGGCCGCGGCGCCGGCCGTGCCGGTGGCGGCGCGCAGGAAGCCGCGGCGGCTTGGCGAATGGTCGTCGTTCTTCTTCATGGACGGATCTCGGGAACTCAGGGCGCGCAGCGCACCGATGCGGGGCGCCGGGGCGGGGTGGAAGGGTCTTGCGGTGTTTCGCCCGGCGGCGTGAGCGCGTCGGCGGGCGGGCCGGCGGTGGCCGGGTCGTTGGGCGTGACCACCACCAGCGGCGTGTCGCCGCCGGGTTTGTTGTCGCCCGTGGCCGGGCCGGCGGGCGCGGCGCCGCCGCTGCCACCGCCGCAGGCGGCCAGCGCGCAGGCGAGCGCCGCGGTCGAGAGCCACCGCCAGGCGGCGGGGCGCGAAGCCGGGGAGGTGCCGGGCGTCTGCATGCGGGCCTCCGTCATGGCAGCAGCGTGGTGATCGACTGGCCCGAGCGCGCGATCGAGGTGATCTCGGCCGGTGTCAGCGCGCGGTTCCAGCTGCCGAACTCGCTGAAGTCGAAGCGGCCGCCGATGGTGTTGCTGGCGTTGCCGTTGCGGTAGTTCGGGCCGTAGCCGCCGTCGCCGTCCTCGTTGAGCGAGAAGCCCTTGTTGAGGCCGTTGAGCGCCGCCACGTAGTCGGCCGTCAGCGTGCCGGAGCTGCTCTGCAGGCCCAGCACCGGGTCGAACACGTAGTAGTTCGCCTTGAGGGTCGGGATGTCGACCGTCATCGCGGCATAGACCCAGGTGTTGGCGCTGAAATTCAGGTCCTTGTCGCCCAGGCGCGCGCCGCCCTTGCCGATGTTGAAGCGGATGGCGCTGCCGTACTGCCCCAGCGCGATGCCGGGGTTGGAACCGCTGCCCCAGTCCTTGTTCGACACGATCGGCATGCCCGAGCGCGTGGCGTCGGAGCGGAACCAGAAGCCGAAGCTGAAGGAGGTGCTGGTGCTGGTGACCTTCGCGGTGGGAATGCGCAGGCCGCCGTCGCAGGATGCGCAGACCGTGGGCCCGGCGTAGTTGGTCGAGGCCAGCGCGCGGCCCGTGCCCTTGAAGGGCGCATCGCCGGCGGCGGTGTAGACCGGCGCGGCAGCCGCGACCCAGGGCGTGAAGACCGTGCCGGCGTCGATGCGGTCGGCCAGCGTGCCCTGCAGTGCGAACAGGTGCGTGAGGCCGTCGCGCAGGCTGGCAAGCAGCTCGATCGGCGGCTCCGGCTTCTTGTAGTCCAGCGTGGCGCGCAGCGAGGTCGGCACGCTGCCCGCCACCACCGTGTAGTTGTAGGTGTAGAAGCCGCTGGCCGCGGGCTTCATCGCCGTGTCCTCGTAACTGGTGGCGTCGGCGGGCAGCGTGGCCAGCACTTCGCCGTCGCGCAGCACCGTGAGCGCGGCCGGCGGCGTCGGCAGGGTCCAGCCCAGCACCACGCCGCTGCGGGCCTCGTTGGTCGCGGCCTGGAGCTGCCGCACCGCCGAGGGGCCCACCAGCGGGCTGCCGTCGATGGCATAGGCCTTGGCGGCGGGGCGGGCCGACAGGTGGGTCAGCAGCGTGGGCGCGATGTCGGTCGCCGCCGCATAGGCGTACCAGGGCGTGATCGCCGTCGGCAGGGTCGTGGGCGCGGTGAGCGCGAGGTTGGCGGGGCGGTCGAGCGCCACGAAGGTGGCGAGGTTCGACGGCACCGGAATGCCGTCGGCGACGCCGGTGGCGCCCAGGCCGTGGGTGCCCGCGACGATCACCAGCCAGTCCTCCTCGGGGTGCGCCTGGCGGCGGCTGGCCAGCGTGGCGCGCACGGCGGCCAGGCGGCGGTCCAGCGTGGCCAGCGCGTTCTGGTAGTCGCTGCCGTAGCCCGCGACATCGGCGACCTGCGCGGGCCCCTGGAAGTCGGCCACCACCAGTGCGTAGTCGCCGGAAGCGATGGCGGCGGAGGTCTCGCTGCCCACGCAGGCGTCGTCGCCGGCGCAGTCCTTGGCCAGGTCGAGGTAGCCTGCCGCGCGGTCGGCGCGCAGCAGTTGCGGCAGGCCGCCCCAGCTGGCGATGGTGGCGGTGCGGGCACCGGCCTGCACCGCCTTGAGCTGCTTGAACACCGTGTCGGCGCTGAAGGCCTGGCCTTCGTAGTTGGAGCGGATCTCGTGGCGGTCGGCCCAGGTTCCGGTCAGCAGCGTGGCCCAGCCCGGTCCGGCGGTCGCCTGCTGCTGCGTGGCGCGGCCCATGACACCGCCGGTGTAGGCCGGCAGCAGCGTGCCCAGGCCCTGCAGCGAAGGCAGGCGCGTCGCGGCCAGCGCCTGCTGCAGGGCTTCGTACTGCACGCCGTCGACGCCGATCAGCAATGCCTTGCTGACGGGCGCCGGCGTGGGCGGCGGTGCCGGGGGATCGACCGGTGTCACGGGCGGCGCGGGCGGCTGCTCGGGCGTGCCGGTGTTGCTGCCACCGCCGCCACAGGCGGCCAGCAGCAGGGCCAGGCTCAGGCCGATCGCGGTGCGGCCGAGGCGGGCGTGGGTTGGATGTTGTTCTCTCACGGGAAGGCTCCGTCGACGACAGGAAAGACAGGCGCGCCGGCGGCTCGGTGCCGCGTGCGCCGGGAAATCGGGAAAAAAGGAAAAGAAGGCGGTCGCACCCGGCGACCGCCGCGGCGGGTGGCCGCTCAGCGGCCGATGTTCTTGGTCCAGGCCGAGAGGATCGCGTCGCGGTCCTTGGCCGATTGCGCGAAGTCCATCTTGTAGAGCACGGTGCTCAGGTCGGCCGGCAGGCCCGCGGCCTTGGCGGCCTTGGATTGCGGCGCGCCCGGGATCGTGACCATTTCCTTGTACTTGGTGTAGAGCGCGGTGGCACCGGGCGAGAGCGTCCAGTCGAGGAAGCGCTGGGCGTCGGCCTTGTTGCGCGCCTTGGCCATCAGGCCCGAGGCCTCGAGCTCGTAGCCCGCGCCGTCGCTGGGGATCACCATCTTCACCGGATAGCCTTCCTCGACCGACTGCATGGCGGCGAAGGCCAGCGAGGTGCCGATGGCGAACTCGCCGGCGCGCGCGGCCTTGCAGGGGCGCGAACCCGACTTGATGTACTGCGCCACGTTGCCGTCGAGGGTCTTCAGGAACTTCCAGCCTTCGTCGCTGCCCTTCGATTGCAGCAGCGCCGCGATCTGCAGGTAGCCGGTGCCCGAGGACACCGGGTTGGGCATCACGACCTCGCCCTTGTAGACCGGGTTGCTCAGGTCCTTCCAGCTGGTGGGCATGGGCAGGTTCTTGGCCTTGAGCACTTCGGTGTTGACGCAGAAGGCGCCCACGTAGCCGGTGGTGGTGAACCACTTGCCGTCGGCGGCCTTGTTGGCGGGCGCCAGCTTCTCGCTGCCCTTGGCCGCATAGGGCTCGAGCAGCGCGGTGATGCGCGGGTCGAGCATGTTGGTCAGCGCCCAGCCCCAGATCACGTCGTGCTGCGGGTTGGCCGACTCGGCCAGGATGCGCGCACCCAGGTCGCCGGTCGACAGGCGCAGCACCTTCACGTCGACATCGGGCATGTCCTTCTTGGCGGCCGCGACATAGTCCTTGATCTCGTCTTCCTCGAGCGCCGAGTAGACGGTGATGGTGCCGGCGTGCGCGGCGGCGGCCAGCAGGGCGGCGGCGAGCACGGCGGTGGTGCGGAAGCGGGAAGCGAAGGAAGCGATGGTGGACATGGAGGACTCCAGAGTGCAGTGATCGGAAATGGGGCAGAACGGATCGGGGTGCTTCACCAACATTGGGCGAATAATTGCGTTTGTGCGATTACTGGGAATTTGCAAGAATATCCACAAGCACCATTCATGCCACGATATTGATCGATGCGTATGACAACTCCTTGACAACCTTCAGCTCCTGCCGAGACCTTTCCATGGCTTCCACGTCCCCTGCTTCTCCGATCGATTTCCCCGCGCTGGCCGGCCAGCTGGCGGACCTGGCGGCCGCGCATTCGCTACGCACTTTCCGTACCGCGCTGGAGGTCGACCTCAAGGCCGATGCCAGCCCGGTCACCATCGCCGACCGCGCGGCCGAGGCCGCGATGCGCGCACGGCTCGAGGCCGAAGTGCCCATGCACGGCATCCTGGGCGAGGAACATGGCCGCGTGCGCATCGATGCCGAGCATGTGTGGGTGCTCGACCCCATCGACGGCACCAAGAGCTTCATCACCGGCTCGCCGCTGTGGGGCACGCTGATCGCCTTGGTGCATGGCGGACGCGTCGAGCTCGGCCTGATCGACATGCCGGTGCTGGGCGAACGCTGGATCGGCCAGGCCGGCCGCGGGGCCCGCTGCAACGAACGCGTGGTGCATGCCAGCGGCTGCACCATGCTGGCGCAGGCGCGCATCGTCACCACCTCGCCCGATGCCTTCGCGGCCGACGAATGGGCCGCCTACGATGCGCTCAGCAAGGCCTGCGCGATGCGCCGCTTCGGCGGTGACTGCTACGGCTATGCGCAGCTCGCGGGCGGCCACGTCGACCTGGTGGCCGAATGCCAGCTGCAGCCCTACGACTACATGGCGCTGGTCGGCGTGGTCGAGGGCGCGGGCGGCGTGATCACCGACTGGCGCGGGCGCGCGCTGCACATCGGCTCCAACGGCCGCGTGCTGGCGGCCGCCACGCCGGCGCTGCATGCGCAGGCGCTGGCGCTGCTGGCCGGCGTGCCCGACGTCGCCGCCTGAAACGGCAACGGCCCGCGCTGGGCGGGCCGTCTTCTTTTCTCTTCTTCAGCGCGTGGCGATCAGAGGCTGTTCAGGCCCATCGCCGGGTCGCTCACCGAATGCTGGCCGGTTTCCACGCGGCCCGCGAAGCGCCGGTAGTAGGCCGGGTCGGCATCGCAGGTCACGGCGAAGTCGTACCAGCGTCCGCTGCCGGCCAGTTCCCAGTGCTGCTCGACCGTGGCGCCGCCCGCTACGGAGGCGGTCCAGGGGCCGTCCTCGCGGTAGGCCTTGGCCTGGAGGCTGAACTTCACGGCGTTCTTGCCCGTGTTGTTCATGCTCAGGTAGACGTTGCCGTTGGCGATGTCGTAGCAGACGCGCACTTCGGGAACGGCCGCGTTGGCCGCGCGCAGCGGGTTCAGGTCGCCCTTGAAGTGGCGATGGAAGCCGTTGGGGCCCAGCACCCAGAGGTCGTAGAGGCCGTTGTCGCTCGCGGTGCTCCAGGCGTCGTCCAGCGTCTTGCCGGCTTCCACCATGAAGCGGCGCGGCAGCCGGTCGAGGTGCAGCTTGTCGTAGACATGGAACACCGCGCCGGCCTTGCCGGTGTTGGCGAACAGCAGCCGCGCGTTGCCGCTCAGCGCATCGGCGCGTGCGCTCACATGCAGCTCGTAGGGCAGGGCGCGCGAGGGGCGGGTGCCCCGGGCCTGGACCGGCAGTTGCGGATTGGCCGGCGGCACGATCTGCGGCAGCGCCTGCTGCTGCGCGCGCAGCGTGTCGGCGTCGCTCTTGCTCTTGCGGCCGGCCAGCGTGGGCAGCACTTCGCTGTTGGGCGTCTTGAAGTTGAAGGCGCTGGTCAGGTCGCCGCACACCGCACGCCGGAACGGGCTGATGTTGGGTTCCTTGACGCCGAAGCGCGCTTCCAGGAAACGCACCACCGAGGTGTGGTCGAAGGCCTGCGAGTTGACCCAGCCGCCGCGGCTCCAGGGCGAAACCACGTACATCGGCACGCGCACGCCCGGGCCGTAGACGCGGCCGTCGGGCTTGGGCTGGTCGGTGGTGCCGGGGGGCGCGGGGTGCGTGAAGCGCTCGAAGTCGATGTCGGCCGCGGGCAGCGTGGTCTTGCCGGCGGCGCTGCCGTCGGGGTTGAGCGAAGGTGCGGCCGGCGAGGGCACATGGTCGAAGTAGCCGTCGTTCTCGTCGAAGTTGATCAGCAGCACCGTCTTGCTCCAGACCTCGGGCACGGCGGTGAGCGCGTCCAGCACCTGCTGGGTGTACCAGGCGCCCTGCACCGGGCTCGAGGGGCCGGGGTGCTCGGAGTAGGTGGCCGGTGCGACGATCCACGACACCTGCGGCAGCTTGCGGTTCTTGACGTCCTGGCGGAAGGTCTCGAGGAAGCCGCCGTCGGGCATGGTGTTGGCGATGCCCTTGTAGAGCGGGTTGCCGGTGTTGTCGCTGGCCGGGTCGTAGGCGGGCGAGACCACGTTGTCGTCGGAGCTCACCGGCTTGCCCGAGGCGACGTTGGCCTGGCGGTACTGCTTGAAGCCGGCCAGCGAATTGTCGGTGTAGTTGTCCGGCATGTTCTGGTAGACGATCCAGCTGACCTTGGCCTCTTCCAGCCGCTCGGGATAGGTCTTCCACTGGTAGCCGGTGGCCGGGCTGTCCATGCCGTCCCACTCGTTGTTGACCACGGCCACGTTGGCGCCGGTCGGGCCGTTGGTGCCGCTCCAGAGGAACAGGCGGTTGGAGTTGGTGCCGGTGTGCATCGCGCAGTGGTAGGCGTCGCACAGCGTGAAGGCGTTGGCCAGCGAGAACTGGAAGGGCAGCTCGGCTTCCATGAAGTAGCCCATCGAGGGCACGTTCTTGTAGCGCGGCCACTGGTTCATGCGGCCGCCGTCCCAGGCGTCCTGGCCGTTGCTCCACGAGTGCGGCGTGCCGCTCACGCGCTGGGCGTTGCCCTGCGTGCCGTCGAGGTGGTAGGGCAGGATGGGCTTGCCGTTGGCGTCGCTCTGCTGCCAGACGTTGAGGCCCTTGGCCAGCGGCACGGTGAAACGGTCGCCGAAGCCGCGCACGCCCATCAGGGTGCCGAAGTAGTGGTCGAAGGAGCGGTTCTCCTGCATCAGGATCACGACGTGCTCGACGTCCATGATGGTGCCGGTGACGTTGTTCGCCTCGATGGCGAGCGCGCGGCGGATGCTGGGCGGGAAGGCGGCCAGCGTGGCGGCGGCCATGCCGGTGGTAGCGGTGCTGCGCAGGAAGTTGCGGCGTGAGGTCATGGTGTGGTGCCTTGTTTTCTGGACGAGGGGTTCAGGGCGCGCAGCGCATCTCGGGCTTGACGGTGGGGTCCGTCGGCGTGCCGGGGTCGGTCGGCGTGGTCGGCGTCGTGGTGGGCGGTGTCGGCGTGCTGCCACCGCTGCCGCCACCGCAGGCGGCGAGCACGCCGGTCAGCAGTGCGATCGCGGCAGCGGCCGCCAGCCGCCGGGCGGGGGCACGCAGGAAAGAGGGCGTGGAGGTCATCGAGGGTTTCCTGAAATTGAAGGAATGGGGAACCGGGCGTTGAGGCGCATCCATGGAGTTGCAACAAAATCCACAACTACCATTTGCGCCGCAATCTTCTGCCCCGTTCGTGACAGGCGATTGACACCGTGGCGTGGTCGCGCGTTGTTGCAAATGCACCGAAGGCATTGCGGTGGCGGCGATGCGCTCCTAGAATCCACCCCGCTCCGGGGCGCACGTGCAACGTGCTGAGATGGCGATCCCTATCGCCGATCCCGCGAACTTGAACCGGTTAGTACCGGCGTAAGAAGAGCTGCAGTTCCCTGATCCACAGGTCCCTTTTTTCTCGAGGGCCGTGGGTCCGTCGAGCGATTGCGGAGCACCCATTCAAACCAGGAGTGCCCCTCATGAACGCCATCGACAACTTCGCCTCGCTGCTCACGCTCACCCGCGAGCCCTTTCCCGCTTCGACCAAGACCTTCATCACCGGCAGCCGGCCCGACCTGCGCGTGCCGGTGCGCGACGTCGCGCTGAGCAACGGCGAGTGCGTGTCGCTCTACGACACCTCGGGCCCCTACACCGACGCCACGGTCGACATCGACGTGCGCCGCGGCCTGCCCGACCTGCGCGGCGCCTGGATCGCCGAGCGCGGCGACACCGAAGGCTACGAGGGCCGCGTGCGCGTGGCGCTCGACGATGGCGGCAAGGGCGAAGAGAGCGAGCGCATCGCGCAACTGCGCGCCGATGCGGCCGCACTGCAGCGCGCACCGCGCCGCGCGAAGAGCGGCGCCAACGTCACGCAGATGCACTACGCGCGGTGCGGCATCGTCACGCCCGAGATGGAGTACGTGGCGCTGCGCGAAAACGGCAAGCGCGAATGGATGGCCGAGTACCTGGCGCACGAGGAGCGCGCGAAACGGGTGGCCGGCAACCCGATGGGCGCGCGCATCCCGAAGATCATCACGCCCGAGTTCGTGCGCGACGAGGTGGCGCGCGGCCGCGCGATCATTCCCGCGAACATCAACCACCCCGAGGTCGAGCCGATGGCGATCGGGCGCAACTTCAAGGTCAAGATCAACGCCAACATCGGCAACTCGGCCGTCACCTCGAGCATCGAGGAAGAGGTGGAGAAGCTGGTGTGGGCCATCCGCTGGGGCGCCGACAACGTGATGGACCTGTCGACCGGCAAGAACATCCACACCACGCGCGACTGGATCGTGCGCAACAGCCCGGTGCCCATCGGCACCGTGCCGATCTACCAGGCGCTGGAGAAGGTGGGCGGCGTGGCCGAGGACCTCACCTGGGCGATCTTCCGCGACACGCTGATCGAGCAGGCCGAGCAGGGCATCGACTACTTCACCATCCACGCAGGCGTGCGCCTGCCTTTTATCCACCTCACGGCCGACCGCATGACCGGCATCGTTTCGCGCGGTGGCTCGATCATGGCCAAGTGGTGCATCGCGCACCACAAGGAGAGCTTCCTGTACGAGCACTTCGAGGACATCTGCGACATCATGAAGGCCTACGACGTGAGCTTCTCGCTGGGCGACGGCCTGCGGCCGGGCTCGGGCGCCGACGCCAACGACGAGGCGCAGTTCGCGGAGCTGCGCACCTTGGGCGAGCTCACGCAGGTGGCCTGGAAGCACGATGTGCAGACCATGATCGAAGGCCCGGGCCATGTGCCGATGCACATGATCCAGGCCAACATGGACGAGCAGCTCAAGCACTGCCACGAAGCGCCCTTCTACACGCTGGGCCCGCTGACCATCGACATCGCGCCCGGGTATGACCACATCTCCAGCGCCATCGGCGCGGCCATGATCGGCTGGGCCGGGACGGCGATGCTCTGCTACGTGACGCCCAAGGAACACCTGGGCCTGCCGGACCGCGACGACGTGAAGCAGGGGATCATCGCGTACAAGATCGCGGCGCATGCGGCCGACGTGGCCAAGGGGCATCCGGGGGCGCGCTCGCGCGACGATGCGCTGAGCAAGGCGCGCTTCGAGTTCCGCTGGCAGGACCAGTTCAACCTCGGGCTCGACCCGGACACTGCGCGCGAATTCCATGACGAGACGC
Source organism: Variovorax sp. UMC13 (assembly GCF_014170375.1). Taxonomy (GTDB): domain Bacteria; phylum Pseudomonadota; class Gammaproteobacteria; order Burkholderiales; family Burkholderiaceae_C; genus Variovorax. The sequence goes on along the minus strand of NZ_LZZW01000030.1, from coordinate 177,513 downwards.
TGCCGAAGGATTCGAGCAAGGTGGCGCACTTCTGTTCGATGTGCGGGCCGAAGTTTTGTTCGATGAAGATCACGCAGGAGGTGAGGGAGTACGCGGCTGCGAAGGGGGTGGCGGAGGCGGAGGCGCTTCGGGAGGGGATGGTGGAGAAGTCTGAAGAGTTTGCTGCTGGAGGGGGGGAGATCTACATACCGATTCGTTCGGTGGTCTGATTTCGGCGTTGTGCTTTGTTTGCGGGCGGGGCCGGGACTCGCCCCGGCGGGCGACTCACTTTCTTTTGCTTCGCCAAAAGAAAGTAAGCAAAGAAAAGGCGACCCTGCTGTCTGCGACCCTCCGCTTCGCTGCGGGCAACCTGCGGTGCTCGCGGTTCGCGGGGTCTCGCTCGAACTCGCTTCGCTCAGACAATCGCGAGCCCTGATCCGCGAACCGCTGCGCTCCTCGGCGCAGCCAGAAGGGATTTGGAAACGGGAACCGAACGGGCCATCGCTTCGCTCGGCCCTACGAAAGACAAACACAAATACAAAAAATCCCCAGCGCTGCAGGCGCAACGCGCCTGCAGCGCGTTGTGGGCCGAGCGAAGCAAAGGCCCGAGCGGTCTTCAAGCCCCTCTGGATGCGCTGAGGAGCGGAGCGTTTCGCGGATCAGGGCTCGCTCATGTTTGAGCGAAGCGAGTTCGAGCGAGACCCCGCGAAACGTGAGCACCGCAGGGTGCCCTGGAGCGAAGCGGAAGGGTCGCAGACGGCGGGGTCGCCTTTCTTTTGCTTACTTTTCTTTGGCGAAGCAAAGAAAAGTGAGTCGCCCGCCGGGGCGAGACCCGGCCCCTGCCTCAACTTCCAGCGCAACGAAAGACCCGACCCCAGACCCAAATCTCCAATGCGCCGTTGATACCATCCCCACCCATGAACGCATTCCCCTTCTCCGCCGTCCTCTTCGACTGCGACGGCGTCCTCGTCGACTCCGAACCCATCACCAACGGCGTCCTGCGCGACATGCTCGAAGAGCGCGGCTGGACGCTCAGCAGCGACGAGTGCATGCGCATCTTCGTCGGCAAGGCCGTCAAGGACGAGGCCGCGCTGATCGAGGCGAACACCGGCAGCCCGGTCACCTCGGAGTGGCTCCAGAGCTTCTGGACGCGCCGCAACGAACGCTTGACCCACGAGCTGGTCGAGATCCCTGGCGCACCCGCCGCCATCCGCGCACTGCATGCCACGCTCGGCGGCAAGATCGCCTGCGCCTCGGGCGCCGACCGGATCAAGGTCGAGATGCAGCTGCGCAAGATCGGCGTGTTCGACGCCTTCGAGGGCCGGATCTTCAGCGGCCACGAGATGCCGCGCTCCAAGCCCGCGCCCGACGTCTACCTCGCGGCGGCCGCCGCGCTCGATGTCGACCCGGCCCGTTGCGCGGTGGTGGAAGACACGGTGACCGGCGCCACGGCCGGTGTCGCGGCTGGCGCGACGGTGTTCGGCTACAGCCCGGGCGGCCTGGGCCACAGCGGGGCCGATGCGCTGCGGGCCGCGGGCGCGGTGCAGATCTTCACCGACATGGCGCAACTGCCGGCGGTGCTCGCCGCCTGGCGCGGCGTCCCGGCCTGAGCCCATGCGCGCACGCAGCCGGCCCTTTCTCTTGAGCGCGGGCCTGCTGCTCGCGGCGGCACTGCTGGCCGGCTGTTCCTCCGTCCGGCCCTGGATCAACGAACCCCTGGGCGACGGCCCGGCACCCGCCGCCACATTGTTCAACCCCGACCGCGACCCGAGCCTGTTGGTGGCGGTCACGCTTTCGGGCGGCGGGGCGCGTGCCGCGGCCTTCGGCTACGGCGTGCTGAGCGAGCTGCAACGCACGCATTTCCAATGGAACGGGCAGGACAAGAACCTGCTCGAGGCCACCGACGTGATCAGCGGCGTCTCGGGCGGCAGCATCCTGGCCGCCTACTACGCGGCCTTCGGTGCCAAGGGGCTGGCGGGCTTCGAGGCCGATTTCCTGCGCCAGAATTTCCAGAACAGCCTGATCACGCAGACCCTGCAGCCCACGCACCTGATCGAGCTCACCTCGCCCTGGTTCGGCCGCAGCCAGCTGCTCGCGCGCCGGCTCGACACGCTCTACCAGGGCATGACCTACGCCGACATCGCGCGCCAGCCGCGCCACCCGCAACTGGTGATCGCGGCCACCGACATGTCGCTGGGCACGGGCTTCGAGTTCACCGACGACCAGTTCGCGCTGATCTGTTCCGATCTGGGCAGCGTGCCGCTGTCCTTCGCGGTGGCGGCTTCTTCGGCGGTGCCGCTCGCGCTGAGCCCGATGACGCTCAAGAACCATGCGGGCGATTGCCACGCGCGCAACGTGGTGCCGCGCTTCGCCGGCCTCGAAGGCGGCGACTACCGCGCCCGCATGTACCGCTCGCAGGCCAACAGCTACCTCGATGCGGCGCGCCGGCCCTACATCCACCTGGTGGACGGCGGCCTGGCCGACAACCTGGGCGTGCGCCGCCTGCTCGACCGCGCGCTGGCCGGCGGCGGCCTGCGCGACAGCTTCGTCGAGGTCGGCATTCCGCCGGGCAGCGTGCGCCAGCTGGTGCTGATCACCGTGAACTCCGAGCGCGACCCGGCCAACAACATCGACATGAGCGACCGCGTGCCGGGCTTCATGGAGGTGGCCGACGCGCTGCTGTTCGGCGCCGGCGCGCGCGCCACCACCGAGACCCAGGAGTACCTGGCCGACATCACGCGCCAGTGGCGCGCCGAACTGCGCAAGCGCGTGGGCGGCGGCAGCGACGTGTTCACGCCCGATGCCGAGATCCACGTGGTGCAGGTCAACCTGCGCGATGCCGAGGGCGAGCAGCGCCGCAGCCTGCTGCAGGTGCCCACGGCCTTCACCATCTCCGACGCCGAGGTCGACGGCCTGATCGAGGCCGGCCGCCAGGTGCTGCTGCGCTCGCCGGAGTTCGAGGCGCTGCGCCGTTCACTGGGTGCGCGCCGCGTCGAACCCTAAGGGGCCTCGCACTGCCCCGCATCGAAGTGCGGCCCCGGCCCCAGCCGCGACAGCGTGTCCTGCGGATTGCGCAGCGGGCAGACCTTGAGCGACAGGCAGCCGCAGCCGATGCAGCCGTCGAGCTGGTTGCGCATCTGCGTGAGCGTGAGGATGCGCGCGTCGAGCTCGTCGCGCCATTGGCTTGACAGCCGGCGCCAGTCGGCCCCGGTGGGCGTGCGCCCGGCCGGCAGGGCCTGCAGCGCATCGGCGATGGCGCCCAGCGGAATGCCCACGCGCTGCGCCACCTTGATGAAGGCCACGCGCCGCAGCACCGAGCGCGGGTAGCGCCGCTGGTTGCCGGCGCTGCGCCCGGCATGGATCAAGCCGCGCGATTCGTAGAAATGCAGCGCCGACACGGCCACGCCGCTGCGCGCGGCCAGTTCGCCGACGCTGAGCTCGGGCGCAGGGTCGGTCGGGTCCGGTGGGGAAGAGGGGGCATTGGCCATGGCGCTCCGAGGGTCGATCGCGCGAAGCGCTTGACCTCAAGTTAAGTTGAGATTCGATACTAGCGCCTTCTTCCTCGCTCCCCTGTCCAGCATGTCCTTCTTCACGCTCCCCCTGCATGTGCCGGCCGCCCTGCCGCTGTTCATCAACCCGCCGCGCCTGGCCGGCCGGCGCGCCGATGGCGGCTCGCATGTGGCGGTGGCCACCGCGCCCGCGCGCTTCATCTACCTGGCGGAGCAGGGCGGCGAGGACGCGACGGGCGCGCTGTCGCCGGACTTCGAGGCCCAGCTCGCCCAGGCGCTGCGGAACCTGCGCCTGGCGCTGACCGGTGCCGGCGCCGGCCTGCAGCACGTGGTGCGCCTGCGTGTGCTGGTGGTCGGCCACAGCGAGGCCCGGCTGGCCCTGCTCGCGCGCACGCTGGCCACCGTCTGGGGCGAGCTGCCGACGCCGGCCTGCACGCTGATCCCGGTGCCCTGCCTGGCGCGCGAGGGCATGCTGTGCGCGTTCGAGGCCACGGCGGTCAAGGCGATCGCTGCCTCGACCCTGGCAGACTGAGGGCATGTCCTCCGCTTCGCTTTCGTCTCGCACCCCCGTCGCCCCGCTGAGCCTCCCCGTCCTGCTGCTGATGGCCGTGGCCGCCGGCCTGAGCGCGGGCAGCAATTACTTCAACCAGCCGCTGCTGCACTCGATCGCGGTCCACCTGCGCGTGAGCGATGCCGCGGCCGCGCTCACCGTCACGCTGGGGCAGGTGGCCTATGCCTGCGGCCTGCTGCTGCTGGTGCCGCTGGGCGACAAGCTCGAGCGGCGCGGCCTCGCGGTCGGGCTGATGCTGCTGGCCTCGATCGGCCTGTTCATGAGCGGCTTCGCCACCAGCCTGGGCCTGCTGATCGCGGGCACGGTGATGACCGGCCTGTTCTCGGTCGCGGCGCAGACGCTGGTGCCGATGGCCGCCACCCTGTCCGACCCGCAGCGCAGCGGTCGCGCGGTGGGGCTGATGATGAGCGGGCTGCTCACCGGCATCCTCGCGGCGCGCAGCGTGGCCGGGCTGCTGTCGGCCGTGGGCGGATGGAACACGGTCTACCGTGTGGCCGGCGTGCTGATGGTGGCCGTCGCATCGGTGCTGTGGTTCGTGCTGCCCAGCTCGCGCAACCCCGTGCCGCAAAGCTATGCGCGCACGCTGCGTTCGCTGGGCACGCTGCTGCGCAAGCATCCGCGGCTGCGCAGCCGCGCGCTGATCGGCGCGCTGACCTTCGCCTCGGTCAGCGTGCTGTTCTCCACCATGGCGCTGATGCTGTCGGGCCCGGTGCACGGCATGAACGACGTGCAGATCGGCCTGGTCGGGCTGGTGGGCGTCGCGGGCGCGCTGATGGCCAGCGTGGCCGGCCGGCTGGGCGACCGCGGCTGGGTCCAGCAGGTCACGGCCGTGTCGGTGCTGCTGCTGGCGCTGGGCTGGGTCTTCCTGTGGCTGGGCGGCGCCAGCCTCGGCTTCTTCCTGCTGGGCATGCTGGTGGTCGACATCGCGCTGCCCGGCGTGCACATCAGCAACCAGAACGTGATCTACAAGCTCGAGCCCGAGGCGCGGTCGCGCATCAACGCGGTCTACATGACCAGCTATTTCGCGGGTGCCGCCTGCGGCTCCGCGCTGGGGGCGCTGGCCTGGCGCCATGGTGGCTGGGGCATGGCCTGCGCGCTGGGCGTGGGGCTGGCCGCGCTGGCCGGCGGGGCGCTCTGCCTTGATCAGCGGCTGGTGGCGCGCCGCCGCTAGCCCTCAGCTCGCCGGCATGCGGCCCGGTGCGGGCTGCTGCAGTGCGACCTGCAGCGCCTCGACCTCGCGCTGCATGGTGCGCACCACCATCGCCTCGCGCTCGGCCATGCGCGAGGCGATCGCGCTCACGCTGACGGCGCCCAGCACCTGGCCCGTGCGGTCGCGGATCGGCACGCCGATGCTGGTCACGCCGGCCACCGCGTAGTTGGTGATCGAGGCGTAACCGCGCTGGCGCGCCTGCGCCACCAGCTTCTGCAGGATCGCGCGTGTCAGGCCGCCATAGGGCTTGAGCTGCGGCTCGATGCGCGCCAGCACGGCCGGCAGTTCGGCCTCGGGCATGAAGGCCAGCAGCGCGAGCCCGCCGCCGCCGATGCCCAGCGGGCGCCGCTTGCCCACCTCCACCGTCAGCACCTGGATCGGGAACGAGCCCGACTGCCGGTCGAGGCAGAAGGAATCGGCGCCGCTGCGCACCACCAGGAAGGCCGAGTCGCCGGTGTCCTGCGAGATGCGCGCGAGGAAGGGCGCGCACTGCTGGCGCAGCCCGAAGTGCGAGGCCGCGGCCAGGCCCAGTTCGTAGGCGAAGTGGCCCAGCCGGTAGCGGCGGTCGGCGTCCTGCATTACCAGGCCGCCTTCGACCAATTGCTTGAGCAGCCGGTGCACCGTGGGCTGGGCCAGGCCGCTGGCCGTCACCAGGTCCGACAGGCGCTCGCCCTCGCGGTAGTTGGCGGAGATCAGGCGCAGCAGTTCGATCGCGCGGTCCAGGCTCTGGACAGTACTCATGGTTTACCCGTGAAACGACATGGAAATCCGGATTATGGACTTTGTGTGTTGGTGCTTCGAAAGTGCATCGCGATACTTCGTGCCTTCAAAAGCACAGGGATCGACGAGAGACTTTCCAGGTGCTGGCCGATAAGTCCGTATTGCGGACTATGACGCTCAACCCAAAGCCGCCATGTATCCCATCGATTTCTTCTACCGCGCCGCGCGCCTCCTGCCCGAACGCATCGCACTGCAAAGCGGCGACACCGCGCTGCGCTACGACGAGCTGCGCCTGCGTGTCGACGCCGCGGCCGCCGCGCTGCAAGCGCTCGACCCCACGCCCGGTTCGCGCGTGGGCATCTGCGCGGGCAACACGGTCGAGCACATCGTGGCGCTGCTCGCGGTGCTGGCCGCGGGCAAGACCTGGGTGCCGCTCAACTGGCGCAACCCGGCCGCAGAGCTCGACCGCATCGTGGCCTTCACCGAGCCCTCGATCGTGATCGCCGAGCCCGCGCACCTGGGCACCTTGAACCTCAAAGATGTCGGCGCCGTGATCGCGCTCGGCGATGCGGCCACCGGCCAGCCGCGCTTCCAGGACCTGCTCTATCGCCACCGTGGTGAAACGCCCCGGCCGCACGGCCGCTCGCGCGACGAGGTGCAGGCCATCAAGTTCACCGGCGGCTCGACCGGCGTACCCAAGGGCGTGATGCAGCCCTACCGGGCCTGGGTCACGACCATCGTCAACCAGATCCATGCCTTCGGCTTCGATGCCGACGAGCGCTACCTGGTGGCCGCGCCGGTGACGCACGGCACCTCGACCTACCTGCTGCCGATCCTCGCGGTGGGCGGCTGCCATGTGCTGCCGGCCGACGCCAAGGCCGCGACGCTGCTGCAGTGCTTTCGCACGCAGGGCATCACCACCACCTTCATGCCGCCCACGCTGCTCTACATGGTGGCGGCCGAGGCCGGTGCGGCGCACGAGCACTTCCCCGCGCTCAGGCACCTGATCTACGGTGGCGCGCCGATGCCGCCCGAGAAGATCGGCCGCATGCGCGCCTTCTTCGGCCCGGTGCTGGAGACCACCTACGGCCAGACCGAGGCGCCGCAGGTGGTGAGCGTGATGCGTGCCGAGGACTTCGCCGACGAGCGCAACTGGCGTTCGGTCGGCCGCCAGGGCCTCCTGACCGACATGGCCATCATGGACCCGCAGGGCGCGTTGCTGCCGGTGGGCGAGGTCGGCGAGATCGTGGTGCGCGGCGACCTGGTAATGGCCGGCTACTGGAAGATGCCGGAGAAGAGCGCCGAGACCCTGGTCGACGGCTGGCTGCACACCGGCGACCGCGGCTACGTCGATGCGCGGGGCTACCTCTACCTCAAGGACCGGCTGCGCGAGGTGGTGATCACCGGTGGCTTCAACGTCTACCCGATCGACGTCGAGAGCGTGCTCGACCAGCATCCCGCGGTGCACGAGTCGGCAGTGTTCGGCATCGAGGACGACAAGTGGGGCGAGGCGGTGCACGCGGCCGTGCAGCTCAAGCCCGGCGCCACGTTGAGCGAACAGGAACTCATCGCCTTCGCCAAGCCCGAGCTGGGTTCCGTCAAGACGCCCAAGGCCATCCATTTCTACGACGACCTGCCGCGCAGCGTGGCGGGCAAGGTGCACAAGCCGACGATCAAGGCCGAGGTGCACCGCAAGCTCAACCGCCAGGAGACCGCCGCATGACCCAGGCAAAAAACACGCCGTACACCGAGCTCTGCACGCACTCGCAGACCTCGATCCACTACCGCAACGAGAACCTGGTCGAGGACATCCTCGGCAAGAAGACCTTCACCGAAGTCATGTTCTCGCAGATCATGGGCCGCGAGGCCAGCGCGCACGACCTGCGGGTGGTCGATGCCGCGCTGATCGCGATCATGGAGCACGGGCTCACGCCCAGCGCCATCGCCACGCGGCTGGTCTACATGAGCTCGCCCGAGAACATCCAGAGCGGCGTGGCCGCGGGCCTGCTGGCCGTGGGCAGCCAGTTCATCGGCACGGTCGAGAACTGCGCCGTGCTGCTGAAGCAGATCATCGACGCGCCCGAAGGCATCGAAGCCGCGGCGCGCGAGGTGGCGCAGCGCCACCAGCGCGAGCGCAAGCCGCTGCCCGGCTTCGGCCAGCACCTGCACAAGCCCGACGACCCGCGCGCCGCCCGGCTGCTGGCCATCGGTCGAGAACACCCCGAATTCAAGGGCGACTACCTGAAGGCGATCGCCGCGCTGTCGACGGAGGTCGACCTCGCCTACGGCAAGCACATCACGATCAACGCCACCGGCGCGGTCGGCACGCTGCTGGGCGAGCTCGGCATCCCGCCCGCGCTGATGCGCGGCTTCGCGGTGATCTCGCGCGCCGCCGGCCTGGTGGCGCACATCGCCGAAGAGCAGCGCGTGCCCACGGGTCGCTTCATCTGGGACCTGGTCGACCACGCGGTGCCGTACCAGGGCGAGGGCGAAGGCCACAACAAGGCCCGGCCTTGAGCGGCACCATGGCACGGCCCGGCATCCTGGTGCTCGACTCGGTCACCAAATTCGGACCCGAGGCGCACGGTGCGGTCGCGATCGCGGCCTCGCACGGCGGCGTGATCGCGGCCCACATGGCATTGGCCGGCGGCATCGTCGGCCTGCTGCTCAACGACGCGGGCATCGGCCTCGACCAGGCCGGCCTCGGCGGCCTGGCGTACTGCGACCACTTCGGCGTGCCCTGCGCGGTGGTCGACCACCGCAGCGCGCGCATCGGCGACGGCGCCGACCATGCGGCGCGCGGCCTGGTCTCGCGCGCCAATGCCGCGGCCACGCGGCTCGGCGTGCAGCCCGGCATGCCGACGCGCGAGGCGGCCGAGCGCATGCAGGCGGCGGCGCTGGCGCCGGTCTTCCCCGGCCCGCTGCCGGCCGAGGCGCGCGAGACCGTCGCGCTGGCCGGTGCGCTGCGCCCGCTGGTGCTGATCGATTCGGTGTCGCTGGTGCAGCCCGGCGACGCCGGCGCGGTGGCCTTCACCGGCTCGCACGGCGGCCTGCTGGGCGGCCGGCCCGAGACCGCGATCAAGGTCGACGTGTTCGCCGCGCTCTACAACGACGCGGGCATCGGCGCCGACGAGGCCGGCCTGTCGCGCCTGCCGGCGCTCGATGTGCGCGGCATCGCGGGCGCGACCGTGGCCGCGATGAGCGCGCGCATCGGCGACGCGCACTCGGCCTATGCCACCGGCGTGCTGAGCCATGTCAACCACACGGCCGAGATGCTGGGCGCGTGGGCCGGCATGCGGGCGCGCGACTTCGCCGTGCTGATGTGCGGCGCCATTCCATGAGCACCTCTTCCATGACCCCCAACGACATCCACGCCAGTGCCACGCCGCCCGCCGGCCGCCAGCGCGTCGCCGGCAAGATCGCGCTGGTCTTCGGCGCCGGCTCCTCGGGCCCGGGCTGGGGCAACGGCAAGGCCGCGGCCGCGGTCTACGCCCGCGAAGGCGCGCGCGTGGCGGCGGTCGACATCGACCGCGCGGCTGCCGAGGCCACGCGCGACGTGATCCGCGCCGAGGGCTTCGACTGCGAGGCCTACGTGGCCGACGTCACCGTGTCCGAGCAGGTGGCCGCGGTGGTGGCGCAGGTGCAGGCGCGCTTCGGCACGGTCGACATCCTGCACAACAACGTCGGCATCACGCGCATGGGCAGCGTGGTCGAGATGAGCGAGGACGACTGGCGCCAGGTGATCGACACCAACCTCACGGGCGTGTTCCTCACCTGCAAGCACGTGATCCCGCTGATGCTGGCGCAGCGGCGCGGCGCGATCGTCAACATCTCCTCGCTGGCCTCGATGCAGGTCAACAGCTACCCCTACATGCCGTACTACGCGGCCAAGGCCGGGCTCAACCACCTGACGCGCGCGCTGGCGGTGCAGTACGCGCCGCAGGGCATCCGCGCCAACGCGGTGCTGCCGGGCGTGATGAACACGCCGCTGATCCACACGCAGATCGCGGGCCGCTTCGCGAGCACCGAGGAAATGATCAGGACGCGCAATGCCGCCAGCCCCATGGGCCGCATGGGCGATGCCTGGGACGTGGCCTATGCCTCGCTGTTCCTGGCCTCGGACGAGGCGGACTACATCACGGGCGTGTGCATTCCCGTCGATGGCGGAAAAAGCTGTGCCGGGCGTTGAGCCCTTTCGAACAAAGAGATCCAGGAGACAAACCATGAACCGACGCCAACCCCTCGTCCTCGCCACCGCCTTCGCCGCCGCCCTGCTGGGCCTCGGCGGCGCCGCCTTCGCCCAGGGCGCCTTCCCCGACAAGCCGGTGAAGCTCATCGTGCCCTTCCCGCCGGGTGGCACTTCGGACATCACGGGCCGGATCCTGGCCGAGGCGCTGGGCAAGGAACTGGGCCAGCCGGTGGTGGTGGAGAACAAGGGCGGCGCGGGCGGCACCATCGGCGCGCGCTTCGTGGCCGACGCCAAGCCCGACGGCTACACGCTGCTGCTGGGCACCTCGAGCACCAACGGCACCAACTCGGCGGTCTACAAGAACCTGCCCTTCGACGGCGTCAAGAGCTTCACGCCCATCACCCGCATCGTCACCGTGCCCGGCGTGCTGAGCGTGACCGCCAGCTTCCCTGCCAGGAGCTATGCCGAGTTCTACAAGCTGGCCAAGGAGTCGCCGGGCAAGTTCTCGTATGCCTCCTCGGGCAACGGCGGCGCCACGCACATGGCGATGGAGTACTACAAGTCGCTGAGCGGCCTGCGCATCGTGCACGTGCCCTACCGCGGCACCGGCCCGGCCCTCAACGACGTGGTCGGCGGCCAGGTGCAGATGATCTTCGACACGCTGGCCTCCTCGTACCCGCACATCAAGGCCGGCACGCTGATCCCGATGGCCGTGGCCGCGCCGCAGCGCGCGGGCGAACTGCCCGACGTGCCGACCTTTGTCGAGACCGGCCTCAAGACCTTCAACGAAGGCTTCTGGAACGGCGTGCTGGCCCCGGCCGGCCTGCCGCCCGAGGTGCTCAAGACGCTGCACGGCGCGGTGATCCGCGCGCTGCGCACGCAGTCGGTGAAGGACCGCTATGCCGCCACCGGCGCGCTGGTGGTCGAGGACACGCCGGAAGCCTTCACCGCGCTGATCACGGCCGACATCGCCAAGTGGAAGAAGGTGGCGGCGTTCGGCAAGATCACGGCGGACTGAGCACGCCGCGGCCGAACGGCCCTGGGAATGTGCCCCTGTCCGCGCGCGCCTCGCTTCGGTAGGCTCGGCGCATGATCGTTCTGCACCACTGCGTCAGCGCCCGTTCCTTCCGTCCGCTCTGGATGCTCGAAGAGCTGGGCGCCGAGTACGAATTGCGCATGCTGCCCTTCCCGCCGCGCGCGCTGGCCCGTTCCTTTCTCGAACTCAATCCGCTGGGCACCGTGCCGCTGCTGGTCGATGGCGACACGCGCATGACCGAGTCGGCCGCCATGTGCCAGTACCTGGCCGAACGCTGCGATCCACAGGGCCGCACCGGCCTGGCGGTGCGGCGCGACGAACCGGCCTACGGCATGTGGCTCAACTGGCTGCACCACGGCGAGGCCACGCTGACCTTTCCCCAGACGCTGGTGCTGCGCTACGGTCGCTTCGAGCCGGCCGAACGCCGCCTGCCCCAGGCCGCGGAGGACTACACCAAGTGGTTCCTCGCGCGGCTGCGCGGCATCGATGCGGCACTGGCGGGCCACGACTGGCTCTGCGCCGATCGATTCACCGCGGCCGACGTGTCGGTGGGCTATGCGCTGATGCTGGCCAGCCATCTGGCACTGGAAGATCGCTTCCCGGCCAACGTCGCCGCCTACTGGCAGCGGCTGCAGCAACGCGAGGGCTTCGTGCGCGCACTGGCCGCACAGGTTCGGGCGGCTGAAGGGCAGGGCGTGCCGGCACGGGCGGCCACGGTCGGCTGACGCCCGGCCCCGCCCCCCGACGCCGATTGACGTCCGGGGCGCTTTCGCACCACAGTGCGCAGGCGCCATTCCCGGCGCGGCAGGAGCGCCATGACCCAGATCGGCAAACCCCCTTGTGACGACGCCGTCATCCACAGCGGCGTGGTCGCCGCGCCGTGCTCCGCGGCGGCCAAGCGCGGCATCCTGCTCGCCGCCATCCTTGGCTCCAGCATGGCCTTCATCGATGGCACGGTGGTCAACGTGGCGCTGCCCGCGATCCAGCGCGACCTGCACGCCGATGCCTTCCAGGCCCAATGGGTGGTCGAGTCTTATGCGCTGTTCCTCGCGGCGCTGCTGTTGGTGGGCGGCTCGCTGGGCGACCGCTTCGGCCGGCGCCGGATCTTCGCCATCGGCGTGGCGCTGTTCGCGCTCGCCTCGGCGGCCTGCGCGCTGTCGGCCACGGTGCAGCAACTGATCGCGGCGCGCGCGCTGCAGGGCATCGGCGCGGCCTTGCTGGTGCCGGGCAGCCTGGCGCTGATCAGCGCGTCCTTCCCCGAGGGCGAGCGCGGCAAGGCGATCGGCACCTGGTCGGGCGCGAGCGGCATCACCGCGGCCATCGGTCCGGTCATCGGCGGCTGGCTGGTCGACCAGTATTCGTGGACCTGGGCTTTTTTGATCAACGTGCCGCTGGCCGCGGTGGTGCTGTGGGTCGTGTGGCGCCGCGTGCCCGAGAGCCGCAACCCGGCAGCCGGCCGGCTCGACATCGCGGGTGCGGTGCTCGCGACGCTGGGCCTTGGCGGCATCGTCTACGCGTTCATCGAGGCGCCGGTGCAGCAATGGCGCGCGCCGGCCGTGATCGCCGCGTTGGTGCTGGGCCTCGCCGCCAGCGTGGCCTTCGTGGTGGTGGAGGCGCGCACGCGCGAACCGATGCTGCCGCTGGCGCTGTTCCGGCGCCGCAACTTCGGCGGCGCCAACCTGCTCACGCTGCTGCTCTACGCGGCGCTGGGCGGCAGCCTCTACTTCTTCCCGCTCAACCTGATCCAGGTGCAGGGCTACTCGGCCACGGTGGCGGGCGCGGCGCTGCTGCCCTTCATCCTGATCATGTTCGCCTTCTCGCGCCAGGCCGGGAAACTGGTCGACCGCTTCGGCCCGCGGCTGCCGCTGGTGGTCGGGCCGGTGATCGCGGGCCTGGGCTTCGCGCTGTTCACCGTGCCCGGCACGCAGGCGAACTACTGGACGGCTTTCTTCCCCGCGGTGGTGGTGCTGGGCATCGGCATGACGATCACCGTGGCGCCGCTCACCACCACCGTGATGAACGCGGTCGGGCCCGAGCAGGCGGGCATCGCCTCGGGCGTGAACAACGCGGTGTCGCGCACGGCCGCGGTGCTGGCGGTGGCGGTGTTCGGCCTGGTGATGGCCGGCGCCTTCGATGCCAGCCTGGCGGGCGCGCTGCGCGAGATGCACGCATCGCCCGAACTCGCGGCCCATCTGGCGGGCCAGCGCAGCCGGCTCGCCGCGGCCGCGCCGCCGCCGGGCCTCGATGCGGCCGCGGCGCAAGCCGTCACGGCGGCGGTGCAGCAGGCCTTCGTCGCGGGCTTCCGCTGGGTGATGGGCCTGGGCGCGGCGCTGGCCTGGCTGAGCGCGCTGAGCGCCTGGCTGTGGATCGGCGGCCGGGCCGACGGCGCCAGCGTCTCGGCCGGGGCTGTGCGGGCTCGTTAGACTGCCTGGACGACGCGCCGTGTCACCGGCAGCAGCGTCGCCAAAGGGAGAGAAGAATGATGAACGAAGGCAAGTGGAATGCCGTGGGGCATGGCTGTGCGCGGGGCGCCTGCGCGGCCGCGGCCGGCCTGCTGCTGTCGCTGATGGCGGCCTGTGGCGGCAGGACGGTGCAGCTGGGCGTGCGGGGCTACATGCACGACGAGGCCGACGATCCCGTGCGGTATTTCAAGGTCGACGGTGTCATGGGCGCGATGCCCGACGCCGACGGCGAGCCGGGCAGGATCGTCTGCTGCGTGAACCTCCCGATCGAATGGCGGCCCGGTCTCACGGCAACGGTCGAGTTCGGCCACGGCACGGCGAGCCCACCGGCGCGAAGGATCCTCACGGTGCCGGTGGAGGAATACCGGGGCCACGCGCGCGGCACCCTGCAGGCGCATTTCTATCCCGAGGGCCGGGTGCGCATCGTGGTCTCGCGCTTCGCGCCGGGCCATCCGCGCTACCCGCTGCTCGAGGGCGTGGCGCTCGACTGGGGCATGTACCGCAACTACTGTGCGCTGCGGCCCTCCGACGCGGTCTGCCAGGTGCTGCCCAGGGACGGGGCGCGCTGACCGGGCGGTTGCTCGCATGTCCGCAAACGGCCAGCGCCGCGGGGCGCCGTCGCCGATGCTCGGTGCCTCGCCATTTCCGCGCCCCGCCATGCACGCCCCGCTGCCCCGTTCCTTCGCCGCGCTGACCGGCGCCAACCTGGCGGCGCAATCGGCCGAGCAACTGAGCCTCGCGGCCGCGCCCCTGGTGGCGGTGCTGATGCTCGGCGCCGGCCCGGGCGAGATCGGGCTGCTCGCGGCGCTGCAGACCCTGCCCTTCCTGATCCTGTCGCTGCCCCTGGGCTGGATGGCCGACCGCCTGCCCCGGCGGCGGCTCATGGTGGCCGGCGAGGTGTTGCGCGCGCTGTCGCTGCTGGCCTTGCTCGCGGCCGTGCTGCGGGATCGGTTGTCGGTCGAAGGTCTGGCGCTGCTGGGTTTTCTGGGGGCGGTGGGCACGGTGGCCTTCAGCGTCGCGGCGCCCGCGCTGGTGCCGGCCCTGGTGCCGCGTGACGCATTGGCGCGTGCCAACGGACGGCTCGAGCTGGCGCGCAGCGCGGCCTTCGCGGGCGGGCCCGCACTGGGCGGCGCCCTGGTGGCCTGGGCCGGCGCACCGGCGGCGTTCGTACTGGCGGCGGTGCTGTCGCTGGCGGCGGTGGCGCTGTTGCTCCGGCTGGTCGAGCCGGCGCGTCCCGCGCGGCCACCGCGCCATCCGCTGCGCGAAGTGCAGGACGGCGCCTCCTTCGTCTGGCGCGACCCACTGCTGCGCCCGATGCTGCTGACCGGCGCGGCCTGGAACATCGCCTGGTTCGTGCTGCAGGCCGCGTACGTGCCCTATGCGGTCCGCGTGCTAGGCCTGGGCGCGGGCGCCGTCGGGGTCACGCTCGGCGCCTTCGGCGCCGGCATGGTGGTGGGCGCGCTGCTGGCGCCACGCGTGGTGGCGGCCCTGCCCTTCGGTCGCGCGATCCAGCTCGGCCCGCTGGTGTCGGTGCTGGCCGCCGCGGCCATGGTCGCCACGCTTTTTGTGCCCAGCGGCGTGCTTGCGGCATCGGCCTTCTTCCTGTTCGGCGCCGGTCCGATCGTCTGGACCATCACCTCGACCACGCTGCGCCAAAGCCTCACGCCGGCCGCAATGCTGGGGCGCGTGGGCGCGCTGTTCCTCACGGTCAACACCGGCGCCCGCCCGGTCGGCGCCGCGCTGGGCGGCCTGGTCGGCGCGGGCTGGGGCGAGGCCGCCTGCCTGTGGCTCGCGCTGGCGGGCTTCGGAGTGCAGGCGCTGCTGATCCTGGGCTCGCCGGTCGGCGGCTTGCGGCGGCTGCCAGCGGCGGCGGGATGAAGGGGCCGCCGCACGTCAGCGCAGAATGCCTGCATGAAAGCACCCCCCCGATTGCAGTCGCTGGTCGACGAAGGTCTGATCGACACCGTGGTGCGACAGCTGATGAGCGGCAAGGAAGCCATGGTCTACGTGGTGCGCTGCGGCGACGAGACGCGCTGCGCCAAGATCTACAAGGAAGCGACGAACCGCAGCTTCCGCCAGGCCGTCGACTACACCGAGAACCGCAAGGTCAAGAACACCCGGCTGCAGCGCGCGATGGCCAAGGGCACCAAGTTCGGTCGCCAGGCCACCGAGGCCGCCTGGCAGAGCGCCGAGGTCGACGCGCTCTACCGGCTGGCCGCGGCCGGCGTGCGCGTGCCCGAGCCCTACAACTTCTGCGACGGCGTGCTGCTGATGGAGCTGGTGACCGACGCCGAGGGCGATGCCGCCCCGCGCCTCAACGACGTGGTGTTCACGCCCGAGGACGCGCTGCGCCACCACGCGAGCCTGCTGGTCGAGGTGGTGCGCATGCTGTGCGCGGGCGTGGTGCACGGCGACCTGTCGGAATTCAACGTGCTGCTGGCGGCCGACGGGCCGGTCATCATCGACCTGCCGCAGGCCGTGGACGCGGCGGGCAACAACCACGCCAAGCGCATGCTGCTGCGCGACGTCGCCAACCTGAAGAACTTCTTCGGCCAGTTCGCGCCCGAGCTGCTGCAGACCCATTGCGGCGACGAGATCTGGGCGCTGTACGAAAGCGGCGAACTCGATCCGGGCACCCCGCTCACCGGCCGCTTCGCGCATGCGACCGGGCCGGTCGACCTGGGCAACGTGCTGCGCGAGGTCGACGATGCGCGCGCCGAAGAGGCGGCGCGGCTGGTGCGGATGGCGGCGCGTTAGCGGCCGGGGCATCGTGGACGGATCACAGTCGGCACCCCGCCGACGTGGTCGGCGTGGCGCCATGTGAAGTGCTACGATGCACTTTCCCTGTAACACAAGGAGCTTGGTGGCATGAGCGAATCCACTTTCACGTTCCGGGTCGAAGAGACTTTGAAGGCGGAGTTCTCCAGCGCCGCCAAGGCCAACGACCGCACCGGGGCGCAGCTTCTGCGCGACTTCATGCGGGACTTCGTCCAACGCCAGAACGATGCGACGGCGCATGACACCTGGCTTCGACAACAGGTGCAGGCCGGCCTGGACGCCGCCAATGCAGGTGATCTGGTGTCGGCAGAGGAGGTCGAAGCCGAGGCGGCCGCTTGGCGAGCCGAGACGCGGCGCGGGCTCGTTCGCGCTCCCAAGGCGTGAAACTGGTTTGGACACGGCTGGCACAGGAAGATCGACGCGCGATCCGTGAGCACATTGCAAGCGACGACCCCCGAGCGGCACTGGCCATCGACGAGCTTTTTTCGGCAAAGGCCGCGCGCCTGGTCCATGTCCCGGAGATGGGAAAACGAGGCCGTGTGCCGGAAACCCGAGAGCTGGTTGCGCACCGAAGCTATGTCCTGATCTACGCCATCAAGGCCGATCAGGTGCAGGTGCTGCGGGTGCTGCATACAGCGCGCCAGTGGCCGCCTGCAGGCGAAGGATATTAGGCAGGGTGCCGCGACGGCATCCGTCCCGTCCCTGCAGCAGGGATGGACGACGCGTGTTCATTGGCTGTCAAGACGCTCCCTGCCGGAACGCCCCCGGCGCCACCCCGGTCCAGCCGCGGAAGGCGCGCGAAAAACTCTTCTCGTTGCGAAAGCCCACGGCCAGCGCGATCTGCTTGATCGGCCGCGTGGTGCGCCGCAGCTGGTCGATGGCCTGCTCGCGCCGCACCTCGTCCTTGAGCGCCTGCAGCGAGGTGCCTTCCTCGCTGAGTTGGCGGTGCAGCGTGCGGCTCGACAGGTGCAGTTCCGCGGCCAGCGCCTCGCCGGTGCCCGGGCCGCCCGCGCGCGCGCTCAGCAGCTCGCGCACGCGCTGGCCCAGCAGCCGGTCGCGCCGGTACTGCAGCACGGTGAGCGGCAGCGCGCGCTTGAGCATGGTGCGCAGCGCCGGCTCGTCGCGCTGCATCGGCAGCGCGAGATAACGCTCGTCGAAGCTGTAGCTGGCGCGCGCCGCATCGAAATGCAGTTCACCGCTGAACATCAGCGGGTAGGCGTCGCGGTGCGGCGGGGGCGCAAAAGGAAAGCTGGCGGCGCGCAGCGAGATGCGCGAATCGATGGCCCAGCAGGCATAGCCGTGCAGGAAGCGCAAGGTCGAGACCAGGCAGAACTCGCGCAAGGCCGGATCGAGCGCGCGGTGCTCTGTGACCGCCACCGTCGCGATGCCGTCGGCCACCCGCAGGGCCAGCGTGATGTCTTCGGTCAGCAGCCGGTGGTGCCGGCACCAGCGCTTGATGGCCACGCCCAGGTCGGGCGAGCTCAGCGAGGCCCGGCACAGCATGCCGTGGCTGCCCCAGGGCAGCCGGCGCGAGAACCAGCCCAATGCCTCGTCGTCCAGTTCCTGCATCGCGTGGGCATTGAGCGCCTCGAACTGCGCGGCCGTGACGCGGGCGCCTTCGCGGGCCAGCTCTTGCGGCGCGATCTGTGCCTGCGCCAGGGCGGCCGCCGGGTCCACGCCGTAGTGCGTATAGCCCTGCACGATCGCTCGCACGAAGGCCATGGGCGTGGCCGCGCGGCCGGGTTTGAGGAAGGCGGGGGAGGGCATCGCGAAACCAAAAGGTGTGGCGTAATTTGCAACCATTGTGGCGGCAAATGCGAAGCCCGCGGGCGTAAGCTGCGGCTTTTGCGCGCGCAGCCGTCCTTGTGCCTGCGAGCGCACCGTGTGCACCCTAGAGGAGACAAGCCCCATGCCCGCCCCGACCCTTCCCGGCCTGAACTTCGACCTCGGCGACACCGTCGACGCGCTGCGCGACGCGATCGCCGATTTCGCGGACCACGAGATCACGCCCCGCGCCGCCCAGATCGACAGCGACAACCTGTTCCCGCACGACCTGTGGAAGAAGCTGGGTGACCTCGGCCTGCACGGCATGACGGTCAAGGAGGAATACGGCGGCACCGAGCTGGGCTACCTCGCCCACATGGTCGCGATGGAAGAAGTCTCGCGCGCCTCGGCCTCGGTGGGCCTGTCGTACGGCGCGCACTCCAACCTGTGCGTGAACCAGATCCACCGCAACGGCAGCGAAGCGCAGAAGAAGAAGTACCTGCCCAAGCTGGTGAGCGGCGAGCATGTGGGCGCGCTCGCGATGAGCGAACCCAACGCCGGCTCCGACGTGGTCAGCATGAAGCTGCGCGCCGAGAAGAAGGGCGACCGCTATGTGCTCAACGGCAGCAAGATGTGGATCACCAACGGCGGTGACGCCGACACGCTGGTGATCTACGCCAAGACCGAGCCCGAGATGGGCGCGCGCGGCATGACGGCCTTCATCGTCGAGAAGGGCTTCAAGGGCTTCTCGGCCGGCACCAAGCTCGACAAGCTGGGCATGCGCGGCAGCAACACCTTCCCGCTGTTCTTCGACAACTGCGAAGTGCCCGAAGAGAACGTGCTGGGCGGCGAAGGCATGGGCGCCAAGGTGCTGATGAGCGGCCTCGACTACGAGCGCGCGGTGCTGTCGGGCGGTCCGCTGGGCATCATGGCCGCCTGCATGGACGCGGTGATTCCCTTCGTGCACGAGCGCAAGCAATTCGGCCAGAGCATCGGCGAGTTCCAGCTGATGCAGGGCAAGATCGCCGACATGTACTCGACCTGGCAGGCCACGCGCGCCTACGTGTACGCGGTGGGCAAGGCCTGCGACCGCAACGACCACGCGCGCACCTTCCGCAAGGACGCGGCCGGCGCCATCCTGTACTCGGCCGAGAAGGCCACCTGGATGGCCGGCGAGGCGATCCAGGCGCTGGGCGGCGTGGGCTACACCAAGGACTTCCCGGTCGAGCGCCTGTGGCGCGACGCCAAGCTCTACGAGATCGGCGCGGGCACCAGCGAGATCCGGCGCATGCTGATCGGGCGCGAGCTGTTCTCGGAAACGGCCTGAAGGCGGACTTCCGGACGCAGAGGGCGCAAAGGTTTCGCGAAGAACGCAAAAGAGCAGCCGAATCTTCTGATTGAATCTTTCGCGCCTTCTGCGAAACCTTCGCGTCCTCTGCGTCCGGTTTCCGAATTTGTATTCGACATGGAGACAAGCATGACTCTGACCGAAAGCTATGCCCGAGGCGCCACCGACGTCCCCATCATCGAACAACCCATCGGCGCCTTCTTCGACGACATGGTCGAGCGCCAGCCCGAGCGCGAGGCGCTGGTCAGTCGCCACGAAGGCCAGCGCTTCACCTACCGCGAACTGCAGACCGCGTCGAACCGGCTCGCGAGCGCGCTGCTGAACCTGGGCCTGGTGCCTGGCGACCGCGTGGGCATCTGGTCGCACAACAACGTGCCCTGGGTGCTGCTGCAGATCGCGACCGCCAAGGTCGGCCTGATCCTGGTCAACATCAACCCGGCCTACCGCACCTCGGAACTCGAGTACGCGCTCAACAAGGTCGGTGCCAAGGCGCTGGTGACCATGGCGCAGTTCAAGACCAGCGATTACCTGGGCATGCTGCGCGAGCTGGGCCCGAAGCGGCTGCCGCTGCTGCAGCACACGGTGTGGATCGACAAGGCCGGCGATGCCGAGCAGCCCGGCATGCAGCGCTTCTCGGCCCTGCTCGCGAGCGGCGATCCGCAGGACGCGCGCATCGCGCAGATCGGCGCCACGCTCAAGGCCACCGACCCGATCAACCTGCAGTTCACCAGCGGCACGACGGGCTTCCCCAAGGGCGCCACGCTGACCCACCGCAACATCCTGAACAACGGCTTCTTCATCGGCGAGTGCATGAAGCTCACGCCGGAAGACCGGTTGTGCATCCCGGTGCCGCTCTACCACTGCTTCGGCATGGTGCTGGGCAACCTGGCGGTGATCACGCACGGCGCGACCATCGTCTACCCCAATGACGGCTTCGACCCGCTGACCGTGCTCGAGACGGTGCAGGCCGAGCGCTGCACCGGGCTGCACGGCGTGCCCACGATGTTCATCGCCGAGCTCGACCATCCGCGCTTCAAGGAATTCGACCTCTCGACGCTGCGCACCGGCATCATGGCCGGCTCGCCTTGCCCGACCGAGGTGATGAAGCGCGTGGTCGACCAGATGCACCTGGGCGAGATCACCATCGCCTACGGCATGACCGAGACCTCGCCGGTGAGCTGCCAGAGCAGCACCGACACGCCGCAGGACAAGCGCGTGTCGACCGTGGGCACGGTGCAGCCGCACCTCGAAATCAAGATCGTCGACCCCGAGACCGGCGCCACCGTGGCGCGCGGCCAGTCGGGCGAGTTCCTCACGCGCGGCTACTCGGTGATGCACGGCTACTGGCAGGACGAGGAAAAGACCCGCGAAGCCATCGACGCCGAGGGCTGGATGCACACCGGCGACCTGGCGGTGATGGACGCCGAGGGCTACGTCAACATCGTCGGCCGCATCAAGGACCTGGTGATCCGCGGCGGCGAGAACATCTACCCGCGCGAGATCGAGGAGTTCCTCTACCGCCATCCCAAGGTGCAGGACGTGCAGGTGGTCGGCCTGCCCGACAAGCGCTACGGCGAGGAGCTCTGCGCCTGGATCATCGTCAAGCCCGGCCAGACGGCCACCGAAGACGAGGTCCGCGATTTCTGCAAGGGACAGATCGCGCACTACAAGGTGCCCAGGTACATCCAGTTCGTGACCGAGTTCCCGATGACGGTGACCGGCAAGATTCAGAAATTCAAGATCCGTGACGAGATGAAGGCCCGACTGGGGCTGGAAGAAGCGAAGACGGCATGAAGCCAACCCGGACAGCCGAACGCAGAGGCCGCGAAGGTTTCGCAGAGGTCGCAAAAGGAAAACCAAACTTGAAGGATTTCTTCTGCGACTTCTGCGCCACTTTTGTCTTCCTTCCGCGTTCGGAAGTCCGCTCCCGAATTGGATAACCCATGAGCAAACTCGAAACCAAACTGAATGCGCGCAGCGCAGACTTCCAGGCCAACGCCGCCGCGATGCGCGCACTGGTCGACGACCTGCATGCGCAGTTCGCCAAGGTCGAGGCCGGCGGCGGCGAGGCCGCGCGCGCCAAGCACGTCGCGCGCGGCAAGCTGCTGCCGCGCGACCGCGTGGCCGAGCTGCTGGACCCGGGCACGCCCTTCCTCGAGATCGCGCCGCTCGCGGCCTACGGCATGTACCTCGACGCCAAGGGCGCCGAATCGGCACCTGGCGCGGGCCTGATCGCCGGCATCGGCCGCGTGAGCGGCGTCGACTGCATGATCGTGTGCAACGACGCCACCGTGAAGGGCGGCACCTACTACCCGCTGACGGTGAAGAAGCACCTGCGCGCGCAGGAGATCGCCGAGCAGAACCGCCTGCCCTGCATCTACCTGGTCGACTCCGGTGGCGCCAACCTGCCCAACCAGGACGAGGTCTTCCCCGACCGCGACCACTTCGGCCGCATCTTCTACAACCAGGCCAACATGAGCGCGCAGGGCATCGCGCAGATCGCGGTGGTCATGGGCTCGTGCACGGCGGGCGGCGCCTACGTGCCGGCGATGAGCGACGAATCGATCATCGTGAAGAACCAGGGCACCATCTTCCTGGGCGGCCCGCCGCTGGTGAAGGCCGCGACCGGCGAGGTCGTGACGGCCGAGGATCTGGGCGGCGGCGACGTGCACACGCGGCTGTCGGGCGTGGCCGACCACCTGGCGCAGAACGACCTGCACGCGCTCTCGCTTGCGCGTTCGGCCATCGCCAACATCAACCGCAAGGACGCGACCGAAGCGCCGCACCCCGACGTGCGCGCGCCGGAGTTCCCGCGCGAGGAGCTGTACGGCGTGATCCCCACCGACACGCGCAAGCCCTTCGACGTGCGCGAGATCATCGCGCGCATCGTCGACGGCAGCGAGTTCCACGAGTTCAAGTCGCGCTTCGGCGCCACGCTGGTCTGCGGCTTCGCCGAGATCGAGGGCATGCCCGTGGGCATCGTGGCCAACAACGGCATCCTGTTTTCCGAGTCGGCCCAGAAGGGCGCGCACTTCATCGAACTGTGCTGCCAGCGCAAGATCCCGCTGGTGTTCCTGCAGAACATCACCGGCTTCATGGTCGGGCGCAAGTACGAGAACGAAGGCATCGCGCGCCACGGCGCCAAGATGGTGACGGCCGT
Organism: Variovorax sp. UMC13; assembly: GCF_014170375.1. Classification (GTDB taxonomy): domain Bacteria; phylum Pseudomonadota; class Gammaproteobacteria; order Burkholderiales; family Burkholderiaceae_C; genus Variovorax. The sequence goes on along the minus strand of NZ_LZZW01000030.1, from coordinate 154,787 downwards.
GGCCACGGCCAACGTGCCCAAGTTCACCATCATCATCGGCGGCAGCTTCGGCGCCGGCAACTACGGCATGTGCGGCCGGGCCTACAGCCCGCGCTTCCTCTGGATGTGGCCCAACGCGCGCATCAGCGTGATGGGCGGCGAGCAGGCCGCGAGCGTGCTGGCCACGGTCAAGCGCGACGGCATCGAGGGCAAGGGCGGCCAGTGGAGCGCCGACGAAGAAGAAGCCTTCAAGGCGCCGATCCGCCAGCAGTACGAAGACCAGGGCCACCCCTACTACGCCACCGCGCGGCTGTGGGACGACGGCATCATCGATCCGGCCGACACGCGCCGCGTGCTGGCGCTGGGCCTGGCAGCGGCACGCAATGCGCCGATCCCCGAGCCGAAGTTCGGCATCTTCCGGATGTAAGGGGCAGGGCATGAGCGACTTCACCAAGCTGAAACTCACCCTCGAAGGCCCGGTCGCCCGCATCTGGCTCGACCAGCCCGACACGCGCAACGCCTTCGACGACGTCGTGATCGCCGAGCTCACGCAGGCCTTCGTCGAGGCCGGTGCGGCGCCGCAGGTCAAGGCCATCGTGCTGGGCGCCAACGGCCCGGCCTTCTGCGCGGGTGCCAACCTGAACTGGATGCGCCGCATGGCCGACTACACGCGCGACGAGAACCTCGCCGACGCGGGCAAGCTGGCCGACATGCTGCGCACCATCGCCGAGTGCCCCAAGCCCACCATCGCGCGCGTGCAGGGCGACGTGTACGCGGGCGGCATGGGCCTGGTCGCGGCCTGCGACATGGCGGTGAGCGTGGATGCGGCCTGGTACTCCCTCAGCGAAGTGAAGATCGGCCTGGTGCCCGCGACCATCAGCCCCTACGTGATCCGCGCCATGGGCGCACGTGCATCCCAGCGCTACTTCCTCACGGCCGAACGCTTCGGCGCGGCCGAGGCGCACCGCATCGGCTTCGTGCACGAAGTGGTGGCGGCCGATGCGCTCGACGCCAAGGTCGACGAACTGCTCAAGGCCCTGACCGGCGCCAGCCCCGCGGCCGTGCGCGCCTGCAAGATGCTGCTGGCCGATGTCACGGGCCGCGAGATCGACGACGCGCTGATCGCCAAGACGGTCGAGGGCATCGCCGACATCCGCGCGAGCGAGGAAGGGCGCGAGGGCGTCCAGGCCTTCCTGCAGAAGCGCAAGCCCGCCTGGCTGGCCTGACATGCCCGAACTCGACCTGCCCCAGCTGCTCGCCCTGGCCGCCGCCATCGGCTGGGCCAGCGGCATCCGCCTGTACCTGGTGGTGCTGCTGGCCGGGCTGGTCGGCTACATGGGCTGGGTGCCGCTGCCCAGCGGCCTGCACCTGCTCGCGCATCCGGTGGTGCTGGCTGTGAGCGGCTTCATGGTCTTCGTCGAGTTCTTCGCCGACAAGATTCCCGGGCTCGATTCGCTCTGGGACATGGTCCACACGGTGATCCGCATTCCCGCGGGCGCCGCGCTCGCGGCCGGGGTGTTCGGTGCCGACCATGCGCTGATGGCGCTGGTCGCCGCGCTGCTGGGCGGCGGCTTCGCGGCCACCGCGCACGCGGCCAAGGCCACCACCCGCGCGGCCATCAACACCTCGCCCGAGCCTTTTTCCAACGTCGGCGCTTCGCTGGTCGAGGACACGGCGGTGCCGGCCGGGCTCTGGCTCGCGCTCGCGCATCCGGTCGTCTTCCTCGTGCTGTTCGTGCTGGTGCTGGCGCTGAGCGTGTGGCTCATCCGCAAGAGCTGGCGTTTCCTCAAGGCGCTGCTGGGCCGCGTGACCCGCATCTTCAGCGGCCGGCCCGACCCCGGCGTGGCGCCCGCGTTCCGCCGTCAACGCAGCGACGACGGCCCTGCCTGATCCCGCGCGACCTGGAGCTTCCCCTGACACCCGCAGATTCCTCCCGCAACGCCGACTGGCAGGCGCGCAGCCGACGCCATGTCTGGCACCCCTGCACCCAGAGCATCCGCCTCGAGGCGGTGCCGCCGCTGCCGATCGCGCGCGGCGAGGGTGTCTGGCTGGTCGACCACGACGGCCGCCGCTACCTCGACGCCACCAGTTCCTGGTGGGTCAACCTGTTCGGCCACGCCCATCCCTTCATCAACGCCGCGCTCAAGGACCAGCTCGATGCGCTGCCGCACGTGATGCTGGCCGGCTGCACCCATGCGCCCGCGGTCGAACTGTCCGAGCGCCTGGGCGCGCTGACCGGGGGCGTGCTGGGCCACTGCTTCTATGCCTCCGACGGCGCTTCGGCGGTCGAGATCGCGCTGAAGATGAGCTTCCACGCCTGGCGCAACGCGGGCCGCGCCGACAAGCGGCGCTTCGTGGCGCTGCGCCAGGGCTACCACGGCGAGACGCTGGGCGCGTTGCACGTGACCGACGTGGCGGTGTTCCGCGACGCCTACGCGCCGCTGCTGGGCGAGGCGCACCTGGTGCCCTCGCCCGACGCGCGTCTGGCACAGGACGGCGAGGACGCCGCCGCCGTGGCGCGGCGCGCGGCCGATGCGCTCGAGGCCCTGCTGGCCGCGGAGCACCACAGCATCGCCGCACTGATCGTCGAGCCGCTGGTGCAGTGCGCCGCCGGCATGGCGATGCACGACCCCGACTACCTGCGCCGGGTGCGCGCGCTGTGCGATCGCTACGAGGTGCACCTGATCGCCGACGAGATCGCGGTCGGCTGCGGGCGCACCGGCAGCTTCTTCGCCTGCGAGCAGGCCGGCATCTGGCCCGACTTCCTGTGCCTGTCGAAGGGCATCAGCGGCGGCTACCTGCCGCTGGCGCTGGTGATGACGCGCGACGCGATCTACCAGGGCTTCGTCGACGACGACGTGGCGCGCAGCTTCCTGCATTCGCACTCCTACACCGGCAATCCGCTGGCCTGCCGCGCGGCGCTGGCCACGCTCGACCTGTTCGAGCGCGAGCAGGTGCTGGAGCGCAACCGCCCGCGCGCGGCGCGCATCCTGCACACGCTGCGCGACGCGCTGGGCACGCGTGCGGTCACGCACCTGCGCCAGCGCGGCATGATCACCGCCTTCGACGTGAGCGCGCCGGGCGAACGCTTCGCCGAGCGCTTCCATCTGGCGGCGCGCGACCAGGGCCTGCTGATGCGGCCCATCGGCGCCACCGTGTACCTGATGCCGCCCTACGTGATCGGCGATGACGAGATCGACCACCTGGTCGCGGGCACCGTCGCCGTGCTGGACGCGATCGCACCGCATGCCAGGGAAGGAGGCCGCAATGTCGCGCTTGCTTGACGGCCTGCAGCAGCAGATGGCCGCGCTCGACGCGCAGGCCCTGCGCCGCCGCCGGCAGATCGCCGAGACGCCCTGCGCGCCCGCGCAGGTGCTGACCCAGGCAGGCCGCGCGGCGCCGCGCGAGCTGCTGGCCTTCAGCAGCAACGACTACCTGGGCCTGGCCGCGCACCCGGCGATCGCCGCGGCGCTGGCCGAAGGCGCGGCGCGCTACGGCGCGGGCAGCGGCGGTTCGCACCTGATCCTCGGCCACTCGCGCGCGCATGCGCAGCTCGAGGAGCGGCTCGCCGAATGGATGGCGCCCCACATCCCCGAAGCGCAGAGCCTGTTCTTCTGCACCGGCTACATGGCCAACCTCGCGGTGCTGTCCGCGCTGGGCGGCGCCGAGGCGGTGATCTTCTCCGAGGCGCTCAACCATGCGTCGCTGATCGACGGCGCGCGGCTGGCCAAGGCGCGCGTGGTGGTCTACCCGCATTGCGACCTGCAGGCCCTCGAGGCGCAGCTCGCGGCCAGCGACGCGCCGGTCAAGCTGATCGTGAGCGATGCGGTGTTCAGCATGGACGGCCGCATCGCGCCCGTGGCCGAGCTGCTGGCGCTGGCCGAGCGCCACGACGCCTGGCTGGTGCTCGACGATGCGCACGGCTTCGGCGTGCTGGGCGCGACCGGGCGCGGCGTGGTCGAGGCCCTGGGCCTGCGCGCCGAGCGGCTGGTGCTGATCGGCACGCTGGGCAAGGCGGCCGGCGTGGCCGGGGCCTTCGTCGCAGCCCACCGCACCGTGATCGACTACCTGGTGCAGCGCGCGCGGCCCTACATCTTCACCACGGCCGCGCCGCCCGCCATCGCGCATGCGCTGCTCACCAGCCTGACGCTGATCGAGGGCGAGGAGGGCGTGCACCGCCGCGCATTGCTGCGCGCCCGCATCGCCGAGTTCCGCGCTGGCGTGCAGGCCGTGCTGCCGGCCGACGGGCGTGCCCGGCTGGCCGATTCGTCGGTCGCGATCCAGCCGCTGATCGTGGGCGAGAACGCGCGCGCGATGCAGCTCATGGCGCAGCTCGATGCGCTGGGCCTGCATGTGGGCGCGATCCGCCCGCCCACCGTGCCGGTGGGCACGGCGCGGCTGCGCATCGCGCTGTCGGCCGCGCACACCGCGGACGAGGTCGCGCGCCTGGTCGAGGCCCTGGGACAGGCGTTGTCGACGGAGGCGAGCGCATGAGTTTCTTCATCACCGGCACCGACACGGGCGTCGGCAAGACCCTGGTGAGCAGCGCGCTGCTGTGGTCGCTGGCCGCATCGGGCCGGCGCGCGGTCGGCATGAAGCCCGTGGCCGCGGGCCTCGAGCAGATCGACGGCGGCTGGTGCAACGAGGACGTGGTGCAGCTGCAGGCCGCGGGCAACGTCGAGGCCCCGCTGGCCCTGCGCTGCCCCTACCTGCTGCGCGAACCGGTCTCGCCGCACCTGGCCGCGCGCGCCGAGGGCGTGCGCGTCGAACTGCCGCCGCTGCTGTCGGCCTTCGAGGCCTTGCGCGCGCTGGCCGACGTGGTGGTGGTCGAGGGCGTGGGCGGCTTCCGGGTGCCGCTGGGCGAGGACTTCGACAGCGCCGACCTGGCCGCCGCGCTGGGCCTGCCCGTGGTCCTCGTCGTGGGCCTGCGCCTGGGCTGCCTCAACCATGCGCTGCTCAGCGCCGAGGCCATCCGCGCGCGCGGCATGGTGCTCGCGGGCTGGGTCGGCAGCCACATCGACCCCGACATGCGCGCGCTCGAGGGCAACCTCGACACGCTGCGCCGCCACCTGAACGCGCCGCTGCTGGGCGTGGTGCCGCACCTCGCCGCACCCGACGCCGCCAGCGCGGCCCGCCACCTCGACCTGGGCGCGCTGCGCGCCTGAACCCCTCCATTCGACATCGACAAAGGTCCCCCATGTTCAAGAAGATCCTGATCGCCAACCGCGGTGAAATCGCCTGCCGCGTGGCCGCCACCGCCCGCCGCCTCGCCATCCGCACCGTCGCCGTCTACTCCGACGCCGATGCCAACGCCAACCATGTGCGGGCCTGCGACGAGTCGGTGCACATCGGCGGCAGCGCGCCCAAGGACAGCTACCTGCGCTGGGAGCGCATCCTCGAGGCCGCCAAGGCCACGGGGGCCGAAGCCATCCACCCGGGCTACGGCTTCCTGAGCGAGAACGAGGAGTTCGCGCAGGCCTGCGCCGACGCCGGCCTGGTCTTCATCGGCCCGCCGCCCTCGGCCATCAAGGACATGGGCCTCAAGGCCGAGTCCAAGCAGCTGATGGAAAAGGCCGGCGTGCCGCTGGTGCCCGGCTACCACGGCCACGACCAGGAGCCGGGCCTGCTGCAGCGCGAGGCCGACCGCATCGGCTACCCGGTGCTGATCAAGGCCAGCGCGGGCGGCGGCGGCAAGGGCATGCGTGCGGTCGAGAAGTCCGAAGACTTCGCGGCCGCGCTGGCCTCCTGCCAGCGCGAGGCCATCAACAGCTTCGGCGACGACGCGGTGCTGATCGAGAAGTACGTGCAGCGCCCGCGCCACATCGAGATCCAGGTCTTCGGCGACACGCACGGCGACTGCGTCTACCTGTTCGAGCGCGACTGCTCGGTGCAGCGGCGCCACCAGAAGGTGCTGGAAGAAGCGCCCGCGCCCGGCATGACCGAAGCCATGCGCGCACAGATGGGCGCGGCGGCGGTGGCGGCGGCCAAGGCGGTGAAGTACGTCGGTGCGGGCACCGTCGAATTCATCGTCGAGCAGCGCGACGGCGGCGAGATGAACTTCTTCTTCATGGAGATGAACACCCGCCTGCAGGTCGAGCACCCGGTGACCGAAGCCATCACCGGCCTGGACCTGGTCGAATGGCAACTGCGCGTGGCCTCGGGCGAACCGCTGCCGCTGAAGCAGGGCGAACTCCAGATCCACGGCCACGCGATCGAGGCCCGCATCTGCGCCGAGAACCCCGACAACAACTTCCTGCCCGCCACCGGCACGCTGCAGGTCTATCGCAAGCCGCAGGCCACGGCCTTCCAGCGCAGCCGTGTGCGCATCGACGACGGCGTGCGCGAAGGCGGCGAGATCTCTCCCTTCTACGACTCGATGATCGCCAAGCTGATCGTGCACGGCGCGACGCGCGACGAGGCGCTGGCCCGGCTCGATGCCGCGCTGGCGCAGGTGCACATCGTGGGCGTGTCGACCAACGTGCAGTTCCTGCGCGGCATCCTCGCCACCGCTTCGTTCTCGCAGGCCAACCTCGACACCGCGCTGATCGAGCGCGAGCGCGCGGTGCTGTTCGACCGTGAGCCGCTGGGCCTGCCGCTGGCGGCCGCCGCTTCGGTCGCGCGCACCCTGCTCGACGAACGTTCGACCGGCACGCCCGACCCCTTCAGCCAGCGCGACGGCTGGCGCTCGTTGGGCGTCACGGCGCGTATCTTCGCCTTCGAGTTCCGCGGCGAAGCGCAGACCGCCACGCTGCGCTACCTGCACGACGGCGCGCTGACGCTGGACGCGGGCGGCGTGTCGGGCCCGCTGGTGATCGGGCGCCTGCCCGAGGGCCAGATCGAGCTGTCCTTCAACGGCCAACGCCACACCCTCGACGTCTACGAGCGCCAGGCCACGACCCATGTGTTCGCGGCCAAGGGCGCGACGAAGATCACCGTCATCGACCGCCTCGCCCACGCGGGCGACACCCAGGCCGAAGGCGGCCGGCTGACCGCGCCCATGCCCGGCAAGGTGGTGTCCTTCGCGGTCAAGGCCGGCGACAAGGTCACGCGCGGCCAGCCGCTGGCGGTGATGGAGGCGATGAAAATGGAGCACACCATCGCCGCGCCGGCCGACGGCACGGTGGAAGAACTGCTCTATGCGCCGGGCGACCAGGTGACCGAGGGATCGGAATTGCTGCGCATCGCGGCCGCCGCTTAACCCCGTTCGCAAGGCTGGCACGTATCAGAGGCATCCACTGCTTTTTTCCAAGGACGCCATGACGCATCGCCAGCCCCTGTTCCTCGCCCGCGCGGTTTTGCTGACCCTTCTCGCGGCCCTCGCACTGACGGCCTGCGGTCGAAGAAACGCGGAGCTCGCCGAGCCCGCCGCCGCACCGCCCGCGCCGATGATGGCCGCGCCGGGCTTCGGCGGCGGCGCGGAGAAGCGGGCGCGCGTGCAGCAGGAGGCCGCATCGGCGGACCAGGCCGAAGCCTCGCCGCTGCAACGCTTCCTCGCGGTGCGCCAGGACCTGAACGTCGAGGTGCCGCCCGAACAGCTGGCCGATGCCTGGGCCAAGGTGCGCGACCTGTGCGGCACGCTGCAATGCGAACTGCTGTCCTCGTCGCTGCTGCGCGAGACGCCGCAGCAGCCCGGCAACGCGCAGCTCGAGATGCGCGTGCTGCCGGCCGACGTCGACAAGCTGCTGGGCGGCCTGACGTTGGTGGCCAACGTGGTCTCGCACACCACCACCAGCGAAGACAAGACCGCCGAGGTGATCGACGTCGAGGCCCGCATCCGCAATCGCACCGAGTTCCGCGACAGCCTGCGGGTGATGCTGCGCGACACCGTGACCAAGCGCACCATGAGCGACCTGCTCGCGATCCAGCGCACGCTGTCGGACACCCAGGCCGAACTCGACGCCATGGCCACGCAACGCAAGGTGCTGGGGCAGCAAACCAGCAAGCAGCACATCCAGATCCAGTTCATGCCGAAACGTGCCCTGGTGCGCGGCGGCGACAGCTACAACCCGATGATGAAAGCGCTGCGCAATGCGGGCGCGGTGCTCGCCGAGAGCGTGGGCGCGCTGATCACCTTTGCGGCGGCGGTGCTGCCGTGGTTCCTGCTGGTGGTGCTGCCCGTGGGGTGGCTGGCGCGTGTGCTGTGGCGCCGTCGCCGGGCCAAGGCCGCATGAAGGCGCGGCAAGGGCTGGCCCTCTAAGATTCGGTCCATGCGAATCACCGTCTGCCTCACCGACACCCGCCCCGAATCCTGGATCGAGGGCCTGCGCGCCGCCTTGCCCGATGCCGAAGTCTCGGCCTGGACGCCCGACGCGGCGCCCGCCGACCACGCGGTGGTCTGGGCCCCGCCCCAGGCCTTCATGGACCAGCAGCCCAGCCTGCGCGGCATCTTCAACATCGGCGCCGGCGTCGATGCGCTGACCAAGCTCAGGCTGCCGCCGGAAGCCCGCATCGTGCGGCTCGACGACGCCGGCATGTCGGTGCAGATGGCCGAGTACGTGTGCCATGCGCTGATCCGCCACTTCCGCGACTTCGACGGCTATGCCGCCGACGCGCGCGACGGCCGCTGGAGCTACCGCAAGCCCAACGTCCGCCAGGACTTCCCGGTCGGCGTGATGGGTCTGGGCGTGCTGGGCCAGCGCGTGGCGAAGGCGGTGGCGCAGTTCGACTTCCCGGTCAAGGGCTGGACCCGTTCGCCCAAGCAGATCGAGGGCGTGCAGTGCTTCGCGGGCCACGCACAGCTCGATGCCTTCCTGGCCGCGAGCCGGGTCGTGGTCTGCCTGCTGCCGCTCACGCCCGACACGCGCGGCATCCTGCGGCGCGAGACGCTGCAGAAGCTGCACGGCGGCCGGCCCGGCGGCTACGTGATCAACGTGGCGCGCGGCGGCCACCTGGTCGAGGCCGACCTGATCCCGCTGCTCGACGACGGCTCGCTGGCCGGCGCCACGCTCGACGTGTTCGAGACCGAGCCGCTGCCCGCCGACCACCCCTTCTGGCGCCACCCGAAGATCGACGTCACGCCGCACGCCTCGGCCCGGACCCAGCGCGAGGAGTCGATCGCCCAGATCGCCGGGAAGATCCGTGCCGTCGAAGCGGGTGGGGACTTCGACCGCATCGCCGGCGTCGTCGATCCCCAGCGCGGATACTGACGACCAGAACGATGGCCCGCTGAACCTGTAACGCCACGAGAACGCCCATGAACATCCCCACCAAAGTAAAGATCGTCGACGTCGGCCCGCGCGACGGCCTGCAGAACGAGAAGCAGCCCGTGCCCGCGGCGGTCAAGATCGAACTCGTGCACCGGCTGCAGGACGCCGGCCTGAGCGCGATCGAGGTCACGAGCTTCGTCAGCCCCAAGTGGGTGCCGCAGATGGCCGACAACGCCGAGGTGATGGCCGGCCTGCGGCGCAATCCGCGCGTGACCTACTCGGTGCTCACGCCCAACATGAAGGGCTTCGAGGCCGCCATCGCCGCGCCGCGCAGCCAGTGGCCCGACGAGATCGTGGTGTTCGGCGCCGCCAGCGAGGCCTTCAGCCAGAAGAACATCAACTGCTCGATCGCCGAGAGCATCGAGCGCTTCGCACCCGTGGTGGCGGCCGCGCGCGAACGCGGCATCCATGTGCGCGGCGCGATGTCGTGCACCGTGGGCTGCCCCTACGAAGGCGAGATCGATCCCTCGCGCGTCGACATGCTGGCCGGCCTGATGAAGGGCATCGGCGTGCAGCACGTGGGCGTGGCCGACACCATCGGCGTGGGCACGCCCCACAAGGTGCGGCGCGCGCTCGAGGCCACGCTCAGGCACTACGGCATCGACGATGTGTCGGGCCACTTCCACGACACCTACGGCCAGGCGCTCTCCAACACGCTGGCCAGCCTGGAGATGGGCGTGTGGCAGTACGACACCTCGTCCGCCGGCCTGGGCGGCTGCCCCTACGCCAAGGGCGCGACGGGCAATGTCGCGACCGAGGACGTGGTCTACATGCTGCACGGCATGGGCATCGAGACCGGCATCGATCTCGATGCGCTGATCGACGCCGGCGTCTACATCAGCGATGCGCTGGGCCGCGAGCCGAGCTCGCGGGTGTCGAAGGCGATCCGCACCAAGCGCGCGGGCTAGGGCTCAAGGCCCCAGGGCGCGCAGCGCGAGCAGGCCCACGACGGCCAGGCCCAGCAGCGCCGCCAGGCCCTGCCAGAAGCGCACCGGATGGCGCTCGATCAAGGGCGGCGTGCGCGTGCGCAGGAACTCCGCCCCCGGTGACTGCAGGTCGTGCGCCAGTTCCGACGCGGCCTGCTGGCGCCGGGCCGGGTTCGGCTGCAGCGCCTTGTGCAGCACCGCATCGACCCAGGCCGGCAGATCGGGCCGGAAATGGCGCACCGGCGTGTAGCGCAGCCGCTTCGCGTCGGCGGCCGAGCGCACGCGCGAGGCCTGCAGGCCGTAGGGCAGCTGGCCGGTGAGCATGCGGTAGGCGATCACCGCCAGCGAGAAGATGTCCGAGGGCGCGCTGCCGCCCTGGCCCGTGAAGTATTCGGGCGCGGTGTACTGCAGCGTGCCGGCGATGGCGAGCGCGCGGCGTTCTTCGGCGCTGTCGGCCAGGCCCGCGACATGGGCCGAGGCCAGGTCGATGATCTTCACCGTGCCGCTGCGGTCGATCATCACGTTCTCGGGCCGCAGGTCCTGGTGCAGCATCTCGCGGCCGTGCAGCGCCTGCAGGCCGCGCGCGAGCTGCGCGACGATGCCGCGCACGCTGTCGAGCGAGGGCCGCGGATGGTCGACCATCCATTGCGCGAGCGTCTGGCCCTCGACGTAGTCCATCGCCACGAAGAGGTGGCGGCGCGGCCGCTCGATGCGGGCCGCCCGCAGCACATGCGGGCTGTCGATGCGCCGCGCCACCCACTCCTCGCGCACGAAGCCGTCGAGGTGCGCGGCGTCCTCGCGCAGGTCGACCGATGGCAGCTTGAGCACCACGGGCTGCCCGGTGGCGTCGTCGGTCGCCAGGTGCACGTGGCTGCGCGCGCTCACGTGCAGCTCGCGCACCAGCGTGAAGCCCTCGAAGCGGTCGCGTGGCGCCAGCGGCGCGGCGATCGCCAGGCCTTCGCGCTGCGAGGCGAGCTGTGCCGCGCTGGCGTCGGGCAGAGCGTCGATGCGCAGCAGCTGCACGGTGCTGTCGTCGGCGCCGCCGCGTTCGTGCGCCGCGCGGGAGAGCAGGCCGGCGGCCGCATCGAAGTCGTCGCCGCAGCGCGCGAGCGCGCGGTGGACGGCGGCCGCCTCGAGCCCGCCGTAGGCGCCGTCGGTGGCCAGCAGGTAGACCTCGCCCACCTCGGCATTCCAGTGGCGGTAGTCGATCTCCACGTTGGGGCCCGCGCCCAGCGCGCGCCCGAGGCAGGACTCGGCCGCGGACAGGTGCACGCGGTGGTCCTCGGTGAGCTGTTCCAGCGCCTGCGCATGCAGGCGGTAGACGCGCGCATCGCCCACGTGCAGCAGGTGCAGTTCGCGGCCCTTGAGGATCAGCGCGCTGAAGGTGCAGACGTAGCCGCGGTCCTTGTCGAAGCGCGCGTCGCTGCGCATCGTCTGCGCGTGCAGCCAGGCGTTGGTGGCGGCAAGCACGCGCTGCGCCGCGCGGCGCACCGACCAGGCTTCGGAGGTCGCGTAGTAGTCGTCGAGGAAGCCGCGCACCGCGGCCGCGCTCGCGACCTGGCTCACGCGGCTGGAGCCGATGCCGTCGGCGATGGCCACCGCGATGCCCTTGGCCGCCAGCAGCGCGCCCTGCGGCAGCATCGCGCCGTGGAAGTCCTGGTTGGGCGCGTGCGGGCCGGCCAGCGAATGCTGGCCCAGCGTCACGCGCGGCGCGGGCTGCGGCAAGACCGGTTCAGCCGATGGCGCGCTTGGGCGCGGTCTTGTAGTGCGTCGCGTAGAGCGTCAGGCCGACGAAGCTCAGGCCGCCGACCAGGTTGCCCAGCACGGTCGGGATCTCGTTCCAGATCAGGTAGTCCATCAGCGTGAACTTGCCGCCCAGCAGCAGGCCGGTGGGGAACAGGAACATGTTGACGATCGAGTGCTCGAAGCCCATGTAGAAGAAGATCATCACCGGCATCCACATGCCGATGGCCTTGCCCGACACGGTGGTCGACATCATGGCCGCGACCACGCCGGTCGAGACCATCCAGTTGCACATCACGCCGCGGATGAACAGGGTCAGCATGCCGGCCGCGCCGTGCGCGGAGTAGCCCAGTGTGCGGCCTTCGCCGATGTGGCCCAGGCGTTCGCCGACCGCGTTGGGCGCTTCGCTGAAGCCGAAGGTGAAGATGATCGCCATGAACACCGCGACCGTGAGCGCTCCGGCGAAGTTGCCGCAGAACACCAGGCCCCAGTTGCGCAGCACGCCGGCCCAGGTCGCGCCCGGGCGCTTGTCGAACACCGCCAGCGGCGCCAGCGTGAACACGCCGGTCAGCAGGTCGAAGCCCATCAGGTACAGCATGATGAAACCGACCGGGAACAGCATCGCGCCGACCAGCGCATTGCCGGTGTTGACGGTGATGGTCACGGCGAAGGCCGCGGCCAGCGCGAGGATGGCGCCGGCCATGTAGGAGCGGATCAGCGTGTCGCGGGTCGACATCAGCAGCTTGGATTCGCCGGCGTCGACCATCTTGGTCACGAATTCGGCGGGTGCGAGGTAGGCCATGAAGGATCCTTGGAGAAAACGGATAAGAGGAGGTGTCAGTTCAGTGCGACCTGCACGCGGCCGGCCTCGACGCGCACCGCATGGGCGCGCACCGAGTGCTCGGGGAACTCGAGGCATTCGCCGCTCCGCAGGTCGAAGTGGTTCTTGTAGAGCGGCGAGGCGACCACGATGCGCTCGCCGATGCTGCCGACCAGTCCGCGCGACAGCACGCTGGCGCGCGACTTGGGGTCGACGTTGTCGATGGCGAAGAACTGCCGCGCCGCGGCGACATGGAAGATCGCGACGTGCACGCCGTCGACCAGCGCGCAGACGCCGGTGTCGGGCAGGATGTCGCTGGCCGCGCAGACGGCGGTCCAGTGGAGGGTGTCGGGATGGCTCATGGTTTCTTCAGGCCGTGGCCGTGTCGCGTTCTTCGGCGCGCGCGGGCCGGATCTGGCCGCGCTCCTCGACGAACACGATGTGCTCGTCGGGCTTCTCGCTGTTGACGAAGGAGCGGAAGCGCTGGCGCGTGACCGGGTCGTTGACCGCGGTCTTCCACTCGCACTGGTAGGTGTCGACCACGTGCTGCATCTGGGCCTCGAGCGTGGCGCCCAGGCCCAGCGAATCCTGCAGCAGCACGCCCTTGAGGTAGTCGAGGCCGCCCTCGAGGTTGTCGCGCCAGGTGCTGGTGCGCTGCAACCGGTCGGCCGTGTGCACATAGAACATCAGGAAGCGGTCGATCAGCCTGACCAGCGCGTCCTTGTCCAGGTCGGAGGCGATCAGCTCGGCGTGGCGCGGCTTCATGCCGCCGTTGCCGCAGACGTAGAGGTTCCAGCCCTTCTCGGTGGCGATGATGCCCACGTCCTTGCCTTGCGCCTCGGCGCATTCGCGGGTGCAGCCCGAGACGCCGAACTTGATCTTGTGCGGCGTGCGCAGGCCCTTGTAGCGGTTCTCGAGTTCGATCGCGAGCGCCATGCTGTCGTCCACGCCGTAGCGGCACCAGGTCGAGCCCACGCAGCTCTTCACCGTGCGCAGCGACTTGCCGTAGGCATGGCCGGACTCGAAGCCGGCCGCGATCAGCTCTTCCCAGATCGGCGGCAGCTGCTCCAGGCGCGCGCCGAACAGGTCGACCCGCGCGCCGCCGGTGATCTTGGTGTAGAGCCCGTACTTCTTCGCCACCTGGCCGACGGCGATCAGGCCGTCGGCCGTGACCTCGCCGCCGGGCATGCGCGGCACCACCGAGTAGGAGCCGTCCTTCTGGATGTTGCCCAGGAAGTAGTCGTTGCTGTCCTGCAGGCTGGCCAGGTCCTGCTTGAGCACGAAGTCGTTCCAGCACGAGGCGAAGATGCTGGCCGCGGTGGGCTTGCAGATGTCGCAGCCCAGGCCGTGGCCGTGGCGGGCGAGCAGGTCGGCGAAGGACTTGATCTCGCCCACGCGCACCAGGTGGTAGAGCGCCTGGCGCGAGTAGGGGAAGTGCTCGCACAGGTGGTCGTTCACCGCCATGCCGCGCTGGGCCATGGCCATCTTCATCACCTGGGTGACCAGCGGCACGCAGCCGCCGCAGGAGGCGCCGGCCTTGGTGCAGGCCTTCATGTCGGCGACGGTGCAGACGCCGTCGCCCACGGCCGCGCAGATCGCGCCCTTGCTCACGTCGTTGCACGAGCAGATCTGCGCGCTGTCGGGCAGGGCCTCGACGCCCAGGCCCGGCCTGGCCGCGCCGTCGCTCGCGGGCAGGATCAGGAACTCGGGCTCGGCCGGCAAGGCGATGCCGTTGAGCGCCAGCTGCAGCAGCGTGCCGTACTCGGCCGCATCGCCGACCAGCACCGCGCCCAGCAGCCGCGCGCCGTCCTCGCTGACCACGATCTTCTTGTAGACCTGCTTGTGCTCGTTGACGTACTGGTAGGCGCGCGACTTCGGCGTCTTGCCGTGCGCGTCGCCGATGCTCGCCACGTCCACGCCCATCAGCTTGAGCTTGGTGCTCATGTCGGCGCCGGTGAAGGCCGCGTCCTGCTGGCCCGCGATGTGCCGGGCCGCCACGCGGGCCATCTCGTAGCCGGGCGCGACCAGGCCGAAGGTCTGGTCGTTCCAGGCCGCGCATTCGCCGATCGCGTAGATGTCGCGGTCGCTGGTGCGGCAGTGGTCGTCGACCGCCACGCCGCCCCGCGCGCCCAGGGCCAGCACGCACTGGCGCGCCAGTTCGTCGCGCGGGCGGATGCCGGCCGAGAACACGATCATGTCGGTCTCGAGCCAGGTGCCGTCGGCGAACACCATGCGGTGCCGCGCGCTCGCGCCGTCGACGATCTCGACCGTGCTGCGGCTGGTGTGCACATGCAGGCCCAGCGCCTCGATGCCGTGGCGCAGCGCGCGCCCGCCGCCCTCGTCGACCTGCACCGCCATCAGCCGCGGCGCGAACTCGACCACGTGCGTCTCCAGGCCCATGTCGCGCAGCGCCTTCGCGCATTCCAGGCCCAGCAACCCACCGCCCACCACCACGCCGCGCTTCGAGCGCGCGCCGCAGGCCTTCATGGCTTCGAGATCCTCGATGGTGCGGTAGACGAAGCAGTTCGGCCGGTCGCGCCCGGGCAGCGGCGGCACGAAGGGCGAGGAACCGGTGGCCAGCACGAGCTTGTCGTAGTGCAGCACCTCGCCGTCGGCGGTGGTGAGGGTGCGCTCGCGGCGTTCGATGGCTACGGCCCGCGCGGCCAGGCGCAGGCGAAAGCCGCTCTGCTCGAAGAAGCCGGGCGCGACCAGGGAGAGTTCGTCGGCGCTCTTGCCGGCAAAGAATTCGGAGAGGTGCACCCGGTCGTAGGCGGGGCGTGGCTCTTCGCAGAGCACCGTGACTTCGGCGCGTTCGAGCCCCAGTTCGTGCAGCTGCTCGAGAAACTTGTGGCCCACCATGCCGTGGCCGATCACTGCGATTTTCATGTCGTGTCCTGCGGGCAACCGATCCCCGAGGGGGCAGGGCACGGGTCCGGTGGACAGACCGTGGCGCCTCCGCAGGGCATGGGTTGCGAATCGGGTTGGAACAGACGAAACGCCAGCCGTGTCGCTGTCGCTTCGCTCGGATCTCGCCGTCATTAGCGGAGGCACTGTCAAAAACCCGCGGCAGCGCTGCCAGCGGAACAGTGAAGGTTCTCATGCAATATGCGTGCCGTGTCCGGAGGGCCTGCGGCGTGCGCATTTCCAGGGATTCGCGGTGCGGCACGGCCGGCCATGCGCCACCCTGGCGCATGGGTGTCCGCCTTGGTGCACGACGGGCGCCCGGCTTTTTCGTATGCTCGACCCTGCCCCGCCTCGAAGGCGCCCCCACCCCGACAAAGAATCCAGCCATGTGCGGCTCCGAACTCCATTCCCTCCCCGACGGCGTCCAGCGCGTCGCCCGCCTGCTGCAGGACGCCGGCCACCCCCATGCGCCGCGCATGCTCGACGACGCCGCGCGCACCGCGCAGCAGGCCGCCGATGCGCTGGGCATCGCGGTCGGCCAGATCGCCAAGAGCATCGTGTTCCGGCGCAAGAGCGACGATGCCGCGGTGCTGGTCGTGACCTCGGGCGACAAGCGCGTCGACGAGAAGAAGGTCGATGCCCTGGTCGGCAAGACCGGCCGCGCCGACGCCGAATTCGTCAAGGCCCGCACCGGCTTCTCGATCGGCGGCGTCTCGCCCTTCGCGCACGGGACCGAACTGGTGATGCTGATCGACCGCGAGCTGTTCCGCTTCGACGAGGTCTGGGCCGCGGCCGGCCATCCGCATGCGGTGGTGAAGCTGCAGCCGCAGGACCTGGAGCGCCTGACCGGCGCGCCGGTGGCGGAGGTCGTATGACGGCCGCCCTCGACCGCGAAGCCACCGTGCGGCTGATCGAGCGCGCGGCCGGCATCGACGCCACGCCCGACGCCGAGATGCCCTCGCCCTGCGTCTCGGTCTGCCGCATGGACGACCACCGCGAGTTCTGCGTGGGCTGCCTGCGCACCATCCCCGAGATCGCGGGCTGGAGCCGCATGGACGGCGCGGGCAAGCGCGCGATCTGGGGCGCCATCACGCAGCGGCTGCAGGCCATGCCCGCGCCGGCCGACGACCTGCCGCAGGAGTGGGCGCCATGAAGCACATCACCTTTTATCTCGACTTCATCTCGCCCTTCGCCTACCTGGCCTTCGAGCAGCTGCCCGAAGCCCTCGAAGGCCTGAGCTACAGCGTCGACTACAAGCCGGTGCTGCTGGGCGCGATGCTCAAGCACCATGGACTGATCGGCCCGGCCGAGGTGCCGAGCAAGCGCACCTGGACCTACCGCCACGTGCTGTGGCTGGGCCATGCGCACGGCATTCCGATCGAGATGCCGGCCACCCATCCCTACAACCCACTGCCGCACCTGCGCCTGGCGCTGTCGACCACGCACGACGGCACGGTCAGCCGCCATGTGGCCGAAACCGTGTTCCGCGACATCTGGCGCGGCGGCGCCGAGGCCGGCGACGAGGGCCGGCGCGCGGCGCTGGCCGCGCAGCTGACGATCGTGCGCGATGGTGCCGGCGATGCGGCCAAGGCCGCGCTGCGCGCCAACACCGACGAGGCGCTGGCCCAGGGCGCCTTCGGCACGCCGGCCTTCGAGATCGACGGCCGCATGCTCTGGGGCTTCGACAGCCTGCCGATGCTGCGCGCCGCGGTGCAGGGCGATGCCTGGTTCGAGGGGCCCGGCTGGACCGCGGCGGACCAGCGTCCGGGTTTGCAGCGCCCGAACAAACCCTGACTTTTCTGCATCCCGAAACCCGGGGCACGGGTTTCACCTTAAATCGTCAGCAACGGTTCAGTTTGGCGAAAGGCTCGGGTCAGTCGTGACTCCAAGAATGCGGCACGGTCCAGGAAAAGGACCGCACCTACACAACAGGAGACGACAGCCATGGCAGCCACACTAGATTCGAGGGGAGTGCCGCATCCGGCCCCCCGGCCCATGTCCCAGGAGGAGAAGAAGGTCATCTTCGCCTCCTCGCTCGGGACCGTGTTCGAGTGGTACGACTTCTACCTCTACGGGTCGCTGGCGGCCATCATCGCCAAGCAGTTCTTCAGCGGCCTGGATGCGGGCGCGGCCTTCATCTTCGCGCTGCTGGCCTTCGCGGCCGGCTTCCTGGTGCGTCCTTTCGGCGCCATCGTGTTCGGCCGCCTGGGCGACATGATCGGCCGCAAATACACCTTCCTGGTCACGATCCTGATCATGGGCCTGTCGACCTTCATCGTCGGCCTCTTGCCCAGCTACGCGACCATCGGCGTCGCGGCGCCGGTGATCCTGATCGCGCTGCGCATGCTGCAGGGCCTGGCCCTCGGCGGCGAGTACGGCGGTGCCGCCACCTACGTGGCCGAGCACGCGCCGCACGGCAAGCGCGGTGCGTACACCTCCTGGATCCAGACCACGGCCACGCTGGGCCTGTTCCTGAGCCTGCTGGTGATCCTGGGCGTGCGGCTGGGCGTGGGCGAAGCGGCCTTTGCCGACTGGGGCTGGCGCATTCCCTTCCTGGTCTCGATCCTGCTGCTGGGCATCTCGGTGTGGATCCGACTGACGCTGTCGGAATCGCCGGCCTTCCAGAAGATGAAGGCCGAGGGCAAGACCTCGAAGGCACCGCTGTCCGAATCCTTCGGCCAGTGGAAGAACCTCAAGATCGTGATCCTGGCGCTGGTGGGCCTGACCGCCGGCCAGGCCGTGGTCTGGTACTCGGGCCAGTTCTACGCGCTGTTCTTCCTGACGGCCCAGCTCAAGGTCGATGCGACCGCGGCCAACCTGATGATCGCTGCCGCGCTGCTGCTGGGCACGCCCTTCTTCGTGGTCTTCGGCACGCTGTCGGACAAGATCGGCCGCAAGCCGATCATCATGGCCGGCTGCCTGCTGGCCGTGGTCACCTACTTCCCGGTCTTCAAGATGCTGACCGAAGCCGCCAACCCCGACCTGGCCAAGGCGCAGGCCACGGCCGGCGTGACGGTGACGGCCGACCCCGCGACCTGCTCCTTCCAGGGCAACCCGGTGGCCCGCGAGATCGACTTCAAGAGCTCCTGCGACATCGCCAAGCGCTACCTGGTGCAGAACTCGGTGAGCTACGAGAACGTGGCCGGCCCGGCCGGTTCGCCCGCGGTGGTGAAGATCGGTGACAAGACCGTGTCGGCGCCCGTCGGCAACGTGGTCAACCTGAAGTTCGACGAGGCCTCGGTCAAGTCGATCGCGGCCTTCAAGAAGGAAGTCGGCGACGACCTGAAGATCGCCGGCTACCCGGCCAAGGCCGACCCGGCCAAGGTCAACACGGTGCTGACCGTGGCGCTGCTGTTCTGGCTGGTGCTGCTGGTGACCATGGTCTACGGCCCGATCGCCGCGATGCTGGTGGAGATGTTCCCCACGCGCATCCGCTACACCTCGATGAGCCTGCCGTACCACATCGGCAACGGCTGGTTCGGCGGCCTGCTGCCCACCACCGCCTTCGCCATCGTGGCCTCGACCGGCAACATGTACAACGGCCTCTGGTACCCGATCATCATCGCGGGCGTCACGCTGGTCATCGGCACCTTGTTCGTGAAGGAAACGAAGGACGTTGACATCTACGCCAATGATTGATTGACCGACACAGGCCTCGACCGCGAGCGCGCGGCGAGGCTGTTCAGCACAGAGGCTTCATGCGGGCCAACCGGCCGCATGAAGCTTTTTTTCTGAGCACTGTCGCTCGTCCAGAAGGAGACTCAACCCATGTGGAAAATCGTCGTCGGCTTCGTCATCTTCGCCGCCATCGCGCTCTTCATCATCAGCAAGGCGGGCGACAAGATCGACATGTCCGGCGAGAAGCACAGCGGTGACGTGCACGCGCCGGAGCCTGCCGCCAGCGCACCCAAGTGAGCTTCAGCGCTTGAAGCGGCCTTCGCTGATGATCGCCAGGTCGGCGAAGTCGATGCCCGTGTGGTCGGTCGGCGAGTAGCTGACGTCCAGGCCGCCACCCAGGTCGAAGCCGCGGATGCTCTCGAGCGCCGCGAGCACGCGCGGCCGCGTGGGCTTGGGGCCGGCGCGGCGCAGCGCCTCGACCAGCACCTTGGCCGCGGCGAAGCCTTCGAGCATCTGCGGCGACAGCGCTTCCTGGCCCTGGGCCTTGGCCAGCCCCATCGCTTCCTTCACCATCGGCTGCCCGCTGGCGCGTTCCGAAGGGAAGACCTGCGTCACGATCACGCCCGCGCTGACCGGGCCCAGCTGCTTGATGAAGCCGGTGGAGGCATTGTTCGACAAGGTCACGACCTGGGCTGCCGAGCGCGCGGCGCGCAGGCCCTTCACGCCGTCGACCACCGCATCGCCCGAGGCGATCCAGAGCACCGCCTGCGGGTTGGCCTTGGCCAGGGCCGGCAGGATGACGCTGTAGTCGGGCTTCTCGCGGTCGGCCGGGATCACGGCCACCGGCGTGAGCCTGGCCTTGGTGAAGCCGGCGGTCGCGCCCTCGAGCCCGTCCTTGCCGAAGGAATCGGCCGCGTGCACCACCGCGATCCGGTCGATGCCCACGGTGTGCAGGTGCTGCACGGCCTTCTCGGCCTCGCGCTGGTAGGTCGAGCGCACGTTGAACACATGCTTCTGCAGCGGCTTGTGCAGCACCATCGCGCCCGTCGAGGGCCCGACCAGCGCCACGCCGTGCTTGTCCAGCCAGGGCAGGATGGCCTGCGTGTGCGGCGTGCCGCGGCTCAGGAACAGCGCCAGCACCTTGCGCTCCTCGATCAGCACGCGCGCGTTCTCGCCCGCGCGCTTGGGGTCGAAGCCGTCGTCCAGGCGCAGGATCTCGATGCGCTCGCCGTTCACGCCGCCCTGCGCGTTGACGCTGTCGATCACCAGCTGCGCGCCCGCGATGGTCTCGTTCACGCCCGAGGCCACCGGGCCGGTGGTGCCGGCCGTCTGGCCGATCACGATCTGCGCCGCGACCTGCAACGCGCTCAGCGTCAGCAGGCCGGCCGTGCAAAGCAGGCGAAGGGACTTCATGCGGTGTGTTCCGGTGAGGACAAGGGGGAGGACCGGGGCCCTCGGTGCTGACCGCATTTGTTACCAATTGTCTCAAGTGTTCCAGCGTGGAAACCCTTGCATCCCGTGCGCCATGTGGACGGGCCTCCGATGCCTTCTCCTGCGCTTCCTAGAATGTCTGCCCCACCCCCCAAGGCATTCATGACACAGGGCTCGATCCGGATCCGCGGCGCACGCCAGCACAATCTCCAGAACCTCGACCTCGACATCCGCACCGGCGAGATGACCGTGGTCACCGGCCCCAGCGGCTCGGGCAAGTCGAGCCTGGTGTTCGATACGCTCTATGCCGAAGGCCAGCGCCGCTACGTCGAGACCTTCTCGGCCTACGCCCGCCAGTTCCTCGACCGCATGGACAAGCCGGCGGTCGACAAGGTGGAGGGCGTGCCGCCCGCCATCGCCATCGACCAGACCAATCCGGTGCGCTCCTCGCGCTCCACGGTCGGCACGATGACCGAGCTCAACGACCACCTGAAGCTGCTGTTCGCGCGCGCCTCGCAGCTGTTCGACCGCGAGACCGCGCTGCCGGTGCGGCACGACACGCCCGACACCATCTACGCGGCGATGGCCGAACGCGCGGCGGCCGCGGGCGACCCGCGCATCGTCGTGACCTTCCCGGTCGAGCTGCCGGCGTCGACCACGCCCGACGAAGTCACGCAATGGCTGTCGGCCAGCGGCTTCACGCGCGTGCAGGCCGAGCGCGAGGTCGCCACGCCCACGGGCCCGCGCAAGGTGCTCGACGTGGTGGCCGACCGTTTCCGGCTCGCCGGTGCCGAGCGCGCCCGCGTGCTCGAGGCCATCGAGACCGGGCTCAAGCGCGGCGTGGGGCGGCTCACGGTGTATGCGGTGCCGGCCGACGAAGGCGCGGCGCCCGAGGTGTGGAAGTTCTCCACCGGCCTGCACTGCCCCGAGAGCGACATCCGCTACGGCGACCCGATCCCGTCGATGTTCTCCTTCAACTCGGCGGTGGGCGCCTGCGACACCTGTCGCGGCTTCGGCCGCGTGATCGGCGTCGACTTCGGCCTGGTCATCCCCAACGACAAGCTCACGCTGCGCGCGGGCGCGGTCAAGCCGATGCAGACGCCGGCCTGGAAGGAGGCGCAGGACGACCTCATGCGCCACGCGGAAGACGCCGGCATCCCGCGCGACACGCCCTGGGCCAAGCTCACGCAGGCGCAGAAGGACTGGGTCATCGACGGCTCGCCGAACTGGAACGGCAAGTGGAACCAGCAGTGGTTCGGCATCAAGCGCTTCTTCGGCTACCTGGAGAGCAAGGCCTACAAGATGCACATCCGCGTGCTGCTGTCGAAGTACCGCAGCTACACGCCGTGCCCCACCTGCGCCGGCGCGCGGCTCAAGCTCGACAGCCTCTTGTGGCGCATCGGCAGCAAGCAGGACGCCGACGCGGTGCTCGCACCGGCCAAGCGCTTCATGCCGGTGGGCGTGAAGTGGTCGCGCGAACAGCTCGAGGCGCTGCCGGGGCTGTGCCTGCATGATTTGATGCTGTTGCCGATCGAGCGGCTGCGGCGTTTCTTCGACGGCATCGAGAGCCACGGCAACAGCTCTACCGCCAACGAAGGCGACGTGCAGGCCCTCAAGCTGCTGTTCGAGGAAATCACCACCCGCCTGCGCTACCTGCACGACGTGGGCATCGGCTACCTCACGCTCGACCGCCAGAGCCGCACGCTGTCGGGCGGCGAGGTGCAGCGCATCAACCTCACGACCGCGCTCGGCACCTCGCTGGTCAACACCCTGTTCGTGCTCGACGAGCCCAGCATCGGCCTGCACCCGCGCGACATGAACCGCATCACCGAGGCCATGCTGCGCCTGCGCGATGCCGGCAACACGCTGGTGGTGGTCGAGCACGACCCGGCCGTGATGCTGGCGGCCGACCGCGTGATCGACATGGGCCCGGGCCCGGGCATCCGCGGCGGCCAGATCGTGTTCGACGGCACGACGGACGAACTGCGCAACGCCGCCACGCTGACCGGCGACTACCTCGGCGGCCGCAAGCAGATCGGCATGGGCTTCAAGCGCGCGGTGACCGACAGCACGCCGCGCCTGATCCTCGAAGGCGCGCGCGAGCACAACCTGCAGAACCTCACGGTCGACTTCCCGCTGCAGCGGCTGGTGGTGGTCACCGGCGTCAGCGGCTCGGGCAAGTCCACGCTGGTGCAGGACGTGCTGGCGCCGGCGCTGATGCGCCACTTCGGCAAGGCCACCGAGACGCCGGGCGCGCACGACCGCCTGCTGGGCGCCGACCACCTGAGCGAGGTCGTGTTCGTCGACCAGTCGCCCATCGGCAAGACCGCGCGCTCCAACCCGGCGAGCTATGTAGGCGCCTGGGACGCGGTGCGCGAGATCTTCGCCACCGCGGCGCTGTCGCGCCAGCGCGGCTACACCGCGAGCAAGTTCAGCTTCAACTCGGGCGACGGCCGCTGCCCGACCTGCGGCGGCTCGGGCTTCGAGCACGTCGAGATGCAGTTCCTGTCGGACGTGTACCTGCGCTGCCCCGACTGCGACGGCAAGCGCTACCGGCCCGAGATCCTCGAGGTGATGATCGAGCGCGGCGGCCGCCAGCTCAACGTGGCCGACGTGCTCGACCTCACGGTGGCCGAGGCGGCCGCGCTGTTCGCCATCGACCGCGAGGTGCTGCGCACGCTGCAGCCGATCTCCGACGTGGGCCTGGACTACGTGAAGCTGGGCCAGCCCGTGCCCACGCTGTCGGGTGGCGAAGCGCAGCGGCTCAAGCTCGCGGGCTTCCTGGCCGAGGCCGCGAAGAACGGCACCGCGAGCCGGCAGGCGGTGGCGCGCAAGGGCACGCTGTTCCTGTTCGACGAGCCCACCACCGGCCTGCACTTCGACGACATCGCGCGCCTCATGCGCGCGCTGCGCAAGCTGCTCGACGCCGGCCATTCGCTGGTCGTGATCGAGCACAACCTCGACGTGATCCGCGCCAGCGACTGGCTGATCGACCTGGGTCCCGAGGGCGGCGACGGCGGCGGCCAGATCGTGGCGGTCGGCACGCCCGAGCAGGTGCGCGAGATGAGTGGCACCGCGACCGGCGAGGCGCTGCGCGACTACGAGCTCGCGCTCGGCCCGTCGCGGCTGGCGGCGCGCGAGCGCGGCGGCGCGACCCTGGTACCGCGTGCACTGCCGGCCTTCGGCCGCGACGCGATCCAGATCGTCAACGCGCGCGAGCACAACCTCAAGCACCTGAGCGTGGACATCCCGCGCGGCAAGTTCAGCGTCGTCACGGGCGTGAGCGGCTCGGGCAAGTCGACGCTGGCCTTCGACATCCTGTTCAACGAAGGGCAGCGGCGGTACCTCGAGTCGCTCAATGCCTATGCGCGCAGCATCGTGCAGCCCGCGGGCCGGCCCGAGGTCGACGCGGTCTACGGCATCCCGCCCACGGTGGCGATCGAGCAGCGCCTGTCGCGCGGCGGCCGCAAGAGCACGGTGGGCACCACCACCGAGGTCTGGCATTTCCTGCGCCTGCTCTACGTCAAGCTCGGCACCCAGCACTGCATCCACGATGGCACGGCGGTGCAGCCGCAGACCCCGGACAGCATTGCTGCGCAGCTGCTGAAGAACTTCAAGGGCCAGCACATCGGCCTGCTGGCGCCGCTGGTGAGCAACCGCAAGGGGGTCTACACCGAGCTGGCCGACTGGGCGCGGCCGCGCGGCTACACCCACCTGCGGGTGGACGGCGGCTTCCTGCCGACGAATCCGTTCCCGCGGCTCGACCGCTTCAAGGAACACAGCATCGAACTGCCGGTGGGCAGCCTCGACGTGCTGCCGCAGAACGAGGCCGCGCTGCGCGCGCTGCTGACCAAGGCGCTGGAGCACGGCAAGGGCGTGGTCCATGTGATGAGCGAGCTCGACGGCCTGCGCGCCGCGATGATGGCCGGCGCGCCCACCGCGGGCATCGGCCGCACGCACGTGTTCTCCACGCTGCGCGCCTGCCCGGTCTGCAGCACCAGCTATGCGGAACTCGATCCGCGGCTGTTCAGCTACAACAGCAAGCACGGCTGGTGCCCCGACTGCGTGGGCACGGGCGTCAAGCTGACCAAGGACCAGCGCAAGGTCTACGACGACTCGGTGCTGGCCGACGACCAGAAGGGCCGTGAACAGACCTTCGCCGAACCCGAGGCCGAGGACGTGGGCGAGACCGCCTGCCCGACCTGCGAGGGCACGCGGCTCAACGCCACGGCGCGCGCCGTGAGCTTCGGCGCGGCCAGCATCGGCATCACCGAGATCGCACGCATGAGCGTGACCGACATCCGAAAGTGGTTCGAAGGCCTGGTGCTGAGCGGCCGCGAGGCCGAGATCGCCCGCGACCTGGTGCCCGAGATCAAGAGCCGGCTCGAGTTCCTCGAGGAGGTGGGCCTGGGCTATCTCACGCTGGACCGCGGCGCGCCGACCCTCTCCGGCGGCGAGGCGCAGCGCATCCGCCTGGCGGCACAGCTGGGCAGCAATCTGCAGGGCGTGTGCTACGTGCTCGACGAGCCGACCATCGGCCTGCATGCGCGCGACAACCAGATCCTGCTCAACGCGCTGCACAAGCTGGGCGACAAGGGCAACACGCTGGTGGTGGTGGAGCACGACGAGGACACCATCCGTCGCGCCGACCACATCATCGACATCGGCCCGAGCGCGGGCAAGCGCGGCGGCCGGCTGGTGGCCGAGGGCTCGGTGGCCGACATCGAGGCCGCGGGCGACTCGCAGACCGGGCGCTACCTGCGCGATGCGATCAGGCATCCGCTGGCGGCGCGCCGGCCGGTGCCGCTGCCCGAGCCGGGCGCCCCCGACTGGCTCACGGTGCATGGCGCCGACCTGCACAACCTGCAGGACCTGACCTCCACCGTGCCGCTGCACCGGCTGGTGGCCATCACCGGCGTCAGCGGTTCCGGCAAGTCGACATTGGCGCGCGACGTGCTGCTGGCCAACGTGCAGGCCATCGTGGTCCAGCGCATGACCAAGGCCGGCCGCGACAACGACGCCGCGGGCAAGCGGCCCGCCTGGTCGGGCTGCCGCTCGGTCGACGGCTACGAGACCATCGACCGCGTGCTCGAGGTCGACCAGACGCCGATCGGCAAGACGCCGCGCAGTTGCCCCGCGACCTACATCGGTTTCTGGGACACCATCCGCAAGCTCTTCGCCGACACGCTGGAAGCCAAGGCGCGTGGCTACGGCCCGGCGCGCTTCAGCTTCAACACCGGCGAGGGCCGCTGCCCGGCCTGCGACGGCGCGGGCGTGCGCACCATCGGCATGAGCTTCCTGCCCGACGTGAAGGTGCCTTGCGAGGTCTGCCACGGCACGCGCTTCAACCCCGAGACGCAGGCCGTGACCTGGCGCGGCAAGAACATCGGCGACGTGCTGCAGATGGAGGTCGACGAGGCGGTCGACTTCTTCGCCGCCATGCCCAACATCAGCCATCCGCTGCAGCTGCTCAAGGACGTGGGCCTGGGCTATCTCACGCTGGGCCAGCCCTCGCCCACGCTCTCGGGCGGCGAAGCGCAGCGCATCAAGCTGGTGACGGAGCTGAGCAAGGTGCGCGACGACATCACGCGCCGCGGCCAGAAGGCGCCGCACACGCTGTACGTGCTCGACGAGCCGACCGTGGGCCTGCACATGGCCGACGTCGAGAAGCTGATCCACGTGCTGCACCGGCTGGTGAACGGCGGCCACAGCGTGGTGGTGATCGAGCACGACCTCGACGTGATCGCCGAGGCCGACTGGCTGATCGACCTGGGCCCCGAAGGCGGCAACGGCGGCGGCCGCATCGTGGCCGCGGCACCGCCCGAGGAAGTGGTGCGCCTGGGCACGCACACCGGCGTGGCCCTGGCCGGCGTGCTGGCGCGCTGAGGCAGCGGGCGGCCGTTCAGCAGGGCCAGCCCGCGCCCGGCACCGCCACCGGGACGGCCAGCAGCTGGGCCTCGCGCGCGGCCGTGCGGTGGTGCTCGAGGAAGTCCGGCGCGACGCACAGGTAGAGCGTGCGGCGTGCCGGGCCGCCCAGCGTGCAGGCGAAGGTGCCCAGCGCGCCGGTCGAGATCTCCTGCAGGATGCGGCCGCCCTCGGCCACGCGCAGCGCGCGGTTGTGCGTGGCATCGGCCAGCCACACCGCGCCCTCGGCATCGAGCACGGCACCGTCGGGTGCCACGGCCACGCTGCCGATGAGCTCGCCCACGTCGGTGCTGGTGGGCAAGGGGCCGAACACGGCCCAGTCGCGGCGCGGCCCCAGGTCGCCGTCGGCGCGGATGTCGAAGGCCGAGATCCGGTTGCCCATGGTCTCGACCACGATCAGCGTCTTGCCGTCGGGCGTGATCATCGCGCCGTTGGGGAAGTACAGGTCCTCGGCCACCACGCGCGCGCTGCCGTCGGGCGCCACGCAGGCCAGCTTCGCGGTCGACGCGGCGCCGCCGCCCATCAGGTCGAAGCCGAAGTTGCCCACATAGGCACGGCCTTGCCCATCGACCACCATGTCGTTCAAGTGACCGCCCGCGATGCCCGACAGGTCCGCATGCACGGCCAGCGTGCCATCGGCTTCACGGCGCAGCACACGGCGATCGCGCATCGAGCTGATCAGCAGGCGCCCGTCCGGCAGCCAGCCCAGGCCCGAGGGCTGCTGCGGCACTTCGGCCTCGGTCTTCGCCTGGCCCTGGGCGTCGACCGAGACCACGCGGTGCGTGTAGAAGTCCGACAGCCACAGCCGGCCGTCGTGCCAGCGCGGACCTTCGAGAAAGCTGAAGCCCGACAGGACTTCGGTGAATGCTGGGGTCATGGAAAGGCTTCCGTTGCGTCTGTTGAGCGGGCCATGCTGCCGCAGCGGGCCCCGTGCGTCGACCGGGCGCACTAGGCGCTGCAACGCAGGGCGTGAACGCGCACCTCGAGCGTCGGCCTGCTCCTACCGGCAACGGCTAGAAACACTCACGTGCGGATTCGGGGAACTTTTGAAGATGACACCGGTGGCCCAGCGGGCCGCGACCTTCTTCTTTCATCACTCTCTGGGAACCCCGTCCATGAACACTCTGCTCAAGACCTGTGCCGTCACCTTTGCCGCCGCGGCGCTGCTGTCCGCTTGCGGCGGTGGCAATGACGACGATCCAAGCCCCAGCGACCGCACGGGCGTACTGACCATCACCGAGGCCAGCGTGAGCGGCCTGGACGGCGTGTACGGCAACGGATCGCTGAACCTGACCGACGTCGACAAGATCAACCCCATCGGTTCCAGTCCCCAGGTCTGCAGCTTCAAGTTTGACGGCGCGAACCGCGTGCTGGGCGACGGCACGGCCTTCGGTGACATCCGCTACCAGCCCGATGCCAACGTGCTCTATGTCGCGTTCATCACCGTCAACGGCCGCGAGTTCAGCAGCGGCGAGGGCGTCGACACCGCGGTGCAGCGCGACCGCGATCGCATCCAGTTCAGCGGCAAGAAGCTCACGGCCACCGACAACAGCGGCGCCACCTTGCGCGTGACCGGCCTGGTGCCGATGCGCGGCAGCCGCCCCACGGGCTGCTGAGCGTGCGCGCGCAGGCGCGATCGCCTGCGCGACAGCACCGGGGGTGAGCCCCGATTGCCGGGTGGAAGGGCGGCGGGCCCAATGCAGGTCTTATTCGATTTCAGGAGAGACCATGTCCCGCCGTTCCTTTTCACGCTGCGCCATCGCGATGGCCGCCGCCGTGCTGGTGTCCCCCCTGACAGCCCTGGCCCAGGGCTTTCCGCAGAAACCGGTCAAGCTGGTGATCGCCTTCCCGGCCGGTGGCCCGACCGACATCACCATGCGCCAGCTGGCCGACAACGCCGGCAAGATCCTCGGCCAGCCGGTCATCATCGACAACAAGCCCGGCGCCGGCGGCACGCTGCCCGCGCAGGCGCTGCAGACCTCGCAGCCCGACGGCTACACGGTGGCGCAGATTCCGCTCGGCGTGTTCCGCCTGGGCTACACCACCAAGATCAACTGGGACCCGCTCAAGGACATCACCTACGTCCTGAACGTGACCGGCTATGCCTTCGGCATCGTGGTGCCGGCCGACAGCCCGTTCAAGACCTGGGCCGATTTCGTCGCCTACGCGAAGGCCAATCCCGGCAAGCTGACCTACGGCTCCACCGGCAACCTGACCAGTCCGCACCTCACCACCGAGATCGTCGCGCAGAAGGCCGGCATCCAGCTGCAGCACGTGCCCTACAAGGGGAGCGCCGACCTGATGCTGGCGGTGGTCAGCGGCCAGCTGATGGCGGCCGCCGACAGCACCGGCTTCGCACCGCAGGTCGAGGCCGGCAAGCTGCGCGTGCTCAACACCTGGGGCGAGAAGCGCCTGGCCAAGTTCCCCGACGCGCCCACGCTCAAGGAACTGGGCTACGACGTGGTGCAGAACTCGCCCTTCGGCATCGGCGCCCCCAAGGGCACGCCGCCCGAGGTGGTGAAGAAGTTGCACGACGCCTTCAAGCAGGCCATGGAGGAACCGAGCTACGTGGCCTCGCTGGGGCGCTACGACATGCTGCCGAACTACATGAGCTCGGCGACCTACACCAAGTTCGCGCAGGACACGGTGGTGAAGGAGAAGGTGGTGATCGAGAAGCTGGGGTTGGCGAAGGGGCAGTAGAGCCTCGCGCATGGATTTCGTGTTTTTCTATACATCTCGGCTTCGATATGTATAGAAAATCCGTTTTTATATACATGGGCGGGGCTACCATGCAAAAAAACTTTCATTGCCCATGGTCGCCATCGCTTCTCTTCATCAGCTCGATCCCGCACGCTTCGACACGCCCGCGATCCTGAAGAAGCTCGCCAGTGCGAGCCGCCAACTCGCTGAGCTCAAGGGCATTGCCGCAGCGATCCCGAACCAGGGCATTCTGATCAACACCCTTGGGTTGCAGGAAGCGAAGGCCAGTTCGGAGATCGAGAACATCGTGACAACGCACGATGAGCTCTTCAAGGACGACGTGCTTCCCGAGGCCTTCGCCAATCCTGCCGCCAAGGAGGTTTTGCGCTACCGCCAAGCGCTGCGCGTCGGATTTGCCCAAGTGCAGGCCAGCGGGTTGATCACGGCGAATCACATCGTGGACATCCAGTCGGAGCTGGAGCGCAACAACGCGGGTTTTCGCAAGCTGCCGGGCACGGCGTTGAAGGACGGTGCCGGACGGACGGTCTACACACCGCCACAGGACCCGGCCGAGATCGTGGCGTTGATGCGAGGACTGGAGCAGTTCATCAACGACAGCGAGCTGCTTTCTGTCGACCCGCTGATCAAGATGGCCCTCATTCACCACCAGTTCGAGAGCATCCATCCCTTCTATGCCGGCAACGGACGCACGGGTCGCATCCTCAATGTGCTGTATCTGGTCAAGGAAGGGCTGCTCGACATTCCGGTGCTGTACCTGAGCAGCTACATCGTTCAAACCAAGTCCAACTACTACCGCTTGCTGCAGATGGTGCGTGAGGACGATCGCTGGGAGGAATGGGTGATCTACCTGCTGGAGGCCGTGGAGGAAACCGCACAACGAACGGTGGCGACCATCCATGCCATCAAAGTTGCACTGGCCGATTACAAGCATCGCATCCGCGAGGGCTACAAGTTCTACAGCCAAGACCTGATCAACAACCTCTTCACCCACCCGTATACGAAGATCGATTTCGTTCAGCGAGATCTCAAGGTGTCGCGTCTCACGGCGACCAAGTACCTGGAGGCCTTGGTCGATGGGGGCTTCGTGCAGAAGCAGAAGGTCGGGCGCAGCAACTACTACGTCAACCTGGTGCTGACCGAGATCCTGCAGCGCGAGTCGTCAAGCCGGTGAGCGCGACCGCGAGAAGGCCGGTGCCGTGAACGAAAAAAGCCGCCACCGTTCGCCAGTCGCGGCTTTTCAAGAAGAAAAGCATCGCCCCTCTTCTTCGTGAAACACCGCGGAACCGGCTTTGCCGGGCCGCTGGTGTTGCCCCCGGAGGGGGAAGGCGAAGCGACACGCAGTGCGCGAGCCCTCGGGGGAGGGCCCAGTGCTACCGCGGAACCGGCTTTGCCGGGCCGCCGGTGTTGCCCCCGGAGGGGGAAGGCGAAGCGACACGCAGTGCGCGCCGCCCTCGGGGGCGAACCCAATCACCCGGCCATGATCGACACCGCCTTGGTGTTCAGATAGGCCTCGACCGCCTCCGGTCCGCCTTCCGAGCCGTAGCCCGAATCCTTCACGCCGCCGAAAGGCATTTCCGGCGAGGGTGTGGCGGGCTGGTTGATCCACAGCATGCCGACCTCGACGCGGCGCGCGAGCAGCTGCGCGTTGCGGATCGACGCGGTGAAGGCGTAGCCGGCCAGGCCGAAGGGCAGGCGGTTCGATTCGGCGATCGCTTCTTCGATGGTGTCAAAGCCGCGGATGGCGGCGATCGGGCCGAAGGGCTCGTTGTTGAACACGTCGGCGTCGAGCGACACGTCGGTCAGCACGGTCGGCGCGAAGAAGTTGCCGCTGCTGCCCACGCGTTCGCCGCCGGTCGCGACCGTGGCGCCCGTGGCTTGTGCATCGGCGACCACCTTGGCCATCGCCGTCAGGCGGCGGTCGTTGGCGAGCGGGCCGATGGTCGTGCCCTCGGCCAGGCCATCGCCCAGCTTGAGGCCCTGCGCGTGCTTGACCAGCAGCTGCGCGAACTCGGCCTTGAGGCTGTTGTGCACCAGGAAGCGGGTCGGCGAGATGCAGACCTGGCCGGCGTTGCGGAACTTGGCGGCACCGGCCGCCTTGACGGCCAGCGCCACGTCGGCGTCCTCGGCCACGATCACCGGTGCGTGGCCGCCCAGTTCCATCGTTGCGCGCTTCATGTGGGCGCCGGCCAGCGCGGCCAGTTGCTTGCCCACGGGCGTGGAGCCGGTGAAGGTGATCTTGCGGATGATCGGGTGCGGGATCAGGTAGTTCGAGATCTCGGCCGGGTCGCCGAACACCAGGCCCACGGTGCCCGACGGAATGCCCGCATCGACAAACGCCTTGATCAGCGCGGCGGGTGCGGCGGGCGTTTCTTCCGGTGCCTTGACCAGGAAGGAGCAGCCGGCGGCCAGCGCGGCGCCGAGCTTGCGCACCACCTGGTTGATCGGGAAGTTCCAGGGCGTGAAGGCCGCGACCGGGCCCACGGGCTCCTTCATCACCAGCTGCTGCGACGCCAGGTTGCGCGAAGGCACGATGCGGCCGTAGACGCGGCGGCCTTCGTCGGCGAACCATTCGATGATGTCGGCCGAGGCCAGCGTCTCGCCCTTGGCTTCGGCCAGCGGCTTGCCCTGCTCCTGCGTGAGCACCTGCGCGATCTCGCCGGCGCGCTCGCGGATCAGGCCGGCGGCGCGGCGCATGATCGCGGCGCGTTCGTTGGCCGGCACGTCGCGCCAGGCTTCGAAGCCCTTCTGCGCGGCGGCCAGCGCCCGGTCGAGGTCGGCGATGCCGGCGTGCGCGACCTGGCCGATCACCTGGCCGTTGGCGGGGTTGCGCACGTCGAGCGTCTTGCCGCTCACGGCGTCGACCCATTCGTTGGCGATCAGCAACTGGGTCGAGGGATAGGAAGTGGTCATGAGGCGTCTTTCGTCGGACAACAGATGGAGGAAGGGGGGTGGACGGGGACCGGGGTGAGGCGCCGCCGTCGCGGGCATCGGCGCGGGGCCGAGCGCACGATGCTACGCCACCCGCGCGTCTTTTCTCTTCAGCGGGTCGGAGTGCCCACGATGGCGAAAAGCTCATCGACCAGCTGCGTGGCCGTGGCTGGCGCCAGGGGCGCCTTGCCGAAGATCAGCCGGTAGACGATGGGCGCGACCACATGGTCGATCACCTGGCGCAGTTCGGGCGCGCGGTCGCCGCGGGCCAGGGCCTGGTCGATCAGCGTCCTGGCTTCGGCGCGCCGGTTGCGCAGGCAGTCGGTGTCGTCGTCGTTGTGGAGCGCAGCGGCCGCCTTGAGCAGCGAGGTGCTGCGCGGCTGGCCCAGGTGCTCGATCAGTTCCTTGGCCCAGGCGGTCATGTCGCGCTGCAGGTCGCCGGTGTCGGGCAGCGGCCGCTTGGGATCGAGGCGTTTCGTGGCGGTCTCGGCCAGCAGCCCGGCCATGTCGCCCCAGCGGCGGTAGATGCTGGAGGCACTGACGCCCGCGCGCTCGGCCACGGCCGGCACCGTGACCTTCTCGCGGCCGTGCTCGGCCACCAGTTCCTCCAGCGCCTTGCGCACCACGGTCTGCACCTGGGCGCTGCGGCCGCCGGGGCGGCGAAGGATGGGAGAAGAGTCCATGGCGCCACTTTAACGCAAAGATCGTTGCATTAAAAATCCAGCCTGCCTACAATACGCAAAAGCAAATTTATTTGCGTTAAAGGATCCCATGCCTTCCTCCTCTTCTCCCGCCTCGAGGGCGCCGCTGGCCAGCGGCGCGGCCACGCCCTGGCGCCTGCCGGCGGGCGCGGCCTTCGCGCTGCTGGCCGCCGTGCTGTTCACCTTCTTCCTCGCCGCCGCGGCACCGTCGCCGCTGTTCGTGCTGTTCCAGCAGCGCTGGGGCTTTTCCTCGGCGCTGCTGACGGTCGCGTTCGCGGTCTATGCGCTGGCGCTGCTGGCCTCGCTGCTGGTGGGCGGCTCGCTGTCTGACCATGTGGGGCGGCGCCCGGTGATCGTGGTGGCGCTGGTGCTGCAGGCGGCGGCCATGGTGATGTTCCTGATGGCCCGCAGCATCGGCGGCATCGTCGCTGCGCGCATCGTGCAGGGCCTGGCCACGGGCGTGGCCAGCGGCACGCTCAGCGCGGCGGTGGTGGAGGCCGCGCCTTCTGCGCGCAAGCGCCTGGGCATGCTGATCACCAGCGTCTCGCCGCTGGCCGGCCTGGCCGTGGGCGCGCTGCTGACCGGGCTGACGGTGTCGATGACGCGCGACCCGGTGCCGCTGGTCTTCGGCGTGCTCGCGCTGCTGCTGTCGCTGGCCGCCGTGGCCGCCTTCTTCCTGCCCGAGAGCGTGACGCCGCGGCCTGGCGCCTGGGCCTCGCTGGTGCCGCGCATGGCGGTGCCGAAGGCCGCGCGCGCGGTCTTCATGCGCAGCCTGCCGGTGCTGGTCACCAGCTGGGCGCTGGGCGGGCTGTTCCTGTCGCTCGTGCCCTCGCTGCTGCGCCAGGTGTTCGGCATCGACAGCGGCATCGTCAACGGGCTGGCCATCGCGGTGCTGTTCGGCATGGGCGCGGCCTCGCCGACGCTCATGAGCCGCTTCGGCGCACGGGTGTCCCTGCTCGGCATGCTGTGCATCGCGGCGGGCTCGGCGCTGCTGATCGGCGCCTTCGCGATCGGCTCGGTGGCGCTGTTCTTCGTCGGCGCGGTGGTCGCCGGCCTGGGCTTCGGCTCGTCCTTCTCGTCGCAGGTGCAGGCCCTGGCGCCGCTGGCCCAGCCGCACGAACGGGCCGAGCTGTTCGCAGCCATCTTCTTCGTCAGCTACCTGGCGTTCAGCGTGCCGGCGATGGGCGCCGGGCTGCTGATCGCGACCCTGGGGCTGCGCACCACGGTCGAGGGCTATGCGGCGGCCCTGATCGCGATGGCGCTGGTCGGCGCCTGGACGCAGTGGCGCGCGCCGCGCCCGGTGGCCGTCGCCTGAACGCGGGCGCTCAGCGCGCGCCGAGGATCGCGGCCGCGGCCTCGGCGAAGCCCGCGCCGCGCTCGCCCGCCGTCACGTAGTGCGGCAGGTCGGCGAGCTGCGGCACGAAGCGCACCACGTTGGCCACGCCGATGCTGTGGTCGAAGGTCTTGAACATCAGCTGGTCGTTGGTCGAGTCGCCGACATAGGCCCAGCGGTCCATCTCGCGGTCGAGGTCGCGGTCCCAGAGTTCACGCACGATCCAGCGTGCGCCCACCAGCTTGTTGTGCTCGCCGTACCAGCCGTTGATGTGGATGCTGCTCACGGTCGCGCGCATGCCTTCGCTCTGCATCAGCGCCACCACGGCCGCGATCTGCGCTTCGCTCAGGTGCTGGAACTCGCTGTGGTCGATCGCGATGTCGGTCTCGCGGCCCGGCGAGTCGGTGGCGCGCACCGCCCCCGGGATCTCGCGCTCGATGCGTTGCAGCACCGCCTGCATGCGCTCGACGTTGGCGGCGCGTGTGGCGGCGTCCTGCAGGTAGCGCTTCTCGATGCGCCCGTCGGCCAGCGGCAGCAGCGCCACCGCGCCGTTCTCCGCCACGATGGCATCGACCGGCCAGGCCGTGACGAAGGGCACGCTCCAGCCCACGGGGCGGCCGGTGATGGCCGCGACCCGCAGGCCCGCCTGCTTCAGCGCGGCCAGGGCGGCCAGTGCATCGGGCGTGATGGCGCCGTCGGTGGTCAGCGTGTCGTCGATGTCGGTGAACACACCGACGAGCGCACCGCGCGTCTCTGCGCCCCAACAGGTCAGCGGCAGCAGGTGGTTGGGCGAGGAGGGCAGGGAAGAAGACACGGGCATGGCAAGGAATCTCTGAAGGGGCCGTGATCGTACCGGGTGGCGTTTCGGCTTTCGTGTAGCATCCCGCCCCCGCCGCGCCTCCAGGGCCGGCGCGGCCCTCTCCATGCCCCACATCCTCGTCGACCAGCTCCTCAAGACCTACCGCATCTCCGAGCGCGACCCGGGCGTGATGGGCGCGCTGCGCGGGCTCGTGCACCGCCGCCACCGCACGGTGGCGGCGCTGTCGGGCGTGTCCTTCTCGCTCGAGCGCGGCGAGCTGCTGGGCTTCATCGGGCCCAACGGCGCGGGCAAGTCCACCACCATCAAGATCCTTGCGGGCATCCTGCGGCCCGACGGCGGCCGGGTGGAGATCGACGGCCACGACCCGTTCCAGGACCGCGAGCGGCACGTGGCGCGCATCGGCGTGGTCTTCGGCCAGCGCACGCAGCTGTGGTGGGACCTGCCGGTGGGCGACGGCTTCGACCTGCTGCGCGACATCTACCGCGTCGACCCGCAGCGCTACCGCCGCACGCGCGACGAACTGGTGGCGCTGCTGAACCTGGAGCGGGTGCTCGACCAACCCGTGCGGCAGCTCTCGCTGGGCCAGCGCATGCGCGCCGAGATCGCGGCGGCGCTGCTGCACGAACCCGAGATCCTGTTCCTCGACGAGCCGACCATCGGCCTCGATGCGCCCTCGAAGCTGGCGGTGCGCGACTTCGTGCGGCGCGCCAACCGCGAGCGCGGCACCACCGTGCTGTTGACCACCCACGACATGCACGACATCGAGGCGCTGGCGCGGCGCGTGATCGTGATCGGCCACGGCCGCGTGCTGGCCGACAGCCCGGTCGAAGCCTTGCGTGCGCAGGTGATGGCCGAGCGCCGGCTGGTGGTCGATTTCGCGCAGGGCGCCGCGCTGCCGACGCAGGTGCTGGGCGCGACCGTGCATGCGCGCGACGGCCAGACGCTGGTGCTCGATTTCGATCCTGCCGTGACCACGGCCCCGGCCCTGATCGCACGCATCGCGGCCGCGCATCCGGTGGAAGACCTGCGGCTCGAAGGCCTGGCGATCGAGGCCGTGATCGCGCGCTTCTACGCCATGCATGGCGCGGCCGAGGCATGAGCCGCGGCCTGCGCGCGGCGACGCGCCCCTACGTCGCCGCCTTCGCCTCGCGCTTCCTGCAGATGCTGCAGTACCGCACCGCCGCGCTCGCGGGCTTCGCCACGCAGTGCTGGTGGGGCGGCATCAAGGTGATGGTGTTCGCCGCCTTCTACGGCGGCACGGCCATCGCGGGCGCCAGCTCGCCGATGTCGCTCGCACAGGCCATCACCTACACCTGGCTGGCCCAGGGCATGCTGGTGCTGATGCCCTGGATGGGCGACCCGGAGGTGGGGCAGGCGGTGCGCACCGGTGCGGTCGCCTACGACCGGCTGCGCCCGGTGGACGCCTATGCGCTGTGGTTCGCGCGCAGCGCCGGCTGGATTGCCGCGCGCCTGCTGCCGCGCGTGGCGCTCATGGCCGCCTTCGCCGCGGTCGCGCTGCCGCTGGCGGGCCTGGGCGACTGGGCCTGGCAACTGCCGGCGAGCGTGGCGGCGGGCGCCGCCTTCCTGCTGTCGGCGGGGCTCGCGCTGCTGCTCTCGACCGCGATGGTGATGCTGCTCAACGTGGCGGCCACGGCGGCGCTCAACGAGCGCGGCATCAATGCGGTGGCGACGCCGGTGGTCATCGTGCTGTCGGGCAACCTGCTGCCGCTCGCACTGCTGCCGGACGCCTGGCAGGCCGCGCTGCTGGTCCAGCCCCTGGCCGGCCTGATGGACATTCCGGCACGGCTCTACTTCGGGCAGCTGAGCGGCTGGCAGGCGGCGGGCGGCCTGGGGCTGCAGTGCTTCTGGATCGCGGTGCTGGTCGCGCTGGGCCGCTTCGCGATGGGGCGCACGATGCGCAACCTGCAGGTGCAGGGCGGCTGAGATGGGCGCGCTTCCCCTGTTCCTCCGCCTGGTGCGCGCCTCCGTGGGCGGCCAGGCGCGCTATCCCGCGTCCGCACTGCTGCTGACCGTGGGCCAGTTCCTGGGCACGGGCATCGAGATGGTCGCCGTCTGGGCCCTGTTCCATCGCTTCGGCAGCGTGCAGGGCTGGCACATCGGCGAGGTGGCGCTGTTCTACGGGCTGGTGAACTGCATGTTCGCGATCGCCGATGCGCTGGGGCGCGGCTTCGACGTGCTCGGCACCGAATTCCTGCGCACCGGCGCCTTCGACCGGCTGCTGCTGCGCCCGCGCCCGCTGGCGCTGCAACTCATGGGGCACGACTTCCGCATCAGCCGCCTGGGCCGGCTGCTGCAGGGCGTGGCGGTGCTGGTGTTCGCCACCCACCAGGCGCCCATCGCCTGGACGCCGGCCACGGTGGCCGTGGCGCTGTTCGCGCTGGCCGGCGGCATCGCGCTGTTCCTCGGCATCCTGGTGCTGCAGGGCACGCTGGCCTTCTGGACCGTCGAGAGCCTGGAGGTCGCCAACGTGCTGACCTACGGTGGCGTGCAGGCGGCGCAGTACCCGCTGGCGCTCTATGCGAACTGGTTCCGCCGCGTGCTGACCTTCGTCGTGCCGCTGGCCTGCGTGGCCTACTACCCGGCGCTGGCGATCCTGGGCAAGGCCGATCCGCTGGGCGCACCGGCCTGGATGGGCGCGCTGTCGCCGCTCGCGGGCTTCGTCTTCCTGGCCGCGGCCTTCGGCGCGTGGCGGCTGGGGCTGCGGCGCTATGCGTCGACGGGCAGTTAGCCCGCCGGTGGCCTGTCAGCCGGCGCTCTGCAGTGCCAGCCCCGCATGCTCGCGCAGCGGATGGAAGTGGATCTTGGGGAAGCGTTCCTGCGCCAGCCGCACGTCGTAGGGCGAGGTGCAGAGGAAGGCCAGGGTGTCGGCCGCGTCCTTGGCCATGCGCACCGGGTAGGCGTGGACGAACTCGCGCAGCTCGGCCGGGGTGTCGGCCGTGATCCAGCGCGCGCCGGTGTACTGGCAGCCCTCGAGCCGCACGTCGGCGTCGTACTCGGCCTTCAGGCGGTGCTGCACCACTTCGAACTGCAGCTGCCCGACAGCGCCCAGCAGCATCGGGCCGCCGACCTCGGGCCGGAAGACCTGGATCGCGCCCTCTTCACCCAGCTGGGCCAGGCCCTGCTGCAGCTGCTTGGTGCGCAGCGGGTTCTTCAGGATCACGGTCATGAAGAGCTCGGGCGCGAAGAAGGGCAGGCCGGTGAACATCAGGCTCGCGCCGTCGGTGATGGTGTCGCCCAGCTGCACGCCGCCGTGGGTGGTGAAGCCCACGATGTCGCCTGCGTAGGCTTCCTCGACGGCCTCGCGGCGCTGGCTCATGAAGGTCACGACGCTGGTGGGGCGCAGTTCTTTCGAGGTGCGCTGCACCTTGAGCTTCATGCCCGGCGTGTACTTGCCCGAGGCCATGCGCACGAAGGCGATGCGGTCGCGGTGCGAGGGGTCCATGTTGGCCTGCACCTTGAACACCACGCCGGCGAAGTCCTTGTCCGCGGGCTGGATCTCCTTGACCACCGGCTGGCGGTTGACGATGGTGG
Organism: Variovorax sp. UMC13; assembly: GCF_014170375.1. Classification (GTDB taxonomy): domain Bacteria; phylum Pseudomonadota; class Gammaproteobacteria; order Burkholderiales; family Burkholderiaceae_C; genus Variovorax. The sequence goes on along the minus strand of NZ_LZZW01000030.1, from coordinate 116,180 downwards.
TGCTGGTGCGCGACTGCGGCGCCGGCGCCAGGTCGACCAGCGCGTCGAGCACTTCCATCACGCCGAAGTTGTTCACGCCCGAGCCGAAGAACACCGGCGTCTGCTTGCCGGCCAGGAAGGCCTCGCGGTCCCAGGCGGGCGAGGCGCCCGCGGCGAGCTCCATGCTCTGCTCGGCGTTCTCGAACTCGGCGCCGAAGCGCTTGATCAGCTCGGCGCGGTTGTCCAGCGCGATGGTCTCGAAGTCCTGCGGCAGGCGTTCCTTGCCCGAGTCGAACACCGTCATGGTCTGCGTGCGCAGGTTCATGATGCCGCCGAAGCTCTTGCCCTGGCCCACGGGCCAGGTCATGGGCACGCAGGGCATGCCCAACTCGCGCTCGATCTCGTCGAGGATGTCCAGCGGCTCGCGCACTTCGCGGTCCATCTTGTTGACGAAGGTGATGATGGGCGTGTCGCGCTGGCGGCAGACTTCGATCAGCCGGCGCGTCTGCGCTTCCACGCCGTTGGCCGCGTCGATCACCATCAGCGCCGAGTCGACGGCGGTGAGCACGCGGTAGGTGTCTTCCGAGAAGTCCTTGTGGCCGGGCGTGTCGAGCAGGTTGATCACGTGGTCGCGGTACAGCATCTGCATGACCGAGGAGGCCACCGAGATGCCGCGCTGCTTCTCGATCTCCATCCAGTCGGAGGTCGCGTGGCGCGAGGCCTTGCGCGCCTTGACCGAGCCGGCGATCTGGATCGCGCCCGAGAACAGCAGCAGCTTCTCGGTCAGCGTGGTCTTGCCCGCGTCGGGGTGGGAAATGATCGCGAAGGTGCGACGGCGGCGGGTTTCGGATTCGAAGGTCATGGCGTGAACGCGGGGCGCGCGAAGGACGGTAAGCGCGAGGCGCTCACGGCGCGGCGGCTACGCAAAGCCGTCGATTTTAGCGAGCCGCCCCCGGGCTGCGGGGCGGCCGGGCTTGTTACATCGGCGGCGTGAAGCCGTGGCGCCCCGCGATCACGCGCATGGCGGTCGGCGTGCCGTTGCGTTCCTGGGCGTTGACCAGCACCTTGGCACCGGGCGTGAGCAGGGCGTCGGTGCCGGGCCTGAAGGTCACGACGGGCACGTTCGGCGGCACGATCACCGTCTTCTCGCCGCCCTTGTAGCTGAGCTTGAGCTGCTGGCCGCCGCGCGCGGACGAGGGCGCGGCGGCGAGGTCGGCCACCGTGGCGTTGGTCATGGTGCTCTGGGGCTGCAGGTCCCAGGGGAAGTGGCCTTCGCCGGTGCCGCGCGCGGCCTCGGGGAACACCAGCACCTCGAGCGCCTTCTGGGTGCCGTTGGGCTGCGGCATCGCGGCCGTGCCGACGAAGCTGCCCTGCTTGATGTCGGCCAGCTTGATCCGGTAGACCTCCGACACCGGCAGGTCGGCCGCGCGCGCGAGCGTGACCACCTCGCCGCCGCGGTCCTTGACGATCAGTTGCTTCGTGTCGTTGTAGACCACCGTGCCGCGGATGCGGACCAGCGGGGCCGCCGCGGGCGCGCTCGCGGAAGCGTTCTGGGCCGACGCCGAAAGCGGCAAGGCGATACCGGCCGCGAGCACGGCGCCGGCCAGGGCGGCCGAAGGGAGTTTGGCAAAGAGGGAATGCATGGAACCTCGGGCGACCACGCCAGACGCCAGCGGCGCTGTCACGCGATCGAAGCGACATGGTGGACTTCGGCGGCGGGCGCATCTGTCGGCCGGGGCCCCGACTCGCGGCGCACGGCCCACGGCGCAGTGGGCTAAAATCCGCGCTCCGAGGAGCGTTGCAGCGCCGCCAGGCGTGAGGCTCGGACCCATCGCAACGACGCTCATCCGCTGTTCTCGCGCGGTGAGTTTTTCCGTCGACCACAGTGGCCTCGTTCAAACAAGTTTTGGAGTTTCCATGAGCGCTGTTCTCAAGCCCACCCCCCTCTCCACCGCCGACCAGGCGATCGCCGACCTGTCCCTCGCCGCCTGGGGCCGCAAGGAAATCCGCATCGCGGAAACCGAGATGCCCGGCCTGATGGCCATCCGTGAAGAGTTCTCGAAGGGCCAGGCGCTCAAGGGCGCGCGCATCACGGGCTCGCTGCACATGACCATCCAGACGGCCGTGCTGATCGAGACGCTGCAAGCCCTGGGCGCCGAAGTGCGCTGGGCCTCCTGCAACATCTTCTCCACGCAGGACCACGCCGCCGCCGCCATCGCCGAAAAGGGCACGCCGGTGTTCGCCATCAAGGGCGAGTCGCTGAAGGACTACTGGGACTACACCCACGCCATCTTCGACTTCGGCCCCAAGGGTTCGAAGGGCGAAGGCCCGAACATGATCCTGGACGACGGCGGCGACGCCACGCTGCTGATGCACCTGGGCCAGCGCGCCGAGAAGGATCTGGGCGTGCTCGCCAACCCGACGAGCGAAGAAGAACGCATCCTGTACGCCGCCATCAAGGCCAAGCTGGCCGTGGACAGCACCTGGTACACCCGCAAGTCGGCCGAGATCATCGGCGTGACCGAGGAAACGACCACCGGCGTGCACCGCCTCAACGAGATGTCGGCCAAGGGCACGCTGCTGTTCCGCGCGATCAACGTCAACGACTCGGTCACCAAGAGCAAGTTCGACAACCTCTACGGCTGCCGCGAATCGCTGGTCGACGGCATCAAGCGCGCGACCGACGTGATGATCGCCGGCAAGGTGGCCTGCGTGGCCGGCTACGGCGACGTGGGCAAGGGCTCGGCCCAGGCGCTGCGCGCACTGTCGGCGCAGGTCTGGGTCACCGAGATCGACCCCATCAACGCGCTGCAGGCCGCGATGGAAGGCTACAAGGTCGTGACCATGGAATACGCCGCCGACAAGGCCGACATCTTCGTGACCACCACCGGCAACAAGGACGTGATCACGCACGACATCATGGCCAAGATGAAGGACCAGGCCATCGTCTGCAACATCGGCCACTTCGACAACGAGATCGACGTCGCGTCGATCGAGAAGTACGAATGGGAAGAGATCAAGCCGCAGGTCGACCACATCACCTTCCCCGATGGCAAGAAGATCATCCTGCTGGCCAAGGGCCGCCTGGTGAACCTGGGCTGCGGCACGGGCCACCCGAGCTTCGTGATGTCCTCGTCCTTCGCCAACCAGACCATCGCCCAGATCGAGCTGTTCACCAAGCCCGACGCCTACCAGGCCGGCAAGGTCTACGTGCTGCCCAAGCACCTGGACGAGAAGGTCGCGCGCCTGCACCTGAAGAAGGTCGGCGCCATGCTGACCGAACTGACCGACGCACAAGCCGCCTACATCGGCGTCGACAAGGCGGGTCCGTACAAGGCGGACACCTACCGTTATTGATGGCGCACCCAAGCTTTGCGCGCTGATCAATTGTTGGTGGAGCGGGGCCTCGCGGCCTCGCGTTCACAGGCCGTCCGCCTGATCGCGGGCGGATTGCGCTGGCGCGATGCCGGCAGCGGCGCCGAATGGCGCAGCGTGGGCAAGAACCGCGACGAGATCCCCGCCTCGGCCGAGCTCGAGCTCGCCGATGCCGCGGAGTCGCGCTATGTCTCGCGTGGCGGGCTCAAGCTGGAAGGCGCCTTGCGCGCCACCGGCGTCGACCCCACGGGCAAGCACTGCCTCGACGTGGGCCAGTCGACCGGCGGTTTCACCGACTGCCTGCTGCAGCATGGCGCGGCGCAGGTGGTGGGCATCGACGTCGGCCATGGCCAGCTGCATGCGCGCATCCGCGAGGACGAGCGCGTGACGGCCATCGAGAAGGTCAATGCGCGCGCGCTGGTCATCGACGACCTGCAGGACGAGGTCGAGCGCACTGATTTCGACCTGGTCGTGGCCGACCTGTCCTTCATCTCGCTCACGCTGGTGCTGCCCGCGGTCGTGCCTTTTCTGGCGGCCGAAGGCGAGCTGCTGCTGCTGGTCAAGCCTCAGTTCGAACTGCAGCCGGGCCAGGTGGGCAAGGGCGGCATCGTGCGCGACGACGCGATGTACCCGATCGTCGAACAGCGGCTGCGCGAGAGCTGCGCCGCGCTGGGCCTGCGCGTGCTGCGCTGGATCGACAGCCCGATCGCCGGCGGCGACGGCAACCGCGAGTTCTTCATTCATGCCGTCCACGCGGACGGCGACCCAGGAGCCGCACGTGCGCCTTCCGCTGAGCTTTGAGTTCTTCCCGACCAAGACGCCCGAGGGCGCGGTCAAGCTGCGCGCCGTGCGCCAGCAGCTCTACGAGATGAAGCCCGAGTTCTGCTCCGTGACCTACGGCGCGGGCGGCTCGACCCATGCGGGCACCTTCGCCGCGGTGGGCGAGATCCTGGCCGAGGGCGTGGACGCGGCCAGCCACTTCTCCTGCATCGGCGCCACCCGCGCGACGGTGCGCGAGCAGCTGGCCGAACTCAAGGCCATGGGCGTGAAGCGGCTGGTGGCGCTGCGCGGCGACCTGCCCAGCGGCTACGGCGTGGGCGGCGAGTTCCAGTACGCGAGCGACCTGGTCGGCTTCATCCGCGCCGAGACGGGCCGCGATTTCCATATCGAGGTCGCCTGCTACCCCGAGGTCCATCCCCAGGCGCGTTCGCCCGAGGCCGACTTGCAGGCCTTCGCCGCCAAGGCCAGGGCCGGCGCCGACTCGGCCATCACGCAGTACTTCTTCAACGCCGACGCGTATTTCCGTTTCGTCGACGACGCCCGGCGGCTGGGCATCGACACCCCGGTCGTGCCCGGCGTGATGCCCATCACCAGCTCGACCCAGCTGATGCGCTTCTCCGATGCCTGCGGCGCCGAGATCCCGCGCTGGATACGGCTGCGGCTGCAGAGCTACGGCGACGACACGGCCTCGATCAAGGCCTTCGGCCTCGATGCGGTGGCGCAGATGTGCGAGCGCCTGTGCGCGGGCGGGGCCCCGGCGCTGCACTTCTACACCATGAACCAGGCCACGGCCACGCTCGCGCTGCTGGAGCGACTCGGGCTGGACGCATGAGTTGTCGCGCGCGCCATGGACCCTGGCGCGCGGCGCTGCTGAGCCTGGCAGCGGGCGTCCTGATGACGGCCTGCGCGCTGCCGCCGGCCCCCGATGCGCCCACCGAGCCCGTGGCTGGCGCCATCTCGCCCGACCTCGCCCTGAAGCCCCTTCCCACCGGCCTGGCCGTGCCACCCGGCGTGGCCCCGCGTTCCGACGTGCCTTCGGTGCGCTACGACCTGGCGGTCTCAGGACCGGACGAGCTCACACCCGACGACGGCGTGCCAGGCGACGACGGCCCGCGCACGATCTTCCAGCGCGGCGGCGCCTCCTGGTACGGCATCGGCTTCCACATGCGCAGGACCGCCAACGGCGAACGCTTCGACATGGGCGCCATGACCGCCGCGCACCGCACCTTGCCCTTCGGCACCGTGGTCTGCGTGCGCAGCCTGGTCAACGGGCGCGAGGTGCTGGTGCGCATCAACGACCGCGGCCCCTTCGGGCCCGGCCGCATCATCGACCTGAGCCGTGCCGCCGCCGAGGCGCTCGACATGCTGAGCATGGGCATCAAGCAGGTGGCGCTGCATGTGGTCGACCAGCCGGGCATGCGCTGCAACGGCGAGGTGGCCGATGTGGAGGCGCTGCAGCAGTCGGCGCCCGAGGTGCAGGCGGCCGCGCCGGTGGCCCGGCCGGCGCGCAAGGCGCCGGTGCGGCGCCGACGCTAGGGCCTGTTCAGCCGCCCGCGTCGAGCGAGAAGGTCGCGTTGCGGTCCTGGCCCAGGCGTTCGGCCAGCTGGGGCAACGCGGCCGCCATCTGCGCCTTGAGCGTGTAGGGCGGGTTGATCAGGAACATGCCGCTGGCCGGCAGGCCGGGGCGGCGCGTCTCGCCCGCGGGCGTGGTCGTGATCTTGCTCGACTTGACCGTCAGCGTGGCGTGCAGCCAGGACTTGCCGGCCTTGGTCGCCATGGTCTTGAGCCGGCGCGGCAGGTCGTGCGCCTCGGGCCGCGGGATGATCGGGTACCAGACCGCGTAGGTGCCGGTGGCGAAGCGCTTGAGCGCACCTTCGACGAAATCGAGCACCCGCGCGTAGTCGCTCTTGATCTCGTAGCTCGGGTCGCACAGCACCAGCGCGCGGCGCGAGGGCGGCGGCAGGAACTTGGTGGCGCTGCCGAAGCCGTCCTCGGTGAGCACCGAGATCTGGCGCCCGGCATCGAGCTGCGCGATGTTCGCCGTGAGCGTGCGGCCGTCGGTCGGGTGCAGCTCGAACAGCTTGAGCCGGTCGTGGTCGCGCAGCAAGTGCTGCGTGATGAAGGGCGAACCCGGGTAGATCCGGGCGCCGCCCTTGGGGTTGAAGTCGCCGATCACCTCGAGGTAGCGTGTGATCGCGTCGGCCTGTGGCACCTCGGCCTTGGGCGGGGCGCCCTTCTTGGGCGGGGCCGCGGGCGGCGGCGGCGCCAGCAGGCGCAGCACGCCCTGGCTGGCTTCGCCGCTGGTGTCGGCGTAGTCGCCGTCCAGCCGGTACAGGCCGGCGCCGGCGTGGGTGTCGACAACGGTGAGCGCCGCGTCTTTTTCCAGCATGTGGTCGAGCGTGGCAATCAGCACCGTGTGCTTGAGCACGTCGGCGTGGTTGCCGGCGTGGAAGGCGTGGCGGTAACTGAACATAGGGGTCGATCGTACCCGCACCGGGCGGGTCAGGTTGCTCCAAGTCCTTGATTCTTCGTATAATCGAGGGCTTCGCAGCGTTTTGTGACCCCGCGGCGAAGCGCGCAACCACCGTTTCGGCGGTGTTGCGGATCCCACCTAAGAGATTCCCACCAGAGGAACGCCGACCGTGGAAAAGGGCCCGCCAAACCCTCTTTTGAAGAGAAAAACTCATGACCAAAACGTTCAGCGCCAAGCCCGCTGACGTGACGCACGAGTGGTTTGTGATTGACGCGACCGACAAGGTCCTCGGACGAGTAGCCAGCGAAGTTGCTCTCCGTTTGCGCGGCAAACACAAGGCCATTTACACGCCTCACGTCGATACCGGTGACTACATCGTCATCATCAACGCCGCGCAACTGCGCGTCACCGGCGCCAAGTCGATCGACAAGGTGTACTACCGTCACTCGGGCTACCCGGGCGGTATCACGGCGACGAACTTCCGCGACATGCAGAACAAGCACCCGGGCCGCGCCCTGGAAAAGGCTGTCAAGGGCATGCTGCCCAAGGGCCCGCTCGGTTACGCGATGATCAAGAAACTCAAGGTGTACGGTGGCGCTGAGCACCCGCATACCGCCCAACAGCCCAAAGTGCTGGAACTGTAAGGAGCCTTGAGAATGATTGGTGAATGGAACAATGGCACCGGCCGTCGCAAATCCAGCGTCGCTCGTGTGTTCATCAAAAAAGGCACCGGCAAGATCACGGTCAATGGCAAGGACATCCAGGCCTATTTCGGCCGCGAGACCTCCATCATGATCGCGAAGCAACCGCTGTTCCTGACGAACAACGTCGAAACCTTCGACATCATGATCAACGTGGCCGGTGGCGGCGAATCGGGTCAAGCCGGCGCTGCGCGCCACGGCATCACCCGCGCCCTGATCGACTACGACGCGACGCTGAAGCCGGTGCTGAGCCAGGCTGGCTTCGTGACGCGCGATGCGCGTGAAGTCGAGCGGAAGAAGGTCGGTTTGCACTCCGCCCGTCGCCGCAAGCAATTCTCGAAGCGCTGATTCGCTACTGCGGACCTGCATGGCCGCGTTGCAATCCTCGCCGGACGTCAGTCCGGCTCCGGGTTGCGCCTTGCCCTGCAGGCCCTCGCTACGCGAATACATGCACTTCGTTTGTGCCGAAAGCCGCCTCCGGGCGGCTTTTTGTCGCCTGCTTTCCGCAGGCGAGGTTGCGAGCCGTCGCCAGACTCGGTTCCGGTTCGCGCCTTGCGCTGCAGGCCCTCGCGACGCGAATATCCGCACTTCGTGCATTGCCGAAAGCCGCCCTCCGGGCGGCTTTTGCTTTGTTGAAGTAGCATCCTCCCATTGGCCGCTTGTTCGGCCCACCCCACAGGAGTCCCGCACATGAGCGCTGTTGCCGAAACCATCCAGACCCCCACCCAGATGCCCGAGCCGATCGTCTTCACCGACAGCGCGGCGGCCAAGGTGGCCGATCTGATCGCCGAAGAGGGCAATCCCGAGCTCAAGCTGCGGGTGTTCGTGCAGGGCGGCGGCTGCTCCGGCTTCCAGTACGGCTTCACCTTCGACGAGATCACCAACGAAGACGACACGACCATGACCAAGAACGGCGTGTCGCTCTTGATCGATGCCATGAGCTACCAATACCTGGTCGGCGCCGAGATCGACTACAAGGAAGACCTGCAGGGCGCCCAGTTCGTGATCAAGAACCCGAACGCCACCAGCACCTGCGGCTGCGGCTCGAGCTTCTCGGCCTGAACCGCGGATCCAGAGGGTGCCGGTCTTGCGTCTGACCCCCTCGATCTCCCGACAAACCGCCCCAGGGCGGTTTTTTGTTGCCTGTCGCTGACCCCTTCCCCTCTCCATGGCTTCTGAGATCTCGGCCCGCAAGAGCCTCCTGTGGCTGGTCGCCGTCGGCTTCTTCATGCAGACGCTGGACGCGACCATCATCAACACCGCGCTGCCGGCCATGGCCGCGAGCCTGGGCGAGAGCCCGCTGCGCATGCAGTCGGTGGTGGTGGCCTATTCGCTGACGATGGCGATGTTGATCCCGGCCTCGGGCTGGATCGCCGACCGCTTCGGCACCCGACGGATCTTCTTCTCGGCCATCGTGCTCTTCGTGCTGGGCTCGGTGGCCTGCGCGCTGTCGCAGAGCCTGGGGCAACTGGTCGCATCGCGCGTGGTACAGGGGCTGGGCGGCGCGCTGTTGCTGCCCGTGGGGCGGCTGTCGCTGCTGCGCACCGTGCCGCGCAGCGAGTTCCTGCAGGCCATGAGCTTCGTCGCCATCCCGGGCCTGATCGGGCCGCTGCTGGGGCCGACGCTGGGCGGCTGGCTGGTGCAATACGCGTCCTGGCACTGGATCTTCCTGATCAACGTGCCGGTGGGGCTGCTGGGCTGCATCGCCACGCTGCGCTTCATGCCCGACCTGCGCGGCGCGGTGCAGCAGCGCTTCGATGCAGCCGGCTACGCGATGCTGGCCCTGGGCATGGTGAGCATCTCGCTGGCCCTCGACGGCGTGGCCGAGCTCGGCCTGCGCCAGGTCAGCGTCTTCGTGCTGCTGGTGTTCGGCTTCGCCAGCCTCACGGCCTACTGGCTGCGCGCCGCGCGCGAGCCGGCGCCGCTGTTCTCGCCCCTGCTGTTCAAGGTGCCCACGCTGAGCATCGGGTTGCTGGGCAACCTGTTCTCGCGCCTGGGCAGCAGCTGCATGCCCTTCCTGGTGCCCCTGCTGCTGCAGGTGTCGATGGGCTACTCCCCGGTGCAGGCGGGGCTGATGATGCTGCCCATCGCGCTGGCGGGGATGGCGATGAAGCGCTTCACCACGCCGCTGATCACGAACTTCGGCTACCGCCGCGTGCTGGTCGTGAACACCGCCCTGGTCGGCGTCGCGATGGCCACTTTCGCCTTCGCCGCGCCGGGGCAGCCGCTGGTGGTGCACCTGCTGCAGCTGCTGTTCTTCGGCGCGGTCAACTCGCTGCAGTTCACCGCGATGAACACCGTGACGCTGCGCGACCTCGACGGCAGCATGGCCAGCAGCGGCAACAGCCTGCTGTCGATGGTGCAGATGCTGGCCATGAGCCTGGGCGTGGCGGCCGCGAGCTCGGTGCTGGGCGGCTACACCGGCATGTTCGGCACCCAGGCCTCGGTGGACACGCTGCATGCCTTCCAGGCCACCTTCGCCACCATGGGGCTGATCACGCTGGCCTCGGCCATGATCTTCTGGCATCTGCCGCCGCAGGCGCGTGCGGTGCAGCCGGCGCAGCCCGAGGTCTCGGGCCAGGGCTGATCGCTCAGGCGGGGTAGAGCGCGCCCAGCACGCGTTCGCCCCGGGCGCCGGTCGCGCTGGCCAGGTTGCCGGGCTCGCGGCGCACCGTGGCCCGCGCCAGCCAGGCAAAGGCCGCAGCCTCGACCTGCTGGGGCGGCAGGCCGCGTTCGGCCGAGGACATGACCTGCACGCCCGGCAGCAGGGCCGCCAGCCGCTGCATCAGGTGCGTGTTGAGCGCGCCACCGCCACAGACCACCAGTTCCTGCGCCGCCGCGCCGTAGCGGCGCAGGTCGTCGGCGCAGGCGGCGGCCGTGAGTTCGCAGAGCGTGGCCTGCACGTCGGCCGGCGCGCTGGCGTCGTCGCCCAGCCGCGCCGCCAGCCAGGTCGGGTGGAACAGGTCGCGGCCGGTGCTCTTGGGCGGGGCCTTGGCGAAGAAGGGGTCGGCACGCATCCGGGCCAGCAGCGCGGGCCGCACCTGGCCGCTCGCGGCCCAGCGGCCGCCCGCGTCGAAGGGCTGGCCGGTGTGGGTCTGGCACCAGTGGTCCATGAGCGCGTTGGCGGGGCCGCAATCGAAGCCCAGCACCGGGCCTTGCGCGCCCGCGGCGGGCAGCACGCTGAGGTTGGCGATGCCGCCGAGGTTGAGCACGCCGACCGTGTGGTCGGCACGTCCGAACACCGCGCGGTGGAAGGCCGGCACCAGCGGCGCGCCCTGGCCGCCGGCGGCGACGTCGCGGCGCCGGAAATCGGCCACCACGTCGATGCCGGCGAGTTCGGCCAGCAGCGCGGGGTTGTCGAGCTGCAGCGTGTAGCCCAGGCCGTCGAACTCGCCCGGCCGGTGGCGCACGGTCTGGCCGTGGGCGCCGATGGCGGTGATGTCCGCGGCGACCAGGCCGGCATCGGCCAGCAGCTGGCGGATCACGCCGGCATAGACGCCGACCAGGCCGTTGGCCGCCAGGGCGGCGCGATGGAGTTCGTTGTCGCCGGCGGTGTTGAGGGCCAGCAGCTCCGCGCGCAGCGCGGGCGGGAAATCGGCCGTGGCATGGCCGACGACCGTGGGCCGGCCGGCGTCGGAGAACGCAGCCAGCACGCCGTCGACCCCGTCGAGCGAGGTGCCCGACATCAGGCCGATGAAGCGCTCAGCCATGCGCGATGTCCGGGGAGTGCCTTATTCGGCGCTGGCCTGCACCACCGAGAAGGCGGCCGACAGCTCCATGCGGGTGGCGATCGCCAGCCGGTTGAAGGCCGGGCGTGCCGCGGCGGTGATCGGCGTGCCGCCGTCCTGCTGGGCGATGTTGGCCGGATTGGTGTACTGGCCGTTGACGCGGAATTCGAAGTGCAGGTGCGGGCCGGTGGCCCAGCCGGTCGAGCCGACCGCGCCGATGAACTGGCTCTGGTTCACGCTCTGGCCGACCTTGACGTCGATGCGGCTCAGGTGGGCGTAGACCGTCTGCTGGTTGTTCCGGTGCTTCAGGATGATGATGTTGCCGTAGCCGTTCTGGCGGCCGGCGAACTCCACCGTGCCGTCGCCGACCGCGCGCACCGCGGTGCCCGTGGGCGCCGCGAAGTCGATGCCGTTGTGCTGGCGCCAGCTGTTCATGATCGGGTGCATGCGCATCGCGAAGCCGCTGGAGATGCGCGAGAACTCGACCGGCGAGGCCAGGAAGGCGCGCACCAGGCTGTCGCCGTTCGGGCGGTAGTAGCCGCCCTTCTTGCCGGGCTCCTGGAACCAGAGCGCCTGGTGGGTCTTGCCGTTGCTCTCGAATTCCGCCGACAGCACGCGGCCGCTGCGCAGCGACTGGCCGTCGGCCTCGAAGGTCTCGTACACCACGGCGAAACGGTCGCCCTTGCGCAGCGAGCGGAAGTCGACGTCGTTCGAGAAGATGTCGGCCAGCTGGCTGGCGACGGCGTCGGGAATGCGGGCCTCGTCGGTGGCGGCGAACAGCGAGCTGCGCACCACGCCGCTGGCCAGGCGGCTGGCGGCCGTGAGTTGGTCGACCTCGGTGCGCACGCTGAAGCCCTTGGCGCCGCGCACCACCACCAGGCGCTTGAAGGCGCCGTCGCCGTCGGGAATCCAGCGGGCGCTCAGGCGCTGCAGCGTGTTGTCACGGGCGGCTTCGGCGGTGACAGTGCGGCCGGTGCGGTTGAGCAGCGCGGCGCGCGCCTCGGCATTGCCGCGCACGAAGGCGGCGGCCGCCGGGTCGGCGATGCCCAGGCGCTTGAGCAGCGCCTCGATGGTGTCGCTCGAACGCGTGAGTTCGGTGCGGAAGAGGGTGAAGTCGTGGTTGTCGAGCGCTTCGACCTGGTCGTCGGCGACCAGCGGCTTGACCGCCTCCAGCACTTGCTGGACCGGCAGATCGGCCACGTCGGGGCCCAGCGAAGCGACGGCGAAGGCACCGCCGCCCGCGCACAGCAGCAGCGCGCCGATGGCGCCGGCGATGTGCTTCGGGTACGTGCGGAACGTGTGGGCCACGCGGGAAGCGAGCAACTCCTCGGCGGCGAGAATGGCGTGGATCAACGTCTAGGGCCCTGTGTCGGTTCAGCGGGTCCTCGGTGCACCGCTTGCAGTGCACGTCTGTAGGACGGTGCTGAAGAAAGCGCCGCTTAGAATCCGACGCTTGTGAAAAGTCGGGCTGAGTATAGCTTCGGCGCCGCCTGAAACTGCCAAAAAGTCCCAATGAAGCCCGAGCTTGTTACATCCCAACCCCTCTCTGATACTGTAGGACACGCGCTTGAAGTGTCGCTGCGCGGCACCGACGAGCTGCTGCCCCAGGACGAGTGGGTGCGCAAGCTGCAGCGCGCCGAGGCCAGTGGCACGCCGCTGCGCATCAAGCTGGGGCTGGATCCGACGGCGCCGGACATTCACATCGGTCATACGGTGGTCCTGAACAAGATGCGCCAGTTGCAGGATCTGGGCCACACCGTGATCTTCCTGATCGGCGACTTCACCACCACCATCGGCGACCCTTCCGGCCGCAACAGCACCCGCCCGCCGCTGACCCGCGAGCAGATCGAGGCCAACGCCCAGACCTACTACCGCCAGGCCAGCCTGGTGCTGGACCCCTCGAAGACCGAGATCCGCTACAACTCCGAATGGAGCGACCCGCTGGGCGCGCGCGGCATGATCCAGCTGGCCGCCAAGTACACGGTGGCCCGGATGATGGAGCGCGACGATTTCACCAAGCGTTTCAAGGCCGGCCAGTCCATTTCGGTGCACGAGTTCCTCTACCCGCTGATGCAGGGCTACGACTCGGTGGCGCTCAAGAGCGACCTGGAACTGGGCGGCACCGACCAGAAGTTCAATCTCCTGGTCGGACGCCATCTTCAGCAGGAATACGGCCAGGAACCGCAGTGCATACTCACTATGCCGCTGCTGGAGGGGCTCGACGGCATCGAGAAGATGTCCAAGAGCAAGAACAACTACATCGGCCTGACCGAGCCGGCCAACACCATGTTCGCGAAGGTGCTGTCGATCTCCGACGACCTGATGTGGCGCTGGTACACGCTGCTGAGCTTCCGCTCGCTGGCCGAGATCGAGGCGCTCAAGGCCGAGATCGCGGGCGGGCGCAATCCCAAGGACGCCAAGGTCGCGCTGGCCAAGGAAATCACCGCGCGCTTCCACGACGCGGCGGCCGCCGATGCGGCCGAGCAGGATTTCGTCAACCGCAGCAAGGGCGGCGTGCCGGACGAGATCCCCGAGGTGAGCCTGTCGGGCGCGCCGCTGGGCATCGCCCAGCTGCTCAAGCAGGCCGGGCTGGCGGCGTCGACTTCCGAGGGCAACCGGCTGATCGACGGCGGCGGCGTGCGCGTCGACTCGGCGGTGGTCTCCGACAAGGGCCTCAAGCTCGAGGCCGGCAACTACGTGGTGCAGGTCGGCAAGCGCAAGTTCGCGCGCGTGCTGCTGGGCTGAGGCGCCAGCCTCTTCTCGCGCCTCATCAGCGCACTTCGATCGTCACGCGCCGGTTGCGCGGTTCCACGGTCTCGTCGGGGGTCTGCACCGCCAGTTCGCGTTCGCCGCGGCCGATGGCCAGGATCCTGGCCACGGGGAAGCCGCGGTCCGTGAACATCTGTCGCACCTGCTGGGCACGCCGGCGCGACAGGTCGTCGTTCTGCTCGACCGAGCCGACCGTGTCGGTGTGGCCGGTGACCACGATTTCGCCGCCGCTGCGGGCCAGCGCCGCGGCCAGGGCCTCGGTCAAGGTGGACTGGGAGTCGCCGGCCAGCGCCGTCCCGCCCAGGTCGAAGAACACGGTGTAGCGCTGCGGGGGCGGCGGCCGGAGCTCGAACAGGCTGCGGTTCTCGGCCGCGACCTTGGCCGGGTCGGCCTGGTCGACGACCGGGGCGCCGGTGGCGCCGCGGGCCGCGGTGGCGCGTGCGTAGGGCTTGCTGAGCGTTTCCTGGCCACCGTTGGCGCTGACCACCACCGCGGAGGCGGAGCCGTCGTCCTGCGGCAGCAGCACGACGCGGGTGGCGGGCGCTGCACAGGCGGCGAGCAGGGCGCTCAGGGCGAGCGCGGCGAGAAGGCGGAGGGACATCACGGTTGGGGATCGGCCTGCACGATGAAGTCTGTGCCGCGGATGCCGATGGTCGCGGTCTGGGTCTCGATGCGGATGGCATCGGGATGGGCCTTGCCGATCAGGCCGGTGATCATGCGCATCGAACCGCGCAGCAGCGAGACCAGCAGGCCGCCGTCGTGGGTGGTGGCATCGAAATGGAACTCCTTGACGTCCAGCCGCGACGAGGGGCCGAGCACCATGGTGGTCCCGTCGCGCAGCACCACGCTGGCGGCGGAGTCCGGGCCGGTCACGACGCGGTCGATGGGCGACAGCGCGTCGCCGGGCGTGGCGGGGCGCGCCACGCCGCCGGAACCGAGCAGCTGCACGTCGCCGCGCACGGACTTGACCGTGCCGGCGGGCTGTTCGGCGGGGGCGGCGCTCTGCGCGAACGCTGCGCCGCAGAGCACGGTCAGGGCGCAAAGAAGGGGCAGGTATCGGGTTTTCATGGTGGGGCGGGGGAGGGTCCGCCATGGTAAGCGACCGACCGCCGCGTTCCCTCACACCGCGATAATTCACGCCTCAACCGTGTGGCAGTACCGATCTACCGTGGCTTCAACCCTCGCCGACTCCTCTCGCAAACCTCGCTGGGGCCCCGCGGCGCTGCTGCGGCTGTCGATCGCGGTGGCGCTGCTGACCATCGTGCTCAAGGGCGGCGCGGGCTACATCACCAACTCGATGGGCCTGATCTCGGACGCGATGGAGTCCTTCGTCAACCTGGCCAGCGCGATGTTCGCCCTGGCGATGGTGACCATCGCCGAGCGGCCGGCCGACGAGAACCACCCCTACGGCCACCACAAGGCCGAGTACTTCTCCTCGGGCTTCGAAGGCATCCTGATCATCGGTGCGGCGCTGGCGATCGGCTGGGTCGCGGTGCTGCGGCTGCTGTCGCCGCAGCCGCTGGAGCAGCTGGGCTGGGGCCTGGCGCTGTCGATCCTGAGCTCGGCCTTCAACGCCGGCCTGGCCGTGATGCTGTTCCGCGCGGCGCGCGCGCACCGCTCGATCGCGCTGGAGGCCGACGGCCGCCACCTGGTCACCGACGTCTGGACCTCGGCCGCGGTGGTGGTGGGCATCGTCGCGGTGCATTTCACCGGCTGGCTGTGGCTCGATCCGCTGCTGGCCATCGGCGTGGCGCTCAACATCGTGCGCGAGGGGGCCAAGCTGGTCTGGCGCTCGTCGCAGGGGCTGATGGACCAGGCGCTCGATGCCGAATCGCTGGCCGCGCTGCAGGCCGCGCTGGCCCGCTTCACGGCCGAGCGGCCCGAGGGACCGCGGCTGCGCTTCGACGACCTCGTCACCCGCAGCGCCGGCCAGCGCCGCTTCGCCGACCTGCACATGCACGTGCCGGGCGACTGGTCGCTGCAGCGCGCCGCCGGCCTGCGCGATGCGGTGGAGCAGGCGCTGATGGACGCGGTGCCGGGCCTGCGCGTGACCATCCAGCTGCTGCCGCTGGACATGGAGGCGCGCGCGGTGCAGATGGCGGCGCACGAATGAAGGCCGTGCTGCAGCGGGTGCGCGAAGCCCGCGTCGAGATCGCCGGCGAGACGGTGGGCGCGATCGGCCCGGGCCTGCTGGTGCTGCTGTGCGCCGAGCGCGGCGACAGCGACGCCGTGGGCGACCGGCTGCTGGCCAAGATCCTCAAGCTGCGCATCTTCTCCGACGCGGCCGGCAAGATGAACCTCAGCCTGCAGGACGTCGGCGGCGGCCTGCTGCTGGTGAGCCAGTTCACGCTGGCGGCCGACGCGAGCGGCGGCAACCGCCCGAGCTTCACCGGCGCAGCGGCGCCCGACGAGGGCCGGCGCCTCTATGACCGCTTCGTGGCGCAGGCCCGCGCCGCGCACCCGGTGGTCGCCACCGGCGTGTTCGCGGCCGACATGCAGGTGCACCTGGTCAACGACGGGCCGGTGACGATCCCGCTGCAGATGAGCTAGTAGGGATTGGCGATGCCGAGTTCCGCCAGGATCTCGATCTCGTAGGCCTCCATCTCCTCGGCGTCGGCCTCGCCGGTCTCGTGGTCCCAGCCCTGCGCATGCAGCGCGCCGTGCACCAGCAGGTGGGCGTAGTGCGCGGCCAGCGTCTTGCGCTGTTCTTTCGCCTCGCGCGCCACCACCGGCGCGCACAGCACCAGGTCGGCCATCACGACCGGTTCCTGCGCATAGTCGAAGGTCAGCACGTTGGTCGCGTAGTCCTTGCCGCGGAATTCGCGGTTGAGCTTCTGGCCTTCGTCGGCATCGACGATGCGCACGGTGATCTCGCCATCGATCGCGAGCGCATGGCGTAGCCAGCGCGTGACGCTGTGGCGCGGCAGCGCGAGCCGGTGGCGTTCAACGTCCTTGAAGCGCGCGAACTGCAGGGACAGGGAGAGTGCGGGCAGTGCCATCTCAGTGCGCCTCGGCGCGCTTGCGCTGGCCGTCGTAGGCGTCGACGATGCGCGCCACCAGCGGATGGCGCACCACGTCGGCGCTGCTGAAGCGCGTGATCGCGATGCCCTTGACCCGCTTGAGCACCCGCTCGGCATCGATCAGGCCGCTGAGCTGCGACTTGGGCAGGTCGATCTGGCTCACGTCGCCGGTGACCACGGCCTTGGCGCCGAAGCCGATGCGCGTGAGGAACATCTTCATCTGCTCGGGCGTGGTGTTCTGCGCCTCGTCGAGGATCACGAAGGCGTTGTTCAGCGTGCGCCCGCGCATGAAGGCCAGCGGCGCGATCTCCAGCGCATTGCGCTCGAAGGCCTTCTGCACCTTGTCGTAGCCCATCAGGTCATAGAGCGCGTCGTACAGCGGGCGCAGGTAGGGGTCGACCTTCTGCGACAGGTCGCCTGGCAGGAAGCCCAGCCGCTCGCCGGCCTCGACCGCGGGCCGCGTGAGCACGATGCGCTGCACCGCGCTGCGTTCCAGCGCATCGACCGCGCAGGCCACGGCCAGGTAGGTCTTGCCGGTGCCGGCCGGGCCGATGCCGAAGGTGATGTCGTGGCGCGCGATGTTCTCGAGGTAGCTGGCCTGCGTCGGCGTGCGCGCGCGCAGGTCGGCGCGGCGCGTGACCAGCATCGGGCCGGCCTCGCCGTCGGCCGTCATGCCCGAGTCGCTGGCCAGCGTGAGCTGCACCACCGCGGGGTCGATCGGCCGCTCGGCGATCTCGTAGAGCGCCTGCAGCACCTCGAGCGCCTGGTCGGCGATGGCCTTGGGGCCCTCGACCTTGAACTGCTCGTGGCGGTGCGCGATCGTCACGCCCAGCGTGTCCTCGATGCGGCGCAGGTGCTCGTCGAGGGGGCCGCACAAGTGCCCGAGGCGCACGTTGTTGAGGGGCTTGAAGGTGTGGCGAACGATCAAAGGATAATTCCGGCTCTAGAGAAGGGCACCCATGATAGGCAAATTGACCGGCACGCTGGCCGAACGCAACCCACCGCAGGTGGTGGTGGACTGCAACGGGGTCGGCTACGAGGTCGACGTGCCGATGAGCACCTTCTACAACCTGCCGCCGACCGGCGAGCGTGTGTCGCTGCTCACGCACTTCGTGGTGCGCGAGGACGCGCAGATTCTCTACGGCTTCGGCACCCCGGCCGAACGCGCGGCCTTTCGCCAACTGATCAAGATCTCCGGCGTCGGCCCGCGCATGGCGCTGGGCGTGCTCTCGGGGCTCAGCGTGGCCGAGCTGGCGCAGATCGTCACGCTGCAGGACGCGGGCCGGCTGGTGAAGATCCCGGGCATCGGCAAGAAGACCGCCGAGCGCTTGCTGCTCGAGCTCAAGGGCAAGCTCGGCGCCGACATCGCGCTGCCGCAGCACGCGGCATCGGACTCGCAGACCGACATCCTGCAGGCGCTGGTCGCGCTGGGCTACAGCGACAAGGAGGCGGCCGCCTCGCTCAAGGCCCTGCCCAAGGACGTGGGCGTGAGCGAGGGCATCAAGCTGGCCCTGAGGGCGCTGGCCAAATGAGCTGGCGCGGCGGGTGGCAACGCACCGCCGCGAAGGCCGGCAAGGTCTATCCGCGCGGCGAGGCCCCGGGCTGGGTGGCGCTGTGGCAGCGGCTCGATCCGCGCCAGGAATCGCCCGAGGGCGATGCGATGCTGGGCCGGCTGGCGCTGATCTGCTGCGTGCCGATCCTGATCGCCTACGGCAGCGCCGGGCTGCTCTACGGCCACCTTGCCCTGCTCACGCCGGGTGGTTTCATCGACATGCCGGGCGCCTGCGCCTGGCTCACGGCCACGGCGAGCTTCGCGCTGGCGGTGGCCTTGCTCGATGTGCTCGTGGCCGGCGACGCACCCCCGCCACCGCCCGCGCAGCCGCGCAGCATCACCACCACGCACACCATCTGGCAGGCGCCCGGCCGTCCCTTGCGCCAGGTCCAACTCAAGACCGCACTGCCGCCGGTGCCGCCGACCGCGGCGCGCACGCGCCGGCTGCGCGCCGCGGGCTTCATCGTCGCGGCCATCGCCTGCGCCTCGGCGCTGGTCGGGCGCGGCCTGCTGGCGCTGGGCCTCGAGGCCTTCGCCCGGCCGGTGATCGCGCTGGCGCCGCGCGCCGAATGGCCGCTGTGGCCCTTGTCCTCGGTGTGGTCGTGGCTGCTGCCTTTCGCGCGCGACGATTTCGTGCTCGGGCTGATCGTCATCGGGGTGGGGCTGTTCTTCTTCACCCAGTTCCTGGCCTGGCGCAAGGTGCGGCGCGCGTGGCTGCCGCTGGCGGTGATCGTTCCGCTGCTGGTGGCGCTGGCCTACCTGGGCTCGGCGGCCTACGACTTCGCGGCGGCGCGCCGGCTCGGAGGACTGCGCGACGCCGACCTGGTGTTCGCGCTGGCACGCGACCCGGGCCGCCACAACGCCTATACCTTCCTCAGCCTCTGGATGGCGATCGGCTGTGCCAGCGTCGGGCTGCTGCTGGGCTACCTGATGGGCCGCTCGGGCAGTCTGGACGACGAGGACTGACGTCCGAGCGGCTCAGACCGCGTAGCGCGCGATGCCCTTGAGGTCGCCGACGAAGCGGTGGGTGCCGCTGTGGGTCACGGTCAGCCAGGGGCAGCCCCAGACCGTGCCGCCATGGCGGTTGACCAGGTCGCAGAAGTGGTAGTCCTCGCCCTGCAGCCGGCCGCCCACGGCGGTCGAGCGGAAGAACTGGTAGATCGGGTAGTCGACCTCGTCGTCGGCGGACGCCGGCAGTTCGGCCGCGTCGATCAGGTGCACCAGGCAGTCGCGCGAGATCAGCATGATGCCGGTGCCGATGGCATCGACGCGCAGCGGCTGGGCGCCGATCGTCATGGCCTGCGCTTCGCCGGCCAGCTTGAACATGCCGCTGTAGTCGCCGGCCAGGTTGGCCAGCGCCGCGGGCGCGATGTCGGGGTGCGCCTGGACGATGGTCTTGATCCGCGTCCAGTCGATGCGCCGCTTGGGGCACATCGCCGCCACCACCTCGCGGTGTCGCCAGTCGAACATCGCGGCCAGCTCCGGCACGTTGAAGCCCATGTCGTCGTCGATGAACAGCAGGTGGCTGGCGCGGGTCTCGTGGAGGAAGCGGTTGGCCAGGAAGTTGCGTGCATGGTCGATGGCGCTGACGCCTTCCTGCAGCAGCAGCTGGAACCCGATGTTGTGCCGGAAGCAGTGCGTTTGCAGCGCGGACAGTGCGACGACGTACGGCGATGCCATCGCACCGTAGTGCGTGGGCGTGGCGATGGCCAGGGAGAAGGATTCGGGGTGCATGGATCGGCTTGCGCGGGGTGTGACGGCAAGGGGCGATCTGATCGCCGCCCCGCCACCCCGTCAACCGACGTTCGCGCACGCCGCTATGAAATACGCGCGCGGGCCCCGCGGCCCGCGCCCCGGCTCCTACTCGCTCTGCAGCCAGCAGGCCGGCGCCGTCGAGGCCGCGCCGCCGCACTGGCGGAAGCGCTTGGCGTACCAGGCCTTGCCGGCGGAGCGGTAGCGGCTGGAGCTGTTGAGGTCGGTGCGCCAGATCTCTTCTTCCATCAGGTCGTTCCAGCTGCCGGCGGCCGTCGGGGGCGCGAGCTTGCCCAGGTCGGCCGCGGTGCGGCCGCCGTCGACCGGGTCGGTGCCGGCCAGCGCCACCATGCGCAGGGCCGCATCGCGGGCCGCGGCCACGTAGCTGGTCATGCTGTCCGAGCTGCGCGGCACAGCCTTGCCGGCCGTGATCTCGATGCGCGCGCGGGCCAGGTCGGGGCGGGTGTAGGCCGCCAGGTCGAAGCCGTTCTTGCGCAGCCACGAAGCCCAGTAGAACTCGGCGAACTCCGACACGTTGCTGTTGTCGTAGCCCAGGCCGCGCGTGAAGTAGACCAGCGAGCGGTACGGGTCGTCCTGCATCGTCGCCAGGCCGACCTTGGCGGGCAGCTGCTCGGGCGTGATCGGCCGCTGCTGCGCATCGAAGAGCCAGGTGTACTGGTGGGCCTTCATCTGGTCCCAGAAGGCGCTGTCGCTGCCGGCGCTGCTGAAGTTGGCGGCCACGCGCACCCACACCGGCAGTTCGGCGCCGCCGTCGGCCAGTTCGTTGAGCGCGGTCATCGTGTGGTGGCCGTCGGTCAGGTAGAGCGTGCCGCCGCGGCCCACCACCACGGTCTTCAGCACCTGCGCGGCGCTCGAGCCCGCGGTGGGCACCGGATCCTTGCAGGCGAAGGTCTTGGGATCGATCAGCCGCACCGTCATCGGCAGGTAGTGCGCATCGTCGACGCCGCCCTGGCCGTTGTCGGCGCAGTAGTCGTCGACCCGCTTGCGTTCGGTGCGGTAGAGGTAGCGCGAGTAGTTGTCGTTGGCGTCGTCGCCCAGGTAGCCGGCCGGGGTCGGCGCGAAGCGCGTCAGGTCCGGCTGCTTGCGGCCCAGGTGGTAGTAGATCTGGTCGTAGCCGACCGAGGGCTGGGTCGGGTGCAGGTCCTTGATCGCGACCTTCAGCACGTCGCCCGCCACCGCGCTCAGCAGGGGGTTGGGCGGCGTCGGCTCGGTCACGACCGGCGGCGGCGCGGCCGGGTCCGGGTTGACGGCCACCGGCGGCGTCTCGGCCGCGGGCGGCGCGCCCCCGTCGCTGCCGCCACCGCAGCCCGCGAGCAGCAAGGCGCAGAGGACGCTCAGGGAAGACAAGGTGCGGAGGACGGGAACCGGGCCGGCGTGCGGGCGCCCGAAGCGGGAGGCGAGGGACATGGGGCGGGAGTGCGGGCCGCACGGCGCGCAGCACCGCAAGGGCCCTTCAGGGAGAGGAAAAGTTCATTCTGCGAAGCGAATGTGACAGTTCCATGGCGAAGCCCGTGGCCGCGGACGGCCTTTGGCCGGCCGGCGTTCAGGGCGTCCACCAGTAGCGCAGCGCGTGGAAGAACACCGGCGCCGCGAACACCACCGAATCGAGCCGGTCGAGCATGCCGCCGTGGCCTTCGATCATCGTGCCCCAGTCCTTGACGCCGCGGTCGCGCTTGATGGCCGACATCACGAGGCCGCCGAAGAAGCCCATGAGGCAGATGGTCAGGGCCATCAGCGCGGCCTGCCAGGGCGTGAAGGGCGTGGCCCAGGACAGGGCCGCGCCCAGCGCGGTGGCGCTCGCCACGCCGCCGATCAGCCCTTCCCAGGTCTTCGAGGGCGAGAGTTCGGGCGCGACCTTGTGCCGGCCGAAGAGCTTGCCCCAGACGTACTGCAGCACGTCGCTGCCCTGCACCACGATCACCAGGAAGGCGATCAGCAGCAGGTTGCGGCCCTCGAAGCCGGGAATCTGCAGCGTGAGCAGCGCCGGCACATGGCTGATGCAGAACACGCAGACCATCAGGCCCCACTGGATCTTCGAGGTGCGCTCGAGGAAGCGCTGGGTGTCGCCGCCCACCGCGGCCAGGATCGGCAGCACCAGGAAGGCGTAGACCGGGATGAAGATCGCGTAGAGCCCGTACCAGTCGATCCAGATCAGGAAGTACTGCACCGGCAGCGCGATGAAGAAGGCCACCGCGATCGCATGGTGGTCGCCGCGCCGGGTGTAGGCCAGGCTCATGAACTCGCGCAGCGCATAGAACGAGATCAGGTAGAACAGCACGATCACGCCGCCCTTGCCGAAGGCGAAGGCCAGGCCGATCACCGCCACCATCACCCACCAGGCGTTGACGCGCGAATTGAGGTTGTCGATCACCGGGTGCGGCTGGCCGTGGGCCACGCGCCACTTGAGCAGCGCGCCGATTGCCGAGGCCAGCACCAGCACGCCGAACACGCCGCCGAACAGCGTCAGCGTGGTCTGGGTCGAAGCGGAAAGGTTCATGGCTTCAGTCTTCCGCCTTGTCGTATTCGGGGCGCAGCGCGAGCATCGCGGCGCGCGCGCGTGCGATGAAGGCGGTCTTGTCCTCGCCCTCGGCCAGCACCAGCGGCGCGCCGTAGCGCACCGTGCAGGCCAGCGGGATCGGCACCAGCATGCCCTTGGGCAGCACGCGCTTGAGGTTCTCGATCCACACCGGCACCAGCCGCACGTTGGGGCAGGCGCGCGCGAGGTGGAACAGGCCGCTCTTGAGCGGCAGCAGGGTCTCGTCGCCGGTGTTGCGCGTGCCTTCGGGGAACATGATCAGCGAGTCGCCCGACTGCAGCGCCTGCGTCATCTGTTCGACCGGGTTGGGCGCGCCGGCCGCGGTGCCACCGTCGCGCCGGATCATCAGTGCGTTGAACACGTCCTCGCCGATGAAGCGGCGCAGCGCCGAGGCCTCCCAATAGTCCTGGCCCGCGACCGGCCGGGTGAGCGCGCGCAGGTCGGGCGGCAGCGTGGCCCACAGCAGCACGAAGTCGCCGTGGCTGGTGTGGTTGGCGAAGTAGAGCGTCTGCTCGGCCTTGGGCCCGGTGCCCGACCAGAGGCCGCGCACGCCGGTCAGCAGCTTGGCCGCGCCCACGATCAGCCAGGAGGAGACGACGGCGGCGGCCTTGCGCAGGCCGCTGCGTGGAGAAGGGTTCATGGTGTCCAAGGGAAGAAGGGGGCGGCGCTCACCGCAGGTCCTGGGTCAGCAGCGCCAGCAGGAACATCGCGCTCTGGCAGGCCACGGTGATGGCATGGCGCTGCATCAGCTGGCGCGCGCCCAACGCGCGCGCCGTCAGGTCGCGCGGCGTATCGGGCGCGAAGCGCAGGCCCAGCTTCTGCAGCGCGAGGTCGAGCGTGCCCAGCGAGGCGATGGCGCCGCTGGCCAGGTCCTGGAACAGGCCCACGTCGAGGCGGATGCGCAGCGCCAGGTAGCGCTCGAGCACGCCGATCACGGCCACGGCGCCGAAGCCCATGCAGGACAGCAGCGACAGCGAGCGCCCGGTCAGGGCCAGCACCGAGACCGCGACCAGGCTCAGGCCGAAGCCCCAGGCGGCGACGGTGCCGGCGGCCTGCAGCAGGCGCGCGGTGGCGGAACACAGCGAACGTTCGTGGTCGGTCATGGCGTGCGAGTGTGCCGTGTCGCGAGGTCGAGCGCGCGCTGCCAGGCATCGCGCAGCACGATCTGTGGCCGGGCGCGGCGCACCTGGGCCTCGGCATCGCGCGTGCCGTCGTGCAGCCGCAGCCAGGCGATGCTCGCCGCCGCGCTGCGCGAGAAGCCCAGCGCGCAGCAGACCCAGACGGCCTGGCCGGCCTGGCGCCGGGCCTCGATGAGCTGGGCCGCGCGGCGCAGCCGGTCGGGCGGCGGCACCACCAGGTCGAGCATCGGCAGGCAGTGCGCGCCCGCGACGGCGGGCAGCTGCAGTTCGGCGCACAGGCTCACCAGCTGCGGCCGGCCCGCGGCCTGCCATTCGGCCGCGCTCGGGATGCGCCCGAGCCGCAGCCCCGGCGCGACCTCGACCGAGGCCGGCAGGCGCCGCGTCCAGGCCCGCGCGTTGAGCGCCGCGCCCAGCCGGTAGGGCGCGAACAGCCAGCGCGCGGCCCAGCGCATGCGGCCATGGCGGTCCATCTGGAAGCCGCGCGCGCCCAGGCCCGCGTAGTTGAGTGCCACCAGCGCCAGCGAGGCGGCCGGCCAGCCGAGCCACAGGCCCCACCCGCCGATCCCCAGCGCGGCACCGAGAAAAACCGCCGCGCCGACGCCGTACAGCGCCGCGAGCTTCCAGCGCTGCGGATCGCGCGCCAGCCGCCAGCCCTGGCGCAGCGAGGCCACGCGTTCCAGCGGCCAGAGCCAGACGCAGACCAGGCCCAGCAGGGCGCCGGTCGGGATGTCGATGAAGTGGTGCTGCCAGGTCGTGAGCACCGAGGCGCAGATCGCGAAGGCCCAGAGGTGCAGCACCAGCCGCGCCCACAACGGGCGGATGAACTGCCGGTACCAGTCCCAGAGGATCACGGCCAGCGCGATGTGCAGCGAGGGCGCCTGGTTGAAGGGCTGGTCGAAGCCGCGCAGCGCGTCGAACAGGAAGGCCGGCGCGCCGCTGACCGCGGGCTGGCCGAAGCTGAAGCGCAGCGGCCAGAGCAGGAAGCAGCTCACCGCGATGACGGTGGCCGTGACCAGCCGCAGCGCATGCCGGTCCATCGTGTGCCGGTCGCGCGCGAGGAACGGCGACAGCGCGTAGAAGACGTTGATGGTCCAGTAGGGAAAGATGGTCCAGGGCCAGAAGGGCAGGCCATGTTCCCAGTCGAAGGCCAGCGTCGGCACCACGGCGCGCGAGGCGGCCCACCAATTGGCGAGGCCGTAGGTCGAATAGAACAGCGGCCCGAGCAGCACCAGCCAGGCGATGGCGCGCTTCCACAAGCCCTTGGCGAACCACAGCTTCATCGGCACCCTCCTTTTCGGTGTTCAGCGCGGGACACCGCGGAACCGGCTTTGCCGGGCCGCCGGTGTCGCCCCCGGAGAGGGGGAGGGATAAGCGACACGCAGTGCGCGAAGCCTGGGGGAGAGCCCATCTCAATGGCCGGTGCGGATGGCCAATGAGACCGTGAAGATCCCCCACTCGTCGACCCGCTGCGCGATCTTGCGGAAGCCCGCCTCCTCCACCAACTGGTCCATCTCGGCCTGCGTGCGGCGGCGCATCACCCAGGCTTCGCCCTCGCGGTGGCTGGTGAGCGCGCGCGCGATCATCTCCAGCTGCGGATGCCAGGGCTGGCCGGTGTAGACCAGGTAGCCGCGGTCTTCCACGGCATCGCCCACACCGGCCAGCGAGCGGCGCACCATCTCGTTGTCGGGGAACAGCTCGTACAGGCCCGACACCACGGCCAGCGTGGGCCGCGGCGTCACGCTGGCCAGGCTGATGCGGTTGAAGGCATCGGCCTGCACGAAGCTGGCGATGTGCTGCAGCTCCTTCTCGGCGATCAGGGCCGTGCCGTCGCGCACGTTGATGTCGCTGTAGTCGCGCAGCAGGATCGAACTGGCCTTGACCGGGCTGGCGGCGACCGCGTCGAGCACGTAGCGGCCGTGGCCCGCGGCGATGTCCATCACGCGCACCTCGCGGTGCTGCGCGGCCAGCCGCTCCATCGCCTCGCGGATCAGTTCCTCGACGTGCACCTTGCGCTGGCGGATGCCGCGCCAGCCGATGGAATTCAGGTAGGTCCGGTCGATGGCGCGGCCCAGCGCGCCCTGGCCCTCGGGCGCATTGCGGTAGACGTAGTCGAGCGTGCTGCCCGAGTCGAAGCCGGTGTCGTGGCCCAGCTTCACGCCGCGCGAGAACTTCCCGCCGAAGCGCAGGCCGGCGCGCGTGAGCGCCCAGTAGGCACCGCGCGGCGACCAGGGCGACTGCGGCTCGGCCAGCGCGCGCGATTCGTCGGCGGTGGCGCCGCGCAGGTGCGCCTCGCGCAGGTCGACCGCGGGCACGGGCGCGTCGAAGCGCTCGAGGATGAAGGCGCGGACCGCGGCCACGGCCGGCGCGCGGTCGCGTTCGCCCAGGGTGTCGTGGAAGAAGCCGGGCAGTTCCAGCTTGGTCTTGACCGCGCTGCCCAGGCGTTCGAAGAACTGGTGCTGCGGCTTGTGGTGCACCACCCAGTCGGACCCGGAGATCAGCAGCTGCACCGGCAGCGTGATCGCGTTGGCATCGGCCACCACGCGGTCGGCCGCGGCGTACAGGTCGAGCAGGATGTTGACCGCGATCGGGCGCGAGATCAGCGGGTCGCGCTCGTAGCTGGCGATGCGCCGCGGGTCGTGGGTGAGGAACTTGGGCTTGACATAGCTGTTGACGAAGAACAGGCCGCGCAGCTTGTGCATCAACCCCAGGCCGGCGCGCGCGAAGGGCACGTAGAGCTTGACCTGGAAGGCCGGCGAGGCGAGCGTGAGGCCGCGCACCTTGGGCGCGTAGTCGTGGGCCCAGGTCGAGATCAGCACCGCGCCCACGCTCTGCGCGATCACGTGCAGGTCGCGCTCGGGCACGCCGTGCGCCGCACCGATGTGGTCGACGAAGGTCTGGACGTCGCGCACCGAGGTCGCGAAGCTGGGGCTGTGGCCGCGCGGGCCGGGCGAGTGGCCGTGGCCGCGCGCGTCCCAGGCGAAGAAGTCGAAGTCGGGCAGGTCGAGTTCGTCGACCAGGTGCGCCATGCGCGCGCCATGCTCGTGGCCGCGGTGGAACAGCACGATCGCGCCGCGGCGCACCGAGCCGGTGGCGGGCCAATGGCGGTAGAACAGCGAGACGCCGTCGTGGGTGTTGAAGTGCTGTTCGGTGAAGCTGCGTGAAGTGATCTTGTCGGTCATGGCGTCCCTGGGGTTTGCGGGTTGGTCTTGTTGGTCTTGGAGAGAGGCGTGTTCAGGGCTGCATCGCGGCCTCGGCCAGCGCGCGGCGGATGCGGTTGACGATGGTCCAGGCCACCCCCGCCGCCAGCAGCGGCATCAGCCAGGCGGCGCCGGCCGGCAGCGGCCAGCCCAGCGCGACATAGAGCCCGAGCGCGCCGAACACGAAGGCGCGGTCGCTCTTGCCCAGCGGCCCGTCGTAGCGGCGCGAGGCGCCCACCGTGGGGCCGAGGGCGCCGGTGAATTCGCTCAGGCCGGCCAGCACGATCACCGTGCCGACCCAGAAGGGGCTGAAGGGCGCGACCAGGGCGAAGGGCAGGTAGAGCGCCGCGTCGGACAGCACGTCGGTCAGTTCGTTGAGGAAGGCGCCCAGGGCGCTCTGCTGGCCGTGCTCGCGCGCCAGCATGCCGTCGATGGCGTTGAAGGCCATGCGCAGGAACATCCAGAGCGGGATCAGGGCGAAGAAGCCGGCCCGCGGCGCGGCGAAGAAGAGCCACAGGCCCAGCGCCACCGAGATCGCGCAGGCCGCCAGCGTGACCTGATTGGCGGTCACGCCGAGCGCATGCAGGCGCACCACGAGTGGCCGCAACAGGGCCTGGAACCGGGGCTTCAGCTCATAGATGGACACGCGCTCCCCCTCATTGTTGGACGCATCATTCTGCGACCGGGCGGCCGACTAAACTGTCCGACAAATACCCGAATCATGACCATTCAGACCGACGATTTCGCCCCCGCACCGCCCCGCGTGGTGTCGGCCGCCCCGGCCTCGCCCAACGAGGAGGCGATCGAGCGCGCGCTGCGGCCCAAGCTGCTCGACGAGTACGTGGGCCAGGCCAAGGTGCGCGAGCAGCTCGAGATCTTCATCGGCGCGGCGCGCCAGCGCGGCGAGGCGCTCGACCATGTGCTGCTGTTCGGCCCGCCCGGCCTGGGCAAGACCACGCTGAGCCACATCATCGCGGCCGAGCTGGGCGTGAACCTGCGCCAGACCTCGGGCCCGGTGCTCGAGAAGCCCAAGGACCTGGCCGCGCTGTTGACCAACCTCGAGCGCAACGACGTGCTCTTCATCGACGAGATCCATCGGCTGAGCCCGGTGGTCGAGGAAATCCTCTACCCCGCGCTGGAGGACTACCAGATCGACATCATGATCGGCGAGGGCCCGGCCGCGCGCAGCATCAAGCTCGACCTGCAGCCCTTCACGCTGGTCGGCGCCACCACCCGCGCCGGCATGCTGACCAACCCGCTGCGCGACCGCTTCGGCATCGTCTCGCGGCTGGAGTTCTACACGCCCGAGGAGCTGGCGCGCATCGTCACGCGCAGCGCCGGCCTGCTCAAGGTGCCGATGGACCCGAGCGGCGGCTTCGAGATCGCGCGCCGTTCGCGCGGCACGCCGCGCATCGCCAACCGGCTGCTGCGCCGGGTGCGCGACTATGCGCAGGTCAAGGGCGAGGGCCGGATCACCGAGGACATCGCGCACAAGGCGCTGGCCATGCTCGACGTCGACCCGCAGGGCTTCGACCTGATGGACCGCAAGCTGCTCGAGGCCGTGATCCACCGCTTCGACGGCGGCCCGGTCGGGCTGGACAACATCGCGGCCAGCATCGGCGAGGAGCGCGACACCATCGAGGACGTGATCGAGCCCTACCTGATCCAGCAGGGCTACCTGCAGCGCACGCCGCGCGGGCGGATCGCCACGCTGGCGGCGTACCGTCACCTGGGCGTTGCCCCGCCGACCCGCGACGGCGACATGTTCGGCGCCTGAAAAGGCCCACCCCCGAAGGCTTGCCCACTTCGTGTGGCTGCGCCTTCCCCCTCAAGGGGGCGACGCCAGTGGCCCGGCGAAGCCGGTTCCACGGCGCCCTGGCCCTTCTCGCGTATCGGGCAAGCGGCTGCAGGCATAGTGCGCCGCAAAGGAATCCCGCCCATGCACACCCATGACCTGAGCGCCTGGCAGCACAGCCACCGCTTCGACACCGACAGCCACGCGGCCGAGCGCAGCACCCGCCTCGTGATGTGGATCACCGCCGCCACCATGCTGGTGGAGATCGGGGCCGGCTGGTGGTTCAACTCGATGGCGCTGCTGGCCGACGGCTGGCACATGAGCTCGCATGCCTTCGCGCTGGGACTCAGCGCCTTCGCCTATGCGGCGGTGCGGCGCTATGCGGCCGATCCGCGCTTTGCCTTCGGCACCTGGAAGATCGAGGTGCTGGCGGGCTTCGCGAGCGCCCTGCTGCTGCTGGGCATCGCGGCGCTGATGGTGATCGGCTCGCTGCAGCGGCTGTGGTCGCCCGAGCCGATCCATTACCGCGAAGCCATCGTCATCGCGGTGGCCGGGCTGCTGGTGAACCTGGTCTGCGCGCGGCTGTTGGGCGGCGCGCACCACGCGCACGACGAGCACCATGGCCACGGCCATGGGCACGACCACGCACACGACCATGGCCAGGACCTCAACCTGCAATCCGCCTACCTGCACGTGCTGGCCGACGCCGCCACCTCGGTGCTCGCCATCGCCGCCCTGGTCGGCGGCTGGCTCTACGGCTGGGCCTGGCTGGACCCGGTGATGGGCATCGTCGGCGCGGTGCTGGTGGCGGTCTGGGCCAAGAGCCTGCTGCTGCAGACCGGCCGCGTGCTGCTCGACCGCGAGATGGACCACCCCGTGGTCGACGAGATCCGCGAAGGCGTCGAGCAGGGCCTGGCCGACTCGCACACCCGCGTGGCCGACCTGCACGTCTGGCGCGTGGGCCGCAACGCCTACGCCTGCGCGCTCAGCGTGGTCACGCATTCGCCCACGCTCGGCGCCGACGAGGTGCGCGCGCAGTTCTCGATGCACGAGGAGATCGTGCATTCGACGGTCGAAGTGCAGCGCTGCAGCGACAGCCACCACCCCTGTCACTGAAAATTCACGCCGCCGCCGCGCGGCGGACATGCGCGGGGCCGACGCTGCGGTCCCATGCAACGCGACGATGCCTTCCTTCGCGCATGGCGCGACACTGCGGCCCCCTCTCCCGAGACGGCCGACGATCCACCGACGCGGCCACCGCTGCGCTACCGCACGCTGTGGATCTCCGACCTGCACCTGGGCACGCCGGGCTGCCAGGCGCATGCGCTGCTCGATTTCCTCAAGCACACCGAGTGCGAGACGCTCTACCTGGTCGGCGACATCATCGACGGCTGGCAGCTGCGGCGGCAGTGGTACTGGCCGCAGGCGCACAACGACGTGATCCAGAAGCTGCTGCGCAAGGCGCGCAAGGGCACGCGCGTGATCTTCGTGCCGGGCAACCACGACGAGTTCGCGCGCAAGTACGTCAACCACGACTTCGGCGGCATCGAGGTGGTGGAGGACTGGGTGCACGAGACCGCCGACGGCCGCGCGCTGTGGGTGATGCACGGCGACCTGTTCGACGGCGTGATCCAGTGCGCCAAGTGGCTGGCCCACGTGGGCGACTCGCTCTACGAGTTCACGCTGCGGCTCAACCGCCACCTCAACTCGCTGCGCGCGCGCATGGGCCTGCCCTACTGGTCGCTGTCGCAGTACCTCAAGCTCAAGGTCAAGCGCGCGGTCAGCTACGTGGGCGACTTCGAGAACGCGGTGGCGCGAGAGGCGCGCAAACGCGGCGTGCAGGGCGTGGTCTGCGGCCACATCCACCATGCCGAGATGCGCGACATCGACGGCATCCTCTACTGCAACGACGGCGACTGGGTCGAGAGCCTCACGGCCCTGGCCGAGCAGGCCGACGGCACGCTGGAGATCCTGCGCTGGGCCGAGCACATGCCGGTGGCCGCGCGCGCGCGCCGGGCCGCGCCCAAGCGGCAGCCGGTGTCGGCATGAGCCGCGCGCGCACGGTCGACCTGGTCTATCTCGATGCCGGCGGCGGCCACCGCGCCTCGGCGCTGGCGCTGCGGGCCGCGATCGCGCGCGCGGGCCTGCCCTGGACCGTGCGCCTGCTGAACCTGCGCGAGGTGCTGGACCCGACGCAGAAGTTCCGCCGCATGACCGGCATGGAGCCCGAGGACTACTACAACAAGCGCATCGCGCGCGGCTGGACCGCCGGGCTCGCGCAGGAGCTCAAGCTGCTGCAGGCCATGATCCGCTGGTGGCACGGGCCTACCGTGCGCCTGCTGCAGCAGCACTGGCTGGCCACCGAGCCCGACCTGGTGGTGTCGATGATCCCCAACTTCAACCGCGGCCTGCGCGAGTCGCTGGCCTCGGCCCTGCCCGGCGTGCCCTTCGCGACCGTGCTGACCGACCTGGCCGACCACCCTCCGCGCTTCTGGATCGACAAGGGGTTGGACCAGCACGTGGTCTGCGGCTCGGCCCATGCGCTGCAGCAGGCGCGCGACGCCGGCCTGCCCGCCAGCCACATCCACGCCAGCTCGGGCATGCTGCTGCGCGACGATTTCTATGCGTCGCCGCCGGCCGACCGCGCGGCCGAGCGCGTGCGCCTGGGGCTCGACCCGGACCGCGCCACCGGCATCGTGCTGTTCGGCGGCCAGGGCGCGAAGGCCATGCTCGACATCGCCAAGCGGCTGCCGGACACGCAGCTGATCCTGGTCTGCGGCCACAACGCCGCGCTGGCCAAGGCGCTCGAAGCTTTGCCCGCGCGGGCGCCGCGGCGGGTGCTGGGCTTCACGCCCGAGGTCGCGCGCACCATGCAGCTGGCCGACTTCTTCATCGGCAAGCCCGGACCGGGCAGCCTCAGCGAGGCGGTGCAGATGCGGCTGCCGGTGATCGTGGTGCGCAACCGCTGGACCCTGCCGCAGGAGCGCTACAACACGCAGTGGGTGCGCGAGCACGAGGTCGGGCTGGTGCTGCCCAGCTTCGCCCGCATCGACGCCGCGGTGGCGCAGCTGGTGCGCGAACTGCCGCGCTACCGCGCCGCCACCCGGCGCCTGGACAACCGCGCGGTGTTCGAGCTGCCGGCCATCCTCGAGCGCATCGTGGCCCAGGCCGACCTGCCGGCGCCCGACTTCCGCACCCCGGGCCTCAGCCGAAGGTGAAGGCGTAGGCCTGCGCGCCGGCGTCGAGGAACTCGATCTCGAACAGCCGGTCCGGGCCGGGCGCGGCCTGGCGCACCAGCTGGTAGAGCTTCTGCGCATCGACCACGCCTTCGCCCTGCGCGTCGGTGTCGGCGCCGTGGTCGGCCAGCGGCGGCTGGCCGTCCACGCGCACCCGGAAGCGCACCGGCCGGCCGTCGGCCGCCGGGCCCAGCACCAGGTGCAGGTCGCGCGCGTGGAAGCGGTAGGCGATGCGGCCGTTCGCGCCGCGGGCCACGATGCGCTCGGGCTCCGCGGTCCATTCGCCGGCCAGTGCCCACTGGTTGGTGCGCAGCGTGGCGGCGCCCGGGTAGGCCTGCGCGCGGTCGCGCACCAGGCCGCCGGGCACGGCGAAGCCCTGCGCCTGCGCGTAGCCCAGGTAGGTCTCGCCCGACAGCACCGGCGCCGAGCCGGGCGCGGCCTGCACGCCCTGGCCCTGCGGCGCCACCAGCGTCGACGGCAGGTTCGCCTGGCCCGCCTCGGCGAGCAGCTGCTGCAGCACCTGTTCCGCCTGCGCGTAGTCGCCCTCGCCGAACTGGTGGTGGCGGATCCGGCCCTGCGCATCGACGAAGTAGAAGGCCGGCCAGTAGCGGTTGCCGAAGCCGCGCCAGAGCGCGAAGTCGTTGTCGACCGCCACCGGGAAGCCGACGCCCAACTCGCGCACCGCCCGGTGCACGTTGGCCGAACGCTTCTCGAAGGCGAACTCCGGCGCGTGCACGCCCAGCACCACCAGGCCCGCGTCCCGGTACTTCTCGGCCCAGGCGCGCAGGTAGGGCAGGGTGCGCAGGCAGTTGATGCAGGAGTAGGTCCAGAAGTCGACCAGCACCACCTTGCCGCGCAGGCCTTCGGCCGTGAGCGGCGGCGAGTTGATCCACTCGGTCGCGCCCGCGAGCGAAGGCAGGCTGCCTTCGATGCCCAGGGTGCGCGCGGGGGAGGGTTCGCGCAGCGCGGTCGGCACCAGGCCGCCGGCGTCGATGGCCGGTACGGGCGCCGGCATGCGGACCTTTTCCACCAGCGCCTGTTCCAGTTCCGAGGTGGTGCCGACCGACAGGCGCGCGAGCAGCCCCGTGTCCAGCCCCAGCGCGATCGCGCCCACGCCCACCAGCACCGCGGCGCCGGCCGCGCGCCGCAGCCATTCGCCGGTGTGCAGCGAATGCTTCATCAGCGCGAACAGCCGGCCGCCGAACAGCAGTGCCGCGGCCAGCGAGGTGCAGGCGCCCGCGGCATAGGCCAGCAGCAGCAGGGACGTGCCGACGCTGGCGCCGTTGAGCGCAGCGCCCGTGAGGATCAGGCCCAGGATCGGCCCCGCGCAGGGCGCCCAGAGCAGCCCGGTGCCCACGCCCAGCAGCAGCGGCGAGCCGACAGCCGCGGGCGCGTCGGACAGCCGCAGTCCCAGCGCGACCAGCGGCCGGCTCAACCGGTCGGCGAGGGCCGGGAACAGCAGCGTGAGGCCGAAGCCCGCCAGCAGTGCGATCGCGGCGTAGCGGCCGTACTGGTTGAGCGTGACCACCCAGCCGCCGCCCACCGCGGCCAGCGTGGCGATGGCGGCGAAGGCCAGCGCCATGCCCGCCAGCATCGGCAGGCCGTGCGAGCGGAAGGGCCGGTCGGCGCGTGCGAACACGAAGGGCAGTACCGGCAGGATGCAGGGGCTCAGGATCGTGAGCACCCCGCCCAGGTAGGCGATGAAGAGGATGAGCATGGCAAGGCTCCTGGTGTGGAAGGGGCGTGCGGGCTCCCGGCGGCCTCGCGCGTTGCGAGCCGCGGCGGGAGAAGAGGCGTGGGGGCGGCGGGCGTCAGCCCGGTGTGGCGGTGCGGGTGCTCATCGTGAGGCGTGCCTCCAGTCCGCCTTCGGCGCGGTTGTGCAGCGTGAGTTCGGCCCCCATCGCCATCGCGAGCTGGTGCGCGATGGCCAGGCCCAGGCCGGTGCCGCCGGTGCCGCGGTTGCGCGAGCCCTCGACGCGGTAGAAGGGCTGGAGCACGGCCTCCAGCTCGGTCGGCGGGATGCCCGGGCCGTTGTCCAGCACGCTGACCGTCAGCCGGTCCGCTTCGGCGTGCACGCGCAGGCGCACGTCGGAGCCGAACTTCAGCGCGTTGTCGATCAGGTTCGTCAGGATGCGGCGCAGCGCGTTGGGCCGCGTCACGATGGGCGCGCCGGCGCGGCCTTCGATCGGCACCGGCTGCCCCACGTCCTCGTAGTCGGCGGTCATGCTCTCGAACAGCGCATCGGCGTCGATGCGGCAGGGCGGTTCGGTGGCGCCGTGCAAGGTGCGCGCATAGGTCACGCCCTCGCGCACCAGCGTGTGCATCGCGTCGAGGTCCTGGCGGAACTTGGCCTGGTCGCGTTCGTTGTCCATCAGCTCGGTGCGCAGCCGCATGCGGGTGATGGGCGTCTGCAGGTCGTGCGAGATCGCGGCCAGGATCTCCACCCGTTCGGCCATGTAGCCGCCGATGCGCCGCTGCATGGCGTTGAAGGCGCGCGCGGCGTGCGCCACCTCGGTCGGGCCTTCCTCGGCCAGCGGCTGGGTCTTGAGCTCGGGCCCGAGCCCGTCGGCCGCCGCGGCGAGCTGCGCGAGCGGCCGCGTGACCAGTCGCATCGCGTGCCAGGCGCAGGCCGCCAGCACCGCGAGCTGCCCCAGCAGCATCCACAGCACCCAGCCCGAGACCGGCATCCCGACGCGCCGCGCATGCACCGTCACCTCGCTGCCGTCCGTGAGCCGCACCGCGATCTGCAGGCTCTCGCGCGGCGACGGCACCTCGACCACCTGGCGCACCGCGAAGGGATGCAGCGCATCGACGATGGCGTCGGCGAACTGCTGCAGCGCCAGTGAGTCGGGCGCGGTGCCCGCGACAGGCTCGCTGCCCAGTACGAAGCGGTAGTTGCGCCGCTCGAGGCGGTCGAGCCAGCCCGCGCGCTCGTCGGCCGGCAGGCGGTCGAGGATCGCGACCGAGCTCGCGATGTCGCGCTCGATGCCGATCATCATCAGTTCGCGCAGCGCCGTGTCGCGCTCGTAGCGGATCGCGGTGAAGGTCAGCAGCTGCGCGATCGCGAGGCCGATCACGATGATCAGCGTCGCGCGGGCGAACAGCGAACGCGGCACGAACCGCCGCCATGCCGCGGGCGTCTGCGAAAGGGCGGGGGGCGTGTCCATGGCTCGTTTATAGGCGCTGCGCGCTCAGGCTCAGACCAGGGTGATCACGACATCGACGTTGCCGCGGATCGCCTTGGAGTAGGGGCAGGTCTGGTGCGCGGCATCGACCAGCGACTGCGCGAGCTCGCGCTCGAGGCCCGGCAGGCTGACGTGGAGCCGGGCGCGCAGGAAGTAGGCGCCGTCGGCGTTGGCGAGGTCGACCTCGGCGTCGATGGCCGTGTCGGCCGGCACCTTGACCTGGAGCTTGTTCGCCGCCAGGCCCATCGCGCCGATGAAGCAGGCCGACCAGCCGGCCGCGAACAGCTGCTCGGGGTTGGTGCCGGTGCCCTTGCCGCCGGGCGACGAGAGCTGGATGGCCAGCCGGCCGTCGTCGCTGCGGGCGTCGCCGTCGCGGCCGCCGGAGGAGGTGCGGGTCTTGCCGGTGTAGAGGATCTTGGGGGTCGATGCGGTCATGGGATGTCCTTGAACGAGGATGAAAAAAGAGGATTTCTGAAGGGAACGAAGGAATTGTTTTCCGTGTTCACGGGTGTCGGGCCGGGTTCTGTATGCCTCTGTATCCGTGCCGGAAATCCACACACTACGTTTCCCGTCGGCTCAGCGCCGGGGGCGCTTCTTCTCGGCGCCCGTGGCCGCGCGGGCCGTGATGCATTGGCAGCTGACCGGGTTGCGGAGCTCGTGCGCGATGCCACCGGCCATGAAGAGCAGGGCGAACCAGAGCGTCTTCATGTCAGGAGCCCGGAGCCGGGGCCGGCTCCGCGAGCAGCGCCTGGATCTTCTGCTCGGTCTCGCGGTAGCGGCCCTCGCCGAAGTGCGAGTAGACGACCTTGCCCTGCTTGTCGATCAGGTACACCGCGGGCCAGTACTGGTTGCGGAAGGACTTCCAGGTCGCGTAGCCGTTGTCCTGCGCCACCGCATGTTCGATCTTCAGCCGCGCGATCGCGTCCTTCACGTTCTGCTGCGATTTCTCGAAGGCGAATTCCGGCGTGTGCACGCCCACCACGACCAGGCCCTGGTCCTTGTACTTCGCGTGCCAGTCCTTCACGGAGGGCAGGTGGTTGAGGCAGTTGATGCAGGTGTAGGTCCAGAAGTCGACCAGCACCACCTTGCCGCGCAGCGCCTCGAGCTGCAGCGGCGGCGAGTTGTGCCAGGCCTCGATGTTCTGGAAGGCCGGCGTGAGGGGCGTGGCGCCCGCGGCCAGGTCGCCGCCGGACGGCGAAGCGGCGAAGGTGAGGACCGCGGCCGAGGCCGCGAGGCCCGCGACGAGCAGGAGGATGCTGGATCGGATGCGCATGGTGGGCTCCAGGAAGTGGGTTTGGGGGCGCGCGGCGGCCGCTTCAGCGCAGGTCCACGCTCGCGCTGCGCGTCGTCGGCGCGACGGCGTCGTAGAAGGCCGGCACGCGGCTGCCGGCGAAGGCTTCGGCGCGCAGGTTCTGGTGCGGCGCGTGGGCGCGGGCATAGGCTTCGGCCTGCACCGTGGCGCGGTCGCGCGGTGCGTTCGGCGCCGTGGCGACCAGCGACGAGGCGGCGTCGGCGTTCTGGTTCGACACATGCGCGGCCGCAATGGCCTTGGCACGGACCGCGTCGCGGGCCACGGTCGAGCGTGCCTGCAGCACGCCCTGGTATTCCTCGGCCTGGGCGGTGCCGAGTGCGAGCAGGGCGAACGAAGCGGAGAGGGCGATGCGGGAGAGCGTCTTCATGGGGAGGTCCTTCGAGGAGTGGAGGGGGTGTTTCGAATCAACGACCGGATTTTTGGCCGCCTCCCACCCCTTGGCCGCGCTCTGTGTATGCCTGTGTATCGGCATCGGAAATCCACACATTACGTTTCTCGGTGGCGCGTGAATGTCCTGCCGTCCGCGCAACAGACGGTGTCCGCCTTCGCGCGGGATACACAGGCATACAAAGCCCGGCCCGGCGCCCGGCGGCGGCGCTACATTGCGGCTACTTCCCGCCCTTTCCCATTGCCGCCATGACGCCCAAGACCTCCGACCACATCCTCATCGTCGACGACGACCGGGAGATCCGCGAGCTGCTCAGCACCTACCTGGTGAAGAATGGCCTGCGCGTGGTCGCGGTGCCCACGGGCCGGCACATGCGTGCGGCGCTGGAGGCCTCGGGCCCCTTCGACCTGATCATCCTGGACCTGATGCTGCCCGGCGAGGACGGCCTGACCCTGTGCCGCGACCTGCGCACCGGCAAGTACAAGGCCACGCCGATCCTGATGCTCACCGCGCGCAGCGAGGAGGCCGACCGCATCCTGGGCCTCGAGATGGGCGCCGACGACTACCTGGCCAAGCCCTTCTCGGCACGCGAGCTGCTCGCGCGCATCCGCGCCGTGATGCGCCGCACGCGCATGCTGCCGCCCAACATGGGCGCGGTCGAGCCCTCGCAGAAACTGGCCTTCGGCGACTGGCAGGTCGACACCGTGGCGCGCCACCTGCTCGACGACAGCGGCGTGATGGTGGCGCTCAGCGGCGCCGAGTACCGGCTGCTGCGGGTGTTCCTCGACCACCCGCAGAAGGTGCTGAGCCGCGACCAGCTGCTGAGTCTCACGCAGGGCCGCGAGGCCGAGCTCTTCGAGCGCTCGATCGACCTGCTGGTGAGCCGGCTGCGCCAGCGCCTGCGCGACGACGCGCGCGAGCCGCGTTACATCAAGACGGTGCGCAGCGAGGGCTATGTGTTCGCCTCGAGCGTGCAGGGGCTGGATTGAGGCGCGTCGCGCGTTCGCAGCGGTCATACTGACGCCGTTCGAACGCGGCCCACGGGCTGGACCGGCGACCCTGCGATGGCTTGGGCAGGCTGCCGGAAACATCATCATCAGCCGACCCCACCCAGCGAGGACGCATGAAATTCATTCATGCCGCAGACATCCATCTCGACAGCCCCCTGCATGGCCTGAGCGCGTACCCCGACGCACCGGCCGCGCAGCTGCGCAACGCCTCGCGTGAAGCGTTCTCGCAGCTGGTCGAACGGGCCATCGAGGAGGCCGTGGCTTTCATGGTGATCGCCGGCGACCTCTACGACGGCGACTGGCGCGACCACAACACCGGCATCTTCTTCAGCAAGGAAATGGGCCGGCTGCAGCGCGCGGGCATCCCGGTGTTCCTGCTGTTCGGCAACCACGATGCCGAGAGCGAGATGACCCGGAAGCTCACCCTGCCCGACAACGTGAAGACCTTCTCGTCGCGCAAGCCCGAGGTGCACAGGCTCGACGGCCTGAAGGTCGCGTTGCACGGCCAGAGCTTCCGCGACAAGGCCGTCACCGACAACCTCGCGCTGGGCTACCCCGCGCCCGTGCCCGGCCACTACAACATCGGCGTGCTGCACACCGCGCTCGAAGGCAGCGCCGCGCATGCCAACTACGCGCCCTGCTCGCGCGCCGAGCTGCATGCGCGCGGCTACGACTACTGGGCGCTGGGCCATGTGCACGAGTTCCAGCACTGGGCCGAGGCCTCGCACATCGTGTTCCCGGGCAACCTGCAGGGCCGCCAGATCCGCGAGACCGGCCGCCGCGGCGCGGTGCTGGTCACGGTGGAAGACGGGCAGACGACGGTCGAGCGTCTCTACCTCGATGTGCTGCGCTGGGAGAGCGTGGAGGTCGACGCTTCGGCGTGCGCGTCGATGGGCGATGTGGCGCGCCAGGTGGGCCAGCAGCTCCATGCGCTGCTGGCGGTCGATGCCCAGGTGCCGCGCGCGGTGCGCGTCACGCTGCGCGGCCGCACGCCCGCGCATGGCGCGCTGTTCGGCAAGGCGCATGAACTGCGCGCCGAGGTGCTGGGGCAGATCGCCGCCATCGGCAACGAGCGCCTGTGGCTCGAGAAGGTCAAGCTCGCGACCGAGCCCGTGGCCGAGCGCGCCGACATCGGCGCGCGCAGGGACGCGATCGCCGACCTGCAGGAGATCCTCGATGAGGCGAGCAGCGACCCCGAGTTCCTGCAGAAGCTGCGCACCGAGCTGCAGCCCTTCTTCGCCAAGGTGCCGGCCGACGTGAAGGAAGAGGTGCCGCTGCTCGCCATGGCGCGCGAGGGCGACTTCGGCCGGCTGCTGCAGCAGGTCTCGCCCGCGCTGCTGGCCAGCCTGATGGACGGGGAGAAATAAGGCATGCGCATCCGGCAACTGCAACTGCTCAAGTACGGCAAGTTCGACGGCACCAGCCTCGACTTTCCATCGAACGCCGCGGCCGACTTCCATGTGGTGGTCGGGCCCAACGAGGCCGGCAAGTCGACCGTGCGCAAGGCCATTACTGAGCTTCTTTTCAACATGGAGCTGCGCACGTCACTGAACTTTAGGCATGCGCTGACCGAGATGCGGCTCGGCGGGATACTCGAAGGTGGACCGGGCGAGCTCGCCTTCCATCGGGTGCGCGGCCGCACGCCGCTGCGCACGCCGGCCGACGCCGTGATGCCCGACGCACAGCTCGCCCCCTTCCTCGGCACCGCCGACAAGGACTTCTTCAAGCAGATGTTCTGCATGGACCACGACCGGCTGGTCGAAGGCGGCCGCAGCATCCTCGACAGTTCGAAGGACGTGGGCCGTGTGCTGTTCCAGTCGGCCGCCGGCATCGCCAGCCTCGGGCCGGTGCGCGAGGCGCTGGAGAAGCAGGCCGGCAACCTC
This sequence comes from Variovorax sp. UMC13, assembly GCF_014170375.1. Taxonomy (GTDB): domain Bacteria; phylum Pseudomonadota; class Gammaproteobacteria; order Burkholderiales; family Burkholderiaceae_C; genus Variovorax. The sequence goes on along the minus strand of NZ_LZZW01000030.1, from coordinate 76,349 downwards.
TGGGCGCCGCGCAAGGGCAGCAGCGACTACGCGCAGGCCGCGCAGCGCTTCGACGAGGCGCAGGCGGAACTCAGGAACGCGCAGGTCAAGACCAAGGTCTGGACCGAGGCCAAGGCCGCGCTCGACACGGTGCTGGCCGGCATCGCCACCGAAGAAGGGCGGCGCCTGGCGCTCGAGGCCCGGCGTTCGCGCCTCGAGCGCGTGCGCCGGCTCGGGCCCAGGCTGCTCGAGATCCGCGGCTTCGAAGCCGCCTGGGCCGAGCCCGGCGAGGTGATCGATTTCCCCGCGACTGCGCTGGCCGAACTGCGCACGGGCGCCGAGGCGCTGTCGCGCGCCGAGGCCACCTGCCAGGCGCGCGCCAAGGACGTCGAGGCGCGCCGCGGCGAGCACGGCGAGGTGGCGTACGACGCGGGCGTGCTCGCCCTGAGCGCCGACATCGAGGCGCTCGACCGGATGCGCAACCTGTGCGCCAACCATCCGCGCGAGCTGCCGCTGCGCGAGGCCGAGGTCGGGCGCCTGCTCGCGGAGGCCCGCGACGCCGCCATGCAACTGGGCTGGCCCGCGGGCGAGGCCGAGATCCGCGCGGGCCGGCCCAGCGCGCTGGCGCTGCAGGCCGTGGTCAACCTGCTGCGCGACCGCGGCGGCCTGCACCAGGCGGTGCGCGGCGCGCGGGAGGCGGTGCACCAGAAGACGCAGGAACTCGAAAACCATCGCGAAGACCTGCAGGCGCTGCCTGCATCGGAAGTCTCGCCGGCCTTGCGACAGGCACTGGCCGATGCGCTGGCGCTGGGCCACAGCGCCGCGCGCCAGCGCAGCCTGGCATCGGCGCTCGAGGCCGCGCAGGCCCGGCGCGCGCAGGCGCTGGCGGCGCTGGGCCCCTGGCAGGCGCCGGTCGACGCGCTGCGCGCCATGGCCTTGCCCTCGCCCGCGCGCCTCGGCGCGCTGCAGCGCCAGCGCCACGATGCCGCGACGGCCCTGGCCCATGCGCGCGGCAAGCGCGACGATCTGCAGGCCGTGGCGGAACGCCTCGCACTGGCGCTGCAGCAGTTCGAGCAGGCCCATGCCGTGGTCACGGCCGAGCAGGTGCGCGCGGCGCGGGACGGCCGCGATGCGGCCTGGCTCGCGGTCAAGGACGGCGAGATCGGCCTGGCCGAGGGCGCGCCGAGGCTCGACGCCGCGATCCGCCGCGCCGACGAACTGGTCGATGCCCAGCTCGGCACGGCCACTGAGGCCGCGACCCTGCAGGGCACGCGGCAGAACCTGGCGCTGGCCCAGGCCGACGTGGCGCGCCAGGACACGGTGCTGGCCGAACGCGCGGCCGAACTGGCGGCGCTCGACGCCGACTGGGCCGCGCTGGCTCGCGGTGTGGGCTGGGCCGGCATGCCGCTCGACGACGCGACCCAGGGCCTGGCGCAGCGCGACGAGGCGCTGGCGGCCCACGACGAAGCGGCGCAGCGGCAGCGCGAGTTCGACGAAGAGGCCCGCGCCGGCCGCGAGGCGCAGGCGACGCTGGTCGCCGCGCTGCAGGAAGCAGGCGTGGAAGTGCCGGCGGGCATCGCCTTGTCGGCGCTGTGCGCGCAAGCCAGCCTGCAGGTGCGCCAGGCCGACAGCACCCAGGCCAGCCGCGACGCCCTGGTGCAGCAGTGCGCCCAGGCACAGCGGGCGCTCGAGGGCCTGCGCGCCCTGGCCGATGCGGCGGACGCGCAGTACCGCCAATGGGAGGCCCAATGGGCGGCGGCCCTGCGCAGCGCCCGGCTCGAAGCCGCTTCTTCGACCTTTGCCGAAGCCGAGGGCGCGGTCGCGCTGGCGCAGCGGGTCACCGAACGGCTGGAGCGCGCCGACCAGATCCGGCGCGAGTACATCGACACCATGCGCGCCGACCTGGACCGGCTCGAGGCCGAGGCCCGGCGGCTCGGCGCCGCGGTCGAGCCGCCATGGCTGGCGCTGGGCGACTGGCCCGAGGTGGCGCGGCGGCTGGCGCAGCGGCTGCGCGACAGCAGCGCGGCGCGGCAGCAGGCGGAGCTCGCCGAGCAGGCCCTGGGCCGGGCCGTGTCGTCGCTGGCGGAGGCCGAACTGGCTTTGGCCACGGTGCAGGCGCAGCTCCGGCCGCTGCTGGCGCTGGCCGGCGTGGCGTCGGTGGCCGAGGCGATCCCGCTGGTCGAGCGATCCGACCGCCGCCGCGCATTGCGCCAGACGCTCGAGGACGCGCGCGAAGCCCTGATCCGCGATGGCGACGGCCTGACGCGCGAAGCCATCGAAGCCGAGGTCGCGGCGCTCGACCCGACCCAGGTGGCCGGGCTCGGCGAGCAGACGAAAAGCGAGCTGGCGGCACTGGCCGAGCGCCTCGAGGCGCTGGTGCGCCAGCGCGTGACCGCCGAGCAGGCGCTGGCCGCGATCGCGGGCCAGGCCAATGCCGCGATCGCCGAGGCCAAGCGGCAGGAGGCGCTGGCCGCGATGGGCGACGTGGCCGAGCAGTACCTCGAGGTCGCGACCGCGGGCAAGCTGCTCAAGTGGGCCATCGATCGCTACCGCGACCGCCAGCAGGGGCCGATGCTGCAGCGCGCGAGCGCGGTGTTCGCCGAACTCACGCTGGGCGATTTCGTCAAGCTGGGCGTCGACTACGAGAAGGACACGCCGGCCCTCTACGCCAAGCGCCGCGGCGGGGCGGTGGTCGAGGTCGCGGGCCTGAGCGAAGGCACGCGCGACCAGCTCTACCTGGCGCTGCGCATCGCGGCGCTGGAACTGCACCTGGTGAGCGCGCCGCCACTGCCCTTCGTGGCCGACGACCTGTTCGTCAACTTCGACGATGCGCGGGCCCAGGCCGGCCTGCGCGTGCTGCGCGCGCTGTCGGCGCACACGCAGGTGATCTTCCTGACCCACCATGCGCACCTGCTGCCGCTGGTGCGCGAGGTGTTCCCGGAAGGCGCGAACGTGGTCGCGCTGGAGCGCGAGCCGGCCTAGGCGCGCGGCGCGCGCTTCTTTGCCGCCGGCTCGGCCGGGACCGGCAGCGAAACGCTCTCGCCCCAGGTCATGCCCAGGATCTTCGCCAGTTGCCGGCTCACGCTCACGTAGGCGTGGCCGATGCGGCTGTCGAAGTAGAGCGAGTCGCCGCGGCCCAGGCGCAGCACCTCGCCATGGTCGAAGTGCACCTCGATCTCGCCCGAGAGCACATACACGAACTCCTCGCCCGTGTGGCGCACGAAGTCCTCGGGGCCGTGCACGCGGCGCGCATGCACCGTGCCGACGATCGGGCTCATCTGCTTGCCCGCGGCCGTGGTGCCCAGGAACTCGTAGGCGATGGCCTGGCCGCGGTACACCACGCCCTGGCCCGCGCGCGTGACCACCGGGCCCGCCAGCGGCGCGGGCTTGACGCCGGCGCCCGCGAACATCGCATTCATGTCCATCTCGAGCGCGCGGCCCAGCGCGGTGAAGTTCTCGTAGCCCAGTGCGAGCTGGCCGCGCTCGGCGCGCGAGATGGTGGTGATCGACACACCCGAGCGTTCGGCCAGATGGGCCAGCGTCCAGCCGAAGCGCTTGCGCGCGGCGCGCAGGCGCAGGCCGAAGGCGGCGGGGTCCAGCGTGGGCGGCGCCTGTTTCGGCCGGGCGCCCTTGGGGGTCGCGGTGTGTGGATTCACGCGGATTCTTCTCGTCGGTAGTGCGCGGCCATTCTGCCAGCCGGTCCCGTGCGCGAATTGATTTGCGTATCCGCAAATTTGTTCCTACACTTTTCCCCATGAACACCCCCACCACCGCGCCCCTCGTGGCCGACTACCTCGTGATCGGCGGCGGCATCGCCGGCGCTTCCGTTGCCCACTGGCTGGCGCCGCATGGCCGCGTCGTGCTGCTCGAACGCGAATCCCAGCCGGGCTACCACTCCACCGGCCGCTCGGCCGCGCTGTTCATGGAAAGCTACGGCACGCCGCAGGTGCGCGCCCTCACGCTGGCCAGCCGCGCCTTCTTCGACCATCCGCCCGAAGGCTTCAGTGAGCACCCGCTGCTCACGCCGCGCGGCGCGATGATGGTCGCGAGCGAAGAACATCTGCCCACGCTCGAGGCCCACTGGGCGGTGCTGCGCGCCATGGACACCGGCGCCGAGCGCCTGAGCCGCGAGGAAGCCCTGGCGCGCGTGCCCGCGCTGCGCCCCGAGCAGGTGGCGGCCGCGCTCTATGAGCCCGACGCGGCCGACATGGACGTGCATGCGATCCACCAGGGCTACCTGCGCGGCATGCGCCGGGCCGGCGGCCTGCTGGCCTGCGATGCCGAGGTCACGGCCGTCGAGCGCACCGGCGAGCGCTGGCGCGTGACGGCCGGCGGCAAGGTCTACGAGGCGGCGGTGCTGCTCAACGCCGCCGGTGCCTGGGTCGACACCATCGCGCGGATGGCGGGCGTGCCGCCCATCGGCATCGAGCCGCGCCGCCGCTCGGCCCTGATCTTCGCGCCCACCGAAGGCGCCGACACCGCGCACTGGCCGATGGTCTACAGCGCCGACGAGGGCTGGTACCTCAAGCCCGACGCCGGCATGCTGCTGGGCTCGCCGGCCAACGCCGACCCGGTCGATCCGCACGACGTGCAGCCCGAGGAGCTGGACATCGCCTTCGCCATCCACCGCATCGAGGAAGCGACCACGCTGGCCATCCGCCGCCCCACGCGCACCTGGGCCGGCCTGCGTTCCTTCGTGGCCGACGGCGACCTGGTGGGCGGTTTCGAACCCTCGGCACCGGGCTTCTTCTGGGTCGCGGCCCAGGGCGGCTACGGCATCCAGACCTCGGCCGCGATGGGCGAGGCCTGCGCCGCGCTGGCCCGCGGCCTGCCGCTGCCCGAGCGCATCGCGGCCTTCGGCCTCACGGAAGCGATGCTGGGCCCGCAACGGCTGCGCGACGCGGCCTGACGACACATTCCCCCCCCCTCCTCGAGATCCCCCATGCGAGTCTTCAGCGCCACCCTTGCGACCGAAACCAACACCTTCGCCCCGATGCCGACGGCCCTGTCCTCGTTCGAGGAGGCCGGCCACTACCCGGCCGGCCAGCATCCGGACCGGATGAGCATCTACGCGGGTCCGCTGTGGGCCGCACGGGTGCGCGGCGCCGAACGCGGCTGGCACCTGCAGGAAGGCGTGGTGGCGGGCGCGCAGCCCGGCGGCATCACCACGCGCCATGCCTACGAGACGCTGCGCGAGGAGCTGCTCGCCGACCTGCGCGCGGCCATGCCGGTCGACATGGTGCTGCTGGGCCTGCACGGCGCGATGGTGGCCGACGGCTACGACGACTGCGAGGGCGACCTGCTCCAACGCGTGCGCGCGATCGCCGGCCCCGACCGGGTGATCGGCGTGGAGATCGATCCGCACTGCCACCTGACAGAGGCCATGACCGCCAACGCCGACCTGATCATCGCGTTCAAGGAGTACCCGCACACCGACATCCTCGAACGCGGCCTGGAGCTGGTCGACCTCTGCGCCGCGATGGTCGAGGGCAAGGTCCAGCCCGTGGCCGCGGTGGTCGACTGCGAGATGATCGTCACGGTCCACACCTCGCGCGAGCCGGCGCGCGGCTTCGTCGACCGCATCCAGGCGCTGGAAGGCAAGGACGGCGTGCTGTCGATCTCGATCGCGCACGGTTTTTCCTGGGGCGACGTGCCCGGCATGGGCACCAAGCTGCTGGTCTACACCGACGACGACGCGGCCCAGGCCCAGGCGCTGGCACGCCAGCTGGCCGACGAGTTCATCGCGCTGCGCGAAGGCCTCGGCGTGCCCTATCCCGACATCGACAGCGCGCTCGACCAGGCCCTGGCCTTCGACGGCGGCCCGGTGGTGGTCTCCGACGGCGCCGACAACCCCGGCGGCGGCGCGGCCAGCGACGCCACCTTCATGCTGCGCCGGATGATCGAGCGCGGCATCGGCGATGCGGCGCTGGGCCCGATGTGGGACCCGATCGCGGTGCGCATCGCCTTCGATGCGGGCCTGGGTGCGCGGCTGCCGCTGCGCATCGGCGGCAAGATCAGCCCGCTGTCGGGCAATCCGCTGGACCTGCTCTGCACGGTCAAGGCGTTGCATCACGACCTGGTGATGAGCGGCCTGTCGGGCACGCCGGTGCCGATGGGCGACTGCGCGCTGGTCGAGGCGAACGGCATCGAGATCGTGCTGGTCACGCGGCGCAACCAGGCCATGGGCACCGACCTGTTCACGCAACTGGGCTGCGACCTGGCGGCGAAGAAGGTCGTGGTGGTGAAGTCCTCGCAGCACTTCTACGCCTCCTTCTCCCAGGTGGCGAAGCAGGTGATCTATGCGGGCGCGCCGGGCAGCGTGACGCTGGACCTGCGGACCTTGCCCTACCAAAAAATACAGCGGCCGAAGTGGCCGCTGGATGTGTAGAAGCCGAGCGTCCCGCAGACCGGGGCGCGCAGCCGCTTCGTTCGCACGCGTTCTCAGTCGAACTTGAAGATGAACTCCTGCGTGGCGGTCAGTTCCGCATCGCCGGTGGTCTGGCACTCGTACTTCATCATCGCCAGGCGCACCGCGCCGTGGTAGACCCGCGGACCCGAGAGCACGCGCACTTCCGTCACGCGGCCGCCCTTGATGTGGGCCTCGGCCGTCACCACGCCGCTGATGCCGTCGTCCAGCGCCTTGCGCGGCATCTGCGGCGCGACCTGCTTCGGGCAGGCCACGGCGATGTCGGTGGCGGTCGCCTTCGGTGGCGCGGGCGGTGCCGGTGGCGTGGGCGGCGCGGCCGGCGGCGGGGGCACGGCCTGCGTGCTCTGCACCGCGGTGATCGCGGGTGCCGAACTCACGGGCGGTGTCACGGCCGGCGGCGGCACATAGGCCGGCCGCGGTGGCGGCGGCACCTTGGCCACTTCCTGGCGCACGATCTTCTTCGGAGGAGGTGGCGGTGGCAGAGGGGGCGGCGGTGGCAGCTTGACCTCGGTGATGATGGTCGCTTCCATCGGCTTCTTGATCAGCTCGAGCGCATGCCCGCCCAGGCCCGAGACCAGGCCGTAGCCGATCAGGCCGTGGGCCAGCACCATCACGCCGATGCTCACCGGGCCGAAGCGGGACTTGGGGTTGAAGTCTTGGGCGCGCGTCATGGGATGAACTGCTCCGAGCCGACGATGCCCAGCTTGGTCAGGCCGGTGCGCTGGGCCGCGGCCATCAGGCCGGCCACGGTCTCGTACCTGGCGCGCTTGTCGGGGCGCAGGTGCACCTCGGGCTGCACGGCCTGCGCGGCCACCACCTCGAAGCGGCGCTCGACCTCGGCGCGGTCGGCGATGACCTCGCCGTTCCACAGCACGTTGCTGCGCTCGTCCACGTCGATGCGCAGCACCTCGGGCTTGAAGTCGCTGGGCGGCGGGTTGCCCGTGGGCATGTTCAGGTTCACGGCGTGCAGCTGGATCGGGATCGTGATGATCAGCATGATCAGGAGCACCAGCATCACGTCGATCAGCGGCGTGGTGTTGATGTCCATCATGGGCTCGTCGGAGGGCGCGCTGCGGCGGCGCCCCGGCTTTTCTTTTCGCATGGGCTTGCCTTGTCAGTTGCGCGCGGGCGGCTCGGTGATGAAGCCGACCTTGGCGATGCCCGCGGCCTGGCAGGCATAGATGATCTTGCCCACCGGTTCGTAGTCGGACTGCCAGTCGCCGCGGATGTGCACCTCGGGCTGCGGGTTGAGCGCGGCCACCTTGGTCAGCTTGTCGGTCAGGCTCTTGGTGTCGCGCACCGGGGTGTCGTACCAGTAGATGCGGCCGGCCGCGTCGACCGACAGGACCACGGTCTCCGGCTTGCTCTCGCGCACCTCGTTGCGTTCCTTGGGCACCTGCACCGGAACCGAGTAATTGACCACCGGGATGGTGATGAGGAAGATGATCAGCAGCACCAGCATCACGTCGACCAGCGGCGTGGTGTTGATGGCCGCGATGACCTGTTCCTCGTCGCCGCCGGCGGAGGGGATGTTCATGGCCATGGTGCGCCTCGCATGTCTTGCAGCGGCAGCCGCATCAGGCGTGGGTGCTGCCGCTGCCGGCCAGGATCACCGAGTGCAACTCGCCGCTGAACTCGCGCACGTCGTCCATCACCGCGACGTTGCGGCGCAGCAGCCAGTTGTAGCCCAGCACCGCGGGCACGGCCACGGCCAGGCCGATGGCGGTCATGATCAGCGCCTCGCCCACCGGGCCGGCGACCTTGTCGATCGAGGCCTGGCCCGCGACGCCGATGGCGGTGAGCGCGTGGTAGATGCCCCAGACGGTGCCGAACAGGCCCACGAAGGGCGAGGTCGAGCCGACGGTCGCGAGCAGCGACATGCCGTTGCTCAGGCGGCGCTGCACCCGCTCGGTGGCGCGGTGGATGCACAGGTCCACGAAGTCCGCGAAGTCGACCTTGCCGCGCAGGCCGTCGTGCTTCTTGGTGGCATGCACGCCGGCGTCGGCGATGAAGCGGAAGGGGCTGGTGGTGGCGAGCTGCTCGGCGCCGCTCTTGACGCTGTTGGCGTTCCAGAAGGCATCGTCGACCTGCTTGGCCTGGCGGCCCATGCGCGACTGCTCGAAGAGCTTCATCACGATCACGTACCAGCTGCTCATCGACATGATCACGAGGATCGCGAGCACGGCCTTGGTCACCGCATCGCTCTGGGCCCAGAGGGCGCCGATGCCGTAGGGGTTGTCGACCTTCACCGCGGCGGCGTGGGTGGTGGCCGGAACCTGGGCCGGGGCCGCTGCCGCAGCGGGTGCCGGTGCCGCAGGGGCCGCGGCGGGAGCGCTGGCTTCGCTCGTCGGTGCAGCGGTGTTCTGAGCGTGGGCGGCGGGCAGCACGCCGGCAAGGCAGAGGGCCAGGGCCATCGCGGCGGCCGGCGCGAAGCGGGCGAGAAGCGTCTTGATCATGAATGTCTCCAGGGAAATGAAAGAAGGGTTGCGCTCACGCATCCAGCGTGCCGGCCTGCCATCCGCGGGTCTTGCCCCAGATGGCATGCACGTCGGCACCCGCGGCGCGCACCACGTGGTAGCGGTCGTAGGGGGCGGCGGTCATGCAGGCGTGGTGCGGCAGGATGCGCACGCGGCTGCCCACGGGCAGTGCTGCGAACAGCGCCTGCAGGTCGCCGTTGCCGGCCACCAGGCCGTGCTCCTGGTGCAGCTCGGCCACATGCAGGCCGGCCAGCGGCGCACCGCCTTCGGCCGGGCACACCAGGCCGTAGCCGAGGTCGTCGCGGAACTGCGCGCCCGAGCTGTCCTTCGACAGCGCGAGCGCGCCGGCGTCGATCAGCACGCGGCCCGAACGCGGGTTGTGGCCGATCACGGTGGCCAGCACCGACATCGCGATGTCGTCGACGCCGCAGATGCCGCGCGCGACCTGGTCGAGGTCGAAGAAGGTGTAGACGCCGGGGCGCATCTCGGTCACGCCGGCCAGGCTTTCGGCGCACACCGCGGTGGGCGTGGCGCCGACGCTCACCACGCTGACGGGGAAGCCGGCCGCGCGCAGGCGTTCGGCCGCATGCACCGCTCCGGCGCGCTCGACCTCGGCGATCGCGCGGATCGTCTCCCGGTTGTCGGCGCCGTAGCTGTGGCCTGCGTGGGTCAGCACGCCGGCCAGCGTGAAGGCTTCGCTCTGCTGCACCGCATCGGCGACGGTCAGCAGCTCGGCATCGTCGGGCGCCAGGCCGCCGCGGCCGCCGCCGGTGTCGATCTCGATCAGCAGCGGGAAGCTGGCGTCGAGGGCGCGCGCCTGTTCGGCTGCGGACAGCACGGCCTCGACGCGATCTGCCAGCAGCGTGATGCGCGCGCCGTGGGTGCGCTGGATGCGGTCGAGCGCCTCGATCTTGCTGGCGCTGATGCCCACCGCATAGGTCAAGTCCAGGAAGCCGTGGGCCGCGAAGTAGTCGGCCTCGGCCACGGTCGAGACCGTGATGCCGCCGGCCTGACCACGGGTGGCCAGACGCGCCACCTCGGCCGACTTGGAGGTCTTCAGGTGCGGGCGCAGCGCCACGCCGTGGTGCGCGGCGCGCTGCGCCATCGCTTCGCAGTTGCGTGCGAGGATCGTGCTGTCGAGCAGCAGCGCCGGCGTGGCGAGTTCGGCCAGCGCCATGTCTGCGAAGGCGGTCATTGCGAAGCCCCGATCCGTGCCACCACCTGGTCGACGGCGGCCGCCACCTGGTTCACGAAGGGCGGCAGCAGCACCAGCGTCATGTGCTCCGCGCCTTCGATCAGCTGCAGGCTGCTCTGCGTGGACAGCGTGGTGTGCGCTTCCTGGAACTCGGGCCAGCGCTGCTGCACCGCGTTGGCGCTCTCGGCGCCTTGCGGGAGCTTCTGCAGCGCGGCCCACAGCACGGCCAGCGGACGCGCGCCGTAGTCGGGCGAGGCGCCGGCCTGGCGTGCGACTTGCTGCAGCGCGACCAGTTCGGCCTTGGTCGTGTCGACGGCTTCGGGCGTGTAGGTCGCGATCAGCTGTTCGATGACCTGCGGCATGTCGGCGAAGAGGGCCTGGATCGGCGCGAACTCCGGCGGCGGCGGGCCGCCGGCCTGGAACTTGACGCGCTTGTCGCGCTCCGCGGCCAGCACGGCTTCGGGCACCTCGGAGAACGCGTCGAACTGCGTGGGATGGCTCGCGTCGAGCATCACGATGCCGGCCACCTGTGCCGGGTACAGGCCGGTGTAGATGCGGTTGAGCAGGCCGCCCAGCGAGTGGCCGATCAGCACGATCGGGCCGGTCACGCCGGCGGCCGCGAGCAGCGCATGCAGGCGGTGCGCGGTGCGCACGCCGTCGAAGCCTTGGCCGTCGGACTCGCTCCAGCCGGTGCCGGCACGGTCGTAGCTCACGACCGGGTGCCTGGCGGCCAGGGCCTGCTGCAGGCGGCCGTAGATCGGCGAGGCGCAGCCACCGCCGGCTTCGATCACCAGCGTGGGTTGGGCGGCGCTGGCGGGTGCGGGGCCGCTGCGCTGCAGGTGCATCGTGCGTCCCTCGATGGTGTAGAGCTCGCCGGGTGCTTTCATCTTCAGTTTTTCTTTCATTGGGGAGGGCGCGACGCGCGTCGGTTCTTCCACGCGTGGCCAGTAGTCGAGGTCGCGCACGCGGTAGGGCAGGTTGGCGAAGTCGTTGCTCAACGCGGCTGGCGTCGAGACATAGAGCACGGCCTTGGCGATGGGGCCGAACTGCGCGTGGAAGTGCTGCGCGGACTTGACCACGATCAGCTTCTTGTTCGCGAGCGCGATGCCCAGGCCGGTGAACAGGTCGGTCGACATGACCTGGTTGCGCTTGCTGATCAGCACGATGTCCAGGCCGTTCGCGGCCTGCACCCAGACGGTGGTGCCCAGCAGCGTGCGGGTGCCGGCCGTGAGGCCGCCCTGGGAATAGTCTTCGGCCACGGCCTTGACCGTGACGCGCAGGTCGACCGGGTCGCCCGAGGCGATGCCGCACTTGCCGCCCAGGCGCAGGTCGAAGCTGGCGCCGACGCCCGCGTCGCGGCACAGGTGGATCGCGCCCAGGTCCCAGAAGGCACCCATGGCCACGTCGGCGATGTTGCGCTCGAGGATGGCGCGCAGGATGAAGGTGGCATCGCTGGTGGCGCCGCCGCCCGCGTTGTCGGCCATGTCGGCGATCACCACCGGGCCGCCTTCGACGGCCATGGCGGCGTCCAGCGTCTCCTCGACCGAGGGCGCGTGGGCGCCGATGCGGTGGCGCAGGTCCCAGAATTCGCGGCCCAGTTCGTCGGCCAGCCTGGCCGCCAGGGCGGGGTCGTTGTCGGTCACGACCCAGAGCTTGGCGCCGGCCTCGGGCACGTCGGCCCAGGGGAAGCCGTGGCCCAGCGAGACCGAGAGCACGCCCGGCTGCTTCTCGGCCGCTTCCATGCGGCGCACGAAGCTGGCCATCGGCTCGCGCGTGGTGTGCCACAGGCCCACCATGCGGCAGTCGTGCACGGCGGTGGTGGGCTTGACGCGTCCTTGCGCGGTGTCGACCACGATGCGCGTGAGTTCCTGCATGCGCACCACGGCATCGGTGTGCGGGTATTCCTTGTAGCCGACGATCACGTCCGCGCCGCTCACCATCTGCTGCGTGAAGTGGCAGTGCAGGTCGAGTTCGACACCGATCGGCACGTTCGGGCCGACGATGGCGCGCACGCGCGAGATCAGGTCGCCTTCGCAATCGTCATAACCGTCGGCGACCATCGCGCCGTGCAGGATCAGGATCACGCCGTCGACCGGGCCGGCATCGCGCAGGTCGGCCAGGATCTCGTCGCGCAGGCTCTCGTAGACCGTGCGCACGGTGCGGCCCAGCGGCTGGGCGAAGGCCAGCAGGCTCTCGACCATGTCGTGGCCTTCGGCCGCGAGCAGCCGGCGCAGCTCGACCGCGAACATGCCGTAGCCGTCCGCGTCGCGCGTGCTGGAGTCGCCGTGGAAGACGCCGTATTCGTTGAAGCTTCCCCAGCCGGTGGGGGCCGAGACGAAGGTGTTGGTCTCGGTGGCGAGCAGGGCGGCGAAGAACTTCATGCGCGGGACTCCTCGCGGACCAGGTGGATGTTGTGGGTGCGCAGCGTGTCCATGCGCAGGCCGACGACCTTGTCGCCCTGGCGCTCCACGTTGAGGATCGAGTGGCCCATGCGCGCCAGCAGCGGATCGGTCGAGGTCAGCACCATCACGTCGGCCGACAGGATGTCGAGCACGACGGTGTGATGGCCGTAACGGCCCCGCACCGTGAGCAGCAGCCGGCCGTCGGCCAGTTCCATGCGCGCGCTGGCGTCGAGGTCGGGGCTGCGGTAGTCGCCGCACAGCTGCGGCGCCAGCGTGGCGGCAGCGGGCGCGGCCTCGGCCAGGCGTTCGAAGCGGCGCGGCTCGCCGCCTTCGAACAGCGTCAGGGACTCGTTTGTCTTCGCTGCATCGAGGTCGGAGACCTGGAGCACCAGGTCGTTGACCGGCAGGTCCTGCAGGCCCAGCCAGAGCTTGCCCTCGCTGTGGTGCATCGGCAGTGCGGCATTGCCCTGCCACGACATGGCGAGCTTGCCCGCCACGTCGGCGAAGGAGATCAGCTTGCCGGTGGCCGGCGCGTGGTAGCGCTGGCCGACCAGGCCGGGGAAGTCGGCGGCCTGCGGGCGCGTCTCGTGCGGCGCGAGCTGGTCCTCGAGCAGCAGGTCGACCACCTTGCAGGCGAAGCTGCTCGGCGCGATCGGTGCACCGTTGACCATGATGACGATGTCCAGCCCGTGGCTGGGCACGCTCAGCATCTGCGAGGTGGCGCCCAGCACCGCGCCGGCGTGGTGCAGGATCTCGACGCCGCGGTAGGGATGGCGCGCCAGCCCATAGCCGTAGGTCACGGTCGAGCCCGAGGCCAGCGTGGTCGGCGCCGACAGCGCGTCCCAGCTGGGCGGGGTGCCCACGGTCTTGGCGGGCGCGCGCAGGTGCGCGAGCCAGCGCAGCATGTCGTCCACGGTCGACACCAGCGAGCCGCCGCCGTCGAGTTCGCAGGGATAGAGGCCGCGCTGCCAGCCGCCTTCGGCCGCCGGCATGTAGAGGCCGGCCAGGCCCGGATGCACGTCGAGGTCGGTCGCCACCGAGGCGGTGTCGGGCATGGCCAGCGGGCCGAACAGGCGGGCCTTGAGGAAGGCGTCGTAGCTCAGGCCGCTGACGCGCTCGATGATCTTGGCCAGCAGGTGGTAGCCACCGTTGCTGTAGACCATCTGCGTTCCGGGCTCGAAATTGAGTTCGCCCTGGCGCGCCATCGCGGGCAGGCCCGGTCCGGGGTGGCAGAAGGTCATGCCGTGCGCCATGACCCAGAGCTCGTCGTGGCCGCGCCAGCCGCTGGTGTGGGCGAGCAGCTGGGCCACGGTGGGGCCCTTGTCGCTCAGCGTCGGCAGCTCGGGCAGGTAGGTCTGCGCCATCGCGTCGAGTTCGACCAGGCCGTCCTCGACCAGCAGCAGGATGCCCATCGCGGTGAAGTGCTTGCTGGTCGAGGCGATGCGCATGCGGCTGGTCGGTGTGAGGGCCACGCCCATCTCCAGGCTGGCCATGCCGAAGGCGCGGCGGTACAGCAGCCGGCCCTGCTGGGCGATGCCGATCACCAGGCCGGGCGCGTCGCTGCGCTGGAAAGGGGCCAGCAGCGCATCGATCGCGGCCAGCGCGGCCGTCACTTTGTCGGCCGGAAGGGGAACAGGTTCAGACATGAAGAGGCTCTGCGGGAGAAGACATGGAAGGGACTCAGGCGGTGGTCTGCGCCGCCTGCATCAGGCGTGCGAAGCGGCCTTCGGTGGCGCGCAGCACCATCGCGCCGAGCACGCCGCCGACCAGCGTGGTGATCACGACGGCGGTGGCCAGGCTGTTGCCGCTGACCGAGCCCTTGAGGCTGTCGGACAGCAGGCCCACCGTGAGCGGGCCCATCACGCCGAAGGGCAGGCTGGCCATGGTGAGCAGCGCGATGGTCCGCGCGCGCAGGTGCGCCGGGGCCGCGTCCTGCAGCACGTTGGGCAGCAGTACCGCACCGCTGATGAGTGGCACGACCAGCAGCGCGAGCAGCATGAAGACGTCGGTCGACGAGCGCATGAACAGCATCAGCACCGACAGCAGCGCCGCGCTGAGGTTGCCCAGCATGATGATGCGCAGAGCCGCGGCCGGGCCCATGCGACGCTGCGCGAAGCGCATCACCAGCACGCCCAGCGCACCGCCGACCAGCGTGCCGGTGAGGAAGGCCAGGCCGATGCCGCGGCCCACCTCGGCCGGCGTGGCGCCGAACTCGCGCGCCGCGACCACCGGCAGCCAGGTGCCGATCGAGCTCAGGCCCACGGCGCCCAGGCCGAAGCCGATCACCAGGCCGGCGAAGGTGCGCCAGTTGCCCACCAGGTGCTCGCGGAAGCCGATGGCGTTGGCGGGCGTCACGGTGTCGAAGCTCACGCTGGCGGCCTTGCCCTTGCCGCCGCGGCCGCCGCGTATCGACAGCACCAGCAGGGCCACGGGGATGCCCGCCGCGGCCATCACGAAGAAGGTCAGGCGCCAGGCCTCGTAGCCCTGCATCGACACCGGCAGCAGGTGCCGCAGTTCGTCGGTCAGGTTCACCACGCTGCCGCCCAGCAGGGCGCCGAGCGCGCTGCCGAAGATGATCGACAGCGCGAACACCGCGTTGGCGAACACCCGCTGCGCGCGCGGGAACAGGTCGGGGATCATGCTGTTGGTGATGGGCGTGAGGCCGGCTTCGCCGACGCCCAGCCCGATCGAGGCGATGAACAGCACGCCGTAGCCTTCGGCGGTGCCGCGCAGGCCGGTGGCCGCGCTCCACAGCACCACGCAGGCGGCGAGCACCACGCGGCGGTCGTAGCGGTCGCTGAGCCAGCCCAGCGGCAGGGTGGCGATGCCAGTGAACAGCACCAGGCCGGCGCCCTGCAGCAGGCCGATCTGGGTGTCGGACAGCGACAGCGACAGGCGCACCGGCTCGGTCAGCAGCGTGAGCACGACCTTGTCGACCGCCCCCAGCACCGTGGCGATGATCAGCACGACCAGTGCGTACCAGGCGCTGGGCGGGGCCTTGACGACCCCTTCGGACACCCCGGCCGACGACCCTTCGGTCGCCAGCGGGGGCGCGATCGGCGTGAACAGCGCCATCGTCAGAACGGCACGGTCATGGTCACGCCGATGGTGCGCGCGGGCGCCAGGGCCACCAGGGCCTGGGTGGGTGCGGTCACGCCCACTTCCGCCGACACCAGGCCGCGCTTGTCGGCCAGGTTGCGCACGTAGGCGGCGATGCTGAAGCGCGGGAACTCGATGCCGGCCTGCAGGTCGACCATCGTGTAGGCCGGCAGGTTGATGCTGGGCGCGACCGTGCTGCCTTCGTAGCCCGCATTGCGCTTGCCGGTGTAGCGCGCGGCGACGCCGACGTAGGCATCGCGGCCGGCCAGGTTGAAGTTGCGCGTGATGCCGGCGGAAGCCGCGACGCGCGGCGTCGAGGGCAGGCGGGTGCCGGCCTTGGCCTGGAGGCCGGCGGCATCGGTCTGCAGGCGCGCATCGATCAGCGACAGCGAGCTGCTCAGGTTCCAGTCGCGGTTGGGCTTCCAGCCCAGCATCAGCTCGGCACCCTTGATGCGCGCATCGCCGGCGTTGGTGAAGAAGCTGAAGCCGCCGTCGCGGATCGGCTGCTGGATGTTCTTCCACTCGATGTCGTAGAGCGCGGCCTCGACCGACACGGTGCGGTTCAGCAGGTCGGCCTTGTAGCCGAGCTCGTAGCTCCACAGCGAGTCCGACTCGTACATCGGCTTGACGACGTTGCGGTTGGTGTTGGGCTTCAGGCCGTTGGGGCCGCCCGGGCGGTAGCCGCTGGCAGCGCGGAAGTAGACGTTGCTGGTCTTGTCGAGCGCGTACTTGGCCGTGGCCAGGTAGGTGGTCGGGCTTTCCGACGAGTTGCCGCCGTTGGTCATCGGCGCGCCCGGCACCAGCAGGCCGGTGCTGCGGTCGCTGTACGACTGCTTGTTGTGGGCCAGGCGCACGCCGCCGGTGAAGGACAGCGCGGAGGTGGCGTTCCAGGTGAGGTCGCCATAGGCCGCCGCTTCCTGGTAGCGGTTGGGCTTGCCCGTGACCAGCAGGTTCGTGCTGGGCAGTCCGCCGGCCAGGTTGGCGTCGATGCTGCCCGCGACGTTGCCGCGCTCGCGGTTGAAGTAGAGCCCGGCCAGCCATTCGAAGGTCTGGCCCGAGCGCGAGGTCAGGCGGAACTCCTGGCTGGTGCGGTGCTGGTCGACGTTGCTGCCCAGCGGGACCGAGACCACGGGGTAGCCCAGCGAGCGCAGCGGCGGCGCATAGATGGGGCTGATGTCGGCGGCGTTGCTGATCTTCACGTCCTGCACGGAGGTGATCGAGTTCAGGCGGGCCCAGCCGAAGTCGTACTCGACGTCCAGGCCCCACAGCGTGGTGCGGTTCTTGTAGGGTTCGCCGGTGGACAGGAAACGCGTGCGTTCGCCGTAGACCGGCCGGCCGGTGGCGATGGTCATGTCCTCGAAGCCCAGGCCCCGGCGGTTCACTTCCTGCGCGGTCGCGGTCATGCGGATGGTCAGGTCGCGGGTCGGCGTGAGCAGCAGCGAGAGGCGCCCGCCCTCGGTGTGGCCGCGGTCGACGTTGGTGCCACCGGCCGGGCCGACGGCGTTGTAGTTGCCGCCGACGCGGTCGCTGAAGGCCGACAGGCGCACCGCGGCCGTCTCTTCCTTGATCGGGATGTTGAGCATCAGGCCGGTGTTGAAGCCGCTGCCGCCGCCCTTGGTCGACGAGGCGCCGAACTTCACCGCGCCCGAGAACTCGGTGGTGTCGGGCTGGTTGGTCACGTACTTGAGCACGCCGCCCATGGCGCCCGCGCCGTACAGCGTGCCCTGCGGGCCGCGCAGGATTTCGATGTGGTGCAGGTCCAGCATGCCCATGTCCAGCGGCGTGAAGCCGCCCAGCGCATAGGCCGAGCTCATGCCCGTGGCCACGTCGTCGATGTAGACGCCCACGGTGGCGATGGTCTGCGACGGGCCGGTGGTCAGCCCGCGCATGCTCAGCGAACCGCCGACGGTGCCGCTGCTGGTGAGGTTCACGCCCGGCTGGTCGGCGATGTAGTCGGCCAGCTTCTTCGCGCCTTCGCGTTCCAGCTTCTCGCTGGGCACCACGTTGACCTGCATCGGCACTTCACGCACCGGCTCGCGGCGGCGCGTGGCCGTGACGGTCACGCTGTCGAGCGCGTTCGTCGCCTTGCTCTCGGCCTCGGCCGCGGGGGCGGCGGTCTGCGCGTGCGCAGCCTGGCCCATCAGGACGGCGGCCGAAGCCACCAGCAGAGCGAGCGGCGTGGCGCGCAGGAAAGAGGGACGGGGGAGCCGGCTGAAGCCGGTGTTGTCGAGACGAATCATTTGGGTGAGGCACTCCATCGAGGGGGTTGTGACGGCGATCGATCCGGACGGCATCCTACAAATGAATTTCCATATTGGCAATTTATTTTCCTATTTGTATAAATTCACCAAATGGACAAAAGTTGCCATAGCGTTTAGATTCGAAGCCGCCATCCGTGTCGGCCCTAGGACCTCTAAAAAAAGCCCATGATCGAAGTCCCCTCTGCCCATGCCCCCGCATCCAATGCACCGGGAGAAACCATCCGCGCGTTGCGCAAGCGGCTCGGCCTCACGCTCGGCGAGGTCAGCGCGCGGACCGGACTAGGGGTTTCTACTTTGTCCAAATTGGAAAAAGGACATGCCTCGCTGTCGTACGAGAAGCTGCACCTGATCAGCCGCGGGCTGGGCGTCGACATGGCGCAGGTGCTCGAGCCCTCGGGCAGCGCGGCCGTGGTCGGTGCGCGCGGCGTGCCCTCCACGCCCGCGGGCTACAGCGCGGGGCGGCGCATCGTGCAGCGGCGCGGCGAAGGCATGGCGGTGGGCAACCGCACCTACAGCCAGA
This sequence comes from Variovorax sp. UMC13, assembly GCF_014170375.1. Classification (GTDB taxonomy): domain Bacteria; phylum Pseudomonadota; class Gammaproteobacteria; order Burkholderiales; family Burkholderiaceae_C; genus Variovorax. The sequence continues at coordinate 57,989 of NZ_LZZW01000030.1, read as the reverse complement.
CCTACCTCGCCACCGAGCTGCTGAACAAGCGGCTCACGCCCATGGTCACCGAGGTGCGCGCGCGCAGCCTCGACGAGTTCTTCGCCGAGTTCGGCGGCTTCATCCACCACCCCGGCGAGGAGTTCAGCTACGCGCTCGAAGGGCGCATCGAATTCCACACCGAGCTCTATGCGCCGGTGGTGCTCAACCCCGGCGATTCGGTCTACTTCGACAGCGCGATGGGGCACGCCTACCTGGCCGTGGGCGAGGGGCCGTGCCGGCTGCTCTCGGTGTGCGAGTCGGTGGGCGATGCGCATCCGTCGATGCGCGCTCCGCCCGAGATGCCACCCGCGGTGCAGCGCGCCGATGCGGGCGCCGCCAAGGCGCCGCAGGCCGCGCCGGCCGAGCGGCGCAAGCGGCATCCCTGACCGACGCCGCCGCCGGCCCGCCGACGCCCCGATGGCGGGCGCGGCGCCGCGTGCTGGTGCGGCCCGCACCTTCCAGCCTGTCCGCAGCGTCCGCCGGAGCCGGAAAAGCGGCGCCGTGCCTGGCATGCAGATTGCTAACTAACCGATCAATTAATTGTCAGGGTTAGTCCTGTGGCGTGGCGCGGTGCACGCCTTAAACTTCGCTTGAAATTAATTGATCGATTAATTATGTAAGTCCTGCCTCGGCAGACGCTCTTTCAGGAGAACCTCATGAACTTCCAATGGAAATCCCTTGCAGCGGCGTGGGTGCTGCCGACTTTCTGCCTCGGCGCCTGGGCGCAGGACACGGTCAAGATCGGCGTGATCCAGCCCCTGACCGGATCGGTGGCCTACAACGGCCAGGCCTTCGTGGCGGGCGCCAAGCTGGCGGTCGAACAGCGCAACGCGGCCGGCGGCGTGGGCGGAAAGAAGATCGAACTGGTGATCGAGGACGGCCAGTGCCGCCCCGCCAACTCGGTGAACGCGGCCGAGAAGCTGATCCAGCGCGACAAGGTGGTGGCCGTGACCGGCGCCTTCTGCAGCTCGGCCACGGCCGCGGTCATGCCGGTGGCCGAGAAGTACAAGGTGCCGCTGCTCAGCGGCGTGTCCTCCAAGGCCGACCTGACCGAGAAGGGCATGCAGTACTTCTTCCGTTCGGCCGAGACCGACCGGCTGATGTCCAAGACCTTCAGCAAGATCCTCGCGGACAAGCTGCAGCTCAAGAACGTGGCCTACATCGGCGTCAACGACGACTGGGGCCGCGGCGGTGTCGAGGACTTCTCCAAGGACCTCTCCGGCATGGGCGTGAAGACCGTGATGAAGGAGTACTTCGACCACGGCGCGACCGACTTCTACACGCTGCTGACCAAGCTGCGCGCGGCCAAGGCCGACGGCGTGTTCGTGGCCGCCGAGACGCAGGACGGCTCGATCCTGGTCAAGCAGTTCAAGGAGTTCGGCCTCAACACCAAGATCTTCGGCGTCGGCTCCTGGGCCACCGCCGACTTCATCGGCCTCACGGGCGCGGCCTCCGAAGGCGTCTACGCCGCCGTGCCCTATGCGTCGAGCATGCCGGGCGAGCGCAACAAGGCCTTCGTCGACCAGTACGCGGCCGCCTACAAGGAGAAGCCGGGCAAGTACGGCGCGGCCGGCTTCAACGCGCTGAACATCCTGATGGAAGCGGCCGCCCGCGCAGGCAAGGCCGAGCCCGAGGCAATCCGCGACGCGCTGCGCAAGACCGACTACCAGGCGCCCAACGGCCGCTACCGCTTCACCGAGAAGGGCGAGGGCTACGGCTTCGACGTGGTGCTGGTGCAGATCGTCGGCAAGGAGCCGAAGGTCGTGGCCGAGTCCCCCACCGAGAAGCCCTGAGCCGCGGCGCGCCCGCTGATCGGAACGCAGATGGAACTGCTCCTGCAATACCTCGCCAACGGCCTCGTGACCGGTTCGTTCTATGCGCTGTCGGCGCTGGGCCTGACCCTGATCCTCGGCCTCATGCGGGTGGTGAACTTCGCCCACGGCGAGCTCTACATGCTCGGCGGCGTGATGGGCTGGTGGGCCACCACGCGGCTCGGCCTCGACTTCTTCACCGGGCTGCTGCTGGTGGCCGTGGCGATGGGCGCCTTCGGCTGGCTCATCGACCGCTTCCTGATCGAACGCATCCGCGACCAGGGCGAGGAGGCCGGCATCCTGCTGACCATCGGCCTGTCGATCTTCCTGGCCAACACCGCGCTGCTCGCGGTCGGCACCGCGCCGCTCAAGGTCGAGGCGCCGATCTCCGCCGGCCCGGCTTTCCTCGGCCCGATCGTGCTGACCAAGCTGCGCCTGTTCGCGGTGGCGGTGTGCGCGCTGCTGATCGTCGCGGCCTGGCTCACCATCCACAAGACCCGCCTGGGCCGCTCGATGCGCGCCACCTTCCAGGACCCGATGGCCGCGCGGCTGGTGGGCATCCGCACCGCCAACGTCTACGCCGCGACCTTCGCGATGGGCACCGTGATCGCCTCGATGGCCGGCATGCTGCTGGGCTCGATCTATTCGGCCCAGGTGTCGGTGGGCGGGCTGGTGAGCATGAAGGCCTTCGTGGTGGTGATCCTCGGCGGCATGGGCAGCTTCGCCGGCGCGATCGCGGGCGGCCTGCTGCTGGGCGTGGCCGAGGCCCTCTGGGGCGGCTACGTCGCGACCGGCTGGGTCGACATCATCGGCTTCGCGCTGGTGATCCTGACCCTCGTCTTCAGGCCCTACGGCCTGTTCTCCAAGCGCGCGGAGCGAGCATGAAATTCGAACGCAACTTCCTCTTCGGCTTCCTGGCGCTGGCCGCGCTGGTGCCTTTCGTGGTGCGGGACCAGTACCTGCTGCACATCGCCATCATCGTGCTGTTCTACGCGGTGCTGGCCACCAGCCTGAACCTGGTGGTCGGCTACGTCGGCGAGTTCTCGCTGGGCCACACCGCCTTCCTGGGCACCGGCGCCTATGCCGCGGCCATCCTCTCGACGCAGCACGGCTGGCCGATGTGGGCCACCGTGCCGGTGGCCGGCGCGCTGGCCGCGGCGATGGGCGTGGTGATCGGCGCCATCACGCTGCGCCTGCAGGGCCCGTTCTTCGTGATCGTGACGCTGTCCTTCGCCGAGGTGCTGCGGCTGGTCGCCGACAACTGGATCGGCCTGACCAACGGCCCGATGGGCATCGCGGGCATCCCGCAGCCCGCGATGCTGGCCGAGGCCGGCAACCTCGGCGCCAAGCAGTTCTACTACGCCGTGGCCTGGGGCGTGCTGGCCATCGCGCTGTACCTGTCGTACCGCTTCGTGCATTCCAACGCCGGACGCGCGGCCGTGGCGATCCGCGAGAACCGCTTCGTCGCGCAGTCGATCGGCGTGCGTCCGCTGACCTACTCGATGCTGGCGCTGGTGCTCGGCGCCTTCCTGTCGGGCATGGCCGGCGGCTTCTATGCGCACTACATCTCCTTCGTCGGGCCGGAGATGTTCCGCTTCGCCTTCATGATCAGCATGATCATCATGGTGCTGATCGGCGGCAAGGGCACGTTGGTCGGTCCGCTGATCGGCGCGCTGCTGGTGACGCTGCTCGAGGAGTACCTGCGCGAGACCAAGGAGCTGCGGCTGTCGATCTTCGGCCTGGCCGTGATCGCCATCGTGCTGTTCCTGCCGCAGGGCCTGATGGGCTTCGCGCAGCGGCGGCGCGAGCGGCGCCTGCCGACAGCCGCATCGACCAAGCTGGCGACGCCGGCCACCGGGAGAGCCGCATGAACGCCGCCCTGAGCCTGCCGGCCGGCGCGACGCTCGAAGTGCGCGGCCTGGGCAAGTCCTTCGGCGGCATCAAGGCCGTCAAGGACATCAGCTTCGACGTGCGCCCGGGCGAGATCGTGGGCCTGATCGGCCCCAACGGCGCCGGCAAGACCACCTGCTTCAACCTGATCACCGGCTTCTACACGCCGAGCACCGGCCAGGTCCGCTATGGCGGTGCCGACGTCACCGGCGAGAAGCCCTTCCGCATGGCGCGCCGCGGCATCGTGCGCAGCTTCCAGAAGACCAACATCCTGAAGTCGCTGACGGTGTTCGAGAACGTGCTCACCGGCCACTACCTGGAAGCGCGCCAGTCGCTGTGGCAGACCTTCTTTCCGGGCCGCCGGGTGCGCGAGACCGAGCAGGCGGTGCGCGACAGCGCCGCGCGCATCGTCGAGACCATGGGCCTGTCGCAGCGCATGGACACCGCCGCCTCGGTGCTGTCCTGCGGCGAGCTGCGCCTGCTGGAGGTCGCGCTCGCGCTGGCCGCCAAGCCGCAGGTGCTGATGCTCGACGAACCCGCGGCCGGGCTCAACAGCCAGGAGGCGCGCGTCTTCGGCGACATCCTCAAGACCCTTCCGGGCCGGCTGGTGCAGTCGGTCCTCATCGTGGAGCACAACATGGGACTGGTGATGGCCGTGTCCGACCGCGTGGTCGTGATGCATTTCGGAGAGAAGCTGGCCGAGGGCACGCCGGCCCAGGTGCAGGGCGACCCGCGCGTGGTCGAGGCCTACCTGGGCGGAGGGAAGAAGGCATGAGCGCCGTCCTCGAACGCTCGCCGCCGGCCGGTGCCGCGCCTGCGGGCGAGCCGCTGCTGGCGCTGCGCCAGCTGCATGTGAGCTATGGCAAGACCGCGGCCCTGCACGGCGTCGACCTGCGCATCGCGCCCGGCGAGGTGGTGGCGCTGATCGGCGCCAACGGCGCGGGCAAGAGCACGACGCTGCGCGCGATCTCGGGCCTGCTCAAGCCGACGCGCGGCGAGATCCTGTTCAAGGGCCACGCCATCGGTGGCATGCCGGCCGACCGGATCGTGGGGCAGGGCATCGCCCAGTCGCCCGAGGAGCGCCACGTCTGGCCCGCCATGACGGTGCACGAGAACCTGGCCCTCGGCGCCTACCTCTGCAAGTCGGCCACGGTGGTGGAGGAGCGCGCCGCCAAGGTCTACGCCCGCTTCCCGCGGCTCAAGGAACGCTACAAGCAACTGGCCGGCACGCTCAGCGGCGGCGAGCAGCAGATGCTGGCGATCGGCCGCGCGCTGATGTCGGAGCCCACGCTGCTGCTGCTCGACGAGCCCAGCCTGGGCCTGAGCCCGCGCATGGCCGAGGAGGTGTTCGACTTCGTGCGCGAGATCCACGCGCATGGCGTGACGGTGCTGCTGGTGGAGCAGAACGTGCACAACGCGCTGTCGGTCGCGGCGCGGGCCTACGTCTACGAGACCGGCCGCATCGTGGCGGAGCGGCCAGCGGCCGAGCTGCTCGAGGACACCGCCTTGCTGAGCGCCTATCTGGGCGGCTGAGCCGGGGCGAAAGAGGCCGGCCCTCGAAGGCCGGCCTTCTTCCTCCCCGTTAATTAATTGTTTGTTTATTTATTAAGCGCCGGCCCTGTCCGGTACGAAGGAGATCGTGATGAGCAAGCCCTTGCGTGTAGGGATCGTGGGCGCCGGCATCGGCGGCGTGGCATTGGCGCGGGCCCTGCGCCTGCGCGGCATCGACGCGCACCTGTTCGAGCGGGCGCCCGCCTTCGGCGAGATCGGCGCGGGCGTGCAGATGACCCCCAACGCGGCCAAGGTGCTGCAGGCGCTGGGCCTGGGCGAGGCGCTCGAACGCATCGGCTTCCTGCCCGAGGCGATGGTCGGGCGCAACTGGGACACGGCGCGCGAACTGTTCCGCACGCCGCTGCGCGAGACCTGCCCGCGGCTGTTCGGCGCCGGCTTCTATCACGTGCACCGGGCCGACCTGCACGCCATCCTGTGCGAGGGCATTCCGACCGACAAGGTCCGCTTCAACGTGCAGTGCGTGGGCATCGAACAGGGCCCGCAGGGCGCGACCGCGCGCTTCGCCGACGGTTCGTCCTTCGAGGCCGACCTGATCGTCGGCGCCGACGGCATCCATTCGGTGGTGCGCGACGGCCTCTGGGGCAAGACCGCGGCGCGCTTCACCGGCCACATGTGCTGGCGCGCGCTGGTGCCGGTCGAGCGGCATCCCTTGCCCTTCGTGAGCCCGGACGCCTCGTTCTGGATGGGCCCGAAGGCGCACATCGTGACCTACTACGTCAAGGGCGGCGCGGCCGTGAACATCGTGGCGGTCAACGAGAGCGCCGACTGGGTGGCGGAGTCGTGGACCGAGCCCAGCACCCGCGAGGAACTGCTGGGCGCCTACCAGGGCTGGCACCGCGACATCGTCGACCTGTTCGAGCGCGTGGACAGCGCGCAGACCTTCAAGTGGGGCCTGTTCGACCGCGACCCGATGGCCCAGTGGTCGCAGGGCCGGGTCACGCTGCTGGGCGATGCCGCGCATCCGATGCTGCCCTTCCTGTCGCAGGGCGCGGCGATGGCGATCGAGGACGCCTACGTGCTCGCCGCCGCGCTCGCGCACCGCGCGGGCGACATCGAGGCGGCGCTGCAGGCCTACGAGGCGGAGCGCCGCCCGCGCACCGCGCGCGTGCAACTGGAGGCGCGCGAACGCGGCCGGACCTACCACCTCTCCACGCCCGAGGAACTGCGCCAGCGCGACCTGGAGATGCAGCGCCAGCAGGCACAGAACCCCAACGCCGTGGGCATCAAGGCCGAGTGGGTCTACGAGTACGACGCGACACGCTGCGTCGAGCGATTCGATGCCGAGGCCGTGTCGGCCTGAACCGGAGAAGAAAAGATGAAGACGAACTACCGCATCGGGCAGATCGTGCCCAGCTCCAACACCACCATGGAGACCGAGATCCCGGCGATGCTGCGCCTGCGCGAGCAGATCCGGCCCGAGCGCTTCACCTTCCATTCGGCGCGCATGCGCATGAAGCATGTGACCAAGGAGGAGCTGGCGGCCATGGACGCCGAGTCCGACCGCTGCGCGCTGGAGCTCAGCGACGCGCGTGTCGACGTGCTCGGCTACGCCTGCCTGGTGGCCATCATGGCCATGGGCCACGGCTACCACCGGGCCTCGCAGGAGCGGCTCGCGAGCGTGACCGCGGCCAACCAGGGCGCGGCGCCGGTGGTCAGCAGCGCCGGCGCGCTGGTCGACGGGCTGCGCGTGCTGGGCGCGAAGCGCATCGCGCTGGTGGCGCCCTACATGCTGCCGCTCACGAAGCTGGTGGTCGACTACATCGCACACGAGGGCTTCGAGGTGGTGCACTGGCGCGCGCTCGAGATCCCCGACAACCTCGAGGTGGGGCGCCACGATCCGGCCAAGCTGCCGGGCATCGTGGCCGGCATGCCCACCGACGACGTCGACGTGATCGTGCTGTCGGCCTGCGTGCAGATGCCCTCGCTGCAGGCCATCGCGCAGGTCGAGGCACGCACCGGCAAGCCGGTCGTCACCGCTGCCGCCGCGACCGTCTACGCCATGCTGTGCCAGCTGGGCCTCGAGCCCATCGTGCCAGGCGCGGGCGCGCTGCTCTCCGGCGCCTATCCGAAGGCGGCGGCATGAGCGAAAGCACTTTGCTGTACGGCGCGCAGGTCCACGCCAACGGCATCCGCCAGCACTACCTGCGCTACGGCGGTGCGGAAGGCGCGCGCGCGCGGCGCGACGTCATCGTGCTGATTCCCGGCATCACCAGCCCGGCCGTCACCTGGGGCTTCGTGGCCGAGCGCTTCGGCCGCCACTTCGACACCTATGTGCTCGACGTGCGCGGCCGCGGCCTGAGCGAGGCCGCCGACACGCTCGACTACAGCCTCGACGCGCAGGTGGCCGACGTGATCGCCTTCGCGCAGGCGCTCGAGCTGCCGCGCTATGCGATCGTCGGCCATTCGATGGGCGGGCGCATCGGCCTGCGCGCCGCGTCGCGGCGGCCCGAGGGGCTCACGCGGCTGGTGGCGGTCGATCCGCCCGTCTCGGGTCCGGGCCGGCGGCCCTATCCCGCGCAGCTGCCCTGGTACGTGGACTCCATCCGCCTGGCGCAGCGCGGCATCTCGCTCGAGCAGATGCGCGCCTTCTGCCCCAGCTGGAGCGAGGCGCAGCTGCGCCTGCGCGCGCAATGGCTGCACACCTGCAACGAGCGCGCCATCGTGACCAGCTTCGAGGCCTTCCAGACCGACGACCTCCATGCCGATGTTGCGCGCATCGCGGTGCCGACGCTGCTGCTCACCGCGGAGCGCGGCGACGTGGTGCGGCCGGCCGATGTCGACGAACTGCGCGGCCTGCTGCCCGCGCTGCTGGAGCGGCGCGTGCCCGATGCGGGCCACATGATCCCGTGGGACAACGAGGCCGGCTTCCACGCCGCCTTCGGCGACTTCCTGGGCCAGGCCCTGGACTGAGCGGCCACGCCCACCCTGCCTTCGACTTCCTTCCCAACCCTCACTGCCTGGAGACCCCTCATGGCCGTCAGCGACACCGACCTCATCCGCGCCTGGACCCAGGTGCTCACCCTGTCCAAACTCGAACCGGGCGCGGCCGTCACCGTGCTCACCAGCGAGCAGACCCACCCGCAGACGCTACGCTGCGCGATCACCGCCGCGAGCATGATGGGCGCCAGCGTGAGCCGGCTCGACCTGCCGCCGGTCAACGGCGACAAGGCGCTGAGCCGCGATCCGCTGGCCTACCTCGGCACCACGCCGCTGACCGGCAACCGGCCGGCGATCGCCGCGCTCAAGGCCTCCGACCTGGTGCTCGACCTGATGACGCTGCTGTTCTCGCCCGAGCAGCACGAGATCCTGCAGGGCGGCACCAAGATCCTGCTGGCCGTCGAACCGCCCGAGGTGCTGCTGCGCATGGTGCCGACCGCCGCCGACCGCGAGCGCGTGCTGGCCGGCGTCGCCCTGCTCAAAGGCGGCCGCGAGATGCGCGTGACCTCGGCCGCGGGCACCGACCTGCGCTGCCCCTACGGCGAATACCCGCTGACCGCCGAATACGGCTTCGTCGACGCACCCGGGCGTTGGGACCACTGGCCCAGCGGCTTCGCCTTCACCTGGCCCAACGAAGGCCAGGCCCACGGGCGCATCGTGCTGGCCAAGGGCGACGTGCTGCTGCCCATGAAATCCTATGTGGGCGAGCCCATCACGCTCACGGTCGAGAAGGGCTTCGTGACGCGCATCGACGGCGGCCAGGAGGCCGAGATGCTCAGCGAGTACATCGAGTCCTTCGCCGACCCCGAGGCCTATGCGATCTCGCACATCGGCTGGGGCCTGCAGCAGCGCGCCTACTGGTCGACGCTGGGCCTCTACGACCGCGAGGGCACGATCGGCATGGACGCGCGCGCGGTCAGCGGCAACTTCCTGTTCTCGCTCGGCCCCAACAACGAGGCGGGCGGCAGCCGCACCACCGCCTGCCACATCGACGTGCCGATGCGCCGCTGCACGGTCACGGTGGACGACCGCGAGGTCGTGCGCGACGGGCGCGTGGTGGAGTCGCTGATGCCGGCGCCCCCGGCCGCACAGGAGGCCGCCCATGCATGACGCACAGGACACGGCCGTCTACCGCCAGCAGGGCTTCGGCGCCTCGCTGCGCCTGGCGCCGCCCTTTGGCCTGCTGATCGTCGATTTCGTCGAAGGCTTCGCCGACCCGGCGGTCTTCGGCGGCGGCAACATCCCGCAGGCGATCGCGCGCACCCACGGCTTGCTCGAACTGGCGCGCACGCAGGGCTGGCCGGTGGCGCACAGCCGGATCGTCTATGCCGACGACGACGGCGATGCGAACGTGTTCTCCGACAAGGTGCCGGGCATGCTCACGCTGAAGGAGCACTCGCCCGCGAGCGCGATCGTGGCCTCGCTGGCGCCGCGCGCGGGCGAACTGGTGGTGCGCAAGAACGTGCCCTCGGCCTTCTTCGGCACCACGCTCGCGCCCTGGTTCACGCAGCGCGGCGTGCGCACGCTGGTGGTGGCCGGCTGCGTGACCAGCGGCTGCGTGCGGGCCAGCGTGGTGGATGCGATGTGCTGGGGCTTCGCGCCGGTCGTGGTGAGCGATTGCGTGGGCGACCGCGCCATCGGTCCGCACGACGCCAGCCTGTTCGACCTGGCGCAGAAGTACGCCGAGGTGCTGCCGCTCGAGGGGCTGCGTTCGAGGCTGGCGCTGGCGGCCTGACGCCGTCGCCTCAGGCCGTCTCAGGCGGCCTCGAAGCCGCCCACCACGAAGCGCGTGACCTGCTCGATCAGCGACTCCGTGTCGGCGGGGTCGTAGACCCCGGGCCGCGTCATCTCCTCCATCCGGTGCGTGTCCGAGAAGGCATAGAGGTAGGTGCCGATCATCATCGTGACGCGCCAGTGCGCATCGAGCTCGCTCAGGCCCGGCAGCGCGGCGCGCAGCGCCTCCACATAACGCAGGGTGGAGCCCCCGTAGGCCAAGGTGCGCAGCTCGTACGAAATCTCCGGCGGCTCGGTGTGCAGCCGGGCCTGCAGTCGCAGGAAGGCGCGGCCCTGCGGCGAGGCGCGCAGCGACACCGTGGGCAGCAGGAACGCCCGCACGACTTCGCGCGCCGTGGCCGTGCCCGCGCGCTGCAGCGCTTCCAGGCGCTCGATGCGCTCGAGCGACACCGGCTCGCTGCGGCGCAGGAAGGCCTGCTCGAAGAGGCCGAACTTCGAGCCGAAGTAGTAGCTGATCAGGGCCTGCGTCACCTTGGCCTTCTCGGCGACCTCGCGCATCGAGGTGCCGGCATAGCCCAGCGTGGAGAACACCGTCTCGGCCGCATCGAGGATCTCGTCGCGCACGACGCTCGTGCCTTCGGGCCGGCCCGGACCTCTGGGCTTGCGATGCTGCTGGGTGTCTTGTCTTTTCTCGGGCATCGCGGACCTGTAATTAATTGGTTGATCAATGATTATCCGATATGCCTCGGCGACGTGCTGGCCCCTGCTACCCTTTGCCAGCCCCCTCTACGCCACCCCGTATGTCCGATCTCCCGACCAGCCCCTCCGCCGAACGCAACAAGCAACCCATCCTCGAGGTCCTGCGCCGCACGCTCGGCCCACAGGGCCGCGCCCTCGAGATCGCGGCCGGCACGGGCCAGCATGCGGTGTGGTTCGCCGCGGGCCTGAGCCCCTGGCTCTGGCAGCCGAGCGAGGCCGATGCGCGCATGCTGCCCCTGCTGTCGCGCCGGGTCGAGGAGGCCGCGTTGCCGAACCTGCAGGCACCGGTGCTGCTCGACGTGACGGCGCCGCAGTGGCCCGCGCAAGGACCGGCCTTCGGCCGTGAATTCGATGCGGTCTTCTGCGCCAACATGCTGCACATCGCGCCCTGGGCCGCCTGTGCCGCGCTGATGGACGGCGCAGCCCGCAACCTGCGGCCGGGCGGCCTGCTGCTCACCTACGGGCCCTACTTCGAAGAGGGCCCCGAGGTGCCCAGCAACCAGGCCTTCGACGAGGACCTGCGTGCGCGCAACCCGGCCTGGGGCATCCGCCGCCTCGACGACGTGGCGGCACAGGCGGCGCGCGCGGGGCTGGCCCTGCGCGAGCGGCATGCGATGCCGGCGAACAACCTGCTGCTGGTGTTCGCGCGCTGAGGGTTCAGTACAGGTCGTGGCGGACCGCGTGCGCGTAGTGCGCATCGATCTGCGCGATCTGCGCCTCGCCGATCGCCGCCGCTTCGGTGCCGAGTGCCGCGAAGGCCCGCATCATCTGGCCGACCGTGGGCAGCGCGGGGCGCTCGCGTTGGGCGCTGTCGCCCCAGAGCCCGGCGCGGTGGATGGCCTTGCCGCAATGCACGATCACTTCCTCGATCCACACCACGGTGGCCGTCTTGGGCGTCCGCTCGCCCTCGCGCAACTGGGCCAGCAGCTCGGGCGCGGTCGAGACCCGGCCGCGGCCGTTGATGCGCAGGAAGACCTCCAGCCCGGGGAACAGGAAGACCATGCCGAGCCGCTCGTCGCGCGCGAGGTTGCGCATCGACTCGATGCGGTTGTTGCCCGGCCAGTCGGCGAAGGCGAGGGTGTGCGCGTCCAGCACCTGCACGAAGCCCGGCGGGCCGCCGCGCGGCGAGACGTCCAGCCCCTGCGGGCTGCCCGTGGCCAGGCAGAAGAAGGTCGCGGCCCGCAGGTATTCCTCGTGCACGTCGATCAGGCGGTCGAGCACGGCGCGCTGGACCGTCTCGGAGGGCGGCGCGTAGAGCGCGTCGAGGTCGGGCGCGTCGGCGGGTTCGGGAAGCACATCGTTGGCGCGCATGAGCGAGGTTCCAGGTGAAGAGGAACCGAGCGTAGGGCGGGTCGCGGTGAGGACGGTAGAACGCATCGGCCAAGCGATAGCGCGATGCCGCCATGTCGCCGGCCGACGCGCAAGCGCCTGCCGCCGCCTCAGGCCGCCACTTCCTCCCGCGGCCGCTGCACGCGCCCCGGCGCCGCGACCAGCGGCAGCGGTTCGATGGCCTGGCGCACCAGCTCGGCCAGCCGCAGCACCGGCGCCTCGGGCCGGGCCTGCGCGCGGTAGAGCCACAGGCCCATCGGCGGCAGCTTGGGCAGTCCCGCGGCCGCGGCATCGATGCCGCGCACCGACGGCGGCAGGCCGAAGGGCGTGCGCAAGGTCAGGCCCAGGCCGGCCGAGGTCGCGGCCCAGAGCGCGCCCAGGCTCGAGCTGCTGAAGGCGTGGCGCCAGGGGATGCCCGCGCGGTCGAGCGCGTTCGTCGCGATGTCGCGCACCGGGCAGGGCGCGTCGAGCAGCACCAGCGGCAGCGCCTCGGCGCTGCGCGCCTGCCGCTCGGGCCACCACTGCGGCCGATCGCCTGTGGCCGTGCCGATCCATTGCAACGGCGCCTTGAGCAGCCGCTCGCCGTAGGGCATCGGCGGGTGGTCGCCCGTGTCCCAGACCAGCGCCAGGTCGAGCTTGCCCAGCGTCAGCCGTTCGCGCAGTTCGGCGCAGCGCACCATGCAGGCCTCGATGCGCACCTTGGGGTGGGCGCGCGCGAAGCGGCCCAGCACCGTGGGCAGCAGCGTCTCGCCGAAGTCCTCCTGCAGGCCCAGCCGCACCCAGCCCTCGAGGTCGGCGCCGCGCATCGCGGCCGCGGCTTCGTCGTTGAGTTCGAGCAGCCGGTGCGCATAGGCCAGCAGGGTCTGGCCGGCATCGGTCAGCTCCAGCCCGCGGCCGGCCTTGCGGAACAGCGCGGTGCCGGCCTGCGCTTCGAGTTTTTTCAACTGCGCGCTCACGGCCGAGGTCGAGCGCCCCAGCTTGTCGGCCGCGCGGGCATAGCTGCCCAGCGCGATGCCGGTGGAGAAGCTGCGCAGCACGTCGAGATCGAACATCACCTGGCTCATCTGGACTGTCCTGAATTTTGGGATGGTACGGCCATTATTTTCTGATTTTCAAAACCTTGGCGGCGCCCGAGACTTCGCGCACCATGCATCGCAACGCCTCGCTCCCCCTGTCCTCGTCTCCCCTCGGTCCGCGCCATCGATGGAAGGTGCTGGCGGCCGGCGTGGCCGCCAACGCGGCCTTCTCGGTGGCCTTCAGCGGCATCCCCATGACGGCCGTGCTGATGCGCTCGGGCTACCGCCTCGACAACGCCACGCTGGGCCTGGTGCTGGGGCTCATGGGCCTGGGCATCGCCTTGAGCGAACTGCCCTGGGGCCTGCTCACCGACCGCTGGGGCGACCGCCCGGTGCTGCTGCTCGGCCTGGGCGCCACCGCGGCGGCCCTGGGCGCGATGGCTCTGTGGGCCGCGCCGCACGGCGGCCATGTGCCCGGCCTGGGCTGGCTGGCCGTCGGGCTGCTGAGCGTGGGCCTGCTGGGCGGCAGCGTCAACGGCGCCAGCGGCCGGGCCGTGATGACCTGGTTCGACGAAAGCGAGCGCGGCCTGGCGATGAGCATCCGCCAGACCGCCGTGCCGCTGGGCGGTGCCGTCGGCGCGCTGCTGCTGCCCCTGCTGGCGCTGCACGGCGGCTTCCGCGCGCTGTACGCGGTGCTGGCCGGGCTGTGCGCCCTGGGCGCGCTGATGGCCTGGGCCTGGGTGCACGAGCCCCCGGTCTCGGCGCGCGCACCGATGCCCGTGGCCGGCGGCACGCACGAGCGCGGGCCGCTGCACGACGCGCGCATCTGGCGCATCGTGGCCGGCATCGGCATCCTGTGCTCGGCGCAGTTCGCGGTGCTGTCCTTCGGCACCGTGTTCCTGCACGACTTCGGCCACCTGGGCTTCGCGGCCATCACCGCCGCGATGGTCGCGGTGCAGGTCGGTGCGATGGTCATGCGCGTCTGGAGCGGCCGCTGGACCGACCGCCGCCGCAACCGCCCGGCCTACCTGCGCGGCTGCGCGCTGCTGAGCCTGCTGCTGTTCGCCGCGCTTGGCGCGCTGACGCTGTCGGACGCGATGGCCACGCAGACCTCGACGGGACGCATCGGCTTGCTGGTGCTGCTGACGTTGGCCGGCATCAGCGTGTCGGCCTGGCACGGCGTGGCCTACACCGAGCTCGCGACCCTGGCGGGCGCGGCGCGCGCCGGCACCGCGCTGGGCATGGCGAACACCAGCGTCTTCCTGTTCTGCTTCCTCACGCCGCTGCTGATCCCGCACCTGCTCACGCTGCTGGGATGGCCGCTGGTGTGGTTCGTCGCGGGTGGCTGCGCGCTGGCGGCCATGCCCTTGATGCTGCCCGCGCGGATGCGTCAGGGGCAGGCTATCTCCCGAAGTACCGCGCGATCAGCGCCAGCCCCGAGCACAGCACGACCAGGCTCACGATGCGCATGAACTGCGCCTTCGACAGCACGAGCGTGAGCCGCCGGCCGATGGCGGTGCCGACCAGCATCGCGGGCAGCAGCCACAGCGCGAGCAGCAGCAGCGCCCGGTCGGCATAGACGCCCGCCAGCAGGAACAGGATGGCGCGCGTCAGTGTCGACAGGCCGATCAGCGTGGACTGCGTCACGCGGATGCGATCGCTGGCCTCGATGCGCCCTGCCAGGTAGATCGCGTAGATGAAGCCGCCGCTGCCGAACAGCGCGGAGAACAGCCCGCCGACCGCACCGAAGGGCCATGCGGCGCGCGGCGACAGGCGCGCTTGCGGCTTGAAGCCGCTGAGCGCATAAAGCCCGTAGCCCACCGCGAAGAGTCCCAGCGCGGCCAGCAGCACCTCGGGCCGGCCGCGCAGCAGGATGGCCGCGCCGAGCAGGCTGCCCAGTGCCATCGCGGGCACGATGCGCCGCAGCTCGCCGGTGTCGGCCGAGCGGCCGTCGCGCAGCACGTTCACCGTGGCGGCCGCGAAGTCCAGCAACGCAAGCAGCGGCACGATCACCGCCACCGGCACGAACTGCGCGAGCAGCGGGCCGGCCACCAGCGCCGTGCCGAAGCCGGCCAGGCCGAAGATCACATAGGCCACCGCGACGCCGGCGCAGACCAGCATCAGCTGCAGTGGTGCGAGCGGCAGCGCGGCCGACACGGAAGAGAAGAGGGCGTCCACGCGGCGGTTCCGAAGACAACAAGAAGAGGAGGTCGAATCTATAGGCCTGCGCACCGCGGCGCCAATACCGAATGCGGCGCGGCGCGATCTCGAAATCAGCTGGATGTGCCGGCGCCTTCGCGGCCCAGCGCGTGCACCAGGGCTTCGGCAAAGCGCAGCACGCGCGCGGGTGCGTCGGGCCGCCAGAGCGCGAGCACCTCGCTCGTGCAGGCCGCGTCGGCCAGCGGCAGCACGCACACGCCCTCGGGTGCGAGC
The DNA here is from genome assembly GCF_014170375.1 of Variovorax sp. UMC13. Lineage (GTDB taxonomy): Bacteria > Pseudomonadota > Gammaproteobacteria > Burkholderiales > Burkholderiaceae_C > Variovorax. The sequence continues at coordinate 42,487 of NZ_LZZW01000030.1, read as the reverse complement.
CGGCCCATGGACGCGGGCACCACGGCCACGCCGAAGCCGCCCTGTACCAGGGCCAGCTGGGCCCATTTGCGCGAGCGCACCGAAGCCGCTGTCGGCTGGAAACCGGCCGCCGCGCACAGCTCGGCCACCCGGTGGCTCAGGCCGCCGCGCTCCCGGTGCGGCAGCGCGACGAAGCGCTGGTCGCGCAGTTCCGCCAGCGCGATCCGCTCACGGCCCGCGAGCGCATGGCCGGCGGGCACGAGCGCCACCAGCGGCTCCTCGTACAGCACGGCATGGCGCACGCCCTCGTAGCGCCGCAGGATGGGCGCGCGCGCCAGCCCGAGGTCGGCGCGGCCCTCGTGCACCTCGAGCGCCTGGCCTTCCGAAGAGGCCTGCGCCACCTCGACCGTGATCGACGGGTGCTGCTCGGCATAGCGCCTAAGCAGGACGAGCAGGGGTTCGGCCAGCGGGACCGAACTCGAATGCAGCAGCTGCAAGGTGCCCTGGGTGCCGCGCTGCGCATGCGCGGCATTGGCCGCCGCGGTTGCCAGCGCCGCGAGGATGCGCCGCGCATCGGCATAGAGCGACTGGCCCGCGGGTGTCATGGCCAGCTTGCGCGTGTCGCGCAGCAGCAGCGGCACCTGCAGCTCGCGCTCCATCTCGCGCACCTGCCGGCTCAGCGCGGACTGCGCGACGAACAGCCGCTCGGCCGCGAGGCTGAAGCCGCCCGCATCGACGATCTCCACGAAGTAGCGCAATTGCCGATGGGTGAGCATGGGGGGATTCTGGCATTCGGGGCCATGGCGTTTCAGCGCGCCGTCATGTGCTGGCCACGGCCTGGGGCGACCTGGATCGCCTGCACCGCGCGCGAGAAGGCGCGAGCGTCCATCGTTCTTTGCGCGAACACATGTTCGTTTGATTTTCGTGAGACGAATTGACAAGTCACGCGCGTCATCGAGAAGTTGCGGCACCTCGTCGCAAGACGAATGCGCCGCTGCGCCCTAGTATTTCGCAGCGGCGCGCCCGAGGAGAAAAAGACGCCGCCGGCCACGTCCCTCGCCGTCGAGGGCGTGATGTGCACGACCCCACGAAGAAGCAGGAGACAACGATGCTTGCAACCCACGAGACAGCGGCGGCAGAAGCCGGTGTCGGCAGCGAGAAGGTGTTCGAGAACGACAAGGTGATCGTCTGGAACTTCGAACTCGCACCAGGCGACGAGACACCCGTCCATACCCATGAGCGCTCCTACATGTGGTACGCCATCCAGGGCGCGCCGCTGCAGATCTACGACGAGCACGGCAAGGACCTGGGCGTGTTCGACGTGCCCACCGGCGGCGTCTTCTCGCTCAAGTGCGAGAACGGCGTGATCGAGGTGATGTCGGACATCGGCAAGGGCGTGACCGTGCCGGCCCGGCACAAGGCGCGCAACATGGGCCAGGCGCGCTACCGCGAGGTGCTGGTCGAGTACAAGTGAGCGACTAGCGCTTTCCCGACTGGTTCGTCGCGGCGGCTGGGGCCATCATTCCGGCGCACCTGCTCTCCGGGCGAAGCGCGATCGGTCCGGCGCGGGGCAGTGCAACCAAGGAGTCGATGTGTCTGCCCCGTTGCGAATCCTCCATGGCGCCTTCGGGCGGGTGGTGCTGCTGCAGGTCCACCGTTCGATGGCCCTGCACGCGCACCGCGACTGCCACATCGTGTTCAAGGTCGGCGGCGGCGAGATCCAGTTCGGCGTGGGCCGGCGCGAGCATCCGGTGACGGCCCAGAGCGTGCTCATGATCAACACCTGGGAACCGCACTTCTACGACCACCGCGGCCCCGAGCCCTGCGTGCTGCTGGCGCTCTACCTGCATCCGCGCTGGCTCAAGGAGGTCGACCGGATTTTCACCCGAAGCGCGGGCCCGAAATTCTTCACCCGGCCCGTGGCCCTGCTCAACCGGCGCCTGGCCGGATTGCGCGACGACATCCTCGACCTGCTGAGCCAGCACGAGCCGGCGCCGCCCGAGGCGGTCGAGGCCTTGATCGCCGACGTCTTCACCGAGGCCGTGACGCTGACCGCGCCGCTGTCGCGCCTGCGCTGGAGCGGCGTGCATGGCGAACTGGGCTACGACGCGCGCATCCGGCAGGTCGTCGAGGGTGCGATGGCAGGCAGCAACGCGCCGCTGTGCCTGGACGAACTCGCGCAGTCGGCCGGCCTGTCGCGCGCGCAGTTCTTCCGCCTGTTCCTGCGTTCGACCGGCCTCACGCCCAAGACCTTCGTGAACATGCTGCGCATGGAGGAATGCCTCAAGAGCGTGGTGCGGCGCGACACCCCGCTGCAGCAGATCGCGCTGCAATGCGGCTTCGACACGGCCGGCAATTTCACGCGCTTCTTCTCGGCGCGCCAGGGCATGGTGCCGAGCAAGTACCGGCGGGTGGCGGAGCTGCTGGGCCCGGACGAATAGGGACCGTTCACGCCGTGGCGGGATCGTGAACCGCCTTTGGTCGGAGGCCCAGAAAACAGGATCCGCCTTGGTGTCCAATGTGCTGCCTCGGCACATCACAACACCACGGAGGGAGGCTGCAGCATGAAGCTTGGCAAGATCGTTTGGGGAGGGCTCGCCGTTCTGGCCATCGCCGGTACCGCGGGCTGGTTCAGCCTGGACAAGGAAACGCGCGGCCTGCTCGCCACGTTGCCGACCAACAGCGATGTGCTGTTCTGGAACCAGGCGCAGCGCGATGCGGGCTTCCGGGCCCTCGACCGGCTGCCCGTGCTGGCCAAGGCACGCGTGGTGGCCGCCGGCACCACGCCATCCCCCTTGCCACCGGGGCCGCCCCTGGTGCTGCCGCTGGACCTCGATGCCTTCATGGCGCAACAGCGCAGTGCCGCGCTCGTGATCCTGCAGGGCGGCAAGCTGCGCCTGGAACGCTACGGCCTGGGCTTCGACGCCCAGGGGCGCTGGACCAGCTTCTCGGTGGCGAAATCCCTCACCTCCACCCTGCTCGGCGCCGCCGTGCGCGACGGCCACATCCGCAGCCTCGACGACAAGGTCAGCGACTACATCCAGGAGATGAAGGGCTCGGCCTATGACGCCGTGAGCATCCGCGACCTGCTGACCATGACCTCGGGCGTGCGCTGGAACGAGAACTACGCCGATCCGCAGTCGGACGTGGCGCTCTTCAACAAGCATCGGCCCGAGCCGGGTGTCGATGCGCTGGTGAGCTATCTGCGCCAGCTGCCCCGGGTGGCACCGGTGGGCACGCGCTGGAACTACAGCACCGGCGAGACCAACCTGGTGGGGGTGCTGGTGACGCGCGCCACGGGCAAGCCGCTGGCCGACTACCTCTCGGAGAAGATCTGGCGGCCGGCCGGCATGGAACAGCAGGCCACCTGGATGCTCAGCCGCACGGGCCAGGAGATCAGCGGCTGCTGCATCCAGGCGGCCACGCGCGACTTCGCGCGCTTCGGACAGTTCATCCTCGACGGTGCACGGGTCGGCGGGCAGCCCATCGTGCCGGACGACTGGCTGGCCCAGGCCACCACCCGGCGCGCCGACACCGGCCAGCCGGGCCGCGGCTACGGCTACCAGTGGTGGACCTACGACGACGGCAGCTTCGCGGCGCGCGGCATCTTCGGTCAGGGCATCTTCATCGACCCGAAGCGCCGGCTGGTCATCGCCTCCAACGGCGATTGGGCCGGCGGGGCGTCGAGCCGTGTCGACGGCGCGGCGCGGGATGATTTCTACAAGGCGGTGCAGAAGGCCGTCGACGACGAGGGCGTGGCGAAGCCTTGAGCGGGGCGCCACGATGGCTTGACGCCAGCCGTGCGGCGCCTCAATCCACCGAGGCCACAACCGCATCACGGAACCAGCGCTGGCCACCGTGCCCGTGATTGCGTTCGTGCCACACCATGCCCACGGCAAAGCCTTCCACCGGCAGCGGAGGCGCGACGGACCTGAGCCCGTCGGTGCGGCCGCGCATCAGCCGCTCCGGCACCAGCGCGACGAAGTTCGATCGGGTGACGATCTCCGGCACGGACAGGAACGATGCCGCGGACAGCACCACCTTCCGGCGGTGTCCCAGCAGGGCCAGGGTGTCGTCCACCGGCGTGCCGAATTCGCCGCCGCGCAGGGACACGATCACATGCTCGAGCTCGGCGAAGGCCGCCACCGTCATCACCTTGCGCAGGCGAGGATGCCTGCTGCGGCCGATGAGCACATAGCGCTCGTCGAAAAGAGGGCGCGTGCGCAGCGTCGGCGGGGCCACCGACGGCGTCATGAGCGCCAGGTCGACATCGCCGCAGGCCATCTGCGCTTCCAGCTGCGACAGGTCGAGGTGGCGCAGCGCCACCCGCACGGCCGGCGCCCTGGCCCTGAGCGCGATGACCAGCGGCAGCACCACCGCAGCCTGCAGGTAGTCGGTGCAGGCGATCGTGACGGTCAGCGCGGCCGTGGCGGGATCGAAGTCCGGTGCGCGCACGGTGGACCGCACATGGTCGAGCGCCTGGCGAAGCGGTGCGAGCAGCTCGAGGGCCTTGGCCGTGGGCGCCATGCCGCGCTGGGTCGGCATCAGCAGCGCATCGTCGAACATACCCCTCAGGCGGCTGAGCTGCGCGCTCACCGCCGGTTGGCTCAGGTGCAGGCGCGCCGCGGCTCGAGTCACGTTCTGCTCCGTGAGCAAGGCCTCCAGCGTCACGAGCAGGTTCAGGTCGAGGCGTTTGGTATCCATTCCATGGATAGTAGACCAGCACATTGACGATTTCACGGATGGCATCGAGCGGCACAGACTTCGCTCTTTCCATGGCACAGGCCTCGACCGAGGCACAGAGAAGATGAAAATCCTGATCGTTCACGCACACCCCGAACCCACGTCGCTGACGCGCCGCCTGGTTGCCCAGTCGGTGCGCACGCTGCAAGCCGGAGGCCACGAGGTGCTGCAGTCGGATCTGTATGCGATGCGCTGGAAGGCGGTGTTCGATGCCGACGATTTCCCTGCGCGCGCCGATCCCGAGCGGTTGTCCTTCATCGCGGAATCGGGCCACGCGTACGCCACCGGCGCCCAGACCCTCGACGTCGCGGCGGAACAGGCAAAGGTGCTGGCCGTCGACGCCGTGATCTTCCAGTTTCCGTTGTGGTGGTACGGCATGCCGGCCATCATGAAAGGCTGGATCGACCGCGTGTGGGCCTATGGGCTCGCCTACGGCTACAAGGATGGCGGCAACACCTACCGCTATGGCGATGGCGCCTTCAAGGGCAAGCGCGCCCTGTTGGCCGTCGCCGTGGGCGGGCCGGAGAAGGACTATTCGGCGCGGGGCATCAACGGGCCGCTCGAGCAACTGCTGTTTCCGATCACCCACGGCACGCTCTACTTTCCCGGCTTCGACGTGCTGCCCACGCACGCGGTCTACGACAGCGGGCGCCTGAACGCGCAGGGCCTGGCCCTGGCAGAGGCTGCCTGGTGTGCGCGCCTCGAGACGCTCTTCGACGCCGCGCCGATTCCCTTCAGGGCGCAGAACGGCGGGGACTATCCGGACCGCCATGTGCTGGCAGCGCACGTCGCGGTCGGGCAGACCGGATTGATGGCGCACATCGCAGAGGCGGCGTCGGCGCCCGACGAGAGCGCTGTCGTCTGCCACGGCGAGGTGTCCTGACGGGCGAATTCAGGCAGGCGGCAGGCGGCATGCGCACCCGCTCACAGCCGCGTCCGATAGACCGCCGGCGTCGCCCCGAAGGTGCGCCGGAACAGGCCGATGAACGCACTCGCGGTCGCATAGCCCAGGTCCAGCGCGATGGCGGTCACCGGCATGCCGGCCGCGAGCATTTCCAGCGAACGCATCATGCGCGCCCGCTGCCGCCAGGCCGTGAAGTTGAAGCCGGTCTCGGCCACGAAGCGGCGGCTCAAGGTGCGCGAACTCACCGCGGCCCAGGCCGCCCAGGCCTCGAGGTCGCGCGCGTCGGCCGGGTCCGCGATCAGCGCCTTCGCGATCCGCTGCAGGCGCGGGTCGGCTGGCAGCGGCAAGCCGAAGGGCTCGACCGGCAGGTGGCGGATCTCGTCCAGGATCAGCGCCGCGACATGCGCGCGCGCGCCCTCCAGCGGCTGCGACTGCAGGGGCCAGCTGGTCGCCCGCAACACGGCCTCGCGCAGCAGGCCCGAGGTGCGGATCGTGCAGGGCCGCGGCGGCAGGTCGGCGCAGGCCGACTCGGCCACATAGACACTCCAGCCGTGGAAGGGCCCATGCGACCGGCCCGAATGCCGCTGGTGCGGCGGCAGCCACACCGCATGGATGGCGGGCACGATCCAGACGCCGTCTTCCACACCCACCGACAGCAGGCCGCGCAGCGAGCCGAACAGCTGGCCGCGCGCATGGGAATGTGCCCCGGACGCCAGTTCGCCGTCCTGGCTGCCCTCGGCCGCGATCACGACCGGGCCGTCGTCGCGGTCGACATGGTCGGCGAGTTGGAGCAGAGGGTCGAGCATGGCGGATTCGAGCTATTGGTTGGCCGATCCAGTCTACAGCCGCCGGTATGTTCGTCCTTACGCTAGAGGCCAACCCTTCAGGAGCTTGCCCATGCGCGCACAGGACGTCCTTCCGGACACACAGAACGAGATCGAGATCCAGGGCACCACCGTCCGCAAGGGCACGGTGGGCGCCTTCCTCGTCAACGCCGCGGCTTTCGCGAATCCGGCCCTCGCGCCCGCGGCGCGCGAGGCCGCGCTGCGGGACCTCGAGGCCTTGTTGCCCGCGCTGCGGGCGCTGGGCCTGTTCGATGTGTTCGAGATCCGCAACCCGCAGCTGCGCGCCTTCGTCGAGGCGCGGATCGGCGCCGCATCGCCCTTGGAGGCCTGATGCAGCTCGACACGACGAGATTCCCGCTGGTGTTCATGCGCGAAGCGGAACATCAGACGTCGACGACTGGCACGCCGGAGCAGGCACTGGCGGCCCTGCTCGACCGTGGCGAGCGCTTCGTGCTGCTCACCGACCACCTGCCCGGCGACCATGCCGACGAGCGCCACGAGGACCGCAAGCAGCGCGCGCTGTTCTTCAAGCGCCACAAGGCGCGGATGCGCGCGCTGTGCCAGGGCATGGTGCTGATCACAGGCGACCGCGCGATCCCGGCGGCGGTTCGATTGGCGGCTCAAGGCGCTGGCAAGGTGCTCGGGCTGGCGATTGCGTTCGTCGAGACCGAGCGCGAAGCGGCCGAGGCGGCCGAGAAGTGGCTGGCCAAGGCCGAAGGGGTTGGCGAGGATGGCTGATCGGGCGCTGCCAGGCCTCTTCAGGTCCCCCGATGCAGCACCACCCGCGCCTCGATGGCCCGCGCCCTCAGCTGGCCGCAGCCGCCATCGACATCCTGCCCGGCCGAGTAGCGCAGCTTGGTGAGGATGCCGCGCTGGAGCAGCGTGCGGGCGATGTGTTCGCAGCGTTCCCGCTGCGGGCGGCTGAAGGCCGTGCCGTCCACCGTGTTGAAGGGGATCATGTTGAGCACGCCGTACTTGCCGCCCAGCAGGGCGACGATGCCCTCGATCTCCTCGTCGCTGTCGTTGACGCCTTCCAGCAGCGTCCACTGGTACTGCACGGGGTAGCCCGAGGCACGCGCGTAGCCTTCGCTGGCGTCGACCAGTTCCTCGGGCGACAGGTTCGGTGCGCGGGGCAGCAGCTTGCGGCGCAGTGCGGCGTCGGTCGTGTGCAGCGAGAGCGCCAGCGCGGGCTTCACCGTGCTCCGCTGCAGGCGCTCGAAGGCGCGCGGATCGCCCACGGTGGAGAACACCAGGTTCTTGTGGCCGATGTTGCCGGCCGTGCCCAGCAGCTCGATCGCCTCCATCACGTTGTCCAGGTTGTGGGCCGGCTCGCCCATGCCCATGAACACCACCTTGGTCACGGCGCGACGCTGGCGCGCGAGCACCACCTGGGCCACGATCTCGGCGCTGCCGACCTGGCGCAGAAGCCCGTCACGCCCCGTCATGCAGAACTGGCAGCCGACCGCGCAACCGACCTGCGACGACACGCACAGGCCGCCGCGCGGCAGCAGCACGCTTTCCACCGTCTGGCCGTCGGCCAGCGCCACCAGCAGGCGCTCGGACCCGTCGGCCCCGGGATGGACCGCGTCGATGCGCGCCAGCCCGGCGAGCTCGGCCTCGATGCGCGGCATCGCCGCCAGCAGGGACGACGGAAAGAAGGTGTGCGGCCGGCGCCGGCCGCTGTCCTGCGGCCGCGCATGCGACCACATGCGCAGGATCCGGTGTTCGTGCAGCGGGCCGGCGCCGTCGTCCTGCAGCCGCTGCCTCAGTTCGTGGATTTGCATGGGGCTGCCCTGGGAAACAAAAAACCCAGCAAGTCACTGACTTACTGGGCTCCGTATCTGGTGGCTCTTCATGAAAGAAAAATCAGAATTCTATAAGTCCTTGAAGATCAAGTACTTGCGAACCCCCGGCGGTCAGAAGTTGGACGGAATTCGTGGCGCCGACCGTCTCACACTCGCCGCCAAAAGCCAAGTCTAGTTGTGCGTGCGTCTGGGCGCTTGGGCATCGCCTCAAGCTTGGAGTGTTCGCCTCGTCATTGTCCAAGGCGCCCACGTAGCGGCTGCCCGCCTCATCGTTGTCATCGTTGCTGGCTGCCTATGAGCTTTCGCCAGCGCTGCGAAAGCGCGCGGTTGGCCTGACGGCAAACCAGGACCGTAACATCTGCCTGTCGAGCCCTGCTGATCCCCGCGGGGCCGCCGCCGGAGCCACGCATGTCCACTGTCGGGTTGCTGAAACGAGTCCTGCGCACCAAGCCCACCGTGGTCACGCGCGCGTTCTTCTGGAAGATCAAACACAACACCGAGCGCGAGGACATCTGCCTCAAGATCGGCCGCTACAAGAAGTCCGGATGGTTCAACGTCCCGGAAGAAGTCGAGAACACTCAACCCAAGTCCGAGCTGACGCTGGACCATGAGGAGTTCGAAGCTCTCATCGCATTTCTGCAAGAGAGCTACGCCCCGTTCAAGCAAGGCGTCAAAGCCTTCATCCCGCTGGACCGCCCCTTCGAAGCCACCAACGCCGCCCAGATCAAAGCGCTCTTCTCCCTGCCGGCCAAGGCCGACTTGGTGCGTTTCATCTTGGACAACGAGATCATTCCCGCCGAGTTGGAAGAAGGGCTGCGCCAGGCCCGCCGCGTGAGGGCAGTCAAGGAATTCAGGGCGATGCTGGAAGACGACCTGGTCGAGCAGCGTTGGCAAAAGTGGTTCGAGCAGAACAGTTGGGTGCTCGGCAGCGAGTTTGTCCGCATCCTCGACGAGCGGCGCATCGATACGCGCAACATCTCGGACTTTCTGATGGAGGCCTATGACGGCTTTCTTGACGTGGTGGAGATCAAGCGGCCAGGTGGAGGCATGCAGTTTTGGGCTGCGACCATGGACCACGGCAACTGGGTGCCATCGACTGACCTCATCAAAGCAATCACCCAGTCTTCGCGCTACTTGCATGAGATCGAGCTAGAGGCCAACAGCAATAAGTTCTTGGCGAGCGTGGGCGGCGTGAAGACCGTCAAGCCGCGATGCGTGCTGGTGTTCGGTCGATCGGCAGGCTGGACTGCGGAGCAGGCCGAGGCTTACCGAATCCTCAACGCTAGCTTTCACAACATCACCATCCTTACCTATGACCACGTGCTGGCGCGCGCGGAGCGCATCGTCGACATCGGCGAACGCTTCGCTGCGGATTCGACCGCGCCTTGCGGCCCTGCCGCGCCAAGAAGTAATCTGGACGATGGTGGATGGGACGACCTGGAGAGTTTGCGATGAGCCACATGGGACTATGCAAGTTGTGCGGAAACACGGCCGACCTGCAACTGAGCCACATCATCCCGGCGTTCGTGTTCAAGTGGCAGCGCGCGTCCTCCGGCAACAGGCATCTGCGGAGCTCGGACGAACCCAACGCTCGCGTCCAGGATGGGATCAAAAAGCATTGGCTTTGCTCCGACTGCGAAGAGTTGTTTAGCCGGTCCGAGCGAGCGTTCGCGACCCACGTTTTTCATCCGTATGTCGATCGGTCGGGAGGGCGGTTCAGCTACGGCCCATGGATGCTCCACTTCTGCGTCTCGGTTTCTTGGCGCTTGATCAAGCTCGCTCTCGAAGAGGCCACGTTTGATGGATGGACCGAGGACGAGATGAGCTCGGTCAAACGCGCCGAGGTGACGTGGCGAGAATTTCTGCTGGGCCAGCGAGCTCATCCGGGCGAGTTTCGCCAGCACCTGCTTCCTACCGATGAATTCAGCTCCCAGATTCCGGGCATGGTCCCGAATTTCAACCGCTACATGATGCGCGCGATACAGATGGACCTCGCTCGCGGCTCCAAGTCGACATTCACCTTCGCCAAGCTCGGCCGCTTCATGCTCATCGGGTCGATCAGGGAGGTCTCCAGCGACTGGTCAGGCACCAAGGTGAACGCCAACGAAGGTGTCGTCGCGCCTCGAAAATACATGGTGCCTGGCTCGATGTTCGGATACTGGAACCACAAAGCCCAAGCGATGGCCGACGCCCTCGGATCGGTGTCGCCGCGCCAGAAGCAAAAGATCGAGGACGCGTTCCGCGCCAACATCGAGAGATTTTCCGAAAGCGACGCGTTCAGAGCGATGCAAGCCGATGTGGAGATGTTTGGGGAGAGCGCGTTTAGCCCTTCGACGCCCTTGCCGCCCGTGGCTTGATACCCGACACGAAAACCTCGCGACCTGGCTTGCGATCGAGGCCACCAAATCTCGGAGACAGCAGCGCAATCTGCGGCAGATCCGCACACACTTCTCCACACCATGAAGCCTTCAGGCTCACAAAGCGGGTGGGCCAGTATTTAGTGGAAATCTAGGGTCAGAGATCGGTGCAACCCAATACTCAATGGCTTCGATGCGCGCGAGCATGAGCTCTTTGGCTCGCCGAAGGTCGTCATCGGTGTTGATGCCCGTGAGCTTGGTGCCGTTTGGGAACTCAGCGTCGAACTCGCGGCCTGTTTCAAATGCCCTGAGGATGTCTCCCATCGAGGGCTCGTTCTGTCGTTACGCCATTGACCATTCCCAGTTGAGCTTGGAGACCAACTTGGTAGCCAAGGCCCTGTCCTTGGTCTTCAAAGATTTTTGGCGCGTCTGTCCGCTGATAGTCAGGCGGAAGCACCACACGCCGCAGGGGTTGAGATGCAGAGCGGGAATACGTGGGCGGTTGGGCGATGGGTTCGGCATGGCATTGTTGCGACACCGGCCCGAGAAGCGAAAAACCCACCTCAGCTTGCGCTGAGGCGGGTTTCCGTTGATTTGGTGGCTCTTCACGGATTCGAACCGCGGACCTGTGGATTATGATTCCATCGCTCTAACCGACTGAGCTAAAGAGCCGAGCCTGAGATTATAGCTCGAGCTTTGTATGCCCCGTCAACTGCCTCGCGGCAATTTGTCGAGTTCCTCGGTCACGAGCCGCACGATCAGCCGGTCCAGGGTCTGGACCGAGTAGCTGCCCACGTCGTGCACCGTCTCGCGGCCCGGGCCGCTCGAAGGGCGTTCGGCGTCCTTGTAGGTGAGGAACACGAAGCGCCCGCCGGTGTACTGCGCGATCTGCCGCTGGACGTATTCGCCCTGCTTGTCGAGGCCGCTCGCGCCCACGCTGAACACCTTGATGCCCTTGCCCAGCGCGACCAGCATGTCGTCGTCGTACTGCGGGCCGCCGTAGTCCAGGTGCGGCGGCGCGTCGGCCAGCAGCACGACCATGCGGGTCGCGCCGCTGCCGCGCCAGCTCAGCCGGTGCACCGTCTCGTGCAGCGCCTCGTTCATCGCCTCCGGGTAGTCGCCGCCGCCGTTGGCCTGCAACGCGTTCAGCACGCCCTGGAAGGCGTCGAGGTCGTTCGTAAAGTCGTGGCTGCGCAGCAGGAATGCATCGCCCTTGTCGCGGTAGGCCACCAGGCCGAAGCAGGTGTCGGGGCGGCTGGGCAGTTGCGCCACTTCGCTGGCGATGGTGCGCAGGGTGCTCTTGAGGCGGCCGATCTCGTCGGCCATCGAGCCGGTGGCGTCGATCAGGAAGACCAGGTCCAGCCGCGCGCGCGCTGGCGCCGCGTCGTCAGCCAGCACGATGTCGACCGCGCTCTTCTGGCCGCGCTGCAGGAAGCCGCTGGCCTGGCGGCCGTTCTTGCGCACCGCGATCTCGTAGACCTGGCTGGCGTTCGGGTCGAAGGCGTCGGGATGCAGCCAGGCGCGGCCTCCCGCGTCGGTGCGGGCCCACATCGCGGCGCCTCCGGGGGCGCGCACCGCCACCTCGGCATCGGGCACGACGGCACCGCGCGCGCTGCGCACCTGCAGCAGGTAGCGCTGGCGCACGTCGCGGGCGCGGTGCGTGACCTGGGTGCGGTCTCGGAAGCGGAGGTACTCGCCGAAGTCGGCGTTGTCGTCGACCATGCCGGCGGTCACGGGCTGCTGAGCTTGCTGCGGTGTCTGGCGCGGCATGGGCAGGAGGGCCGGTTCGGTCATGCGGCGGGCCGAAGGCGCCGCGGCGATGGCCGGTGAGGACGGCGGCGCGGCGGCGGGGATCTCCGATTCGGCGACCGAAGCGTCGGCCACGGCCTCGCCGGCCTCCGCGCGATCGCTGCGCCGCTTGCTGGCGACACCTGCACGCTCGCGCATGTCGCCGCGTGCGCTGGCCTGCGGATCGCGCCCCGGCACCTCCCGCGTCTGGATCGGACGCGCGCAGCTCAGCGCCGACGGTGCCTGGAAGTTCGGCGTGCGCAGCACGGCCGCGCCGGCGGGCCACTGCGGTGGCGTGCCTGGCGTGGGCAGCGGCGGCTGGGGTTGGGGCGTGGGCTCGGGCCAGGCGGTGGGGCCTTCAACCACCACGCTCCGGGCCTGGCAGGCGCCGAGCAGCAACTGCGCGCACAGCAGCACGACGACGGCGCGCGGGCCACGTGAAAGACGTCGGGCCGCGGGACGGGCGGCGGAGGCGGTCGAAGGAGGGACGGAAGGCAGGGTCATCGAGGACTCCGAGGGTGAGTGATGTCCTTGATACGGCCGGCACGGACGTCCGGGGTTCGGGTCGGCCAAAGAAAACGCTGCGTGCAAACCCCGAACGCCGTCGCCGCGCGTACAAGCTGAGGTGAGAATCTGTCCATGCAGTCCCCCCCGCCCGTCGCGGCTTCCGCGATCCATGCCGCCATGCCGGACGACCAGCTGATGCTGGCCTATGCCGGCGGCGACACCGCGGCCTTCGACCTGCTCTATGCGCGCCACGAAGGCGCGCTGTACCGTTTCGTTCGGCGGCTGCTGGGTGTGCGGCTGGCGGCCGAGGTCGACGAGGTGTTCCAGGAGACCTGGGTGCGCGTCATCACGGCGCGCGACAGCTTCTCGCCGCAGGGCGCCGCGTGGCGCACCTGGGCCTTCACCATCGCGCACAACCTGGCGATGGACCGGTTGCGCGCGAGCGGGCGCCAGGTGGTCTTCCATGCGCACGACGAGGACGGCGACGGCATCGAGGCCGCGCAGCTGTTCGGGCGCGCCCTGGTCAACGACCTGGGGCAGCCGGTCGACGCCGCCCATCCCTCGGCCGAGGACATGGCCTTCTGGCGCTCGGCCGGCCGGCGGCTGCTGAACTGCCTCGACGAACTGCCCGACGAGCAGCGCGCGGCCTTCCTGCTGCACCACGAAGACGGCTTCACCGTCGAGGCCCTGGCCACCACGCTCGAGATCGGCTTCGAGACGGTGCGCAGCCGGCTGCGCTACGGCATGAAGAAACTGCGCGGGTGCATGGAGCGCTATCTGACGGCGCTGGGGGAGGGCGCATGAGCGATCCGACCTCGATCCACGACGACGATGCGGACGACCTGCGCGACCCGGTGCTGCAGCGCGCGCTCGAGAACGCGCCCGACCAGGCGGCCACGCCCGACTGGCGCCTGGGCGAGTCGATCCGCGCGATGGCGCACGAGGCCGTGGCGCCCTCCTTGCCCGAACTGCCGCTGCAACGCACCTGGTGGCAGCGGCTGCTGGGCATCGGCGCGGGCGGCGGTGTGCCGTGGAATGCGGCCTTCGCGACCGTGCTGGTCGGCGTGCTGGTCACCTTGATGTGGCAGCGCGAAGAGGTGCCGGGTGCGCGGCCCGATGGCGCGCAGCAACAAGCGGCGCCCGCGGCGGCCGCGCCACAGGCCGAGGTCGCGCAAGGCGCACCGGCACCAGCGCCCGCGGCCCCGCCGGCACCCGAGCCCGCCCCTCCGCCCAGCGCGCTCGATGCGCAGCTGGCCGAGTCCCGCGCGACCAACGCGGCCGCCACGCGCGCGCTCGACGAGGACGAAGCCCGCGCCAAGCGCGACCGCCAGGCCGAGACCGAGGCGGCGACGGCGCGTGCGCGCGCGCTCAGGAAGGAGATCGCGCGCTCCCCGTCGCCGGTGCCACCGGCCCCGCCCGCCGCACCGGCGACGGCCGAGGCGCCGTCCGGCCGCGCGGGCCCGCAGGCGGCGATCACCGAGCGGCGGACCTTCGCCGCACCGCAGGACGCCGCCCCGGCGGCCGCGCCACCGCGCGCGGCGGCCGTGGCGCCCTCTCCAGCGCCGGTGGTGCCCGCAGCCACCGCGCCGCCAAGCTTCGCCGCGCTGTCGCAATGGACCGTGCTGCACATCACGCGCCCCGATGGCGAAACGCGCACCCTGCAGCGGGCCGAGGCGCGCGAGCTGGGCGCGCTGATCGGCTCGGCGGCGTTGGCTGGAGTAGGCGCCCGGCCCTTGCGCGGCAAGGTCGACTGGCGCATCACGCTCGATCGAAACGGCGAGGCGCTGGCGGTGCTGGAACTGGCCGGCAGCCAGGTGCGCTGGCGCGAAGAGGGCGTGGCGCCAGGCATCGGTTCGCCCGGGGCCGACGCCCTGAAGGGATTGCGCGCCGCGCTGGAAGAGGCGAGCGCCCCGGCGCAGCCGCCGTCACCGCCGCGCTGAGGCGCGGCCGGTGACGGCCGGCGTCATTCGTGCTTGAACTCGGCCTTGCGCTTGTTCACGAAGGCGTCCATGCCTTCCTTCTGGTCGTGGGTGGCGAACAGCGCGTGGAACAGCCGGCGCTCGAACATCACGCCGTCGCTCAGGCCGCTCTCGAAGGCGCGGTTGACCGATTCCTTGGCCGCCATCACCGCGATCTGCGAGAAGTCGGCGATCTGCAGCGCCGCGCCCAGGGCCTCGTCGGCCAGCTTGTCGAAGGGCACCACGCGGCTCACCAGGCCCGCGCGCTCGGCTTCGGCGGCGTCCATCATGCGGCCGGTCAGCGCCATGTCCATGGCCTTGCTCTTGCCCACCGCGCGCGGCAGGCGCTGCGTGCCGCCAGCGCCGGGGATCACGCCCAGCTTGATCTCGGGCTGGCCGAACTTGGCGTTGTCGGCCGCGATGATGAAGTCGCACATCATGGCCAGCTCGCAGCCACCGCCCAGCGCGAAGCCCGACACGGCCGCGATCACCGGCTTGCGGATGCCGCGGATGGTTTCCCAGTTGCGCGTGATGTAGTCGCCCTTGTAGGCGTCGATGAAGCTGTACTTGGCCATCGCGCTGATGTCGGCGCCGGCGGCGAAGGCGCGTTCGCTGCCGGTGATGACGATGCAGCCGATCGCGCCGTCGGCGTCGAAGGCCTGGAGCGCGGTGCCCAGCTCGGTCATCAGCGCGTCGTTGAGTGCGTTCAGCGCCTTGGGGCGGTTCAGGGTGATGACACCGACCTTGCCGGCCTCGGTGCGCACTTCGATGTTGTCGTAGCTCATGCTGTCTCCGTGAGAAGTGAAGGAATGCGGGGGATGCGGGCCACTATAACCAGCGTGGCGACCCAGGATTGGCGACTTTATTGCGAATAATTCGCATCTAGAATGAACCAACGATTTGGAGTTGCCATGGAAGAAAACGCCGTCCTGTTGCGCGCCTATGCCCGGGCGCAGGAGCGCTGCTCGCGCCTGCTGGCCGAACAGGCCGCGCAGATCGTGCGGCTGCGCGCCGCGCTGATCGTGCGCGATTCGGCGCTGGCCATGGTGCGCGAGGCGCTGGCGGCGCCGGCCAGCGGCGTGTCACTGCCCAAGCGCCTGCAGAACCTGCTGCTGCCCGCGCGCCGCCGCGCCACGCGCGCCTCCCTGCCCGAGGCCGACCTGCGCGAGAAGGCGGTGCTGTGCGTGGGGCGGGCCGAGGAGGCGTCGGCCATGGCGCGCCAGCTGGTGGAGATCGCGGGTGGCCGCTTCCTGCACCACGACGGCCAGGACGACGTCGACGCCGCCGCGCTCGAGGCCAGCTTGCGCGCGGCCGACCTGGTGATCTGCCAGACCGGCTGCATGAGCCACGGCGCCTACTGGCGCGTGCAGGACCACTGCCGACGCACCGGCAAGCCCTGCGTGCTGGTGGGGCAGGAGCAGCCGATCCGGATCGTGCGGCGCGGGGAGACGGTCGGTTCCTAGCGTCTCAAGGTGCGGGCGCAGGGCCGCACCGCGTGAAACCGCTGGGCCCGAATACCAGAGACACCGCAGAACCGGCTTTGCCGGGCTGCAGGTGTCGCCCCCTTGAGGGGGAGGCAGCGACACGAAGTGCGCTGCATCGGGGGTGGGTCAGCTCAGCCAGGCCGAAAGTTTGGTGGCGTCCTGCGCAAACAAGCGCCAGGTCGTCTCGCCGCTCGGCAGCGTGAGCGCCAGCCGCAGCAGGCGCTTGTCGCGGGCCACCAGCGCCGTCACCTTCTTGTGCGCATCTCCGAGGTAGAGCGCCAGGTCGTCGAGCTTGGCCAGGCGCCAGCCCTGCGCGGGCCGGCCCTTGGCCGCGGGCAGCTCGATGCCGATCCATTCGTCGCCGGCCGAGAAGCCGGCCTTTTCCGCGGCGCTGCCGCGCAGCACCACCTTCACCTGCACGCTGCCGTTGGTTTCGGCCACGCGCAGGCCCAGCGCCTGGGCGCGCTGCGCCGGGTCGTCGAGCGTGGCCACGCCATGGGCGCGCAGCAGCTCCGACAAAGGCAGTTCGCCGGTGCCGTGAACCCATTGCGCGAGCTCGGTCGCGAAGGAGCGCTGGCCCACGGATTCCAGCGCCGCCGCGACCATGGCCTCGTCGATCGGGCCGCCACCGCTGCGCGTCCACAGCAGGCGCATCACCTCGTCGAGCGTGCCATGGCCTTCGCGCCGCAGCGTGAGGTCCAGGCACAGCGCGACCAGCGCGCCCTTGGTGTAGTAGCTGATGGTCTGGTTGGCGGTCTGCTCGTCCTGGCGGTAGTACTTGACCCAGGCGTCGAAGCTGGCCTCGGCCACCGACTGCACCTGCCGGCCGGGCGCCTGCAGCACCTGGTTGATGGTCTTGTTGAGCAGCTTGAGGTAGGTCGCGTCGTCGATGCGGCCGGCGCGGCGCAGCAGCAGGTCGTCGTAGTAGCTGGTGAAGCCCTCGAAGAACCACAGCAGCCGCGTGTAGTTCTCCTGCGCGTAGTCGTAGCGCTCGAACTCCGAAGGCCGCAGCCGCTTGACGTTCCAGGTGTGGAAGTACTCGTGGCTGATCAGGCCCAGCAGCGTGGTGTAGCCCTCCGGCTGCTTCTTGGCGCCGCGTTGCGGCAGGTCGTGGCGCGTGCAGATCAGCGCGGTCGAGTGGCGGTGCTCGAGGCCGCCGTAGCCGTCGTCGACCGCGTTGAGCATGAACACGTAGCGGTCGTGCGGCGGCTTGCCGCCCCCGCGCTTGCCCACCTTGTCGCCGTGCCAGAAGCGCATCAGCGTCTCGCAGATCGCCTGCGTGTCGGCGATCAGGCGTTCGCTGTCGAAGGCCGCGGTCGCGCCCGCCACCACGAAGCGGTGCGGCACGCCGCAGGCCTCGAAGCTGGCGCTCCAGAAATCGCCCAGCTCGACCGGGCTGTCGGCCAGCTCGTCGTAGTTCTCGGCGCGGTAGAGGCCGAAGCCGCGCGCGTCGACCCGGGCGGGCGACAGCGCGGTGGCGCACTGCCAGCGCGCACGGCCGGCGGCCGGCGCGGGCGCCACGATCTCCAGCGCATGCGGCAGGCCGGTCTGGCCGTCCACCTGCAGGCACAGGCTGGTGCCGTTGAAGAAGCCGCGGTCGGCATCGAGCCAGGCGGTGCGCACCGAGTGGTCGTAGGCGCAGACTTCGTAGCGCAGCACCAGCGGCTTGCCGGCCACGCAGTCGGTCTGCCAGCTGTGCTTGTCGAGCTGCGTCAGCACCACCTTGCGCCGGCCCTGGGTGGCGCGCAACTGCTGCAGGTTCTTGGCGAACTCGCGCACCAGGTAGCTGCCCGGGATCCACACCGGCAGCGCCACGCGCTGCAGCGCGGCGGGCGAGGCGATGGTCAGCGTGACGGCGAACAGGTGCGCGTGCGGGTCCGCGCATTCCACGCGGAAGTGGATGGCCTCGGTGCCGGCCATCACTTGGCCGCTGCGAGCATCTTCTCGACCTGCGCGGCCGGGATCGCGCCCGGGGCGCGGCTGCCGTCGGCGAAGATCACGGTCGGCGTGCCCGTGATGTTGTACTTGCGGCCGAACTCGATGTTGCGCTGCAGGGCCGCGGTGTCGCAGCTGCCCGTGGCGGGCTTGGCGCCGGTGCTCATCCAGTCGTCCCAGGTCTTGGCCTTGTCCTTGCTGCACCAGATATCGCGCGACTTGACGTTCGAGTCCGGTCCCAGCACCGGGTAGAGGAACAGGTAGACCGTGACGTTGTCGACGTTCTTCATCTCGCGCTCGAACTGCTTGCAGTAGCCGCAGTTCGGGTCCTCGAACACCGCCAGCTTGCGCTTGCCGTTGCCACGCACGATCTTGAACGCGTCCTTGAAGGGCAGCTTGTCGAAGTCGACCGTGCTGAGTTTCTCGACCCGTTCCTCGGTCAGGTTGCGGCGCGCCTGCACGTCGATCAGGTTGCCCTGCAGCAGGTAGTTGCCCTGCTCGTCGGTGTAGTAGATCTCGAAGCCGTTGATGCGGACTTCGTAGAGGCCCGCGACCGGGGTCTTGCTCACCTCGTCGATGTTGGCGAACTGCGGAATGCGCGAGGCCAGGTTCTTGCGGATGTCGGCTTCACCGGCGACGGCCGCCAGCGTGCTGCCCAGCGCGAGCGCGGCGAAGAGGATGCGGAGGGTTTTCTTCATGTTCGATCGATCGTTGACGAGGTCGATGGTTCAGGGGACAGCGCGGAACCGGCTTCGCCGGGCCGCTGGTGTCGCCCCCTTGAGGGGGAGGCGCCGCAGGCGCATCGGGGGTGGGTCACCGTGCGCCCATGGCATGGCCGGCGATCCAGTGCTTGAGCAGGCGCGTGCGATCGAAGCCGCGCATGCCCCAGTTTCGCAAGGCCGGCAGCGGGTCGGCGCTGTGGGCGAACAACTGCTGCAGGCCGTCGGTCGCCAGGCTCATCGACAGCACGTCGGTGCGGCGCGCGCGTTCGTAGCGGCGCAGCAGGCGCGCATCGCCTACGCTGCGCCAGTATTCGCGGCCCTGGATCACCTCGGCCAGCACGGCGACGTCGGCCAGGCCCAGGTTCAGGCCCTGGCCCGCCAGCGGATGCACGGTGTGGGCCGCGTCGCCGGCCAGTGCCCAGGCCTTGCCGTCGGCGCCCGCGAAGCGGCCGGTCCAGCGGTCGGCGATGGCGCGTTGCAGCGGCCAGGCGGCGCGTTCGCTGGTCAGCGTGAGCGCGCCCAGCGCGTCGTGGCTGGCTTCGCGCACCGCGGCGTCGAATTCCTCGGCGCCCAGCGCCAGCAGCGCGGGCGCGCGCAGCTGCTCGACCGACCAGACCAGTGCCAGCGAGCGGCCGCCGGCGCCGCCCAGCGGCAGCAGGGCCAGCACCTCGCCCCGGTCGTTGAACCACTGGCGCGCGATGCCGTCGTGCGGGCGCTCGGCGTCGAACCGGGCGGCGATGGCGTGCTGCGGATAGCGCGTGACCTCGTAGCTCACGCCCAGCGCTTCGCGGGTGGCGCTGGCCTTGCCTTCGCAGACCACGGTCAGGGCCGCGCTCACGGGCGCGGACACGACGTCGATCAGCGGCTGGAAGCGCACCGCGTCGGCCAGCTGCCGCTCGAGCGCGGGCACGTCGACGATCCAGGCCAGCGCCTCGACCTTCTGCGCCGCGGCATCGAAGCGCACGCGGCCGCCGTCGTCGCCGTTGACGCGCATCTCGCGCACCGGCGTGGCGTGGGCCGCATCGGGCCAGGCGCGCAGCGACTCGAGCTGGATCTTCGACGCCGCGTTGAGCGCGTAGGCGCGCACGTCCTGAGTGGTGTGTTCGGGGAGAGTGGCTGCCTCGGGCGCGACGAGCGCGACGCGCACCCGTTCGCGCGCCAGCAGCAGCGCCAATGTGCGTCCGACGATGCCGGCGCCGCGAATGCAAACCTCGGGGGAAAGGGCCATCGGGGCATTGTAGGCAGGCGCCCTGCGCACCCGCGGGAACCGGGGACAATCGCCGCTTCGCCGTCCTGAGGTTCCGACCGTGACCGACTCCGCTTTCGACCTGCGCGCCACCATCGCGCGCCTTTTCGTCTACCCGATCAAGTCCTGCGCCGGGGTCGAGCTGCCCGAGGTGCTGCTGACCGAGACCGGGCTGGAGTTCGACCGTGCCTGGATGGTGGTCGACGCGCAGGGCGAGTTCGTGACCCAGCGCGAGCTGCCCCGCATGGCGCTGGTCCAGCCGACCCTGAAGCACATGGAGATGGTGCTGCGCGCGCCCGGCATGCTGGCGCTGCACGTCGCCTTCGACCGGGTCGAGAAGCCCGTGCGCGTCAAGGTGTGGCGCGACGAGGTGGCGGCCTACGACATGGGCGACATCGCGGCCCAGTGGTTCAGCGATTTCCTCTCGGAGCCCGGCCGGCCGCAGGCGCTGCGCCTGGTGCGCTTCGACCCCGAGCAGAAGCGGCTGTCGAACATGGCCTGGACCGACGGCGTCGAGGCCGAGAACCAGTTCGCCGACGGCTTCCCGCTGCTGGTCACGAGCGAGGCCTCGCTGGCCGAGCTCAACGACAAGCTGCTGGCTGCGGGGCATGCCGCGGTCACGATGGCGCGCTTCCGGCCCAACATCGTGCTGGCCGGCCTCGAGGCGCAGGACGAGGACCGGGTCGAGACGATGCACGTGGCGACCGCCGAAGGCCAGGCGCGGCTGCAGCCGGCCAAGCCCTGCCCGCGCTGCCCGATCCCCGACATCGATCCGCTGACCGCCGTCTCGACGCCCGAGGTCAACGACATGCTGCGCACCTACCGCGCCAACGCGCGGGTCGACGGTGCGATCACCTTCGGCATGAACTGCATCGTGCTCGAGGGGGTCGAGCACCTGCTCAAGGTGGGGCAGTCCGTCGACGCGAACTACCGGTTCGAGTGAGAGTTAGAACGCTACGCCGGCGATCAGGATGATGTTGGCGTAAGGCGTGCACTCGCCCGTGCGCACGATCGCGCGGGCCTGGGCGCTGCGCTGCTTGAAGGCCTCGTGCGACACGGTCTGCGGCGCGATGCCCAGCGCCTGCGGGTACCAGCCGGGCAGCTGCCCGTCGGTGCCCAGCGCCTCGTCGGCCACCACGATGCCTTCGACCTGCAGCTCGGACAGCACCGCGCCCAGCACGTCGGCCAGCCGCGGCACGCCGCGCGCCACGGCCAGGTCGATGCGGCGCGGGCCCGCGGGAATGGGCAGGCCGGCATCGCCGAGCACCAGCATGTCGCCATGGCCCATCGAGGCGATCAGCTGGGACAGTTCGGCATGCAGCAGGGGCGAGCGTTTCACAGCGTGCTCCAGTCGGGGGGCAGAGGGCTTTGGCGCAGCACGGCGTCGCGCCGCGGGATGGACGGTTGGGCGCCGGGCTGCTGGATGCACAGCGCAGCGGCGCGGATGCCCAGGCGCACCGCCGCGTCGAAGGCCTGGCCTTCGCCCAGCGCCACGGCCAGCGCGCCCAGGAAGGTGTCGCCCGCGGCCGTGGTGTCGACCGCCTGCACGGTCGGCGCGGGATGGTGGCGCGCGCCGTCGCCATCGACCGCCACCGCGCCGCGCGAGCCCAGCGTGACGACCACGCGCGCGATGCCCTTGGCACGCAGCGAACGGCCGGCGGCGGCGGCTTGCTGCGGCGTGTCGGCGGCCAGGCCGCACAGCGCCTCGGCCTCGATTTCGTTGACGACCAGCGTGTCGACCTGCGTCCACAGCGCGTCGGGGATCGGCTGCATGGGCGAGGGGTTGAGCATCACCTTGCAGCCCGCGTCGTGGGCCAGCGCGACGGCGCGCAGCACCGGCGCCATCGGCGTCTCGAACTGCGTCACCAGGAAGGCGGCGCCCTGCAGCTGCGGCTGCAGCGCGGCCTCGTCGAGTTCGACCCGGGCGTTGGCGCCGGGCACGATGACGATGCGGTTCTGGCCGCTGTCCTCGACCAGGATCAGCGCGGTGCCCGTGGCCTCGCCGGCCACGGTGCGCAGCGCGGCGGTGTCGATGCCGTCGTCTTCAAGCGCCTCGCGCAGCGCCGCGCCATGCGCGTCGTCGCCCACGCAGCCGATCATCCGCACCTGGCCGCCCTGGCGCGCGCAACTCACGGCCTGGTTCGCGCCCTTGCCGCCGGGGATGGTGGCGATCGAATGGCCTTGCAGGGTCTCGCCCGCGGCGGGCGCGTGCGGCACGCGCAGCACCAGGTCCATGTTGAGGCTGCCGAGCACCACGATGCGCGGTGCCGGTTGGCTGGGGCGGGAAGAAGACGTCGGACTCACGGGGTGCGGGACTTTCGGGAAGAGGTGGCGGAAGAAGCAGGGGCCGGCGCGGGCACGGCCGCGTCGCGGAAATTCGCATGGCGCGCGGTCGAGCCGCGCACGCACAGCTCGGGTTGCAGCACCACCTTGCGCGCGTCGCGGCGCTGGCCGCCCACGCGTTCGAGCAGCATGTCGACCGCCAACGCGCCGATGCGCTCCTTGGGCTGGGCCACGGTGGTGAGCGGCGGGCTGGTGTAGGCCGAGAGTTCGATGTCGTCGAAGCCGACGATCGAGATCTCGTCGGGCACGTGCACGCCGCTCTCGTGCGCGGCGCGCAACGCGCCGATGGCCATCAGGTCGTTGCAGGCGAACACGGCCGAGGGCCGCTCGGCGGTGCGCAGGATCGCGTGCATGGCCTCGTAGCCGCTCTGGCTGGTGAAGCTGCCGCGCCACAGCAGCGCGTCGGCGTGCGCCGGGTCGGGCGTCGCGCCGGCCTCGGCCAGCGCCAGGCGCCAGCCTTCGATGCGCTGCTCGCTGGGCGCCACGCTCACCGGCCCGCCGATGCAGGCGATGCGCCGGTGGCCCAGCGACAGCAGGTGCCGCGCCGCGAGCAGGCCGCCCTGCATGTGCGCGGTTTCCACCAGGTCGCAGGTCGGGTCGGCGATCTCGCGGTCCAGCAGCACGGTCGGCACGCGCAGGCCGTGCAGTTGCCGCACCAGCGAGTCGTCGTCGGCCGGGCCGGTCGACACCACGATCAGCCCGTCGATGCGGCGCTCGGCCAGCACCTGCAGGTAGACGCTCTGGCGGTTCGGTTCGTCGTCGGTGTTGCACAGCACCAGCGTGTAGCCGGCACCGAAGCAGCGGTCTTCGACGATGCGCACGATCTCGGCGAAGTAGGGGTTCGAGCAGTTGGGGATCAGCATCCCCAGCGTCGAGGTGGTGTTGCTCTTCAGGCTGCGCGCCATCGCGTTGGGCACGTAGCCCAGCGCGCGGATGGCGAGCTCCACGCGCTCGCGCACCGCGGGGCTCACATGGCGCGTGGCGTTGACCACGTGCGACACGGTGGTGACGGAAACCCGCGCCTCGAGCGCGACGTCCTTGAGGGTGGCCATGGCGGTGCCGCTTCCTTCAGGCCAGGCGGCGGTCGGCGCGGCGCTGGCGCAGCGTGTCGATGATCACGGCCACCACGATCACGGCGCCGGTGATGATGCGCTTGCTCGGCTCGCTGGCGCCCACCTGGGCCAGCCCGGCCTCGAGCACCGCGATGATCAGCACGCCGAAGAAGGTGTTGATCACCGAGCCGCGCCCGCCCATGAGGCTGGTGCCGCCGATCACCACGGCCGCGATCACCTGCAGCTCGATGCCCACGCCGGCGTTCGGGTCGGCCGCCTCGAGCCGCGCCGACTGCATCAGGCCCGCGAGCCCGGCCAGCAGGCCGGTGACGGCGAACACGATGATGCGGATGGGGCGCGGGTCCACGCCCGCCAGGCGCATCGCCTCCTCGTTGGTGCCGATGCCGACCACGTAGCGGCCGAACACCGTGCGCGTGAGCACCGTCTGACCCACCACCACCAGCAGCACGGCCAGCACGAAGGCGGCGGAGATGCCGCCGATCCAGGGCGCGGCCAGGCCGGAGATCGCATCGCCCACGTACTGGGTGCGCGAGTCGGTCACCAGGTAGGCGCCGCCGCGCACGGCCTCGAGCATGCCCAGCGAGACGATGAAGCTCGGCAGCCGCCAGGCCACCGACACCGCGCCCGTGACCGTGCCGCACAGCAGGCCGGTGAGCAGGCCCAGCACCGCGGCCACGGGCACCGAGAGCTTCCATTGGAGGATGGCGGCGGCGGTGACGGCCGCGCTCAGCGCCAGCACCGAGCCCACCGACAGGTCGATGCCCGCGATGATCAGCACGAAGGTCATGCCGACCGCCATCACGGCCAAGGCGGGGATTTCGTTGGCGATCGAGAGGAAGGTGTCGCGCGTGAGGAAGTACTCGCTCATCGAGCCGAACAGCGCGATCATGCCCACGAGCACGGCCGTCAGGCCCAGGTAGGTGCCGAGCTGGCCCCGGAGGGCGGAAGGCTGGGCGGGCGAAGCGGTGGCGGGGGAGGCAGCGGTCATGGTGTGTCGGCCGTGGCCGTGGAGGAAGGGGAGGCAGCGTGCCCGGTGGCATCGCTGAAGGCGGCGGCCAGCAGCGACTGCTCGCTCCACTGGCCGCGCTCGAACACCGCGACCAGCCGGCCGGCGCTCATCACGCCGATGCGGTCGCACATGGCCATCAGTTCGCGCAGGTCGCTCGAGACCATCAGCAGGGCCTTGCCGGCGTCGGTCATGCGGTCGAGTTCGGCGTAGAGGTCGGCGCGCGCGCCCACGTCCACGCCGCGCGTGGGTTCGTCGAGCAGCAGCACCTTGCATTCGCGGTGCAGCCAGCGCGCGAACACCACCTTCTGCTGGTTGCCGCCGCTGAGCGTGGCCACCGGTTGTTCGATGCTGCGCGAGCGCACACGCAGCAGCTCGACCAGGCCCTGGGCGATGCCGCGCTCCTTGGCGCGCAGCAGCCAGCCGCCGCGCGAGATCGCGCCCAGGTCGCTTAGCGTGGCGTTGACGCGGATCGACTGGGTGAGCAGCAGTCCCTGCGACTTGCGGTCTTCGGTGACCAGGCCGATGCCCGCGCGGATCGCCTGCATCGGCGAGCGCCAGCCCTGGCGCGCCGGCTGCGTCGCCTGGCCGTTCTCGTGCAGCGTGATCCCGCCGCGGTCCGCGCGGTCGGCACCGAACAGCAGGCGCACGAGCTCGGTCCGGCCCGAGCCGACCAGGCCGGCCAGGCCCATCACCTCGCCGGCATGCAGGTCGAGGTCCACATCGCGCACCGCCTGGGCTCGGCCCAGGCCGCGGGCGCTCAGCAGCACCGGCCCGGCGACGCGGCGCGCGCGGCCTTCGTGCTCGTGCACCGCGCGCCCGACCATGCGCTGGACCAGCTCGGCTTCGCGCACGCCGGCCATCGGCCGCACGTCGACCAGCCGGCCGTCGCGCAGCACCGCCACGCGGTCGGCGATGCGCTGCAGTTCCTCCAGCCGGTGCGAGACGTAGACGATCGCCACGCCGCGCGCCTTGAGCCGGTCGATCTGCTCGAACAGGTGCGAGGTCTCGCGCGGTGTGAGCATCGCGGTGGGCTCGTCGAGCACCAGCACGCGCGTGTCGTCCTGCAGGTTGCGCGCAATCTCGACCATCTGCTGCTGGCCGATGCCCAGCCGCGCCACCGGCGTGGCCGGGTCGATGTGCGCCATGCCGATCTTGGCCAGCTGCTGCGCGGCCAGTTCGTGCAGCCGGTTGCGCCGGACCCAGCCGGCCTGGTGCGGCAGGCGGTCGAGCAGCAGGTTCTCGGCCACCGACAGCGTGGTGACCAGGCCCAGCTCCTGCATCACCATGCGCACGCCCAGGCGCTCGGCCTCGCGGCGCGAGCCGGGCGCGAAGGGCTGGCCGTCGAGCAGCATGCGGCCGCGCGTGGGCTGCACCAGGCCGCAGATCATCTTCGACAGGGTGCTCTTGCCGGCGCCGTTCTCGCCCGTGAGGGCCAGCACCTCGCCGGCGTTGAGCACCAGCGAGACGTCGTCGAGCACCGGCGCCGCATAGTCCTTGCCGAGCGCGCTCAGCGCCAGCACCGGGGTGGCCGTCGGGGCGGCGGGGGATGAAGTCAAGGTGTGGGCGTCCGGTCGGCGGGCCTGGCGGCTTACTTGCTGTCCTTGGTGACCAGCACCACGTCGGTCTTCACCGCGGCGGGCATGTCCGCCTGCTTCTTCTTGTCGGCGATGGCCTTGAGCGCGGTCTCGATGCCGAACACGGCCTGCTTGGCGGCGAACTGGTCGGCGGTGGCGAGCACGCGGCCATCTTTCAGCATCGGCTTGATGGCGCCGATGTTGTCGTAGCCCACCACCAGCACCTTGCCGGTCTTGCCCGCGGCCTTGACCGCCGCGACCGCGCCCAGCGCCATGCTGTCGTTGCCGGCTAGCAGGGCCTTGAGGTCGGGGTGCTCGCGCAGCATGCCGGCCGCGACCGTGTTGGCCTTGTCGATCTCCCACTGGCCCGACTGCACGCCCACCACCGTCATGCCGGCGGCCTTCATCGCGTCCTGGTAGCCCAGCGTGCGCTGCTGCGCATTGAAGGTGGTCGACACGCCTTCGATGATGCCGACCTTGTCGCCGGCCTTCAGTTCCTTGGCCAGCGCATCGCCCACCAGCTTGGAGCCGGCGCGGTTGTCGGGGCCGACGAAGGGCACCTGGATGCCCTTTTCCTTGAGCGCCGCGGCGTCGAGCTGGTTGTCGATGTTGACCACCAGGATGCCCTTGTCGATGGCGGCCTTGATCACCGGCACCAGCGCCTTCGAATCGGCCGGCGCGATCACCAGCGCGTTGATCTTCTGCGCCACCATCTGCTCGACCATCTTGATCTGGGCCGAGGTGTCGGTCTCGTCCTTGATGCCGTTGGCGACCAGCGTGTACTCGGCGGCATGCGCCTTCTGGTGCGCCTTGGCGCCGTCTTCCATGGTGCGGAAGAACTCGTTGGCCAGCGACTTCATGACCAGCGCCACCTTGGGCTTGTCCTGGGCGAAGGCGGGCGTTCCGGCGATGGCGCCCAGGAGCGTGAGGGCGGCGGCGCCTTGCAGGGTACGGCGGGTGAACTTCATGGTGATGTCTCCAGGGTTGGGTGAGCGGCGAGGGGGCACCGGTCTTGGCCGGGGCCGTGATCTTAGTCGACGGAAACGTTTGCGCAAACGTTTGCTAATCGGGTCAAACCCCTACGCGGCAGGCGTTCCGCAGGGTTGTGCGCGGTGCGCCGAAGGGCGTGCCACCCGGGGGACACGCGGGACCGCCTAAAATCGTGGGTTACCCAAGAGGACCTCCCATGAGTTTGCAATGCGGCATCGTCGGCCTGCCCAACGTCGGTAAATCCACCCTTTTCAATGCGTTGACCAAGGCCGGTATCGCTGCGGAGAACTACCCCTTCTGCACGATCGAGCCCAACACCGGCGTGGTCGAGGTGCCCGATCCGCGGCTGGCCCAGCTCAGCCAGATCGTGAGCCCCGAGCGCGTCGTCCCGGCGATCGTCGAGTTCGTCGACATCGCGGGCCTGGTGGCCGGCGCCAGCACGGGCGAAGGCCTGGGCAACAAGTTCCTCGCGCACATCCGCGAGACCGACGCCACGGTGAACGTTGTGCGCTGCTTCGACGACGACAACGTGATCCACGTGGCCGGCCGCGTCGACCCGATCTCCGACATCGAGGTGATCCAGACCGAACTCTGCCTGGCCGACCTGGCCACGGTCGAGAAGGCGCTGCACCGCCACACCAAGGTCGCGCGCTCGGGCGACAAGGATGCGCAGAAGCTGGTGGGCCTGCTCGAGCGCTGCCAGAAGGCGCTCAACGAGAACATCCCGGTGCGCGCGCTGGAGTTCAGCAAGGAAGAGCAGCCGCTGGTCAAGAGCTTCACGCTGATCACCGCCAAGCCCGCGATGTTCGTGGGCAACGTGTCGGAGACCGGCTTCGAGAACAACCCCTACCTCGACCGCCTGCGCGAGTACGCGGCCAAGCAGAACGCGCCCGTGGTGGCCATCTGCGCCAAGATCGAAGCCGAGCTGTCCGAGATGGACGACGAGGACAAGACCATGTTCCTGGCCGAGATCGGCCAGGACGAGCCGGGCCTGAACCGCCTGATCCGCGCGGCCTACAAGCTGCTGGGCCTGCAGACCTACTTCACCGCCGGCGTGAAGGAAGTGCGCGCCTGGACCATCCACATCGGCGACACCGGCCCGCAGGCCGCCGGCGTAATCCACGGCGACTTCGAGAAGGGCTACATCCGCGCCCAGACCATCGCCTTCGACGACTACATCGCCTTCAAGGGCGAGCAGGGCGCCAAGGACGCGGGCAAGATGCGCGCCGAAGGCAAGGACTACGTCGTCAAGGATGGCGACGTGATGAACTTCCTGTTCAGCTCCTGAGCGGCCGCGTGCGGGCCGGAGCCCGCGCGCAGGCCTAGACGTGCCGCGAGCCGCCGTCCACCGTCAGGATGTGGCCGGTCACGTAGCGCGCGCTGTCCGAGAGCAGGAAGAGCAGCGGGCCGACGACTTCCTCGGGCGAGCCCATGCGGTGCAGCGGGATGTTGTCCAGCGTCCTGCCCAGCGTCTCGGCATCGTTCTGGAGCCAATGCGTCATCTCGGTGTCGATGAGGCCCGGGGCGATCGCGTTGACGCGCAGCCCCAGGTCGCCGAACTCCACCGCCAGCGATTCGGTCAGGTGCGCCACCGCGGCCTTCGAGGCGCAGTACGCGGCCCGCAGCCGCCGCACGCGGAAGGCGGCCACGCTGGCCATGTTGAGGATCGCGCCGCCCGGCTTCATGACCGACGCCGCGGCCTGCGCGCCGTAGAGCACGCCCTCGACGTTGATCGCCAGGGTGGCCTGGATCTGCGAGACGGGAATCTCGGCGGCCGGCGCGGCGGGGAAGATGCCCGCGTTGTTGATCCACAGGTCGAGCCGGCCGAAGCGCTCGACGGCGAAGTCGGCCAGCGCCTGCTGGGCCGCGCGGCTGCGCACATCGACCGTGGTGGCCACGACCTCGCCGGCGCCGGCGACCTCGCGGTGCTCCAGGGCGATGGCCTTCGCCGCCTCTTCCACCGCGGCGACGTCGATGTCGGCGCCCACCACCTGCACGCCGCGGCGCGCCAGGGCTGCGGCGAAGCGCGCGCCCATGCCGCGGCCGGCACCGGTCACCACGGCCACCTTGCCGCGCAGGTCCGGGTGCTCCGCCGCCATCAGTCGGCCCTCGACGCGGCCGGGGTGCTTCGGGGTTGTTTCCACGGCGCTCATGCCTTGCTTTCGCTGGGTGTGCGGGTCGGTTCGGCATCGTCGCGCAGCACTTGGCGGTGGGCGACGCGCCAGGCGCCGTCGCGGCGCAGCAGCTGGTCGGTGATGGTGGTCAGGCGCACGAGGCGGCTGAACTCGCCGCGCGGCGTGGCCACGATCTGCAGGTAGGCGTGGACCACGAGCCGGTCTTCGTCCGCGCCGGGCAGCACATCCACGTTGGTGATCACATGCCGGCTCACGGTGCCCGAGGCATTGCCCGCGGCGAAGCGCTCGGCGAAGGCGCGCAGTTGGTGCGTGCCCGTCGCGGGCTCGGGGTAGGACGGCGAGGCGAACACGCCGTCGGCGGTGAAGGTCGCGGCCCACGCCGCGGCATCGCCGCTGTCGATCAGGCGCGATTGGCGCGCATAGAGCCGCATCACCTGGACGGCCACCAGGTCCGGGACTTCGTTCACTCCGACGGCGCTCACGTCGCGCCCATTGCAGGATTTTTCATGGCCGAAACTTTAGCGGCCGAGGGCCTCCGCAAGGCGCTTCCAGAGGCTGCGGACCCGTCACATCCGCATGGGGCAGACGGGCGCGGACGCGCGGTCTAGACTTTCGGGCCCCATCGAACGGCCTGCCATGTCCTCTGCTCCATCCTCCAACGCTTCTCCTGTCGCCGCGCCCCGCGTGGCGTTGATCACCGGCGGTGCCGGCGCGCTCGGCCACGCGGTGGCGCAGCGCTTCGCGGAGGATGGCCTGCGCGTGGTGGTGGCCGACATGGATGCGGCGCAGGCCGAACGCATCGCCGCGGCCCTGCCGGGCACCGGCCACCGCGGCATCGCGCTGGACGTGACGAGCGAGGCCTCGGTCGCGCAGGCCTTCGAGACGATCGAGACCGGGCTCGGCCCGATCGCGGTGCTCGCCACCTTCGCCGGCGTGGTCGGCAACGGGCCCGGCGGCCGGCAGCCGGCGCTGGTCGACACCACGCTCGACACCTGGAACTTCACGCTCGCCGTCAATGTCACGGGCTGCTTCCTGTGCGTGCGCGAGTTCGCGCGCTGGCGTGCGCGGCAGGCGGTGCCGCACGGCCGGGTGATCACCGTCTCGTCCTCGGCAGGGCAGCTGGGTGGCTACCAGAGCCGCTCGCCCTACGTGAGCTCCAAGGCCGCGGTGCTGGGCCTGACCCGCGTCGTCGCGCGCGAGCTCGCGGCGCAGGGCATCACGGTGAACGCGATCGCGCCCGGGCCGGTCGAGACGCCCATGATGCGGTCCTCGCGCAAGGCGGCCGACGCCCAGACTGCCGGCACCGCCTACGACGCGATGGCGATGCTGCCCCTGGGCCGCGTCGGCCTGCCGCACGAGATCGCGGCGGCCGCGTCCTATCTCGCCTCCGTCGACGCGGCCTTCGTCACCGGCGCCACGCTGGACGTCAACGGCGGCGTCCGCATGCAGTAAGGCGGGCGGCGGGCCGGCTGTCACATCGCGATGTGGCAGCGCTGGCGCCGCTTCGTTCCTACAGTCGCGGTAGCGGGATGCGGCGCGCGTCCCGTTCGTTCACCAGAGAAGAAACATATGACAAAGACCCTCCACCGCCGCGCCCTGTGCGCCGCCCTGCTGGCCTCCGCCATCGCCGTCCCGGCGTTCGCGGCCGAGCCCAACGACTGGCCGAACCGGCCCCTGCGCGTGATCATTCCCTTCGCGCCCGGCGGCGCCACCGACGTGGCGGCCCGCATCGTGGGCCAGGAACTGGCCAAGGAGCTGGGTCAACCGGTGGTGATCGAGAACCGTCCGGGCGGCAACAACCTGATCGCGGCGCGCGCGCTGCTGAGTTCCAAGCCGGACGGCTACACCATCATGGCGGCCGGCGCCGACGCCCTGTCGATCGTGCCCCTGCTGTACGACGCGCCGTACAAGGTGGAACAGGACTTCACCTTCATCGCGTCGATGATGACCGCGCCCTACGTGCTGGTGGCACGCGGCGACTTCCCGGCCAACAACCTCAAGGAGTTCACCGAGCGCCTGCGTGCGGACGGCACCAAGCTCAACTACGGCTCTTTCGGCGTGGGCTCGGTGACCCACCTGGGCACCCAGATGATGCTGAACCAGATGGGCGTGAGCGCCACCATGATTCCCTACCCGGGCGGCACGGCGCCCGCGGTGCAGGCCCTGGTGGCCAAGCAGATCGACTTCATCCTGACCGACGTGCCGGGCTCGCTGCAGTTCGTGAAGTCCGGCCAGCTGCGGGCCTACGCCTGGACCGGCCACGGCCTGAAGGGCGTGCTGCCGGAACTGCCGACCATGGCCAAGGCCGGCCTGCCGAACTACTTCTTCGATCCCTACGTGGGCATCATCGCGCCCGCCGGCGTGCCGGCGCCGATCGCCGAGAAGCTCAGCGCGGCGTTCAAGAAGGTGCTGACGCTGGAGTCGGTGCGCAAGGACTTCGAATCGCGCGGCGTGGTGGCCACCTACCTGCCCGGCAGCGGCTTGCGCGAGCAGGCGCTGACCATGGCGCAGCAGATGCAAAAGGTGATCAACGAGAACAAGATCTCGGTGAAGTGAGGAAGGCGCCCGTCCAGGGCGCTTTTTTTTGGGGGGCTGGGCTCAGGCGGCGGCCTGCGGCCGGGGCACCTGCCCGATCAGTGCATGCGACAGGCCGCCGTCGATCACGAGGTTGTGGCCGCTGATGTAGGCGGCCGCATCGCTCGCCAGGAACAGGGCGGCGTCGGCCACGTGGCGGGGCGTGCCGATCGCGCGCAGCGGCACCAGTTGCTCGCGCTGCGCGCGCACGCCGGGCACCGCATAGAAGGGCGCGCTCAATGCGGTCTCGATCAAGCCGGGGCTGATGCAGTTGGAGCGCACGCCGTGCGGGCCCCACTCCACGGCCATCTGCGCGGACAGCGCCACCGTCGCCGCCTTCGACGCCGAATAGGCGCCGCATCCGCCGTGCGCCTGCGTGGCCGCGATGGAGGCAATGTGGACGATGGCGCCGCGGCGCTCCGCGATCATGTGGCGCCCGAGCTGCCGCGCGAAGCGGAAGCCGCCGCCGAGGTTGATGTCCAGCACCTGGTCCCACTGAGCATCGTCCAGGTCCTCCAGCGCGCCGCGCCGCAGGATGCCCGCGTTGTTGACCAGCACGTCGCAGCGGCCGGCGCGCGCGATGAGCTCGTCGCAGGTGCGCGCGATCTGCGCCGCATCGGCCACGTCGCACACCGCGCCGCGGATGCGCAGCGCGGCGCCTGCCGCCTCGTCCGCCAGCTGCTCGAGCAGGACCGGGTCGCGGTCGACCGCGAGCACGTCGCCGCCGGCGGCCGCGAAGGCCCAGGCGATCTCGCGGCCGATGCCGCTGGCCGCGCCGGTGACGACGCAGACCTTGTGGGGGAATGGCATGGGTTCTTCCATCGGTGCATGCGCTGCACGCGTGAGTCGGACGGTGGGGCGTCACATCGCCATGTGATGGCGGGACGCTGCCTGGCTGCCTAGAGTCGACAACTTACATGAGCAACCGGAACAACTGGTTCTGGGACGAGATGTTGAGCCTCGCGTAGGCCCGTTTTCTATAGGTAAGAACTGTGTTTCGGCTAATTCCCAGATCGATCCCGATGCCCTCGGACGTGACACCCAGCATGATCCGGATGCACACCTCCACCTCTCTCGGCGAGAGCAGGGGTGCGACGGTCTTCAGTCGCTCCCGCGAGCTGTCGATGAATCCGCTGTGCGCGCCCGCAGGGGGCGCCGCTGTGTGGTCGCTGACTTCCATCATGCTTGTCTTCCTTGTAGGTGCGCGAATTTACGAACAGTTCGCCCCGCCGACCACCGCAATGTCCGTTGAATGGACAGCGGCGGGAGGCGCCCGATGAGCCAGGACGCGCCCGTGCAGGTCGACCTGCTGGTGTTCGGTTCCGGCGCGGGGGGGCTGGCCACGGCCGTCTTCGCGGCGCAGCGCGGCCTGCGCGTGCTGCTGTGCGAGAAGAGCGCGCAGCTGGGTGGCACCACGGCCACCTCGGGTGGCGTGGTCTGGATCCCCTGCAGCCCGCAGGCGCGCCAGGCCGGCGTCGCGGACTCGGCCGAGGCGGTCCGCACCTACCTCCGGGGCGAGGCCGGTGCGCTCTACCGCGACGACCTGGTCTCGGCCTACCTGGCGCACGGCGTGCCGGCGCTGCAGGCGCTGGAACAGGCCGGCGTGCCCTTCGACCTGATCGACATGCCCGACTACCACAGCGCGGCGCCCGGTGCCGTGGCGCGCGGCCGCTCGCTGCAGGCGCGCGCCTATGACGGGCGCGAACTCGGTGCGGATTTCGCGAAGGTGCGGGCGCCGATCAGCAACCTGCTGGTGCTCGGCGGCATGATGCTCGGCCCCGACGACGTGGCCAAGTTCGTGCGGCCCCTGGCCTCGTTCGCCGCGTTCTCGCGCGTGGTCAGCCGTGTGCTGCGGCACGCGGGCGACCGCCTGCGCGGCTACCCGCGCGGCACCGTCATTTCGAACGGCAATGCGCTGGTCGCGCGCATGTTCGCCTACCTGCGCACCACCCCGGCGCAGATCTGGCTGTCGTCGCCGCTGGTGTCGCTGGTGGAAGAGGGCGGACGCGTGGCCGGGGCCGAGGTCGACACGCCCGACGGCCCGCGCCGCGTGAATGCGCGCCTGGGCGTGGTGCTGGCCACCGGCGGCTTCCCGCACAGCCAGCCGCTGCGCGCCGAACTGGCGCCGCGCTTCCCGCATTTGCATTCGATGGCCTTCGGCGCGAACACGGGCGACGGCATCGGCGCCGCGCGTGCGGTCGGCGCTCAGGTCGACACGGCGCTGCATTCGCCGGGCCTCTGGACGCCGGCCTCGGAACGGGTGAGTGGCCAGCGGCGCGAGACGTTCATCTACGGCTACCTCGACCGCGGCCGGCCCGGCGTGATCGCCGTCGACGGCACGGGACGACGCTTCGTCAACGAGTCGAACTCGTACCACGACATCGTGCTGGCGCTGTTCGAACGCCAGCGCGCGGGGCAGCAGCGCTTCTACTTCGTCTGCGACGCCGACTTCATGCACCGGCGCGGCCTCGGGGCCGTGCGGCCCTGGCCCTGGAATCTGGTGCAGATGCCGCGCATGCTGCGCGACGGCTACCTGCTGCGTGCCGACACGCTGGCCGAACTGGCGGCGCGCGCGGGCCTCGACCCCGCGGGGCTGGTGGACGAGGTGCGGCGCCACAACGCCTTCTGCGCGACCGGCGTCGACACCGACTTCGGCAAGGGCGACACCGCCTACAACCATTCCTGGGGCGACCCGGCGGTGCAGCCCAACCCCAACCTGGCGCCGATCGCGCGCGGCCCCTTCTATGCGCTGCCCATCGTGCCGGCCACGCTGGGGACCGCGATCGGGCTGCAGACCGACGCGCATGCGCGGGTCGTCGACGCTGCCGGCGCACCCATCCCCGGCCTCTATGCCTGCGGCAACGAGCTGGCCTCGATGATGCGCGGCGCCTACCCGGGCGGCGGCATCACGCTGGGCCCCGCCATCACTTTCGCCCACGTCGCGGTGAGCCACGCCGAGGCGCAACAGGCCTGAGCGGGGCGCGGCGCATGGCATCGTGCACGGAGGACGCAGCGGCTGCGATCCCGCCGCTCACACCGGTGGAGCGGGCTAGACTCGCCGCCATGGAAGCGCCCAGTCCAGGGACCCTCAAGCCGCGCGCCGGGTCCAGCAACGACAGCACGATCGGTCGCGCCGCGCACCTGCTGCGCATGCTGGCCGTCGCGGGAGGCCATGGGCTGGGCCTGTCGGAACTCTCCACCTACGTGGGCCTGCCGCATCCCACGGTGCACCGGCTGCTGGGCCAGCTGATCGACGAAGGGCTGGCCCGCAAGGTCGAAACCTCGCGCCGCTACATCCTTGGGCCCATGCTGTTCGAGCTGGGGCTGGCGGCGGCACCGCATTTCGAGATCCGCCCCCACTGCCGGCCCTACCTGCTGCAGCTGGCCGAGAGCACGGGCGAAACCGTCTACCTGACCATCCGCAGCGGCGACGAGGCGGTCTGCATCGACTGCTGCAACAGCCCCACGGCCGGCGCGCGCGTGCTGCTGGTGATGGGCACGCGCTGGCCGCTGGGGGCCGGCTCCGGCAGCGTGGCCATGCTGGCGCGCCTGCCGCGCGAGGAGCGCGACCACATCGTCTCGCTGTCCCTGCCGAGGCTGCGCGGCCCCTACAAGGTGGGCCAGGAGGATTTCGTCACCGCCATCGAGGAAGCGGCGCGCTGCGGCTACGCCTTCCTGCGCAACCGCGTCGCGCTGGGCGATTCGGCGATCGCTGTGGCGCTGACCGCGGCGGGGCGCCCCTTCGGCTCGATCACCGTGGTGGGGCCGAACCACCGCATCCCGCATGCACGCGCGCCCGAGATCGCGCGCCAACTGCAGGAGGTGGTGGCGCAGATGGAACGGCGGCTCGCACCCTATTTCGCCAGCCTCGCCTCCGAGCGCGATGCCTTCGGTGGCGCGCGCTTCGGCAAGGGCCGCTGATCGCATGGCGCGGGCGCGAGGCGGCCGGATCGGTTAGAAACCGGAACCGCTGCAGGCCTCTTCCGGCGCCTGGCGTGCAAGCTGCACCCATGATCACCGTCCACCACCTCAACAACTCGCGCTCGCAGCGCGTGCTCTGGCTGCTCGAAGAGCTCGGGCTGCCCTACGACATCGTGCGTTACGAGCGCGATCCCAAGACGATGCTGGCGCCACCGGAACTGCGCAAGGTCCATCCCCTGGGCAAGTCGCCGGTGGTGACGACCGACGAGGGGCTGGTGCTGGCCGAGTCGGGCGCGATCATCGAGACGCTGATCGAGCGCCACGGCCAGGGCCGGCTCGCGCCCGCGGCGGGCAGCGCGGAGGCGCTGCGCTACCGCTACTGGCTGCACTACGCCGAGGGCTCGGCCATGCCGCCGCTGCTGCTCAAGCTGATCTTCGACCGCATCGAGAGCAGCAAGATGCCCTTCTTCGTGAAGCCCGTGGCCCGGATGATCGCGGGCAAGGCCAAGGCCGGCTTCGTGGCGCCCAATCTCAAGACGCACCTGGACTTCATGGAAGGCGAGCTCGGCCAGGGCGCGTGGTTCGCCGGGCCCGAGTTCACCGGCGCCGACATCCAGATGAGCTTCCCGCTCGAAGCGGCCCGGGCCCGCGGCGGGCTCGACGCCAGCCGGCCGCGGTTGATGGCCTGGCTCGAACGCATCCATGCGCGGCCGGCCTACCGGCGCGCGCTGGAACGCGGTGGCCCCTACGGCCTGTTGTCCTGAAGGAGGACGGCGCCGCGCTTTTCAGTGCGTGGGCCAGATGTAGAGCAGCGCCACGGTCATCGTCACGTAGCGCGCGAACTTGCCGATGGCCATGTAGAACACGCAGGGCCAGAAAGGCAGCTTGAGCCAGCCGGCCACCGCGCACAGCGGGTCGCCTACCAGCGGCAGCCAGCTGAGCAGGCAGGCCTTGGGCCCCAATCGCTCGAGCCAGGCCAGCACCCGCACATGGTGCTTGGAGTTCGAGTACTTGTCGGCCACCTGGTGGGCGCCGTAGCCCATCCACCAGTCGACCGCGCCGCCCAGCGTGTTGCCCACCGTCGCCACCGCGATGGCCGACCAGAACATGTCGGGGTTGAGGCGCAGCAGGCCGAACAGGATCGGCTCGGAGCCCACGGGAATCAGCGTGGCGGAGACGAAGGCGGCGAAGAAAAGCGTCGACAACCCGTATTGGGGCAGCGCCAGGAGGGTCAGGAGAGAGTCGAGCCAGGCTTCCATTGCATCGCAGTATAGGAAGGCGATCGGCCGCGTCACGTGGGAGGGGGCGCCGCGCGGCCCGCGCAAGAGGGGAAGCCTTAGTTCAAACGTTTCAGCCCCTGAAATGACGCTTGGCTACAATCGTGCCTCATTTTTCAGCAGCCCCGCGCTCGCTCCCCCCTCCTTGACCACCATGCAGATCGGCCCTATCGCGCTGGAAAACCGGCTGTTCGTCGCGCCCATGGCCGGCGTGACCGACCGGCCGTTCCGCATGCTCTGCCGTTCGTTGGGGGCGGGCTATGCGGTGAGCGAGATGGTGACCTCACGCAAGGAGCTGTGGAACACGCTCAAGACCTCGCGCCGCGCCGACCATGCGGGCGAGCCGGGCCCCATCGCGGTGCAGATCGCGGGCACCGACGCGGCCATGATGGCCGAGGCGGCGCAGTACAACATCGACCGCGGCGCGCAGATCATCGACATCAACATGGGTTGCCCGGCCAAGAAGGTCTGCAACAAGTGGGCCGGTTCGGCGCTGATGCGCGACGAACCGCTGGCGCTGGAGATCGCGCGCGCGGTCGTCGACGCGGCCGCGCCGCACGGCGTGCCGGTGACGCTCAAGATGCGCACCGGCTGGAGCGCCGACCACCGCAACGCCGTCAAGCTGGCGCGCGATTTCGAATCCGCCGGTGTGCAGATGCTGACCGTGCACGGCCGCACGCGCGAGCAGGGCTACAAGGGATCGGCCGAATACGACACCATCGCCGCCGTCAAGGCCGCGGTGCGGGTGCCGGTGGTGGCCAACGGCGACGTCACCAGCCCCGAGAAGGCGCGCGAGGTGCTGGCCGCGACCGGCGCCGACGCGGTGATGATCGGCCGCGCGGCGCAGGGCCGGCCCTGGATCTTCCGCGAGATCGCGCATTTCCTCGCGACGGGCACGCACCTTGCACCGCCGCTGGTGGCCGAGGTGCGCCGGCTGCTGCTCGATCACCTGCAGGAGCACTACGGGCTCTACGGCGAATACAGCGGCGTGCGCACGGCACGCAAGCACATCGGCTGGTACGTGCGCGCGCTGCCCGGCGGCGAGGCATTCCGCGGCCGCATGAACGGCATCGAGGACTGCGCGCAGCAACTGCGCGCGGTGTCCGACTATTTCGAGCAGTTGGCCCAGGGGATGGAACGCATTCCCGTGCACCGGGACGCTGTCGAGGCGGAGGACGAAGAGGGTGCCCAGGACGAGGGCGCGGCCACGGCCGCGCATTGAGAACACAAGAGAAGAAGACCATGAGCAAGAAGAACATCGACGAATGCGTGAGGAACAGCCTCGACAGCTATTTCCGCGACCTGCGGGGCATCGAGCCTGACGGCATGTACGACATGCTGGTGCGGGTGGTGGAGAAACCGCTGCTCGACGTGGTGATGACCCGCGCGGAGGGCAACCAGTCCAAGGCCGCCCAGTGGCTGGGACTCAACCGCAACACGCTGCGCAAGAAGCTGGTCGAGCACAAACTGATCAAGTAGGCCCACCCCCGAAGTCGCCGCGCACTGCGTGTCGCGACGACCTCCCCCTCGAGGGGGCACCACCGGCGGCCCGGCCAAGCCGGTTCCGCGGTGGTCCCCGAAAAAGAACACCGCCCCTTTTGCTTTTGTTGAGAACCCTATGGCACTGACCGCACTGATTTCCGTCTCCGACAAGACCGGCATCCTCGAATTCGCCCAGGCGCTGCATGCGCTGGGCACGAAGCTGCTGTCCACCGGCGGCACCGCCAAGCTGCTGGCCGACGCCGGCCTGCCGGTGACCGAAGTGGCCGAGCACACCGGCTTCCCCGAGATGCTCGACGGCCGCGTGAAGACGCTGCATCCGAAGATCCACGGCGGCCTGCTGGCGCGCCGCGACCTGCCCGAACACGTGGCGGCGATCCAGGCCCACGGCATCGACACCATCGACCTGCTGATCGTCAACCTCTACCCCTTCGAAGCCACCGTGGCCAAGGCCGGCTGCACGCTGGAAGACGCGATCGAGAACATCGACATCGGCGGCCCGGCCATGGTGCGCAGCGCGGCCAAGAACTGGAAGGACGTGGGCGTGCTCACCGACGCCTCGCAGTACGCGGTGGCGCTGGCCGAACTGAAGGCCGACGGCCAGCTCAGCGACAAGACCAAGTTCGCCTTCTCGGTGGCCGCCTTCAACCGCATCGCCGACTACGACGGCGCGATCAGCGACTACCTCTCGGCCATCGACTTCGACGCCAGCATCGGCCAGCCCGCTCCGACGCGCTCGCTGTTCCCGGCGCAGAGCAACGGCCGCTTCGTCAAGGTGCAGGACCTGCGCTACGGCGAGAACCCGCACCAGCAGGCCGCCTTCTACCGCGACCTGCATCCGGCGCCCGGTTCGCTGGTGTCTGCAAAGCAGCTGCAGGGCAAGGAACTCAGCTACAACAACATCGCCGATGCCGATGCGGCCTGGGAATGCGTCAAGAGCTTCGACGTGCCGGCCTGCGTGATCGTCAAGCACGCCAACCCCTGCGGTGTGGCCATCGGCAAGGATGCGGCGGAAGCCTATTCGAAGGCCTTCAAGACCGACCCGACCTCGGCCTTCGGCGGCATCATCGCCTTCAACCGTCCGGTCGACGCAGAGACCGCCCAGGCCATCGCCAAGCAGTTCGTCGAAGTGCTGATGGCGCCGGGCTACACGCCCGAGGCGCTGGAAGTGTTCCAGGCCACCAAGGCCAAGCTCAACGTGCGCGTGCTGGAAATCGCGCTGCCCCAGGGCGGCACCAGCGACTGGGACAACGGCCGCAACGCGATGGACGTCAAGCGCGTCGGCTCGGGCCTGTTGATCCAGACCGCCGACAACCACGAGCTCGCGGCCAGCGAGCTCAAGGTGGTCAGCAAGAAGCAACCCACGCCCCAGCAGCTCGAAGACCTGCTGTTCGCCTGGAAGGTCGCGAAGTACGTGAAGAGCAACGCCATCGTGTTCTGTGCCGACGGGATGACCATGGGCGTGGGCGCGGGCCAGATGAGCCGCCTCGACTCGGCGCGCATCGCGAGCATCAAGGCCGAGCACGCGGGCCTGTCGCTGAAAAACACCGCCGTGGCCAGCGACGCCTTCTTCCCCTTCCGCGACGGCCTCGACGTGGTGGTGGATGCGGGCGCGAGCTGCGTGATCCAGCCGGGTGGCTCGATGCGCGACCAGGAAGTCATCGATGCCGCGGACGAGCGCGGCGTGGTGATGGTGCTCTCCGGCGTGCGCCACTTCCGGCACTGAACGCTTGCGCGCCTCGGCGCGCAAGCGGCCGGTGCAGGCTCAGTCCTTGAAGCGGTACTTGAGCTGGAAGGTCAGCGCGCCGTACAGCCGGTTCTTGATCGTCGGCACGTAGGCGATGTTGAGCCCCCAGTTCTTGCCCTCGATCGCCGCGGTGGGGATCAGGGCCGGGAACCAGTTGCCGTTGCGGTAGTTGGGGTAGCCGTCGAAACCGCCGACCACGGCACCCAGCCGCACGCCATAGACCTCGAAGGGCAGCACGTACAGGCCCAGGTAGTTCGACTGCCGGCGGTCGCTGTTGTGGAAGGTGCCGGCCGTGAGCCGGTAGACGTCGCTCAGCGGGTACTCGAAGCCCAGCCCGTAGTTTGAGTTCTCGAGGCCCTTGTTGCTGTCGAAGTGCGCCGAGTAGAAGCCGGGGTTGATCCAGATTTCCTTCGGGTCGAAGGACTGCGCCAGCGCCAGGCCGGGCAGCAGGAGGGCACTCAGGAGCGGCAGGGCGCGCAGGGAATTCATGGCTGGGATGCGTGGAAGATCTGACGTGCGGCGTCGATGGTGGCAGCGATGTCCTCGTCGCTGTGGGCAGCGCTCACGAAGCCGGCCTCGTAGAGCGCGGGTGCAATGTACACGCCGCGATCGAGCAATCCGTGAAACAGCGCGTTGAATTTCGCGTTGTCGGTGGTCATCACGGTGCCGTAATTCTGTGGCTTGTCCTTCATCAGGAAGAAGCCGAACATGCCGCCCTCGCTGTCGACGTTGAAGGGCACGCCTTCGGCATCCGCCGCGGCTTTCAGGCCCGCGACCAGCGTGCGCGTCTTGGCCGACAGCGCCTCGTAGAAGCCGGGCTTGGCGATCTCCTTGAGCGTCGCCAGGCCGCAGGCCGTGGCCACCGGGTTGCCCGAGAGCGTGCCGGCCTGGTAGAC
Source organism: Variovorax sp. UMC13 (assembly GCF_014170375.1). Classification (GTDB taxonomy): domain Bacteria; phylum Pseudomonadota; class Gammaproteobacteria; order Burkholderiales; family Burkholderiaceae_C; genus Variovorax. Next base: position 1,175 of record NZ_LZZW01000030.1, on the reverse strand, counting down.
CGGGCCCAGCGGCGCGAGTTGTTCCATGATGGCGCGCGGCCCGCCGAAGGCCGCCAGCGGCATGCCGCCGCCGATCACCTTGCCCAGCACCGTGAGGTCGGGCGTGATGCCCAGCACGCCCTGCGCGCCGTGCAGTCCCACGCGGAAGCCGGTCATCACTTCGTCGAACACCAGCAGCGCGCCGTGCTGCGTGCAGAGCTCGCGGCAGCGGCGGGCGAATTCGGGCGTGGCGCGCACGAAGTTCATGTTGCCCGCGATGGCCTCGATCATCAGGCAGGCCATGTCCTTGCCGTGCAGCGCGAAGGCTTCCTCGAGCTGGGCGATGTTGTTGTACTCGAGCACGATCGTGTGCTGCACCGCTTCGGGCGGGACGCCGCCCGAGGTCGGATGGCCGAAGGTGGCCAGGCCCGAGCCGGCCTTGACCAGCAGCGCGTCGGCATGGCCGTGGTAGCAGCCCTCGAACTTGATGATGTGCTTGCGGCCGGTGGCGCCGCGCGCCAGGCGCAGCGCGCTCATCGCGGCCTCGGTGCCCGAGCTCACGAGCCGCACCATCTCCATCGACGGCACCAGCGCCAGGATGGCTTCGGCCAGTTCGATCTCGCGCTCGGTCGGCGCGCCGTAGGAGAAGCCTTCGAGCACCGCCTTCTGCACCGCATCGACCACCGCCGGGTGGCCGTGGCCCAGGATCATCGGGCCCCAGGAGCCGATGTAGTCGATGTAGCGCTTCCCGTTGGCGTCCCAGAAGTAGGCGCCCTGCGCGCGCTGGATGAAGCGCGGCGTGCCGCCCACGGCCTTGAAGGCGCGCACCGGCGAGTTCACGCCGCCGGGGATCACGGCGCTGGCGCGTTGGAAGAGGGTCTGGTTGTTGTCAGTGGTCATGTCTTGCGTAAGGTTCGATGGCGGCCCATTGCCAGGGATACCGCGGAACCGGCTTTGCCGGGCCGCTGGTATCGCCCCCTCGAGGGCAATGGGCCGCCATCGAACCTTACGCAAGACATGACCACTGACAACAACCAGACCCTCTTCCAACGCGCCAGCGCCGTGATCCCCGGCGGCGTGAACTCGCCGGTGCGCGCCTTCAAGGCCGTGGGCGGCACGCCGCGCTTCATCCAGCGCGCGCAGGGCGCCTACTTCTGGGACGCCAACGGGAAGCGCTACATCGACTACATCGGCTC
>NZ_LZZW01000029.1:67500-231814 GCF_014170375.1 Variovorax sp. UMC13 | reverse complement strand
CCTACGTGCCGCCCACCGCCGAACAGCTGACCCAGCTGGTCGCGCCGATCGCGCTCTACCCCGACAAGCTGGTGGCGCAGGTGCTGGCCGGCGCCACCTACCCGGACCAGGTCACGGCCGCCGACCTCTGGCTCGCGCAGAACGCGCAGCTCAAGGCCGGCCCCCTGGCCGACGCCGCGGAGCGCCAGCCCTGGGACCCGAGCATCAAGTCGCTGACCGCCTTCCGCACGGTGCTCGACCAGATGGCGAAGAACCTGCCCTGGACCACCGCGCTGGGTGAGGCCTACTACAACGACCCGACCGACGTGCTCAACGCGGTGCAGGTGATGCGCACCCGCGCCCAGCGCGCGGGCCGGCTCAAGAGCACGCCGCAGCTCAAGGTGGCCGCGGCGACGGTCGCGCCGGTGTACCGGGCCGACCCCAACGCGCAGCCGATCTATGCGGGGCCGCCGATCATCGAGGCGCCGCCGGAGCTGATCACCATCGCGCCGGCCCAGCCCGACCTGGTCTACGTGCCCAGCTACGACCCGCAGCGGATCTATGGCGAGCCGGTGCCCGTGTACCCGGGCTATGCCTATGCCCCGCCGCCGCCCGTCTATGTCGAGCCGCGCTACAGCAACGCGCAGATCGCCACCGCGGGCGCATTGACCTTCGGGCTCGGCGTGGTGGTGGGCAGCGCGATCCAGCGCCACGACTGGGGCTGGAATGCCTGGGGCATGAACTGGGGCGACCGCGGCCGCGACCCGCGCCGGCCCGATGGCCGGCCGCCGGAACAGCGCCCGCCCGCCCGGCCGGCCGTGATCTACAACCAGTCGACCTACGTCTCGCGTTCGGAGACCATCGTCAATAACAACATCCGCAACGTCTACAACAACAACGCACCCGCACCGCGGCCGCAGCCCCAGCCGCCGCAGCCCCAGCCTTCGGCACAACTGGTGCAGGCGGAACAGCAGCGGCAGTTCCAGCAGCAACAGCAACAGCAACAAAGGCAGTTGCAGGACCAGCAGGCCCGCCAGCGCGACCAGCAGATGCAGGCCCAGCGCGACCAGGTGCGGCAGCAGCAGGAACAGCAGCGCCAGCAGCAGATGCAGGCCCAGAACCAGCAGTTGCAGCAACGCCAGCAGCAGGGCCAGCAGGAAGAGGCGCGCAGGCAGCAGCAGGCGGCCGACCAGCAGCGCCGCGGCGAACAGGCCCGGGTCGAGCAGGAGCAGCAGCGCCAGCGGCAGCAGCAGGAACAGGTGCGCCAGCAGCAACAGCAGCGGGTACAGCAGGACCAGCAGCAACAGGCGCGCCAACAGCAGGAGCAGGCACGGCGCCAGCAGATCGACGCGCAGGCGCGGCAGCAGGACCAGGTGCGGCAGCAACAACAGCAGCAACAGGAACAGGCGCGTCGCCAGCAGCAACAGCAGCAGCAACAGGCCCAGGAGCGGCAACGCCAATCGCAGGAGCAGCAGCGGCAGCAGGCAGCGCAGGCGCAGCAGGCACAGCAGGCGCAACAACAGCAGCAGCAACAGGAGCAGGCGCGTCGCCAGCAGCAACAACAGCAGCAACAGGCCCAGGAGCGGCAACGCCAATCACAGGAGCAGCAGCGGCAGCAGGCAGCTCAGGCGCAGCAGGCGCAACAACAGCAACAACGGCAGCAACAGGAGCAACAGCGCCGGCAAGCCGAGCAGGCCCATCAACAACAGCAGCAACAACAACAGGCCCAGCTGCAGCAGCGCCACCAGCAGGAGCAGGCGCAGCGTCAACAGCAGGAGCAGGCCCAGCAGCAGCAGCGACGTCAGGCGCAGGAGCAGCAGGCGCGCCAGCAGCATCCGCAGCCGCCGCAGGGCCGTCGACCCGGCGACGAGCCACGGCCCTGATCAGCGATGCGCCGCCGGATGCTTCCGCGGCGCACGCACGGCCTCAAACGGGGAGAGAGAGGCGGGGCCGGCTCTGCGCGGCCCCGTGAAGACGCGTGGCGCCCTCAGTCCGGCGCCTGCATGATCCGGTCGTGCTCTTCGTCCGCCGGCACGTTGTCGGCGTCGAGTTCGCTCGCATCGCTGAGGTCGATGCCGGTCTCCTCCGACAGTTCGTCGGTGGCCGAGGGCTCGGACACATCGAGGCTGTCGCCCAGGCTCTCTTCGGCGTCGTCGAGGTCGTTGGCATCGTCCGCCAGCAAGGGCGGTACGGTGCGCGGGCGCGGGTCGGCAGCGGTCATGGCACGGGTCTCCAGCAAGAACGGAATGAGGTGACCCATGCTGCGCCTGTTCGCGCGCGCATGCAACCCGATCCCGCTCAGTGCTTGGGGTCGGCGCCGGGCGCCGCTTCGCTGTGCGAATGTCCTGCGCCACCATGTGCATGGCCATGGTCATGCCCGCCATGCGCGAGCCGGCTCACCAGCGTGACCAGCACGATGCCGACCACCAGCCAGGCGATCTGCGCGAAGGTCTGGCGTGCCGGCAGCTGCTTCTGCAGTTGCGGGATCAGGTCGGCCAGCGCCACGTAAATGAAGCTGCTGCTCGCCAGCACCAGGAAGTACGGCAGCCAGCCATGCAGCTGGTCGACCAGCCACCAGCCCGCGAGCCCGCCCAGCGCGGTCATGGTGCCGGCCAGCGAGACCTTGAGGAAGGCCGCACGCGGATTGGCCGAGGTCTGGCGCAGCACCACCAGGTCGCCGATGTGGTGCGGCACCTCGTGCGCCAGCACCGCCAGCGCGGCCACCAGGCCCAGCCGCATGTCGGCGATGAAGGCCGAGGCGATCAGGATGCCGTCGCCGAAGCAATGCACGCTGTCGCCGGTGAGCACGGCCCAGCCGCCGGAACGCGGCGCATGGGCGTGCGCGTGGCCATGCGCGTGGCCATGCGCGTGGCCATGGCCGTGGTGGTCGTGTGCGTCGGCCTGCGTTTCCGCCGCGTTGTGCTCGTGCCCGTGGTGCCAGAGTTCGGCCTTGTCGAGCAGGAAGAAGAACACCACGCCGAACAACAGCGCGGCGAACAGCATCGCGGGCTCGATGCCACTCTCGAAGGCTTCGGGCAGCAGGTGCATGAAGGCCGTGGCCAGCAGCGCGCCCGCGGCCAGGCTCAGCAGGTGCTGCGGGTTGACGCCGCCCGAGCTGCGCACGCCCACACGCATCAGCAGTGCGGCGACCCAGACGCTTCCGATGCCCGCGACCAGGGTGGCGGCCAGGATGATCAGCAAATTCATGATGTTCTTCTTGCGTTCTCTCAGTGCACGGGCGCGATGCCCGCGGGTTCGATCCCCCAACAAAAACCGCCCCGAAGGGCGGCTTTTCGTCATGCCGGCGGGAGCGTTCGCCCGCCCCTGGAAGGGTCAGGCGACGCCGTTGGCTTTGAACCAGGCCAGTGCGCGCTGCCAGCCGTCTTCGGCCGGCGCCTTGAGGTAGCTCGGCCGGTAATCGGCATGGAAGGCATGGCCCGCTTCGGGGTACACGACGAATTGCGAAATCCTGGCGGCGTCCGATCCGGTCGCCAGAATTGATTTTACCTTATCAATAGTGTCGAGTGGAATGCCCTGGTCCCTGCCGCCGTAAAGACCGAGCACCGGCGCCTTGAGCGCGGCTGCGACGTCGACCGGGTGCCGCGGCGTGTTCTCGCTGGCCTGCCCGACCAGTCGGCCGTACCAGGCCACGCCGGCCTTGACCTTGCCCGTGGCGGCGTAGAGCCAGACGATGCGCCCGCCCCAGCAGAAGCCGGTGATGCCGGCCTTGGACACGTCGCCGCCATTGAGCGCCGCGTACTGCAGCGCGCCGTCGAGGTCGGCCATCACCTGCGCATCGGGCACCTTCGACACCAGCTCGCTCTGCAGCTTGGGGATCTCGGTGTAGTTGCGGGGATCGCCCTGGCGCGCGTAGAGCTCGGGCGCGATGGCCAGGTAGCCCAGCTTGGCGAAGCGGCGGCAGGTGTCGGCGATGTACCCATGCACGCCGAAGATTTCCTGGATCACGAGGATCACCGGCAGCCCGGTCTTGCCCGAGGGCGCGGCCGCATAGGCCGGCACCTTGAAGCCGTCGACGGTGTAGCTGATCGGGCCGGCCTGCAGGCCGTCGTCGGAGGTCGTGATGGCGGTCTGCGCCGCGATCGGCAGCGTGGCGGCGGCATAGCCCACGCCCAGCGCGGCCTTGAGCGCGGTGCGGCGTGTCGCGCCCTGCGCGCTGCTGTCGCCGGGGCGCAGCGAATCGAAATCGGCCTGCAGATCGGAACGCGGATCGTCGAGGGAAGACATGCTCACTCCTGGGAAGGGACGGGACATTGCAAAGGGGGATGCGCGGTGCGAGGGGGCACCGGCAGGCGTGCGCCGCGAGGGGCGCTGCTGCAATGTAGGGCAGATCCCTAAGCCCTGGCGTAGGCGCGCTCCGCCAATGCGGATGCCAGCACGCGGGCCGGATCGACCAGCTTGAGCCCATGCACCGCCGCCGCGCCCTGCAGGCCCAGCGGGACCTCGGTGCAGCCCATGACGATGGCCACGTCGCCGTGGCGCTGCGAGAGCCGCAGGGCCACTTCGGAGAACAGCGCCTCGGCCAGCGGCAGGTCGCCGGCCTTCACGCCCTCGTAGATGCCGCGCATCAGCATGCGGCGCTCCTCGGCCGTCGGAAGGTGGCATGGCAGGCCGCTGTCGGCCAGCGCCTGTTCGTAGAGGCGCACGCGGTAGGTGCCTTCGGTCGCCATCAGCGCGACCTGGGTCTCGCCGCGGGCCGACAGGTGGGCCGCGACCTCGCGCGCCACGTGCAGCAACTCGATCTGCGGAAAGCGCTGCTGTAGCGTGGCGTGCCAGGCATGCGCGGTGTTGCAGGCGATCGCGACCGCGCGGCTGCCCAGCGCGGCCAGCCGGCCCAGCGCCTGCAGCATCGGCTCGAGCGGCTGGTGCGCGCCCTCGCCCGTGCGCTCGAGCGCGCCGCTGCGGTCGGGCACCGGCACCTGCGCGAGCCAGTGCTCGGGAAAGGACTGGTCGCGCACCGGCTCGCCCGCCGCGCGCATGTGCTGGGCACAGGCGTCGACGAAGAGCCGCACGAAGTCGGCGCCCGCCGCCGGGCCCATGCCTCCCAGGATGCCGACCACCTGCGTCATGTCAGTCACCCCCGCATCAGGTCGCCGGCTTGTCGCTCGGCGTCTTGATGTTCTCGCGCAGCTCGTCGCTCAGCGGCAGGCCGACCGGCAGGCCCTTGGGCGGGATCGGGCCCAGGAACCACTTGGTGTAGAGCTTCTCGAACTCGCCCGACTTCATCAGGCCGACGATCACGCCGTCGACCAGCGCCTTGAACTGCGGGTCGTCCTTGGGCAGCATGCAGGCGTAGGGCTCGACCTGCAGCGCGTCGCCCACCACCTCGAGGCTGGCCGGGCTCTTGGAGTTGGAGCGCAGCCCGTACAGCAGGATGTCGTCCATCGCGAAGGCCGAGGCGCGGTCGCTCTCGACCAGCAGCAGCGCGTCGGCATGGTCCTTGGCCGACACGATGTCGATGTCGATGTCGAGCTTCTTGTCCTCGTTGTACTTGCGCACCACCAGCATGTTGGTGGTGCCGGTGGTGATCGCCACCTTCTTGCCCTTGAGGTCGGCGTAGTTCTTGATGCCCGAATTCGTCTTCACCAGCAGCCGGGTGCCGGTGTAGAAGTGATTGATCGCGAAGGACACGTCCTTGCCGCGCGCGCTGTTGTTGGTGGTCGAGCCGCACTCGACGTCGACCGTGCCGTTCTGCAGCAGTGGGATGCGGTTCTGCGAGGTCACGGCCATCCACGATATCTCGAGGTTCGGCTTGTTGAGCTTCTTCTTGACTTCCGCCGCGATCGCGTTCGACAGGTCGACCGAGAAACCGATGGGCTTGCTCGGGCCGTCCAGGTAGCTGAAGGGCACGGACGATTCGCGATAGGCCATCGTGATCTTGTTCGCCGCGGCGATCTTCGCCAACGTGTCGGCCGCCTGGGCGCCGGTGGCGGTCAACAGGATGGCAGCCATCAGTACGGAGAGTTTCATGCGAGCCCTTTCAATGTTCGGGTGGGGAGGACGTCGAAGACCGACGCGGACAGCCAGTGTAGGAAGCTGTCACGAAAAAGCCATCATTCCTTTTGCGCCCTGCCCCATGCCTCAAAGTTATGCATGGGGCCACCCATGCGTTCCGGCTATGGGTGTGGGTGCTTTTGGCATTTCCACGATTGCCTCGTCGCGCCTAGAGTTGCGGCATTGCAGCATCGACAACAACGAACAGGAAAAGGACGAGCCATGCGCGTGTGCGTGCTGGGGGCCGGCATCGTGGGCCTCGCCACGGCCTGGCAGCTTCTACAGGACGGCCATGATGTGACCGTGATCGACCGTGCCGCCCCCGGCGCGGGCGCGAGCGGCGGCAATGGCGCGCAGCTGAGCTACTCCTACGTGCAGCCGCTGGCCGATCCCTCGATCTGGAAGCAGCTGCCCAAGCTGCTGCTGGCCGCCGACTCCCCGCTCAAGCTGCGGCCTCGGCTCGACCCGCTGCAGTGGCGCTGGGGCATCGAGTTCATGGCCGCCTGCAACGCCCAGACCTCGCGCGAGAGCACGGCCGCGCTGCTCACGCTGGCCGCGGCCAGCCGCCTGGGCTTCGAGGCCATGCGCGCCGAGCTCGCGCCCGACTGCGACTTCTCCGCCACCGGCAAGCTGGTGCTCTATCAGAACGCCCAGGGCCTCGAGGGCGCGCGCCGCCAGGTCGAGCTGCAGCGCCGCATGGGCAGCGCGCAGACGCTGGTCACGCCCGAAGCCTGCGTGGCGATCGAGCCGGCGCTGGCCGGCTACCAGGCACGCATCGCGGGCGCGGTCCACACGCCCAGCGAATGCGCGGCCGATTGCCTCAAGGTCTGCCTGGCGCTGGAACAGGCACTGCGCGCACGCGGCGTGCGCTTCCTGCTCGGCACCGAGGTGCAGGGCTTCGAGATCCGCCAGAACCGCGTGGCCGCGGTGCGCACCGGCACTGCGGGCGCGGTCGAGGCCGATGCCTTCGTGATGGCGCTGGGCACGGCCTCGCACCGGCTGGGGCGCAAGCTCGGCAGCTCGCTGCCGGTGTACCCGCTCAAGGGCTACAGCATCACGCTGGAGGTGGACGAGGCCGTGGGCGCCGCGCCGCGCGTGAGCGTGACCGACAGCGCGCGCAAGGTGGTGTTCGCGCGCATCGGCTCGCGGCTGCGCGTGGCCGGCATGGCCGAACTGGTGGGCGAGGACACGCGCATCCCCGCCGACCGCATCCAGACGCTGGCCGCGGCCACGCGCGCGGTGTTCCCGCAGATCGAGCGCTTCGACGACCTGAGCCCCTGGACCGGCATGCGCCCGGCCACGCCCACCGGCCTGCCGATCATCGGCCGGCGCGCGGCCGCACCGGCCAACATGCTGTTCAACACCGGCCACGGCGCGCTGGGCTTCACGCTGGCCTTCGGTTCGGCGCAGCGCATCGCTGAAGCACTGCGCGCCTAAGCTCTCGCGGCTCCGAGCTTCTTGCCCAGCCGACGCCAGCCGATCACCACGCCGGTCAGGCTCAACGCCGCGCCGCCCAGGCTCAGCAGCACCAGCACGATGTCCCACAGCGGCCGGCGCTCGAGCAGCGGCAGCCAGTCCCAGCTGTGCAGCATCGCGAACAGCCAGCGGCTCGCGCGCCGCGTGCGGTCGCTGCGGCCCAGCACGGCGCCGGTCGAAGGATCGACATGCACCCAGGTCTTGTTCGCATCGTCGAACACCACGCGCCAGACGGGCAGCGGCTTCTCGGTGCCGCCCATCATGGTGTGGGCATCGCGTGCGTAGTAGTGGAGGTCGTAGGCCCGGAGCACCTCGATGCGCGCGACCGCATCGGGCAGCAGGCGCGCCACGGCCGCCTTCAATGCCGTCTCATCGATCGTCGTCCGCTCGCCTCCGGACGACAGCAGCAGTGGCCGACCCGCCGCGCCGCGGGCCAGCACCAGCGTGCGGCCGTCGACCCGTTCCCATTGCAGCTCGCGCACTTCGCGCCCAGCCGCGGCCAGCAGCACCGCGGGCGCCGCGTCGCGTTCGCCGATCAGCAGCGGCCCGCCGTTCATTGCCGCCACGCGCAGCGCGGGCGCGCCGCTGTCGAAGATGCGCCAGGGGTTCATCGACATCAGGCCGCTGAAGATCCAGGTCAGCGTGACCAGCGCGAACAGCAGCCCGGTGATGTGATGCCAGCGCATCATGAAGCCGCGGTAGGGCGAACGCGAGCCGCTCTTGTAGCGGCCGGCGAAGCGCCAGCGCATGACGCCGACGACTGTGCCCGCGAGCGTGGCCACGATGCCCAGGATCGACAGCCAGTTCACGATGTCGGCCCAGTAGGGATCGAAGACGTTGCCGCGGAAGGGATAGAGCCAGTGCATCCAGGCGCCCACGTAGTTCCAGAGCCGCTCGGCGCGCGGCGCGTCGCGCACCACCTCGCCGGTGGTGCCCGAGATGTAGAGCCGGGTGGCGGCGGGGTCGTCGAGCTGCACGCGGTGCAGCGGCCGGTGCGCATCGAGGCCGCGCGAATGGCTGAAGGCGTCTTCGTCGATGGTGCCGTCGGCGTGCAGCGCCACGCCGGGGCCCGCATAGGCGCGTGCGCTGGCCAGCACGCGCGCCGGGTCGACCTCGCGCAGCACGGCACCGGTCTGCGCGTCGATCACCACCGAGGCGCGCTTTTGCGCCGGCACCGCGAGGTACACCGCGCGGCCGCCGCTGGCCGCGGCCAGGCGCAGCGACTGCAGCGGCCCTTGCAGGCCCGCCGCATCGAGCGCCTGCCGCGGGCCCATCAGCGGCGCCGAGGCATCGAGCGGCGGCAGGTGCTGCAGCCGCTCCTCGGCCGTGAGCTTGGGGTAGCCCACGTACATCATCACCACGCCCGAGACGAACCACATCGCGAAGAAGGCGCACGCGACGATGCCCAGCCAGCGGTGGACCAGGAACAGCCAGCGTTTGGCATGGGGCAGCATCGCGTCGCCCTCTTCAGAACGCCGCGCGCAGCGTGAGGTCGGCGGTGCGCGGCGCGCCGAGGTAGGCCTGGGTGCTGCTCACGTTGGCCGCATAGAGCTTGTCGGTGGCGTTGCGCACGCGGCCGACCAGCGTGACCGACCGGTTGATCTTCCAGCTCAGGCCCAGGTCGAGCAGCGTGTAGGCCGGCCAGCTCATGGTGTTGGCGGCGTCCGCATAGACCTTGCCGACGTGGCGCACGCCCACGCTGGCCTGCACGGCCGGCGTGATCGCATACGACACCCAGAGGTTCGCCACGGTCGAGGGCGTGTTGGTCGGCGTCTTGCCGGCCAGCGACACGCCGCCCTGGCGGAACTGGTCGTACTGCGCGTCGACATAGGTGAAGTTGCCCTGCAGCGACCATTGCGCCGTGGGCTGGATTCCCACCGCCACTTCGACGCCGCGTGCCGACTGCTGGCCCACCAGCACGGTCAGCGCGCTGTTGTTCGGATCCTGCGTGGCGATGTTCTTGCGCGTGATGTCGTAGGCCGCCACGGTGGCCGTGCCCTTGCCCTGCCAGAAGTCCAGCTTGCTGCCGATCTCGAACTGGCGCCCGGTCGTGAGCTCGCTGTTGTTCATCACGTCGGAGAAGGAGGCCGTCGACAACACGCCCGAGGGCGGGTCGGCCGCGGTCGCGTACTGCACATAGAGGTTGGCGCCGGGCGCGAAGTCCCAGACCAGGCCGATGCGGCCGGTGGTCGGGCTGTAGCTGCGGCTGAAGCTCGCGGGGCTGGCGGCCGTGACCGCGCGCTGGTTGGTGAGCTCGAGGTCGATGCGCTCATGGCGCAGCGCCGTCACGAGGTTGAGCGCAGGCCGCAGCGCGGTGCGGTTCTCCAGGTAGAGCGCGGTGGTCTGGATCTCGTTGTTGCGGTCGGGGTTGAAGCCCGGCTGCATGCCCGGCACGTTGAAGAAGTTCTCGGTCGTGAACTGGTAGGGGTTCACCGTGCTCACGGTGGCCGGCAGGCTGTTGGGGAAGCGCGTCTGCCGGTTGCGGCTCAGGTCGAGCCCGAAGGACCAATCGCTGCGCAGCCCAGCGAGGCTGCCTTGATAGAGCCCGTCGAGGCGGTCGCCCACCATCGTCTGGTCATGGCGCTGCAGCAGCGCGCCCGAACGGATCACCGCGCTGTTGTTCGCATTGAAGCGGTAGCTCTCGACGTTGCGGTAGTCGCGCAGCGCGTCGTAGACGTAGAAGGTGTTCTTGAACTGCAGCGTGTCGCTGGCGCGCAGCTCGGTGATCGAGCGCAGCCACTGCACTTCCTGCGCGTAGATGCCGTCGGCGCTGTTGTAGTTCTTGAAGCGCGTGGCCGGGTCGACGCTCAGCGTACCGAGGGCCGGATTGAGCACCGGCGTACCCCAGTAGGGGCGGTCGACCTGTTCCTTCTGGTACTCGTAGGCCAGCGTGTGGGTCAGGCCGCCGCCGAGGTCCGACAGCAGCGAGGCGGCCAGCTGGGTCGAGCGCGCATCGGTGCCGTCGGTCCAGCTGCCGGTGTCGCGGTGGTTGAGGTCGATGCGCAGGTAGTGGCTGCCGGCACCGCCGTCGCCTGCGATGCGGCGATTGAGGCCGAGCGAGGCCTCTTTCAAGTCGTTGCTGCCGGCGCGCAGCTGCACTTCGGAGAAATCGCTGCGCTCTGCGAGCTTGGTGATGTAGTTGATCGAGCCGCCCACGCCGCCCGCGCCGAACAAGAAGCTCGACGGCCCGCCGATCACCTCGACCCGGTCGTAGATCCAGCTGTCGACCGGCCGCGCCGCGATCGAGTACTGCACGTTGATGCCGTTGAACATCTGCGACAGCGAGCCGCTGCCGAAGCCGCGGTAGCTCACGCCGATCGAGCCCGGCGCGTTGTGCGCGGTGATGCCGGGCACGGCGCGCAGGATCTCCTGCGTGTCCAGCGCGCCGCGCGCATCGATGGTGGCGCGGTTGACCACCGTGACCGAGGCCGGCGTCTCGCGCACGCTCAGGCCGAGCCGGCTGCCGGTCTCGGCCGGCGTGTCGAGGTTGAGCCGGCCGTTGCCGCGCGGGGCGTCGTCGGAGACCTCGACCTGCGGCAGCGAGGCGGTGGCGGACTGGGCCATCGCGCCGGCACAGGCCATCAGCGATGCGGCGGCCAGAAGGGAACGACGCGCGCGCAGGGCGCGATCGAGGGAAGAAGAACGGGACATGGAAAACACTCACTCACTGAAGAACGCGACCGCGCGCTGTGCAGTCGCTTGCCGCGAGGCCGCCGATGCGGGATCGGACGGTCGCGGACCCTCGAAGGTGCAGCCGCACGCGCGCCGTCAAGGCACGCGGGGGATGCAGCGATGGGACTTCAGGAAAGAGAGGGCGGCCCGCGCGCCGGCAGCGGCGCGGCGGTGGCGGCGGCGATGCGTGCCGCGGGGATCGACTGCACCGCACGGGCCAGCGGCAGCGGTGCCGCGACCTTCATCGGCGCGAGGGTGGGCGGCGGCGCGCCGGCCAACAGGCACAAGGGGCAGTCGGTGCCGACGGTCCCAAGCTCCTGCGCGCCATCGTCGGTCTGCACGATCACCTTGATCATGCCGGCCGTCGAGCACACCAGCTCCATCGCCTGCGGATGCACGATGGGCGCGGCGACCGCCACGCCCAGCGACAGCAGGAACCACGCCAGCACGCAACGGTGCAGGAGGGTGATGCGGCGCAGGGTGGACATGGGGCGGGATTATGGCGTGAATGTGAACCGCGGCCTGCTCAGGACTCGAACAGCCGCGCCATTCGCGCCATCTCGGTGCCGGCCATGCCCAGGGCTTCCGCCGTGGCCCGCCAGGTGCCGACCACCTTCGACACCTCGTCGAGCACGGCCCTGGCCGCGGCGGCGTCGAGCCGGTAGAGCTCGGCGGTGGCCAGCGCGACGTCGATGTCCGGCGAGGCGTTGTGCCCATCGATGCTCAGGGCATGCTCGGCCTTGGCAAGGTTGGGGTTGATGTCGAAGGCGGCGGAGAGCCGCCAGCCCGTGGTCTCCCGGATGAAGCCGTGGTTGCGCAGGTGGTCGTCCCGATTGGCGACCAGGATGTTGAAGACCATGCGGCGAAAGAGCTGCGCCAGATCAGCCTCCACCTGGCCCTTGGCCCCGTTGTCCGCGATGAACTCGGCCAGGTCCAGGTAGCTCGCACCCTCTTCGCCGTCCTGCCGCTCCAGCATCGTCATGGCCGAGGCATACATGCGCCGTCCGGCGGGCGTGCGGTCGAAGCGGCGCACGCAGAAGGTGCGGTAGCCCTCGCCGAATCGGAGTGCGCGGGAATCCGGCACGGCGATGCCCGCGCGACGAGCGAGTTGGTGCACCACGTGCTCCCAGCCACCGACATCGTGCCGATCCTCGTGGGCGGGAAATTTGGCGATCCACAACGCACCGTCGGTCTCGGTGAAGTTGGCTTTGGGCCGCGCGCCGCCCAGCGAGGTGCCGGGTGCGATGAGCATCGACAGCCAACGTTCGTACTCCGGCATGCGCTCCACACCCGGCTCCTCGAGCATTGCGCTGACATGCGCCAAGGTCTGCAGATCGGTCACCGGAGGCGCCGCATGCGCGCTGTCGTCGAGGAAGGGATTCGGCGCGATCGCCCGGCCCGCCTTTGCCAGCGCAGGGTCGGGCGCTGCACGCAGGCGCAGCCCGCCGGAACGCGTCAGGTCGTGCACGCCAAGCAGGAAGTCGAGGTCCTGCAGGGCGCGCATCTTGCGCCCTTCCCTCTGGGCGACCACGGCCTCCCGACGCTCCATCAGGACGCGACCCCAGCGATCGGGCGCCGAGTCCATGAAGATCCCGAAGGCCGTTGTTCCGCGGGGCGGATGCTGCTCGCCTCCGTAGAGATCGAGCCGAGGATCGAGCATGAAGCACGACGCGCTCTGGAGCCAGGCCGGCGCGTATTCGAAGGCCGGCGGCACGTCGGTGCGGGTCTCATGGCGGTGCAGCGTGCCGACCTGCTGCCGCAGGCCGAATTCGGGCGCGTCCAGATGGACCTCGTACGACCTGCGCTCAGTCTTCTTCGCCATGGGCAGGCGGCGCCTTTGCAGGCGACGCGCTCCGTCGGGTGCGGGGGGAAACCAGCGCCAGGTCCTGCAGCTTGCGGCCCAGGACGTCATCGCTGGCCACGGCGTCCATGTCCTTCTCCAGGCCCAGGACACGCAGCGCACGCATGTAGGTCCCGAACGCGATGTGGGGGTCACCCGACTCCAGCCGATGGAGCGTATCGCGCGAGATGCCCACCCGCTCCGCGAATTGGACGGTGGTGATGCGCCGGCGCAGCCGGGCCGTGCGCATTCGCGCGGCCAATGCGCGCACCTGCTTGTCGATCGACGGGAACTGCGCCTGAAAGGTTCTGGGCATGGTGTCCGATACTTTAATCGCTTCAGAAGGATTTGCCTGGAATATCAGACATTCTTCGACGAAAGAACATCGGTTGCTCAGGAAGACAAACATCGAGTAATGTCTGATACATCGATCAAAAATCTTTTAATCGTCCTATATATCGGACAAATTCAGAGGCATTTCAAGCCAATGACCGCCAGTGCTGGCGCCAGCGCGCCCTCGCGTCAGGAACGCGGCGAAGCACCGCCGCGCCCGGCAGAGCCTGTCAAGGCGGAGTTCGGGAACGCCGCAGTCTCATTCACCCGTTCTCGCGCCCCATCTGCTCGATCGCCTGCCGCATCGCCAGCGTGATCGCGCGCACCACCACCGAGTCGGGCCGGCCCGAGAGCCGCAGCGCGCGGATCGGCACCGGGATGTGCGGTTCCAGCGCCAGCACGTCGACCTTGCTTCGGTCGGCCGAGGCGGCCGTGCAGCCGTCGACCAGGGCCACGCCCAGGCCGTGGTGCGCCATGGCCAGCGCCGCGTGGTAGGTCTGCACCGTGACCACCGCCTGGTGGAAGCCCACGCCGGCCTGGCGGCAGGCTTGGCTCAGGCTGGTGCCCACCGGGTCGCGGCTGTCGAGGCCGACCACCGGGCGCTCGGCCAGGTCGTGCAGCGCCACCGAACCGTTGCGCACCAGCGCGCGTGACAGCATGCCCTTGGGCGCGATGCACACCATGCGGCTGTCGGCCAGCGTTTCCTGCAGCAGCGAGGGATGCACGGCCGGGCTGAAGGCGAAGCCCACGTCGGCCTGCTGCGACAGCAGGGCCGACAGGATCTGCGGCGAGTGCAGCGACTCGACCGTCACCGCCACGCCCGGGTGCTTCTCGCGGAAGATCTTGAGCGCGCGCGGCAGCACCTCGTAGCTCAGCGCGAGCACGCTGAGGATGCGCAGCTCGCCGGTGTCGCCCGCGGTGCGCAGGTTCGAGGCCAGCCGCTGCACCTCGTCGAGCTGCGCGAACAGACGCTCGATGTGCGGGTACAGCGTGAGCGCCTCGGTGGTGGGCACCAGCCGGCCCTTGGCGCGCTCGAACAGCGGGAAGCCCAGCTGCAGCTCGGCATGCTGCAGCGTGCGGCTCACGGCCGGCTGCGTGATGTTGATCAGCCGCGCCGCCGCGCTCACGCTGCCGGTGAGCATGATGGCGTTGAAGACCTCGATGTGGCGCAGGCGCATGGGGATGGGGCTCAGTTCGTCATCACTCGCGCACCAGCCGGACCCCGAGGTGCCGGATGCGCGACTCGCAGAGGATCGCGCCGTCCTCGCTCAGCACCCAGGCGCTGACCGAGGCCCGCGCGGACGGTGTTTCGGGGCGCGCATCGCAGACGGTGGACGACCAGTGGCCCACGCGCCGGGCCTCGTCGCCCGGGGCCGGGAAGCCGGTGTCGGGGAACGCGAAGCGCTCGGCTTCGCGCTGTGCCAGGCTGTTGACTTCCTTGATCGTGGGCAGGCGCCAGCCCGCTTCCCCGCTGGCGCGCTGCAGGGCCTGCACATCGTCGTAGCGCCGGGCCGTCCCGGTGCAGCGCCGGCCGTTCCAGGCCTGCGGCTCGGCGCAGCGGCGCCACACCAGGCCGGTGTGGCGATCCTCGACCGCGCCGCCCGCCACGCCGCGCTCGTCGGGCAACGCGCGCCAGCGCTCGGTCGTCGGCACGGCCGGGCCCCGCACCAGGCGCACGAAGAGCGGCGACGGCTTGCGCGCCATCTCGGGGTCGCAGTCGTAGACATGGGCGTTCTCGAAGTTCACGCACCAGACGCTGGTGTCGTCGCGCCACTCCGAGCTCAGGTAGACCGCCGGCACGGTGTGGGGGAACCAGCGCGCGTCGATGAGCGCCTGCTCGGCCAGCGGCCGCGTGGGGCGCACGTCGGACGTCCGCGGCTTGCCCAGGTCGACCAGGCCATGCAGTTCGGCCACCGTGGGCAAGCGCCAGTCCGCGTACCCGCACAGCCGGGCCGCATTGACCTCCGCCACATAGGCCAGCGCCCCGCCCGGCCGGCCATCGCGGTGGAAGGAATAGGCCTCGCTGTGGCCGCGGCTGCCGGGCACCGGCTGGTTCTGCGGCCCGTAGCCCGCGGTGTCGAAGCGGGGCGAGCCCTCCGGGCCGTCGCGTCGCACGGGCCAGGGCGGCTTGCCGCTGTCGGGCTTGCCTTCCCAGACCAGGCCGGACACGCGGTCGCGCACGCAGGCGGTCAGCGGCTGCCCCGGCACGGCCTCGTAGGCCATCGGCCCCGCACCCTGCAGGCCGTCCTGCTTGGGCACCAGCTTCAACGCGCCGGCCTCGGCGCAGGCCTGGGGCGCGGGCCAGCCGTCCGGCTGGAAGCCCAGGCACTGGCGCACGCCGGTGGGCGGCACCTTCACGGCCGGCTGCGCAATGGCGGGCCCAGCGGCCAGCCCCAGCAGGGCGGCCGCCATGGTGAAGGCAGGCCTCAGGCTCAATGCGCCTTGTCCCAGTTCGGACCGACGCCGATCTCGGCCAGCAGCGGCACCTTGAGATCGGCCACGCCGGCCATCAGGCGCGGCACTTCGGTGCGCACCCATTCGACTTCCGCCTCGGGCACCTCGAACACCAGTTCGTCGTGCACCTGCATGATCATCTTGGTGCCGCGCCCTTCGGCCTCGAGCACGTCCTGCACCTTGACCATGCTGAGCTTGATCAGGTCGGCCGCCGTGCCCTGCATGGGCGCATTGATGGCCGCGCGCTCGGCGCCGCCGCGGCGCGGGCCGTTGGGCGAGTTGATCTCGGGCAGGTAGAGGCGCCGGCCGAACACGGTCTCGACGTAGCCCTGCTCCTTGGCGAGCGCCTTGGTCTCGTCCATGTAGGCCTTCACGCCCGGGTAGCGCGCGAAGTAGCGCTCGATGTAGGAGGCCGCGGCCTTGGTTTCGATGCCCAGGTTCTTCGCCAGGCCGAAGCTGCTCATGCCGTAGATCAGGCCGAAGTTGATCACCTTGGCATAGCGGCGCTGCTCGCTCGACACCTCCTCGGGCGTGCTGCCGAAGACCTCGGCCGCGGTCGCGCGGTGCACGTCGATGCCTTCGGTGAAGGCGCGCAGCAGCGAGGCATCGCCGCTGATGTGGGCCATGATGCGCAGCTCGATCTGCGAGTAGTCGGCACTCGCGATCACGCTGCCCGCGGGCGCCACGAAGGCCTCGCGCACGCGCCGGCCTTCGGGCGTGCGGATCGGGATGTTCTGCAGGTTGGGGTCGTTGCTGCTGAGCCGGCCCGTGACCGCCACCGCCTGCGCGTAGTGCGTGTGGACGCGGCCGGTGCGCGGATTCGCCAGCTGGCCCAGCTTGTCGGTGTAGGTGCCCTTGAGCTTGGACAGGCCGCGGTGCTCGAGGATCTTGGCCGGCAGCGGATAGTCCTCGGCCAGCTTCTCCAGCACTTCCTCGTCGGTGCTGGGCGCGCCGCTCGGCGTCTTCTTGACCACCGGCAGGCCCAGCTTGGTGAAGAAGATCTCGCCGATCTGCTTGGGCGAACCGAGGTTGAAGGGCTGGCCCGCGATCTCGTAGGCCTGCTGCTCGAGTTCCATGATGCGCGTGCCGAGCTCGTGGCTCTGCGAGGCCAGCATGGGCGCGTCGATCAGCACGCCGTTGCGCTCGACCCGGTAGAGCGCCTCGCTCGAATCCATCTCGAGCTGGTAGACGAAGCGCAGCTTGTCGTCGGCCTGCAGCTGGGGCCAGAGCACGCGGTGGACATCCAGCGTCTGGTCGCTGTCCTCGCAGGAGTACTCGGCCGCCTTGGCGATGTCGACCTGGCTGAACGGGATCTGGTGCGCGCCCTTGCCGCACAGGTCTTCGTAGGAGATGCCGCTGCGGCCCAGGTGGCGCTCGGCCAGGCTGGCCAGCCCGTGCGGCTTGTGCACCTCGAGCACGTAGCTCTGCAGCATGGTGTCGTGGGCGTAGCCCTGCACCTCGATGCCGTGGTTGGCGAACACGTGGCGGTCGTACTTGATGTGCTGGCCCAGCTTCTTCTTCGCGCCGTTCTCGAGCCAGGGCTTGAGTTTCGCCAGCACCTCGTCGAGGGGCAGCTGCACGGGCGCGTCGGGGTAGTTGTGCGCCAGCGGGATGTAGGCCGCCTCGCCGGGCTCGACGCTGAAGCTCAGGCCCACGATCTGCGCCACCATCTCGTCGAGCGAGGTGGTCTCGGTGTCGATGGCCGCGAGTTCGGCGGCTTCGAGCTTCACGAGCCAGGCGTCGAACTGTTCCCAGCTCGTGACCGTGTCGTACCGGAGGTTGCTCGCGGGCGCCGCGGCTTCCAGCGCAGCGAGTTCCGAAGGCTCGTCGAACAGGCCGCCCTGGTCGGTGTCCTTCTTCGCACTCTTCTTTTTCTTCGCGTTCTCTTCCTCGATCAGCTCGGGCGGCACCGCCTGCGCCTCGAGCGCCTTGACCAGGCTCTTGAAGCCGTAGGTCTCGTAGAGCGGCTTGAGCAGCTCGACCTGCGGCGCGCCCACCGGCAGGCCGTCGAGCGAGGGCAGTCCGCTCACATGTGCGGCCAGGTCGCAGTCGGTGCGGATGGTCACCAGGCGCTTGCTCAGCGGCAGCTTGTCCAGCGCCTGGCGCAGGTTCTCGCCGGCCGCGCCCTTGACCTCGGCCGCGCGCTCGATCAGCGCGTCGAGCGAGCCGTATTCGAGCAGCCACTTGGCGGCGGTCTTGGGCCCGACCTTGGGCACGCCGGGCACGTTGTCGACCGTGTCGCCCACCAGCGTCTGGTAGTCGATCATCAGCTCGGGCGGCACGCCGAACTCGGCGGTCACGCCGGCCACATCGCGCTTCTTGCCGTTCATGGTGTCGATGATCGTGATGTGCGCATCGACCAGCTGGCTCAGGTCCTTGTCGCCGCTGGAGACGATCACCTCGACGCCCTGCGCGGCGGCGATCTTGGCCAGCGTGCCGATCACGTCGTCGGCCTCGACATCGGGCACGGTCAGCACCGGCCAGCCCAAGAGCCGCACGATCTCGTGGATCGGGTCGATCTGGCTGCGCAGGTCGTCGGGCATGGGCGAGCGGTTGGCCTTGTACTCGGGGTACCAGTCGTCACGGAAGGTCCGGCCGGGCGCGTCGAACACGCAGGCCGCGTAGTCGGCGCGCACCTCGCGGCGCAGCGCGCTCATCATGTTGATCATTCCGCGGATGGCGCCGGTGGCCGGGCTCTTGGGGTCGCCGGGCACGGCCCGCAGGTCGGGCATGGCGTGGAAGGCGCGGTAGAGGTAGCTCGAACCATCCACGAGCAGCAGCGTTTTCTTGTCGGTCATCGGCCCATTTTGCCCGGCCCGCGCGTCCGCCCGCCGCGCCGTCGCCAGACAGCCGAAAGCGCCCCGCGCTGACAGACGGGATACGGCCGCGCACCTACAATCGGGGCATGGCCCCCACCACCTCCTTCCTCCTTCGCCACGCCCTGACGCTGGCGTTCATCTGCGCCGTCCCCGTGGCCGCCGTGCAGGCCCAGCCCGCGCCGCAGCCGGCCCCCACCGCCGACCAGCAGAAGCAGGAAGAAAAGGCCGAGGGACGCCGCAACCAGAAGATCGAGAACATCCACGTGGAAGACGGCGGCGCCAGCGTCGACGAGGTCCGCTACGGCGGCCAGACCCAGAGCATCACGGTGCAGCCCAAGGCCAACGTGCCCTCCTACGAGGTGCTACCCAACGACGGTGGCCGCTCGCGCCAGGGCCAGGCCGAGACCAGCAGCGGCGGCAACGGCCCCCGCGTCTGGAACCTGATGAAGTTCTGAGCGGCGTGGCGGTCTACACCGACGTCGGTTTCGACGAAGCGAACGCGCTCGTGCAGCGCCTGGGCCTGGGGGCCCTGCAGGCGCTCAAGGGCATCCAGGGCGGCATCGAGAACACCAACTACTTCGCCAGCACCGACCAGGGTGAGTACGTGCTGACGCTGTTCGAGCGCCTGGGCCCCGAACAGCTGCCCTATTACCTGTGCCTGATGAAGCACCTGGCCGCCCGCGGCATCCCGGTGCCCGAGCCCATGGCCGACCCGGCCGTGACGCCGGCCAAGGCGGGGCCGCTCGCCCCTGCGGCCGACGCGCCCTGCGAACTGGTGCACAAGGTGGCGGGCAAGCCGGCCGCCGTGGTGCAGCGCCTGAGCGGCCACAGCCAACTCGCGCCCGACGCCGCGCACTGCGCCGAACTCGGCCACTGGCTGGCGCGCATGCACCTGGCGGGCCGCGACTTCGACCGGATTCAGCCCAACCTGCGCGGCCTGGGCTGGTGGAACGACACCGCACCGGTGGTGCTGCCCTACCTCGAGGCGCCACAGGCGGCGCTGCTGCGCGCCGAGCTGGCCTACCAGAACCACGTGGCCGCCTCCTCGGCCTACGCCGCGCTGCCGCGCGGGCCGGTGCATGCCGACCTGTTTCGCGACAACGCGATGTTCGAGGCCGGCACCGACGGTGCCGCGCCCCGGCTCAGCGGCGTGTTCGACTTCTATTTCGCCGGCACCGACACCTGGCTGTTCGACCTGGCGGTGTGCCTCAACGACTGGGCGATCGACCTGCCGACCGGCCGGCCCGATCCGGCGCGCACCGATGCGCTGCTCGCGGCCTACCTCGCGGTGCGCCCGCTGACCGGCGCCGAGCGCACGCTGCTGCCCGCGATGCTGCGCGCGGCCGCGCTGCGCTTCTGGATCTCGCGCCTCTGGGATTTCCACCTGCCGCGCGAGGCCAGCATGCTGCAGGCGCACGATCCCACGCATTTCGAGCGGGTGCTGCGCGAGCGGGCCCGCGATCCGCTGGCGCTGCAGGCGCCCGCGCAGCCGGCTGCGCTGGCGACCTCCTGATCGGATTCGATGAAACTCAACATAGTCCCGGCCCGCACGGGTGCGACCTGGGTCCGCAGCGGACTGCAGACCTTCACCAAGCGGCCGCTGGCCTTCGCCTCGCTGTTCTTCTTCTTCATGGCGATGGTGTCGATCGCCTCGCAGCTGCCGCTGGTCGGCACCGCCCTGGCGCTGATGCTGCTGCCCACCATGACGCTGGGCCTGATGGCCGCCAGCGCCGAAGCCGCCAAGGCCGAACCGGGCCAGAAGCCGCCGGCCGCCGCCGTGCTGCTGGCCGCGCTGAGCGCCGCCCGCAGCGGCATCCGCCCGATGCTGGTGCTGGGCGCGCTCTATGCGGTGCTGTTCCTGCTGGTGATGGGCGTGTCGGCGCTGGCCGACGGCGGCCAGTTCGCACGGGTCTACCTGATGGGCGAGACCGTGAGCCGCGAGATGGCCGAGTCGGGTTCGTTCCAGGCCGCGCTGTGGATCGCCATGGCGCTGTACCTGCCGCTGTCGCTGGCCTTCTGGCACGCGCCGGCGCTGGTGCACTGGCACGGCGTGCCGCCGACCAAGAGCCTGTTCTTCAGCTTCATCGCCTGCTTCCGGAATTTCGGCGCGATGTTCGTCTTCGGCCTGACCTGGATCGGCGTCTTCATCGGCTCGGGCATCGTGCTGAGCCTGGTGGCCACGCTGTTCGCGGCGCTGGTCGGCGGCGGCGCGGCCGCGGCCGGCGGTGCACTGATGGTGGGCGGGGCGCTGGTGATGGCGTCGATGTTCTTCACGAGCACGTGGTTCACGTTCCGCGACAGCTTTATTGACTGACCCCCCGGAGGACTTGCCCACTTCGTGTGGCTGCGTCCTTCCCCCCTTTCAGGGGGGCGACACCGGCAGGCCGGCGGAGCCGGTCCTGCGGTGTCCCTGGAACAGAGTGCGCTGCAAGCGCTCAACCATCGCCGATGGTGGGCGCTGCTGGCGGCTCAGACCGGCGTGAGCTTCGCCACCGACAGCGCCAGCCACTTCACCCCGTGCCGCGGGAAGTTGATCTGGGCGCGGGCGTCGTCGCCGCTGCCTTCCAGCGCCAGCACCGTGCCTTCGCCGAACTTGTTGTGGAAGACCTGCATGCCCGAGCGCAGGCCGTGGGAGGGTGCGACTTTCTGCGGCGGGACCGGGGGGCTGGCGAAGGCGTCGGGGCTGAAGCCGCCGCCGCCGGTGCCGGCGCGTGTGCTGCCGTAGCCGCCGCCGTAGCCGAAGGCCGAGGGCTTGAAGCCCTGGTTCTTGGGCGTGAGCCACTTGAGCGCGGCCTCGGGCAGCTCGTCGTAGAAGCGACTCTTGAGGTTGTAGCGGGTCTGGCCGTGCAGCATGCGGGTCTGCGAGTGGCTCAGGTACAGGCGCTGGCGCGCGCGGGTGATGGCCACGTACATCAGGCGGCGCTCTTCCTCGAGGCCGTCGTGGTCGCTCATCGAGTTCTCGTGCGGGAACAGGCCCTCTTCCATGCCGGTGATGAACACGCAGTCGAATTCCAGGCCCTTGGCCGCGTGCACGGTCATGAGCTGCACCGCGTCCTGGCCGGCCTGGGCCTGGTTGTCGCCCGACTCCAGCGCCGCATGCGTGAGGAAGGCCGCCAGCGGGCTCAGCGTCTCGCCGGTCTCGGCATCGGGGGCCAGCGGCTCGTCGAGGACCGGCAGGTTGGGGTTCAGCCCCTGGCTCGCGGGCGACTGGCGCAGTTCGTCGACCGGCAGCGCCACCGCGTCGCGGCCGAAGCCTTCCTGGGTGACGAAGCTCTCGGCCGCGTTCACCAGTTCTTCCAGGTTCTCCACCCGGTCGGCGCCTTCGCGGTCGGCCTTGTAGTGCTCGATCAGGCCGCTGTGGTCGAGCACCAGCTCGATGATCTCGCGCAGCGAGATGCCCACGGTCTGCTCGCGCAGCACGTCGATCTTGGCGACGAAGGCCGACAGGTTGGCGCCGGCCTTGCCGCCGACCGCGCTCACCGCGTCGTGCAGCGAGTGGCCGGCCGCGCGCGCCGCGTCCTGCAGCAGCTCGATGCTGCGCGCGCCGATGCCGCGCGGCGGGAAGTTGACGATGCGCAGGAAGCTGGTGTCGTCGTCCTTGTTCTCCAGCAGCCGCAGGTAGCCCAGCGCATGCTTGATTTCGGCGCGCTCGAAGAAGCGCAGGCCGCCGTACACGCGGTAGGGCACCGAGGCATTGAACAGCGCGGTCTCGATCACCCGGCTCTGCGCATTGCTGCGGTAGAGCACGGCCATCTCCTTGCGGTCGATGCCGTCGCGCACCAGCTGGCGCATCTCCTCGACCATCCACTGCGCCTCGGCGAAGTCGCTGGTCGATTCGTACACCCGCACCGGCTCGCCCGGGCCCTGCTCGGTGCGAAGGTTCTTGCCCAGGCGCTTGGTGTTGTGGCCGATCAGCGCGTTGGCCGAATCGAGGATGTTGCTGTAGCTGCGGTAGTTCTGCTCCAGCTTGATCTGGCGCGAGACCTCGAACTCGCGCACGAAGTCGGCCATGTTGCCCACGCGTGCGCCACGGAAGGCGTAGATGCTCTGGTCGTCGTCACCCACCGCGATCACGCTGTTGCCGCCGGGCGTGAAGCGGCCGCCGACCGTGGTGCCCGAGAGCATCTTGATCCAGGCGTACTGCAGCCGGTTGGTGTCCTGGAACTCGTCGATCAGGATGTGGCGGAAGCGCCGCTGGTAGTGCTCGCGGATCGGGTCGTTGTCGCGCAGCAGTTCGTAGCTGCGCAGCATCAGCTCGCTGAAGTCGACCACGCCTTCGCGCTGGCACTGCTCCTCGTAGAGCTGGTAGATCTCGACCTTCTTGCGGTCTTCCTCGCTGCGCACCTCGATGTCGCCCGGGCGCTTGCCCTCTTCCTTGGCGCCCGAGATGAACCACTGGGTCTGCTTGGCCGGAAAGCGCTCGTCGTCGACGTTGAACTGCTTCATCAGCCGCTTGATGGCCGAAAGCTGGTCCTGGGTGTCGAGGATCTGGAAGGTGGACGGCAGGTTGGCCAGCTTCCAGTGCGCGCGCAGGAAGCGGTTGCACAGGCCGTGGAAGGTGCCGATCCACATGCCGCGCGCGTTGATCGGCAGCATCGCCGTCAGCCGCGTGACCATTTCCTTGGCCGCCTTGTTGGTGAAGGTCACGGCCAGGATGCCGCCCGGCGTCACCTGCCCGGTCTGCAGCAGCCAGGCGATGCGGGTGGTGAGCACCCGGGTCTTGCCCGAACCGGCACCGGCCAGGATCAGCGCATTGCCCTCGGGCAGCGTGACCGCGGCGAGTTGTTCGGCATTGAGGTTGTGGAGCAGGGGCGAGGCGGCCGCTGGGGAAGGGGGGGCGCCGTCGAAAGCGTCGTGCGAGCCGAAAAGAGACATCCCGGCATTGTAGGAACGCCGGGCCCGGAATGCGCCGCGGACCGATGCTTGCCCTGGATCAAGGACAGCAAGACGCGGCTTCCGGACACTGGCTTCCAGTTGCCGCGCGCCCCTTGCGCGGCCCGCAACGGAGTCCCCGACCATGAAGAAGAACCTGCTCACGCGCGCCTGGATCGGCGCCCTCCTCGGCGCCCTGGGCGCCGCCTGCGCCCTGCCCGCCGCCGCGCAGGAAGCGCAAGGCAACTGGCTGCTGCGCGCCCGCGCCGTGCGCATCGATACGGCCAACCATTCCGACGCGATCGGCGCGCTGGCGGTGCCGGCCGATGCGATCCACGTCAACGACAAGACGATTCCCGAGATCGACATCACCTACTTCTTCACGCCGAACATCGCCGCCGAGCTGGTGCTGACGGTGCCGCAGAAGCAGCGCGTCACGATCGCGCAGAGCGCGCTGGGCGGCCCGGTCGACATCGGCAGCTTCAAGCACCTGCCGCCCTCGCTGATGCTGCAGTACCACTTCATCCCCGAAGGCACCGTCCGCCCCTATGCCGGCATCGGCCTCAACTACACGCGCATCGGCTCGGTGAACCTGGCCGTGCCCACGGTCGGCCGGCTGGACCTGGAGCACAACAGCTTTGGGCTGGCCCTGGGCGCCGGCGTGGACATCGCGATCGCCAAGAACGTGTTCCTGAACTTCGACGTCAAGAAGGTGCAGATCCGCACCGACGTGAGCTTGAACGGCACCAAGCTGTCGACCGTGAAGGTCGATCCGCTGCTGATCGGCGTGGGCATCGGCTACCGCTTCTGAGGGCCCGGCGTCGCAGAAGTGGCACGGGAAATAAGGTCTATATGAAAAGCCGACTGACCCGCGCGCGGCCGCTCCCCTAGAATCAATCACCGGGCCCAAGATTCTTGTCGCCCGGTTTTTTTTCGCCCGCTTTCGCGGCGACGGAACCGGCCAAGACCAAGCGCCCACGCCGACAGGGACTTCCTGCCGGCGAACCCTTCACAGGAGCTTGGTCTCATCATGCAAATTTTCGACTACGACAACATCCTGCTGCTGCCACGCAAGTGCCGCGTGGAAAGCCGCTCGGAATGCGACGCCGGCGTGACGCTGGGCGGGCGCAAGTTCCGCCTGCCGGTGGTGCCGGCCAACATGAAGACGGTGGTGGACGAGACCATCAGCCTCTGGCTGGCGCAGAACGGCTACTTCTACGTGATGCACCGCTTCGACCTGGACAACGTGCAGTTCGTCAAGGACATGCAGGCCCAGGGCGTGTTCGCCTCGATCTCGCTGGGCGTGAAGAAGGCCGACTACGACACCGTCGACCAGCTGGCCGCGGCCGGCCTGACACCCGAATACATCACCATCGACATCGCGCACGGCCATGCCGACACGGTGAAGAACATGATCGGCTACCTCAAGTCCAAGCTGCCGAAGTCCTTCGTGATCGCCGGCAACGTGGGCACGCCCGAAGCCATCATCGACCTGGAGAACTGGGGCGCCGACGCGACCAAGGTCGGCATCGGCCCGGGCAAGGTCTGCATCACCAAGCTCAAGACCGGTTTCGGCACGGGCGGCTGGCAGCTGAGCGCGCTCAAGTGGTGCGCCCGCGTGGCGACCAAGCCCATCATTGCCGACGGCGGCATCCGCGACCACGGCGACATCGCCAAGAGCATCCGCTTCGGCGCCTCGATGGTGATGATCGGCTCGCTGTTCGCGGGCCACGAGGAGTCGCCCGGCAAGACCGTCGACGTCGACGGCGTGCTGTTCAAGGAGTACTACGGCTCGGCCAGCGACTTCAACAAGGGCGAGTACAAGCACGTCGAAGGCAAGCGCATCCTCGAGCCGATCAAGGGCAAGCTGGCCGACACGCTGATCGAGATGGAGCAGGACGTGCAGAGCTCCATCAGCTACGCCGGCGGCAAGGCGCTGATGGACATCCGCAAGGTCAACTACGTCACGCTGGGCGGCGACAACGCCGGCGAACACCTGCTGATGTGAGGCCCCGGCCCGCCTAGAAGCGGGCCATGAGCGCCATCGCGGCGCTCAGGGTAAGCAGCGCCAGCACGGTCGACACCACCACGCTGGCCGTCACCAGTTCCTCAGCCACCTTGTAGCGCTGCGAGAACAGGAAGGCATTGGCGCCGATGGGCATGGCCGCGGCCACCACCATCACCGTGAGCGGCAGGCCGCGCACCCCCAGCAGCCAGCCCGTGCCCAGCACCAGCAGCGGGTGCACCACGTTCTTGACCAGGGCCATGGTGAAGGCATCGCGCAAATGCGTGCCGACCGGCGTCAGCGCCAGCGTCACGCCCACCAGCACCAGCGCCACCGGGCTGAAGGCCTGGCCCAGCAGCATCAGCGGCTTGTCGATGACGCCCGGAAGGCCCCAGCCGGTCTGCGCGTACAGCAGGCCCGCGATGATCGGCAGCGGCACCGGATGGAAGATCGAATTGCGCAGCGCGCGGCCCACGGTGCGCAGCAGGTGGTGCCGCTGGCGGCCGTTCGAGGCCGCGTGCTCGCGCGCCACCATGAGTTCGATCAGCACCGTGGCGCTGGTGATCAGCACCAGCGAATGCAGCGACACCAGCGTGAGCAGCACCACCAGGCCGTCGGGCCCGTAGGCCAGGTCGACCAGCGCGACGCCGATGATCACGGTGTTGCTGAAGGTGCTCGCAATGGCCAGCACCGCCGCCGTGCGGTTGAGTCCGCGCCACAGCAGCGTGCCGATGAAGACGATGCCCGCGCCGATGAAATACGCGGCCACGGGCTTCAGGCTCAGCTGCTCGAACTGCACCGCGCTCATCGAGCGGAACAGCAGCGCCGGCGCGAGCAGCAGGAAGATCAGGTTGGAGAGGTCCTTGACCGCGTGGGCCCCGACCCAGCGACGGTGCCCGGCGAGATAGCCCGCGGCGATGAGAAGGACGACGGGCAGCAGGGCGGAAGCGACAGGTGAATTCACCGCGGCGAGCATAGCGGCTCGCCGCGGCGGGTTCAGGTCAGCGCTTTAGAAGTTGACGCGCAGGCCGACTTTCAACGAACGGCCGGGCAGCGGCGCGGCCGGATAGACCGTGGTCGTCAGGATCGACGTCGCGCTGTAGGCCAGCTTGTTGCTCAGGTTGTCCAGCCGCGCATACCAGGTGAGGCTCGCGCCCTGCACCTTCATGCGGTAGGCCAGGGCCGCGTTCCACAGCGTGTAGGCCTCGGTCGCGCGTGCGCCTTCGGCCGGCACGCGGTTCTGCGCCGAGTAGCGGTCGAAGCCCAGGCGCGCGGTCCACGGTCCGTCGCCGTAGGCCAGCGCGGCGCCCACGCGCACCGGCGAGATGCGCGGCAGCGGCTCGCCGGTGTCGGTGTTGGTCGCGCGCACCAGGTCGCCGCGCCACTGCAGGTCCAGCGTCGATCCCGCGGTGGTGCCGGCGAAGCCGTCGGCGCCCAGCAGGCGCAGGTTGCCGCTGGCCTCGATGCCGGTGAAGCGCGCGCGCACGCCGCCGTAGACGTACTCGGCCAAGGTGTCTTCCGCGGCCGGGTCGGTGACCACCGCGCCCTCGTCGTCGCGCTGGTTGCCGGTGGCGGTCAGGCCGATGTAGTTGCGGAAGCGGGTCACGTAGGCGTTCACGCGCGCGTTGTTGGCGCCGGACTTCCACTGCGCGCCGATGTCGAAGCCGACCGACTTCTCCTTCTGCAGCGACGGATCACCGACCTCCCAGGCCGCGGTCGCGACGTGCGGGCCGTTGGCGAACAGCTCGTAGTCCTTGGGCGCGCGTTCGGTGTAGGCCAGGTTGGAGGTCAGCTGCCATTGCGGCGTCAGGTCGACCAGCGCCCCGAAGGCGGCGCTGTGCGGGTTGAAGCT
This sequence comes from Variovorax sp. UMC13, assembly GCF_014170375.1. Classification (GTDB taxonomy): domain Bacteria; phylum Pseudomonadota; class Gammaproteobacteria; order Burkholderiales; family Burkholderiaceae_C; genus Variovorax. The sequence goes on along the minus strand of NZ_LZZW01000029.1, from coordinate 204,500 downwards.
GCGCTCGCCCACGGTGAAGCGGGTGATGGACGGGTCTTCGGGGTAGCCGAAGGACTGGACCTTGACCTGCTCGGTGCGCGCGCCGAAGCTCAGCCGGCCCCACGCGGTGCCGAGCTCCTCGTGCACGAACAGCGCGTTCGAGCGCGTGCGGCTGTGCGGCGCGAAAGCCTCCTCGCCGTCGGCCGAGAAGCGGCCGGTCTCGCTGGTGAAGCCGATCAGGCCCTCGAGGCCGCCGATCTTGCGGTGGCGCGCCTCGATGCGGATGTCGTTGGTCTTGTTGGCGAAGGTGGTGCCGGGCTCGCCGCCCTCGAACTCGGTGTGGCGGTAGTCGGTGTGGCTGATCTTGGCGTGCACGCTGCTGAAGAAGCCGCCCGGGCGCCATTCGCCTTCGAGCGCGTAGCGGTCGGACTTCATGCCGATGGTCACGTCGTCCTCGGCCACCGTGCCGTAGTCGCTGCGGTAGGTGCTGACCGAGGCGCCGATCCAGCCCTGGTCGAAGAACACCGAGCCGCCGACCGCGCCGCCATGGGCGCTGTTCTGCGAATTGCAGATGCGGCGCGCGAAGCCGGGCGAACCGGGCTTCTCGCAGGCGAGTTCGATCGGCACGCGCACGTCGTCCGAGCGGCGGTCGAAGGCGTCGATGTGCAGTGCGTAGCGGTCGTTGCCGCCTTCGAGCACCACGCCGCCGCTCTTCTCCTTGCTGCCGGTGGCATAGCCCGCGTCGGCGCGGCCGCCGAAGCCGTTGAGCGGTTCGCTGGGGATGCGGTTGTCGATCACGTTGACCACGCCGCCGACCGCGCTGCCGCCGTACTGCAGCGCCGAGGGGCCGCGCAGCACCTCGATGCGGTCGGTCACCAGCGCATCGACCGGCACCGCATGGTCGTAGCTCAGCGCCGAGGCGTCGGGCGCGCTGCCGCCGTTCTGCAGGATGCGGATGCGGTCGCCGTCCTGGCCGCGGATGATGGGCCGGCTCGCGTTGGGGCCGAAGTAGCTGCTGCTCACGCCCGGGATGTTGTTGAGCGTCTCGCCCAGCGTGGAGGTCGAGCGCTGCAGCAGCGCATTGCCCTGCAGGGTGTCGGTGGGCGCGATCAGTTCGGACGCGCCGAGCGGGTTGCCGGTGACGGTCACCTCGCGCAGGCTCGGCGCGGGCGCCGTCGCGGCGGGCGCGGTCTGGGCGTGGGCGGCCCAGGACGCGAGGGACAGGACGGCGACGCCGATGGCGCTGAGGCGGAAATTGGAAATCATGGTGCGGACTCGTTGAATCAAGGAAAAACCGGCCGCGGCCCCTCCGGGGGCTGCAGCCAATCGAATACCAGGGGGGATTCAGCGGGTCAGCGGAGGGCCACGCGCGTCGAACAGCGTGACCCAGCGGGCGAGGGCTTCGCCCAGGAAGTAGTGGAAGCGCGCCATCGGCAAGGCGATGGGCAGCACCACGAGGGGGACCGACAGCGCGGCGGCGCCGCCGGCGAGCTGGTCGTACAGCCGGCAATCGGCATCGACGTGATCGCCGAACAGGGCCAGCAGCCCGCCCTGCCCGACCTTGTGCGCATGGCCCACGCCGTGGGCCTGGGCCACGGCCGCGGAGGCCGGCGCATTGCCCGCGCCGGGGTGCAGCACCCGGTGCATCAGCCCCAGCGTGGACGCGAGCCACAGCGCCACCGCGAGGGCGACGATGAGGCTGGCGTGGCAGCGGGAATGGCGCAGGGCGTGCATGCGGGAGGCGCGCGTCAGTCCTTGACGCGGGCCGCGAAGGTCTTCTGGAACTTCTCGACCTTGGGCCCGACCACGAAGGCGCAGTAACCCTGGTTCGGGTGGTTCAGGAAGTAATCCTGGTGGTAGGCCTCGGCGGTCGAGTAGTTGGCGAGCGGCGCCACCTCGGTCACCACGGGCGACGCATAGGTCTTGCCGGCCTCGATCTCGCGGATCACGTCCTCGGCCACCTGCTTCTGGGCCTCGCTCGTGTAGTAGATGCCGCTGCGGTACTGGGTGCCGACGTCGTTGCCCTGGCGGTTGAGCGTGGTCGGGTCGTGCACCACGAAGAAGATCTCCAGCACCTCGCGCAGCGCGATCTCGCGCGGGTCGAAGACCAGCTTGACGACCTCGTTGTGGCCGGTGCGGCCGGTGCAGACCTGCTCGTAGCTGGGGTTGAGCGTCCGGCCGTTGCTGTAGCCCGACTCGACGTCGACCACGCCGCGCACGCGGTCGAACACGGCCTCGGTGCACCAGAAGCAGCCGCCGCCCAGGACGATGGTCTCGGTCGGGGCAGCGGAGGGGGTGGTCGTGTCTGTCATGGCGGCTCTGGAAAAAGCGAAGCCCGCTATTGTCGCGGCTTGACGTGACCGATGGGCCTCACTACATTACTAACCCGCCAGTCATTAACTTTCATGCCCCGCTTCCTCAGCAACAACCTCCTCTGCCCGGGCCGCGCCAAGCGCGAGCGCCGCAAGGAGGCGCGCCCGGGCGAACTGATCCAGGCCGCGCTCGAGCTGTTCGTCGAGAAGGGCTTCGCCGCCACCCGCTCGGAGGAAGTGGCGGCGCGGGCCGGCGTGTCCAAGGGCACGCTGTTCCTCTATTTCCAGAGCAAGGAAGACCTGCTGAAGGCGGTGATCACCGAAAGCCTAGCGGGCCGCTTCACCGAATGGAACGAGGAATTCGAGGCCTTCGAGGGCAGCACCGCCGACATGCTGCGCTACTGCACCCAGGTCTGGTGGGAGCGCGTGGGCGCCACGCCGGTGTCGGGCCTGACCAAGCTGATGCTCAGCGAAGGCAACAATTTCCCCGAGCTCGCGGCCTTCTACCAGCGCGAGGTCGTGGCCCCCGGCCATGCGCTGATGCGGCGCATCCTGCGGCGCGGCATCGACAGTGGCGAATTCCTGCCGGTGGACGTGGACAACGCCATCTACACCGTGGTCGCCCCCATGATTTTCCTGTTCCTCGTGAAGCACAACAGCACCTGGGTCGAGAGCGACATCGAGCTCGACCCGCTGAAGTACATCGCGACCCAGACCGAGATCGCCATCCGCGGCCTCTCTCGCCAACCGCCCTCGATTTCCCCGGCCGCCTAAAATCGTGGGTTTGCCTGAGCCCCACTCCGAAAAGAGAAACACATGAACACCCCCGCCACCCACGAGCGTCTGCGCTTCAACATGATCGAGCAGCAGATCCGTCCCTGGGACGTGCACGACCCGCTGGTCCTCGAGCTGCTCAACACGATCCGCCGCGAGGACTACGTGCCCGCCGTGCATCGCGCCCTGGCCTTCTTCGACATGGAGCTGCCGCTGGACCATGCGGCCGAGCCCGGCCAGACCATGCTCGCCCCGAAGATCGAGGCCCGCACGCTCAACGACCTCAAGGTGCAGCCGCACGAATCGGTGCTCGAGATCGGCACCGGCTCCGGCTTCATGGCCGCGCTGCTGGCCGGCCGCGCCGCCAAGGTGCTGACGCTGGAAATCGACGCCCGGCTGGCCGAAAGCGCCGCGAAGACGCTGCAGCGCAACGGCGTGACCAACGTCGAGGTGCGCCACGCCGACGGCTCCAAGCCGCTGTCCAGCGGCCCGACCTTCGACGTGATCGTGCTGAGCGGCTCGGTGGCGCGCATTCCGCAGGGCCTGCTGGGCTCGCTCAACATCGGCGGCCGGTTGAGCGCCATCGTCGGCAACGAGCCCATGATGCGCACCCACATCGTGACCCGCGTGAGCGAAGGCCAGTGGGAGACCACGCAGCCCTGGGACACCGTGGCGCCGCGCCTGCTGAATTTCCCCGAACCCTCGCCCTTCAACTTCTAGCCGCATCGGCGCAGCGCGCACCGCGTCTGTCGCTCTTCTTGCGGAGAGCGACGCACGGCCCCGCCCGCTGCGTCCCCGCGTCACCCCGAAAAGCACCTTCATGATCGACCAAGTCCGCCCCTCCGACCTCGACGCCTGGTTCGCCCAGGACCCCGCGGCGGTGCCCGTGCTGCTCGACGTGCGCGAACCCTGGGAGCTGCAGACCGCGAGCGTCGCGCCGCAGGGCTTCACGCTGGTGGCCATCCCGATGAACGAGATCCCCGCGCGCCTGGGCGAGCTCGACGCGGGCCACCGCATCGCCTGCCTGTGCCACCACGGCGCGCGCAGCCAGCGCGTGGCGGCCTTTCTCTCGCAGAACGGCTTTGCCGACGTGGCCAACGTGGCCGGCGGCATCGATGCCTGGTCGGCGCTGCGCGACGCGAACGTCCCGCGCTACTGACCCTCATCCTCCAAGGACGCATCCCATGCCCGCGACCCGCGTGACCCGGCTTCTTCCTCTTGCAGCCGCGCTGGCCGCGGCGCTCGCGCTGCCGGCCCACGGCCAGAGCCTGCTCGCGCTCTACGAGGCGGCGCGCGACTACGACGCCAGCTACCAGAGCGCGCGGGCCCAGTTCGATGCCAACCTGGCGCGCGCCGCGCAGGCCAAGGCCGGCATCCTGCCGCAGGTGGGCGCACAGGCCAGTGTGCAGCGCAACCAATTCGACATCGACGTGATCTCGGGCGCGCCGCCGGGCTCGGGCGAGCGCAACTTCAACACCCAGAGCGCGGCCATCAGCGCCACGCAGCCGCTCTACCGCCCGGCCGCCTGGGCCGCCTACGAGCAGGGCAAGCGCCAGGCCGAGATCGCCCAGACCGTGCTGGCCACGGCCGAGCAGGACCTGATCGTGCGCGTGAGCCAGGGCTACTTCGACGTGCTGGCCGCGCAGGACACGCTGGCGCTGGTGCGCGCGCAGAAAACGGCCGTGGCCGAGCAGCTGGCCTTCGCCCAGCGCAACTTCGAGGTCGGCACCTCGACCATCACCGATTCGCGCGAGGCCCAGGCCCGCTACGACCTGGTGGTGGCGCAGGAGATCGCGGCCGAGAACGACCTGCAGGTCCGGCGCATCGCGCTCGACCAGCTGGTCGGGCGCACCGGCAGCGCGCCGCTGCCGCTGGCCACGCCGGTGGTGCTGCCCGCCCCGGTGCCGGCCGACATGAACGCCTGGGTGGCGCAGGCCGAGGCGGTGCATCCCGCGATCCGCCAGGCGCAGCTGGGCCTGGACGTGGCCGGGCTGGAGGTGCAGAAGGCCGAGGCCGGCCACAAGCCGACCATCGACGCCCAGCTGGGCTACAGCGTGACGCGCAGCCCGCAGGGCAACCTCACGACCACCGTGGGCACGCGCGCCAGCGGGCCGAGCATCGGCGTGGTGTTCAACATGCCGCTGTTCGCGGGCTTCGCGACCGAGAACCGGATCCGCGAGACGCTGTCGCTCGAGGAGCAGTCGCGCGCGGTGCTCGAAGGCACCCGCCGCAACGTGACGCAGGCCACGCGCACCGCCTACCTGGGCCTGATCTCGGGCGCGGGCCAGGTCAAGGCGCTGGAAGCGGCCGAGGCCTCGAGCCAGAGCGCGCTCGACGCCAACCGGCTGGGCTACCAGGTCGGGGTGCGCATCAACATCGACGTGCTCAACTCGCAGAGCCAGCTGTTCCAGACCAAGCGCGACCTGGCCGTGGCGCGCTACAACGTGCTGATGGGCAACCTCAAGCTGCGCCAGGCCAACGGCACGCTGGCGCCGACCGATCTGCAGCCGATCAACGCCGTGCTGGCGCAGGGCGGCACGCCGGCCCCGCGCTGATCCGCCGGATCAGTCGAGCGTGGGCTCGGCCCGCTCGGGCTCGGCGGTCGAAGAAGCCGAAGCGCTCGGCGCCGCAGCCGGCGGCTCCGAAGGCGCGGCCTGCATCGCGATCGCCAGCACCGCCGTCGCCGTGCGCTCCGCGGCACCGCGGTTGGACGACGAGAAGGCCTGGGCCGACTGCACCATCGCCTCGCGCCGCACCGGGTCGCCCACCAGCTGCAGCGCGGCACGCACCGCCTGCTCCATGCCCTGCACGCGCAGCGCCGCGCCCGCGGCCAGCGCGAGGTCGGCGGCCTCGGCGAAATTGAAGGTCGAGGGGCCCAGGATCACCGGGCAGCCGCAGGCCGCGGCCTCGATCAGGTTCTGGCCGCCCAGGTCCTCGAAGCTGCCGCCCAGCAGCGCCGCGTCGGCCAGGCCGTAGTACAGCGCCATCTCGCCCAGCGAATCGCCGAGCCAGATCTCCGACTGCGTGGGCGCGCCGGCGGTGCTGCGCCGTGCGACTGCGAAGCCGTTGGCCTCGATCAGCGCCGCGACCTCGTCGAAGCGCTGCGGGTGGCGCGGCACGATCATCCACTGCACCGCTGCCACCTGGCGCGCGATCGAGTCGATGCCGGGCGTGGCCTCGGGCAGCGGCGCGTTGGCGCCGAAGCGCTTGAGCACGTCAAGCAGCAGCTGCTCCTCGCCGTCGCGCGAGCTGGCCAGCACGACCAGCGGCCGCGGCAGCTGCGACTTGAACTTCTGCGCCGTCGCGAGCTGGCGCGCATCGGGCGAGGCGTCGAACTTGAGGTTGCCGTAGACGCCGGCCACCTTGGCGCCCAGCGACACCAGCCGGTGCGAGTCGGCCTCGGTCTGGGCCCAGACGGCCGTCAGCGCCGAGTAGGCGGGGCGGGCCAGCCAGCCCAGGCGCTCGGCCGAGGCCAGCGATTTCTCGTTGAGCCGCGCGTTGGCCAGCACCAGCGGAATCCGGCGCTCGCGGCAGGCCGCGACCATCTCGGGCCAGACCTCGGTTTCCATCAGCACGCCGATGCGCGGCGCGAAGCGGTCGAGGAAGCGCGCCACGGCGGCCGGCGTGTCCCAGGGCTGCCAGACCTGCAGGTCGCCCGGCTCGAGCAGCTTGGCGCCCTCCTCGCGGCCGGTGGCGGTGCCGTGGGTGAGCAGGATCGGAATCCCCGGATGCTGGCGCCGCAGCTCGGCGATCAGGATGCCGGCCGCGCGCGACTCGCCCAGCGAGACCGCATGCACCCAGCACCAGCCGGCGCCGACCGCGGCCTCGTCGTAGTGGCCGAAGCGCTCCTCGACCGCATGGGCATAGCCCGGTTCGGCGACCGCGCGCCGGCGCAGCTTGCGCCGCACCAGCGGCTGGGCCAGGGAGGTGAAGAGCCCGTAGAGGCGAAGCGAAAAGGAACGCACGCTGACAGGAACCTTCAGTGCGCGGCTTCGGCCAGCGCGTAGTCGGGCTTGACGGTCTTGAGCAGCGCCAGCATCTCGGCTTCGATGCGGTGCAGCGCGGCCTCGGTCTGGCCCTCGAAGCGCATCACGAGCACCGGCGTGGTGTTCGAGGCGCGGATCAGGCCGAAGCCGTCGGGCCAGTCGACGCGCACGCCGTCGATGGTCGAGATGCTCGCGGGCGCGGGGAACTTGACGGTCTTGACCAGCTGGTCGACCAGCGCGTGCGGCTCGCCTTCGGCGCACTTCACGTTGAGCTCGGGCGTCGAGAAGCTGGTGGGCAGGCCGTCGAGCACGGTGCTCGCGTTGGGGCTCTTGCTCAGGATCTCGAGCAGGCGGCAGCCGGCATAGGTGCCGTCGTCGAAGCCGAACCAGCGCTCCTTGAAGAAGATGTGGCCGCTCATCTCGCCGCCCAGCGGGGAGTCGATCTCCTTCATCTTGGCCTTGATCAGCGAGTGGCCGGTCTTGTAGATCATCGGCACGCCGCCCGCGGCCTCGATGGCCGGACCCAGGCGCTGCGAGCACTTCACGTCGTAGACGATGGTGCCGCCGGGCACGCGCGAGAGCACGTCCTGCGCGAACAGCATCATCTGGCGGTCGGGGTAGATGTTGTTGCCTTCGCGGGTCACGATGCCCAGGCGGTCGCCGTCGCCGTCGAAGGCCAGGCCCAATTCGGCGTCGCCGGCCTTGAGCGCGGCGATCAGGTCCTTGAGGTTCTCGGGCTTGCTCGGGTCGGGATGGTGGTTGGGGAAGTTGCCGTCGACCTCGCTGAACAGCTCGGTCACCTCGCAGCCGATGGCGCGCAGGATCGCCGGGGCCGAAGCGCCGGCGATGCCGTTGCCCGAATCGACCACGATCTTCAGCGGGCGGGCCAGCTTGATGTCGCCGACGATGCGCTGGGTGTAGGCCTCGGTCACGTCGACCTTGCGCACGCTGCCGCCGGGGGCCAGCGTGGCGCTGTCGGCTTCCATGACCTGGCGCAGGCCCTGGATGTCGTCGCCGTAGATCGCGCGGCCGGCCAGCACCATCTTGAAGCCGTTGTAGTCGCGCGGGTTGTGGCTGCCCGTGACCTGGATGCCGCTGGTGGCGAGCGTGTGGGCCGCGAAGTACAGCATGGGGGTGGTGACCGCGCCCACGTCGATCACCTCGACGCCGGTGGCCACCAGGCCGCGGATCAGCGCCTCGACCAGCGAGGGGCCCGACAGGCGGCCGTCGCGGCCGACCGCCACGGATTTCTCGCCGGCCGCGCGCGCCGCGCTTCCGAAGGCCTTGCCGAGCGCTTCCGCGATCTCGGGGTCGAGCGTGCTGGGGACGACGCCCCGGATGTCGTAGGCCTTGAAGATCGATGCGCTGAGTTGCATGGCGTTGCCCTGAAAGTTCTCAAAAACGGAAGCCATTGTAGGCATGCCCACCTTCGGCCAGATGTCCGGAAATGGCTACTTGCGAGAGGGTGCAACCGTATGATCGATCGCATGGCCCAGGCATCTTCCTCCCCCGCACCCGGCACACCCGGCGCCGAGCTGGAAAGCGACGCCTGCTACCTGGCGATGACCACGCACGATGCGCGCTTCGACGGCAGCTTCTTCACCGCCGTGACCTCCACCGGCATCTACTGCCGGCCGGTCTGCCGCGTGAAGCTGCCGCGGCGCGAGAACTGCCGCTTCTTCCGCCACGCGGCCCAGGCCGAGGCCGAGGGCTTCCGCCCCTGCCTGCGCTGCCGGCCCGAGCTGGCGCCGCGCGCGGCGAGCTGGTCGACCGAGGACGCCTCGCGCATCCTGGCGCTGCAGGCTGCCCGGCTCATCGACGAGCCCGACGCCTGGAGCGAGGATGGACCGGGCGCCGCGCAGATCGCGCAGCGCCTGGGCGTGAGCGACCGCCACCTGCGCCGCATCTTCGAGGCCCAGTTCGGCGTCTCACCGCTGCAGTACCTGCAGACGCGGCGCCTGCTCGCGGCCAAGCAGCTGATCGCCGACACCGCGCTGCCGATGGCGCAGGTGGCGCTGGCCAGCGGCTTCGCGAGCGTGCGGCGCTTCAATGCCGCCTTCCTGGCGCACTACGGGCTCAACCCGAGCGCGCTGCGGCGCGCCGGCGACCAGCCGAGCGGCCACACCATCGCCGTGCGTCTGAGCTATCGCCCGCCCTACGACGTGGATGCGGTGCTGGGCTTCTTCGCGCGGCGCGCGCTGCAGGGCGTCGAGGCCTTCGATGCCGGCGGCACGCGTTTCGCGCGCACCTTGCGCGTCCAGCATGCGGGCCGCGCCTGCACCGGCTGGATCGCGCTGCGCTTCGACCCGGCGCGCGAGCAGCTGCAGCTGGCCGTGAGCGACACGCTGGCCGGCGCGCTGCCGGTGGTGATCAGCCGGGTGCGCGCCCTGCTCGACCTCGATGCCGAGCCGATGGCCATCAACGCGTTGCTGCACGCCACCTTCCCGCTGGGCGACGGCCTGCGCGTGCCCGGCACGGTCGACGGCTTCGAGCTGGCGGTGCGCGCGGTGCTGGGCCAGCAGATCACGGTGGCCGCGGCGCGCACCCTGGGCTCTCGGCTGGTGGCGGCCTTCGGCGAGCCCGTCGAGACGCCGGTCGCCGGGCTGACCCACCTGTTCCCCACGCCGGCCGCGATCGCGGCGGCCAGCGGCGACGCGCTGGGCCAGTTGGGCATCGTGCGCCAGCGGCAGGCGGCGCTGCAGGCGCTGGCGCACGAGGTGGCCTCGGGCCGGCTGGCGCTGCATGCGGGCGCCGACGTGCCGGCCACCCTGGCCGCGCTGCAGGCGCTGCCGGGCATCGGCGACTGGACCGCGCAGTACATCGCGATGCGCGCGCTGCGCTGGCCCGATGCCTTTCCCTCGGGCGACGTGGCGCTGCAGAAGGCGCTGGGCGTGGGCACGGCCCGCGCCGCGGCCGAGGCCTCGCAGGCCTGGCGGCCCTGGCGCAGCTATGCGGTGCTGCGCGCCTGGCACACGCCGCCCGCCCCTTCCCTCGAACGGAGCACGCCATGAAGTTCAAGACCCCCCTCCTCCGCACGCTGCATGTCGACACCGCGCTCGGCGGCGTCACGCTGGCCGCCACCGACGACGGCCTGGCCGGGCTCTGGTTCGACCGGCAGCGCCACCTGCCCGACATGCGCGGCTGGCAGCCCGACGACGCGCACCCGGTGCTGCGCGAGGCCGCGGCGCAGCTGCAGGACTACTTCGCAGGCACCCGCAGCGATTTCGACCTGCCGCTGGACCTGTCGCACGGCACCGCCTTCCAGCAGGCCGTGTGGCAGGCGCTGCTGGCCATTCCCGCGGGCCAGACCACCAGCTACGGCACGCTGAGCCAGCGCGTGGGCAACCCGGCGGCGGTGCGCGCGGTCGGGGCCGCGGTCGGCCGCAACCCGATCAGCGTGATCGTGCCCTGCCACCGCGTGCTCGGCGCCGACGGCTCGCTCACCGGCTATGCGGGCGGGCTCGAACGCAAGACCGCGCTGCTGGCCCTCGAAGGCGCCCGCTAGCATCGGGCGTGCGTTCGCGCGCCGTTCTCGACCACCCTTATGACAACAACCAACAACAACACCGTCTCCCCCCTCGCCTCGCCCAAGGCCTCCAACGCCTGGCTCCTCGACCTCGTGCTGCTGGGGGCGCTGTGGGGCGCATCCTTCCTGTTCATGCGCATCGGCGCGGCCGAATTCGGCGCGCTGCCGGCGGCCGCGGTGCGGGTCACGGTGGCCGCGCTGTTCCTGCTGCCGCTGCTGTTCCTGCGCGGCCAGGCCGCGGCGCTGCGGCAGCACTGGAAGGCCAGCTTCGTGATCGGCATCCTCAACTCGGGCCTGCCCTTCGCGCTGTTCTGCTTCGCGCTGCTCACCATCAACAGCGGGCTCGCGGCCGTGCTCAACGCCACCGTGCCGATGTTCGGCGCCCTGGTGGCCTGGGCCTGGTTCAGCGAACGGCCCAGCGGCTCGCGCATCGTCGGGCTGGTGATCGGCTTCACCGGGGTCGCGATGCTGGCCAGCCGCAGCGCCGGCCTGCACGCCGATGCCAGCGGCTACGGCGCCACCTGGGCCGTGCTGGCCTGCCTGGGCGCCTGCCTCTGCTACGGCGTGGCGGCCAGCGCCACGCGGCGCCACCTCGGTGGCGTGCCGGCCCTGGCCACCGCCACCGGCAGCCAGCTCGGCGCCACGCTGTTCCTCGCGCTGCCCGCGCTGTGGTTCTGGCCCGAGAAGATGCCCAGCCTGCGCGCCTGGCTCGCGCTGGTCGTGCTGGGCGTGGCCTGCACCGGCCTGGCCTACATCCTGTTCTTCCGCCTGATCGAACGCGCCGGCCCGGCGCGCGCGCTGACCGTGACCTTCCTGGTGCCGGTGTTCGCGGTGTTCTACGGCACCGTGTTCCTGGGCGAGCACATCACGCAGTGGATGCTGGTGTGTGCGGCGGTGATCGTCTGCGGCGTGGCGCTGTCGACGGGGCTGGTGAAACTCGGCAAGCAGCGCTGACGCCGACCCGAACGCGCCTTTCTCTTTCGTGGGACGCCGGTAGGGGGAGGGAGGAGGCGAGTCAAATACTCCCGGCCACCACGTTGATCGAGAGCGCCAGCACCAGCATGTTGAACGCGAAGGCCAGCACGCCGTGCACCAGCGTGATGCGCCGCATCACGCGCGAGGTGACCTGCACGTCCGAGACCTGCGAGGTCATGCCGATCACGAAGGAGAAGTAGAGGAAGTCGAAGTAGTCCGGGTCCAGCTTGCCCGGGAAGTCCAGGCCCGGACCGGCCTCGGTCTTCTGCATCTCGGTCTGGTAGTAGCGGTGGGCGTAGTGGAAGGCGTAGATCGTGTGGATCAGCAGCCATGAGGCCGCGAGCGCGAACATGCCCAGCGCGATGTGGGCGGCCCGCTCGATGCCGTCGAGCTGCTTGACCTGCTGCAGCATCATGGTGATGGCCGAGGCCGACGCGGCCACCGCCGTGAGCGTGATGACCAGGATCAGCACGTTGGGCTGGTCCAGCGACTGGGAGCGCGCCCGCGTGCGCTCGGCGTCGAAGGTCTCGGCCAGCCACCAGGCCAGCAGCAGGTAGACCAGCGTGCCGCAGGTCCAGCCCAGCAGGCCGCGCGCGATGCCGCCCAGGGGCCAGGGCACCAGGCCCACGGCCAGCCCGGCCGCGGCGCCGTAGGCCAGGCGCTGCAGCCCGGCGGCCTTCGAGAGATGTGTTTGCATGGCGCTCACTTTAGCGAGGCCGCCACCAGCCGGCCCAGCGTGACCACCGCCTCCTCGGCGCGCGCATCCCAGGCGTGGCCGTAGTTGAGCCGCAGGCAGTTCGCAAAGGCCCGGCTGGCCGAGAAGATCGGGCCGGGCGCCACGCTGATGCCCAGCGCCAGCGCGCGGCGGTGGATCTCGATCGCGTCGACGCCCTCGGGCAGCTCGACCCAGAGGAAGTAGCCGCCGGCCGGCCGCGTGGCGCGGGTGCCGGCCGGGAAGTGCCGCGCCACCGCCTCCGCCAGCGGCGCCTGCTGCCCGGCCAGGGTCTGGCGCAGCTTGCGCAGGTGCTTGTCGAAGCCACCGTGTTCGAGGTAGGTCGCGAGCGCGGCCTGCGCGGGCGCCGAGGCGCCCAGCGTGGTCGTGAGCTTGAGCCGGCCCACGGCCTTGGCGTGGCGCCCGGGCGCGGCCCAGCCGATGCGGTAGCCCGGCGCCAGGCACTTGGAGAACGAGCCGCAGTGCATCACCAGCCCCTGCGTGTCGAAGGCCTTGGCCGGCAGCGGGCGCTTGTCGCCGAAGTAGAGCTCGGCGTAGACGTCGTCCTCGATCAGCGGGATCTCGTGCTCGGCGAGCAGCGCCACCAGCGCCTTCTTCTTGGCCTCGGGCATCAGGCTGCCCAGCGGATTCTGGAAGGTGGTCATGAGCCAGCAGGCGCGCGGCTTGTGGCGCTCGATCGCGCGCGCCAGCGCCGCCAGGTCGATGCCCTCGCGCGGATGCGTGGGCACCTCGATGGCCTGCAGGCCCATGCGCTCCAGCGCCTGGAGCGCCGCATAGAAGGTGGGCGACTCGACGATCACCGAATCGCCGGGCCGCGTGACCGCCGCCAGGCACAGGTTGAGCGCCTCCAGCGCGCCGTTGGTGACCACGATCTCATCGGGGTGCACGTGGAGGCCGTCGGCCAGGTAGCGCAGCGCGATCTGGCGGCGCAGCGCGGCGTTGCCGGGCGTGAGGTCGTCGACCGTGCTCCAGGGGTCGAGCGTCTTCGCGCTCGAAGCCAGCGCCTGGCCCAGCCGTGCCAGCGGGAACAGCAGCGGGCTCAGGAATGCCGAGCCGAAGGGCACCACGTCGCGCGTCTTGCTGGCCTCGAGGATCTCGAACACGCGGTCGCTCACGTCGACCGCGATCGAGGCGTCGGCCGGCTGCGAGCTCAGGTCGGGCTCGGGCGGCACGCGGCGGCCCTTGGCGCCGGCGGCGGCCACGTAGTAGCCCGAGCGCTCGCGCGCCCGGATCAGGCCGCGCGCCTCGAGCAGGTAGTAGGCCTGGAACACCGTCGAGGCGCTCACGCCGCGGCTGGCGGTGGTGTGGCGCACCGAGGGCACGCGGTCGCCGGGTTGCAGCACGCCGCTGCGTATCGATTCCTCGACATCGGCCGCCAGGGCCTCGTAGCGCTTCATGGAGGGCTCCGGAAGGAGCAGGCGGCAAGCCTGATCCGTATTTTCTGGGATGATTCGGCCAGCTGAGGCAACTGCGCCGACTCGGTGCCGCCAGTGTATTCCTCTCGCACGCGTTCCTTCTGATCCGGTTTTTCACACGTCAACTGGTGATTCTCCAACTGATGCGTTCGACCTAGCATCGGCTTCCGTCTTCGCCACCGCCCGCCGCCTTCGCAGCGAACGGGGCGACGCTGCCCCACGAGTGCCCATGAACCCCACCGCCCTGCTGCTGGCCACCTTCCTTCTTTCCATCGTCGGCCTGTTCGGCTTCATCTGGTCGCTGCGCAAGGGCCTGTTCGACGCCGAGGCCAGCGGCGCGCGCACCATCTTCTCGCCCGGCGAGATCGGCCGGCCCGAAGAGCCCTCGGCCAGCGCCGACCAGCACCATGCGCTCACGCGCGTGGTCGCGGCGCACGCCGGCGAGGTGGCCGGCCCGGCGCCCACCGAGCTGGCCGCGCGCGAGGCGGCCGACCGCTCGAGCTCCTTCCCGGCCTTCATGCTGATCGCCTGCGCCACGGTCTGGCTGGTGGTGGCCTCGGCGGCCGGCCTGCTGAGCTCGCTGAAACTGCACTGGCCCGACCTGCTGACCGATCAGGCCTGGCTCGGCTTCGGCCGGCTGCGCACGCTGCACCTCAACGCCGTGGCCTACGGCTGGGCGCCGATGGGCCTGCTGGGCCTGGCGATCTGGATGCTGCCGCGGCTGCTCAAGACGCAGTTGCAGGGCGGCCGGCTGGTGATCGTGGGCACGCTGCTGTGGAACGCCGGCCTGGTCGCGGGCCTGGGCGGGCTGGCGGTGGGCATCAACGCCGGCATGGAATGGCTGGAGATTCCCTGGCAGATCGGCGCGCTGTTCGCGCTCGGCGGCATGCTGATCGGCCTGCCGATGGCGCTCATGCTGCAGCGCCGCCAGGTGCAGCACCTCTACGTGTCGGTCTGGTACATGGGTGCGGCGCTGTTCTGGTTCCCCACGCTCTACATCGTGGCCAAGGTGCCCGGCGTGCACTTCGGCGTCGAGCAGGCGACCATGAACTGGTGGTTCGGCCACAACGTGCTGGGCCTGTTCTACACGCCGCTGTCGCTGGCCTGCGTCTACTACTTCCTGCCCAAGGTGATCGGCCGGCCGGTGCGTTCGTACAACCTCTCGCTGCTGGGCTTCTGGACGCTGGCCTTCTTCTACGGCCAGGTCGGCGCGCACCACCTGATCGGCGGGCCGATCCCCGAATGGCTGATCACGCTGTCGATCGTGCAGAGCGTGATGATGGTGATCCCGGTGGTCGCGTTCTCGGTCAACCAGCACCTCACGCTCAAGGGCCACTTCGGCGCGCTGCGGCATTCGCATGTGCTGCGCTTCATCGTCTTCGGCGCCGTGATGTACACCTGCGCCTCGCTGCAGGGCTCGTTCCAGGCGCTGCGCTCCTTCAACGCGGTCACGCACTTCACCCACTTCACCGTGGCCCACGCCCACCTGGGCATGTACGGCTTCGTCTCGATGGTGATCTTCGGCGGCGTCTACTTCGCGCTGCCGCGCATCCTCGACGTGCGCTGGCCGCAGCCGGCGCTGATCGGCCTGCACTTCTGGCTGGTGGTCGCGGGCTTCACCGTCTACATGGTGACGCTGAGCATCGGCGGCCTGCTGCAGGGCCTGATCCTGCTCGACCCCGCGCGGCCTTTCATGGACGCGGTGGCGGTCACGCTGCCCTGGCTGCAGGGCCGCTCGATCGGCGGCGCGCTGATGACGCTGGGCCACCTGGTCTTCGCCTGGCACGTGCTGCTGATCTCCGCGCGCTCGGGCGTGTTCGCCCCGGCCGAACGCCTTGCCTCGTCCGCCACCACCGCCTGAGGCCCCTGATGGAAAACGAACTCAAGCTCGTCAGCGGGGCCATGGTCACGCTGTCCCTCGCCACCGCGGCCATGATCGTGGTGCCCTTCCTGCAGCTCAAGGACGACCCGGCGCCGCCGGCCCTGAAGCCCTACACCAGCCAGGAGCTGCGCGGCCGCGCGGTCTACATGGCCAACGGCTGCATCGCCTGCCACACGCAGCAGCCCAGCACCACCGGCGCCGGCATCGCCGACGCGCGCCGCGGCTGGGGCCGTGCCTCGGTGGCCGGCGACTACCACTACGACGCGCCGCCGCTGCTGGGCACCATGCGCACCGGGCCCGACCTGTTCAACATCGGCGTGCGCCAGCCCAGCGCCGACTGGCACCTGGGCCACCTGTTCCAGCCGCGCGCCTATGTGGCCGGCAGCAACATGCCGGCCTACCGCTTCCTGTTCGAGATCAAGAACGAGCAGACCGTGGCCAAGGGCGAACGCGTGGTCACGCTGCCGCCGGGCACGGTGTCGCTCAGCGAGATCGTGGTGGCGAAGCCCGAGGCGCTCGACCTCGTGGCCTACCTGCAGAGCCTGAAGCGCGAGTACCCGGTGCTCACGCCGGCCCAGGCCGAGGCGGTGATC
Organism: Variovorax sp. UMC13; assembly: GCF_014170375.1. Lineage (GTDB taxonomy): Bacteria > Pseudomonadota > Gammaproteobacteria > Burkholderiales > Burkholderiaceae_C > Variovorax. The sequence goes on along the minus strand of NZ_LZZW01000029.1, from coordinate 188,325 downwards.
CGCCTGCTGCCACCAGGACGCGCCACCGGTGCGCCCGATCCCTCCACCGAAGCACAGAAGACCGATGCCCCCGCCGCCGCAAAACCGTAAGAGCGAACACGACGATCCGCACGAGCAGTACAACCCGGTGCCGCACGTGGTGCTGGCCCTGGTCGGCGCGCTGATCGCCTGGGCGCTGGCCTACATCGTGATGGCGCGGCCCGACGGCCTGGCCGGCCTGGGCGACCAGCGCCAGCCGGCCACGCTAGCGCAGGGCGCGGCCGCGGCGCCGGGCGGCGCGGTCGATGGCCGCCAGCTCTTCGTCGCCAAGTGCCAGGCCTGCCACCAGGCCAATGGCCAGGGCCTGCCCGGCGTGTTCCCGCCGCTGGCGGGCGCCTCCTGGGTCAAGGAAGCGCCCGCGCTGCCAGTGCAGATCCTGCTGCACGGCCTGAACGGCCCGATCGAGGTCGCGGGCACCACCTACAACGGCGCCATGCCGGCCTTCGGCGAGCAGATGAACGACGCCGAACTCGCGGCCGTGCTGAGCTTCGTGCGCAGCGAATGGGGCAACGACAGCCTGCCGGTCACGGCCGACGCGGTGCAGGCCGCGCGCGCGGCGTCGGCCAGCCGCACCGAACCATGGAACGGCGTGAAGCAACTGCAGGACTTCCTGGCCAAGGCGGACGCCACGCCATGAGCGCCGCGCGCACGACGCTCGCCACGCTGGCCGTCGCGGCGCTGGCGCTCATCGCCTTCGCCGGCGTGACGCGCGGCTTCGCGGCCGTGACTTCCGACGGCGTGCGGCGCGCCGACATCGAACAGGCGCCGCGCGCGCTGCCCGGCCTCGCCCTGGTCGACGGCGCGGGCCGCGGCCTGCAACTGAGCGACTACGCGGCCCCCAACGCCCCGATCACCTTCGTGACGCTGCAGTACCTGCGCTGCCAGACCGTGTGCCTGACCAGCGCCTCGGGCCAGTCCTGGCTGCAGTCGGAGATCCGGGCGCGCGGACTCGCAGGGCAGATGCGCCTGCTCACGCTGAGCTTCGACCCCGCCAACGACACGCCCGCGGTGCTGGCGGCACATGCGCGGCGGCTCGACGCCGACCCCGCGCTGTGGCGCTTCGCCACGGTCGCCGATCCGGCCCAGCTGGCGCGCATGCTGTCGCTGTTCGGCGTGGTGGTGCTGCCCGATGGCCTGGGCGGCTACGCGCACAACGCGGCGCTGTTCGTGATCGACGGCCGGGGCCGGCTCGCCCAGGCCTACGACGTCGACCGGCCCGACCTCGCGCTGGCCGCACAGTTGCGCACACCATGACACCCGCCACGCGTCGCACGCTGATCGCCTGCGCCCCGGCGCTGGCGATCGCCGCGCTCGCGCCCGCCCATCCCTGGCTGGAGCACACGATGGCGCGGCACATGGGGCTCGAGCTGCCGGCCCTGTTCCTGCTGGGCTGCGCGCTGCCGCGGTGCAGCGGCGCGGCGCGCTCGCCGGGTTTCGCCGCCTGGAACGCGCACGGCCTGCCGGGCCTGTTGGCCGCGCTGTGCACCACCGGCTTCTGGATGCTGCCGGCCGCGCTGGACCAGGCGGTGCTGCACGAGGGCATCGCGCTGGCCAAGGTCACGAGCCTGGTGGCCGCAGGCGCCTGGGCCGCCGCCTCGTGGCCGCGCGCGGGCACGGTGCTGCAGGCCTTCTTCGTGCTCAACGGCTTCTGGATGATGCTGGCCGCGGGCCTGCTCTACCAGGAGGCGCCGCTGCAGCTGTGCGCCGTGTACCTGGTCGATCAGCAGCCCGCGGCCGGTCGCGCGCTGGTGTGCTGGGCCGCGGCCGGCCTGGTCGCGTGGCTGGCGCAGCTGGCCTTCGTGTCGCGCGTGTTCGCGCAGGACGACGACGCCTCGGCCGCGGCGGCCACGCCATGATCCAGGCCCTCGCGACCCTGATCGGGCTGCAGCTGCTGGGCGAGATGCTGGTCGCAGGCTTCGGCCTGCCGCTGCCCGGCGCACTGGTCGGCATGCTGCTGCTCTGCGCCGCGTTGGCAGTGATGGGCTACGTGCCGGCCGCGCTGGAGCGCACCGCCGGCTCGCTGCTGCAGCACATGATGCTGCTGTTCGTGCCCGCGGTGGCCGGCGTGATGCTGCACTTCGAGCGCGTGGCACGCGAGTGGCGGCCCTTTCTCGCGGCCTGCGTGGTGGGCGCGATCGTCACGCTGGCCGTGACCGCGCTGGTGCTGCAATGGCTGCTGCGGCGCCGACCGGCAGACGACGCATGAGCGCCACCTCGCCCCAGGACTGGGCCCGGCTCGCCGCTTCGCCGCTGCCCTGGATCGGCCTGACGCTGGCGGCCTACCTGGTCGCGCAATGGCTCTACCGCCGCAGCGGCGGCCACCCTCTGCTGCTCCCTGTGTTCACCGCGGTCGCGCTGGTGATCGGCGCGCTGTGGCTCAGCGGCACGCCCTACCCGGTCTATGCGCAGGGCACGCAGCTGCTGACCCTGCTGGTCGGCCCGGCCACGGTGGCGCTCGCGGTGCCGCTGTTCGGGCACCGGGCCCGGCTCAAGGCCATCTGGCGGCCCCTGTGCATCGCCTTGGCGATCGGCACCCTCACGGCCATCGCTTCGGCCGTGGGCGTGGCCTGGGCGCTGGGCGGCACGCGCGAGACGCTGATGTCGCTGGCGCCCAAGTCGGCCACCATGCCGATCGCGATGCCGGTGGCCGAACGCTTCGGCGGGCTGCCGGCGCTGGCCGCGGTGGCGGTGGCGCTCACGGGCGTCGCCGGCACGGTCGTCTCGCGCCCGCTGCTCGACCTGCTGCGCGTGCACGACCCGGCCGCGCGCGGCTTCGCGATCGGGCTCGCGGCCCATGCGATCGGCATGGCGCGCGAGCTGCAGGAGCACCCGGGCACCGGCGCCTTCGCCGCGCTGGCCATGGGGCTCAACGGCATCGCGACCGCGCTGCTGATGCCGCTGGCGGTCGTGTGTTTCCAGTGCATCGGCTGGCTGTAGGCCCCAACTGCTAGGGTCGAAGCGACCGCAACTGATGCTGTTCGGCCCCGAACCCAGCGCCGACAATCGGCCCTGTCCCCGCGCGCGCCCGAGTGCGTGCGGGCCCACGATCACGACGACAAGCGCCCCGATTTGAAGCTGCTGCACTCCTCCCGCCGCCTGCTGGCCCTGCTCGCACTCTGCGTCCTCCCCACGCTGGCCCCGGCGGCCGAACCCGCGGCGGCACCGCGCACCGTCCCCGACACCATCGCGCAGCGCGTGGCCGCCTGCATCGCCTGCCATGGCCGCGAAGGCGCGAGCAACAACGCGGCCTTCTTCCCGCGGCTGGCCGGCAAGCCCGAGGGCTACCTGTTCAATCAATTGGTGAGCTTCCGCGACGGCCGGCGCTTCAACTCCGACATGGTCCACCTGGTGCAGCACCTGTCGGACGACTACCTGCGCGAGATGGCCGCCTACTTCGCCGGGCTCGACCTGCCCTACCCCGCGGTCTCGCCCGTCAGCGACGCCTCGGCCGAGACGCTGGCGCGCGGCAAGACGCTGGCGCTGCAAGGCGACGCGGCGCGCGGCATCCCCGCCTGCACCCAGTGCCACGGCGCGGCGCTCACCGGCGTGCAGCCCGGCATCCCGGCGCTGGTCGGCCTGCCGCGGCTCTACCTGTCCTCGCAACTCGGCGCCTGGCTCACCGACGACCGCCACGCGCTCGCGCCCGACTGCATGGCCCAGGTCGGCCGCAAGCTGGACACCGCCGACATCAACGCCGTCGCGGCCTGGCTCGCGCTGCAGCCCGTGCCCGACCGCGCCAAGGCCGTGGCCGCGCTGCCCGGCCCGCTGCCCATGCCTTGCAGCGCCATGCCGGTTTCGGTGAAGTGAGGGCGCGACCATGTTGAAACGCTTCCTCTACCTCCTCGCCGGCCTGGTCGTGCTGCTGGTGCTCGGCACCGCGGCGCTGGTCGCACTCAACCTGCGCGGCGAAGACGCGCTGCCCACCGAGGCCGGCAGCACCTTCGAGGCCACGCCGGCGCAGGTCGACCGCGGCCGCTACCTCGCGCTGGCCGGCAACTGCGCCGGCTGCCACACGGTGCGCGGCGGCCAGCCCTACGCGGGCGGCCTGGGCATCGAGACGCCCTTCGGCACCGTCTACGCCAGCAACCTCACGCCCGACGCCCACCAGGGCATCGGCAACTGGAGCCCGGCGCACTTCTGGCGCGCGATGCACAACGGCCGCTCCAAGGACGGCCGCCTGCTCTACCCGGCCTTCCCCTACCCGAGCTTCACGCGCATCACGCGCGAGGATTCCGACGCGCTCTACGCCTACCTGCGCAGCGTGCCGGCCTCGGCCACGCCGAACGCGGCGCACCGGCTGCGCTTCCCCTACGACACGCAGGCCGCGCTGGCCGTGTGGCGCGCGCTCTCCTTCACGCCCGCGCCCTTCGTGCCCGACCCGGCCCAGCCGGCCGAGTGGAACCGCGGCGCCTACCTGGTCGAAGGCCTGGGCCACTGCATCGCCTGCCACGGCACGCGCAACGTGCTGGGCGCCACCGAAGAAAAACGCGGCCTGTCGGGGGGCCTGATCCCGATCGAGAACTGGTATGCGCCCTCGCTCACCTCCAAGCGCGAGGCTTCGGTGGCCGACTGGGAGACGCGCCACGTGGTGGCGCTGCTGAAGAACGGCACCGCGCCCGGCGGCTCGGTGATGGGCCCGATGGCCGACGTGGTCTTTCGCAGCACCCAGCACCTGAGCGAGGCCGACCTCACGGCCATGGCGCTCTATCTGCAGAAGTTGCCCGACGCCACCGCGCCGGCACCCGCGCCACAGCGGCGCGACGTCGGCACGATGGAACGCGGCGCGCGCATTTACGACCAGCGCTGCGCCTACTGCCACGGCGACGCAGGCCAGGGCGCGGCCGGCGCCTACCCGCCGCTGGCCGGCAGCCGCGCGGTGAACATGGACACCCCCGCCAACCTGATCCAGGTGGTGCGCCACGGCGGCTTCCTGCCCGCCACGGCCGGCAACCCGCGGCCCTACGGCATGCCGCCCTTCGGCCACGTGCTCGACGACAACGACATTGCGGCCGTGCTGACCTATGTGCGCGGCAGTTGGGGCAACGATGCGCCGGCGGTGTCGCAGCGGGACGCGATGCGGCGCTGAGCCAAAGGACGGCCCGAATCCTTCCAACAGGGCTCGCCGTCCCTACTTCAGGGATGAGCCGGGTCCCGGCCCCCATCGCGCGCGCACGATCCAGCGCGCAGTCACGCCGTAGACTCGAGCGTTCATCGATCGACGAGGACTCCCACATGCATGTGCTGATGGTCATCGGAGGCGGCGTGGTGCTGCTGGGCCTGTTCATCCTGTTCGGCTGGCTCTGGGGCGCGAGCGCCGCGGGAATGGCGATGGGTGCCAAGGCCTTCCTGCCGGTCTGGCTGCTGATCGCGGCCGTCAACATGTGGGTGGGCGTCACCCAGGCGGGCTACAGCGTGCGCGAGGAGTCTCCGATCCTGCTGCTGGTGTTCGCCGTGCCCGCCATCGCGGCCGGCATCGCGCTGTGGCAGCTCTCGCGAGCCTGAACTGAACGTTGCGGACCGCATGGCGCCGAAGGGCCATGCAACGCGGCACGCCAAGTGCCCACGCAAGCCGGGCATCATTCGTATCCACGTGGACGAACCACGCAGACAACGCCCGCCATGAATCCCCACAGCCCCACCGCGCCCATCGCTCCCGTCCCCCTCGACAAAGCCTACCGCCTGCTCAACCACGGCCCGACGGTGCTGGTGTCGGCCCGCCACGGCGGTGTGGACAACGTGATGGCCGCGGCCTGGGCCTGCGCGCTGGACTTCGCACCGCCCAAGCTCACCGTCGTGTTGGACAAGGCGACCAAGACCCGTGAACTGGTCGAGGGCAGCGGCACTTTCGTGATCCAGGTGCCGACCGTCGCGCAGCTGACGCTGACCCACACGCTGGGCACGCGCAGCCTGCACGAGGAGGCCGACAAGCTCGATCGCTCGGGCGTGCAGCTGTTCCGCATGCCCGGCAGCGACCTGCCTTTCGTCGACGGTTGCGCGGCCTGGCTGCAATGCCGGCTGGTCGCGGAGCCGCACAACCAGCAGGCCTACGACCTGTTCATCGGCGAGGTGGTGGCCGCCTGGTCCGACACGCGGGTGTTCCGCGACGGCCACTGGCATTTCGAGACGGCCGACCCGGCCTTGCGCAGCCTGCACTACATCGCAGGCGGGCATTTCCTGGCGATCGGGGAGACGCTGACGGTGCCCGCGGCGCCTTAGCAGCGGCTCAGCGCGCCGCATGCGCCTGCGGCTGCAGGCAGAAGGCGAAGAAGGCGTCGAGCTCGGTCGACTTGTCGAACACCGCATCGGCGCCGAGCGCCAGGCTGCGGTGGCGGATGCTCGGGGTCGGGTAGTTGGTCAGCACCACCGCATGCTGACCGGGCGCGCGGTTCTGCAGCTGGCGCAGCACGCCCAGGCCCGAACCCTCTTTGAGGAACAGGTCGACCACGGCCAGTTGCCAGGCATCCGGATGGCGTGCGAGCCAAGTGTTGGCGTCGTGCTCACCCTCGGCGATGCCCACGACCTCGGCGTGGGCCAGATCCTCCAACGTCGGGACGAGGTTGTCCCGGATGGTCTGGTTGTCCTCGACAAGAAAGATCTTGAGTGTCATGGCCGGCTTGGGACGCCGCGCAGGACGCGGCCTTCAGGCGTGTACCGCTCACGCGGCGGGACGCTCCAGGAAAGCCGGCAGGCCAGCCGCCACGCCCCGCAGGATCTCGAGCTCCCGGTCCGGCAGGTCGCAGGGCACGGTGTCGAGATGGCACAGCGTGCCGAACAGGGTGCTGCCCTCGGTCACCACCGGAATCGCGTGGTACGACACCACGACGCCCTGGTAGGGATGGCCGTCGAGCCGGTGGTCGAAGGCCGAGTTCTCGGTCTGGAAGACGCCGTCGCGAAAGACGAACTGGCAGAAGCTGTCCTGCAGCGACACCTCGGCCAGGAAGCCGGGCTGGACGGCACCGGTCTTGTCGATCAGGTGCACGCATCGAAGCATCTCGCCGTTCAGGCGGTAGATCGCGGTGTAACGATGCGCGACCCGTTCGTTGAGACGGACCAGCAATGCGCGCACGCCATCGCTCGCTGCCACGGCCATCAAGGCATCGACGGCGGCGTCATCAGGATCGGGGTCGGGATCGGCGTAAACCATGCGGCAATGTAGCAGCGCGAGCGCTCACCCCGTGCAGGCCAACTGCCCGACCGGAGCCCAGCCCGCCCCGACGTTCAGGCGCTGAGTTCTTCCGGCGTCTTGCCGGCTTCCAGCGCCGCCTTGAACCAGGCGGGGCGCGGGCCGCGGCCACCCCAGGTGTGGCCCTCGTCGTCCTTGTATTTGGCGGCCGCCGGCGACGCCTTGGCCTTCACCCGGGTCTTCGCAGCGACCTTGGCCCCTTGCTTGCCGACGGTCTTCCTGGCCGCCTTCGCGCGTCGGGGTTCGCCTGAAAAATCAAAATCGTCCGCGCTGAAGCCGTACACGCTGATCGCTTCCTGGATCCGGGCGCGCACGCCGTCAGCTTCCTTCTTTCGCAGCTGATCAGCCTGCTTTTGCAGCTGCTCGATTTGTCTTTGCACTTGAACGAATGTTTTTGCCATTGCGAGATCAACCTTGACACAGAAGAAGGCGGAGCATACGCCACCGGTTTGCCCCGTTTTTCCCGTCAAAGCGTCCCTCGGAAGGCGCCCCCGTCGAGCAGGATGTTCTGGCCCGTGAGATAGCCGGCCTGCGCGCCGCAGAGGAAGGCGCAGGCGGCGCCAAACTCCTCGGGCCGGCCGGCGCGGCGCGCGGGAATGGTGGCGTGCTTGTCCTGCGTGTACTGCGCGACCGACTGCCCGGACCGCTCGGCCGCCGCGTGCGCGAGCCGGGCCATGCGAGCGGTGTCGAACAGGCCCGGCAGCAGGTTGTTGACCGTCACGTTGGCCGCCGCCAGTTCGCTCGAGCGCGCCAGCCCGCCCACGAAACCCGTGAGCCCGCTGCGTGCGCCGTTGGACAGGCCCAGCACCTCGATCGGCGCCTTGACCGCGCTGGAGGTGATGTTGACGATGCGCCCGAAGCCCCGCGCCACCATGCCGTCGACGTAGGCACGCATCAGCGCGATCGGCGCCAGCATGTTGGCCTCGAGCGCGCCGATCCAGTCGTCGCGGGACCAGGCCCGGAAGTCGCCGGGCGGCGGCCCGCCGCCGTTGTTGACCAGGATGTCGACCTCGCCGCGCACCGCCCGCAAGGCCTCGCGGCCCGCCTCGGTGCCGATGTCGGCGGCGAAGGTCTGGACGCAGGTGTCGGTCGGCAGCCGCGGGTCTTGCGCCAGTGCCGCGGCCGCCGCGGCCAGGGCCTCGGCGCCGCGCGCCACCAGCAGCACGTGCACGCCCTCGCGCGCCAGCGCGCCCGCGCAGGCCAGCCCCAGGCCCTGGCTGCCGCCGCAGACCAACGCCCAGCGGCCCTGGATGCCCAGATCCATCGCCCGGCCTATTCCTGCGCGACCAGGTTGACCAGCGTGCCCACCTTCGAGACCTCGACCTCGATGCGGTCGCCGGGCTTCATCCAGATCGGCGGCTCGTGGCGCGCGCCCACGCCGCCCGGCGTGCCGGTGACGATCACGTCGCCGGGCCGCAGCGTGGTGAAGCTCGAGATGTAGGCGATCTGCGAGGGGATGTCGAACAGCAGCATGTCGGTGGTGGCGTGCTGCATGACCTTGCCGTTGAGGCGCGTCTGCAGCGTCAGCACCTCGCCGTCGGCGATCTCGCCGCGCGTGACCATCCAGGGGCCGAAACCGCCGGTGCCGCTGAAATTCTTGCCCGGCGTCCACTGCGTGGTGTGGCGCTGCCAGGCGCGGACCGAGCCGTCGTTGTAGGGCGCGTAGCCCGCGATGTGGGTCCAGGCATCGGCCTCGGCGATGCGGCGTCCGCCGCGGCCGATCACGATCGCGATCTCGCCTTCGTAATCGAGCTGTTCCGATTCGGGCGGCCGCAGCATGGGCTGGCCGTGGCCGATCTGCGAATCGGCCACGCGCATGAACACCGTCGGGTGGCCGACGCGCTCGCGCTTCATCTCGACGCGGTGCTCCTCGTAGTTGACGCCGATGCAGAAGATCTTGCCGGGCTCGGGAATCACCGGCAGCCAGGTCACGGCCGCAAGCGGCACGCCGGCCTGCAGCACGAGGCCGGCTTCGCTCTGCGGCAGGGCATCGGCGGCGATCGCATCCTTGAGCGTGGGCAGGGCCGGCGTGGCCAGCGGGACGATGGTGTCGCCGACCACCGCGCCCCAGCTGGCGCGGCCGTCGAGTTCATAACTTGCGAATTTCATGGGTGATGCTCAGGGGTGGGAAAAAAGAAAACGAGAGGCGGCGGCCCCGGGCCGCCGCGTGCCGGGCTGCGGCCTTCTTCAGTTGATGGAAATGTTGCGTTCGGCGATCAGCTTCTGCCAATGGCCGCGCTCGTCGACGATCACCTTCTGCATGGCTTCGGGCGTGCTCGGCGTGATGTTGGCGCCGCGCTCGCGGATCGGCACGCCGACCTCGTCGGACTGCAGCGCGCGCACCAGCTGGTCGTGCAATCTGCTCGCCACGTCCTTGGGCAGGCCGCGCGGCGCGATGAAGCCGAACCAGATCTGGTCGACCATGCCGGGCACGGCAGTGCTGATCGGCGGGATCTCGGGGGCCTGTGGCGACACGGCCGCGCTGGTGACGCCGATGGCGCGCAGCTTGCCCGACTGGATCAGCGGCAGCGCCAGCGGCAGGTTCTCGAAGGCCATCTGGATGTTGCCGCCCATCAGGTCCTGCATCACCGCCCCGCTGCCCTTGTAGGGCACGTGGGTCAGCGTGACGCCGGTGCTGCGCTGGAGCATCTCGCCGTTGAGGTGCGCGCTCGAGCCCGTGCCCATGGAGCCGAAGTTCACGTTGGGCGTCTTCCTCAGGTAGGCCACCAGGTCGTCGAGGTTCTTCACCGGCAGGTCGCGGTTCACCACCAGCACGTTGGGCAGCGTCACGGCCAGGGTGAGCGGCAGCACGTCCTTGAGCGTGTCGACCTTCATGTCCTTGTAGAGCCAGGGATTGACGGTGAGCACGCTGGCCGGCACCAGGCCGATGGTGGCGCCGTCGGGCGTGGCATGGGCGATCGCCTGCAGGCCCAGCACGCCGTTGGCGCCGGGCTTGTTCTCGACGATGACCGGCACGCCCATGTTCTGCGCCAGCACCTTGCCGGTGAGGCGCGCGACGATGTCGGCCAGGCCGCCCGGCGGATAGGGCACGACGATGGTGACGCGGCTGGGGTCGGCGGCCAGGGCGCTGCCGGCGAGCACGAGGCCCGCGAGCCCGGCGAGGGCCAGGCAGGCGCGGCGGTGGATCTTCTTCAACATGGGTCTTGTCTCCTGTGGTTCTTGTGGGGAATCTCTGTCAGGGGTGCGCAAGCGCCTGGGTCACGGTGGACTGGTAGAGCTCGCGTTCGGAGATCTGCAGCGAACGCTCCCAGGGCCAGCGGTGGATGGGTTTCTGCGGCGTCAGGTCGACCGGCCGGCCGCCCTGGAAGATCGCGCTGAAGCGGGTCTTGTCCTGAAGGATGCGGATGTCGGCCAGCGGGTCGCCGTCGACCACCAGGAAGTCGGCCAGCCGGCCCTTCTGCAGCGTGCCGAGGTTGGCCGCATCGACCGTGACCGCCGCATTGCGCGTGGCGCAGGTGATGGCCTGCAGCGGGCTCATGCCCAGCAGGTCGACGAAGAGCTCGAGCTCGCGCGCATGCCATTCGCCATACGGCGTGACGGCGAAGCCGGTGTCGGTGCCGCACATCATCTGCACGCCGTTGCGCCAGGCGTAGTCGAGGTTGGTCACGGCCAGGTCGAGGTCGCGCCGGAAGCGGTCGAGGCGGCCCTGCGAACAGCCCGCGATGTGCCCCCATTGCGCCACGTTGGCCACGAAGGTCAGCGTGGGGCAGCAGGGGATGCCGCTTGCGGCCAGTTTGTCGGCCTGGCGCCGGTCCATGAAGTCGGCATGCATGATCCAGTCGATGCCCGCGTCCACGCAGTCCTCCACCGACTGGCCGCTGCGCGCATGCGCGGTCACGCGGCGGCCGAGGCGGTGCGCCTCGTCGACGATCACCTTGAGCTCTTCCGCGCGGAAGGCCGGCACGCTGCCGCCGCCCGGCGTGAGCGTGGCGGATTCGCCGCTGGCCGCGATCTTGATGAAGTCGACGCCGTTCTTGATCTGCTCGCGCACCTCGTTGACCATGTGGCTCGCGCTTTCGGTGAGCACGCCCACGCCCGAGCGCGGCGAGCCCACCCACGAGGGGAAGTAGTCGGTCAGCGCGGCATGCGTGCTCAGGTAGCGCGCGGCGGCCGAGATGCGCGGCCCCGGGAACAGCCCGGCCTTGACCGCGTCGCGCACCGCGACCGCCACGTACCAGCCGCCGCCCGGGTCGCTGCACGAGGTGACGCCCGCCTGCAGCACGGTCTGTGCGTGGTACATGGCGCGGATCGAGCGGTACTCGGCCGAGCCGAACAGGTCCTGCTCCTCGATGCCGCGCGCCACGCCGTAGCTGATGTGGCAGTGGGCGTCGATCAGGCCCGGCATCACGGTCTTGCCGGCGGCATCGAAGGCGATCACCGCACCCGGCGGCAGCGGCCGGCCCGGGCCTTCGCCGGCCTCGATGTCGGTGATGCGCTCGCCACTGAGTTCCATCCAGTGCAGCGGCTGCGGCGCGTCGCCCGTGCCGTCGATCAGCCGGCCGCCGGTCAGGTAGCGCTTGGTGTCTGCGGAGCCCGTCACGGCATTCACTTCCACTGCAGCCCGGCGGCCTGGTGCGTGGCGCCCTGCCCCGCGAGGAAGTCCAGCAGCACGCGGTTGAACAGCTCGGGCTTCTCGTAGTAGGCGGTGTGGGCCGCGCCGGCCAGCAGGGCCAAGCGGCTGCGCGGCAGCATGGCGCGGGCCTTCTCGCCGACCGCGGGCGGCACGGTCTTGTCTTCCTCGCCCCAGACCAGCAGCACCGGGAAGTCGGTGCCGGCCAGCGGCTCGCCCACCACGTCGCGGTCCAGGTCGGCGGCGATGTAGCGGCCCAGCGTGGCGAAGGACTCGGCGGCGCCGGCCGAGTTGTTGATGCGCCATTCCTCTTCCTGCATCTCGGCCGTGACCAGCGCCTGGTCGTGGATCACGCGCGCCAGCTTGGTCGCCACGCCGTCGCGCGTCTGGTTGTTGGCACCGGCCTGGATGCGGCCACGCGCCTCGTCACCGATCGGCACCAGGCCCATGCTGCCCACCAGCGCGATGCCGTCGATGCGCGCCGGGTGGGCCACCGCGTACGCCGCCACCACATGGCCGCCCAGCGAGGTGCCGACGATGGTCGCGCGATCGATCTTCTGCGCGTCGAGGAATTGGCCCAGGAAGTCGCGGTAGGCGGGCACCGAGCAGGCGACCTCGGCGCCCTTCGATGCATAGCCGTGGCCCGGCAGGTCCAGCGCGTACACGTGGTAGCCGGCGGCGGCGATGGCGTCGATGTTGCGCACCCAGCGGTCGGCACGGCCGCCGGTGCCGTGCACGAAGACCACCGCGCGCTCGCCCTGGCCGGCCTCCAGGACGCGGGTGTGGATGCCTTGGACGGAGAAGGGATAACTGATCACGTTGCTTCCTTGAAAAGTGGACTTGAAGACAATTTATTCATCTAATGAATAATCTATTCACTAATCGTACGAGCCAACGGCCGGCGGCTGCATCAGGGAGTTCACCTAGGACCGGGGCAGGCCGCGAGACGCGCGAACGCGCGCCGGCGTCAGGGTCGCCAGAAGATCAGGAAGAAGAAACAAGAGCCTGCGCAACCAGTGGGCGCGCAGGGCGGCCCGTGCCTAGCCGGCCGTGTCGAGCCGCGCCGCCGCGCGGCGCAGCTGCTCCACCGCGTGCATCAGCGCGAGGCCCGCTTCATGGCGCACCTCGGGGTCGGCCAGCGCGGCCGAGGGCGAGGTGCAGTTGAGCACGTAGGGCGTGCCGCCCGGCGCGCTCGGCAGCGGCACCGCCACCGTGCTCAGGCCCGGGAAGAAGACGTCGATGTTGGTGATGAAGCCGATCTTGCGGTAGTCGGCAATCGCCTTCAGCGCGCCCTTCTCGTGCTTCCTGTAGAGCGCGGCGTCGGCCGCCTTGCACTCGTGCAGTGCCTGCGCGCGCGCCGCGTCGTCGAGTCCGGCCAGGTAGGCCCAGCCGGTGCCACTGTTCATGATCGGCACCTCGGAGCCGACCCGCACGTTGACGTTGAGCACCGCGTTCGGCGCCTCGTAGCGCTGCAGGTAGAGCATCGAGGTGCGCTCGCGCGTCGACAGGCTGGCGCCGCCATGGAAGCGCGTGGCCACGTCCTGCAGCAGTGGGCGCGCGAGCTCGGCCAGCTCGAGCGTGTCGAGGGCCGCATAGCCCAGCGTGAGGATCGACAGGCCCGGGCGGAAGCGCGAGCCGTCGCGGTCGGCGATCAGGTAGCCGCCGTGCTCGAGCGTCTTGCACAGCCGCCAGACGGTGGGCTGGGGCAGGCCCGTCATGCGTGCGATGTCCGAGCTGCCGAGGCGTTCGCGCCCGAGGTCGAAACAGCGCAGCACCTCGAGCCCCCGCAGCAGGCCCGTCACCAGCGGCTGGCCCTTCTGCTCCTTCGTACCTTCACTCATCCTTGACTCTCGCTCTCCACAGATTCCGTGCGTTCGCTGCCCTGCCCTCGGCGGCGCGGACGGAAACGTCCGCCGGACACGGGCCGCAGACCGCGAGGGTGCTGCGAGCATAGCGCCGGCGCGGCGGGTCGGATGCGGTGCGCGTGAAGGGCGCGCGTTCGGCCTCAGGCGGCCGGTGCCTGGGGCTCGCCCAGCGACAGCATCAAGCGGTTGGCCCAGTTGAAGAAGGCGGCGCCGTGGATCACGTCGGAGACCGCGAGGTCGTCCAGCCCCACGGCCCGCAGCGCCTCGACGTGGGTTGCGTCGAAGGCGACGGGCGTCGCCGACAGCGCCACCGACGCGGCCACGATCGCGTCCCAGCGCGGGTCCAGCGCCGCGACCACGCCTTCGTCGAGCAGGCGCTGGATGTCGGCCGAGCGGGGCGAGAAATGCGTGGCGAAGCGCGCGTGCACCGAGGCGCAGTAGATGCAGCCGTTGTAGCGCGAGGTGGCCGCGGCCGCCAGTTCGCGCTCGGCGCGCGGCAGCCCGGCCTCGGGGTTGTAGAAGATGTCCTTGTCGGTGCGGGTGCGCGCGCCGAGGATGTCCGGGTCGCGCGCCAGCAGCATGAAGTACGGCGACTTGGCGCGCGAGGCATCGACCAGGCCCGCCAGGTGGCGATCGGTCAGTTCCTCCTGCGGCAGCGGTTCGAGCCAGGGCAGCCATTCGAGCTGCGCCTGCGTGAAGGCGTTGGGCGGCACGTTGCCGGGATGCGAGAGTGTCTGGGTGCTCATGGGAAGGAAGGAGTCTGTTCAGGCGATGGCCAGGGAAGCTTGCGCGGCCAGTGCGCGCAGGCCCGCGATCACGCGGATCTGGAAGCTCAGGAAGGACACCAGCTGCGACAGCGTGACGATCTCGGTGGTCGACCAGCCTGCGTCCAGCAGCGCCTGCAGCCAGGCGGCCTCGGCATCGCGCGGATGGAACACCAGCCGGTGCGCATGCGCCAATGCGGCGGCGAGCCGCGTGCCGAGCACGGCGCGACGGGCGGCGCTTGCAGCGTACAGCGGACCGGGCGCGTTCTCGGCGCTCAGCGGGCCCACCGGGTAGCTGCCGTAGGGGCCACGGCCCGCGCCGGCTTCGGCCTCGGCGCTCACGGCATCGAACAGCGCGGTGGGCGCGCCCGCCAGCAGCAGCGCGCTCGCATGGAAGGCCCCCAACTCGACCTGGCCGTGCAGCCCGGCCACGAAGACCGCCAGCGCATGGCGCTCGGCGGCGGTGAAGGTCGAGCCCGCGAGATCGGCGGGCTCGAACAGCGCGATGTGGCTTTGCTGCGCGTGCAGGCGGGCCTGCTGGCGCTGGGCGCGGATCGCGTCGAGCGCGTCGCCGGGCTGGATGCCGACCAGTTGGTCGATCACGTCCGGAAGGGAGGAGACAGTCATGCGATGGCCTGGAGAGGTGCGTGGGAAGAAATGTTTTTGGTCGACGCCCCGGCCCAGCCGAGCGCGGGCGCGACCTCGGTGGCGATGAGCTCGATCGAGCGCAGGATGTGGCGGTGCGGCGGGTCCACCGAGTGCACCTGGCACACCAGGTCGGTCACCTGGGCCAAGGTGCGGTCGGCGCGCAGCGAGGCGATCACCTCGTCGGGCGTGCCCACGTGCACGTCCTGGCGCGCGATCAGCTGGTCGAGCGTGAAGGGCAGGCCCGCGAGCGCCGGATCGCTCTGGCGCGCCAGGCTGCGGCGCAGGCCCTCCTCTGCCAGCCGGCGCGCGAGCGCGCGATCGTCGGCCACGAAGACCGAGCGCGAGCCCACGATGCGCGGCGCGCGGCCCGCGGGCAGCGCGGCCAGGTAGGCCTCGATGATCGGCAGCTGGATCTCGGCCAGCGTGGCCTGCGGCGCATCGGCCGGCCGGGGCTGGGTGCGCGAGAGCATCAGGCCGTCGCCGGCCAGGCCCGCGCGCGCGCCGCCGGCGACCGAGAAGCTGGCCTGCCAGACGCGGTCGGGCAACTGCGCCGAGACCGGGTACAGGCGATCGCCGCCTTGCAGCGGCCGGCCGGCCCAGGCCTCGCGCACCTGTGCGAGGTGGCTGGCGAACACCGCCGCGCGCTGTTCGCTCTGCTGGCCGAAGGCCGTGAACGACGAAGGCGTGCCGCCGGTGCCCACGCCGAACTCCAGCCGCCCGCCCGCGATCAAGTCGAGCACCACCGCATCCTCGGCCACGCGCACCGGGTTCTCCAGTGGCAGCGTGACGATGCCGGTGCCGAGCCGGATGCGCTGGGTGCGCGCCGCCACCGAAGCAAGAAAGACCAGCGGCGACGGCAGCCCGCCCTCGGCCTCGTGGAAGTGGTGCTGCGCGACCCAGGCCGAATCGAAGCCCAGGGCTTCGGCGTGCAGGATCTGTTCGGTGACGAGGCGGTAGCGCTCGGCGGCGGTGGCGTCGTCAAGAAGCCGGCTGAAGAAGCCCAGGCGCTGGATGTTGGGAAACAAGATCGGAATTCCTTTTGCCGGGGATGGCGTCGATGAGTTCGCGCGTGTAGGCGCTGTGCGGCCAGAGGAAGACGTCTTCCACGCGGCCGGCATCGACCTGCCGCCCGTTCTGCAGCACCGACACGGTGTCCGCGATCTGGCGCACCACCGCGAGGTCGTGCGAAATGAAGAGATAGGTCAGGCCGAGTTCGGCCTGCAGTTGGTCGAGCAGCCGCAGGATCTGCGCCTGCACGGTCACGTCGAGCGCGGACACGGCCTCGTCCAGCACCAGCACCCGCGGCTCGAGCACCAGCGCGCGCGCAATGGCCACGCGCTGGCGCTGCCCGCCCGACAGCGCATGCGGCCGGCGCTGCAGCACCGCGGGCGGCAGCCCGACGCGCGCGAGGATGTGCTCGACGCGGCGTTGGCGCTCGTCGGCGCTTAGCGGCTCGAAGTTGCGCAGGGGCTCCTCGATGATCTGGAAGATGGTCTGGCGTGGGTCGAGCGAGCTGAAGGGGTTCTGGTGGACCAGCTGGATCTTGCGGCGGAACTGGCGCAGCGCCTCGCCGCGCAGGGTCGTGAGCTCGGTGCCCTCGATCAGGATGCGGCCGCTGGTCGGCTGGCGAAAGCCCACCACGTCGCGGATGGTGGTGGTCTTGCCCGAGCCCGACTCGCCCACGATCGCATGGGTGGTGCCGCGCCGCACGCGGAAGGACACGTCGTCGACCGCGCGGAAGGCCGTGCCCCCTTTGCCGCCGACCGCGAAGTCGTGCACCAGGTGCTCGACCACGATGGCGAAGTCGTCTTCCGCGGTTGCCGTCGGCGCGCGCTCCGGCCGGAAGTCCGCCATCGCGAGCGAGGGCGCATCGGCCAGCAGCTGGCGCGTGTAGGGGCTGCTCGGCTTGCCCAGCAGTTCGGCCGTGGGGCCCTGCTCCTGGATGCGGCCGCCCTGCAGCACCACGATGCGGCTCGCGCGATCGGTGGCCACGCCCAGGTCGTGCGTCACCAGCAGCACGGCCGTGCCGTAGGCCAGGCGCAGTTCGTCGATCAGGTCGAGGATGCGCTTTTGCACCGTCACGTCGAGCGCGCTGGTGGGTTCGTCGGCAATGATCAGCGCGGGCTGCAACGCGATCGCGATCGCGATCAGCACGCGCTGCTTCATGCCGCCCGAGAGTTCGTGCGGGTACTGGCGCGCGCGCAGCTCGGGCTGCGAGAGCCCGACGCGGGCCAGCAGCTCGACCACGCGGGCGTTGACCTCGCGCCGCTCGACGCGGCGGTGGATGCGCAGGATCTCGGCCACCTGCTCGCCCACGGTGCGCACCGGGTTCAGCGAGCTGGTCGGGTCCTGCGGGATCAGGCTGACGACCGAGCCGCGGATGCCGTCGAAGCGCTTCTGCGACCAGTTCGCGACGTCGACGCCGTTGAGCCGGATCGCGCCGGCCTCGCGCTGGCCGTTCTCGGGCAGCAGGCCGATCACCGCCTGTGCGGTGGTGGTCTTGCCCGAGCCCGATTCACCCACCAGCGCGACGATCTCGCCCGGGTGGATGGTGAAGGACACGTCGTGCACCACACGGTGCAGCGTGTCCTTGTCGCGGTAGCCGATGGAGAGGCCTTCGACCTCGAGCACCGGCGGCATGGCCGCGCTCACCGGCGCCCCTTCGACACCGCCACGCTGATGCGGTTGGCCGACAGCACCACGGCCACCACGACCAGGCCGGGCACGGTGGTGAGCCACCAGCCGGTCGAGATGTAGTTGCGGCCTTCGGCGATCAGCAGGCCCCATTCGGGCGTGGGCGGCGGCGCGCCGTAGCCCAGGAAGCCCAGGGTCGAGATCGAGAGGATGGCGCTGCCGAACTGCAGCGCGGCCATGGCCACCACCGAGGTCAGCGAGTTGGGCAGCACATGGCGCCAGAGCACGCTGCGAAAGCTGCCGCCGCTGCCGAAGGCCGCCTCGACGTATTCGGCGCGGCGCACCCGCACCACCTCCGAGCGCACCAGCCGCGCGAAGCCCGCCACCGAGGCGATGCCGACCGCGAGCGCGGCGTTCAGCGTGCCGAAGCCCAGGATGATGATGATGCTCAGCGACAGCAGCAGCGAGGGCACGGCCAGCAACACGTCGACCACGCGCATCAGCGCGTCTTCCACCAGCCCGCCGACCGAGCCCGCGAGCACGCCGATGGTGGTGCCCAGCAGCAGGCCGACGGTCACGGCCAGGAAAGCGCCCGACAGCGAATGCACCGCGCCGTGCACCACGCGCGCATAGAGGTCGCGGCCCAGGCCGTCGGTGCCCAGCAGGTGGGTGGCGCTCGGTGCCAGCAGGTGCTGGCCCGAGGTGCCCTGCACCGGGTTGTAGCCCGAGAACAGGCCCGGCGCGATGGCCCACAGCGTGACGGTGGCGATCACCAGCCAGGCGAGCAGCAGACCGGGTTGCGCGCGGCGCACGGCCTTCCACGCCTTGTGCAGGCCCTTGCGCCATGCGGGCGTGGCCTTCGCCGGAACGGCCGCCGGGCTGGCGGCCACCGGGTTCGCGACCGCGGTGCGGGCCGCGCCCGTGGGCGCCAGCGAATCGATCTCGAGAGTGAGGCTCATGGTGTCAGTGGCCCAGTTGGACGCGCAGGCGCGGGTCGAGCACCGGATACAACAGGTCGACCACGAGATTGATGAGAACGAAGGCCGCGGCGGAGATCACCACGATGGCCTGCAGCACCGCCGTGTCCTGGTTGCCCACCGCCTGCTGCGTGAGGCTGCCCAGGCCGTTGAGCCCGAACACCGCCTCGGTCACCACCGCGCCGGCCAGCAGTTCGCCGAACAGGATGCCCGCGATGGTCAGCGTCGGCAGAACGGCGTTGCGCGCCACGTGCTTCCACAGCACCCAGTTGCGCGTCGCGCCCTTGGCCCGCGCCACGGTCACGAAGGGCTGCGTGAGCACCTGGTCGATGTTGCGCATGAGGATCTGCGCCAGCGGCGCGGAGATCGGGATGGCCAGCGTGAGCGTCGGCAGCACCAGCCCTTCCCACTTGCCCGGGTTGATCACCGGGATCAGGCCGAGCCGGAACGAGAAGACCTGGATCAGCATGATGCCCAGCCAGAACACCGGCACCGAGATGAACAGCGAGGGCAGCGACTGGATTGCCGCGCGCAGCCAGGCGAAGCGCGTGAGGTTCGACAGGAAGGCCAGGCCCACCGCCAGCAGCAGCGCCACGCCGAAGCCGAAGCTCGCGAGCCGCAGCGTGGGCGGCAGGTTGACCGCCAGGCCCTGGCTCACCGGCACGCCAGCCTGCATCGAGTAGCCGAAGTTGCCGCCCAGGAAATTCCACAGGGTGTGGAAATAGCGCTCCCACACCGGGCTGTCGGCGCCGTAGGCGGCGCGGATATCGGCGATCTCCGTCGGCCCCAGCCCCAGTTCGGGGTTGAGGAACTTGATCAGCACCGCATCCCCGGGCAGGGCCTGCAGCAGCACGAAGGACGCGGTGAACGCGGCCCACAGCACCACCAAGGCCTGCGCGATGCGGCTCCAGAGGTACTTGCTCATTCAGCGGCTCAGTGGGCGGCCAGCCAGGCGGCGTAGAAGCTCGGCCGGCCGACGGCTTCGTAGCCCACGTCCCTGACCCACGGCGCGCCCGCGAAGGCCTGCGGCTCTTCGAAGATCGGGATCACGTAGGCCTGGTCGATCAGGTAGTTCTGCACCTCGCCGACCAGCGCCAGCCGCTTGGCCGGATCGACCTCGCTGGCGATGCCTTCGAGCAACCCGTTGAGCTTGGCGTCCACGAAGCCCTTGACCTTGTCGCTCACGCCGCCCTTCTGCAACAGCACGTTGCGGTTGGTCGGGTAGTACTGGCTCTTGATCACGTCGGGATCGGCGCGGCCCACCATGGTCGGCAGCACCGCCGTCTTGGCCGGGTCGAGGTTGTCGAGGGTCGTGGTGCCCGCGTCGCCGGTGAGCACGTTGAGCTTGACGCCGATCTTGGCCCACTGCTGCGCCACCAGTTGCAGCGTCGCCTTGTTCTGCGGCTGGGGCAGCGCCTCGTAGGCACGCAGTGCCAGTTCCTGGCCGTCCTTGCTCCGCGTGCCGTTGGCGCCGACGGTCCAGCCGGCCTCGTCGAGCAGCTGCCTGGCCTTGGCTTCGTCGTAGCCCAGCTTGGCCGACAGGTCCACGTAGCCGGCCGCGGTGGCGGCGATCACCGAGGTGGCTTGCGGGTAGTTCGACGAGAACAGGGTCTCGACGATCTCCTTGGTGTTCGTTGCATGCAGCAGCGCCTGGCGCACGCGCACGTCGGCCACCAGCGGGTTGTCCGGGCGGAAGTTGATGCTGTTGTTCACGCCGCGCGTCGGGGGCGCGTAGATCGCGAAGCCCTGGTCCTTCACGCGCTTCTCGTCGTAGGCCTGCACCTGGCGGATGAAGCCGGCCTGGCCGGCCACCAGCGCACCGATGCGCACGCTGTCTTCCGGCGTCACGATGAGCTTGATCTCGTCGAGCCGCGCGCGGCCCTGGTGCGCGAGCGTGCTCGGGCCCCAGGCGTAGTCCTTGCGCACCGACAGCACCAGCTCCTTGCCCAGCGTTTCGCTGGTCACGACGAAGGGGCCGGAGCCGATGATCCTGGTCGCGTCGCCCAGTTCCTCGAAGGGGCGGGCCAGCGTGCCCAGCGACACCAGGCCCGAACCGATCACCGAGGTGCCCTGCAGGAAGCCCGGCGACGGTTTCTTGAAATAGAACTTGACCGTGCGTGCATCGATCACTTCGCTGCGGTCGTAGTTGTTGATCGCCTCGGACACCGGCTGCTTGAGTTCCTTGTTGCCCTTGCCGAAGGTGTCGAAATTCTTCGCCACCGCGGCCGCGTCCAGCGGCGTGCCGTCGGAGAAGCTCACGCCTTCGCGCAGCTTGAAGGTGTACTCGGTGACCGCGTCGTTGACCGTCCACGATTCCGCGATCCAGGGCTCGACCTTGAGCGTCTTCGGGTCCTGGTAGGTCAGCTTGTCGGTGATCTGGTTGAGGATGCCGCCGTTGGGATAGAAGCCGCCCGCAGGTGGGTACAGGTTGGTGTGCGCCTGCTGCTCCAGGTAGACCAGCGTGCCGCCGGTCACGGGGGCCGAGGGATTCGCGGCCGCAGAGGCGGCCGGCGCGTCGGCGGTCTTGGAGCAGGCGGCGACCAGCGCCAACAAAGCCACGACGGCAGCGGCCGCAGCCGCGCGCTCAAACCTTCTGGAAAACACGATCACGAAGTACTTTCGATGGAGAGGAAGAACGGCCCGGCGGCGCTCGCAAGCGCCTCGCCGGCCTGGGAAATCGTAGTCAGGCGCCTGTGCTTTGGGCACCGATTAAGTAGCATCGTTATGCGGCCACCAAATAAGCGATGCCCGCATCGCTGCCTGAACCGCGGTGCGGAATTCAGTCGCGGTTCACGGCCGGCGCCGAGGTGCCCGCACGCTCGAACTCGATGCGCGCGCCATGGCTGCGCACCCGGTCCACCGCACCGAGCGGCTGTGTGGCATCGGCGGTGCGCAGCACCAGCGCATAGGGGCCTTCGACCTGCCCCTCGGCCGGTTCACGCGCCGTGGACAGCACCAGCGCACTGCTGCCGAAGGCGATCACCGCCAGCCGCAGGCCCTGCCCCGGCAGCGGCACGGGCTGGCCGATCGCGACATGGGCGCCATTGCCGAACAGCGCGCGGTAGCGCGCCAGCGTGGCGTCGAGGTCGTGCACCGCGACCGCCAGGCTGGCCACGCCGAGCGCGCCGTTGGGATGCACGCGCGCGCCGCCCTCGGGCACGCGCAAGGCGCGCGGCGTGACGTCGCCGCACAGGAAGGGCAGATCGGTCGACGGCGGCCGTGCGGTCTGCCAGTGCAGGCGTTCGCCGTCGGGGCGCAGGCGCCCGCCTTCGAGCGGTCCGTCGAGCACCAGGCCGCGCTGGCCGGCCTGGGCCACGGTGTCGGCGACGCTGCGCGGCAGCAGGGCGAAGTCGATGATGCCTTCGCCCTGGCGCTGCAGCAGTTGCCACCAGCGCTCCTGGGGCGCCGGCTGCTTCCAGGCGATGAGTTCGAAATAGCTGCCGTCGGCGAACACCACCAGGGCGTTGTGCGTCGAGCGGCCGGGATGGTCGCCGCCGCGCTGTACGTTGAAGCCCAGCGCCGTGTAGTCGGCGATGGTGGTGTCGAGGTCGTGGACGGCGATGACGATGTGGTCGAGCGTGAGGGACATGGCGGGCGCTCCTGTTCAGGCCGCGACGCGGGTGTCAGCCAGCGAGTTGGTGAGCTTGACCTCGGCCCGGATGGTCTGCGGGTTGCGCAGCAGGTTGAGGATCGGGCAGTTGCGCTCGACCGCCTCGAACAGCGCGTCGATGTCGGCGCGGCTGGCCGGCGAATCGATGTGCACGGTGTAGGCGATCTGGTGCGGCCAGATCGGCGTCTCTTCATGGCCGGGTTTGCCGCCGCGCGGATCGATGATGCCGGTCACCTCGACCTCGAGGCTCTCCAGCGGCACCTGCCGTTCGGCCGCCTGGATCAGGAAGATGTGGGTCACGCAGGTGCCCAGCACGCCGAGCTGCAGCTCGGGCGAACTCGGGCCCAGGTTGTAGCCCGCGAAGTCGGGCGGGCTGTCGCTGATCACCTGATGGTCGCGGATGCGCAGGCGGCGCACGCCGCTGCGGCCTTCGGCCCGCACGGTGGCCTTCAATTGCGCCGGCTGCGCGGTGCCGGCCTCGATGGCGGCGCTGCGCGCCAGCACGGCCGCGCGCTTCTCGGCCAGGTAGTCGTTGAGATGGCTCATGGTGTTCTTTCTTCGTTCCAGGGACGACGCCCGGCGGACCTGCCGGGACGCATGCGCCCTGGTTCCGGGGCAGCGGAAGCCCGGGATTCTTCGCGCCGGCGGCGCGACAGGGAACGAAGAAAAAGAAGCTGGCTTGCTCGGAATCCGCATATCGGCCCGGCGCGCTGCGCCGCGCCGGCCCTTCAGCCGGCGTTCAGTCGCTTGCGCGCGCTGGACCTCCTGGGAAAGAGCCGCAGCATCTGGAGGCCTGTGCGCGTGATGGAGGTCACGGTGGCGGTGGGGTTCATCCAGCCGGCGGGCGTGCGAACCGCCTTCGCGATGTCGGCTTCCACATGGCCCGCGATCACCAGGATGTGGATCGCATCGACGTCCTCGCCGCCCTTGATCGTCACGGGAAAGTTCGTCTCGGAGAGGGACTGGAGCATGGAGATCGACATAGGGCGTGGGTTGGACTGTCGTTGCCGGGCAGGCCTTGGCAGCTTCGTTCGGACGCGGCGAGCTGACCCGTAGATCTCCATGCATTCCTCTGAAGGCCGTCAAGGCGGTGGGTTGCTCCGGACAGGCGAAGACAGGCGAAGCGCTCGCCGGCGGCCTCGAAAGCAATTGTGACAATATGATACTTGCCCCCGTGCGATCGTCGGCCGGCCGCCGTGGCCCAGGCGGCGCCGGAGGGCGGACCGGCATCGCGCGGACGCGCCACGCGGTGAAGGTGCGCGGCGCTTTCCAGCGCCTAGGAAAAGACCCGCTGCCCCGGCACCGAATCCAGCAGCTTGACGGTGTACTCGTGCTTCGGCGCCGAGAAGAGGCTGCGCACGTCTCCCCGCTCGACGACCTGGCCCTTGCGCATGACCAGCACCTCGTCGCTGATGTGCTGCACCACGGCCAGGTCGTGCGAGATGAACAGGAAGGCCACGTCGGTCTTGGCCTGGATGTCGCGCAGCAGGTTCAGGATCTGGGCCTGGATCGAGACGTCGAGCGCCGACACCGCCTCGTCGCAGATGATGATCTCCGGTTCCGAGGCCAGCGCGCGCGCGATCACGATGCGCTGGCGCTGCCCGCCGGAGAACTGGTGCGGATAGCGCTCCAGCGCGGCGGTCGGCAGCCCCACCTTCTCGAGCAGTTCGGCCGCGCGGTCCTTCAGTTGCGAAGCCGGGCAGAGGCCGAAATTCCGCAGCGGTTCCGAGACGATCTGGTGGACCTTCATGCGCGGGTTGATCGAGGAGTACGGGTCCTGGAACACCAGCTGGAGCTTGCGGCGCGCGGCGCGCAGCGCCGAGCCCTTGAGCGCCAGCCAGTCGCGCCCGTCGATGTCCACCTGGCCGCTCGTTGGTTCGATCAGCCGCATGACCATCCGCGCCACCGTCGACTTGCCGCTGCCGCTCTCGCCCACGATGCTCAGGGTCTGGCCGCGCGCCAGGTTGAAGGAGACGCCGTCGACGGCGCGGAAGGTCTTGCTGCCGTCCTCGTTCTTCTTTGTCTTGTAGTCCTTGACGAGGTTGCGGGCCTCGAGAACGTGGGCACCGGCACGGGGTGCCGGCATTGCTGCGGTGTTGGGCATCAGGTGGCCTCCATCATTGAGTTCAGGTCCGCCAGCCGCGTCCTCTTGTCCAGTCGAAGCGCATGCGCGCCCCGATGGAAGGCCGGCCGGGCGGCCAGCAGCGCGGCGGTGTAGGAATGGCGGGGCCGCTGCAGCACCTCTGCGACCACGCCGGTCTCGACGACGTCGCCGCGGTACATGACCATGACCTCGTCGCAGACGTCGCCGATCACGCCCAGGTCGTGCGAGATGAACACCACGGCCGTGCGGTATTCGCGCTGCAGGTCCTTGAGCAGCATCAGCACCTCGGCCTGCACCGTGACGTCCAGCGCCGTGGTGGGCTCGTCGGCCACGATCACCTTCGGGTCGCACATCATGGCCATCGCGATCATCACGCGCTGGCGCATCCCGCCCGAAAGCTCGTGCGGATAGCTCTTGAGCCGCTCCCTGGCCTTGGGGATCCGCACGCGGTCGAGCAATTGCACGGCCTTGGCCAGTGCCTCCTTGCGGCTGCAGCCGCTGTGCACCATCAGGGCTTCCGAGAGCTGGTAGCCGATGCTCAGCACCGGGTTGAGCGAGGTCATCGGCTCCTGGAAGACCATCGCCATCCGGTTGCCGCGCAGTGCGCGCAGCCGCTGCTCCGGCGCGCCCACCAGCTCCTCGCCGGCGAGCCGGATGCTGCCGGCCGTGACCTTCAGCGGCGGGCTCAAGAGGCCCATGAGCGCGAGCGAGGTCAGCGTCTTGCCGCTGCCGCTCTCACCGACGATGCCGACGGTCTTCCCCTCGGGCAGCGAGAAGCTGACGTCGCGCACCAGCGAGCTGTCGCCCTCCTCGCCGCCGACCGCGATCGACAGCCCCCTGACCTCCAGAACGTTGGTGCTCATCACTTTTTTCCTTTGGGGTCGAACAGGTCGCGGATGCTGTCGCCCAGCACGTTGACCGAGAGGATGGTGAGCGCGAGCACGATGCCGGGATAGAGGATGGCCCAGAAGGCGACCTGCACCGAAAGCCGGCCGCCGCTCATGATGTTGCCCCAGGTCGGCGTCTCCTGCGGCAGGCCGACGCCCAGGAAGCTGAGGTAGGCCTCGAGCAGGATCGCCGAGGCGCAGACGAAGGTGGCCTGCACCGCCAGCGGACCGGCCGCGTTGGGCAGGATGTGGCGGTACAGGATCTGCGGCACCGTGCAGCCGGTCACGATGGCGGCCTGCACGAACTCCTGCTCGCGGATGGTCAGCACCACCGAGCGCACGAGCCGCGCCACCCGCGGGATCTCGGGGATGGTGATGGCGATCACCACCGTCTTGATGTCGGCGTTGAAGAGCGCCATCAGCGCCACGGCCAGCACGATGCCGGGCATCGACATGATGCCGTCCATGATGCGCATCAGGATCTTGTCCAGCGCGCTGAAGTAGCCGCTGACCAGGCCGATGGTGGTGCCGATGAGCAGCGCCAGCAGCGTCACGGCCACGCCCACCACCAGGCTGACCTGGCCGCCGTAGAGGGTGCGGGTGAAGACGTCGCGGCCGAAGGAATCGGTACCGAACCAGTGGGCCATCGACGGCGCCTGCAGGCGCTGCAGCGGCGCCATCGCCTTGGGATCGAAGCTGGTGATCTGCGCGGCGAACAGGGTCGACAAGACCAGCAGCAGCAGGTAGGTCGCGCAGACCAGCGCGAGGATGTTGCGGGTTCTGAGCAGTTTCATGTGCGCACCCGTGGATCGACCATCACGTAGAGGATGTCAACGACCAGGTTGACCAGGAAGTAGAGACCCGAGAAGAGCAGCAGCAGCCCCTGGATCACCGGGTAGTCGCGGCGCAGCACCACGTCGACCGTGAGCCGGCCCAGGCCGGGAATGGCGAACACGCTCTCGGTGACGACCACGCCGCCGAGCAGCACCGCCACACCGGCGCCGATGGTGGTGATGATCGGCGGCGAGGCGTTCTTGAGCGCATGGATGCCCAGCACCACCAGCGGCCGGAGCCCCTTCGCCCGCGCCGTGCGGATGTAGTCCTGCTTCATCACCTCGATGATCGAGGAGCGCGTCATGCGCGCCACCAGCGACGCATAGGCCAGCCCCACGGTGACGGTCGGCAGCACCAGATGGTGCAGCGACCGCAGCGGGTCGTCGAAGATCGAGACGTAGCCCTGGACCGGAAAGAAGCCGGCCTGGATCGACAGCTCCCGGACCAGCCCGTAGCCGATGAGGAACACCGGCAGCGAGAAGCCCAGCACCACCATCACCATCACGAGGCGGTCGATGAGCTTGCCCTGGTGGATGCCCGCCACCACGCCCAGCGGCACGGCGACCGTGACCGAGAACAGGGTGGCGCACAGGGTCAGCATCAGCGTGGGTTCCAGCCGCTGGCCGATGAGCTCGGTCACCGGGATGTGCGCGAACAGCGACATGCCCAGGTCGCCCTGGAGCACCTGGCCCGCCCAGCGCAGGAAGCTCAGGATCAGCGGCTGGTCGAGGCCGAGCTGGGCGCGGATGGCGGCCAGCTCGGCCGGCGTGGCGTTGTCGCCGGCCATGATGATGGCCGGGTCGCCAGGGCTGAGTCGCAGCATCAGGAAAATGAAGAGGGCCACGATGGCGACCACCGGAATGGTCGCCATCAGCCGGGAAAGAATCAGCCTTGGCATGACGTGCGCTGCGCGTTACTTCGAGACGTTCCAGAAGACTGGAATCGACGAGTTGATCATTCCCTTGAGCTCCTTGCTGAGCGCCGCGGGCTGCGCGAACTGGCCCCAGACCACCGACGGCGTGGTCTCGTAGGCCAGCTTCTGGATGTCGGCCGCCAGTTCCTTCTGCTTGGCCAGGTCCGCGGTCTCGCGGAACTCGGCGAGCTTCTTCGTCATGCGCTCGTCGCAGGACCAGCCCGGGTAGTCGGCGCAGTTGTTGCCGATGTAGAGGTTGGTGAGCGGGTTGGCCATGTCGTAGCCCGCGTTGTGCACCGAGAACAGATGCCATCCCGTTTTCGAGGCGCGCTTGGACACCACGCTGCCCCAGTCCATGCTCTGGAGGTCGACGTTGAAGCCGACCTCGCGCAGCGTCTGCGCGAGCACCTCGCCCGACACGCGCGGCGCTTCGATGTCCGTGCCTTGCAGGATGGTGATCTTCTCGCCCTTGTACTTGGTCTTGGCCAGGGCCGCCTTGGCGGCGGCGACGGTGCGCGGTGCGACGAGTTCGCTGCCCGCATTGCTTTCGTAGGTGCCGCCGCAGCTGAAGTAGGCCAGGCAGTTCGTGACCGCGAACTCGGGCGGCACGCCCAGCGCGGCCATGAACTTGGACGAGTCGACGGCCATGTTGACGACGCGCCGGATCGCCGGGTCGTCGAAGGGCTTCTCGAGGTGGTTCAGGCGGAAGTGGCCCATGAACATGCCCGCGCCCTTGGCGCTCACGAGCCGGACGCTCGGGTCCTTCTGCAGCGGCTTGAGCATGTCGAAGCTCGGGTACTGCACGTAGTCGACCTCGCCGGCCTGCAGCGCCGAGATGGCGGTGTTCGCGTCGGGGATCACCTTCCAGATCACCCGGTCCACCTTGGCCACCTTGCCGCCCGCCAGGAAGTCCGCGGCCTCCTTGCGCGGCACGTAGTCCTTGAAGCGCTCGAAGGTCATCTGGCTGCCGGGCTTCCATTCGCTGCGCTTGAAGACGAAGGGACCCGAGCCGATGATCTCGGGCACCTGCTCGCTCAGCGGCGTCTTGGCCAGGCGCGCCGGCATGATGAAGGGCACCATCGCCGAGGGCTTGCCCAGCGTCTGCAGCACCTGGCCGTAGGGCTTGCCCAGCGTCAGCACGATGGTCTTCTCGTCGGCCGCGACGAGGCTCTTGGTGGCCGCCGTGAGGGCCTTGCCCAGGGCGTCCTTCTGGCCCCAGCGCTGCAGCGAGGCCACCACGTCGGCCGAGGTGACCTTGCTGCCGTCGTGGAACCTGAGGCCGTCGCGCAGGACGAACTTGTAGACCATCTTGTCGGGGCTCACGTCGAAGCTCTCGAGCATCTGCGGCTTGACCGAGCCGTCCTCGGCCTGCGAGAACAACGTGTCGAACACCATGAAGCCGAAAGTGCGGGTGATGTAGACGGTGGTGAAGGACGGGTCGAGCACCCGCACGTCCGCCTCCAGCACGGCGGTCAGCGTCTTCTTGTCGTGCAGTTGGGCATGGACGGCGGTGACGCCGAGGAGCGCGGCGACGGCGCTCAGTTGCAGGGTCCGGGTGAGGCGGGAAAGAACGGGGCTCATCTTCGATACTCCAACGGTCAACGGGCGGAATGGGTGGGGCGGCGGTCTTGCCACTGCAGCTGCGTTTCCAGCTGCGCCGCGATCTGCAGCAGCAGGTCTTCACGGCCTTCGCTGGCGACGATCTGGATGCCGATCGGCAGTCCGGACTTCGACACGGTCAGCGGCACCGAGATGGCGGGCTGGCCGGTGACGTTGAAGGGGCGCGCCATGGCGGAGATCACCTTGCCCTTGTGGAAGGGGGCCCAGGGGTCGTCGGTCGTGCGGAACGCGCCCAGCGGGGGCGGCAGCTCGCAGACCGTGGGCGTGACCAGGATGTCGTAGTCGTTCCACCAGCTCTCGACATCGCGCGACCAGGCATGCAGGCGCTCCAGCGCGCGCACGTACTGCACCGCGTTGTAGGTCTGGCCGTCCTTGAGGTAGACCCAGTTCAGCGGCTCGACGTCCGATTCGACGATCTGCCGGCCGATGCGCTCGCCCCAGGCTTCCAGCGAGGCGGCGGTCCAGGTGCGGATGATCACGCCGACGTTGCTCATCATCACGTCGTTGTCGAGCGCGCGCGGATGCGATTCGTCGACCGCGTGGCCCATGCCTTCCAGCAGCCGGCCGCACAGCCGGGTGGCTTCGATCACTTCGGGGTCCATCGGGTACTCGTTGCCGGGCGTCTGCAGCATCAGGCCCGCGCGCAGCCGCGGCGGCGCGATCCGGTGGATGCTTTCATAGCCACCGGCAGGCGCCGCCTGCAGCGGGCCGTAGGGGTCGCCGGGCATCGGCTGGCCCAGGATGTCCAGCACCGCGGCGCTGTCGCGCACGGTCCGGGTGACGACGTGGCGGCTCACCATGCCGGCCCAGCCTTCGCTCTCGACCGGCCCGAGGGAGACGCGGCCGCGCGAGGGCTTCAGGCCGACCAGGCCGCATTCGCTGGCCGGCACGCGGATGGAGCCGCCGCCGTCACCCGCGTGGGCCAGCGGCACCATGCGGGCCGCGACCGCCGCGGCCGAGCCGCCGCTGGAGCCGCCGGTCGAGTGTTCGAGGTTGTAGGGGTTGCGGGTCGGGCCGTGCGCCAGCGGCTCGGTGGTCGTCATGGTGCCGAGTTCGGGCGTGTTGGTCTTGCCCACCACGATGAAGCCGGCCTCCTTGAGGCGACGGAACAGGGTCGAGTCCTCGGTCTCCTTCCAGCCCAGTTCCTTCAGGAACTTCATGCCGCCGTGGTAGGGCTCGCCGGCCAGCGTGCCGTCGAGGTCCTTCACGAGGATCGGGACGCCGCGGAAGCGGGCCGTGCCGTTCTGCGCGTTCCGGGCTTCTTCGAGCGCACGCTCGTAGCGCGGATGGATGACCGCATGCACATCGCCATTGACCTGCTCGATGCGGTCGATGGCCGCCTCGACCATCTCGACCGCGCTGACCTCGCCGCTGGCGACCAGTTCCGCGCAAGCCACAGCATCCAGTTCGCTCAACTTTCTATCCATAGTTACCTCGTGATGCCCGTTCGGGCGTTGTTGGAAAAAACGACTCCACAGTCTTTGCAATTTTCAGACCGTAACGGTCACGCGTCACATCGTAGTTACCCGAATGGTCATTTACATCTACCGAATGGTCTAAATCTCCGTCAAATCACTGACCAGGTGCGACGAAGCACAGTGCTGGTGCGCGGACGGCGCCCGATTCGGTGCAGCCATCTCATGGTCTGAGAACACCGCTCAAGGTCCGCAATCTCCTGCGATCCTCATTGGAGGAACTCGCCGATCCCGCATCCACCGCACGCCGGCTGGGGCGGCCAGCATCCACTGACCGTTCGTGTTCAAAGGGTTGTCCCGATGTGTACGTTCGGGCAGAAAGATACTATGATTCGGCCACAAAACGCCGAAAAGTGGCATAAATAATGACCGAATGTGTTGGACATGAAGCGCAGGCTGGCGCGCAGCAGAAGGCCAGGGCCGCCGAGGGGCGGTTCGACGTGGCCGTCATCGGCGCGGGCGTGGTGGGATGTGCCGTGGCCCGCCGCTTCGCGCTGGCCGGCGCGCGGGTGGTGTTGATCGAGAAGGGGGCCGACCTGCTGTCGGGCGCCTCCAAGGCGAACAGCGCGATCCTCCACACCGGCTTCGATGCGCCGCAGGACAGCCTGGAGCACGCCCTGGTCCAGGCGGGCCGGGAGGAATACCTGGAGATCGCCGACGGGCTCAACCTGCCGCTGGTGCAGACCGGCGCGCTGGTGTGCGCCTGGGACGCGCAGCAGGCCGACAAGCTGGCCGCCATCGAGGCGCAGGGCCGGCGCAACGGGGTGCAGAAGCTCCGCCTGCTCGGCGCGAAGGAAGCGCGGCAGTCCATGCCGCACCTGTCCGAGCGGCTGGTGCAGGCGCTGGAGGTGGTCGACGAGCACGTGATCGACCCCTGGTCGGCCCCGCTCGCCTACCTGACCCAGGCCGTGGCGCTGGGCGCGGTGTTCCTGCGCCATGCCGAAGTCGTGCGAGGCAGCTTCGACGGCGGCTGGCAGCTGCAGACCACCGCGGGCCGGGTCGAGGCCGCGTCGGTCGTCAACGCCGCGGGACTGTTCGGCGACCTCGTCGACGAACGACTGGGCCTGCCGCGCGCGTTCCAGATCCGGCCGCGCAAGGGCCAGTTCGTGGTGCTCGACAAGGCCGCCGCGCGCTACGTGCCGCGCATCGTCCTGCCCGTGCCCACCGAGATCACCAAGGGCATCGTGGTGTGCCCCACGGCCTTCGGGAACGTGCTCGTCGGCCCGACCGCCGAGGAGCAGGAGGACCGGGACCGGGCCACGGTCGAGCAGGCCACGCTGGAGATGCTGCTGCGCAAGGCGGCCGAGATCGTGCCCGCGCTCGCGGCCATCCCGGTGACCGCGGTGTATGCGGGCCTGCGCCCCGCGACCGAGGACAAGGCCTACCGGGTCTTCGTGCGCGCCGAGCAGCGCGCCATCACGCTGGGCGGGATCCGCTCGACCGGCCTGAGCGCCGCCCTGGGCCTGGCCCAGCATGCGCTGCAGCTGCATGCGGGCTTCGGCGCCGTCGCGCACGCGGCACCGGCCGTGCCGATGGTGCGCATGCCCAACCTCGCGGAATGCCGCCGGCGCGACTGGCAGGCGCCCGAGCACGGCGAGATCGTCTGCCACTGCGAGCTGGTGACGAAACGCGAGATCGTCGCCGCGCTGAACAGCCCCGTGCCCCCGGGCGACTTCGGCGGGCTGCGCCGGCGCACGCGGGCCGGCATGGGCCGCTGCCAGGGCTTCTACTGCAACGCCAGGCTGGCCGACATGACGCAGGACCTGTGGCCGGTGCCGCTGGCCGTCAAGGCCGGGGACGCGGCCCGATGAGCGCGACCCATGATGTGATCGTCGTGGGCGGCGGCCCCTCTGGCGTCGCGGCGGCCGTGGAGTTGCGGCGGCGCGGCGTCAGGGACGTGGTGCTGCTCGACCGCGAGACCGAGCTCGGCGGCGCCACGCGCCATTGCAGCCACTCGCCCTTCGGCATGCGGGAGTTCCATCGCGTCTACCTCGGCGCGAGCTACGGGCGCCGGCTGCAGCAGGAGGCCCTGGCCGCGGGCGTCGACGTGCGCACCTCGCACTCGGTGGTGCGCCTGGGCGACGACGGCGAACTGCTGGTGAGCAGCCCCCACGGCGTCTCCAGCCTGCGGGGGCGCCGCATCGTCACCTCCACCGGCGCCCGCGAAACCCCGCGCTCGGCGCGGCTGGTGTCGGGCGACCGGCCGCTGGGCGTGCTGACCACCGGCGCCCTCCAGTCCTATGTGGCCTTCCACGGGCTCATGCCCTTTCGCCGGCCGCTGATCGTCGGCTCCGAACTGGTGTCCCTGTCGGCGGTCCTGACCTGCATCGGCCATGGCGCCCGGCCGGTGGCGATGGTCGAGGCCAATGCGCGCGCAACGGCCAGACAACCGCTGACCTGGCTGCCGACGGTGCTGGGCATCCCCTTCCACCGCAGCGCGGAGATCGTCGACATCCGGGGCCGCCAGCGGGTCGAGTCGGTCACGCTCCGGCACGGCGACCGCCTGAGCGAGATCGAATGCGACGGCGTGCTGTTCACCGGCCGCTTCACGCCCGAGGCGTCGCTGCACCTGCTGGGCGAGCTGGGCGTGGCCGCCGGCAGCGGCGCGCCGCTCGTGGACCAGCACGGCCGGCTGCAGAATCCGCTCTACTTCGCGGCCGGCAACGTGCTGCGGGCCGTCGAGACCGGCGGTTGGGCCTTCCGCGAGGGGCGCTCGGTCGGCCGGGCCGTGGCCGACGACCTGGCGCGGCCGACCGCGACGCGCGAGCCCGTGCGGGTGCACTTCGACGCGCCGATCAAGCTGGTCGTGCCGGGCCTGCTGCGCAGCGGCGACCGCCTGGCGGTCCACGCCTTCCGGCACTTCCAGCTGCGCATGACGCGCGCGGCGGTCGGACGCATCACTTTGCTGCTCGACGGCATCCCGGCCTGGCGCCACAGCGGCCACTGGCTGCCCGAACGGCGCATCCTGGTGCCGATGCCGCCCGGTGCGCCGGAGGCCGGCCGGATTTCATTTGTCTTCGAGGAGAACGCCTGAATGCGGATTGCAGCGATCGACCAGGGAACGACCTCCACCCGCTGCCTGGTGGTGGAAGCGCAGGGCGTGAGGCTGGCCGCTTCGCGGCGCCATGCACGGCACCACCCCGCGCCGGGATGGGTCGAACACGACCCCGAGGAACTGCTGGCGAACGTGCGCGCGGTGCTCGACAGCGCGGGCGCGGTCGATGCGATCGGCCTGGCCAACCAGGGCGAGAGCTGCCTGGCCTGGGATGCGCTCACCGGCCAGGCGCTGTCGCCGGTCATCGTCTGGCAGGACGCGCGCACCGAGGACGCGCTGAAAGCCCTGGGCGACGCCGCCGACCGGCGTTCGCGCGCGATCACCGGCCTGCCGCTGGACCCCTACTTCTCCGCCAGCAAGCTGGCCTGGCTGGTGACTCACCTGCCCGCGGTGGCGCAGGCGCTGCGCGCCGGGCGCCTGCGGCTGGGCACAACCGACGCCTTCTTCCTGCAGCGCCTCACGGGCCAATGCCTGACCGACGTGGCCACCGCCTCGCGCACCGGCCTGATGGACCTGCAGCGGCTGGCATGGAGCCCTGAGATGTGCGAATTCCATGGCGTGCCCATCGAATGCCTGCCGCGCATCGTGCCGGTCGACGAAGGCTTCGGCAGCATCGAGGGCGTGCCGGTGCGGGCCGCCATCGTCGACCAGCAGGCCGCGCTGTACGGCCACGGTTGCAGGGTGCCGGGCGACAGCAAGATCACCTTCGGCACCGGCGCCTTCTTCCTCGCGATCACCGGGCCGCGGCGCCCGGCGCCGAGCGCGCTGCTGCCGACCATCGCCTGGCAGCTGAAGGGCGCGCCGCCGGTCCATGCCGTCGAGGGCGGCGTCTACGACGCGGGCGCCGCGCTGGAATGGGCGCGCAGCCTCGGCCTCTTCGACACGATGGAGGAGTTGCAGCACTTCGAAGGCCCTTCCGCGCTGAGCCGGGGCATCGTCTTCGTGCCCGCGCTGTCGGGCCTGGCGGCCCCGCACTGGGACCGCAGCGCCGCGCCGCTGTTCATCGGCATGGACCACGCCACCGACCGCCGCGACCTGGTGCGCACGGTGCTCGAGGGCGTCGCCATGCTGAGCGCCGGCCTGGTGGACGCCGCCGCCACCCCGACCCGCGCGCCGGGCGACACCCTCTCCATCGATGGCGGGCTCTCGCAGAGCCCCTACTTCGCGCGCTTCCTGGCCTCGGCCTGCGAACGGACGGTCACGGTGCCGTCGATGTACGAACTGAGCGCCCTGGGCCTGGCCGGCCTCTGCGGTGCCGACGTGAGCGCGCTGCGGGGCACGCTGAGCCGCTTTGATCCCGACGGTCGGGTGGCCGACGCGGACCGCCGGCGCTTCGCCTCGGCGCTGCAGCGCGCGCGGCACTGGCGCCAGTGAGCATCCCGACATCCCCGAATTTTTCAACCAGCAGAGGTAAAGCAATGCGCAAGATTTTTCTGGCCTGTCCCTACGGCCACGACGACAAGGAGGTGGTGGCGCAGCGCTTCCGACTGTCCAACCAAGTCGCCGCCAGGATCGTGAGGGCCGGCTGCGCCGTCTTCAGTCAGGTCTCGATGTCGCACCCGATCAATGGCGAACTCGCGGGCCTGGACAAGGCGGCCATTGGCAGGCTCTGGGCGCCGGTGGACCAGGTCTTCATGGATGCGATGGAAGAGCTCATCGTGATCGATGCGCCGGGCTGGAAGGAAAGCTCCGGCGTGGCCCGCGAGATGCGGATCTTCCAGGACCGCGGCTGCCCTGTGCATCTGTGGAGCGTGGTGGAAGCCGGCTTCGCGCCGAGCTGAGGCCCGCGCGCGGCCCGGCTCGCCAAAAGACATGGAATAGACTTGTGAGAGCAAATGACCAGGGCCTGCCCGCAAGAATGAAACCACTGGAACGTCGAGAGCAGATTGTGCGACTGGTGCGCGAGAACAGCCGCGTTTCCGTCGAGGATTTGGCCGTGATGCTGGGCGCGTCCAAGGAAACCGTCCGGCGCGATCTCTCCGGCCTGGCCGAAGAGGGGCGCATCCGCAAGGTGCACGGCAGCGCGGTCCTGCCCGAGGCCTCGAGCGAGAACTCCTTCGACATCCGGATGAACGAGAGCGCGCCGCACAAGAAGCGCATCGCCAAGCGCGCCGCGCAACTGTTCAAGCCCGGCGAATCCCTGTTCATCGACACCGGCACCACCACGCTGATGTTCGCCGAGGCGCTCGCCGAGTCCACGGGCCTGACCGTGATCACCAACTCGGCCTCCATCGCGCGCGTGATGGGCCAGGGACGCGGCAAGAACAAGGTTTTCCTGCTCGGCGGCGAGTACCGCGAGGAGTCGAGCCAGAACCTGGGGAGCTTCGTGCTCGAGCAGATCTCGCGCTTCCGTGCCGACCACGCGGTGCTGACGGTGGGCGCCATTTCCCAGTTCGGCGCGATGGATTTCGCACTCGAGGAATCGGACGTGGCGCGCGCCATGGTGGCGCATGCGCGGTCGGTCACGGTGCTCGCGGATTCGTCCAAGCTGGGTCGCGAAGCCCTGTTCCCCTGGAGCCCGCTGGCCGGCCTCGACCGCCTGGTCACGGACCAGCTGCCCGAGGGCTCGGCGCTGACCAACGCGCTGGGCGTGGCGCGCGTCGAAGTCATCCTGGCCGACGACGCCGGCCTCTGAGGCGGCCGCTCCCGGGGCGCGCGGCCGTCTTCAGGGCTCGGGCGCCGGGCACGGTGGATCGAACGCACGCCCGCCCTGGAGCGCCTGCGGCCTCGCCTTCTCGGCGCAGTGCCGCAGCGCCTGGCGCAGCACGGTGTCCAGGCGGCGCAACGACAGGGCATGACGGCTGGCCACCTCCTGGCGCGCCATCTCGTCGATGCGCAGCGCGATCAGCACCGCGCGGTGGCGGCGCGGCAGGTCCTGCAGCGCACGCTCCACCGCGGCCAGGTCGGCGCGCCCGGCCGCGATGTCGTCGGGGCCCGGTGCTTCATCGACAAAGTGGGCGAGCGCCTCGTCGGCGTCGCCCGCGCCCTGCCATGCCCGGTTGCTGCGCGCGCGATCGGTCGCGACGTTGCACGCCATGCGGTAGATGTAGGCCTCGGGACTCTGGACCGGATCGCTGATCGCCGATCGGCCCAGGCGCAGCCACGCATCGTGCAGGCATTCGCTGGCCATGTCGGCGCAGCCGAGATGGCGCATCAGCTTGCGTTGCAGCTGGTCGTAGTGCGTCACCAGGAAGCCGCGCAAGGCCTGGCCGTGCCGTGCATCGGCCGGCGGAGCGCAGGCGATCTCGTCGCCGCACGCCGCCGCGAGATCACCGGGGGTGTCGAATGCCATGGTGGCTCTGCCTCGTGTGAAGGGCGATGGCGCCCCACCCTGCCGCCGCAGGATGGGGCGTACGGAACGACGCGGCTCAGCGCTCCTGGCGCAGTTGACGGCGCTCGGGCTCGGTCAGCAGGGCCCAGCCCCGGCTCTCGAAGTTCTGGCCGTTGCCCACCAGCCGCACGGGACTCGTGGCGTCGTAGCGCGGGGCGGTCGCCGCGGCCGCCGAGGGCGCGGGCTGAAGGGCCGCGCCGCCACGCTCGGGCGCCTCGCTGCCGAAGCCCAGCACCCGCACCGTGAACACCGAGGGCAGCGCCTGGCGCGCCGCCGCACGTTCGCGCTGCAGCACCTCCTGCGCCGCCGCCGTGGCCTGCGCGGTCGCGGCGCTGGCGTTGGTCAGCGCGCCGATGTCCACCGCGGCGACCACCGGCAAGCCGGTGACGTCGCCTTCGCCCTGGATGTTGTCGGCGTTGAGCACGTGCAGGGCGGCCAGGTTGAGGTTGCCGGCGAAGCGGATGCCGGCATCGCCGGCGTTGATCGTGCCCTTGGGCGCCATCAGGTCGACGTCGCCGTCGCCCACGGTGCCGATGCCGCTGCCGCTCATGTCGGAGCGCTCCGTCACCCGGGTCATGCCGTCGACGTCGGTCTTGACGATCGGCCTGGAGGGCACGCGCACGGTCTTGGCGCCGCGCCCCGCGTCCACGTCGCCGTTGCTCGACCAGATGATCATGTCGCTGCCGCGCTGGGTCGCCTCGGGGACGAAGGCCAGGATGCGCGAGCGGTTGACGACCACGCTGTCGTCGGCGAACAGGCCGATGTGGCCACCGGCCAGGGTCACGAGGCCCTCGCCGGCCGCCGGGATGCGCGTGAGCGATGCCGCCTGCAGGTGGCCGCCCGGCGCCAGGACGTCGATGTCGCCGCCGCGCATGGTGCGCAGCGTCATGCTGTCGGCCAGCACGCTGCCCTTCCAGTCGCTGCCCGGGAAAAGGGTCTCGATGGCGGCGTAGCCGCGGTTGTAGCCGCCATGCACCGGCTCGCCCTTGGCGTCGGGCGTGTTCTGGTTGCGCCCGGCTTCGCGCAGCTCCTGCTGGAACACGCGGCGCGCGAACACCTCCTGGGCCAAGGCCGGCAGCGCGCGGAAACGGGCCCAGGCCGCCAGCGGATCGAAGGATTCGCCGGTCATCTCCTTCATGTAGGAAACGAGTCCGCGCTGCACGGTCTTCTCCTGCCCGCCGGCGCGCGTTTCCTGCGCATCGAGCAGGTAGCGCGGCACCCGTGTGCCGTCGGCCAGCGTGCTCACCAGATGCGCCGGCATCGCGGCCACCCGGGTCGGGTCGAGGTAGGCGGCCACGAAGGCGGCGTAGTCCGGGTCCTTGCCCTGCAGGCCGGCCATGACGGTGATCGACGCGCCCTCGTCGGGCAGGTGCTGCACCCGGCTGCTTTCCTCGGGGAAGTTGTTGGCGTCCCAGCGCTGGATGTTGCCCTGGCTGATCGCGTTGACGTTGTAGACATCGCGGCCCGCCGACACCAGCAGGCCCCCCGGGCCCTGGATGCCGATGGTGGCCGTGGTGTTCGGGTTGTTCATCAGCTGCGGGTCGGCGATGAGGCCGATGACGTCCTTGCCCGCCGCCAGCATCGAGACCTCGTCCGCATGGTTGTTGCGCAGGTCCAGCCGCAGACCGCGGATGTCCTCGCCGGCGCGCAGCCAGAGCTGCTCGCTGGCCACCAGCTTGCTCGAGACGCGGCGCACGATGTCGCCCGAGCGCGCGTAGATCCGGCTCGGCGCATGATCGTCGGCCAGCCAGTTCAACTCAGGGGTGCTGCTCTGCGGGGTGCCGACGAGGCCGCCCGTGGGATCGATCATCCACCGGCGCAGGGCCGACACCCAGTCGCGCATCGGATTGAAGGGCCGGGGCAGCATGTCGGGCGCACTCCGCGACATGACGATCTCGCCCAGCCGCACGTCCCGGTCGGCCAGCACCCGCAGTTCGGTCTGCGCCGAGGGCATCATGAACAGCAGGCCGGTGCGCGGCACGTAGTACATCTGGTCGTCGGACTGCATCGGGTTGTACGAGCCGGTCTCGTTGCTCACCGAACCGCTGAGCGCGGTCAGCGCGAGCTTCGACGGATAGGTGTCCTGCCCCTTCAGGCTGCCGATGTCCGCCGTGCCGAGCACCAGGTCGCCGCCCACCGAGCGAAGGTCCACCGCGCTGCGCGCGGTGTAGCCGCTCATGAAGCCGCCGTAGATCGTGCTGCTGCCCTGGTAGGCGTTGGTGTAGCGCTGGTCGGTCATCAACGGATCGGCCACCGTGCTCACGTTCAGGTCGCCACGCGTGGTGACGCCCAGCACGCTGTCGCCGATGGCCAGGACCGGTGCCTGCGCGCGGGCGCCCGCCGTCATTTCGCCGGCCGTGATGTGGCCCTCGCCGCGGCCGATGTAGTACTGGCCGCCGCGGATGGCACCCTCGGCCGTCACCTTCATCGCGCCGCCGTTGCCGAGCACCAGCGTCATCGCTTCGCCCGCGGTGCGCCCACCGCGCACCCGGCCATGGGTCGGCTGCGCCACCAGCAGGTCGTCTATGCCGCCGCCGGCCTGCACCGTCACGTTGCCGCCGCCCAGTGCGCCCACGCCCTGGTTGAACTTCGCGTAGTCCACGAACCAGGTCGCCTGCTCGCCGGGCTGGAACGGCATGTCGACCGTGACCACCCCCGGGGTCCCCGAGAGGGTCGGCTCCTTGCGCCCCAGGCGCCGCAGCCATTCGCCGAAGAACTGGGCCTCGGCACCGGCCACCGCCACCGAGCGGATGTCGCCGCCCGTGCGCAGCTCGAGGTTGCCGCCCTGCACGCCATAGGCCGCCGTGGGCAGGGCCACCGTCCCGATGCTCGGGTCCCAGCTCGGCCCCTGCAGCTCGATCGACGAAGGCAGCGTCGTGAAATCGGCCCACACCGTGCTGTCGCTGCGCCCCGCCGTGTAGATGACCGACGCCTGGTGGGCCAGGTCGAGGTCGCGACCCGCGGCCAGCTGCAGGTCGCCCGTGCCGGTGCGCACCAGGGAGCCGGCCGTGGCGGTGCCGACCACCACGTTGCCACTGCCCGCCGCGAGTTGCGTAGCCTGGCGCACCGACAGCGCGTTCGCCGCCGACAGGTCGGCACCGGCCACCAGCCGCAGGTCCCACGAGGCGGCGTCCTGCAGCACGCCGCTGCGGCCCGCGGCGTCGAAGCCGTCGCTCAGGTTGGCGCCGATCAACAGGTTGCCGGCCGCCCGCAACGTCAGCCCGCCTTCGCGCAGGCCGGTTCCGAAGCTGCCGTAGAGGTTCCAGTCGGTGCCGAGGGTCAGGTCGCCGTCGCTGCGGATCTCGATGCCCGGCATCACGCTCACCGGGCCCAGCCCGAGGCGCCGGGCCACGGCACCGGCGTGGGATGCGAACCGCTGCGCGTCGGCCACGGCCTGGGCCTTGACGGCATCGACCGATGGGCTGTCGTACACCGTCACGCCTTCGAGCACCGCCGAGCGTGCGCCGGTGACGGTGGCGTTCAAGGCCGTCACCGCGACCTCGTCGTGGCCTGCGTTCTGGCGCGCGCGCAGGCGCACGCGTCCGCCCTCGCCGCCGCCGACGTCGATCACGCCCCCCTGCAGGTCCAGTTGTCCGCCACTCGCTTCGAGCGTGATCCGGCCCGAGCCCAGCTCGGCGTCGGTGGCACCGGCCCGCAGCGAAGCGGCGTTGGTCATGGTCACGCCGCCGCCGCCGGCGACCGCGATGCGGCCGCCATAGGTCGAACGCGCATCGATGGCGCCGGCCAGCGTCACCCGGCCCTGGTCGGCGCTGAGCCGGAAGTCCGCCACCTGCGTGCGGCCGTCGACGGTCACGTCGCCGCTGCGCACGCGGAAATCGCGCGCGGCGTCGAAGCCCGCCGCATTGAGGCGCGCAGCGAGCGCGCCGAAGCCGGGCAGTGCGGCGATGTTCAACGCAAAGCTCCCGCCCTGGCCGCCGGCGCCCGCCTGGGCGAGCAGTTCACCGTCCAGGGACACCGTGCCCGCGCCCGCGGTCTCGACGCTCAGCGTGCCGGCATTGCCGCCATCGGCATGGGCCGCCAGGGCCAGGGTCGAGCCGGCCGCCTGCACGATGTGGCCCTGGCCGGCCTGCAGCGTGATGCGGCCTGCATCGGCGTAGGCGGCCACGTCGAAGAAACGCTTGGCGAAGCCGCCGACATCGATGCGCGAGCCTGCCGCCAGTTGCAGGTCGCCGGTCAAGGCCTGGAGCGACACGCTGCCGCCGAGCGCCACGATGCGGCCATCGACGCCGACCGAGCCGCCGGTGAGCGACAGCGAGGTGCCCAGGCTGTCCTCCGCTTCGGCCGCCGATGCGGCACCAGGCGCATGCGCGAGCGTCAATGCACCGGTGGTGGTCACGGCCTGGCGCGCGCCGCGCTGGCCGGTGAGCACGGGGGTGCGCAGCACGAGGTCGATCGCCCCCGCATCCAGGCTGCCGCTGCCGACGGCCAGCACGCGCTGGCGGCCGCCGAATTCGATCGATGCAAAGCCGTCGACCCGTTTCTCGCCGCTGCCCAGTCGCAGTTCGTCGGCCGTGAGGCGCAGGCTGCCGAGGCCGGTGCCGTTGCCGCCCACGGACGCACCGCTGCTGTTGCTGAGCGTCAGCAGGGCGGCGTCTACCACCACGTCGCCGCCCTGCCCCGACAGGCGCTGCGCATCGAGCACCACGCTGCGAAGACCGGCGCCGCCGAAGTCCACGTTGCCGTGGAAGTCGATGCTGCCGTAGCTGCGCAAGGTGAGTTCGCGCGTGTCGGCCAGTTGTGCCAACGACCCGGCACCGAGCACCAGGCCCTCGCTGCCACCGCCCAGCCCGATGCGCCCGGAGGCCACCGACAGCGCCTCGCCGGACAGCCGGGCACTCGGCGCCAGCAGGGTGGTGCGCGTGGCGTCGATCAGCAGCGACGCGCCGCCGGCCAGCGTGGCGCCGGCGCCGATCTGCATCATGCCGCCCTGCGTCGCGTCGACCGCCGAGCGCAGCACCTGCGCCGTTCCCGCGTTCGACAGCCGCAGCAAGGCGCCCCAGTCGCGCGACGGCGAGACCAGCACGTCGTCCGCCGCGTCGAGCTGGTCGATCACGCCGTCGCGGTTGTCGTCGAGCTGGCCGTCGGGGTCCGCATAGACCGCCTTCTGCCGCGGCTTGACGATGAGGTTGGTGCCGCGGCCATCCGCCTTTCCGACGGCGCGGATGACGCTGCCGTCCGCGACCTTCACCGCATCGGTCGCGGCCAGGATGATCTCGGGCCCGCCGAGGGCGCTGCCGGCGTCGTTGCGCACCAGGATCTCGCTGGCCTCGATGTCCAGCGCCAGCCCGAGCGCATCGCCGGAGCGGGTGCCGCCGACCAGCAGGCTGCCCGCGCCGAAGTTCGACAGCATGTCCGAGGCCAGCACCAGGAAGCCCTCCGCGCGCAGCGCCGACGGGTCCTGCCCGGCGCCGACGATGGCGATCTTGTCGGCCACGATGTCGACCAGGCCACCGCGGCCGGTCTCGCCGTCCGGCCCGCTGCCGCCCCGCGCCTGCAGGGTGCCGCCAAGCTGCAGCTGCTGCGAGGCGCGCAGCACCACCGCCCCCGCATCCATCGGCAGCCGCGGCGTGACGATGTCGATGCCGGTCAGCCGGTACTGCGTGAGCTTGAAGGCCTCGGAGGCGAAGAAGGTGTTGGCCTGGG
Source organism: Variovorax sp. UMC13 (assembly GCF_014170375.1). Classification (GTDB taxonomy): domain Bacteria; phylum Pseudomonadota; class Gammaproteobacteria; order Burkholderiales; family Burkholderiaceae_C; genus Variovorax. The sequence continues at coordinate 146,131 of NZ_LZZW01000029.1, read as the reverse complement.
CCTCGTGGTATTGGCTGTACTGGCGCAACTGGGCGCCGTTCATCACCTGCCACCAGCCGCTGCGGGCATCGGCCGAACCGGCCAGCGCATTGCCTTCGCGGCCGGCCATCACCACCGAGCCGTCCGCCCGTATTGCCGTGCCAGCCGGCGGGGTGCCGAGCGTGGCCGGTGCGCCGGTGGGCAGCACCAGGAAGGCCCCCGGCAGCGCCGCGTAGCTGGCCGGCAGCAGCGTGTACCAGCCGGCCGCGAGGCCGTTGCCGCCCGCCAGCCAGAGGCTGTGGCCCGCGCGCGCGGGCAGGCCGGGCGCCACCGCCGAGGCATGGCCGGGCACCACCGCGTAGGCGCCCGGCAGCGTCAGGATGTCGTGCGAGCCGCCGCTGCCCGGCACGAATTCACGCGCGACCATGTCGCCGCCGCCGCGGATGTCGATCACCGAGCCAGCGGCCACGTCGACCGACGCTCCCTGCAGCACGATGCGTTTTTCCGGCGGTGCGGACATGCCGCGTTCGCCCTCCAGCTTGAAGGGGCCGGTCCAGTACTCGTTGTTGAGGAGCGCGCCGTAGGGCACCAGCAGGCCGTCGCCGGAGACCGACGTGAGGCTGCCGGCGCCGAGCACCAGCCGCTCGCCGGCGGCGAGCGTGAGCTGCCCGAAGGGCGCGCGCAACACGCCGTGCTGCTCGATCACCGGGGCCGTCAGGGTGAGCGCGCCACCGGCGGACAACGGTGCGTCCGGCATGGCGCCGTTCCCATGGACCTCGATCGAACGGCTGGCGACGATCTTCGCGTCGACACCGGTCGACGGGTACACCTGGCCCGCCTCGATGCGCAAGCTGCCGTCGACGTCGAGCGTGGCCTCGCGCGCGCCGGTGGGCTCGGCCCCGCTGCCGGGCGTGACCACCGTGAAGCGCAGTTCGTCCGCCGTCACCGTGGTCTGCGCGAAGCCGCGCAGGCTCGCCGGGCCGTGGATGGCGCCCGCGTTGCGGCCGCCGTACACATCGACGGTATCGGCCTGCAGCCGCAGCTGACCCGCGAGTTCGTCCGCGGGCGCGGCCTTGGCGTTGGAGCCGGTGCGCTGCAGCACGATGTAGGGCGCCACCAGGCTGGCGCCGGCCGACTCGCCGGGCGCACGGGCGAGCATGCCGTCCACCGTGATCGAACGGCCGGCGCTCAGGTGCACGTCGCCCAGCTCCACCCGTCCGCTGGCCTTCAGCGCGAGGTCCGCGAACCCGCCCGACGCCATCGCGCCGGGACGCACGGTGAGCAGCGAACGCGTCGGCTGGATGGCGCGCAGGTCGATGCCGACGCCGTCGCGGAAACCATCCAGCGCGGCGTCATCCAGTCCGTAGGCCGCGAAGTCGATCGTGCCCCCGCCGGCCTGCAAGGCCGCGTCGGTGACCGACAGGCCCGCGCGCAGCGAGTTGCTGAGCGCGTCGATGAAGGCCTGCGTCAGCACCATGCGCGGGAAACCGGGCATGCCGTAGTCTTCCAGCACCTTCGAGAAATCGACGCCGATCACCTGCGACGGATCGCAGAAGCCGACGATGCCGCAGAACTGCCGCACCAGCAGCTGGCCCGGGTCGCCCTGCACCGAGGGGTCCGAGTGGGTGAGCGACAGCGAACCACCATGCGCGCCGGCGCCGCCGGCCCGCGCGACCAGGCGGCCTGCGATCAGGCCCTTGCCGGTGACCGCGATGCTGCCGCCATGGCTGGCCACCTCCAGGCCGGTGCTTTCATGCCATGCGGACGGCGCGCCGTCGAGCACGGCCTGCGTGCCCGAGACATCGATCAGCGAGCCCGTCTCCAGCGCCAGGTCGGCGGCCCGAAGCGTGACGCGCCCGCCGTCGAGCACGCGGCCGACGCGCCGCCCCCGGGCGTCGTCATGGACCACCGCCGCGCCGCGCGCCAGCAGGCTCGCGCCCTCGGCCAGGGTCAGGGTGGTGGCCGCGCTCACGCTGATCGCGCCGGCCGGCGCCACGACCGTGCCCCGGACATCGACGGCGGTACCGTTGAGCGACAAGGTGCCGCCGGTGTCGACCCGGATGCTCGCGTCCCGACCCACCCGCAGGTCGCCCTGGCCCATGGTCGAGAGGCTCAACGACGCCGGCGCGCGCGCCAGCCGTTGCTCGGGCCGCAGCAGCGAGGCCGTCAGCAGCTCGCCCAGGCGGCTGCCGCTGGCGATCGCCTCGTGGTCGACGCCGACCATGTCCCAACCGAGCGGCACGAGCCCGATCCGCGTGCCGTCGGCGATGTCCACCGGGCCCGGCACTTCCAGCGACACGGCGCGGAAGCCGCGGTCGCCATAGAGCGTGGTCGGCAGGCGCCACGCGTCGGCCAGCGGCGGGCCGCCGATGCTCAGCTGGTCTTGCGCCAGCACCAGCGCGAGCGAGCCGCCCGAGCCGGCCGCGAAGGCCTGGAGGTCCAGCCGGTCGAGGTCCTTGCCGGCCACGCCGTCGAGGCGGATGCTGCCGGCATCGCCCATGTCCAGCTTCTTCTTGCTGCCCTCGCGCCAGCCCCGGCCACCGCCGGAGACGACGAGGGTCGCGGGGCCTTCGACATGCAGCTTGGCGGCCTCGAGCGAGATCGTGCCGCCGTCCTTGGCGAGCACGTCCACCGCCCGGCCGTTCAAGGTCTCGTTGTGCCATTGCCCGCCGACGTCGATGCGTGCGCCAGCGCCCAGCGTCACGCTGCCGCCGGTGGGGTCCTGGTTCGCCAGCACGACGGAGCCGCCCGCGCTTCGCAGCGTGCCGTCGATCCGGAAGTCGAGCCTCGAGGTGTTGCCCGCGCTGGCGATGATGGCGAACGCGGTCCTGGGCGCCAGCCTCAGTTCCGTATCCTGGGCCAGCGTGAAATTGCCGCCCACGGCGAGTTGGATGCTGCCCAGGCCGCTGCGCTCCAGCATGCCGGCATCGAACCAGCTGGCGGTGCTGCCGTCGGCCTGCCGCCAGCGCGTGTCGAGCGCGCTGGCGCGGGTGAAGTCGCTGCCCAGCTGCTCGGGCGCATCGGAGATGGTGAGCGCGCCCAGGTTCCAGGGCCACTCGAGGTTGCTGCCGCCGCCGAAGGTCCAGCGGCCGGCCTTGGCCGTGCCCGCGTCGCCCTGCTGGCGCTCGCCGACCACCGTGCCGCCGGCCAGCTCGCCCTCGAGCACCACGCCCTGCCCCACGTACATCAGCATCGCACCGGCCCCACGGCCCTCGGTGTAGCCGGCCTCGAAGGCCTTGCCCGACAGCAGGGGCGACAGGAAGGTCTCGCTGACGTTCCAGCGCGCGTGCTCGCTGATGAAGCGCCCGGCGATGCCGTCGTACACCAGGTCCGGCGAGGCGTTGGCCATGGTGTGCAGGCGGCCGTCCAGGCTGCGGATCTTGCTGGTGGTGTTCCAGCCGCCGGCGTAGCGCACCGAGCCGCCCGAGATGTCCAGCAGCGAGCCCGGGCGGGCGATCAGGTCGCCGCCGGACTTGAGGTTGATGCTGCCGCCGGTGGCGGAGAGTTCCTGCAGGTCGGTCTTGCCGACGCCGATCCACCCCGACACGTCGGCCAGCGGCGTGCCTTGCCAGGCACCGGCGTCGCCGCCCCACAGCACGCCCGACATCGGGCCGTGCGCGAACACGCCGCTCGCGCGCCGGTCGACGACGAGCTTCTGCCCGCGCAGCCAGCTGTCGCGCAGCAGCGGCGAATCGCGCAACTCGTTGATGCGCAGGTCGACCTCGATGAAGTTGCGCTCGATCGGCACCGCCACCTCCTGCAGGCCTGCCGTGCTGACCACCGCACCGCTGTCGATGTAGATGCGGCTCGTGTCGTTGGCGCGGGCACCGAAGCCCGGCGTGATGACCTGCTTGTTGCCGACGACATAGGGCACCGTGGCCGCCACGATGTCGACCAGGCCCGAGGGCGCCATCGTCAGGCTGCCGGGACGCAGGTCGATCAGCTTGCCGTACAGGCTGATGGAGCCGGGCGTGTAGCGCATGGCCAGGTCGGTGGCCTCGATCTGGCTGGTGTCCTCGGCGTCGGGCCGGACCCGCGTGACGCTGCCTTCGCCCATGGTCAGCGTGCCGGCCGACCAGCTCGCGGAGCCGTAGTTGAAGCCCTCGAAGATGCCCGCGCCGCCGAACAGCTGGCCTTGCGCCCATGCCCGCAGGCGGATGCTGCCGTCGCGGTTGTTGAGCGCGGTGCTGGCCGTGAGCACGCCCATCTGGCGCACGTCGCGCGCCTGCAGGGTGATGTTGCCGCGGTCCGACTGGATGGTGCCGGTGTTCAGCACGTTGTAGTCGAGTGCCGCTGCGCGGGCGTCCAGCGCTGGCAGGATCTCGGCCGCCAGCCGCGCCTGGAAGTCATGGAACGCATAGATGGGCCCCTGGGTCACGGCCTGGTTGATGTTCGAGTACAGCGTGAGGTAGGGCATCGGCCCCGACACCGCCACGTCGAGCCCGCGCACGCCGTTGACGTCCTCGGACAGCCACACCTGTTCGCCGGCGGCCAGGATGACCTGGCCGTCCCTCGCTTGGAGCCGGCCCGCGTTGCTCACCTGCGTGCCCAGCAGCATCAGCTTGTCGCCCTTTTCCACCTGGATCCGCGCGCCGGCCTGCACGCTCACGGTGCCGGGCGTCGGGGCCGTCGGCGCCCAGGCGTCGGCGCGATCGAAGTTCGGCGTCACCGTCGGCGCGTGGTCGCCGAAGGCCGGCAGCAGCGTGTCGCCCGCCCAGACGTGCGCCATGCTCGTCGGGTTGTTGATGCCCCGCATGAACTGCGCGTCGGACAGGGCCAGCGACGAGGCAATCAGCGTGCGCGTGTCGACCTGCGCGCTGCCGTTGAAGACGATGCCGTTGCGGTTGACGATGTAGACCGACCCGTCGGCCTGGATCTGGCCCGCGATCTGGCTGGGCTTGCCGCTGGGGTCGTTGATGCGGTTGAGCGCGATCCAGCCGTTGGTGCCGTCGGCTTTCGTGCCGCCCTTCTGGTCGAACTTCACCGTGGTGTTCCGGCCCACGTTGAAGCTCTCCCAGTTGAGGATCGCCTTCTCGTCGGTCTGCTCGATGCCCACCACCGTGCGCCCGCCCGCGGCGCTCTGCACCGGCGCCTTGGCGTTGAGCCAGCCGGCTGTGAGGCTGTGGGTGTCGACCTTCAGGCCACCGTCCACCAGGCCATCGGGCACCGTGGCATCGGCGTTGAGCGCGGCCAGCCGCGCCGCTTCCTGGGCCGCCTGCTGCGCCGCGATGCCGCGCGCCGCGAGGTTGAGGTTGTCGAGCGAGCGCTGCATCTGCGCGCTGTCGCGCTGCTGCGTGGGGTTCGTGAGGCTCGACACCGGCTGGCCGTTGGGCAGCCGGCCCGTGGCCTGCGCCGTGCCCTGGATCACGTTCTTCTGCGCCAGCCAGGCCGCGCCCAGCGCGCGTTGCGCGTGGGCATCGGCGAGCACGCCACCGGCCGCCAGCATCATGGCGACGACGCGCGCCGTCGGTGCCATGCGGAAGCCCCGCCCGCGCAGGGCCGTGCGGCCCGCCGTGGCGCCCCTGGTGGTCGTCTTCGTTGCTGCGCTCTTGTGTCCGCCTGTGCTCATGTGAAATTCCAGCCCGTAGTGATGCAAGGATCACCGTGCCGCCTGCGCCATGCAGCCGGTCACGGTCACGGAATTCCGACCATCGCCTGCAGCCGATCGCGGGCGCATCACGGACAGGATCCCGATACGCTAGGACGAACGGAAGCTGCGACAACCTCCAACTTTCTTTTTCGAGCGGCCCTTTTGCGGCCTCGGCTTCAGCCCAGCAGCACCAGGCCGCCGGGCAGCGTGCGGACGCGCAACGCGAACATCTGCTGCAACTGCGCGAACACGGCGTCCAGGGATGCGATGAGGAAGCGACCGCTGATCCGGCTGTCCTGCGCGGAGCGCCGCAGGAGCACGACGCGTCCCGCGCGGTAGCGGTTGATCTCGGCGATCACCTCGCTCAGGCGGGCCTCGTTGAACACGAGCTCTCCGCGCCGCCAGGCCGACATCGACGCCGGGTCGACGCTCGCCACGCCGCTCAGCGCATGCGCGTCGTAGACCGCCTGCTGGCGCGTCTTCAGCGTTCGCGTTCCCGCCGGGTGCACCACCTGCACGGCGCCCGCGACGCAGGTCACGCAGACCTTGCCGTCGAGATTGCGGACCTCGAAGCGCCCGGCATCGGCGCTGCTGCGTCCGGCCCCCGCGGTGACGGCAAAGGAGGTGCCACCGGCCGGAAGGTCGATGGCAGCCTCGCCCGTGATCAGCTCGAGGCTCGCCGCGTTGTTGTCGCCACCGGCCCCGCGGCGCACGCTGGTCTGGGTGTTCAGCATCACCTGGACCCGATCGGCCAGGACCAGCGTGCGCTGCTCGCCCGTGGCCGTGCGATCGTCGGCACCCCATTCGGCCGGTGCGCGCCAGAGCCGCGCCGGCGGATAGGCCACCGCCATGCCGGCCACCCCCGCGACGGCCGCCGCACCCACCGCGGCACCGAGGAATGCGCGGCGGTCAGGGCGCGTGCCGTGCAGCGCACGCCGGTGCGCCTCGGCCGCGCCGGGATGCGTTTGCAGAAAGGCCCGCGATGCCGGCTCCAGTGCGTCCCAGTGCCTCCTGGCCTCGCGGAAGGCTTCCTTGTGGGCCGGGCTGGCCTGCAGCCAACGCTGGAAACCGTCGGTGTCGTAGGCCTTCACCTGCGTGGACGTGAGCAGGCGCAGCCAGACGCGCGCCTGCGTGCGCAGCGCATCGCCGTCATCGATCGCTTCGTCGACGCGCGGGTTCATCGTGTCAGGCACCCGGCAGGCACGCGGCCGCCGACGCCGGCACGGGGCCGGGCGAACGGGTGCACGCGGGAGGGGCGACGAGGCTTCTCATCCCCTAGGACGAACGACGGCACGCCAAACCTCCAACTATTTTTTTTCATGGTTCATGTGCGCGTCCAGAAAGTCGTGCGCGCGTCTCAATTCGTGCTCGACGGCGCTGGTCGAAATGCCCAGCCGCCGCGCCACTTCCTTCTGCGGCAGGTGTTCGAGCCGCACCAGCATGAGGATGGTCCGGCGCCGCTCCGGCAGCCGCTCCATGAGCTTGACCACCTTGTCGAGCTCGGACCGGGTCTCGGCCGCCTGCGCCGGGCCGGGCGCCGGATCGGCCAGCTCCATCAGGGCGTTGACCTCCTCGAAAGACACGGAGCGGCTCTGGCGGCGCTGGATGTCCACCGCGATGTTGACGGCCATGCGCACCAGGTAGCCCGTGGGGCTCTGGACCGGGCTCTCTTCCTCCTTGCCATGCAGCCGCACCCAGGTGTCCTGCAGGGCATCGCCCGCGAGCTCGCTGTTGCCCAGCACCTGGGTCAGGCGACGACGGAGGTGGGCGTAGTGCTTGGCCAGGTAGTCCGTCAGGGCGAGTCGCGCATCCTCAGTCATGTGCCGACGCACTTCCGCGCTCCGTCCCTGCCGGCGTGCCCGCGCAGCGTGGCCCACCGCCCTGCGCGACGGGCAGGATGAGCAGGGTCAACGGTTGCGGCATCTCCGGCGGCGGGGCGCGCTCCATGCGCACACGCTGCAGGGCGGCGATGACCGCCCCGTCGCGCGCCGCCGTGCCGGTCGAGCTGAGCATTCGCGCGGCGTTGACATGGCCGTCCGCATCCACCCGGAAACGCAACAGCGAGCGCCAGCGGCCCGGCGCGGTCCGGGCGTCCGCGCAAAGGGTTTCCCAGATCCGCGCCTGCACCCATCCGCCGTACGCGAAGTCGACCCCTGGCGCGTCCAGGCCCGCGTCGGGCTGGCGCGCGTCCGCGGCCTTCAAGGTATAGGTATCCGCGGGCCCTGCATCCACCTTGGCGGGCACCAGCCCCGTGCCGTCGAGCAGGCGGTGCAGCGCGGCACCGGGCTCGTAATCGCCCTGCAAGGGAGACGAGGTGCGCCCCGCCACCATCGTTCCATGGAACAGGATCGGCCAGCCCGAGACCGAGGCATAGCGATGCAGGGCGGCGGCCAGGGGCTGTGCCGGAATGTCGAAGCGTTGAACGCGCACGGCGAAGGCCCGGTCCGACGCCGGCCGTTGCGCATCGGCCCCGACCCGCGCACCGTCGCCATCGATTTCCGAGGCCGACGCGGAGACGGCGAACCCGCAGAAGGCCCACGCGAGCGCCTGGCTACGGTTCAGGCGGCCGGCGTACGCGCACACCTGCGACGACCTCTGCAACCCGCACAGGCACGAAGGCACGCCCGGGTGCCGCGACGATGCGGCCAGCCGAACGATGAGGCGAATCGGATTGACAAGCGATGAGGCCCATTGCGCAAAATTCCATCATCGTGCCGGGATATGTCTTCTTTGTTACGGTCGTGCGCGCGCACGGGCCGGGCGAGAGGGAATGCCTGCCTGTGGAACGAGGTACGGCTTTCAGCCTTGCCAGCGTCCATCTCGGATCGAGCGCCGTGCGCGGCACGGGCTGGCCCCTCGGGCCGGTAGCGACGCGTCGCGCTAGTGCCAGTGCGCGAGGTCTCGCACATCGCCTCGCACGGCGCTGCGATCCGCGCCACGCAAGGGCAGGCTCGACAACAGTTCGAGCCTGCGGCGCAACGCGTAAAGCATCCGGATCGCGGCGACGGCCGTTTCCTCCGCGTCCATGCCGACGGCGATGTCCGGGAAGGGCCAGGTCGCCACTTCGGGTTGGCCCGGCCAGCGCGGTGCCGATTGCGGCAACTCGGCATCGAGCGTGATCACGAAGTCTGCGAAGGGCGCGCCACGCCGCAGCACCGCATCCCACGCTTTCGGACGGCCCGCGGGCAGCGCGATGCCGGCGCTGTTCAAGGCGCCGATCGCCGCCGGATGGAACTGCGCGGCCACCTGACCTGGCTGGCCACCCGACGAAACCACGAACTTGGTGGCGTTCAGATGTGAGAGACAGGCCTCGGCCAGGACACTGCGCAGGGAGTTCCTGCGTGAGATGAAAACAATGCGCAAACGCTCACTCATGGGTTCACTATAGGCGCGGCGGAACGCCCGCGCCAGCGCGCACGGGAGGCGCGTCGACACCGGCGCGACACGGTGGATTCAGAGCCGCCAGTGGCGTCGTTCGGCGGGCGTCAGCACCGCTTTCTGTGCCTCGCTCAAGGCCCGCCGCCCCCGGCTTCAGACACCGCTCTTCGTGATCGGCTTGTACTGGAAGGTGGCGCGGACGATGCCGTGGTCGTTGGTGCCCAGGCCCTTGTGGTCGTCGAAATTCAGGTGGTCGTTGTTGATGATCAGGCCATCGAACATCCACAGGCGCTTGCGGCTGTTGTCGTAGAACTCCTGGCTCACCAGCACATGGTCCAGCGATTCCCGGATGTCCTGGTGGATGTGCGTGTAGTAGACGTCGCGCGTGTCGCGGTACTCCTGCAGCGTCTGTGCCGTGTAGAGCGCGGTGTCGCCGCCGCCCTTCGAATCGCCCACCAGGTAGCGCGGCTGGTCGGTGAGGATGTTGGCGGTGTTGCTGTGCTGGCCGTCGTTGATGTCGCCCAGCACGATCACGGGCGTGTCGTTGCCCTTCATCGACTCGCTCAGCAGGAAGCGCAGTGCGGCCGCCTCGGCGGTGCGGCGGATGGTGGACAGCGCGGCGCCCAGGCCGTCGCCGTGCTTGCCGTAGGTGTCCTTGTCGGCCTGGTACCAGTCCTCGTTGAAGACCTTCGTGGGGGCCTTGGACTTGAAGTGGCAGACGTAGACATGTACGTCCGGGCCGTCTTCGCGCGGCTGGATCGTGAAGTGCAGCACCGGGCGCGAGAAGCCGCGGATGTTGACCTCGATCAGCGGCGTCTGCGGGTCGTCGCCCCTCGAGCGCAGCACGAAGGCCTCGGGAAAGTCGTTGATCCAGTCCGGCGCGCTGCTCAACAGGCCCTTGCGCACGATGCCTGCGCACACGATCTTCGTGCCCTTGGCATCGCCCTGCACCAGCAGCTCGTATTGGTCGGTCAAGCCGGCGGCATCGAGCACCGCCGTCATCGCATCCCCATGCCAGAGCTCCTGGAAACCGACCACATCGGCATCGAGCAATTGCAGTTGCCGGGCCGTCCAGCCGATCTTGCTGTCGTACTGCGCCTGGCTCCACCCCGCCTGGTTCGCGTACATCCGAAGCCCAGGCAGATTGAGATTGAACAGGTTGAACGTGGCGATGCCGAGTCGGGACAGTTTCATCGTGCGCTCCTGGAGGTTCCTGGACGCTAGCCCTGCCTCATGACAGAAGGACGACGGTATCTGTTCTTCGCCACGCCGGGCAAGCCGTACGGGCAGGAGGCGTCCAAGACTTGCGGGAACCGCATGAGCGGGTTGGTCGAAGACAAAGAAAAACGGGTCACGCCTTGTGAGCGTGACCCGTTGATCTATCTGACGTTTATGGTCGGTGTGAAAGGATTCGAACCTTCGACCCCTTGCACCCCATGCAAGTGCGCTACCAGGCTGCGCCACACACCGAAGCCTGTGATTATAGCCGGTGAGATCAGTGTCCCGACGTCAACAGCTCACGAATTTCAAACAACTCGCGTCGCAATTGCTGCCAGGGCACCGGATCGACGGCGTGCGGCGTCGCAACGGCGCCCTGTTCGGCGGGCTGCGCGTGATGCGTCGCCGCTTCCCACTCCTCCGGCTCGATGTCGGTGGCCTCGACGCCGTCGAGATGCACCTCTTCGGCCAAGCCGCCCGCCTTGCGGCGTTCGCGCTCGGACTGCGTGAGTTCCTGCAGCTTGTTGCGGGCGCCGCTGATGGTGAAGCCCTGGTCGTAGAGCAGGTCGCGGATGCGCCGGATCATCAGCACCTCGTGGTGCTGGTAGTAACGACGGTTGCCGCGCCGCTTCATCGGCCGCAGCTGGGTGAATTCCTGCTCCCAATAGCGAAGCACGTGCGGCTTCACACCGCAGAGCTCGCCCACTTCACCGATCGTGAAGTAGCGTTTGACAGGAATCGGTGGGAGGGTTTTCTCCATTGAAATCAAGATCGTGCGCGCGAAACCTCATAGGTTACTCCAGGCACGCGCGCCCGACCAAGCACTTATTCCGTACCGACGCGCCAGACTTCGGCGGACGTTGTTTCGCCGGCATCTTCGGCCGCCTCGACGACCAATCCGCCCTGGATCTGCTCCTTGAGCTTGGCGCTGGCATGGAAGGTCGCGACACGGCGCGCGCCGATGGGAATGGCCTCGCCGGTGCGCGGGTTGCGACCCGGCCGCGGCGCCTTCACACGGATCTGGAAATTGCCGAAGCCCGAGATCTTGACGTCGGTGCCTTCGATCAGGCCACTGGACACCAGTTCGAAGAAGGCCTCGACCATGTCCTTCGATTCGCGCTTGTTCAGACCGATCTGCTCGAACAGCAGTTCGGCCAAGTGCGCCTTGGTGAGCGCGGGCGTTTCGAGGGCTTCGAGCGTGAAATCCATGGCGTTTATCCTCGCAGGCGTGCGCCGAGCCGTTCCGCGAGGCGATCGAGGATCGCACGCACGGCCGGATCGACCTGTTCATCGGTCAGCGTGGCGCTGTCGCTGTGGAAGCTCAGGCGCACCGCCATGCTCTTCTCGCCGGCCGCCAGCCCGCCGTCGCGGCCCGGCTGCGGACGGTAGATGTCGAACAGCGCCGCATCGCGCAGCAGGCCGTCGGTCGGCGCGCCGTTGATGGCCTGCAGCAGCGCATCGTGCGTGACGCTCTCTGTCACCACGACCGCGATGTCGCGCTCCACGGCCTGGTGCTTGGGCACCGGCTGGGCCAGGGGCACAGGGCGCGCGGTCACGGCGTCGAGCGCGAGTTCGAACACGATGGGCGCGTGCGCGAAGTCCCACTTCTGGCGCCAGCGCGGGTGCAGTTCGCCGACCACGCCGATGGCCTTGCCGTCGATCAGCACGCGGGCCGCGCGCCCGGGGTGCAGCGCGGGATGCTCGGTGGCCTCGAAGGTGGGCACCAGCGGCGCGAGCAGGGCTTCGACATCGCCCTTCACGTCGTAGAAGTCCACGCGCTGGGGCTTGCCGTCCCAGCGCGCCTCGGCCGCATCGCCGAAGGCCAGGCCGGCCAGGCGCATCGGCTGATGGATGCCCTTGACGGTGCTGTCGGTGGTGGCGACCGTGTCGTCGCGCAGGAACACGCGGCCGGCCTCGAACACGCGCACGCGCGGCGCCTTGCGGTCGAGGTTGAACTTGAGCACCTGCAGCAGCGAGCCGATCAGCGACGAGCGCATCACGCTCATCGGGCTGGCGATGGGGTTCAGCAGCTTGATCGGGTTGGCGTTGCCGGCGAGATCGCTCTCCCAGTGCGCTTCGACGAAGCTGAAGTTGATGGTTTCCTGGTAGCCCAGCGCGGCCACGCGATGGCGCACCGCGAAGCGGCTGCGCTGCGCTTCGGGGCGCAGGCGGGCGGTGATGGGCGCGAGCGGCGGCGTGGTCGGCAGGTTGTTGTAGCCGATCAGGCGCGCCACCTCCTCGATCAGGTCTTCCTCGATCTGCAGGTCGAAGCGGTGCGGGGCCGGCGTGACGATCACGACGCCCTCGCCTTCCTCGATCGGCAGGCCCAGGCGCTTGAGCGCATCGACGCACTGCGCCTGCGTGACCGGCATGCCGATCACGCGCGCCGCGCGGGCCACGCGCAGCGTGACGGGCTTGGCTTCGGGCAGGCGCAGGGTCTGGTCGTCGATGGGGCCGGCGGCGCCGCCGCAGACCTCGACGATCAGTTGCGTGATGCGTTCGATGATCTCGATGGTCCGGCTCGGGTCGACGCCGCGCTCGAAGCGGTGCCCCGCATCGGTCGAGAAGTTGAAGCGGCGCGAACGGCCCTGGATGGACTCGGGCCACCAGAAGGCGGCTTCGACGTAAATGTTCTTCGTGTCGTCCGACACCGCGGTCGCATCGCCGCCCATGATGCCGGCCAGCGATTCGACCTCGCGCTCGTCCGCGATCACGCCGACCTTTTCATCGACGGTCACGGTATTGCCGTTGAGCAGCTTGAGCTGTTCGCCGGCCTTGCCCCAGCGCACCGTGAGGCCGCCGTGGATCTTGTCGAGGTCGAAGATGTGGGTCGGCTGGCCGTACTCGAACATCACGTAGTTCGAGATGTCGACCAGCGGCGAGACGCTGCGCTGGCCGCAGCGCGCGAGGCGTTCGACCAGCCAGGCCGGCGTGGCGGCGCGGGTGTCGACGTTGCGCACGATGCGGCCCGAGAAACGGCCGCACAGTTCGGGCGCCTCGACCTTCACCGGCAGCCGGTCGGCATGGGCCGCGGCTACCGAGGCGATCGGGGGCGTGGTCAGCGGCGCGCCGGTCAGCGCCGAGAGTTCGCGCGCGATGCCGTAGACGCTGAGGCCGTGCGCCAGGTTGGGCGTGAGCTTCAAGGTGAGCAGCGCGTCGTCGAGCTTGAGCACCTCACGCACATCGGCGCCGACGGGCGCATCGGCCGCCAGCTCGAGCAGGCCGCCGTGGTCTTCGCTGAGCTTGAGCTCGCGCGCCGAGCACAGCATGCCCTGGCTCTCGACGCCGCGCAGCTTGCCCAGCTTGATCAGGAAAGGCTTGCCGTCTTCACCGGGGGGCAGCTCGGCGCCGACCAGCGCGCACGGCACCTTGATGCCCACGCGCGCATTGGGCGCGCCGCAGACGATGTTGAGCAGGGCGCCCTTGCCCACGTCGACCTGGCACACGCGCAGTCGATCGGCATTGGGGTGCTGCTCGGCTTCCTTGATCTCGCCGACCACGATCTTGCTGAAGGGCGGCGCGACGGGACGGCGCTCTTCGACTTCGAAGCCGCCCATGGTGAGCGTCTCGGCCAGGTCGGCGCTGGACAGCGGCGGGTTGCAGAACTCGCGCAACCAGGATTCGGGGAATTGCATCTTCTCGTTCTCGTTCGGGGCGTTGTCGGGGCTGGATCAGCGGAATTGCGAGAGGAAACGCAGATCGCCGTCGAAGAACAGCCGGAGGTCGCTCACGCCATAGCGCAGCATGGTGAGCCGGTCCGGGCCCATGCCGAAGGCGAAGCCGATGTAGCGCTCGGGGTCCAGCCCCATGTTGCGCACGACGTTGGGGTGCACCTGGCCGGAGCCCGCGACCTCGAGCCAGCGGCCGGCCAGCGGGCCGCTCTGGAACTGGATGTCGATCTCGGCGCTGGGCTCGGTGAACGGGAAGAAGCTGGGGCGGAAGCGCAGCACCAGGTCGTCGCTCTCGAAGAAGGTACGGCAGAAGTCGGTGAACACCACCTTCAGGTCCTTGAAGCTCACGTTCTCGCCCAGCCACAGGCCTTCGCACTGGTGGAACATCGGCGAGTGCGTGGCGTCGCTGTCCACGCGGTAGGTGCGGCCCGGCGCGATCACGCGGATCTCGGGCGCCTTGAGCGTGCCGGTGGCGTCGGCGGCCGCGGCCTCGAAGGCGGCGGCGTGCTTCTTGATGTGTTGGTGGGCGTAGCGCACCTGCATCGGGCTGGTGTGCGGGCGCAGGTTGTAGGGCACGCCGTCGTCGCCGTTGATGTCGACGTAGAAGGTGTCCTGCATCGAACGCGCCGGATGGTTCGGCGGGTTGTTGAGCGAGGTGAAGCTGTGCCAGTCGCTCTCGATCTCCGGGCCGTCGGCCACGTCGAAGCCCATGCTGGAGAAGATCGCCTCGATGCGTTCCAGCGTGCGGCTCACCGGGTGCAGGCCACCGCCGGCGTGCTTGCGGCCCGGCAGGGTCACGTCGAGCGCCTCGGCGCGCAGTTGCACCGCGAGTTCCTCGTCGGCGAGTTGCTGGCGGCGCTCGTTCAGCGCGGCCTCGATGGCCTGCTTGGCCACGTTGATGGCGGCGCCGCGCGACTTCTTCTCGTCGACCGGCAGTTGGGCCATGCCCTTCATCAGCTCGGTGATGCGGCCGGCCTTGCCGAGAAACAGCGCCTTGGCGTTTTCAAGCTCCGCGGGAGCCGTCGCCTGGGCGAAGGCGGCGCTGGCGGTGGCGACCAGAGAGTCCAACTCGTTCATGGGATTTCTTCGGGAAAAAATAAAAAAGGGCTGGTGCTCTTTCAAGCGCCAGCCCTTGTGCCGTGGGCGCAAACGGACGCCCCCGAAAGGGCTGCCGTCTGCTGTGCGGGATCAAGCAGCCAGCTTGGCCTTGACCTGCTCCACGATGCCGGCAAAAGCGGCCTTGTCATGCACGGCGATGTCCGCAAGCATCTTGCGGTCGATCTCGATGCCGGCCTTGCGGATGCCATTGGCGAACTGGCTGTAGGTCAGGCCCAGTTCACGCGAGGCGGCGTTGATACGCGCGATCCACAGTTGACGGAAGACGCGCTTCTTGGTGCGGCGATCACGGTAGGCGTATTGGCCTGCCTTCATCACCGCCTGTTTGGCGACGCGGAAGACATTGCCGCGGCGACCGCGGAAACCCTTGGCGAGTGCGAGAACTTTCTTGTGGCGGGCGCGAGCCGTTACACCACGTTTGACGCGAGGCATGTGAGTACTCCTTGTTCGTCTGGGTTAAATGCCACGGCCGGGCAGCATGGCGGCGACAGAAACCATGTTGGTCTCATGCACTGCGACTGCACCACGGAGGTGACGCTTGTTCTTGGTGGTCTTCTTCGTCAAGATGTGACGCTTGAAGGCTTGACCGCGCTTGACGGTGCCACCGGGACGAACGCGGAAACGTTTTTTCGCGCTGCTCTTGGTCTTCATTTTGGGCATGTGAATGCTCCTTTAATTTGTGCTCGTGAGGCGCCACGGAAACTCCGCAGACTTGTTGGCCCCGAGACACTTCTTCATCTCGCCGTCGCTTTGCAGCGCCGGCGAAATCCCTTCAAAAACTTTTCTGCTCTCGTCGCTCAGGCCGAAGCCGTTGCGGGTGCCGCACCCTCTGCGGCGGCGGCCGGCTTCGGCGCGCCACCCGGCTTCTTGCGGCCAGGCGCGATCATCATGATCATCTGGCGGCCTTCCAGCTTGGGGAACTGCTCGACCAGGATGGTGTCGCCCAGCTCGTCGCGGATGCGCTGCAGCAGGGCCAGGCCGAGTTCCTGGTGCGTGATCTCGCGGCCGCGGAAGCGCAGCGTGATCTTGCATTTGTCGCCGTCCTCAAGGAAGCGCTTGATGTTGCGCATCTTGATGTTGTAGTCGCCGTCGTCGGTACCGGGCCGGAACTTGATTTCCTTGACCTCGATGACCTTCTGCTTCGACTTCGCTTCGGCGGCCTTCTTCTGCTCGTGGTACTTGAACTTCCCGTACTCGATCAGGCGACACACCGGCGGATTCGCCGCGGCGACAACCTCCACCAGGTCCACATCGGCCTCACCGGCCAGACGCAGAGCCTCGGAAATACTCATGACACCCAATGGCTCGTTTTCCGGGCCTACAAGGCGGACTTCCGGGGCCATGATTTCCCGGTTCAGGCGGTGTTGGCGTTCCTCGCGGTGGCGGCGGTCGCGAAATGCAGTAGCGATGGTCAGAATCCTTCAAACAACTTGCTACAGAAACTGTAGCTAACACCGTCGCATCCACGCGCCACAACCGGCCTGTTCCGAAAAATCAGCGTTTGTGTTGAATGTCGTCGGCGATCTTTTGGGAGAACGCCTCGACCGACATGGCACCGAGGTCAACATTGCCTCGGGCGCGCACTGCGACGGCACCTGCTTCCTTCTCCTTGTCGCCCACGACGAGGATGTAGGGAAGCTTTTGCAACGAATGCTTGCGTATTTTATACGTAATCTTCTCGTTGTGCAGATCGAGCTGAACTCTAAGCCCTTGATTCTGCAGCGTTTTCGCCACGGATGCCGCGTAGTCCGCCTGGCCTTCGCTGATATTGAGCACCGCCACCTGCACCGGCGCGAGCCATGCGGGCAGTGCGCCGGCATGGTGTTCGATCAGCATGCCGATGAAGCGCTCGAGGCTGCCGACGATCGCGCGGTGCAGCATCACGGGGTGGGCGCGGCCGCTCGTTTCCGTCACGTACTCGCCGCCCAGGCGCTCGGCCGTGTTGAAGTCGACCTGCATCGTGCCGCACTGCCACTGGCGGCCCAGCGCGTCCTTGAGCGTGTACTCGATCTTCGGGCCGTAGAAGGCACCGTCGCCGGGCGAGATGATGAAGTCCACGCCCGAGCGGCGCAGCGCCTCCATGACCGCATGCTCGGCCTTGTCCCACAGCTCGTCGGAGCCGACGCGGTTGTCGGGCCGCGTCGCGACCTTGTAGAGAATGTCCGTGAAGCCGAAGTCGGCATACACCTTCTGCAGCTGCGCCGTGTAGGCCACGCATTCGTCGAGGATCTGGTCTTCCGTGCAGAAGACGTGGCCGTCGTCCTGCGTGAAGCCGCGCACGCGCATGATGCCGTGCAGCGCGCCGCTGGGCTCGTTGCGGTGGCACTGGCCGAACTCGCCGTAGCGCAGCGGCAGGTCGCGGTAGCTGCGCAGGTCGCTCTTGAAGATCAGCACATGGCCCGGGCAGTTCATCGGCTTCAGCGCGTACTCGCGCTTCTCCGACTCCGTCGTGAACATGTTGTCGCGGTAGTTCTGCCAGTGGCCCGTCTTCTCCCACAGGCTCTTGTCGAGGATCTGCGGGCCCTTGACTTCCCAGTAGCCCGTGTCGCGGTAGATGGCGCGCATGTACTGCTCGACCTGCTGCCACACGGCCCAGCCCTTGGGGTGCCAGAACACCACGCCTGGCGCCACTTCGTCGATGTGGAACAGGTCGAGTTCCTTGCCCAGCTTGCGGTGGTCGCGCTTCTCGGCTTCCTCGATGCGCTGGATGTACTGCTCGAGCTGCTTCTTGTCGGCCCAGGCCGTGCCGTAGATGCGCTGCAGCTGTTCGTTCTTGGCGTCGCCGCGCCAGTAGGCGCCGGCCAGCTTCGTGAGCTTGAAGACCTTGAGGAAACGCGTGTTCGGCACGTGCGGGCCGCGGCACATGTCGACGTATTCCTGGTGGTAGTACAGGCCCATGGCCTGCTCGTCGGGCATGTCCTCGACCAGGCGCAGCTTGTAGTCCTCGCCGCGCGACGTGAAGACCTCGATCACCTCGGCGCGCGGCGTGACCTTCTTGACCACGTCGTAGTCCTGCGCGATCAGCTCGCGCATGCGCGCCTCGATCGCCGCCACGTCCTCGGGCGTGAAGGGGCGCTCGTAGGAGATGTCGTAGTAGAAGCCTTCGTCGATCACCGGGCCGATGACCATCTTGGCCGTCGGATAGAGCTGCTTGACGGCGTGGCCGACCAGGTGGGCCGTCGAGTGGCGGATGATCTCCAGCCCTTCGTCGTCCTTGGGCGTGATGATCTGCAGCTTGGCGTCGTGGTCGATGATGTCGCTGGCATCGACCAGCTTGCCGTCGACCTTGCCGGCGACCGTCATCTTCGCCAGGCCGGGGCCGATGGAACGGGCCACATCGGCCACCGAAACCGGGCCGGGGTACTCGCGCTGCGAGTTGTCAGGGAGCGTGATCTGGATCATGAAAAACCTTGGGCGGAAAAACAAAAAAGCGCGGTGGTGACCGCGCTTTGCTCTGGTTAACGGCTGGTGGGACCAGCGTGCGCGGATTACCGGCGCGTTCCTTCGAAGATGGAAGCGCCGTGGAATGCGTCGGACGTAGTTCGCGGTGTCATAACCAGAATGCCTTTCCCGTTCTTGTGAGGAGCAGAGAGGGCCGAGTTTAACAGCGGACGCAAAAAAAGCCCGGCACGGGGCCGGGCTCTCGGTGCGGCGCAGGGGCCGGTCAGTGGAACTGCTCTTCCTCGGTCGAGCCGGTCAGCGCCTTGACGCTGGACGAGCCGCCCTGGATCACGGTGGTCACGTCGTCGAAGTAGCCGGCGCCGACTTCCTGCTGGTGCGACACGAAGGTGTAGCCCTTGTCGCGCGCGGCGAATTCGGGTTCCTGCACCATGTTCACGTAGTGCTTCATGCCTTCGCCGTTGGCGTAGGCGTGGGCGAACTGGAAGGTGTTGTACCAGTTGATGTGGATGCCGGCCAGGGTGATGAACTGGTACTTGTAGCCCAGCTCGGACAGGTCTTCCTGGAACGAGGCGATCTGCTTGTCGTCGAGGTTCTTCTTCCAGTTGAAGGACGGCGAGCAGTTGTACGACAGCAGCTTGCCCGGGCAGGCGGCATGCACGGCCTGTGCGAACTCGCGGGCGAAGCCGATGTCCGGCACGCCGGTTTCGCACCACACCAGGTCGGCGTAGGGGGCGTAGGCCACGCCGCGGCTGATGGCCTGCTCCAGGCCGTTCTTGACGCGGTAGAAGCCTTCCGGCGTGCGCTCGCCGGTCAGGAAGCGCTTGTCGTTCGCATCATGGTCGGAGGTGATCAGGTTCGCGGCCTCGGCATCGGTACGGGCCAGCACGATGGTGGGCACGCCCATCACGTCGGCGGCGAAACGCGCCGAGATCAGTTTCTCGCAGGCTTCCTGCGTGGGCACCAGCACCTTGCCGCCCATGTGGCCGCACTTCTTCACGGCCGCCAGCTGGTCTTCGAAGTGCACGCCGGCCGCGCCGGAGGCGATCATGTTCTTCATCAGTTCGAAGGCGTTCAGCACGCCGCCGAAACCGGCTTCGGCGTCGGCCACGATCGGCAGGAAGTAGTCGATGAACTCCTTGTCGCCCGGGTTGACGCCGCGGCCCCACTGGATTTCGTCGGCGCGCTTGAAGGTGTTGTTGATGCGGCGGACCATGGTCGGCACCGAGTCGTAGGCGTAGAGCGACTGGTCGGGGTACATCGTTTCCGAGGTGTTGCCGTCGGCGGCGACCTGCCAGCCCGACAGGTACACGGCTTCGAGGCCGGCCTTGGCCTGCTGCATCGCCTGGCCGGCGGAGATCGCGCCGAAGGCGTTCACGTAGCCCTTCTTGGCGCCGCCGTTGATCTTGTCCCAGAGCTTCTCTGCGCCGCGCTTGGCCAGCGTGTGCTCGATGGGCAGCGAGCCGCGCAGGCGCACCACGTCGGCGGCGCTGTAGCCGCGCTTGACGCCCTTCCAGCGCGGGTTGCTCGCCCAGTCCTTCTCGAGGGCGGCGATCTGCTGTTCACGGCTGAGCTGTTCGGTGAAATTCTGGGGCATGAGTGACTCCGGAGGTGGGGTTGAAGTGAATCGTTCGGCGCGGGGCCTTGGCATCCACTGTAGTCGCCGCACCTCTGTCTTATGTCTTATATAAGACATATTTTTTCATCAACAAAATCAACCACTTATCCATTTATTTTCTCGATGCGGAATTTGTTTTCTCATATCGAGAAAAAATACTGCGCTGCAGCAAGCAGTGATTTCGCATGACGGAATCAGTTTCTACGGATGAAATCGCGCCGCGCGCCGGGCGCGTCGAACCAGTCGCCGGAGGCGATCACCGGCCGCCCCGCCACGCGCGCGGGATGCAGTTCGTAGACCAGGCACGGCAGGCGCACGCCATCCACCTCGACATCCACTTTGCGCCGCAGGTACTCATCCGTGCCGTCGGCCCGCACGTCCTCGAGCAGGTCGAGCGCCGCCTCGACTTCGGGCGTGATGCGGTAGACCTCGCCGCGCAGCCGCGCCGTGCCGCCGAGCACCGCGCCCGGATAGGTGTCCAGGTCGAGGAGCGTTGCCGCGATGAAGGCCTCGCCCACGAAGCGCGGCGCGGGCCGGTAGCGCGCGATGTCGTTGGAGCCGCCCCGGCGCAGCGTGCCGTAGACGAAGACAGGGGTCAGCGGGGGCGGTTCATGGCGATGGGGCATCATTGAATTCAATCTCGTCATCCTCGATTCGATCGCCCGCCAGTGAACCACACCGCCCCCGACCCGCGCCGCCTGGTCGCCTATGGCTGCCTCGCGCTCAGCATGACGCTCGTGGGCACCTATGTGGCCCTGTCCAAACCGCTGGTCGCGGCTTTCCCGGTGCTGCTGCTGGCCTGGCTGCGCTTTGGCATCGCCGCGCTGGCGATGCCGCACTGGCTCCAGCGCCCGGCCGACGAGCCGCCGATGACGCGCCGCACGCGCGGGCTGGTGTTCCTCGAATCCTTCCTCGGCAACTTCCTGTTCTCGGTCTGCATGCTGTTCGGCGTGAGCATGACCAGCGCGGTCTCGGCCGGCGTGATCATGGCGTCGATCCCGGCCGTGGTCGCGGTCGCCAGCTGGATGTTCCTGCGCGAACGCATCGGCTGGCGCATCGGCCTGGCGATCGGCTGCGCGGCCGTCGGCATCGGCCTGCTGGCGCTGTCGCCCGCGCATGCCGCGGCACCCGCCGACGCACCGCGCGGCGCGATGCCCTGGCTCGGCAACCTGCTGGTCTTCTGCGCCGTGCTCTGCGAGGCCGCCTATGCGGTGATCGGCAAGTCGCTGACCGGGCGCCTCGGGCCCAAGCGCATCTCCTCGCTGATCAACCTCTGGGGCTTCGTGCTCTCGACGCCCTTCGGCCTCTGGTTCGCATGGAAGTTCGACTTCGCTTCGGTGGGCGCCGGCACCTGGGGCCTGCTGGTGCTCTATGCGCTGGCCGCGAGCATCTGGACCGTGTGGCTCTGGATGACCGGGCTCAAGCACGTGCCCGCGGCGCAGGCCGGCGTGTTCAGCGTGATGCTGCCCGTGAGCGCGGCGCTGGTGGGTGTGCTGGTGCTCGGCGAATCGCTCGGCGGCGCGCAGATCCTGGCCTTCGCCGCGGCGCTGGCGGGGGTGGTTCTGGCCACCTGGCCGGCACGCCGCGGCACGCCTTCGGTCCATTGAGGCGAGCGCTGGAGCGCATCGCATGGCGACCGCACGCGCGCTCCCCTCTGAAAAAACAACAGCGCCCAATGAAAAAGTCCCTTTTCCCCTTGGAAACGCGTTTCTTCTCCATTAGCATGCGATCTGCCAGTGGAGACGAGCTTTTCATTGGTGAAATGTCCAACCAAAAAAGGAAATCAACCATGGCAACTGCAAAGAAGGCTCCGGCCAAGAAAGCGCCCGCAAAGAAGGCCGCACCCGCTGCTCCGGCAAAGAAGGCCGCTGCACCCGCGAAGAAGGCTGCTGCGCCGGCGAAGAAGGCCGCTGCACCCGCGAAGAAGGCTGCGCCTGCAAAGAAGGCAGCACCCGCGAAGAAGGCAGCCGCTCCCGCCAAGAAGCGCACGCCCAACGCCGCGTTCATGAAGGCCCTGACCCCCAGCCCGGCACTGGCCGCCGTCGTCGGCGCCACGCCGCTGCCGCGCACCGCCGTGGTGAGCAAGCTGTGGGACTACATCAAGAAGAACAATCTTCAAGACAAGGCCAACAAGCGCAACATCAACGCCGATGCCAAGCTGAAGGAAATCTTCGGCAAGCCACAGGTCTCGATGTTCGAACTGGCAGCGCTGATCGGCAAGCACGTCAAGTGAGTTGTCGGCGCCTCGTGCGCTGAAGCAAAAAGCCGGCTCGCGCCGGCTTTTTTTTGGCCTGCGCGGCCTCCTCAGGCCTTGGCCTGCGCCGCCTGCGTGATCGCGCTCAGCGTG
The DNA here is from genome assembly GCF_014170375.1 of Variovorax sp. UMC13. Classification (GTDB taxonomy): domain Bacteria; phylum Pseudomonadota; class Gammaproteobacteria; order Burkholderiales; family Burkholderiaceae_C; genus Variovorax. The sequence continues at coordinate 123,815 of NZ_LZZW01000029.1, read as the reverse complement.
ACGCGCGTGGTGATCACCTCGGGGTCGAAGGGGATCTCGATCAGCGTGCCGGTGTCGGCCGCCAGCGCCCGCAGCAGCGCGGCCTCGAATTGATCGGTGGCGGTCACGCGCTCGGCCGCGTAGCCGTAGGCGCGGGCCAGCGCGCAGAAGTCGGGGTTGCGCAGCGCGGTGCCGCTCACGTGCGCCGGGTAGTCGCGCTCCTGGTGCATGCGGATGGTGCCGAACATGCCGTTGTCGAGCAGCACGATGATGCTCTTGCCGCCATGCTGCGCGGCCGTGGCCAGTTCCTGCCCGTTCATCAGGAAGTCGCCGTCGCCCGCGATCGTGAACGCCACGCGGCCGGTCGTGAGGTTGCAGGCGATGCCGGCCGGCACGCCGTAGCCCATCGCGCCGCTGGTGGGCGCCAGTTGCGTCTTGTGGCCCTTGGCCAGGCCGTGGTAGCGGAAGAAGCGGTGCACCCAGCTGGCGAAGTTGCCCGCGCCGTTGGTGATCGCCGCATCGGCCGGCAGGTGCTTCTGCAGCAGCGCCACCACCGCCGCCATGTCGACCGCGCCGCGCGGCGCATCGGCCGGCAGGCCGGGCAACGGCTGCGGCACGAGGTTGGCGAGGTAGTCGGCATGCGCGGCCGCGGTCCAGTCCTCCCACGGCAGCTCGGGCGGCGCGCTCAGCACCTCGAGGCTGCGCGCGGCGGCGCTCATGCCGGCGTTGATCGCCAGGTCGGCCTGGTAGACGCGGTTGAGCTCTTCCGCGCTCGCATGGATGTGGACCAGCACCTGCTTGGGCCGCGGCGCTTCCAGCAGCGTGTAGCCGCTGGTGGTCATCTCGCCCAGCCGCGGGCCGATGGCGATGACGAGATCGGCCGCCTTCACCCGCGCCGCGAGCTTGGGGTTGATCGCGATGCCGACGTCGCCCGCGTAGAGCGGATGGTGGTTGTCGAAAGTGTCCTGGTAGCGGAAGGCATTGCCCACCGGCAGCCGCCAGTTCTCGGCGAAGCGCTGCAGCGCCTGCGCGGCCTGCGGCGTCCAGCCGCCGCCGCCCGCGATCACGAAGGGGCGCTTGGCCTGCATCAGCAGCTGGCGCAGGGTGCGCAGCGCGCCGGGATCGCTCCAGGGCTCGACCGCCTCGACGCGCGCCAGCGGGCGGGCCGCGGTCATGGTGCGCAGCATGTCCTCGGGCAGCACCAGCACCACCGGCCCGGGGCGGCCGTTCATCGCGGTCGCGAAGGCCCGCGCGATGTACTCGGGGATGCGGTCGGCGTCGTCGATGCGCTCCACCCGCTTGGCGAAGCCCTTGGTGCTCGGGCCGAAGAAGCTGCCGTAGTCGACCTCCTGGAAGGCCTCGCGGTCGCGGAAGTCGCTGCCGACGTCGCCCACGAACAGGATCATCGGCGTCGAGTCCTGGAAGGCGTTGTGCACGCCGATCGAAGCGTTGGTCGCGCCCGGCCCGCGCGTGACGAAGCAGATGCCGGGCCGGCCCGTGAGCTTGCCCTGCGCCTCGGCCATGAAGGCCGCGCCGCCCTCCTGCCGGTTGACGATGAAGCGGATGCGCTCGCGGTGCGCATGGAAGCCCTCGAGCACCGCGAGGTAGCTCTCGCCCGGCACGCCGAAGGCGTGTTCGACGCCCTGCGCCACCAGACATTCAACGATCAAGCGGCCGGCCTGCTGTTCACTCATGGGAGGTTCGATGCGAAGGAAGAAGGGGCACCAGCTTATCGTGACGGAAGCGCGTGCAACCGGCCGCAGCCGCCGCGCCACCATAATTCCCCGCTCGGTTAGTTCGAACACACAGCAGCACATGGCCTCCTCCCCTCCCAAGCCCGCCAAGCCCGTCGCGGCGCCGCGCGCGCGCGACGCCGACAAGTCGCAACTCTCGATCCTGACCGCCGCGCTGGAGGAGTTTGCGCAGAGCGGCTTCGCCGGGGCGCGGGTCGACCGGATCGCCGAGCAGGCCGGCGTCAACAAGCGGCTGATCTACTACTACTTCGGCAACAAGGACGACCTGTTCCTGGCCGTGCTCGAGCGCACCTACGCCGACATCCGTTCGGCCGAGCAGGCGCTGCACCTGGACGCGATGGACCCGGTCGAGGCGGTGCGCCAGCTGGTGTCCTTCACCTGGCACTACTACCTCGAGCACCCCGAGTTCATCACCCTGCTCAACAGCGAGAACCTGCACCAGGCCGTGCACCTCAAGCAATCGGCGCGGATCCAGGAGATGAACTCGCCGCTGGTCCAGATGCTGGCCGACGTGCTCGAGCGCGGCCGGCGCGACGCGCTGTTCCGCGACGGCGTGGACCCGATCCAGCTCTACATCTCGATCGCCTCGATCTGCTACTTCTACCTGTCGAACAACGCCACGCTGTCGGCCATCTTCGGACGCGACCTGCGCGCCCCCAAGGCGCTCGCGCAGCGCCTCTCGCACATGACCGAACTGGTGCTGGGCTACGTGCTGCGCTGACCGGCGCCTGACTCTCCGTGCTTACCCTCGGTGTCGTTGACACCGGAGGTCCACGCGCAAACAATTCACCGCTTGGTTACTTAGCTGCGCGGTCGGGTTGACGCGCGCGTCACTCCCGGAGACTTCGCTCGATGATTCGCAGGCTTCTTCTGCTACCGGCCCTGCGCCCGTTCTTCCTGATCATCGTGCTGCTGGTGCTGTGGGACCTCGCCATCCGGCTGTTCAGGATCCCGGCCTACCTGGTGCCGCCGCCGCTGGAAGTGGTGAAGCAGCTGATCGCCGAATGGCCGCGCCTGCTGGCCGAGAGCTGGAAGACTACGCTGGCCACGCTGGGCGGCTTCGGGCTCACGATCGTGATCGGCATCCCGATGGCGATGGTCATCGCCTACTCGCGGCTGGTCGAGTCGTACGTCTATCCGCTGCTGGTGTTCTCGCAGAGCATTCCCAAGGTGGCGATCGCGCCGCTGTTCGTGGTGTGGTTCGGCTTCGGCATCTTTCCCAAGGTCATCTCGGCCTTCCTGCTGGGCTTCTTCCCGGTGGTGGTGTCGACGGTGATGGGCTTCAAATCGGTCGAGCCCGACATGCTCGACCTGGCGCGCTCGATGGGCGCGAGCCGCCTGCAGACCTTCTTCAAGATCAGCCTGCCGCAGGCCCTGCCTGCGATCTTCAGCGGCCTCAAGGTCTCGGTCACATTGGCCGTGGTCGGCGCGGTGGTGGGCGAGTTCGTCGGTTCCAACTCGGGCATCGGCTACGTGCTGCAGGTGGCCAACGGCAACTTCGACCTGCCGCTGATGTTCGCGGCCCTGGTGGTGCTGTCGAGCATCGGCGTGATCCTGTTCGTGGCGGTCGACCTGGTCGAGCGCCTGATGATTCCCTGGCACGCATCGCAACGCATCGTGCAGTGATTTCCCCGGTACAACGACAGACAGACCCAACGGAGACAACACCATGAAGAACACCCGCTTCCCCGCATTGATGATCGCCACCGCCGCGGCGGTGCTGATGGCCGTGGCGCCCGCGCAGGCCCAGACCAAGGCACCCGAGAAGGTGACCCTGATGCTCAACTGGTACCTCTACAGCGAGCACGCGCCCTTCTTCCTGGGCAAGGAGAAGGGCTTCTACGCCGAGGAAGGCATCGACCTCGAGATCCAGGAAGGCCGCGGCTCCGCCGTGACCGCGCAGGCGGTGGCCGCCAAGTCGGCCACCTTCGGCTACATCGACGTCACGACCATGATCAAGGCCGCCGCCAAGGGCGCGCCGCTGAAGTCCACCGGCGTGCTGTTCCAGGTCAGCCCGATGTCGGTGATGGGCTTCACCGAGAAGAACATCAAGACGCCCAAGGACATCATCGGCAAGACCGTGGCCGTCACGCCGGGCGACTCGATGTCGCAGATGTGGCCGCTGTTCCTCAAGATGAACGACATCAAGGCCGACCAGGTGAAGATCGTCTCGGGCGACGGCCAGACCAAGCTCAACGCGGTGATGAACGGCCAGGCCGACCTGCTGCTGGGCTACGTGATGGACCAGGCCATCAAGCTGCAGGACGCCACCGGCAAGCCGGTCACGCCGATCCGCTTCGCCGATTCGGGCGTGAACCAGATCAGCTCCGGCATCATCACCAACAAGGCCTTCCTGGCCGAGAACGGCGACCTGGTGAAGCGCTTCATGCGCGCCTCCACCAAGGCCGCCGAAGCCGCCGAGAAGAGCCCCGAGGCCGCGGTCGACGCGATGCTCAAGGCCAACCCCAAGGCCGGCGTGCGCGACACGCTGATCGTGGGCATGAAGCAGAGCGTGGCGCTCTATCACACCAAGGAAACGGCCAACCAGCGGCCCTTCCGCGTGACCATGAAGAACGTCAACGACTCGCTCGACCTGCTGGTGCAGTACGGCGGCATGGACGCGTCCACGCGCGGCAAGCCCGAGGACTACGTGACCCTCGACTACCTCCCGCAATAGGCTCGCCCCCAGGCTCCGCGCACTTCGTGTCGCTTCTCCCTCCCCCGACCGGGGGCGACACCGGCGGCCCGGCAAAGCCGGATCCGCGGTGTCCCTGGACTGGCACCTTCCTTATCCTCTTTCTGCATTGCGCCCCATGCCAACCGAAGTCCTGATCGAAGCCCGCGGCGTCACCAAGGTCTACCAGACCAAGGACGGCCCGGTCGAGTCGCTGAAGCCGCTCGACTTCGCCATCCGCAAGGGCGAGTTCGTCTCGGTCGTCGGCCCCTCGGGCTGCGGCAAGAGCACGCTGCTCAAGATGGTGGCGGGCCTGCTGCCCATCACCGAAGGCACGCTGACGCTGTCGGGCAAGCCGATCAAGGGCGCACAGAAAGACGTGGGCATCGTGTTCCAGAGCGCGGTGCTGCTGGCCTGGCGCACCGTGCTCGACAACATCCTGCTGCAGGCCGAGATGCGCCACATGCCGATGGGCCCGGCGCGCGCACGCGCGGCCGAGCTGATCGCCATGGCCGGGCTCAAGGGCTTCGAGGGCAAGTACCCATGGCAGCTGTCGGGCGGCATGCAGCAGCGCGCATCGATCTGCCGCGCCCTGCTGCACGACCCCAGCGTGCTGCTGATGGATGAGCCCTTCGGCGCGCTCGACGCGATGACGCGCGAGAAGATGAACCTCGAACTGCGCCGCATCGTCGGCGCCTCGGGCAAGACGGTGATGCTGATCACGCACAGCATTCCCGAGGCGGTGTACCTGTCGGACCGCGTGATCGTGATGAGCGAACGCCCGGGCTCGATCGCGGCCGTCTACGACATCGACCTGCCCAGGGAACGGCCGCTGGACATCATGGGCTCGGCCGAGTTCGGCGGCTACGCCAAGACCATCCGCGCGCACTTCTTCTCCGAGGGCATCCTCGACCACTGACCCGGTCGGGCCGCCGGCCCGCCACCGCGGCGCATCCGGCGCCGGAGACACACCATGGCCCTCGCCGCGCCCCGCTTCCACGTCGAACACATTGCCTTCGCGGAGCGCGACGTGACGTTGCGGCTGCCCTTCCGCTTCGGCGCCGTGACGGTCACGGCCTGCCCGCAGGTCCATGTGCGCGCGCGCATCCGCTTCGAAGACGGCCGCACCAGCGAAGGCTGTTCGGCCGAGATGATGATTCCCAAATGGTTCGACAAGAACCCCGCGCTGTCGAACGCACAGAACTTCGAGCAGCTACGCCAGGCGCTGCGCAACGCACGCGAGGCCTACGCCGCGCCCGGCCCCGCGCAGAGCGCCTGGGACCACTTCGCCGAACACTACGACGACGTGCTGGCCACGGGCCTGCGCCAGGGCCTGCTGCCGCTGGTCGCCAGCTACGGGCCGGCGCTGGTCGACCGCGCGCTGCTCGATGCGCTGTGCCTGCACCTGGGCTGCAGTTTTGCCGAAGCGATGGCCATGAACGCCGCGGGCATCGACCTCGCGCGCCATGGCCTGGCGCCCGACCTGGCGGACTTCGACCTGCCCGCCTTCCTCGCACGGCAACGCCCGCGCACACGCATCGCCGCGCGCCACACGGTGGGCCTGGCCGATGCGATCCGCGACGGTGACCTGCCCGCCGACCAGCTGCCCGCCGACGGCCTGCCGACCTCGCTCGAGGCGGCCATCGCGCGCTACGGCCACCGGCACTTCAAGCTCAAGCTCTCGGGCGACACGCCGGCCGACCTGCAGCGGCTGGGCCGCATCGCCGAAGTGATCGAGGGCCGCGCCGAACTGGTCACGCTCGACGGCAACGAGCAGTACGCCGATGCGGCCGCCTTCGCCAACTTCCTCGACGCCTTCCTGGCCGCGCCCGCATTGCGCGGCCTGGTCGAACGCACCGTCTTCATCGAGCAGCCCATCGCGCGTGCCCATGCGCTGGAGCACGCCATGCACGCGGCGGTCGCGCGCATGCCGCTGCTGATCGACGAATCCGACGCCACGCTCGACAGCTTCCAGCAGGCGCGCGCGCTGGGCTACACCGGCGTCTCGAGCAAGAGCTGCAAGGGCTTCTACAAGTCGATCGTCAATGCCGCGCGCTGCGCGCAGGGCCGCGCCAGGGGCGAGCCGCTGTTCCTGTCGGGCGAAGACCTGACCCTGCAGGCCGGCATCGGGCTGCAGCAGGACCTGGCGCTGGTGGGCTGGCTCGGGCTCGACCATGTGGAGCGCAACGGCCACCACTACGTGAACGGCATGGCGGCGCTGCCCGGCGACGAACAGGCCACGCTGCTGGCGCTGCACCCGGCGCTCTACGCGCACAGCGAGGGCGCAGCGCGCCTGCGCATCGTCGACGGCGAAATCGACCTGGCCTCGCTGGCCGCGCCCGGCTTCGGCACCGGCCGTGCGGGCGCCGGCGTGCGCTGGGACGCGATGCGCAGCCTCTGAGCGGTCCGCCCGTTCTTCGGGTAATCCCTGATCCCGACCCCGCACGCGCGGATTGACCCGCGGCCCGCCAAGCCGGAAAATTCCCCTCAATTCACCAATTGGTGAATTAGACGGTTCACCAGCACCCGGACGGGTGCGCCAGAGACATCACAACGGAGACTTTCATGACCCCCTTCGCCCGCATCGCCGCGGCCGCCTCGCTGGCGTGCCTCACCGTGCTGACCGCTTCCGGCGCCGCCGCCCAGGGCGCCTACCCGAACAAGCCGATCCGCGTGATCGTGCCCTTCGCGGCCGGCAGCACCACCGACATCATTGCGCGCGCCATCACCGACAAGATGGGCCAGAGCATGGGCCAGACGCTGGTGGTGGACAACCGCGGCGGCGCCAGCGGCACCATCGGCCAGCAGGCCGTGGCCACGGCCGCGCCCGACGGCTACACGATCATGTTGCACTCGTCCTCGCACACGGTGAGCCCGTCGACCTTCGCCAAACTGCCCTTCGACACGCTGGGCGACTTCGCCGGCATCACGCCGGTCGCGACGCTGCCCAACGCGCTGGTGATCTCGCCGTCGAAGAACATCAAGACGCTCAAGGAGCTGGTGGCCGCCGCCAAGGCCAAGCCCGGCACCATCAACTTCGCCTCGGCCGGCCAGGGCAGCGCCACGCACCTGAACGCCGAGAAGTTCAAGATGGCCGCCGCCATCGACGCCACCAACATCCCGTTCAAGGGCTCAGCCGATGCAGTGACCGAAGTGCTGTCGGGCCGCGTCGACTACTACTTCTCGCCCATCGCGCCGGTGATCGGCCAGATCAAGGAAGGCCACCTGATCGCACTGGCCGTGGGCTCGCCCAAGCGCGCGGCCGCGCTGCCCGACGTGCCGACCACCGCCGAGGCCGGCGTGCCCGGTTCGGAATTCAACTTCTGGATCGGGATGATGGCGCCCGCCAAGACGCCGCGCGAGATCGTCAACCGCCTGCACGACGAGGTCGTGAAGGCGCTCGCCACCCCCGAGGTCAAGGAACGCTTCCTCAAGCTCGGCGCCGACGCCTGGACGCTCACGCCCCAGCAATTCGACGCCTACATCAAGGACGAAATCGTCAGCAACGCCAAGCTGGTGAAGGCCGCCGGCCTGTCGCCCCAATAAGCCCCCCCAGATCCACCCCGCAAGTAAGCAAGCAAGCAGAGAAAACCATGGCTACACAACGACTCGGACTCATCATGCACGGCGTCACCGGACGCATGGGCATGAACCAGCACCTGATCCGCTCCATCTGCGCGATCCGCGCCCAGGGCGGCGTCACGCTCTCCAACGGCGACAAGGTGATGCCCGACCCGATCCTGATCGGCCGCAACGCCGAGAAGATGGAAGCGCTCGCCAAGAAGCACGGCATCGCACGCTGGGGCACCGACCTCGACAAGGCACTCGAGAACCCCGACGACACCATCTTCTTCGACGCCGGCACCACCCAGATGCGCCCCACGCTGCTGGCCAAGGCCATCCGCGCCGGCAAGCACGTCTACTGCGAGAAGCCGATCGCGACCAACCTCAACGAAGCCGTCGAGATCGCCCGCCTGGCCGAAGGCTCGGGCCTCAAGCACGGCGCGGTGCAGGACAAGCTGTTCCTGCCCGGCCTGCGCAAGCTCGACATGCTGCGCCGCGCCGGCTTCTTCGGCCGCATGCTGAGCGTGCGCCTGGAGTTCGGCTACTGGGTGTTCGAAGGCGACCTGCAGCCCATCCAGCGCCCGAGCTGGAACTACCGCAAGGAAGACGGCGGCGGCATGATCCTGGACATGATGTGCCACTGGCGCTACGTGCTGGACAACCTGTTCGGCGAAGTGAAGTCGGTGTCGTGCATCGGCGCCACCCACATCCCCACCCGCTGGGACGAAGAAGGCAAGCCCTACCAGGCCACGGCCGACGACGCGGCCTACGCCACCTGCGAACTGACCGGCCACAACGGCGAACCCGTGATCGCGCAGCTCAACATGAGCTGGGCCACGCGCGTGCGCCGCGACGACCTCGTGACCTTCCATGTCGACGGCACCGACGGCTCGGCCGTGGCCGGCCTGTCGAGCTGCCGCGCCCAGTCGCGCGTGGCCACGCCGCGCCCGGTGTGGAACCCCGACGAGAAGCAGACCATGAACTTCTTCGACCAGTGGCAGGAGATCCCGGACTCGCAGGTCTACGACAACGGCTTCAAGATCCAGTGGGAACACTTCATCCGCCACGTGGTCGAGAACGAGCCCTACAAGTGGACGCTGCCCGAAGGCGCCAAGGGCGTGCAGCTGGTAGAGGCCGCGCTCGAATCGTGGCAGGACCGCCGCTGGGTCGACGTGCCCGCGCTGAAGGTCTGAGGTCGGCGCCATGGCACTCTCGATCACCCTTCCCACCGCCGGCGGCACGCTGGCGCCCTACGCCCTGCGCGGCCAGGTGCTGGCCAAGCCCGAGGCGGGCCTGAAGTTCAACCGCATCGCCTACTCGGCGGCGCACGTGGTGGCCGATCCGCTCGCGGCGGTCGACCCGTGGCTGCAGGCCGCGGTCGACTGGGACACCACCATCGCCTACCGCCGCCACCTGTTCTCGCTGGGCCTGGGCGTGGCCGAGGCCATGGACACGGCGCAGCGCGGCATGGGCCTGGACTGGCCCACCTCGCTGGAACTGATCCGCCGCTCGCTCGATGCCGCCAAGGACGTGCCCGGCGCCTTCGTCGCCTCGGGCTGTGGCACCGACCACCTGAACATCGACGAGGTGAAGAGCGTCGACGACGTGATCCGCGGCTACGAAGCGCAGATGGAAGCCATCGAGAAGCTCGGCGGCAAGCTGATCGTGATGGCCAGCCGCGCGCTGGCCCGCGTGGCGACCGGCCCGGCCGACTACGAGCGCGTGTACGGCCGCATCCTGAGTCAGGCGAAACAACCGGTGGTGCTGCATTGGCTGGGCGACATGTTCGACCCGGCGCTGGCCGGCTACTGGGGCACGAAGGACATCGACGCGGCCATGGACACCGCGCTGGGCATCATCGCCGCGCACCCGGACAAGGTCGACGGCATCAAGATCTCCCTGCTCGACAAGGACAAGGAGATCTCGATGCGCCGCCGCCTGCCCTCGGGCGTGCGCATGTACACCGGCGACGACTTCAACTACGCCGAGCTGATCGCCGGCGATGGCTTCGGCAGCGAAGCGACGCACAGCAAGAGCGATGCGCTGCTGGGCATCTTCGACGCCATCGCCCCCGCCGCGAGCACCGCGCTGGGCGCGCTGGCCAAGGGCGACAGCGAGACCTTCCATGCGCTGCTGGGCCCCACGGTGCCGCTGTCGCGCCACATCTTCGCGGCGCCCACCCGCTTCTACAAGACCGGCGTGGTGTTCATGGCCTGGCTCAACGGCCACCAGAAGCACTTCACGATGGTCGGCGGCCAGCAGAGCACGCGCTCGCTGCAGCACTTCGCCGAGCTGTTCCGCCTGGCCGACGCGGCCAGCGTGCTGGAACAGCCCGAGCTGGCGGTGCGGCGCATGAAGACGCTGCTGGCGCTGCACGGCGTGGAATGAGCACGACGATGCGCGACTTCTCGTCCAACCACGACTGGCTCTCGATCAACACCGCCACGGTGCGCAAGCAGTCGGGCACCGAGGTGCCGCTGGACCGCATCATCGACCAGTGCGCCGAGCGCGGCATCCGCGCGATCAGCCCCTGGCGCGACCAGGTCGCGGCCGTCGGCCTCGACCAGGTCGCGCGCCAGCTGAAGGCGCACGACATCAGCCTCTCGGGCTACTGCCGCGGCGGCTTCTTCCCGGCCGCCGACGCCGCGGGCCTGAAGGCCGCGCTCGACGACAACCGGCGCGCCATCGACGAAGCCAAGACGCTGGGCTCGCCCTGCGTGGTGCTGGTGGTGGGCGCGCTGCCCGGCGCGCTCGAAGGCAAGCCGGCCTACACCGACCTCGCCCGCGCGCGCGGCGAAGTGCGCGACGGCATCGCCGCTTCGCTCGAGTACGCGCGCGAGGTCGGCATGCCGCTGGCCATCGAGCCGCTGCACCCGATGCAGGCGGCCGACCGCGCCTGCATCAACACGCTCGAACACGCGCTCGACCTTTGCGACGAACTCGACGCCGCCAGGAGCGGCCTGCTGGGCGTGGCGCTCGACGTCTACCACGTGTGGTGGGACCCGAAGCTGCAGCAGCAGATTGAACGTGCCGGCCGCGAGCGCCTGCTGGCCTACCACGTGTGCGACTGGCGCCTGCCCACGCGCGATCTGCTGAGCGACCGCGGGATGATGGGCGACGGCGTGATCGAGCTCAAGAAGATCCGCGGCTGGGTCGAGGCCGCGGGCTTCGCGGGCTTCAGCGAGGTCGAGATCTTCTCGAACCTCGACTGGTGGCAGCGCCCGGGCAGCGAGACACTGGACATCTGCATCGAGCGGCACCGCAGCGTGGTCTGAGCGGGACGGGCCGGAGGCCGGCGATCGCGCCGCGCAGGCGCGGTCGTTAAAGTCCCCCTCCATGAATTTTCGTCAAATCGAAGTGTTCCGGGCCATCATGGCCACCGGTTCGGTCAGCGATGCGGCCCGGTTGCTGCACGTGTCGGTGCCCGCCATCAGCCGCGTGCTCTCGCACACCGAGACCCAGCTCAACTTCCCGCTGTTCATCCGCATCAAGGGCCGGCTCTCTCCCACCGCCGAGGCACGCCGGCTCTACCACGAGGTCGAGGACGTCTACCAGGGCGTGCAGCGCATCAGCGACCTCACGCACGAGCTCATGGCGCGCCGTTCGGGCCTGGTCAGCGTGGTGTCGAGCCCCGGCATCGGTCACATGCTGGTGCCGATGGCCATCGCGCAATACCACCAGGCCAATCCCGAGACCCGTGTGCACTTCAAGTGCCTCAACCAGGACCTGCTGCGCGAGCGCCTGCTGAGCCGGCACTTCGACCTGGGCATCTCACTGGAAGCGGTGGACCATCCCAACCTCAGCACCCAGCCGATCGCACGCTGCCGCATCGTCTGCATCTGCCCCCGCACGCATCCGCTGGCCGCGCGCAACGCGGTCGGCGCCGAAGACCTGCTGCCCTACGACCTGATGTCGTACCCGCGCGGCACGCCCTTCGGCGAGCTGGTGCGCAACTTCTTCGCCCCACTCGACGACGCGCCGCGCATGACATTGGAAGTCGGCTCGCCGCAGAACGCCTGTGCGCTCACGCACCTGGGCGCGGGCATCGCGCTGGTCGACGAGTTCTCGCTGCAGGCCTGGCCCGACGCGCGCTTTCGCATCCTGCCGGTCGAGGGGCTGGAGCCCTTGGTGGCGCATCTGGTCCACCTGCGCACCGACCCGCTCTCGCCGGCCGCCGAAGCCTTCGTGCGCACCTTGCGCAGCGTGCTGATGCAGCGTGGCCTGGCCGCGCCGAAGCCGCAGGACAGCTGATCGCGCGCCATCGGCGCCCATCCAAGGGAATGCCCCAATAGCATGCACGCCGCACTTCGGATGGGCATTCTTTACGCACCGCACCGCCCTGGCGCGAGGTGTTAACGCACGCGCAACGACGCTGCACAAAGCATCAATCGACGCGGCCTTTCTCCCTCGAAATAATTCATCGCATCGCCGGAGCACACCCCTCCGGTGCCGGTCGCCTTGTGGCCAACGGCCATCCGGTCTGCGATTTTTTCTGGAGAAATGCTCATGTCCCGTCACCTGAAGTTCCTGCTCGCGCCCCTGGCCTTCGCTTGCGCCATCGGCACCGCCGTCGCCCAGACCACACCGCTGCGCACCGGCATCGACCCCAACTTCCCGCCCCATGCGTTTCCGAAGCTGAGCGGCGGCTTCCAGGGCTTCAACGTCGAGCTGGGCGAGGAGATCGCGCGCCGCCTGGGACGCAAGATCGAGATCGAAGGCGCGCAGTACTCGGCGCTGATCCCCGCGCTCAACGCCGGCAAGTTCGACTTCCTGATGGCGCCCACCACCGTGTCGCCCGAGCGCGCGAAGTCGGTGCTGTTCACCGAGGGCTACCTGGAGAACAACTTCACGCTGGTCATGAAGAAGGACCGCAACGACATCCAGCGCCTCGAGGACCTCAAGGGCAAGACCATCGCCGTCAACAAGGGCTCGGGCCCCGAGGAATGGGCGCGCAACAACCAGGCGCAGTACGGCTACGAGATCGCCGTCTACGGCACCAACGCCGATGCGGTGCAGGCCGTGATCTCCGGCCGCGGCGACGCCAACCTGGCCGGCGTCACGCCCTCGGCCTGGGCCGCCAAGAGCACGCCGGCCATCAAGACCACCTTCACGATCAAGACCGGTTCGGTCTGGGCCATCCCCTTCCGCCTCGACGACAAGGCCGGGCGTGACCAGGTGAGCAACGTGCTCAAGTGCATGAAGCTCGACGGCTCGCTGCAGAAGATGCACGCCAAGTGGTTCGGCGCCGCGCCGGCCGCCGACTCGGCCACCGTCGTCTCGCCGGCCGGCCACGGCATCCCGGGCCTGTTCGGCTACGAGGCCACCACCGCCAAGCCGGTCTGCCAGTAAGCGCCGCGCGCCACCCTGCTCTCCATTCCCCACCGATGAACACCGTGACGTCTTCCTCGCTCCTGCAAGTCCGCAACCTGCACAAATCCTATGGCAGCGTCCCCGTGCTCAACGGCATCGACCTCGATGTGCAGGCGGGCGAGCTGGTCTCGGTGATCGGTCCTTCGGGCTCGGGCAAGAGCACGCTGCTGCGCTGCTGCAACCGCATGGAGGACGCGACCCGCGGTGAGGTGCGCGTCGAAGGGCACGACATCTATGCGCCCGGCGCCAACCTGAACCGCCTGCGCGAACGCGTCGGGATGGTGTTCCAGGCCTTCAACCTCTACCCGCACCTCGACGTGCTGGGCAACGTGACGCTGGCCCTGCGCAAGGTGAAGAAGATGGCGCGCGACGCCGCCGAGCACACCGCCATGGAAGCGCTCGCGCGCGTCGGCATGGAGCACAAGGCGCGCGTGCGCCCGACGCAGCTCTCGGGCGGCCAGCAGCAGCGCGTGGGCATCGCGCGCTCGATCGCGCTGAAGCCGGCGCTGGTGCTGTTCGACGAGCCGACCAGCGCGCTCGACCCGGAGATGGTGGGCGGCGTGCTGCAGGTGATGCGCGAACTGCGCACCGACGGCATGACCATGGTGGTGGTGACGCACGAGATGGGCTTCGCCAAGGCGGCCTCCGACCGGGTGGTGTTCATGGACGGCGGCGCGATCGTCGAGCAGGGCTCGCCGGCCCAGGTCTTCGATGCGCCGACGCATGCGCGCACCGCGGCCTTCATCGCCAGCATCGGCAGCCGCGCGCTCTGAGCGCCCGAACGGGAACGCCGCATGCAGTTCGACAAGCTCGCCTTCACCTTCTTCAACGGCGACATCGCCGCGCGCTACCTGCCCCAGATCCTCGACGGCGCGCGCGTGACCATCGAGCTGGGCCTGGCGGTGATCGCCGCCGGCCTGGCGCTGGGCCTGCTGCTGGCCTACCTGCGCAGCCTGCCGGTGCGCGGGCTGCCGCTGGCGGTGTCGACGCTGGTCGACATCTTCCGCGCGCTGCCGCCGCTGGTGCTCATCATCCTGCTGTACTTCGCGCTGCCCTTCCTGGGGCTGTCGCTGGGGGCCTTCGCATCGACCTGGCTGGCGCTGACGCTGGTGCTCGCGGCCTTCTCCGAAGAGGTGTTCTGGGCCGGCATCGAATCCCAGCCGCGCGGCGTGATGGAGGCCGCGCGCTCCACCGGCATGACCCACACGCAGGCCATGGTGCACGTGCTGCTGCCGCAGTCCTGCCGCCTGATGGTGGCGCCGCTGACCAACCGCGTGATCGCCATCACCAAGGGCACGGCCTACGGCTCGGTGGCCGGGCTCAACGAGATCCTGAACCAGGCCACCTCGGCCACCAGCTTCGCGGGCAACCCCACGCCGCTGATGCTGGGCGCGCTGGGCTACCTCGTGATCTTCCTGCCCGTGGTGATCGCCGGGCGCTACATCGAACGGCGTTACGGCGCGGGTCGCCACTGAAGCCGCCGAACGGAGCCCCTCCTCATGGAACTCATCCTCCAATACTTCTTCAACCTCGACGTGGTGCGCGAGGTCACGCCCTACGTGCTGCAGGGCCTGCTCAACACGCTGCTGCTGTCGGTGTGGGTGATCCCGCTCGGGATCGGCGCCGGCATGGTGCTGGCGGTGACCGGCTTCGTGGTCCGCAACCGGCTGGTGCGCGCGCTGCTGGTGGTGTACATCGACTTCTTCCGCGCCTTTCCGCCGCTGGTGCTGCTGATCTTCCTGTACACCGGCCTGCCCTACCTCGGCCTGGAGCTCTCGCCCATGGCCTGCGTGGCGCTGGGCTTCATGCTGAACAACTCGAGCTACTTCGGCGAGATCCTGCGCGCCGGGCTCGAATCGGTGCCGCGCGGCCAGCGCGAGGCGGCGCTGTCGACCGGCATGGGCCGGGTCGGCAGCCTGGTGTACGTCGAGATTCCGCAGGCGGTGCGCAACGTGTTCCCCGACTTGGTGAGCAACATGATCGAGGTGGTGAAGCTCACCACCATCGCCAGCGTGGTGTCGGTGCCCGAGATGCTCTATGCCGCGCGCTCCGCGCAATCGATGCTCTACAACCCCACGCCCATCGTGCTGGCCGCGCTGATCTACCTGGCGCTGCTGTGGCCGCTGGTCGTGCTGCTGGGCCGCCTGGAAAAACGCCAGCGCCGCGCCCAGCCCCGGGCCGCATGACGCGGCCCGCCCGCCCCCGAACAACCACCAACGCTAACTGAGGAAGCAATGATGACAACGAAACGCACATTGGGCCTGGCCGTCGCCCAGATGGGCCCGGTGCACCTGTCGGACACCCGCGAGGCGGTCGTCCGCCGCCTGGTCGAGATGATGCGCGACGCCAAGAGCCGCGGCGCCGAGATGGTCGTGTTCCCCGAGCTCGCGCTCACCACCTTCTTCCCGCGCTACTGGATGGAGGAAGCCGAGGCCGAAGCGCGCTTCTTTGAGGCGAGCATGCCCAACGCCCAGGTGCAGCCGCTGTTCGACGAGGCCAAGAAGCTCGAACTGGGCTTCTACCTCGGCTACGCGGAGCGCACGCCCGAGGGCCAGCGCTACAACACCTCGATCATCGTGGACCGCACCGGCGCCATCGTCGGCAAGTACCGCAAGATCCACCTGCCCGGCCATTCCGACCACAAGCCCGAGGCGCCCTTCCAGCATCTGGAGAAGAAGTTCTTCGAAGTGGGCGACCTGGGCTTCCGCGTGTTCGACACCATGGGCACGCGCTTCGGCATGTGCCTGTGCAACGACCGCCGCTGGCCCGAGACCTACCGCGTGATGGCGCTGCAGAGCGCCGAGGTGGTGGTGCTGGGTTACAACACGCCCTCGCTCAACATCCACTGGAACGAGCCGGTGCACCTGCGCACCACCACGCACCTGGTGTCGCTGCAGGCCAATGCCTACCAGAACGGCATCTGGGTGGCGGCCGCGGCCAAGTGCGGCTCGGAAGACGGCCACCACATGATCGGCAGCTCGGCCATCGTGGCGCCCACCGGCGAGATCGTCGCGCGCTCGCTGACCGAAGAAGACGAGGTGATCTGCGTGAAGGCCGACATGTCGCTGGGCGAGTACTTCCGCCAGCACGTCTTCAACTTCGCCAAGCACCGCCGCCCCGAGCACTACGGCCTGATCGTCGAGCGCACCGGCGCCGGCGATCCGCTGGTCTGAACGCACACACGGAAGCGCGCATGGACACCACCATCGCTTCGCTGATCGGCGAAGAACGTTTCGACCTGACGATCCGCGGCGGCCGCATCGTCACCGACGGCCGCGTGATCGAGGGCGACCTCGGCGTGCGCGACGGACGCATCGCGGCCATCGGCGGCTCGCTGCCGCCGGGCCTGCGCGACGTCGACGCCACCGGCCGCTGGGTGCTGCCGGGCGGCATCGACAGCCACTGCCACGTCGAGCAGCGCTCGGGCATGGGCATGATGTGCGCCGACGACTTCTACTCGGCCACGGTGTCGGCCGCCTTTGGCGGCACCACCACCATCCTGCCCTTCGCGGCCCAGCACCGCGACATGTCGGTGCCCGAGGTGCTGGCCGACTACAGCCGGCGCGCGGCCGAGAAGGCGGTGATCGACTACGGCTTCCACCTGATCCTGGCGAACCCCGACGCCGCCACGCTCTCGACCGACCTGCCGGCCGCCATCCGCGACGGCATCACCTCGCTCAAGGTCTACATGACCTACGACCGCATGAAGCTCGAGGACATCGAGCTGCTCGACGTGCTGGCGCTGGCCCGTGCCGAGGGCGCGCTGGTGATGGTGCATGCCGAGAACAACGACATGATCCGCTGGATCGCCCAGCGCCTGATCGACCGCGGCCACACCGCGCCCAAGTTCCACGGCGTGGCGCACGACCCGCTGGCCGAGACCGAGGCCGCCTACCGCGCGATCGCGCTGGCGCGCCTGGTCGACGTGCCGCTGCTGCTGGTGCACGTGGCCGGCGGCGAGACCGTCGAGGTGATCCGCCAGGCCCAGCTGCTGGGCGCCAACGTGCTGGCCGAGAGCTGCCCGCAGTACCTGTTCCTGACCGCCGACGACATGGACCGCCCCGGCCTGGAAGGCGCCATGTTCTGCTGCTCGCCCCCCGCGCGCGACGCCGACGCGCAGGAAGCGATCTGGCGCGGCCTGATCGACGGCACGCTGGCCACCTATTCGTCGGACCACGCACCCTACCGCTTCGACGAGACCGGCAAGCTGCCCAAGGGCGACGCCACCACCTTCAAGGAAATGGCCAACGGCGTGCCCGGCATCGAGCTGCGCATGCCGCTGCTGTTCAGCGAAGGCTTCCTCAAGGGCCGCATCGACATCCACCAGTTCGTCGCGCTCACCGCCACCAACCACGCCAAGCTCTACGGCCTGGCGCCACGCAAGGGCGCGATCGCGCTGGGCGCCGACGCCGACATCGCGGTCTGGAACGCCGAGCGCGAGACCACCATCACGGCCGCGATGCTGCACGACAACGCGGGCTACACGCCCTACGAGGGCCGCACCATCCAGGGCTGGCCCGAGGTGGTGGTGAGCCGCGGCCGGGTGGTGATCGAGGACAACGCGCTGCATGCCGAGCGCGGCAGCGGCGCCTACCTGCGCCGCGGCGCGCCCGACCTGCCGCGCCGCACGCCGGCCGCCGGCGCGGAACGCCCGCACGGCCGCGTGCTCAAGGCGCTGATCGGCCTCGGGGAGGACCGGGCATGAGTGCGCCTTCCACCGTCCCGCGCGTTCGGGTGCTGAACCCCAACAGCAGCGCCAGCGTGACCGATGCCGTGGCGCGCGCCTTTCGCGCGACCGTGCCGCCCGCGCAGTGCGACTTCGACTGCGTCACCGCGCACGACGGCCCGCCGGGCATCGTGACGCAGGCCGACTTCGAGCGGGGCGCGCGCATCGCGGCCGACGACGTGGCCGCGCATGCGAGCGAGGCCGACGCCTTCGTGCTGGCCTGCTTCAGCGATCCCGGCATCGCCGCGGCGCGCACGCGCTGCGACAAGCCGGTGATCGGCCTGGGCGAGGCCGGCATGCACGCGGCCCTGGCCCGCGGCCAGCGCGTGGGCGTGATCGCCATCGCCAGCGCCGCGATCCCGCGCCACCTGCGCTACTGGGACATCCTGGGCGTGCGCGAGCGCGTGGTGGCCGAGCGTCCGCTCGACCTGCCGGTGCACCTGTCGGGCGACGCCGCCCATGCACTCGAACCCATGATCGCGGCGGCCCGGCTGCTGGTCGACGCGGACGGCGCCGACGTCGTGCTGCTCGGCTGCGCCGGCATGGCCGAGCTGCGCGCACCGCTCGAGGCCGCGGTGGGCGTGCCGGTCATCGACCCCTGCGAGGCCGCGGCCGAGCTGGCCGCGGGTCTCGCGCGCCGGCAACGCGACGGCGCCGCAGCATGAACGCGGTGCCGCAGCGCCTGGGCGTGCTCGGCGGCATGGGCCCGCTGGCCGGCGCCGCCTTCGCGCTGCGCATGGTGCAGCTGACACCCGCCGACAGCGACCAGCAGCACATCCCGGTGCTGCTGTGCAACGACCCTGCGATCCCCGACCGCTCCTCGGCCTGCATGGGCACCGGACCGAGCCCCCTGCCGGCCATGCTGCGCGGCATCGACACCCTGGTGGCCGGCGGCGCCGACTGCATCGCGATTCCCTGCAACACCGCCCACCTGTGGTTCGACGAACTGCAGGCGGCCAGTCCCACGCGGCTGCTGCACATCGTCGACTCGGTGGTGGCCGACCTGCGCCGCCAGGGCGTGACCGAAGGCAAGGTCGGCATCCTGGGCACGCCGGCCACCATCGCCATGGGGCTCTACCAGCGCTACCTGCGCGCCGCCGGCTACGAGCCCATCGAGCCCTCGGCCGAAGAAGTGCAGCGCCTGTGCGTGCCCGCGATCGCGGCGGTCAAGGCCAACCGCATCGACGCGGCCTTCGCACCGGCCGCCGAGGGTGTCCGCCTGCTCGCACAACGCGGTGCGAAGGCCGTGGTGCTCGGCTGCACCGAACTGCCGCTGGCCGTGCCGCCGGGGCGGCGCGCCGAGCTCGGCATCGTGCTCACCGATTCGATCGATGCGCTGGCGCGCGAGGCCATCGCGCTGATGCGGCCCGGCACGGCCTAGGGATCCCACGGGACATCCGGCGGGGGAACGACAGGCGCGCGCCGCCTGTGCTGCAATGCACCGCATGGCTGAGCCCACCCTCGACGACCTGCGCCGCGACGCGGTGGCACGCACCCTCTTCACCCCGACCACGCTGCCTGCCGCGATCCGCCGGCTGGGCTTCGTGCAGGCCGACCCGATCCGCGCGCCCGCGCGCGCGCAGGACCTGACCCTGCGCCACCGCGTGAAGGACTACCGCGCGGGCGACCTCGAGAGCCGCTACAGCCGGCTCGCGATCGAGGAGGACTGCCTGGTCAACTACGGCTTCCTGCCGCGCGAGCACCTGGCGCTGATGCACCCGCGCGAAGCCAGGCGCGCCTGGGACGCCGACACCCAGCGCAAGGCGGCCGAGGTGCTGGCCTATGTGCAGGCCCACGGCCCGGTGCATCCGCGCCAGGTCGAGCTGCACTTCGCGCACGGCCGCGTGACCAACTACTGGGGCGGCGCGAGCAATGCCTCCACCCAGCTGCTCGACGGCCTGCACTACCGCGGCCTGCTGCGCGTGGTGCGGCGCGACAGCGGCACCCGCGTCTACGCGGCCGTGGCGCATGCGCCGGCCGACGACAGTCCCGCGGGCCGTGCGCAGCGCGCCGCGGCGCTGATCGCGCTGGTGGTGCGCAAGTACGCACCGCTGCCGGCCGCGAGCCTGAGCTACCTGGTCCGGCTGCTGGGCTACGGCGCGCCGCACCTCGCCGCGCAGACCCAGGCCGCGCTGCGCATCGCGCGCGACGAAGAACTCGCGAGCTGCCGCATCGACGGCACGACCTGGTACTGGCCCGCCGACGAGAAGCCGGCTTCCAAGCGCCACGCGCCCGACGATGCGCTGCGCCTGCTTGCGCCCTTCGACCCGGTGGTCTGGGACCGGCGCCGCTTCGAACTGCTCTGGGGCTGGACCTACAAGTTCGAGGCCTACACGCCCGCGCCGCAGCGCCGCTTCGGCTACTACGCATTGCCGATGCTGTGGCACGAACAGGTGATCGGCTGGGCCAACGTGAGTGCGCCCGGCGGGCCCTTGCAGCCGAGCTTCGGCTATGCCGCCACGCCACCGCGCGGCGCGGCCTTTCGCGCGGCGCTCGACGACGAACTGCAGCGCATGACACAGTTCCTCGTGCCGCGCTGAACGCGCCCCCGAAAAATCCCCCGCGGCCGAAGGTCTGGCGCGCGGGCGACAACAACGCCCTCGGCCGGGCTTCTAGAATCGGTGCGTCGTCCGGTTCGCCGGGCGACAAGCGTTCTCAGGGCGGGGTGCAATTCCCCACCGGCGGTGATGGCGACTCGTTCGCACAAGCCCGCGAGCGCCTGCCGTGCACCCTGTGTGCGGCAGGGTCAGCAGATCCGGTGTGATTCCGGGGCCGACGGTCACAGTCCGGATGAAAGAGAGCGCGAACCGTCGGCGTGGCCGCGCGTCTTTTTTTGGCGCGCGCCGCGGCTGCGGCTTCGTGCGCCCTGATTCAGGAAACCTGCTTTCAAGGGCACACCATGAGTCAGATCAACGACCTTCCCCTCTCCGCCATCGGCAACTCGGACAACTCCGAAGCGCAGCGCGTCGCCTTCATCGAGGCGCAGTGGCACTCCGACATCGTGCATCAGGCGCGCGACGCCTTCCTCGCCGAGATGCAGCGCCAGGGCTTCCCGCGCGAGCGCATCGACGTGCTCGACGTGCCTGGCGCCTTCGAGATCCCGCTGCATGCCAAGCGACTTGCGCTGTCGGGCCGCTATGCCGCCATCGTGGGCTGCGCGCTGGTGGTCGACGGCGGCATCTACCGCCACGAGTTCGTCGCCAACACCGTCGTCAGCACGCTGATGTCGCTGCAGCTGGAGACCAACGTGCCGATGCTGTCGGCCGTGCTCACGCCGCACCACTTCCATGAGCATGTGGAGCACCGCAAGTACTTCCACGCGCACTTCGCGGTCAAGGGCACCGAAGCCGCCGACGCCTGCCTCAAGACCCTCGATGGCCTGCGCCAGGTCGAGGCGCTGCTGGCGGCCTGAGCACGAAACCGATCCCGGGGCGCGATCCCACACCGGGTCGCGGCCCGATGCGCCGGGGGTGGGCCTGCGCGGTCACTAGGATCGCGCCATGGATTCCCTCACCCAGATACTTCTAGGCGGCGCGGCCGCCGCGGCCATTGCGCCCGCGCGCCATCGCCGCGCGGCGCTGCTCGCGGGCGCCGCGCTCGGCACGCTGCCCGATCTCGACAGCTTCCTGCTGCGGCCGTTCACCGACGACCCGGTGGCACTGATGACGATGCACCGCAGCTTCAGCCATTCGCTGCTGGTGCTGCCCTTCGTCGGCGCATTGGTCTGGTGGTTGTTCCTGCGCTTTGGCCAAGGGCGGACGAGAGATGCGCCCGCGCGCTGGTTCTGGGCCATGCAGGCCGCGCTGCTCACGCATCCGCTGCTCGATGCCTTCACCGTCTACGGCACGCAACTGTGGTGGCCGCTGCCTTCCGCGCCGGTGGCCTGGGCGAGCATCTTCATCATCGACCTCGGCTACACGCTGTGGCTGCTGCTGGCCTGCGTCGTCGCCTGGTGCCTGGCCGAAAAAGCATCGGCCCAGCGTGCCCTGGTCGCCGGCCTGGTGCTGAGCAGCGCCTACCTCGGGGCCTCGCTGCTGGCCCAGCAGCAGGTCGAGCGCGCCGCCGCGCGCACGCTGGCCGGCATGGGCCTGGCCGATGCGCCGCGGCTCGCCACGCCGACCCCCTTCAACATCCTGCTGTGGCGCGTGATCGCGATGACACCCACCGGCTACCTGGTCGGCGAACGCTCGCTGGTGGCCGACCGCGGGCCGATGGTGTTCACCGCCCATGCCTCCGACGTGAAGGCGCTCGCCGACGCACGCGAGCTGCCCGCGGTGCGGCGGCTGCAGTGGTTCAACGGCGGCTTCATGCGGGCGCAGGTCGATGCCGAGGGCGCGTTGGTGCTGTCCGACCTGCGCATGGGGCAGGAGCCAAGCTACAGCTTCCAGTTCGAAGTCGCGCGCCGCGTCGACGGCCACTGGCAGGCGGTGGCGCCGAAGCAGTTCGCGTGGAAGGCGCCGACCGATGGCCTCGGCGCGCTGTGGCGGCGCATCTGGACCGAACCGTCCCGTTGACCCTCGGCGCGGGCCGAGCTTCCGATCCGGGCGCCGTTCAGGCCGAAGCCGGCACCAGCGCCTCGCGCCGCACGCGGCGCACGTTGAAGGCGCTGGCGATCAGCACCCCCTGCACGATCGCCAGGCCGACGATCACCGCGGTGTAGCGGCCGTTGTCCATCAGCCGGCCGAAGACCAGCGGCGCCACGGCCTGGCCGATGTCGAGCCCGGCGTAGACCACGCCGTAGACGCGGCCGGTGGCGTTGGCCGGCGTCGAGCGCTTGACCAGCAGGTCGCGCGAGGGGCCGGCGATGCCCGAGGCGAAGCCCATGGCGCCGAACAGCACCGGCACCAGCACCGGCGCGAAGTCGGCGAAGGCCAGCACCAGCGCCAGCACCGCCGCGATGCCGAAGCCCACGCCCACGATGCGCTCGCAGCGCGAGGGGTCGGAGGCCAGGAAGCCGCCGATCACCATGCCAGCCGCGCTGCCCACCATGTAGACCGTGAGGCACACCGCCACCAGCGTCACCGGCACCGCGTGCAGGTGGCCCGCGGCCACGGGCGCGAAGGTCTGCACCACGCTGATCACCATGGCGTAGAAGAAGAAGAAACCGAAGCACATCCAGACCGCGGGGATGCGCAGAAAATCGAACTGGCCGGCCGCGCCCGCCACCTGGCCGGTGGCCTTCTGCACGGCCTTCACGTCGAGCGTGAACACGCCGCGGTAGAGCCACAGCACAAGCAGCACCGCCAGCGCCAGCGCACCGGCCGCGGCCAGCGCGATGCGCCACGAGAAAGCCATGGCCAGCGGCACCACGAAGGCCGGCGCCAGCGCCCAGCCCAGGCTGCCGGTGATGCCGTGCACGCTGTAGGCATGGCCCAAGCGCGTGGGCGCGACCTTGCGGTTGAACAGCGTGTAGTCGACCGGATGGAACACGCCGTTGCCCACGCCCGCCACCACCGCGCTGGCCAGCAGCATCCAGTAGCTCTGCGCCATCGCATAGCCGAAGCCGGCCAGGCCCAGCAGCCCGAGGCCGACGAACAGCACCGGCCGCGGGCCGAGCTTGTCGACGATGAAGCCCGAGGCCGCCTGCACGATGCACGAGACCACGAAGAAGACCGTGAGCACCGCGCCCAGTTCGGTGTAGCTGACGTTGAAGGCGTCCTTGAGCCAGGGGAACAGCGGCGCCAGGATCAGTTGGCTGAAATGGCTGATCGCATGCGCCAGGCCGACCAGGCCGATCAGCTGGGCGTCGGTGCGCAGGGTGGTCGCGGGCGGCGCACCGGCAGGGGAAGAGGTGGACATGGCAGGGGCGGAAAAGAGGTCCGGCTATCGTAGGTCAGCCGAACGCGGCAGAATGACGATATTGGGACAACATTTGTCGAAATAATGACAGACGCCAAAGCCGGCCACCCGGTCACCGTGGTGGGGCCGCTCACGCCGCACCTCTATGCGCCCGACGCGGTGCGGCCGCTGCGCGCCAAGGAGCAGTTCCTGCATGCCGACACCTTCGTCGAACTGCATGTGCACCCCTGGCCGCAGCTGACCTTCTCGACCCGCGGCGTGGTCCGGCTCAGCACGCAGGACGGCAGCTACATCGTGCCGCCCTCGCGCGCGCTCTGGGTGCCGGCCAACGTGCCCCACAGCGTCACGCTGATCGAGGAGGCCGAGCTGCGCACCGTCTACCTCCATACCTGGCTGGCCCCCGGCTGGGAGCGGCCGCAGGTGCTCGAGATCAGCCCGCTGCTGCGCGCGCTGATGCTCGCGCTCGACACCACGCCCGACGGCCAGCCGCCCGCCGACCCGCATGCGCCGCAGCGCGAACGCATGATCGCCCCGCTTTTGATCGACGAGATGGAGCGCGCCACCCAGATCCGCATCGACGTGCCGCTGCCCGCCGACAAGCGCCTGCGCCAGCTCTGCGAGGCGCTGCTGCGCAACCCGGCCGACCGCGCCACGCTGGCCGAACGCGCGCAGGCCATCGGCGCCAGCGAGCGCACGGTGGCGCGGCTGTTCCGCGACCAGCTGGGCATGAACTGGCAGCAGTGGCGCCAGCAGGCCGTGATGGCCCATGCGCTGCCGCTGCTGGCCCGCGGCATGGCGGTGAGCCAGGTCGCGACCGCCAGCGGCTATGCCACCGACAGCGCCTTCTGCGCCATGTTCAAGGCCGCCACCGGCCGCTCGCCCACCGCCTTCCAGCACCGCAGGCGCGCCTGAGCCGACGCCGGCGCGCCACCCGCTTTCCGTATCATCGGCCGGTGCACTTCCTCTCTTCCGGTCCCGGCCGCCGCAGGCCCTTCATGCCATGGCGCTGAACCGCGCACGGCTCGCCACCTGGCTCCCCTTCCTGGGCTGGCCGCGCCCCGACCGCGCCACGCTGCGCGGCGAGATCATGGCCGGGCTCACGGTCGCGATGCTGGTGCTGCCGCAGGGCGTGGCCTACGCGGCGCTGGCCGGCATGCCGCTGGTCACGGGCATCTACGCCTCCTTCATTCCCGCGCTGGTCGGCGTGCTGTTCAGCGCCTCGGCGCGGCTGTCGGTGGGGCCGACCGCGCTCACCAGCCTGCTGATCGGCGCCTCGCTCGGGCCGCTGGCGGTGCCGGGCGGCGCCGACTGGGTCTCGCTGGCCGTGTGGCTGGCGCTGATGTCGGGCGCGCTGCAGCTGCTGATGGGCGTGATGCGCTTCGGCTGGCTGCTGAAGCTGGTCAACTCGCCGGTGCTGATCGGCTTCACGCAGGGCGCCTCGGTGCTGATCGCCCTGTCGCAGCTGCCCGCGCTGCTGGGCTTCACCGGCCGGCCAATGGCGCAATGGCTGGCCGGCCCGCCGCCCGACTGGACGGCCATGGCCTTCGGCCTCGCCACCATGGCCATCCTCTGGACCGCCAAGCAGCGCTGGCCGCGGCTGCCGGCCGCGATGCTGGTGGTGGGCCTGGGCGCCGTCGTCAGCGCGGCGCTGGGCTATGCGCTGCGCGGCGGCGCGGTGATCGGCGCGCTGCCCACCGGCCTGCCCGCGCCCTACCTGCCGGGCGCCATCTCGCTGCAGACCTTCGGCGCGCTGCTGCTGCCGGCGCTGATGATCACGCTGGTCAGCTTCCTCGAGACGGCCTCGAGCGCCAAGGTCGACAACGGCCGTTCGGGCAAGCTCTGGAACGAGAACCAGGACCTGATCGGCCAGGGCCTGGCCAAGATCGCCTCGGGCCTGTGCGGAGCCTTCGCCACCAGTTCCTCCTTCTCGCGCTCGGCGATCAACCTCTACGCCGGCGCCAAGACCGGCTGGGCCACCATCGTCTGCGTGGTGCTGATCGGCGTCGCGCTGCTGTGGCTGATGCCGCTGCTTTACCACGTGCCCCAGGCGGTGCTGGCCGGGCTGGTGGTGACGGCCATCCTGGGCCTGGTGCGGCCGGCCGCCTTCGTGGCGCTGTGGCGTGTCTCGCGCATCGAGGCCGGCACCGCGATCGCCACCTTCGCGCTGACCATCGCCACCGCGCCCGCGATCTACTGGGGCGTGCTGGCCGGCCTGGCGATGAGCCTGAGCCACTACATGTACCGCCACCTGCACCCGCGCATCATCGAGGTCGGCCTGCACCCCGACGGCCGGCTGCGCGACCGCCACCTGTGGCACCTGCCACCGCTGCGCGAGGACGTCTGCGCGCTGCGCATGGACGCCGAACTCGACTTCGCCTCGGCCAGCACGCTCGAGCGCGCGGTCGCCGAGCAGCTCGCGGCCCATCCGGCGATCGGCACGCTGTGCCTGTTCGCGCAGCCGATCAACCGCATCGACATCACCGGTGCCGAGGTGTTCGGCAGCATCCGACAGTCGATGGAAACGCGCGGCCTCTCGCTGTGGGTGATCGGGCTCAAGCTGCCCGCGCAGACGGTGCTGGAAAAGGCCGGGCTGCTGACGCCGGGCCCGATGCTGCGGGTGTTCGGCACGGACGCCGAAGCGCTGGCGGCGCTGGCCGAGCCGGCCGCCGAGGCCTGACGACGCTCAGTCCTGCACGCGGCCGCGCAGGCTCTTGATTTCCGAGCGCTGGCTCTTGCCCTCGAGCCGCCGCTGTTTCGAGCCGTAGGTGGGCTTGGTCGCGCGGCGCACGCGCGGCGGCGCGGCCACGCTGTCGACCACCGCCTGCAGCCGCGCCAGCGCGTCGTTGCGGTTCATCTCCTGCGTGCGATGCTGCTGGGCCTTGAGCACCAGCACGCCTTCCTGCGTGATGCGGCTGTCGCGCAGCGCCAGCAGCCGCTCCTTGACGTCGGGCGGCAGCGAGCTCGCAAGGATGTCGTAGCGCAGGTGCACCGCGCTCGACACCTTGTTCACGTTCTGCCCGCCCGCGCCCTGCGCGCGGATCGCGCTCAGTTCGACCTCGTCGGGGTCGATGGGGATGGAAAGGCGAGGCGGCATCATCCGGCGATTGTCCAGGAACACCGCGGAACCGGCTATGCCGGGCCGCTGGTGTTGCCCCCGGAAGGGGGTAGGCGCTGCGACACGAAGTGCGCAAGCCATGGGGGAGAGCTCAGATTCTTTCGAAGATCGCGGCAATGCCCTGGCCGCCGCCGATGCACATCGTGACCAGCGCATAGCGCCCGCCCGTGCGGTGCAGTTCGGCGATCGCCTTGGTGGTGATGATCGCGCCGGTCGCGCCCACCGGGTGGCCCAGCGAGATGCCCGAACCGTTGGGGTTGACCTTGGCCGGGTCGAAGCCCAACTCCTGGATCACCGCGCAGGCCTGCGCCGCGAAGGCTTCGTTGGATTCGATCACGTCGAGGTCGCTCACTTTGAGGCCGGTGCGCTCCAGCACCTTGCGCGTGGCCGGCACCGGACCGATGCCCATGTAGGCCGGCTCGACGCCCGCATGCGCATAGCCCACCAGCCGCGCCAGCGGCTTCAGGCCCAGCGCCTTCACGCGCTCGCCGTTGGCCAGCACCACCGCGGCCGCGCCGTCGTTGATGCCCGAGGCGTTGCCGGCCGTGACCAGGCCGTCCTTCTTGAAGGCCGGCTTCATCTTCGACAGCGTGTCGACCGTGGTGTCGGCGCGCACATGCTCGTCGGTGTCGAACAGCACCACGCCCTTGCGCGTCTTGACCTCGACCGGGACGATCTGTTCCTTGAAGCGGCCGGCCGCGATGGCGGCGGCGGCACGCTGCTGGCTCTGCGCGGCCAGCGCGTCCTGCATCTCGCGCGAGATCTTGTAGCGCGCGGCCACGTTCTCGGCCGTGATGCCCATGTGCATCTTCTCCCACGGGTCGTGCAGGATGCCCAGCATGTAGTCGACCAGCACCGCGTCGCCCATGCGCGCGCCGAAACGGGCCGCGGTGTCGAAGTAGGGGCCGCGGCTCATCGATTCCGAGCCGCCGCCGATCGCGATGTCGCAGTCGCCCAGCGCGATCGCCTGGGCCGCCGACACGATGGCCTGCAGTCCCGAGCCGCAGAGGCGGTTGACGTTGAAGGCCGGCGTCTCGATCGGGCAGCCCGCGTCGATGGCCGCCACGCGGCTCAGGTAGGCGTCCTTGACGTCGGTCGGGATCACGTTGCCCATCACCACATGGCCGATGGCATCGGCCGCGACGCCGCTGCGTTCGATCGCGGCCTTGACCGCGGTGGTGGCGAGCTGGGTGTTGGGCACGTCCTTCAGCGCGCCGCCGAAGGTGCCGATGGCGGTGCGGGCGGTGCCGACGACGAAGATGTCGGGGGAAGTCATGGTCTGTTCTCCTGCTGCAAGTTGAAAAGGGGTCAGTGGCCGCTGAAGGCCGGCTTGGTCTTGGCGAAGAAGGCGTCGATGCCGATCTTGAAATCATCGCTGCTCGCGCATTCACGAAACGCGGCCGATTCGGCGTCGAGCTGGCCCGCGAGGTCGCGCTCGAACGAGGTGCGCATCAACCGGCGCAGGCGCCCCAGCGCCACCGTCGGTCCCTGGGCCAGGCGGCGCGCGAAGGCCAGCGCCTCGGCTTCGAGCGCGGCGGCCGGCACCACGCGGTTGATCAGGCCCATGCGCTCGGCCGCGGCCGCGTCGAACATCTCGCCCAGCATCGCGATCTCGAGCGCGCGGCGCAGGCCCACCAGCCGCGGCAGCGCCCAGGAGGCGCCGACGTCGCAGCTGGCGCCGATGTTGACGTAGGCCAGGTTGAAGCGCGTGCCCTCGGCCGCCAGCACGAAATCGGCCTGCAGCATCAGGCTCAGGCCCGCGCCCGCGGCCACGCCGTGCACCTGCGCGACCAGCGGCGCGTCCATGCCGCCCAGCACGGTCAGCGCCTCGTGCAGCGGACCGATCAGGTCGGCCGCGCCCTGCACCGGGTCGGCCTGCAGCACGGCCAGGTCGCCGCCGGCCATGAAGCCCTTGCCCACGCCGCTCAGGAGCACCGCGCGCACGCTCCTGTCGGCCGCGAGTTCGCGCGCCGCGGCCAGGAAGGCGATGGCCATCGGCACGTCGATGGCGTTCAGCGCCGAGGGCCGGTTGAAGCGCAGCGTGGCGATGTCGCCGTCGCGGCCCACCAGCAGGGGGGAATCGTTGTTCATGCTTGTCCTTCTTTCTTCTTGCGGGCCCGCTGGGCAGCGGGCGGGGAGGCGGTCTCGGGCGCTGCGGGCGCGGGACGCTGCAGCACGCCGTTGAGCAGCAGCGCGATGCCCTGGTCGGCGATCTGTTCGGGCGTGAGCGCGCCGTCGCCGCGGTACCAGCGGCCGACCCAGCTCAGCGCACCGGCCAGCATGAAGGCCGCCATCTTCGGGTCGCAGGGCGCGAGCGAACCCTCGGCCACGCCGTCGGCGATGAGGCGGCGGAACTGGTGGTCGATGCCGGCCTTGAGCCGGCGCAGCTCGGTCTTGAGCGGCTCGGGCAGCGGGTCTTCGCCGATGCGGATCACGCACATGCCGAAGTCCTGCGTGACCACACCGGTGTAGATGCGCATGCAGGCCTTCAGCTGGTCGATGGCGCTGCCGCCCGCGCGGCGCACCGCCTCGATGCCCTCGTGCATCAGGTCGAGCGCGATGCGCACGCATTCCAGCAGGATCTGGTCCTTGCCCTCGACGTAGTAGTACAGCGTGGGCTTGCTCACGTGCAGCCGCTCGGCGATGTCGTCGAGCGAGGTGGCGTGGAAGCCGCGTTCGTTGAAGAGCTGGGCGGCGGTCTGCAGCACGGCGTTGCGCTTGACCTCGCGTTGCAGCGCGCGCGCGCTCGCGGGCTCCCAGGGGGAGGCGGCGGCGGCTTTGGAGCGAAGGGCGGAAGAAGCCATGGTGTGGAGGTCAGCGCGGGAAAGTCCGGATGCCGTGAAGCGTAAGCAACAGCGACATTACCGACGAGTAGAAATTCTACGGACAAGTAGATTTTCGCGCTTTGCACGCAAACCCTCGTCGACCGGCCCCTCTTTTTCTTTTGGAAACCATGCCCCAGCCCGCCGCCGTCCCCGCCCCTGCCGCCCCGGTGCTGCAGGTCGAGGCCTTGACGCTGGCCTTCGGCGGCGTCAAGGCGCTCACGGGCGTGGGCTTCAGCGTGCAGCCGGGCTCGATCACCGCGGTGATCGGGCCCAACGGCGCGGGCAAGACCTCGCTGTTCAACACCATCTCGGGCTTCTACCGGCCGTCGGCGGGCCGGGTGCTGTTCGAGGGCGCCGACATCACGCGCACGCCGGCACCGCAACGCGCGAAACTGGGCCTGGCGCGCAGCTTCCAGAACATCGCGCTGTTCCGCGGCATGACGGTGCTCGACAACATCAAGCTGGGCCGCCACGCGCACCTCAGGACTAACGTGCTGGAGGCGCTGTTCTATGTGGGCCGCGCGCGGCGCGAAGAGGCCGAACTGCGGCGCGATGTGGAGGAGCGCATCATCGATTTCCTCGAGATCGACCACATCCGCCACGCACCGGTGTCCGCCCTGCCCTACGGCCTGCAGAAGCGCGTGGAGATGGCCCGCGCGCTGGCGATGCAGCCCAAGGTGCTGATGCTCGACGAACCCGTCGCGGGCATGAACCGCGAAGAGACCGAGGACATGGCGCGCTTCATCCTCGACGTGCGCGACGAATGGGGCATGACGGTGCTGATGGTCGAGCACGACATGGGCATGGTGATGGACCTGTCGGACCACGTGGTGGTGCTCAACTTCGGCCAGGTCATCGCGCAGGGCGCGCCGGCGCACGTTCAAGCCGACCCCGAGGTGATCCGCGCCTACCTGGGCGCGGGCGACGTGGGCGACCTGCGGCGCAAGCTGCGCGGCGAACAGACGGTCGCGGGAGTCGCGTGATGGATTGGGCCTACCTGTTCGAGATCAGCCTGACCGGCGTGGCCAGCGGCGGCCTCTATGCATTGGCCGCGCTGGCCTTCGTGCTGGTCTACAAGGCCACGCGGGTGGTCAACATCGCGATCGGCGAGATGCTGATGATCGGCGCCTACCTGTTCTTCACCTTCTCCGCGACCTTCTCGCTGCCGATCTGGGCCGCGGTGATCGGCGCGGTGATCGGCACCGGCCTGCTGGGCGCGATCGTCGAGCGCACCATGATCCGGCCGCTGCTGGGCGAGCCTCCGATCTCGGTCTTCATGGTGACGGTGGGCCTGGCCTCGGTGCTGGTGGGCCTGGTCGAGATCATCTGGACCGCGGACCAGCGCCGGCTGCCCGAGTTCCTGCCCAACACCCCGATCATGGTCGGCGAGGCCTTTCTCGCGCCCAAGGTGGCCTACGGCGCGCTGATCGCGGCCGGCCTCATCGGCGCGGTGCTGCTGGTGTTCCGCTTCTGGCGCGGCGGCGTGGCCCTGCGCGCCACGGCCTCGGACCAGGCCGCCGCCTATTCCATGGGCATCAACGTGCCGCGCGTGTTCTCGCTGGCCTGGGTCGCCTCGGCCATGATCGCCGCGGTGGCCGGCATCATGGTCGGCGCCATCGGCGGCATCTCGTCGACCATGGGCGTGTTCGGCCTGTCGGTGCTGGTGGTGGTGATCGTCGGCGGGCTCGACAGCGTGCTGGGGGCCTTGATCGGCGGGGTGTTCATCGGCCTGGTCGAAGCGCTGGCCGGGACCTTCCTCGGGGGCGAGTACAAGCTGCTCGCGACCTTCATCGTGCTCGTGCTGGTGCTGATGGTGCGGCCCTACGGTCTCTTCGGCACGCACGAGATCGAGAGGCTCTAGGATGACCCACCCCCGATGCGCCTTCGGCGCCTCCCCCTCCAGGGGGCGATACCAGCGGCCCGGCCAAGCCGGTTCCGCGGTATCCCTGGCACGGGGCTGCGGTGGAGCGACCCCAGCGCATCCACGTGCGCAGGGTGGCCTGTGCACGCGCCCCGAACAGACGCTCAAGAACAAGAGAGCAGTCCCATGCGCATAGGCACCCTCAAGGAAAGCTACATCGCCGATGCGGCGCTGTTCGACTCGCGCACGCAGAAGACCTGGCTCGCGATCGGCGCGGCGCTGCTGCTGCTCTTCCCCTTCATCGCCAGCGACTACTGGCTCTACCTCGCCTGCCTGGTCGCGATCAACGTGGCGAGCGCGAGCGGGCTCAACATCCTCACCGGCTACACCGGGCTGGTGAGCCTGGGCCAGGCCGCGTTCATGGGCCTGGGTGCGTACACGGTCGCGATCCTCGAGACGCGGCTGGGCACGCACTTCCTGCTGAACCTGCTGGCCGGCGGCACGGTCGCGATGCTGGGGGGACTGATCGTCGGCATCCCGTCGCTGCGGGTGAAGGGCCTGTACCTGGCGATCGCGACCATCGCGGCCTCCTTCATCACCCACTTCCTGTTCGCCAACCTCAAGCTCACGGGCGGCACCACCGGCCTGTCGGTGCCGCCGGCGCAGTTCTTCGGCCTGCCGCTCGACACCTCCTTCCGCCTCTATTGGGTGATCGTGCCGGTGATGCTGCTGATGGTGCTGGGCGCGGCCAACCTGTTCCGCACCCGCGTGGGCCGGGCCTTCATCGCGATCCGCGACCGCGACATCTCGGCCGAGGTGCTGGGCATCCCGCTGCTGCGCTACAAGCTGCTGTCCTTCGGGCTCTCGTCCTTCTATGCGGGCGTGGCGGGCGGGCTCTGGGCCTACTTCTTCCGCGTGGTCACGCCCGAGAGCTTCCCGCTGCTGATGTCGATCTTCTTCCTGGCCGCGATCATCGTCGGCGGCATGGGCTCGATCCTCGGCGGCATCCTGGGCGCGATCTTCATGACCATGGTGCCCGAGCTGCTCAAGCTGATCGTCGACCTGCTGCCGGGCGGCACCGAGATGACGGTGTTCCTCTCGCCGGTGCGCACCGTGGTGTTCGGCCTGCTGATCGTCGGATTTCTGGTGTTCGAGCCGCACGGGCTCGCAGAAGTGTGGCGGCGCACGCGCCGCTTTTTCCATCTGTGGCCTTTCAGGAATTGAGCCACCCCTCACAGGAGACAAGCATGCACAAGACACTTCAGCCCTCTCTGCGCCGCCGTGCGCTCGTGCTCGCCGCTTCGGCCGCGCTCGCCGCCCCCTTCGCGGCACAGGCCCAGTCCAACGAGGACATCGTGATCGGCGGCTCGATCCCCATGACCGGCGTGTTCGCCTTCGCGGGCGTGGGCATCAACGCCGGCATGGCCGACTACGTGAAGATGGTCAACGACGCAGGCGGCATCAAGGGCCGCAAGCTGCGCTACGTGCCCGAAGACACGGGCTACAAGGTCGACGTCTCGGTCGCGGCCTACAAGAAGATCACCAGCCAGAACAAGGTGAATCTCTACTACGGCGACTCGACCGGCTTCGCCAAGACCATCAACCCCGAACTCGACCGCAGCGGCCAGATCCTGATGGCGGGCGCCTCCTTCGCGACCGAACTCAACGACCCCGTCAAGTTCCCCAACCAGTTCCTGGTCGGGCCCGACTACACCGAACAGATCGGCATCCTGCTCAGGCACATTGCCAAGGAGAAGCCGGGCGCCAAGGTGGCCTTCGTGTACTCCGACTCCGAGTTCGGCCGCGACCCGATCGAGGCCAGCGAAGCCGCCGCGAAGAAGCTGGGCCTCACGGTGCCGGTCAAGCTCATGACACCGGCCGGCAGCGTCGACGTGTCGACCGAGGTCATCAAGCTGCGCCGCGCCGCGCCCGACTACACCATCTTCCACGGCTACATCCTCGCGCCCATTCCCGAGTTCGTGCAGCAGGGCAAGCAGATGGGCATGACCAGCAAGTGGATGGGCACCTTCTGGACCATGGACAGCTCCACCGTCATGAAGATGGGCGAAGGCGCCGACGGCTTCATGGGCGTGATGCCCTACCGCTACTACTACGACACCTCGGCCAAGGCGCCGATGCTCGACAAGATCCGCGCGCTGCGCCCCGAGTACCAGAGCACGGCCTACACCCAGGGCTTCCTCACGGCCATGCTGTTCACCGAAGCCGCCAAGCGCACGCTCGAGGCCGGCAAGCCGCTCGACGGCAAGAACCTCAAGGCCGCGCTCAACACGATCAAGGACTTCGACACCGGCGGCCTGATCGGCACGCCGATCACCATCAGCGGCAACTCGATCCCGGTGGGCCGCGTCTACAAGGCGGACATGAAGGCGCAGAAGATGGTGCCCGCGTCCGACTGGATCTCCTTGAGCAAGTAAGCCGACGATGCAAGCGGGCGCGGTCATGGCGGGCGAGACGGTCCTGAATGTCAACAACATCGAGGTCGTCTACAACAAGGTGGTGCAGGTGCTGCGCGGCCTGTCGCTGGCCGTGCCGCGCGGCGAGATCGTCGCGCTGCTGGGCAGCAACGGCGCGGGCAAGTCGACCACGCTCAAGGCCATCTCGGGCCTGCTCGCGCTGGAAGACGGCGCGCTCGAGGCCGGCCGCATCGAGTTCAACGGCCACGGCACGGCCGAGCGCGCACCGCAGCAGCTGGTGCGCGACGGCCTGTGCCATGTGATGGAGGGCCGACGCGTGTTCGAGGACCTGACGATCGAGGAGAACCTGGTCGCCGCCACCTACGCGCTCACCGGCCGCCCCGATGCCAGGCCTGACTTCGACGCGGTCTACAGCTACTTCCCGCGGCTGCACGAGCGCCGCAAGGGCCTGGCCGGCTACCTCTCGGGCGGCGAGCAGCAGATGCTGGCCATCGGCCGCGCGCTGGTCGCGCAGCCCCAATTGATCCTGCTCGACGAGCCTTCGCTGGGCCTGTCGCCCAAGCTGGTCGAGGACATCTTCACCATCATCGCGCGCATCAACGCCGAGCGCGGCGTGTCGATGCTGCTGGTCGAGCAAAACGCCACGGTGGCGCTGGCCGTGGCGCACCGCGGCTACATCATGGAGAACGGCAAGATCGTGATCGACGGCAGCGCCGAGCGCCTGGCCTCCGACCCCGACGTGCGCGAGTTCTACCTCGGCGTGGGCGGCAGCGGCGAGGCGCGCAGCTTCCGCGACATCAAGCACTACAAGCGCAGGAAAAGGTGGCTCTCGTGAGCACAACGCTGCCCGAACTCACCCTGCCGCAGATGCTGCGCGAACAGGCGCGCCTGCAGCCCGCCAAGGTCGCGCTTCGGCAAAAAGACTTCGGCATCTGGAAGCCGCTGACCTGGCAGGCCTATGCGCAACGCGCCGAGCATGTGGGCCTGGGCCTGCGCGCGCTGGGCCTCACGCCAGGCGGCCACGTGGGCGTGCTGTCGGAGAACCGCACCGAGTGGGTGCTGGCGCAGATGGGCACGGGCATGGTGGGCGGCGTGACGGTCGGCGTCTACCCGACCAGCCCGGCCAGCGAGGTGGCCTACGTGGTCGGCCATGCGGACATCGAGCTGATCGTCTGCGAGGACCAGGAGCAGACCGACAAGGTGATCGAATCGCTGGCCCTGCTGCCGCGGCTGCGCCGGATCGTGGTGATCGAGACCAAGGGCCTGCGCAACCTCGACGCCGCGCACCGCGACAAGGTCACGACCTTCGCCGAACTCGAGCGCCTGGGCGCCGAATCGGCCGCGCAGGGCGGCGCCTCGGTGGTCGACGCCGCGCTGGCCGCCCAGACGCTCGACCACATCGGCCTGATGATCTACACCTCGGGCTCCACCGGCAAGCCCAAGGGGGCGATGCTGTCGTACCGCAACATCCGCGGCGTGGTGCCGGGCATCGTCGACCGGCTGGGCCTCGACGGCGACACCACGCACCTGTCGTACCTGCCGCTGTGCCACGTGGCCGAACAGATGCTCACCGCCTTCGCACCGCCCTACCTGGGCTCCCAGGTGCACTTCGGCGAATCGATACGCACGGTGCAGGAAGACCTGCGCGAGGTGGCGCCCAGCATCTTCCTGGGCGTGCCGCGCATCTGGGAGAAGCTGCACGCCTCGATCAGCATCAAGCTGCAGGAGACCGGCCGGCTGCAGCGCGCACTGTTCTCGCGCGCCTGGGCGCGCTGCGAGGCGCTGCTTGCAAAGCCGCGCGCGCAATGGTCGGTGGCCGACCGCCTGGCCCATGCCGCGAGCTACTGGCTGGTGCTGCGCGCGCTGCAGAATTTCATCGGCCTGCGCCGCGTGCGGGTGGCGCTGACCGGCGCCGCGCCGATCGCGCCCGACGTGGTGCGCTTCTTCCGCACGCTGGGCGTGCCGCTGGTCGAGGTCTATGGCCTGACCGAATCGAGCGGCATGGTCACGGGCCACCGGCTCGACGCGGTGATGCCCGGCACGGTCGGCCCGCCCACGCTGGGCACGGCGCACCGCATCGGCGACAACGGCGAGCTGCTGCTCAAGGGCGAGATGGTGTTCGCCGGCTACTACAAGAACGACGAGGCCACGGCCCAGTCGATCCGCGACGGCTGGCTGCACACCGGCGACGTGGTGCGCGAAGAGGCCGGCGGCCAGCTGCGCATCGTCGACCGGCTCAAGGACATCATGATCACCGCGGGCGGCAAGAACCTCACGCCCTCGGAGATCGAGAACACGATGAAGGGCAGCCCCTACATCAAGGAATGCGTGATCGTGGCCGAGGGCCGCAAGTTCGTCGGCGCGCTGATCCAGATCGACTACGAGACGGTCGGCAAGTGGGCCGAGGCGCAGCGCATCCCCTTCACCAACTTCCGCTCGCTCACCGAGCACCCCGAAGTGCTGCGGCTGATCGGCGACGAGGTGGCGCGCGGCAACGGAAGGCTGGCGCAGGTCTCGCAGATCCGGCAGTTCCACCTGCTGGCCAAGGAACTGGACCACGACGACGGCGACGTCACCGCGACCATGAAGGTGCGGCGCTCGAGCATCTACAAGAATTACGCGAACGAGATCGAGCGGCTCTACAGCCGTTGAGGTCCGGATCTTTCGCGACGCGCAACCGCGACCCGGTGCGGCTTCACTCCGCGGCGCTTTCCAGCGAGAAGAGCGGCACCTCGGCGCTTCGGCTGAGCCAGACCCCGCCGCCCAGTTCCTTGAACTTCCGCGTCAGTCCGCGTCGGTACATCTCGGCGCGGTGCCGGAACAGCAGCGGATCGGTGAGGTCCTCGTCCACCACGTCGTTCTCGTAGTCCTCGAGCGTCACGGCTTCGATGTAGAGCGCGCCCTGGCTCAGCACCCCGAGGTTGCGCAGGGCACGCTTGAGGTCGGTCGGGCTCAGGTAGGCCAGAACGCCCTGGCAGATGACCAGGTCGAAGGGCTCCCGGGCCCGGTAGTCCACGACCGAGCCGTGCTCCCATCCGTAACGACCGCACAGGTATTCGCTGATCTCGACGCCCTGGTAGGTCGCCTGCGGAAAGTGCTGCGTCGTGATGTCGCGCCAGATCCCGATGCCGCAACCGACATCCAGGACGCGCCGCACGGGCACGCGCAGGTACTTCAGGTAGGAGCTGACGAAGGCACCCAGCCGTTCGACATGCTGCCGGTCCGCCACCTTGGTCTTCTTGTCGAAGTAGTAGCGCGCGTAGTACGACGCATCGAAGAGGGCGGCATCAGCGGATTCCATGCGCGGATCGTACCTGTACGTGCCGCACGTCCTGGGTGATGCCGGAGGGCTAGTTGCCGCGCGTCGCGGGCCGGGCCGACACGTCGGTCACCTCGCCCGCGTCGCCCAGGGCGATCGGGCTGCGCGTCGACTCGCCGCGGGCGCGCGCGCTCACCACGTCGGCCGCGGTGGGCTCGGCTGGCGCCTGCGCGGCGCGGAAGCGGTCGAAGCCGCTGCGCGGGTTGAAGCGCATGACCCAGGGCGTCACGGGCTTGCCGGTGAGCCGGGCCCAGCCGTAGCGCAGGCCCCAGACCGCCGCCAGCAGCAGCACGGCCACCGCCAGGCTGACTGCGAAGATCAGGCCCAGGCAGAAGAGGATGAAGCGAAGGACGAAATTCATCATCGCCATTAGGCCAGAGCCTCGGCCGATGGTTCCCCACCGTGGCTGAACGAGAACTGCCCGGGGGACTGGATCGGGTCGGTTTCGACCCGGATCGTGTCCTTGGGCCCGAAGCTGCCGTCGAGCAGCAGCTTCGACAAGGGGTTCTCGATGCGCTGCTGGATCGCCCGCTTGAGCGGCCGCGCGCCGAACACCGGGTCGAAGCCGACCTTGGCGATCTCGGCCAGCGCCGCGTGCGACACGTCGAGGAACAGGTCCATCTTCGCGAGCCGCGCCTGCAGCACCTTGAGCTGGATGGCGGCGATCGATTCGATGTTCTTCGCGTCGAGCGCATGGAACACCACCGTCTCGTCGATCCGGTTCAGGAACTCGGGCCGGAAGTAGTTCTTCAGCTCGTCCCAGACCGCGTCCTTGATCTCCTCGCCGGGCCGGCCCACCATCGCCTGGATGATCGGCGAGCCGATGTTGCTGGTCATCACGATCACGGTGTTCTTGAAGTCCACGGTGCGGCCCTGGCCGTCGGTCAGGCGGCCGTCGTCGAGCACCTGCAGCAGCACGTTGAACACGTCCGGATGCGCCTTCTCCACCTCGTCGAGCAGCACCACGCTGTAGGGCTTGCGGCGCACGGCTTCGGTCAGGTAGCCGCCCTCCTCGTAGCCCACGTAGCCCGGCGGCGCGCCGATCAGGCGGGCCACCGAATGCTTCTCCATGAACTCGCTCATGTCGATGCGGATCAGGTGGTCTTCGCTGTCGAACAGGAAACCCGCGAGCGCCTTGCAGAGTTCGGTCTTGCCCACGCCCGTGGGGCCGAGGAACAGGAAGGAGCCCGTAGGGCGGTTCGGGTCCGACAGGCCCGAGCGCGAGCGGCGGATCGCGTTGGCGACCGCACCGATGGCCTCGTCCTGGCCGACCACGCGTTCGTGCAGCTTGTCTTCCATCACCAGCAGCTTGTCGCGCTCGCCCTGCATCAGCTTGGCGACCGGGATGCCGGTGGCGCGCGCCACGACCTCGGCGATCTCTTCCGCGCCGACCTGGGTGCGCAGCAGCGTGGGGGCGCTGGACTTGCCCTTGCTGGTCTCGTTCTCCTGCGCTTCCTTGAGCCGCTTCTCGAGCGCCGGCAGCTGGCCGTACTGCAGCTCCGCGACCTTGTTGAAGTCGCCCTTGCGCTTCCACTCCTCGATCTGGAACTTGATCTTGTCGATGTCCTCGCGCACGGTCGCGCTGCCCTGGGCCTGGGCCTTCTCGGCCTGCCAGATCTCGTCGTAGTCGGCGATCTCCTTCTGCAGCTTGGCGATCTCGTCCTCGATCAGGCCGAAGCGCTTCTGCGAGGACTCGTCCTTCTCGCGCCGCACGGCTTCGCGCTCGATCTGCAGCTGGATCAGGCGGCGGTCCAGGCGGTCCATCACCTCGGGCTTGGAGTCCATCTCGATCTTGATCTTGGCCGCGGCCTCGTCGATCAGGTCGATGGCCTTGTCGGGCAGGAAGCGGTCGGTGATGTAGCGGTCGGCCAGCTCGGCCGCCGCGACGATCGCGGGGTCGGTGATGTCGACGCCGTGGTGCACCTCGTACTTCTCCTGCAGCCCGCGCAGGATCGCGATGGTGGCCTCGACCGAGGGTTCGCCAACGATGATCTTCTGGAAGCGGCGCTCCAGAGCCGCATCTTTCTCGATGTACTTGCGGTACTCGTCGAGCGTGGTCGCGCCCACGCAATGCAGTTCGCCGCGCGCGAGCGCGGGCTTGAGCATGTTGCCCGCGTCCATCGCGCCCTCGGCCTTGCCGGCACCGACCATGGTGTGCAGCTCGTCGATGAAGACGATGGTCTGGCCTTCGTCCTTCGCGAGTTCGTTGAGCACGGTCTTCAGGCGTTCCTCGAACTCGCCGCGGAACTTGGCGCCGGCCAAGAGCGCGGCCATGTCGAGCGACAGCACGCGCTTGCCCTTGAGCGATTCGGGCACCTCGCCCGCGACGATGCGCTGGGCCAGGCCTTCGACGATGGCGGTCTTGCCCACGCCGGGTTCGCCGATCAGCACGGGGTTGTTCTTGGTGCGGCGCTGCAGCACCTGGATCGCGCGGCGGATCTCCTCGTCGCGGCCGATGACCGGATCGAGCTTGCCCAGGCGTGCGCGCTCGGTCAGGTCCATGCAGTATTTCTTGAGCGCTTCACGCTGGCCTTCGGCGTCGGCGCTGTTCACACCCTGGCCGCCGCGCACCGCATCGATGGCCGATTCCAGGCTCTTGCGCGTCAGGCCGTTGCTGCGCGCGAGCTGGCCGACGTCGGCCTTGCTGTCGGCCAGCGCCAGCAGGAAGAGCTCGCCCGCGATGAACTGGTCGTTGCGCTTGAGGGCTTCCTTCTCGGTCGCCTGCAGCAGCTTGTTGAGCTCGGGGCCGACCTGCACCGCATCGTGGCCCTGCACCTGCGGCAGCTTCTTGATCGCGGCCTCGGCGGCCTGGCCCAGCGCGCTCACATTGACGCCGGCGCGCTCGAGCAGCGCGCGCGGGCCGTCGTCCTGGCGCAGCATGGCCGCGAGCAGGTGGACCGGTTCGATGTAGGCGTTGTCGTTGCCCAGCGCCAGCGACTGTGCATCGCCGAGCGCTTCCTGGAATTTGGTGGTGAGTTTGTCTTGGCGCATGGTGGTGTTTCCTGCATTCAAAATAGGGCTGTTCGCGCGCCATTCAAGAGCGCGGGCGAATTCAGGCACGGCTATTGCTGCCGGAGCCTCTCACCACAATGGATTGGAGTCGATCATGGTTTTTTCAACGCAGCGTGTTCAGCCGGCCCGCCGGGCGCTGACGCTCGGCCTTTTCGCCGCGGCCCTGGGACTGTCGGGCCTGGCCCAGGCACAGACGCCGATCCGGCTGCTGGTGGGCTTCCCCGCCGGTGCCGGCAGCGATGCCATTGCACGCGCTCTGGGCGAAAAACTCAAGGACGAGCTGGGTGCCCCGGTGGTGGTCGAGAACCGTGCGGGCGCGGGCGGCCAGATCGCGGCGCAAGCACTGAAATCGGCCCCCGCCGACGGCCACACGCTGTTCCTCACGCACGACCACAGCATCTCCATCCTGCCGCAGGTGGTCAAGAACCCGGGCTTCAACCCCTCGGCCGACTTCGTGCCGGTGGCCGGCTTCGCCACCTTCGCCAACGTGCTGGCGGTCTCGGGCGGCACGCCGGCCAAGACCATGGACGAGTACGTGAAGTGGGTGCGCACCCAGAAGGACGGCAAGGAGACCATCGGCGTGCCCGCGCCGGGCTCGATCCCCGAGTTCCTGGTCAAGCTGATCTCCGACAAGTACAAGCTGGACCTGCAGGCCGCGCCCTACCGCGGCAGCGCGCCGCTGACCGCCGACATGCTGGGCAACCAGATCACTGCCGGCATCGCCTCGGTGCCCGACTTCATCGAGAACCACAAGGCCGGCAAGGTGCGCATCGTGGCCGTGATCGGCGCCAAGCGCCAGCCGCTGCTGCCGCAGGTGCCGACCTTCACCGAACTGGGCTTCGCGAACCTCGACGACTACCCCTACTACGGCATCTTCGCGCCCGTGGGCACGCCGCAGCCGGTGATCGACCGCTTCGGCACCGCGCTGCAGAAGGTGCTGGCGATGCCGGACGTGAAGCAGAAGCTCACGGCCATGGGCCTCAACGTGGCCTATGAGCCGCAGGGGCAGTTCGCGGGGCGCGTGCGGACGTACACGCAGACTTGGGAACGCATCATCAAAGCCAGCGGCTTCAAGCCCCAGTGAGGTCTTGCCCTCTCCCTCTGTGAGAGGGTGGGGTGAGGGCATGCAGCCTTTGCTGAAGCGCGTGGTCAAACGACGGCCGTCGCCCTCACCCTGCCCTCTCCCGGAGGGAGAGGGAAAAAACGGGGCCCGGACGAATCAGGCGTTGGGGGCCTGAATGCCCCAGCGCGCCAGCGCCTCATCGTCCGCCACGCGCGCATCGACCCAGCGCGCGCCCTCGGGCGTCTGTTCCTTTTTCCAGAACGGCGCCTGGGTCTTGAGGTAGTCCATCAGGAACTCGCAGGCCTGGAAGCTCTGGCCGCGGTGGGCCGACACCACCGCCACCATCATGATCTGGTCCAGCGGCTGCAGCAGGCCCACGCGGTGCACGATGCGCGCGCCCAGGATGTCGAAGCGGCGCTGCGCCGCGTCGATCATGGCCTCGATGGCCTTCTCGGTCATGCCGGGGTAGTGCTCGAGTTCCATCGATGCGACCGCACTGCCATCGTTCCGGTCGCGCACCGTGCCGACGAAGCTGCAGACGGCGCCGACACGCGGATCTTCGGCACGCAGCGTCGCGATCTCCTGCGCCAGGTCGAAATCATGGGTCTGGATGGCAACGCGGGTCATCGGCGGATTGTGGCATCGCGGTAGACTCGCCACCATGCCCTGCCGCGCCGCGCACCCCCACCAGCCTTCGTCCGAAGGCCGGGCGTGCGCACGCTGCAACGGCAAAGCCAAAAAACCACAGCTCGTCTGACCGGAGCTGCGGTTCCGTCGTCGGATGAGCGACGGGACCGGCAAGGCTCAGGCTGCAGCCCATGGCACGCGCACAACCGACGATGGTTTTCCCATCGGTCGCTTCCTGCACCAAGGAGCATTGCGTGTCCTCTTCTTCTGTCGCCCCCTCCGATTTCTCGGGCCTCTGGGTTCCCCTGATCACACCCTTCCGTCACGACGGCATGGTCGACCATCCCTCGCTCGCGGCGCTCGTGCGCCGGCTCGCGCCCAAGGGCATCGCCGGCTTCGTGGTCTGCGGCTCGACCGGCGAGGCCGCCGCGCTCGACGAAGACGAACAGCTGGCGGTGCTGGCCACCGTGGCTGCGGCGGCGCCCGCGCTGCCGCGCGTGATGGGGATCTCCGGCTATCACCTGGGCCAGACGCTGGGCTGGGTGCGCCGGCTTGCCGACAATGGCCTCCACGGGCTGCTGGTGCCCGCGCCCAGCTACATCCGCCCCTCGCAGCAGGGCCTGGTCGGCTGGTTCAGCGCGATCGCCGATGCGAGCAGCGTGCCGCTGATCGTCTACGACATCCCCTACCGCACCGGCGCCACGCTGTCGCTGGACACGCTGCGCACGCTGGCGGCCCATCCGAAGATCCAGGCGCTCAAGGACTGCGGCGGCGACATGGCCAAGACCCGCGCGCTGATCGCCGATGGCGCGCTGCAGGTGCTGGCGGGCGAGGACGCGCAGATCTTCTCGACCGTGGCCGAGGGCGGCGCCGGCGCGATCGCGGCCAGCACGCATGTGGAGACGGAAAAGTTCGTGCAGCTGCTGCGGCTGGTCGGCGAGGGCCGGCTGGCCGAGGCGCGGCCGCTCTGGCAGGCGCTGCAGCCGCTGATCGCGCTGCTCTTCGCCGAACCCAACCCGGCGCCGCTCAAGGCCTGGCTGGCCGATGCGGGCGTGATCGGCGACGACCACCTGCGCGCGCCGATGACGCCGGTCAGCGATGCGCTGCGCGAACGGCTGCTCGCCTTGCGCTAGCCGCCCGTCACAGGCGGAAAGAAGG
The DNA here is from genome assembly GCF_014170375.1 of Variovorax sp. UMC13. Lineage (GTDB taxonomy): Bacteria > Pseudomonadota > Gammaproteobacteria > Burkholderiales > Burkholderiaceae_C > Variovorax. Next base: position 80,534 of record NZ_LZZW01000029.1, on the reverse strand, counting down.
CGACCTCGCAGCCCTCGTGCAGCGAGGCCGATTCGACGCTCATGGCCTGGTCCAGCGCCATGCGCACGGCCTTGCCTCGGGCCAGGGCCGTGGCATGCGGCGCGCCGCGTGCGATGAGTTCGTCGCGCAGTTCGGCCAGCGTGGCGGCCTGGGTGTCGACGGTTTCGCCGCCGCCCAGGGCCTCGCGCACCGAGGCGAAATAGCGGATCGCGATCCTCATGGCCGCCTCAGCCCAGCAGCGTGGCGAAGGAGATGAACTGCACCGTGTCGCCCCTGTGGATCGACTGACCCGCCGGGTTGTCGACCACGCCGTCGCCCCACACCGCGGAGGTCAGCACGCCCGAGCTCTGGTTGGGGAACAGGTCGAGCCCGCCTTCTGCATTGCGGCGCGCGCGCAGGAACTCGCGCCGGCGGTCGGCGCGCGGCCAGTCGAAGTCGGCGCGCAGAGCCACCGGCTGCGGCGCCACCTGCGTCGCGTCCTGCAGCGCCAGCAGGAAGGGGCGCACCAGCAGCACGAAGGTCATGAAGCTGGAGACCGGGTTGCCCGGCAGGCCCGTGAGGTGCGCCTGGCCGATGCGGCCATAGGCAAAGGGCTTGCCCGGCTTGATCGCCAGCGACCACAGCTGCAGTTCGCCCAGCGCCTCGACCGCGCCCTTGATGTGGTCCTCTTCGCCCACCGACACGCCGCCGGTGGTGATGATCAGGTCGTTGTCTTCGGCCGCGCTGCGCAGCGCCTCGATGGTCGCGTCGCGCCGGTCGGGCACCAGGCCCAGGTCGCTCACCTCGCAGCCCAGGCGCTGCAGCAGCGCACGCATGAAGAAGCGGTTGGAGTTGTAGATCGCGCCGGGCTTCATGGCCTCGGGCGCGACCTCGCCGGGCATCACGAGTTCGTCGCCGGTCGACAGCAGCGCCACCCGCGGCCGCCGCGCGACCTGCAGGCGGTCGAAACCCACGCTGGCCGCCAGGCCCAGCGCCGCCGGGCCCAGCCGCGCGCCGCGCGCGAGCACCACGTCGCCGCGCGCCACGTCCTCGCCGGCACGGCGGATCCATTGGCCCGCGGCCGGCACGGTGTCGATGCGCACGCGTCCCAGCGTGCCCTCTTCGGGCAGCGCGGCAGCCTCTTCCTGCATCACGACCGCGTCGGCGCCCTCGGGGATCTGCGCGCCGGTGAAGATGCGCGCCGCGGTGCCGGCCGCGAGCGGCGTGCCCACGCTGCCGGCCGGGATGCGCTGCGCGACCGTGAGCACCGCGCCCGCACTGGTGCAGTCGGCCGCGCGCACCGCGTAGCCGTCCATTGAACTGTTGTCGCGCGGCGGCACCGTGAGGCCGGACACCACGTCCTGCGCCAGCACGCGGCCATCGGCCTCGAAGGTCGAAACGCTCTGCGCCTCCAGCGGACGGGCCCGGGCGAGCAGGCTCGCCAGCGCTTCGTCGAGGGGCGTGAGCCGGGGGCGTTCAGCGGAAGGAGAGCTCATGGTTCTCGGCCTTGTAGTCGAAGCGATGCGCATTGTCGAGCAACCACCGCGCGATGCCTTCGACGTCGTCGAGATGGAACACCGGCCGCAGGGTCGGCTCGGGCAGCGCGTCGGGCCGGTCGGTGGCGAGCGCGGCCACGAAGGTGTCGTCGGGGTACTGCGCCGGCCGTGCGTCCTCGTCGGGGCCGCTCTGGCGCAGCACCTCGATCTTCCACAGGTCGGCGTGCTTGAAGCCCTCGACCAGCACCCAGTCGACGCCCTCGTAGAGCTCGGCGATCAGGTGGTGCACCGACAGCTGCGCGGGCTGCTCGAACTCGCGCATCAGCGCGAGCCGCTGGTCGGAGGCGACCACCACCTCGAAGGCACCGGCCTCGCGGTGGCGGTAGCTGTCCTTGCCCGGATGGTCGACGTCGAACTTGTGGTGCGCATGCTTGACCACCGACACCCGCTGACCCTGCCGCTTCAGCACGGGGATCAGCCGCTCGACCAGCGTGGTCTTGCCGGCGCCCGAGTACCCCGCGAAGCCGATGACGTGCATGCCGCTAGTCGCAGTGTTCCGCGATGTAGGCCTTCACGGCCTCGGCGTCGGCGGGCAGCTTGACCACGCGCTTGGGCAGGTCCTCGATGCCCTCGAAGCGGGCCGGCCGCGCGGGCTCGTGGCCCAGCGCCTCGACGATGGTCTCGGCGAACTTGATCGGCAGCGCGGTCTCGAGAATGATCATCGGCACGCCGGGCGTCAGGTGTTCGCGCGCGGCCTTCACGCCGTCGGCGGTGTGGGTGTCGATCAGCACGGCGAAGCGCTTGTCGGTGTCGCGGATCGTGGCCAGCCGGTCGGCATGCGTGCTGCGGCTGCTGACGAAGCCGAAGCGCTCGGCCGCCTGCGCGAACACCGGGTCGGCGCTCAGGTCGAAGCGGCCGGTGCGGCCGAGTTCGCCTTCGAACAGCGCCCGGGTCTTGGCGCCGTCGCGGCCCAGCAGGTCGAACACGAAGCGCTCGAAGTTGCTGGCCTTGGAGATGTCCATCGAGGGGCTCGAGGTTTCGTGCGTGTCGGCGGCCGCGCGCACGCGGTAGACGCCGGTGCGGAAGAACTCGTCGAGCACGTCGTTCTCGTTGGTGGCGACCACCAGCGTGCGGATCGGCAGGCCCATCATGCGCGCCACATGGCCCGCGCAGACATTGCCGAAGTTGCCCGAGGGCACGGTGAAGCTCACCGGCTTGTCGTCGCTGCCCGTGGCCTGGAAGTAGCCGGCGAAGTAGTAGACGACCTGCGCCAGCAGCCGCGCCCAGTTGATCGAGTTGACGGTGCCGATGCGGTACTTGCGCTTGAAGCCCAGGTCGTTCGACACGGCCTTGACGATGTCCTGGCAGTCGTCGAACACGCCTTCGATGGCGATGTTGTGGATGTTCGCGTCCTGCAGGCTGAACATCTGGGCCTGCTGGAAGGGGCTCATGCGGCCGTCGGGCGAGGTCATGAACACGCGCACGCCCTTCTTGCCGCGCATCGCGTACTCGGCCGCGCTGCCGGTGTCGCCGCTGGTCGCGCCCAGGATGTTGAGCTGCGCGCCGCGGCGGCCCAGTTCGTACTCGAACAGGTTGCCCAGGAGCTGCATCGCCATGTCCTTGAAGGCCAGCGTGGGGCCATTGGACAAACCTTCGAGATACACGCCGTCCTCGAGCTCGCGCAGCGGCACGATCTCTTCGGAGCCGAAGACCTCGGCCGTGTACGTCTTCGCGCACAGCGCCTTCAGTTCCTCGGCCGGGATGTCGTCGATGTAGAGCGAGAGGATCTCGTAGGCCAGCTCGGCATAGGGCAGCCCGCGCCACTTCGCCAGCGTGGCCGCATCGACCTGCGGGTAGTGCTCGGGCAGGTACAGGCCGCCGTCGGGCGCCAGGCCCTCGAGCAGGATGTCGCAGAACTGGCGGCGCTCGACGTCGCCGCGGGTCGAGAGGTAGCGCATCAGGACAGCTCTTCCTTGCGCAGGCGCACGATCGGCGCCAGCACGGTCGGCAACGCCTGCAGCTCGACCATCGCGTCGTCGAGCGTGCCTTCGCGCGTGTCGTGCGTGAGGATGATCAGGTCGGTCTGGGTCGAGCCCTCACCGCCCACTTCGTCGGCTTCGCGTTGCAGCACCGCGTCGATGCTGATGCCCGCGCTGGCCAGCAGGCCCGTGACCTTGGCCAGCACGCCGGCCTCGTCGGCCACGCGCAGGCGCAGGTAGTAGCTGGTGACCACCTCGCGCATGGGCACGATCTTCAGGTCGTCGCTCATCGCGTTGGGGTGGAAGGCCAGGTGCGGCACGCGCTGCGCGGCGTCGGCCGTGTGCAGGCGCGTGATGTCGACCAGGTCGGCGATGACCGCGCTGGCGGTGGGCTCGCTGCCCGCGCCCTTGCCGTAGTAGAGCGTGGTGCCCACGGCGTCGCCGTGCACCACCACCGCGTTCATCGCGCCCTCGACGTTGGCCAGCAGGCGCTTGGCCGGCACCAGGCTGGGGTGCACCCGCAGCTCGATGCCGCCGGCGGCGCGGCGCGTGATGCCCAAGAGCTTGATGCGGTAGCCCAGCTGTTCGGCGTACTTGATGTCCTGCGCGGCCAGCTTGGTGATGCCCTCGACGTGCGCCTTGTCGAACTGCACCGGGATGCCGAAGGCGATCGCGCTCATCAGCGTGACCTTGTGCGCGGCATCCACGCCTTCGATGTCGAAGGTCGGGTCGGCTTCGGCGTAGCCCAAGCGCTGCGCCTCCTTGAGCACGGTGGCGAAGTCCAGGCCCTTGTCGCGCATCTCGGACAGGATGAAGTTGGTGGTGCCGTTGATGATGCCGGCGATCCACTGGATGCTGTTGGCGGTCAGGCCTTCGCGCAGCGCCTTGATGATCGGGATGCCGCCGGCCACGGCCGCTTCGAACGCGACCATCACGCCCTTCTGCTGGGCCGCGGCGAAGATCTCGGTGCCGTGCACCGCGAGCAGCGCCTTGTTGGCCGTGACCACATGCTTGCCGGCCGCGATGGCCTCGAGCACCAGCTGCTTGGCGATGCCGTAGCCGCCGATCAGCTCGATCACGATGTCGATGTCCGGGTTGGCGATCACGGCGCGCGCGTCGGCCACCACCTGCACGCCTTCGCCGACGGCCGCGCGGGCCCGGTCGGTGTCGAGGTCGGCCACCATGGTGATCTCGATGCCGCGGCCGGCGCGGCGCTTGATTTCTTCCTGATTGCGCTGGAGCACGTTGAACGTGCCGCTACCGACGGTGCCGATGCCGAGCAGGCCGACCTGGATGGGTTTCATGGATACAACTTCAGTCAAAACGAAAGGGGACGGAGGGCCGCGCGGTGCGCACTCAGGCGAAGCGGGCGCGGTAGCGCTCGAGGAACTTGGCGATGCGGTTGATGGCCTCGCGCAGGTCTTCCTCGTGGGGCAGGAACACGATGCGGAAATGCTGGTTGTCCGGGAAGTTGAAGCCCGATCCCTGCACCAGCATCACGCGCGTCTCGCGCAGCACCTGCATGAAGAACTCGCGGTCGTCCGCGATCGGGTACATCACCGGGTCCAGCTTCGGGAACATGTAGAGCGCGGCCTCGGGCTTGACGCAGCTCACGCCGGGAATGGCCGTGATCAGTTCGTAGGCCAGGTCGCGCTGGCGGCGCAGGCGGCCACCGGGCTTCACCAGGTCCTTGATGCTCTGGTAGCCGCCGAGCGCGGTCTGGATCGCCCACTGGCCCGGCACGTTGGAGCCGAGCTTGAGGTTGGCCAGCATGTTCAGGCCTTCGATGTAGTCGGTGGCGTTGGCCTTCGGGCCCGACACGATCATCCAGCCGGCGCGGTAGCCGCAGGAGCGGTAGGCCTTGGACAGCGAGTTGAAGGTGATCGTCAGCACGTCGGTCGACAGGCTGGCCATGGCCGTGTGTTTGGCGTCCTCGTAGAGCACCTTGTCGTAGACCTCGTCGACCAGCAGCACCAGGCCGTGTTCGCGCGCGATCGCCACCATGCCGCGCAGCAGCTCGTCGGAATAGAGCACGCCGGTGGGGTTGTTGGGGTTGATCACCACGATGCCGCGGGTGCGCGGCGTGATCTTGGCGCGGATGTCGGCCAGGCTCGGCATCCAGTGGTTGTCTTCCTCGCACAGGTAGTGCACCGGCTTGCCGCCGGACAGCGACACGGCCGCGGTCCACAGCGGGTAGTCGGGCATGGGCACCAGCAGCTCGTCGCCGTCGTCCAGCAGCGCATTGGTGGCCATCACGATCAGCTCGCTGGCACCGTTGCCCAGGTAGATGTCGTCGAGCGTGACACCCTCGATGCCCTGCTGCTGCGTGTAGTGCATCACCGCCTTGCGCGCGGCGAAGATGCCCTTGCTGTCCGAGTAGCCCGCCGAATCCGGCAGGTTGCGGATCATGTCCTGCTGGATCTCTTCGGGCGCATCGAAGCCGAACGGCGCCATGTTGCCGATGTTGAGCTTGATGATCTTCTGACCATCCTCTTCCATCTGCCGCGCCGCATCGACGATGGGGCCGCGGACGTCGTAGAGAACATTGGCCAGTTTGGCCGACTTCTTGAGCTGCTTCAAAGTCCCTCCAGAGGGTGCCTGCACAGGGGAAAACCTATAATTTGACCACAGTTCCCCGGCCTTATAGATGAAGCTTCAACCCGACAAATCCGACACCCAGACCCTCACCGCACACGGTCCGGGCTGGGTGGCGATCAACAACGAGCGGGTGGAGCACAGCGTGGTGCTGGGCTCGCGCGGCGAGCGCTTCGCCTGGGAATGCGCGAACTTCGAGGGTCTGGGCCCGGAACACTTCGCCCAGCTCGCGGCCCTGGGCGCCGAGCTGGTGATCTTCGGCAGCGGCCAGCGCATCCGTTTTCCGCAACCGGCCTGGCTTCGCGCGCTCATTGCGCAGCGCACCGGCGTCGAAACCATGGACACCGCGGCCGCCTGCCGCACCTACAACATCCTGGCGAGCGAGGGGCGCCACGTGGTGGCGGCCCTGCTGGTCGAGCAGCCAAAAGCTGGCAATTAGGGGGCATTTCGAGCTAAAATCCCGGGTTGCGAACGGCGATCCGCCCTCAGATCCCCTCTCAGTCAAGCAACGACCAATCTTCCATCGTTTTCGGCCTTGCAGCCGCACGAATGGAAACCAACGGAGAAAACAAGTTTCATGGCGATCGTTGTCAACAAACCCATCCCCGAATTCGAGTCCAATGCCACCGGCGGGCTCAAGGTGTCGAACACCTCGCACCTCGGGCACGTTCTGGTGATGTATTTCTATCCCAAGGACAACACGCCAGGCTGCACCACCGAAGCCATGCAGTTCCGGGACCGCTACAAGGATTTCGTGAAGGCCGGCGCCACTGTTTTCGGTGTTTCGCGTGACAACATGAAGTCACACGACGAATTCAAGGCCAAGCTCGAGCTGCCCTTCGAACTCATCGCCGACACCGAAGAGAAGATGTGCCACATGTTCGGCGTGGTCAAGAACAAGATCATGTACGGCAAGAAGGTCAAGGGCATCGAGCGCAGCACCTTCCTGATCGGCGCCGACGGCATCCTCAAGGCCGAATGGCGCGGCCTCAAGGTGCCGGGCCATGTCGACGACGTCCTCAAGGCGGTCAAGGCCCTCAAGAAGGCCGCTTGATTGCACTTCGTCACGTGTGTCTTCCGCGATCCTGTTGGCGGCGCACCACGTGACACCGATGCGGCACGCACGGTGTGCATAATGGCTTCATGCCGTTGAGCTCCACGACCGCATCCCCCGAACAAAGCCGCCCTGGTCTTCAGGCGGCTTTTTCGTTTTCCGGCTTCATTTTTGCGAGCACACTGCCCCATGCCCTTGCCTCCCGCTCCCACGAAACGCGCCGCCCTTCTCTCGCCTGACGCGATCGACGCACCGGCCGCGTCCACCAAGGCGCCGCGCCGCGGCAGCCGGACCACGGAGAACGCACGCGGCAACGGCCCCCGCGCACTGGAACTGTTCGACGACCACAGCCAGGGCGCCGCCGCCCCGCGCGTGGCCACGCCCCCCGCGCCCGAGGTGGCCCGCCAGATCGAGACCAAGCCGCGGCCGGTCCCCCAACCCGAGGTGGCGCCCGCCGCGCCGCAGGCACGTGCCGAGCGCGCCCCGGAACGCGCGCCCGTGCCGACGACGCCGCCGGCACCCGCGCCCGTCGCGGCCAGCCCGGCGCCGCGCGCACGCAACGGCGCCCAGGAAAGCGCCCGCCCGCGGCGCGCCAAGTCGACCGGCCCGACCAAGTTGTTCGTGCTCGACACCAACGTGCTGCTGCACGACCCGATGTGCCTGTTCCGCTTCGAGGAGCACGACGTCTTCCTGCCGATGATCGTGCTGGAAGAACTCGATGGCCACAAGAAGGGCACGACCGAGGTCGCGCGCAACGGACGCCAGACCAGCCGCACGCTGGATGCGCTGGCCGGTGCCAAGGACGCCGACATTGCCAAGGGCTTGAAGCTCGACACCACCGGCCATCGCGAGGCCGGCGGCAAGCTGTTCTTCCAGACCTCACCGCTCGACTACACGCTGCCCACCAGCCTGCCCCAGGGCAAGGCCGACAACCAGATCCTGGGCGTGGTGCAGGCCCTGCGCAATCTGTATGCGCAGGACCGCCCGGGTCAGCCCAAGCAGGAAGTCGTGCTGGTGTCCAAGGACATCAACATGCGCGTCAAGGCGCGCGCGCTGGGCCTGGCGGCCGACGACTACCAGAACGACAAGACGCTGGAAGACGGCGACCTGCTCTACGCCGGCTCCTACGCGCTGCCGGCCGACTTCTGGACCCGCCAGAGCAAGACCGTCGAGAGCTGGCAGAGCGGCAGCAGCACCTTCTACCGCATCAGCGGGCCGATCGTGCCGAACCTCTACATCAACCAGTTCGTCTTCTTCGAGGCCCCCGGCGAGCCGAGCATGTACGCGCGCGTGACCGAGATCCGCGACAAGACCGCGGTGCTCAAGACGCTCAAGGACTACGCGTCGGGCAAGAATGCCGTGTGGGGCGTGAGCACCCGCAACCGCGAGCAGAACTTCGCGATGAACCTGCTGATGGACCCGGACATCGACTTCGTCACGCTGACCGGCACCGCCGGCACCGGCAAGACGCTGATGGCGCTGGCCTCGGGCCTGACGCAGGTGCTCGACGACCGCCGCTACACCGAGATCATCATGACCCGCGCCACCGTGAGCGTGGGCGAGGACATCGGTTTCCTGCCCGGCACCGAGGAAGAGAAGATGGGCCCGTGGATGGGGGCGCTCGACGACAACCTCGAGTTCCTGGCCAAGGGCGATGGCGGCGGGGCCGGCGAATGGGGCCGCGCGGCCACCAACGAGCTGATCCGTAGCCGCATCAAGATCAAGAGCATGAACTTCATGCGCGGCCGGACCTTCCTCAACAAGTACGTGATCATCGACGAGGCGCAGAACCTCACGCCCAAGCAGATGAAGACGCTGATTACCCGGGCCGGCCCGGGCACCAAGATCATCTGCATGGGCAACCTGGCGCAGATCGACACGCCCTACCTCACGGAGGGCTCGTCGGGTCTGACCTTCGCGGTCGACAAGTTCAAGGGCTGGCCGCACAGCGGGCACATCACGCTGGCGCGCGGCGAGCGTTCGCGGCTGGCGGACTTCGCGAGCGAAGTGCTCTAAGCCAGGTTCACGCCCCCCATGAAGCCCGCATGCTTTTCGAAGCTGCGGGCTTTTTTTCGCCCGGTGCGACAGGCTCCTGACAAGACGTTGTCAGGAGGCGGTCCGCACCATCGAGGCTCCTTCAACAGACACGAAAGAGAGCCCTCCATGTCCACACAGAACGTCATCAGCTGGTTCGAGATCCCGGTCGCCGACCTCGACCGCGCCCAGGCCTTCTATGAGACCGTGCTGGCCCGCAAGCTGCGCCGCGAAAGCCTCGGCGGCGACGCGCTGGCGGTGTTCCCCTATGACAGGCCCGCCACCGGCGGCGCCCTGCAGGCGGGTGCCAGCGCCGCCGCACGCACCGGCAGCAGCATCCGCATCTACCTGGACTGCACGCCCAGCATCGACGCCGTGCTCGCGCGCATCGAGCCGGCCGGCGGCCAGGTCGTCGCGCCCAAGTCGGCCCTGCCGCCCGGCATGGGCTTCATCGCCCACATGCGCGACACCGAGGGCAACGAAGTCGGCCTGCACGCCTTGGCCTGACCCGCAATGATTCGGCGCCGCTGCATCGCAGCGGCCACATCAACCGCACCGACAATGTTCGCACTTTCTTTGAGCAGGAGAACAGGATGGAACCCACCCGCCAACAGCAGGGCGCCTTCCGGGTCGCAGGCATTGCGGTCCGCACCACCAGCCGCGACGAAGCGTCGCCGGACAACGCCCGGATCGGCGCGCTGTGGAACCGCTTCTTCAGCGAACAGATCGCGGCATCGACACCGCGGCGCACCGGCGACGCACGGATCTTCGGCGTCTACTCGGGCTACGCGTCCGACGCCCATGGCGCCTTCGACCTGACGGCCGGCGTGGCCGTCTCGGGTGGTGCGGACAGCGTGGCCATCGAAGCCGGCGACTACCTCGTGTTCACTGCCCAGGGCCCGATGCCGCAAGTGGTGATCGCCACCTGGCAGCATATCTGGCAGTACTTCGAGGCGCACCCGGAAGTCGCACGCAGCTACCGCAGCGACTTCGAAGCCTATGAGGGACCGGACAAGGTATCGATCCACATCGGCGTGCGCTGATCCTGAAGAAGACACAGCGATGCGCCGCGCCGACCGCCTCTTCCAGCTGGTGCAGCTCATCCGCGGCCGCCGTCTCACCACGGCGGCCTTTCTCGCGCAACGGCTCGAGGTGTCGGAACGCACCGTCTACCGCGACGTGGCGGACCTGCAGCACCAGGGCGTGCCGATCGAGGGCGAGGCCGGCGTCGGCTATCGGCTGGGCGCGGGCTTCGAGCTGCCCCCGCTGATGTTCACCCAGGACGAAGCCTCTGCACTGGTGGCGGCAGCGCGGATGGCCCAGAGCTGGGTCGACCCGGCGCTGGCGCGCGACATCGAGAGCAGCCTGGGCAAGATCCTCTCGGTGCTGCCGCCGGCGGCGCGGGTCTCCGCGGAGGCGCTGGCACTTTATGCGCCCGCCATGGGCCTGGACGAAACCTTGCGCATGCGGCTGCAGACCCTGCGCGAGAGCGTGCAGTCGCACCACAAGCTCCGGCTGAGCTACCGCGACGTGTCCGGCGACGCCAGCGAACGCACCGTGCGACCGCTGGGCTGCTTCTATTGGGGCAAGGTCTGGACCCTGTCGACCTGGTGCGAACTGCGCGATGATTTCCGCGGCTTTCGCGTGGACCGGATGGACGCCATCGCTGTGCTGCCAGAGCGTTTCCGCGACGAACCGGGCAAGACGCTGGCCGACATGCTGCGGCAGCTCAAGGCGAAAAAGGCCGAGGGAAAGATCGTGCCGCAGCAGCCGGGCGATACACCTCCGTGGGTGAATGCCGAGACGAGTACCGGCTGAATTCGCCGGATCTCGGGGTTGATGCATCGCGCCATCGAATCCGAATGGAACCCGGGATCCAGAGCGATTCCATTTCCCCAAAAAGAAAAGCCCCAACCGGTCGGTTGGGGCTTGTCTAGGGCTGTAAGAGCCTGACGATGACCTACTTTCACACGGGAACCCGCACTATCATCGGCGCTGACGCGTTTCACTGTCCTGTTCGGGATGGGAAGGAGTGGTACCACGTCGCTATGGTCATCAGGCATAACTTGTTGTCTGACTGATCACACGATCAATCAAACGAATTCATAGAGTTTGGAATCAGCTTTTGGCGAATTATTTTGAATGCGTCAACTTGGCATAACACCTTGATCATGTATTCGCGACCTTTCGGTCTGATCAAAGTTATAGGGTCAAGCCTCACGAGCAATTAGTATCAGTTAGCTTAACGCATTACTGCGCTTCCACACCTGACCTATCAACGTCCTGGTCTCGAACGACTCTTCAGGGGGCTCAAGGCCCCGGCAGATCTCATCTTGAAACGAGTTTCCCGCTTAGATGCTTTCAGCGGTTATCTCTTCCACACTTAGCTACTCGGCAATGCCACTGGCGTGACAACCGATACACCAGAGGTGTGTCCACTCCGGTCCTCTCGTACTAGGAGCAGGCTTCCTCAAATCTGCAGCGCCCACGGAAGATAGGGACCAAACTGTCTCACGACGTTTTAAACCCAGCTCACGTACCTCTTTAAATGGCGAACAGCCATACCCTTGGGACCGGCTACAGCCCCAGGATGAGATGAGCCGACATCGAGGTGCCAAACACCGCCGTCGATATGAACTCTTGGGCGGTATCAGCCTGTTATCCCCAGAGTACCTTTTATCCGTTGAGCGATGGCCCTTCCATACAGAACCACCGGATCACTATGTCCTGCTTTCGCATCTGCTCGACTTGTCAGTCTCGCAGTTAAGCACGCTTATGCCATTGCACTATCGTCACGATGTCCGACCGTAACTAGCGTACCTTCGAACTCCTCCGTTACGCTTTGGGAGGAGACCGCCCCAGTCAAACTGCCTACCATGCACTGTCCCCGATCCAGATAATGGACCTAGGTTAGAACCTCAAACACACCAGGGTGGTATTTCAACGTTGGCTCCACAAGATCTAGCGACCCTGCTTCAAAGCCTCCCACCTATCCTACACAGATCTGTTCAAAGTCCAATACAAAGCTACAGTAAAGGTTCATGGGGTCTTTCCGTCTTTCCGCGGGGAGATTGCATCATCACAAACATTTCAACTTCGCTGAGTCTCAGGAGGAGACAGTGTGGCCATCGTTACGCCATTCGTGCAGGTCGGAACTTACCCGACAAGGAATTTCGCTACCTTAGGACCGTTATAGTTACGGCCGCCGTTTACTGGGACTTCAATCAAGAGCTTGCACCCCATCATTTAATCTTCCAGCACCGGGCAGGCGTCACACCCTATACGTCCACTTTCGTGTTTGCAGAGTGCTGTGTTTTTAATAAACAGTCGCAGCCACCGATTTTTTGCAACCCATTCATGCTTCGTTGTTCACTACACACTAATAGGGCACACCTTCTTCCGAAGTTACGGTGTCAATTTGCCGAGTTCCTTCTCCTGAGTTCTCTCAAGCGCCTTAGAATACTCATCTCGCGCACCAGTGTCGGTTTGCGGTACGGTCGTATATAGCTGAAGCTTAGTGGCTTTTCCTGGAACCTCGTTCAGTCACTTCACGGACAAGTCCGCTCGATCGTTGGCCTCGGTATATGTGCACCGGATTTGCCTAATGCACGCCTACATCCAACTAAACCAGAATAATCCAATAACTGGATGACCTATTAAGATCCGTCCCCACATCGCACTATATATCGGTACAGGAATATTGACCTGTTTCCCATCAGCTACGCATCTCTGCCTCGCCTTAGGGGCCGACTCACTCTACGCCGATGAACGTTGCGTAGAAAACCTTGCGCTTACGGCGAGGGGGCTTTTCACCCCCTTTAACGCTACTCATGTCAGCATTCGCACTTCTGATACCTCCAGCACGCTTTACAACGCACCTTCACAGGCTTACAGAAC